>CALOCZ010000066.1:0-336654 GCA_942491935.1 uncultured Cytophagales bacterium
CTTTATTTTTTCGCCTGATGAATTGCCTCCACCGGTTGAACCCTTAGCTATTGTCGGGCCCATGCCCATAGCTAACATAGATCCACCCACTGTTAAACCGTTTTTTAAGAAATTTCTACGGTTGTTTTTTTTATCGTTTTTATCCATATATTAAAAAATTAAAATCCCCATAATCTAGTCATGTTGAAACCTACACGAAATGAAAGCTTATTGTCTCCATCCACATCCTTTATGAATTCATTGGTATTGTAAGTCAAGTTATATTGAGGAAGAATGTCCCCGTAAACACTGAAAAAGAATTGAAAAGCATGGGCACTGGTCGCCACCTCGTAACCGAATGATACATTCCTATAAGGGCCTGCGTCTCTCTGATACGGTTCGCTTGCATTGTTTATGGCATGCTCAGTAAATGGCTCTGTCCAGTCGAAAATTATGGAGCCCTGAGAGCTCACCTTGAACCTGGCTCCAATATGCAATCCAAAGACATCATTGCTGTATAAGGTATCCACAGCATTAAAATGTGACCATTGTGGGGCTAATTGAAGTGAAAATTTCTTTGAGAGCCTTCTGGATAGGATCAATTCTGAAAAATAGGAATACCTGTGAAGTTGTGTGGCGAAATTATCTTCGTTTCGGGTATCTATCACCATATTTCCATAGAAGGTCAGGTTAAATGGACTCCCACCATCACGTCCCTGTTGAAGGATCTTCCCTTTAATATTAAGATCAACATAAGGATTTGTCACAATTACCTTTGAGAGACCAAATCCGATGCTTAACCGGTCGATGATAGAATAAGTGAAACCCAACCTGATATTGGAGGGTGCAAAAACTCCATAAAGATCGGAAGCCCCGTTTCTCACCGTGCCAAAACGGTGCTGGATATTCCATTCCAGGGTTTTAGAAGCATTGATTACATCCGTTTGATTCTCAAGTAGTACTGCACTTTCAAATGCTTTGCGTTGTGGTCTTGGTTTCGATTTTTCTTCATCCTGTGCCATCGCTCCACTAACAATGAATAACATGGAATTCGCTAATAGCACGAAAGTTATAATTTTTAGATTTTTCATTTCTTTATATATTTTAATTGTTTTCAGCTCCTTCTTCAATCCATATTAACACCATCTGGGTATCCCCGGGCGAACTGTATATTTCCATAGAACCACCTGGTGCAATTTTGGTATATAAAAGACTTTGTTCCGGATTGTCAGTATCAATATAACCGCCACCTGTTAGAGATGCATATGCAAAATCTTCTGATAGATCAGGTGGAATACCTCCATTGTTGTGACATCCCGTAGTTGCACAGCTTGTTTCAAAATACGGGATCAAATCCTCTGAAAAGCTTACATCCATAGGAACATCAGGTAGTGGCTTTTCGTAATACGCGCAAGAAGTAAATCCCAATAAAAGGATGAACAGTATTGGAAGAATTTCTCTCGCCCGCCTTTTCGTTTTGCTTGTGAATAATTTCATCATCGTATGTATTATCATGTTAAATCTTTAGCCTGTTAATCACTACATTTTTGTGAACTGATATAGCTGATGCCGGATATTGGGAGAAAATATCTTTAATGGACTCTGAAAAAAATAAATAAAGTGTAATAATCAACTCAAATCTCGAATCTCTAACTCCCTGCCGCATCATGGATATTTCAGTAAAACTGTTAATAATGATCAGGAATCTTATCCATTTTATGTTTATCCAAAAAGTAGAAAAAATAACATTCTGGTCTTAATTAAGAAAAATAGATAATTCCAAAGCAAAAATGATCCTTATTGTATTTTTTATCAATTTGTTGCCTAAGATTTAATAGATACATTCAATTGATTATTTTTGACAAAATTTTGATATAGATTCGGATAAATATGATTTATATCATATTAATATGAACAAAAATCGTTGTATTTTTAAGCTCGGTTTCATATTTTGACGAAATTATTGAGATAAACGGGGAGAGATGGTAGATTATAACAAGAAAAAATGCCTGGAGTGCAGGCATTGTTTTAGGCGAAATGTTCTTTTCGAATTATTGAACGATAAAGAACTCGAATTGCTGAATGAAAATCGTACAGAAGTTTTTTTCAAGAAAGGTGAAATTATTTTCAAACAAGGTTCACCCTTATCCCACATTGTTATAATCAGTGAAGGTCTTGGCAAGGATTATATTGAAGGCCCCAGGGGAAAAAATCTTATTATTTCAATCGTTCAACCTTACCTGATCAGCGGTGGACCTGGTATGTACGTAGATATGCGTCACCATTCTTCATTGATGGCCCTTATGGATACCAAAGCCTGTTTCATAGATGTAAAGGTATTTAAGGACGTAATTCGTAAAAATTCCGTATTTGCTGAAGAATTTATCAGGTGCTTTTCGGAGAGCAGTATTCATACATTTAGTCAATTTGTTACGCTCACACAAAAGAACATGGAAGGACGTATAGCCGAAGCTTTGCTATATCTCAAAAATGATGTGTTCAAAAATGGTTCCATCAAGTACATTACTCGGCAAGAGATAGCAGACTTGACTGGATTGACCAAAGAAAGCACTATCCGCGTCATGAAGGAGTTCAAAAATGAATGTGTGATTGAAGAGGAGGATAAAGAAATTCTCATTCTTAATGAGGGAGCATTGCAGAAATATGCGGATTTAGGGTAATTCCTATAGTCTAGCTATATCCCGGGTCCCCTTAATTTCATAGTCTTCCTCAGGCCTGTCTCAAAGAATTTCCATCCAATGACAATTTAATTATAATCCGTCCGAACAACAATTGACCAAATGAGATTCTTGCCATTAACTCAATTTGGGGAAATTATATCATTCTAAAGATTATAGCCACAGGTATTCTAAAATACAACAATAAGTATGTGTTTCAATTAGAGTGAAGGGGTAACTCAACTAAAAGTAAAAAGAGGCTGACTTTTCAGTACAGCCTCAAACGGATAATTTTTGAAAAACTCAAAAAAAAACTATTTAAATCCCCTGTTCTTGTAATTTGGCCCCTTTAATTTTATGGGTCTAGATACAATTGTCATTGAACTTATCATATCAGCCTGAAATTTATCAAAATGGTTTTTGTAATTTGGACTGCTTAATTTGATTCTTTTCAAAGATTTCACTTCCACAAAAGATGTATTGGGTTTTTTTTGAAAACGATTATGTTTAAAATCAAGCGGAGATAACTTGATGTATTCCTTTGTGTAAAGAGTATAAGAATCATTTATATACTGTGATTTTGCAACTTGACTTAATCCCATTGCTAAAATAATGAAGAATATTTTTTTCATTTCCGACAACAATTTTTAAAAACGAATTAAAATTTTAATGAAGGCCTACAACCTGTTTTTAGAGCTATTCTTGAGGCAACTCAAGAAATACAGGATTTTGAGTAGTATTTAAACCGTTTTTGGAGGAGGAAGCTGGATATCGATCAGGCACATGTAATTTAAGCGCAATGGTAATGTTATGAATTCCCCAATGGAATCTTTACTAAAGACGGTTTTGGAATTATTTTCCTTAATCAAGAATTCCTGCATTTCATGGATTTCTTCTAAGTTTTCATTTTGCTCACAGGTTATTTGGACGGCATTAGTATAACCATTTAGTAAAGGATTTATCATAAGAGACAGCAAAAATTGCATCGTCAATACAATTATTAAATATTTCAATCCCGTTTGATTACTAAAAATGGCAAATCGGTCTCTCATTTCTGTCAAATACATTAAAAAATGTTTTATTTCTTTGTACGGGAAGTGTCGAAGTATGTTGCGAAATATTCTTGCTTTGGACAAACTATCCCTAAAGAGAAATCTCATTTGACAATGTAAATCATATTATGATAATTTGTCAACCTAAATCGGCAATCAATTACTGGTAATTGAATTTTATATTATATCTAACAGCGGAAAGAATAAGTTCTATTTTTTCATGGTCTTCCTTAATTTGATCAAAGCTAACCTCCTCATTTTCTTTTGATTTTACCGAATAAGATATGTTGCCTGGAAGTACTACTTTTGCTGTAGTATTAAATGGTATCCGGACGGAGAACGATACGGCATCTCCGTTTCTTTCCCAATTACTTTCTATCTTGCCATATCGGGATTCGGTACTTGTTTTTACCCAGGTCAGGTCATCGGGGAAATAAGGATTGATAATGAAATGTTTATATCCCGGGTTTTGTTCATCAGGCCTGATACCTCCCAGATATTTGTAGAACCAGGCACTTACATCCCCGAAGAAAATATGGTTTCTGGAGCTTTCCCCTTCCCAGTCTTCCCATAAGGTAGTGGCGCCCTGGCTCATCCAGTGACCCCATCCGGGGAAATCTGTGGTATTTATCATATTATAGGCGACATCGATTTTACCCATCTCGGCCAGGGTATTTGGGACGAATTTTGAACCAAGTACCCCGAAATCAAGATTGAAATCGTTGTTTTCTATATTTTCAACCAGATTATTTAAAACCTCATAAGCCAGATCGGCATCGAGCATATTAAAAAACAATGGACAACTAAGCGCGGTTTGAGTCCCGTTCCCAACAATATTTGTTGATCTATCTATAAACTGTTTTTCAAACGCCGACTTAATGTTGGCTGCAAGCGAAGCATATCGGTTCACATCAATATCATTACCCAGAACTCCTGCTATTTTTGACATGAGTATTGCGTCCTGATAGTAATAGGCAGTTGTGATTAACTGTGCTGGTGTTTTAGCTCTTACAGGTACCCAATCGCCTAATCCCCAATGCACTATATAATCCTCAGCAGTCCCTGAAAGGAACTCGATATATTTTTTCATTGCAGGATAGTACTTTTGAAGGATCTCCCTATTGCCAGTATATACATATGTTTTCCAGGGAAGGATAAGAAGGGCATAATCCCATGCAGGCCCATTACCCCAGTAATATCCCCAACCTCCTGTCGGAACAATAGCTGACACCATTCCTGTTGGCAATTGCGAATCGACAATATCGCCTATCCATTTATCATAAGAGTTAGCAATATCATAGTTATACAATGCCATATCACAGGCCAGTTGGGCATCCCCGGTCCAACCATTTTTTTCACGGTGTGGACAATCAGTGGGATATCCATGAAAGTTGTTTATGAAAGACCATTCAGTTGAGCTTTGAATGCTATTCAGCAAATCGTTCGAGCAGGAGAATGAACCTGTTTTTGATATTGAGGTACTCACTGCACAAGCTTTAATATTATTGATGGCCAATTCATCGAAACCCTCTATCTCGACATATTGAAAACCATGATAGGTAAACCTGGGGTGCCAGACCTCAGGGCCTCCTCCTTTAGTAACATATACATCGGTCTGGAAAGTAGATTCTGCAACCAGCCCATCGATATTTCTTTGATCGACCGTTCCATCCGGATAGAGTTTTTCTCCATATTTGAACCGTATCTTTCTGCCCGTTTCTGTATTGGCCGAAAACTCAATAAAACCTGCCATATTTTGCCCAAAATCACAAACCAGCGTATTTTCAGATGTTTTATAGATTCTTTCAGGCTTGATCTTTTTAAGAATCCTGATCGGAGGAAGGTTTTGTGCGGCCATTTTACCTTCCGGACCCCTGACTTTCCTGACTGGGAACCAGTCATTTTCATAAAATCCAGGGCTGCACCAGCCTGCTTGTTCCAATGTGGCATCGTATTCTTCTCCCTGTCGTATACTATTAAATATTACGGGTCCGGGACTGCATGTCCAGGATGTATCGCTAAGCACCTGCTGTATTGTTCCCAGGCTGCTGGCGATTCGAATTTGCAGCCGGAATGCAGGATCTGCCCGCCATGGAGATCTGTCAAAACTCCATACACCTCTGGAAAACATATTATACCATCCATTCCCCAGCATTACACCAACCGCATTCAAACTGTCGTTAAGATATTCTGAGATGTCATGAGTTACATATAATACTTTTTTATCATATGCAGTAAAGGCAGGATCCAATATGTTATTCCCCACTTTCTGTCCGTTTATATAAAGCTCATAATAACCAAGGCCGCTGATATATGCCCTTGCGGATTTAGCATTACCATCAATAATAAATTCCTTTCGGAATATCGGGGAGGGTTCTTCCCGTTCAGGAGGTGCATCCTTAGCGATCTGCTTCCTTTGCTGATCGCGTTTGCTCCAGTCGAATAACCGGGGGGCGCTGATCCAATCTGCCCGCCATAAGCCAGGATTTAGCAATCCCATTTCCCATTTCGCTAATTGGCTGAACTTAGAAGGATTGCCTGATTTATCCCATAATCTAACCTTCCAATAATATCTTTTCCTGGATTTTACTACAGGTCCGCCATATTTCACGTTTACGGATTGCTCCGAACTGATCTTCCCGGAATCCCATATGTCTCCTTCATTTTTATCTAATAAAAAGGGAGTGCTGGCCACAAGGATCTGATAAGCAGTCTGATTGTTCTCAGAAATACCCGATTCCGCTATCCAGGTAAAACCGGGATTAATATTGTCTATTCCCATAGGATCAATCCGGTTATCAGTCAATAGTTTAGAAAAAGTGATGTCATTATATCGATCTGATTTCTGTTCCATGCAGGAATTCAATAGCAGAATTCCTAACAATAAAGCTATAGAAGTAGGTCTCATTTTCATTAGATTACAAATTAATTAATATTCAGGATTCGACAAAATTGGAATAATCATTCAGGGATAATCCCTAATGCCTATTCTATTAAAGGTGAATCATGTCAAAATAAAGGCAAACAATATCAACAACCCATTTTGAATCCTTCAATATTTTGCCTTTTTTGGGTTCCTTTTATACTAGCCTAATCTTCCCAGGCTTCTTTTAAAAACCGAATGAAGTTCTTATGCATGATATTTTCAACATCTCCTTCTGAGTACCCTCTTGCCATAAGAAGTTCAGGCAATTTCTGTAAATCACTTATTGAGTCCAGATCGTGAGGGCACTGTTCCTTACCGAAAGCACCGTCAAGGTCAGAGCCTATTCCCACATGGAAAGTATTCCCTGCGATCTGGCATATATGGTCCAGATGATCAATAAGGATATTAAGATTGACACCCATTTCTTCAGGAATTGACTTTCCACGTATCCAACCCGGTTTCATCATCCACGCATCCATAGCAACTCCAATGACCGCGCCTCTTTCCAGCAGCGCCTTGATCTGATCATCGCTAAGTTGCCGGTTGTGATCAACCAGGGCCCTCACATTAGAGTGACTGGCCCAGACGGGGCCTTTAAAATTTCGAAGAGCTTCCCAAAAACTTTCCTCACATAAATGCGTCGTATCCAAAATGATGTTCAGGTTTTCCATTTCACTCAAAAGTTCAATGCCTTTAACACCTAATCCACCAGATGCATCCGTCCCTTGTGCGTATGTTCCCGGACCATAATGAGCAGGTCCCAGCGCACGCAATCCTTGCTCGTAGCTTTTTTCCAAATAATTTAGGTTAATGATTGAATCGGCGCCTTCAAGACTTAATATATAGCCAATTGGTTTTTTGCCAGGTTCATCATTGCCCATCCATCTTTTCATTTGATTATACAAGGAGGAGAGGTTGACAACCTGTACCATTTCGCCCTCTTCTTCCATGGCTCTATACCAGGCCAGCTGTGCCTGTGTCTGCGCCCATGCCTGTTCTGGTGAATTCCATCCGGGGAGATCATTTCCTTTCTTTACATAACGTGCTATTTGAGTAGCTACTACCAGGCCTATATTCCCTTCTCTCATTTCCGGGAAGGCAACAGTCCCTTTACCCCTGTCCGGTTTATCATTCAAACCGTGTTCCATTTCCCGGATCTGATAAACGGTATTCCTCAGATCGCGATTCCATTGCATCGCATTCATGCTCAGATCGAGGTGTGCGTCAAATATTAATTGCATAATCAGTAATTGATTTTTCTATTCCTGGCTACTACTTCCCAGCGATCAATAATCTGCCGGTCTTCCACAACAACTACTTCATTATATAAAGCAGTCGTTGGACATATATGATAAGGCAGACCATATATAACATCACCAACACTCAATTCATCATCTTTTGTGTTTTCAACCACCAGATGTTCTTCGCTATGACCAACTGGGTTCAAACCTGTTGCATTTAAAAAAAACACCCGGTTCTCAAGTGAATTCTCTGACGCCACTGCTTTATGACCGAGATCCAGACAATATAGCCCACTAGAAGGATTTGAAACTATTCTTGTTATGAGAACGGCGGAGGTTAGAAAAGGCAAATCCTGAAATCTCGATCCATATCCTGCATCCCAGAATAATGTCGTTCCAGGGCTGCAAATCACATTTTCTCTTGTGGCATGAATTGGAAAGGTAGGGGAGCCACCTGCAATAATTTCAGGAATTATTCCATATTTCTGCTTCAGGTTATTAGCCAGTGATGTTACCTTCGCAAAATCCTTGTCACATGCTTCTTTCCTTTCCCCGGGGTTCTGATTGCGAATATGACCATCATAAACATGCAGTCCCTTAACATTGATGGCTTTCAATGCAATACAATAAGCATATAGGTCAAGTGCTTTTTCAGGCGGGATCCCTGTTCGATTATTCCCATTATTAATATCTATGTAAACGTCCATCGATTCACCGAGTGCCCTTAACGATGAATCGATCATATCCGCGGATAATTTATTGTCTATAAGCGTTGAGAATATGGTATCGGGATATGCAGTTTTCAACTGAATCAGTCGTTTTAATTTTACATTGGACGGCTGATAAGCAAGTAATGCATATTTCGCACCTGTTATGCCAAGTAATTCAGCTTCTGAAATTGTAGCACATTTGAATCTGTTAATACCTGATTCCAATTGCATTTTTACTACCTCGGCTATCTTATAGGTTTTAATATGTGGCATTAATCGCAACGGATCGCCCACTATCCTAATCATCTCCTTTATATTCTTCTGTACCCGGTCTTTGAAAATGACCAGTGCAGGAGAGTCAATATCTTCAATTTCTTCTATAGTGTACCAATCATGCGAGGAACTCATATCAAATCAGTTCAAATACCGCTTCTATTTCGACCGGAATATTATCCGGAAGTGATCCCATACCAACCGCGCTCCTGACACCAACACCATTTTCTTTCCCAAACACTTCGGCAAATACCTCACTACATCCATTGATCACATAGGGATGTTTTGTAAAGTCAGTCGTGGAATTTACCATTCCAAGAACTTTGATCACCCTTTTTATGCGATTCAGGTTATCCAGATTAGATTTTAGGGTTGATAGGATTGCAAGCCCTACCTGCCTGGCAGCTTTTTTGCCTTCTTCCATATCCATATCCTTACCTACTTTACCTTTCATAAGGCTTCCATCTGATTTAATGGGGCCATGACCGGAAACATACACCAGACGACCAACTATCAGGAATGGTTTGTATACTCCCAAAGGTTCAGGAGCAGGTGGAAGTTCAAGTTTCAGCTGGCTAAGTTTTTCATTTGGGGATATATTATCCATAAGTAAAAATTTGAGTGATCTGATAATTTAATTTAAAAATTCAATTTATAAATTTATTCTTAATTACCGTCATTATGCATAAAAATGTACTATTTCATAATTGATCGACTTATAGAATTGATGTAATCACTTTCTTTAAGATCAAAAGAGAAAATAACAGATAGGCAAATAGACTAAACAAAAATATCCAGTATCAGGACGGCCACCAATGCAGCCACAGATAGAATGGCTTCCATTGTAGACCAGGTTTTTATCGTATCTTTCACACTAAGGTTGAAATATTCTTTAAACAACCAGAAACCAGAATCATTAACATGAGAAAAGAAGATGCTACCTGCCCCCACAGACAGGACCATCAGGTTTGGGTCAGCGCCGGTCTGTACTACCAGCGGAGCGATGATACCAGCCGTAGTGAGTCCCGCTACAGTTGCTGATCCGATGGATAAACGTATCGCAACAGCCATTCCCCAGCCAAGAATTATGGGTGAAACATTAATGCCTTTTAACAACATAGCCAGGTAATCATTTGTGCCACTGTCTGTCAGGATCTGTTTCAGCGCCCCGGCTCCGCCAATAATCAGCAGGATCATGGCGATGCTCTTAACTCCATCTACCAGGGAGTCTGCAACATCAGCCACTTTTTTATTCTGCCGGATACCCAGGGTGTATATTGCGAAAATGACGGCCAGAACCATTGCTATTGTTGGATCGCCAATGAAATTGATTATGTCTAGAAAAACAGATTCTTTTTGAAAAAATTGATTTGAAACTGAAGCGACAATCATTAGGACGACGGGGAACAGTGCCGTTGCAATGCTTATCCCGAATCCAGGCATTTCCTCATCTTTCAATTCTCTTTTATCATAAAATGCTTCGAGAGGATTTGATTTGATTTTCTTAAGGGTCCTGGCAAATATTGGTCCGGCAATAAGAATTATTGGTATACAAATAATGATCCCATAGAAGATCGTTGTTCCCATATCGGCATTGAATTGTTCGACCAGTGCAGTAGGGGCAGGATGTGGAGGCAAAAGACAGTGTGTAGCTGAAAGTGCGGTGATCATAGGTAAGCCAAGGTATACCACGGGTAACTTCACCCGGTAAGCAATCGTGAACATCAATGGGACCAGTAGCACAAAACCAACACCATAAAATAGAGGGACGCCCACGATAAAACCGGCTGTTGTTAAGGCCCAGATCACATGTTTTTTGCCAAATTTGTTGAGCAGTGTTATAGAAATCCGCTGTGCGGCTCCGCTATCTGATATCAACTTGCCAAGCATGGCCCCAAATCCAAGTATAATCGCAATAAATCCGAGCGTATTCCCCATCCCAGTTATAATAGACCCGCTAATGGCAGAAAGGTCCATTCCGGTTACAATCCCCATGCAAATGGCTACAAGTATAAAAGATAAGAATGCATCGAGTTTAACAACAGTGGTTAGAAGTATAAGAAGTAAGATCCCTATTAACAGATATACAATAGGCATATGCTTATTTGTTTGATTCGTGTTTGATTTTAAATCCTTTCATCATCCATTTCCTGGCCATTATCAGACCAAAGGATGATGATATGGCAATAAATCCATAGATCAGCCACATAATTTCTGTGTTCATTTCAGATGGAGGAGCATCCGCCGGGCAGTATTTCATAAGGAACCATCCTGAATACAGTGCAGTAATGATCTTGGTCAGAAACCATGGGAATTGGCCAATGCCCATATATATGCCAGTCATATTTCTGGGTGCAATTTCTGCCACCCATTGTAGAAACCTTGGTTGCCACATGGCTTCACCTATGGTCATAATGATCAGGTAGATCATAAGGGTGTAAATGTTTGGACCAAAAGCCAGGATAAATGTTGGAAAGCCCATAATAAATGTTCCGACGATCATCATCTTATATGTATTTCTTCTGGCTGTAAAAGCTGTTACTATTGGCGTAAGGACAAATATCAATATTGGATTCAGGTTAACGAAAAATTCAAAATTATCACTGACAAATCCATCGAAGGCCCTGCTTGTATACTGAGGAAGCGTCAACCAATTATGTGCAAACAAGGTTTGTACGGGAATAAGGATAAAGATAAAATAGAGAAAACGCATATCCCTGAGAGGGAAATTCCGGATATAGAAAGAGGCCTTCTCTTTCAAAGTCATTCCACTTAATTCATCCTCCCCATCATCAATTACGGGTGTCCCTAATGCTTTATCTTCTGCCTGGGCTTCTTCAGAAGCTTCTTTTTCAGCTTTCCTGGTTATGATTAGTGCTACCACGATCATTCCTACCACATTAAGTATTACATACACCCAGAAAACACCTGTAATGCTGAAAGCCCGTCTTAAAGGAGGTGAGATCAACCCTGGCAAGAATCCTCCCAGGTTCATTAAGGCATAGAGCATAGCGTATCCCATAGCTGAAGTTTTTGCGCTGGTAAACTTTTTAACCCCGGCATAAGCGGCTGGCTGATATATGCCATTGCCTATGATAATACCTACAATCCCCAGAATAGCTATCCAGTGAGCAGATTGCCATAAACCTGGAACACCAATTGCCGGGGAAATTGATAATAGTACTCTTCCAACAAGCATGAATGATAGCGCTATCAATATAGCTTTCCGAACACCCAGCCAGTCGACCGTCGCGCCAAGAAATAGCATGGCCAGGGTAATCCCTGCCGTAAGAAAGCCTACCATTTGGCCGGCTTTGATATCATCCAGACCTATAAATTCGTTGAAAAAAATAGCCAATAGTCCAACCACTCCAAAATATGTCAAACCCTCCAGAGCATAGGACAAATTCAGGCCAAACAGAGCCCTAGAAGTATGAAACAAATCAATAAAAGGTTGAACAAGTTCTCTGATAATCTTCCTCCACTGAAGATCTTTATTTTTCCTGCTTTCCTCTTCCATAGTATCGCATCAAACAAAAATTATACGTATTCAATTTCAATTTGTGATTCATTTGAGTTTTGGATGACTCCTGGAAAAAATTTCTCAAATCACAGCCTGAATATAGCATAATATTATCAATAATTCCCAACCGCAGCAGGAATCAAAATATCATGGAATTTGAGATTGGAGGATCATTAAATGTCAACTTCCGAATTCAAAAATCATGAAATTCACAATATAATTGCATGGTTGATAACATATCGTGAGATATTTACGTAAATTATTTTTAATATTGCATATTCGATATAATAAGATATATAACTAGTTGATTTTGAGATGAGATTATTGGGCAGGAATTTTTTTTCTTTAGCTGTATTGGCAGTTATTTTTATAATGATCGATATTCCGGTTTACTCAGAATCGTTTACAGATAATGCTGATACTTTAAAGACCAAGGAATGGATCCATTTAGATCCGGTTGATGATGGACTTGCCGGGATTAGCCTAGACAAAGCTTATCAACTTCTTAATGACCGACCTTCTAAAACAGTATTAGTTGCTGTTATAGATAGTGGTTTTGATTTAGACCACGAGGATTTGAAAGATAGTTATTGGACGAATGAAGATGAGATACCCAATAATGGGATCGATGATGATAATAATGGATATATCGATGATGTGCATGGGTGGAATTTTATTGGCGGTCCGGAAGAAAATGTAGTTTATGACACCTATGAATTAACGCGGGAATATAAGCGCTTAAAATCTAAATACGGTAATAACATTAATGAATCTAACAAGGAGTACGAATACTGGGTTGAGGTTAGGGATGAATTTAAGTATAAAAGACAGAAATCTGAAGAAACCCTTTTAAAGTATTCTGAGATTATTTCAAATATTCCAAGATATTACAACCTTTTACTCAGCTATCTGGATACAGACTCTTTAACTTTCGAGGCTGTCAATGCCATTGAATCTGAAGATACCATTATTAATCAAGCTATTGCTCAGATAGGGAAACTTCTTAAATATTTTGGAAACACAGTGAGTTATGAGACTATGGTTAGTGTTTTAACGCCAGCTGAGGAACACTACCTTTATGAAGTGAATTATGGTTATAACCTGGACTATGATCCGAGGTCATTAGTAAATGATGATTATGAAAACAAGAAGGAACGATATTATGGGAATAATCAAGTAGATGATTTTTCTGGTATGATGGGAGACCATGGTACCCATGTCGCGGGCATTATTGCAGCTGACAGAGAGAATAATTTAGGGGCCCGTGGAGTAGCTGATAATGTAAAAATCATTCCTTTACGTACAGTTCCAAATGGAGATGAGAGGGATAAAGATGTCGCCAATGCCATTTATTATGCAGTTAATAATGGCGCTAAAGTGATTAATATGAGTTTTGGCAAGCATTATTCACCTGAAAGGGCCACTGTTGAAAAGGCCATTAGATATGCGCAAAAGAAGGGGGTACTTATCGTTCATGCAGCTGGTAACGACAAAGAAAACAAGGATATAGTTGATAATTACCCCACGCGAAAATATATTAAAGGAAAGAAAGAAGCCTGGAACCTGATTGAAGTGGGGGCAAATAGCCGTTATTTAAATGAAAATCTTACGGCTAAATTTACAAATTATGGGGAGACAAGTGTTGATCTTTTTGCACCTGGTGTTTATGTCTATTCTGCATTGCCTAATAATACATATAAAGAAAGTAGTGGTACCAGCATGTCCGCCCCAGTGGTTTCGGGTGTAGCTGCCTTACTTTTTTCTTATTTTCCGGAACTTTCAGCAAATGAAGTCAAAGAAGTGATTCTGGAATCCGTCCAAAATTTTGAAGGAGAAGTTTACCTGCCCGGGACTAAAGAACTTGTAGAATTCCCAACCCTGTCAGTAACAGGAGGAATAGTAAATGCCTATGAGGCCGTCAAGATCGCTCAGAATAAAATTAAATTCAGGCTAGACAAATAACATCCTTTCCCGGGATCAGGGAAAGGATGTAAGAGAAGAGAAAGTGCGGCTATTCTAACAGGGGATTTCGTCTTTTAGCACATTAATTATTTGATGTTGATATCAAGGCCATCAGTTGTATCTGGTCAGCTATTTTCTGCTGGTAACAATTCTTGTCTTGAAGTATTATTTCTGCAATCTCGGGATCCGAGATATGCATAGCTTCATATAAAGGCAAAACATTTTTCATTTGCATTCGAAGATCTGTTCCAGAGTATAGGTAGTCTTTTAAGTTTCCTGTGGCCAGTTTGGGAAGATTTTCGGATAACCATATAAGTTCTGCTGCGATAGCTTTGCAGTTGAATTTATTCTTTTTTATTTCACTTAACAATTGAGATGCATATTCACGGGAAAGATCATCACGCCTGAGTCGTTTTTCAATTTTAGCTAAACAATCTTCCTCAAGGCCCATAACGTTGTTTGCCATGATCCAGTTTCCCAGATCTCGTGCGGCAAGGGTAATAATTCCATTGTGACCAAAGTACTCTGACTTGCTTTGAACATAAGCCATTAATTCATTTGGATCATTTAGTGGATTTGACAACACATATACCTCACCAAGAATATCTGCGATTTTGCTGTATGAGATGTGAGGGTACCTGGAAACATCCTGATCAATCCGCATTGGTTGAGCATATAATATTAATCCGAGGAAATTCAAACTCATTAAAGTTAAAGGAATAAGTAATGACCAGTATTTTTTCATGGTTCTTCAAGTTGTTGGTATTTTTAATGATAATACCATAAAATGGTAACCCGTAATATTAAAAAAATCCCGCTTTCTAACGGGATCTAAAAACTGGCGCAAAGGTTTATAATTCAATTTAGTGCTTTGCAGGTATATTTTTATATTTAGGGTCTTATAGGTGTGCCATCTTTCATTCTAACCTGGGTCCAGTTATAATTGAATTTCTCTGGCAATGGGTATTTGGCCGCTTCCTTTTCATTAACATCCACACCTAATCCTGGGGCTTCATTAATATGCATATAACCATTGTCCATATATGGAGCACCAGGGAATATATCTCTTAATTTATCTGAGAAATTAACAGCTTCCTGAATGCCAAAATTCCATACTGCAAGATCAATATGTGCATTTGCAGCATGCCCTATGGGCGAAACATCTCCGGGGCCATGCCAAGCGGTTCTGACATTAAACCATTCTCCAAGTCTTGCTACTTTCATAGCAGGGGTTATACCCCCTATCTGACTGATGTGGATCCTGATAAAGTCGAACAATTTTTTAGACATAGGTTCCAGCCATTCATGTGGATTATTAAATAATTCACCCATAGCAATCGGTGTCAGCGTGTGTTGTCGCAATAGTTCGAAATAACCATTATTTTCAGGAGAAAAAGGATCTTCGATAAAAAACGGGCGATATTCCTCAAGATTTTTAATGAGCCTAATTGCATCCATAGGTTGTACACGTTCATGGATGTCATGAAGTAATTCAAGATCTTCGCCAAATTTTTCCCTTACCGTTTCGAAAATTACGGGTATCATTTTGAGATAGGTCTGCTGATTCATATAATTATCCTCTTGCTTCCCAAATCCGGCATCTTTAAAATCAGCCGTATCCGCCATATGAGTAGCGCCGTATCCTCCCAGTTGAATTCTTATGTGCCTGAAACCTTTCTCTTTAATTTTCTCAACGCTATCTACTAATTCCTCAGGTGATCTTCCATTAGCATGTGAGTAGCAATCAACAGCAAACCTGCATTTGCCGCCTAGTAACTGATAAACAGGCATCCCTGCCATTTTCCCTTTTATATCCCATAATGCCTGGTCGAGGCCGCTAAGTGCATTATTCAATACCGGTCCGTTTCGCCAATATGAACTGACATAAGTTGTTTGCCAGATGTCTTCGATGTTTTCCACGCTTTTGCCGCGGCAGAAATCATCAAGGTATTTGTCGATTGCTGAAACCACAGCATGTGCTCTCTGGCGGAATGTGGCACATCCATATCCGTATAATCCCGGTTGGTCGGTTTCGACTTTGACAACGATCAATTCTATCCCATGTGGGCAGGTTACAATGGATTTGACTTTTGTGATCTTTACAGAAGGCATGCTATTTATTCCTGCACCCTCAGTTTCCTGTGATTTCGCTGGCACATTCCACAATCCCAGTGCACCAGTCGCTGTGGTGAGGCCGACTCCTTTAATTAATTCTCTTCGGTCCATAATTTTAGTTTTATTGATTTAAAAATGTTTACATCGAATACGTGTAATCAAGTTCGGAAATAAATCAAGAAAAATGAACCGCTTGGGCGGAATAATAAAAAAACAGGTTTTAAAACCTGTTTTTTATTTGCATAAACAATCTTGCCGCATTTGTCAATTTTATAGAATTAACTGAGAACTAAAAGCCACCGAATTTAAGTGTCAAAGAATAATTCAGTTTATCAAAAGCATCGGATGGGGTATTATATAAACTCAGATCCTGGGTGAAGCGTTTTGATATACCTACATCAATCCTGAAATAATTTGTTACATTTACCTCAGCACAAATACCTGGTTCGATATACCAGAAAACATCGTTGTCCAATAAATCTCCACTACTGTAATATTGATCGTTTTCCCAGTCTTCTACATATCCAAGCCATCCCGCGCCAAATGATATAGGAAATGTTACATGAACCAGCTTTTTCGACCAGACAATCGGTTCAAGGAGAAGTCCACCGTATCCACCCACCAAAATTGCTTTTCTTATCTCCACTGGATCTACATCATCATATTTTGAAATGGGCAGCAATCCATTAAGATCGATGCCAAGGCCAAAGGATCTGTTTACTACCCACGCACCCCGGATACCCATCATCGCAATGGAAGTTCCGTTGAAACTTGATCCCTTGAAGAATAGGGCACCATACCCCCCTGAATGTGGATTTCCTCCTGACAATGTTTCCATTCCATTTCCCCCACTATCTCTATTATCCGGATTATCGTAAGTATTAAGTTTTACTAACTTTTCTGATACTTTACCCTTGTTTAAGTTCGAGCCATTAAGGATCGTCTGCTGGTTTTCTACACTGCGGGCCGGGTTGTTCCAGCACATGATTGTGATCATTAAAATTGTAATTATTTTTGCCTCCATATTGTTTTTTTTTGAATGAAGACAATCAGAAAAGGGATTACCCTTATTGCATTTTAAAAAAAATTAGGAGATGTTTACTTTTTAATCATATCTGGGCAATTTTTAGACTTAAATAAGATTATATTGGATTTTTTATGTATGATTACGAGTATATTAGACAAAAAAAAATTAGTTTTGATACGGGGAGTTTTATATTCAATATTGATTAAGGGATCCATATGGGTATTTTAATACCACTTGTATTAGTTATTCTATGTTGTGTTATTATTTGGCGTGCCAGTGATGGATTCGCCATAGCTTCGGATTTTATTGGAAGAAACCTGTCCGATGGTGTCCGTGGGGCTACCATAAATGCAATTGGAAGTTCTTTGCCTGAACTTTTTACTTCTCTTTTCTTTTTATTTTATCTGAAGGATGTGGATGGTTTCTCCGGTGGTATTGGTACCACTGCAGGAAGTGCCATTTTCAATAGCATGATCATTCCTGCCGCAGTAATCCTGGTTGTTATTTTTATTGGGATCGCAAGGAATATTAATGTCTCAGGAAAGGTTGTTCGCAGGGATGGCTTAGCTTTAATTATAGCGGAAATTTTATTTATCATGATCATCAGTGGACAATCGATTGACTGGTGGCATGGATTGTTTCTTATGATCATATATTTTGTATACCTGACCTATATGATTTTTGCTATGGAAAGGAGGGGCCATGATGAACGGGAACAGAGAAAAAGGGAATTAATTGAAATAGAGTATAAACAGATCCCATTATGGTCAGCTATTATGACTTTTGACCTGAGAAGGGTGGTATTGGGGAAAAAGAAGATAAGTACTTTGAATGCCTGGCCTTTACTGATCATCTCAACCATGGCAATTGCATTTGTTTGTTTTGTATTGGTGTTATCTTGTGAATGGATAGGGAGTGATCAATATGAAATACCATATTTAGGAACCTTCAATGGCCTTGATATCCCTATCATGTTTGTAGCTGTAATTCTGGCTTCCGCTGCTTCAAGTGTACCGGATACAATTATATCTATGAATGATGCAAGGAAAGGCAATTATGACGATGCAATTTCAAATGCGCTTGGGAGCAATATCTTTGATATATGCTTTGCCCTTGGATTTCCACTTTTCTTATTTACTTTAATCCATGGACCTATTCATATGCATCAGGAAATCATTGAAATGAGTAGTGAACTCAGAATGTTGCTCCTGATTTTGACCGTCTTGGCTGTTTCGGTATATGTGTTTTCAAAAAGGATCAGACTTGTGCATGCTGTTTTTCTCCTCGGCTTATATGGGGTTTTCTCAATTTATGTTATTGGAAGAGGTTTGGAAAACCCATTTACAGCTGAAATTGCGGAAGTACTTCAAAGACTAGTCGGTTACATTAACATTTTTAACTGATAGGAAATCATTATAATATATTTTTTATTGAAATTTAGTCCATCGAAAGAGCTGAATTTTTTGGCATAGTTTCGCGTTTATCAGTAATATTGCAGTCGCTTTACAACAAGCTCATCGTAAGAGGATTACGAAAATTCTTTGAATTCATTTTTTTACATAATTTTTTTTTGTATTAACAAACTATTACATAATTAAAATCTAATTTATATATGGAAAATTTAGTATTTATTCTGCCTCTTTTTGGAGTGTTAGCTTTAATATTTGTCTTTTGGCGGTCGTCATATGTTTCGAAGAAGGAAGTTGGGACGGAAAAGATGGCAAAAATTTCACAACACATAGCCGTTGGTGCAATGGCATTTCTTAAAGCCGAATATAAGATCCTCTCTATTTTTGTTGTCGCGCTTGCGGTAGTGTTGGGGATAAAGGGAGCTTTTGAAGTTGAATCCAGTGCATTAGTTGCATTGTCCTTTGTTGTAGGTGCTCTATGTTCCGGATTAGCAGGTTATATTGGGATGAAAGTGGCTACGAAAGCAAATGTAAGGACTACAAATGCGGCAAGAACCTCTCTTGGTAAAGCGCTTGAAGTTGCATTCGCAGGTGGATCTGTAATGGGATTAGGTGTTGTTGGATTGGGCGTCCTTGGTTTGAGCAGCCTTTTTCTTTTGTATAATAATTATATAGGAGCAGATTGGGATATTGCCAAGGTTTTGAATGTACTTGCAGGATTCTCACTTGGTGCATCTTCAATTGCATTATTTGCACGTGTCGGTGGAGGTATTTATACTAAAGCTGCCGATGTAGGAGCTGACCTTGTTGGTAAGGTTGAAGCGGGTATTCCGGAAGACCATCCCTTAAATCCAGCTACTATTGCTGATAACGTTGGTGACAATGTCGGCGATGTTGCCGGAATGGGAGCGGACCTGTTCGAATCATATGTTGGATCTATTATTGGAACCATGGTTCTAGGGACAGCTTTCGTAACCTTACCTGAGTTTGGTAGTTATTTCAATGGATTAGGGGCTATCTTATTGCCTTTAACTCTTGCTGCTGTTGGTATAGTGGTATCTATTATAGGAACATTCTTTGTGAGGGTTAAAGAAGGAGGGGATCCACAATCTGCCTTGAATGTAGGTGAATTTGGTTCTTCAATCCTGATGGTGATCCTCATGTATTTCATCATTAATGCTATGATGCCGGAATCATGGGTAGCTGCAAGTGGTAAAACCTATACTTCTCTGGGTGTATTTTTTGCTACGCTTGCTGGCCTGGCTGCCGGTCTTGGTATTGGTAAAATCACTGAATATTATACAGCCACTGGAACAAGGCCTGTAAAAAATATTGCACGTCAGTCACTGACAGGCCCTGCAACAAATATCATTGCAGGATTAAGTGTAGGGATGATGTCGACGGCTATTCCAATTCTTTTAATTGCTGCAGCCATCCTGATTTCTTTTTCTGTTGCCGGATTATATGGAATCGCTATAGCAGCTGTCGGCATGCTCGCAAATACTGGTATTCAGTTAGCGGTTGACGCTTATGGTCCTATCAGTGATAATGCGGGAGGAATTGCTGAAATGGCTGAATTGCCAAAAGAAGTAAGAGAAAGAACGGATAAGCTTGATGCTGTTGGGAACACTACAGCAGCTATAGGTAAAGGATTCGCAATTGGATCAGCTGCCTTGACGGCATTGGCCCTGTTCTCAGCATTTATGCAACAGGCTAATATTACTTCTATTAATATCTCCAAACCATCTGTTATGGCCGGGTTGTTTGTTGGTGGCATGCTGCCATTTGTATTCTCATCTATGGCTATGAAAGCTGTTGGACAGGCAGCCATGGCTATGATCCAGGAAGTAAGACGGCAATTTACATCTATTCCTGCGCTAACAGCAGCATTGGCGATCATGAAGAAGTATGATTCTAACCTGGAAGATGCAACTGAAGAAGATATGAAGATAATCCATGCAGCTGATGGAGCCGCTGAGTATGATAAATGTGTCGCGATTTCTACTGAGGCATCCATTAAAAAGATGATCCTACCAGGTCTTGTCGCGATCTTAACACCTGCATTTGTTGGATTTGTCGGCGGCCCGGAAATGCTGGGTGGCCTTCTGGCTGGTGTAACAGTTACCGGTGTATTGATGGCCATTTTCCAATCCAATGCCGGAGGAGCATGGGATAATGCGAAAAAGATGTTTGAAGAAGGTATTGAAATAGATGGTGAAAAGTATTCCAAAGGCTCCGAGCCGCATAAAGCTGCTGTGGTCGGAGATACAGTCGGTGATCCATTCAAGGATACATCCGGACCTTCATTGAACATCCTCTTAAAGCTGATGTCAGTTATTGCACTGGTTATTGCACCTTCAATTGCTATCACAACTTCAATAAATACAAGTGAAGTAGAAGATAAGATGATTCTTGAAGAACAAAGTAAAAATAAAACTGAAGCTTATAATATTATAAGTGAGCAGAGTGAAATTTTAACTGGAGATTTTAAGTAATAAATAATCAATAATAAATAGACTGTTTTATAGGATCTGAGGTCTTAATTCCCTCAAAACGTCCAGGTTTGTATTATTTGGATGTCAGCATTTTCTAATTGGCATTCTTCCGCACCCGGATTTTTATCTTCTTATAGAACAGTCTATTCAATTTAATAGATTTGATGCTTGCTTTTATCCATAAAGTCTTAAATTTATATTACTTTTTAATTGAACTCTAATGGAGGAATCTTTATTCGTTTTATTGATTAGCGCTGCTTCAATAGGTTTTTTTCATACGTTGCTTGGTCCTGATCATTATTTACCTTTTATCATGTTGTCAAAATCCCGCAACTGGTCCACAATAAGAACCATGTTTATAACAGTATTATGCGGATTGGGACATGTGGGAGGATCAATTATCCTCGGTCTGTTAGGAGTGTTTTTCGGTTGGAGTTTATATAGTATTGAGCTTTTTGAGAGTTCCAGAGGAAATATAGCTGCATGGCTTCTAATCATATTTGGGGGAATTTATTTTGCCTGGGGTATTTTTCGGGCTTACCATAATAAGCCTCATATACACTGGCACAAGCATATCGACGGAAGTGTGCATAAGCATGTACATGTTCATTCAGGAGACCATAAACACGTACATGAAGGCGCAAAAGGGAAAAATATTACACCCTGGATATTATTTATCATTTTTGTTTTCGGACCATGCGAACCACTTATTCCCATCCTAATATTTCCTGCCTCTGAAGGGAGTATTATTGGGCTGGTCCTTGTGATAACCGCCTTTTCCCTTACTACGATCCTGACCATGACAGGGATTGTATATTTGTCCACCACTGGTTTGAAACTGGTTCAGTTTGGAAAGATGGAACGCTTCAGTCATGCCATTGCCGGTGCATTTATTTTCCTCAGCGGGATAGGTATACAGTTTTTGGGCTTGTAAGTATTCCGGATTTATTGATTACAATCTTTTAATATAGTTCTCATTGCCTGCTGTTGATCCTTTTCAATAATATTGTAAAATTGCGTGATAAATCTTACTGCTGTTTTCTTATGTATCTTATCCAGGGATTCACATGCTTCAAATATATTAATGATCTCATCTTTATTTTCCAGGAATGGTGCACATGTAGAAGAAAATTCTTCATCTGTAAGGCAGTTGCCAATCCAATACCTGTCTGTTAGGGATTCAATCGGGACCCTGGGCTGAGGAATTGCGTAATTTGTATTGACAATTCCGCAATAATCAAGATCATAAGGTACCGGCATCGGTAAGGGTTTTCTATGGTCATTACTCTTGATAAGTTTGACATTGTGCATACTCGGTATATGCCAATCGACATTGCTTATCAGATATTGATACATTGAAAACAGATCCATTGTCTGTTCGTCAAGTTGTGATTCTAAAAGCCCCATGTTTTCCACTTCTATAGCATTATTCCTTTCTGCAAGGTCATCGATGTCCTCAAGAATAAAAGAATAACTGGTAAATGGTTTCTTTTTTCCCTGGCTGTCAATAAAGTTAATTTTCATGTAGTATGTCTTGAAACTAATATCTGTTATAGTTTCATAGATCTTGTATGATAAATACTCCTTTATTAAAAATTGTTCTTGATTGGAGGCTACCTTACAGGTAGATACCAGTTTGACTTTCCCAAAGGAGTCAAAAAGATCTACCTGGTAATCTTCATCATCAAAATGAATTCGTATCGGTGGCAGGTAACAGATCCTTTTCCTGACATTACCTCTGGCCCTTATCTTGACATTTCTATGAACGGAATCACCGGCAAAGTTCTTGTAAGCAATTTTAGCATCAGAATACTCCTCAGTATCTTTCGCTTTTATAAAACCCTTAACATCAAAGATGAGGTCCATCTCGAATGGATTATTCATATTAAAAGGTTCAGAATAAGATTTTGCTGATCCCCCTTCTGATTGAGCAGATACATTTATGGGTGGGGAAAGGAGACAGAAGATGAAAAGTAAATTCATTAATTGGGTAGTGATCTTTCTCATAGTATAAATTTTTGTTAAGAAAATGGCTCAATAATTTATTAAAAATAAAATCATAAACAAATGTATCGGTTCAATTTTATTTACGATCCTCATGGAAGTGCCCTGATTTCTAATAAAATCTAATTAAAAATTCGTGACAAGAAAATTGGATTATGATCGGCTATGTTTAATGAACGTAATGAATTAAAAAGGGAAAAAAATTATATTTGAAATTTGCAATACGTGGCACGAAGGGATAGACTCTCTTAAATATCAATAGTAATTGTCACAATATGTGCTATAATTTTTTAACTTGATAAATAAAATTAAAGACTAAATACCGCATTATGGTATTAAATATGTTATTTTTGTAACATAATAATTTAAGTAAAAATGGGCGCAGATGACAAAGTTTACCGGCTATTAAATTATAAGAACCTTCTGAACAGGCTTAAGTCTATAGGTTTTGTTAAAGTGTTTTCTGATAATCTTGCAGACACGCTAGATATATCGCCATCACTGGTACGTAAGGATTTCAGAGAATTCGGCATCCGGGGAGCTCAAAAAGGCGGATATACCATTGAAACAGTACTTGTTAAGATCAATGAGGTTCTGGGTATTGACAAGAAACATAAGATCATAATTGTAGGCGCGGGTAGAATTGGACAAGCATTAATGCATTTCCCAAGATTTAAAAAGGAGGGAATTATTGTAGCGGCTGGCTTCGACACAGATCCTGAAAAGATTGAAGAACAGACTGAAATTCCGATCTTCCACATCAAGGAAATGACAGAATTTCTTAAAAATAATAATATAAAGCTCGCTATTTTGACGGTACCTGAGAATGCTGCTATGGGTTGCCTTGATATGTTAGAAGCTGGTGGGATCAAAGGAATTCTGAACTTTACTTCTATGAATTTAAAAAGCCTTAAAGTAGCGATAAATAATGTGAATATTGGGAATGAGATTGAAAACCTGATATTCACAATATCTAAAAAATGATAACTGTAAAATATTTTTCAACCTAAAGTTATTTTTATGAAAAAGGATGTCAGGTCCATAATTGCGAAGTATAATAACGATGAAACCCGGTTAATGGATATCCTGATCGATACTCAGGATGCTTTAGGGTATATACCACCTGAAGCTATTGATATCATATCAGATGATCTGAATATTTCGCATGTTGATGTTGAACAAACCATTTCGTTTTACCATTTCTTTTCCATGACCCCCCTAGGTAAGTACAATATTTATCTGAACAACAGTGCTGTAGCCAATATGATGGGTTGTGGTGATGTGGCCAAAGTGTTTGAAGAGGAAGCCGGATGTAAGTTTGGGGAAGTCTCCAAGGATGGTCAGGTCGGTTTATTTTATACCTCATGTATAGGTATGAACGACCAGGAACCAGCAGCCATCATTAATGGAATGGTTTTTACACGCCTTACTAAATTCAGGGCCCGTGAGATCATTCAAGACATTAAAGAAGGAAGAGATGTAGAAGAAATGTATGTTGCAAGTTATGGTGATGGTGCGAACAGCAATCCGTTAATCAAATCCGTTGTAAGTAACAATATCAGGAAGATGGGGCCTATATTGTCACCTGTAACCGAATATGGCAGTGCCTTAAAAAAAATACTTAAAATGTCACCGGAAGAGGTTATCGATGAGGTGAAATTGTCGAATATCCGAGGCAGGGGCGGTGCAGGATTCCCAACGGGTCTTAAGTGGGAGTTTTGCAGGAAAGCACCCGGAGACAGGAAATATATATTTTGTAATGCAGATGAAGGTGAACCAGGTACCTTTAAAGACCGTGTTCTTATTACAGAAAGGCCTAAAAGGTTATTGGAAGGTATGGCCATTGCAGGATACGCTGTTGGGGCTGAAGAGGGAATAATATATTTAAGATATGAATACAAATACCTTAAGGAATACCTTGAAAGTGTGTTAAAGGAAGCCAGGGATAATAATTTTTTAGGCGAGGATATTTGCAAGAAAAAAGGATTCAATTTTAACGTCAGAATTCAATTTGGAGCTGGAGCATATGTATGCGGGGAAGAGTCGGCACTTATTGAATCAGCAGAAGGAAAACGCGGGGAACCACGTGACCGCCCCCCTTTCCCTGTTGAAAAAGGATATTTGAACCAACCCACAATAGTTAATAATGTAGAAACGCTATCAGCTGTAACCCAGATCATAAATCATGGAGGTGAGTGGTATCGTTCATTTGGAACTCATGAGTCGACCGGCACTAAAGTCTTGAGTGTTTCTGGGGATTGTCTTCACGCTGGAATATATGAAGTAGAATGGGGTTTCAGCGTAAATGATATACTTGACCTCGTTGGTACCATGGGAGAAGTTCAGGCTGTTCAGGTAGGTGGTCCGTCAGGCCGATGTATCGCTCCTTATGATTTTAACAGGATCCTGGGTTATGAGGACCTTGCCACTGGTGGATCATTGATCATCATAGGCAAACAGCGAGATCTCCTGAAAGACGTTGTCCTGAACTTTATGGACTTCTTTGTTGAAGAATCCTGCGGATCATGTACTCCTTGCCGATCACTGAGTGTGATCTACAGGGATAAGCTAAAAAAGATACTCAATGGAAGGGGTGTACAAAAAGATCTTGATGATCTGTATGCATGGCGTCATATTATGAAAGGAAACCGATGCGGCTTAGGACAAACGGCTTTAAATCCGATTCTTACTACTCTGAGGAATTTTCCGGAACTATATGATGCAAGGATCCAGAAGAATAAGACATTCGATGAGGGATTCGATATTCATGCAGCTTTAAAGGATTCATTTGAAATAACAGGTAGAAAATCATTTTAACTTTTTTAAACTGGAATAGAATATGTCGAAAGTATTAAACTTTACAATTGACGGAGTAATATGTATGGCGGAAAAAGGCCAGACCATACTTGATGCAGCTACTGCAAATAAAAAATACATTCCAACATTATGTAATCTTCCGGGATTAAAACCCAGAGGTTCATGCAGGGTTTGTAACGTTAAAGTAAATGGGAAATTAATGACCGCCTGCACCACGCCAGTAGCCGAAGGCATGGAAATCGAAAACAATACGGAGGATATCATCGATATTCGAAAATCGATCATTGAATTATTGCTGGTTGAAGGAAATCATTATTGCCCATATTGTGAGAAAAGTGGCAATTGCGATCTACAGGCACTCGCTTATAAGTACAATATTCCGGCACCTCGATTTCCATATCAATTTCCTGACAGAGATATAGAAGCCTCTAATATTAAATTGATAAAGGACCATAATCGATGTATTCTTTGTAAGCGGTGCATCCGCGGAATTAAGGATGAGGAAGGCAGAAGTATCTTTGCCTTTAAGCGAAGAGGGCATAAGGTTGTGATAAATATTGACACTAAGTTATCCGAAAATATGACTGACGAAATGGCCCAGGAAGCTATGGATATTTGTCCGGTAGGGGCCATATTAAAGAAGGAAATTGGATTTATTGTTCCAATTGGGGAAAGAAAATTTGATAAAGATCCTATTGGGTCCGATATAGAAGAAATTAAAGCAACTACAATATAAATCAGAGATATATGAGCAAGCCTATAATAGCGACGACTTCATTGGCCGGGTGTTTTGGATGCCACATGTCACTTCTAGATATCGATGAAAGGATACTTGAACTGGCTGAACTTGTTGAATTCAATAAATCACCTATCAATGACATTAAAAAATTTACTAAAAAATGTGATGTAGGATTGATTGAAGGGGGAGTTTGTAATAGTGAAAACATCCATGTTCTTAAAGATTTCAGAGAAAATTGTAAAATTCTAATCTCTGTTGGTGAGTGTGCCATTATGGGTGGATTACCAGCATTAAGAAATAATATTCCATTGCGGGAATGTCTTGAAGAAGCTTATCTGGATGGGCCAAGTGTTGAGAACAGTGAAGAGCGTATCATACCGAATGATGAGGAATTGCCTCTAATTTTAGATAAGGTGTACCCATGTCATGAAGTTGTGAAAATTGATTTCCACCTTCCGGGTTGCCCTCCTTGCGCTGATATGATCTACGAGGCATTGGTTGCACTTATTACAGGTAAGGATTTAAAGGTTCCTTACGAAGCATTTAAATACGACTAAAACACTTATAATGGGACAGAAATTAACCATAGAACCCGTAACTCGTGTTGAAGGACACGGAAAAGTTACCATACATTTGGACGACGAAAATAACGTTGTCCAAACCAGATTACATATTGTTGAATTTAGGGGATTTGAAAGATTTATACAGGGGAGGCCCTACTGGGAAGCACCTGTATTGGTACAGAGATTATGTGGCATTTGCCCGGTGAGTCATCACCTGGCTGCTGCCAAAGCATTGGATGTAATTGTTGGGGTTGGACCAGATAATTTGTCGCCCACTGCAGAGAAAATGAGGAGACTGATGCATTATGGTCAGTTTTTCCAGTCGCACTCCCTGCATTTTTTTCACCTTGCATCCCCCGATCTGCTGTTCGGTATTTATGCCGAACCAAGCAAGAGAAACGTGCTTGAAGTAGCAAAAGATTTTAGAGACCTGGCTGTCCAGGGTGTAATGATGAGAAAATTTGGCCAGGAGATCATCGAGGCTACAGCCGGGAAAAAGATCCATGGCACGGGCGCCATACCCGGAGGTATCAATAAACGTCTTTCCATTGAGGAAAAAATGAAATTCCTTATCGGAAAGGATCCTTTAAACGTCGATCAAATGATTGCCTGGGCCCAGGGAGCGCTTGAACTGTTCAAAGATTATCATAAAAACAATAAAGACCTTATTGATAATTTTGCAAAATTTCCTTCCAGCCATCTCAGCCTGGTCAGGAAGGATGGGGCACTGGACATATATCATGGGGTTATCCGGGCGGTCGATACGGATGGCAACAAGATCCTACATGATGTGGATTATCAGGATTATCTGGATTATATAGCAGAAGAAGTCAAATCCTGGAGCTATATGAAGTTCCCTTACCTTCGTTCATTGGGTAATAAAGATGGTTGGTATACCGTAGGGCCTTTGGCAAGGTTGAATACATGCGACTTCATACCAAGTCCTTTAGCACAAAAAGAGTTTGAGATCTTTAAGGCCTATACCAATGGGAAACCTAATAATATGTCGATGCACATGCATTGGGCAAGGTTGATCGAGACACTTCATGCTGCTGAAATGATCAAGGAATTACTAAATGATCCGGATATTCTTGAAGGAGAATTGGTAAGAAAAGGCAATAAGACTATAGAAGGTGTAGGATTAATTGAAGCACCCCGGGGAACCTTGTTCCACCATTACCGGATCAACAAGGACGATCAGATAGAAATGGCCAATCTAATTGTTTCGACTACTAATAATAATACCCCTATGAACAGGGCGGTGGAACTGGTGGCAAAATCCCATATGAATGGGCATGAAAAAATTACAGAAGGAATGATGAATGCAGTTGAAACAGCCATACGTGCTTATGATCCATGCCTGAGCTGTGCTACACATGCACTTGGGAAAATGCCTTTAGAGATTACTTTGTATAATTCAGATGAAGAAGTAATTGATGTTCTAAGATCTGAATAAATGGTCAAAAAGTTAGACATATTGTTATATGGATATGGTAATCCCGGCAGGAAGGATGATGGTTTGGGACCGATTTTAGTAGATTTGGTTGAAAAATGGATAATTAAGAATGAGATTAAAAACATATCTATTGATTCCAATTACCAACTCAATATTGAGGACGCCTATACTATCCGGGATTATGATATCGTTATTTTCATTGATGCTTCGATTGAAGAAATAGATGACTTTATTGTTACTCGGGTTGAACCATCTGATAAAGTAAACTATACTATGCATTCGGCATCTCCTTCTTTTGTCTTGAACCTTTGTAATAAAATATACAATTATACACCTGAGACATATTTGTTACATATCAAAGGATATGAGTTTCAACTTCAGGAAGGGCTGTCAGAAAAAGCACAGACAAACCTGGAATCCGCTTACGAATTTATAAAAAGCCTGTTAGTTAAGCCGGATCAACTAGTTGAAAACCTTAGTGCCAGATTGCCGGAGTGATTTAACGAAACTCTGTTAAAATTGATTTCAAAAAGGTGCTTGATGTGCTATATTTCAATCATCCCAGAAAAATAAAATAAAATTTTCTGCATTATATCTAGGTTTCTTTTCTCCTCGTTATAAATGTTTTGAAATATATGAGGATACCGGTTGTCAGTACGATCGAGAAAACCAATAGTAAGCGATAGGGTAGAAGATAGCCCTCAAAAATCCCAATTGCATAGAACAACAATGTAAATTCAATCGCTGCAAGACCTATAATGTAAAAATACGTCCCCAAAGTAAAAGATATGTTATCTTCCTCGTATATCAATTTATTCCACCATGCTATCAGAAAAGTTGATACAAATCCCAGCAGTACAAAATGCAGATATGCTATAACGATATTTTTACTGTGTAAAGCCCAATCTGCAATAGAAGGAATGGAGGAGAAAAACTGCAAATACAGTTTCGTCTCAAATGCCATCAGGGAGATCAGGAGTAGGGCGTTCGTAAAAGGTCTTGATGCAGGGAGTATCAGTTTATAATTTTTCAATAGCAGGATCAACAGGTATATAAAAGGAATTATCTGAAGAAAAGCCCCAAAGCCACCGAGATAATATACCCAGGTGGGAGGGCGAATCCCAAGAGTAGATAAAAGATAAGTCAATACAATAGATATATTGATGATATATAGCCAGATCCTTGATATTTTAATGGTGCCCAGGGAAAGAAGAATAATTCCAAAAATTGCCAATGAAAACCAGCCATTATATTGGAAGTGCAAATAAAAATATACCGCAAATTCATACCAGAATGTATCTCTGTATCCAAGGGCAATAATTGGTCCAAGAGCTAGTGGACCTAATCCAGAAATTATCATAAAAACAAAGGCAGATCTGAGCAGCTGTATCCCAAAGGAATTATGGCTTTTGAAAACTTTGTTATATAATATGAAAGCATAAATACCTAAAACCATGTGAAAGGCAGAGAAAAAGATAGAAACCGCCCCATAACCCTGAATCGGAAAAGAGATTAACATGCCAATATTCGCAATTACAGTAAGCCATATCAGAAAAATGAAGTTCTTATGAGGGAAATTTTCTTCATTCCTGAAAAAGTAGTTTATAAGAGCAATTAAACCCAAAAATACCCAGCCTAGGAAGGTAATGTGAGAATGTGCATGAAGCCAGTTTTTATGAAGGTAACCTGGAATGGGATTCAAATAATGCCACCTGAGCATTAACCCTATGATGCCGGCAATAAGCAAACTTCCTATTCCCAGTTTGAAAGCAAGCTTTGAAGATCTAAGATTATCCAAGAATATTTTTATTCAGGGGGTGAAAATAACTTTTGATCTTTGTTTTATTTTATTTCTGGTTTGATCATTACCAAAAGCATTTTAAAATCTGTTGTTGCATTCAATGCATGTGGTATATCTGCAGGCATTATGATCATTTCACCTGCCTTTAAGGTATGCGGTTTCTTATCTATAAGGATTTCTGCCACTCCTTCAAGAACATTTACAAATGCATCGAAAGGTGCTGTGTGCTCGCTTAATCCTTCGCCTTTCGAAAATGCGAATAGTGTAATGCTTCCTCCTTTGTTCTTGATAACCTGCTTGCTGGCCACTCCTCCGTCAACATAATCAATACCTTTTACCAATGTTGATTTCACTCCTTTTTCAAAATGCATAATATCTTGTTTAAATTGTTAAATCAGATTCTTTTTTAATATGAACTTTTTAAAGTGCTGACCAAATTAGGAAGAAATTAAAGACTTCGATAAAAAAAATTCCAAAAATCTCAATTAATTTTACAGCTTGCAATTTATCTTAAGCGATCAAGTATAATGATATGCAGTATATAACATAAAGCATAAATGATAATTCATCAATTTGTTTTTATTTTAGGAAAATGAAAAAGTATTCTAAGCATCAGCTCGCCTTAAGAAATGGACAGGATAAGGAGGAAGTCTGGTGTGCATATAAAGGGGTCATTTACGACCTTACTGATTCAGATCGCTGGGTTAATGGGAAACACTATGAACATTGGTCAGGTCAGGACCTTACAAAGGAACTGAAAGAAGCCCCACATCAGGATTGGGTTTTTAACAAATTTAAGAAAGTGGGTTATTTAATGAAGGAAAATGCATGAGATAGAGCCGTATTACCGGTGGATGAGTTTATATGATTCGTCAAAAGATGAACGTTCTCCTTTTTATGGAAAAGAGTATAATTATGATCAATACAGTGATGTCATTTATAATTATTACATTGATCCCGCCTGGGATTATATAGGAACAGAAACCCTCTACCTGAAAATCCTGTTTGTTTCCTACGAGATGAAGTTTTGTGTCATTGAGTTTATTGGTGAATGGAACGATGCAATAAACAATGACATTATGTTCCTAAAAAGAAACGTAATAGACCACTTGAGTTCTTTTGGAATAAATAAATACATATTGATAGGTGAGCATGTTTATAATTTCCATGGTTCCGACGATTGCTATTATGAGGAATGGTTTGAGGATATTGAAGATGGATGGATAGCGGCTCTTAATTTTCGTGACCATATCCTTGATGAATGGAAAAAATATAACCTGGATTTTTATATCAATTACGGAGGCACCCTGCAGTTCGACAATTGGAGAACCTTAAACCCGCTAGTACTTTTTAACAGGATATCCGGCTTTATTGAAAGAAGGTTGGAAAGACCCCAATAGGCTATTTTATCAAACCTCATTTTCACAACAATACATTGTTGGTCTACGTATTTTTCTGACTTGCCATTAATTTATTAAACGTTGAAATTATGTTTTTAAACAAAATAGATGCTGGCCAGTTTTAAATAGTGTTTTTAGTAAAATTTCTTTAACCAAAATCACATTATGAAAAAGTTTACCCTAATTCTAATTGTCTTATTTATGGCTATTGCAGCATATAGCCAGGTAGAATTGAAGCCTGCCATTGGCATCAATGTTTCAAATGTATCCAAGGACCCTGATAACGGGAATGCAACGGGACAGGTTGGATATCAGGTGGGGGCCAGTGTGCTCATTGGTGAAAAATTCTATATTGATCCCGGTATTTTTTATGTTAAAAAAAGTACTCAATTTGTTGAAGAGGGGACTTCAGTTGAAGAACTAAAATTGGATATGTCCGGAATACGGATCCCTGTTGCGGTTGGGTATCATCTTCTTGGCAATGAGGAAAGCCTAGCCGCACTCCGTATTCTAGGTGGGGGATCAGCATTTTTCGTTACAGGAGTTGATGCGGAAGGTGCAAATAAAGATGATTTTAAAAGTCCCACTTGGGGATTGTTTGCTGGTGCCGGATTGGATCTGTGGATCTTTTTCCTGGATGTCAAATATGAATGGTCATTGACAGATGTGTCCAGTGTTACTGATTTTGATATTGGAAAATACCGATCTTTTTACTCCAATTTAGGTGTAAGGATTAAATTTTAATTAAAGTTACAGGAGAAAGAGATTCCGTCTCTAATCTTTTATTTTAAATTCATTCAGTAATGCTTTATTTTCCGGAGAATTAACTCTAAGGAATAATCATTACTGGGCGAATTACTTTACACCATAAACCAGGCCTTCTCAGCTAATTCTCAATTATTCTATTGTAATTTTTTAACCTGAGCGATTTCAGAGATAAGAAACTTCCTGCCCGTTTTACTTTCCCTGCATAAAGACCTGGTTCTTCTTTTTTTGATTTTAGTATAAACTCGGCCATCCAGACTAAACATTGCCCCTTCACTTAGTTCTTCCAGGTATAAATTCTCACCTGGAATGTGACGGTCATATTGTCTGAGAAGTTTTGATAGTACTGGATCGCTCTGGCTGGATGCCTTGGGGTTCTTCATGTGCTTTTTCAGACGCTCCAGAACATCAGGAGGAAATATGTCTTCATTTAAAACCGGTATCATCAGTTCCTGAAATATATTTTTCCAGGCGATACCATGAGGAGGTCTGTTATTCTGATATTTTCTGTACTGTACCAGGTGGGCTACCTCGTGGAGAAAGGTAATCAGAAAACTGTAAATATTAAGATTTCCATTAACAGTTATTTCATGATTTCCAGTCTTCTGGTTGTACCTATAATCACCGATCTTAGAAGTTCTTTGCCTGGTCACTTTAAAACTGAAAGGGTAAGATACCCATGTGTCAACGCAATAATTTACAGACTTTTCTGGCACATACTTTTGGATCAATTCCCGGAATTTATCTGTCATTTTTTGCTATTTATTCCTGAATACTACTTTGATCGGTACGCCGGAAAAATCAAAGTTAGTCCTGATGGTATTGATCAAGAACCTTTCATAAGGTGCTTTTATGTATTTAGGATGATTGGTGAAGAATGCAAAGGTTGGTGATTGTGTTGGCAATTGGGTAATGTATTTGACCTTAATATACTTTCCTTTAAAGGCTGGAGGGGGTGTTCTTTCTATTACCGGTAGCATTACCTTATTCAATTCTGATGTAGATACTTTCCTTTTCCTGTTCTCGTATATCTGGAGTGCACCTTCAATGACCTTGAAGATCCTCTGCTTTTTTAATACTGATATGAAAATGACAGGTATATAATTTAGCGGTCCCAGCTTCTCTTCAATTGTTGTTGTGAATGCTTCAGCAGTCCTGGTCTCTTTTTCGATAAGGTCCCACTTGTTAATCAGCAACATAATTCCCTTCTTATATTTGTTGGCCAAACCAATCAGGTTAATATCCTGGCTTTCAAGGCCCTGGGTCGCGTCAACCATGATGAGGCAAACATCACTTTCCTGAAGGGCTTTTATAGACCTCATAACACTATAAAACTCTACATCTTCCTTAACTTTCGCTTTTTTTCGCACTCCCGCCGTATCAATCAGGAGAAGATCTTTCCCGAATAAGTTGTAACGGGTATTAATAGAATCTCTTGTGGTCCCGGCAATTTCAGTAACAATTGACCGTTCTTCTCCGATGAGAGCGTTTATCAAAGATGATTTACCTACATTAGGTCTGCCGATTATTGATATTTTAGGTAGATCATCCCTGGTTTCAGTATTTTGTTGATCCTTAAAATTCGATACAAGATCATCCAGAAGTTCACCTGTACCGGAACCATTTGTTGAAGAAATGGGATACATGATTTCGTAGCCAAGTTCATAAAACTCATTCGCTGCCAATCTGAGGTTGTTGTTATCTGCTTTGTTAGGAGTAAGGAACACAGGTTTCCCCAGCGACCTGATAACATTAGAGAAATCTTTATCAAGATCCGTGAGTCCATCTTTGCAGTCAACCAGAAAAATGATGAAATCAGCTTCCCGCATGGCTGAATCGACTTGTACACGTATGGCGGATTCAAAAATATCTTCAGAGCCTGTGACATATCCTCCGGTATCTATTACTGTGAAGGAACGTCCATTCCATTCACTTACCCCATAATGGCGGTCTCGTGTTACGCCACTTTCATCATCCATAATGGCTAGTTTCTCTTCTACGAGCCGGTTAAAGAATGTTGATTTGCCAACATTCGGGCGACCTACAATTGCTACCGTATAGGGCATAATATATTATTAGGATATGTTGATCTGCGTCTTAAATATTTTGAAAGACAATAAGTTTATACAATTTCTTTCAATAAATTCTGCATTGAGACTCTATTCCCAATTTCTTCTTTAAGGGTATCAGTTTTAACCCGAACCTGTTCCATAGTGTCTCTATCTCTGATTGTTACAGTATCATCTTCAAGAGTTTGATGGTCAATTGCAATACAGTAAGGTGTTCCTATCAGGTCCTGCCGGGTATATCGTTTCCCAATTGATTGTGTTTCCTCATATATCATGTTAAAGTCGAACCTTAAATCATTATATATCTTTTTGGCGACCTCCGGTAAACCATCTTTTTTAACAAGAGGAAATATGGCCGCTTTTACAGGGGCAAGACCAGGATGGATCTTAAGATAAGTTCTGGTCTTTTTATCTTCTCCCTCGCCTACTTCTTCCTCTCTGAAAGAATTGCTTAATACCATGAAAAACAGCCTGTCTGCCCCCGCAGATGTTTCAATCACATATGGGACATATGATTTGCTGATCTCATTGTCAAAATACTGCATTTTCTTCCTTGACAATTCCTGATGATTACCAAGGTCAAAATCAGTTCTGCTATGGATCCCTTCTACTTCTTTAAAACCAAATGGAAATTCATATTCTATATCTACAGCCGCATTTGCATAATGTGCAAGTTTATCATGATCGTGAAATCTGAGTTTATTATCAGGAATTCCCATGGCCTTATGCCACTTTAATCTGTTCTCTTTCCAGTGTTCATACCATTTCATCTCCTCTCCCGGTCGGATGAAATACTGCATTTCCATTTGTTCGAACTCCCGCATTCTGAATATAAACTGCCTGGCCACAATTTCATTCCGGAAAGCTTTTCCTATTTGGGCTATCCCAAAAGGGATCTTCATCCTTGCAGTTTTCTGAACATTAAGAAAGTTAACAAAAATACCCTGGGCGGTTTCTGGTCTCAGAAAGATGGCATTTGCATCATCAGCGACAGATCCAATCTGTGTAGAAAACATCAAATTGAATTGCCGGACACTTGTCCAATTTGCTGTATTTGACACCGGACAACGAATATCCTCATTAACTATCAGATCATGAACGCCTTTGAGATCTTCTTTTTCAAGAAGTCGGGACATCTCCTGAATAAGGGCTTTAGCTTTCCCGGGTTCTCCATTTGATTCATACTCCGCTGCCTTATCTTCCAGCAATACATCGGCCCGATATCTTTTTTTTGAATCCTTGTTATCAACCATAGGATCATTAAAACTGTCAATGTGTCCTGAGGCTTTCCAGGTTAATGGATGCATGAAAATGGCAGCATCTATCCCAACAATATTATGGTGCAGTTTGACCATTGACTGCCACCACAGGTTTTTGATATTATTTTTTAATTCGACGCCATATGGGCCGTAATCATATACGGCCTGAAGCCCATCATAAATCTCACTGGATTGATATACAAATCCGTATTCCTTTGCGTGGGCGATTACATTTTTCAGCTGAATGTTATCTTCTGGTCTTGTGATATTATCTGTCATAGCCGCAAAGATATAATAAGAATTATGAATAATGAATAATGTATTAAGATTGTGGATACCGGAAATTCTAAAACGGGAACGGAATAAATGCTATTAGCGCCCGAAACGAAGGGATACATTATCCAGGCTTTCGATAGAACCAACAAAAGTGACAATATCGTTCCTTCTTAATCGGGTATAACCATGAGATATGATCATTTGGCCTCCCCGTTTTACAGATAGAACAATCACATCAGAAGGTAGTCGCAGGTTTCGAAGATATACCCCATGAAGATTTGGGTTTAAAACTTCCACATCCCTGGTATCCTGATCTTTTTGCAAGCCAAGTAGTAAGGATGTCGCTTGAGGGGATCTTACAAAATGATCAAGAAGGCTGACCATAGCTGTTGCAGGCTCGACTATCAGCGCCCCCAATTTATGGAATTTTTCAAAGTTCTCTCTGTTATTGAGCCTGACCACCATTACATTCGTACCATAATACTGGTAGGCTAGTTCACAAATCTGGAGGTTTTCCTCATCAGTTAGCATCATCACAAATACTTCCGTTTTATCTGCTTTGATGTCGTTCAGTCTTTCAATATTAAGCTTATCGAAATAAATCACCTCAATACCATCGATCTTTGATTTTTTCTTCGCTGGGTTTAATGTTACAATTCTGGTTTTCCATCCATTTCTTGATAGTTGATGACCTAAAGCAATTGATTGGTTTTCCAAACCAAATATCAGCACATCGCGTATCCCGTCATATTCATAAAGGTTCCCTCTGCTTCTGTCTTCTCCCACATATCTCAGGGCATACTTAAACAAAGGTGGACCAATGAACTGGTTCACCACAATCACCGCAATAACAACTGTGGCAAATTCAGGGCCCCAGGCTGGGAACTCAGTAGCAATTATAGTTGAAAGACCTAGAGCTACACCGGCTTGTGTTACGTATGGCATCCACCCTACTTTGTTAAATTTAGGAGGATCCTTAGCCAGTATGCCTCCTCCATATGCACCGATTACTATAGTTGCCAGTCTTATGAGGAAGAACAGCAAAGTTACCGCCCACGCTCCCACAAGTACATCAAGCTGCATAGATGCCCCGGTCAAAGTAAAGAAAGCCACATATATGACAGGTCCTATATCATTGATAATTCTTATAAATTCAGCCCGGTTCCGGGTATAATTTGTAATAATAAAACTGGCCAGAATACAGATCAGCAATGGCTCCAGAAATATTTCATGATTTATCAGATCAAAAGAAATATGCCTTATAAAATAAGAGAATTGATAAACTCCAAAACCTGATAATAACAGGAGGAATGTTTTATAACGTTTCTCTACCTTAAGTTTAAGTATCAGCGATAACAAATAATGTAGTATAAATCCAAGGCCAGCAGATAATATCAGTTCAATCAGAATGAGTAAAACAGCGACAATATTGAATTCTTCACCTTGGATCAATGTTTCTGATATATTCAATGTCACACCAAATAAGATGATCACTATAAAATCTTTGATCACGGTAACTCCAAGTACTGTTTGTGTAAAAGGTCCTTTCGCCCTTAATTCATTGATGATAGCAATTGCTGAGGCCGGGGATCGTGCTACAAAAACGGCTCCTGTCAGGAAAGAAATAGATATTTTCTCTATAACGCTCAGGTCCTTCATATAAGGAACCAGGTCAGAAATAAGAAAAATCGCAATCCCACTTAAGAGAAAAGTGGACAGGATCTGCCCCAAAGTAATCCACTTAATGCTGTTAAACCGGCTTCTAAGTTCATTGAGGTATAGTTCAGCACCTGCCGCAAATGCAATGAAAGAAAGCGCTATATCATTTATGAAAGAAAGCTTTGGAATTGATTCATGCGGTATAAGGTTGATCAAGTAGGGCCCGGACAGAATTCCTATAAATAGCAATCCGGATATGATCGGTAGATGGATTCTCTGGAAAAGTTTCGATATATGGCTCGAAGCCACGGCAACGATTCCAAATCCCACTATTAATAGAAGGATGTTCATGTTATTTTGAAGAAAATCCAACGGAATGGTAATTGTTTAGATAACAAGAATATGAATAAAAAAGGAAATAAAAAAAATGTTTTTATATATGGAGGATATTATATAACTATTTCTTTCTCCAGCTGGCCTTTAATAGAAATTTCTTAAAGTCTTCATAATCACTTTGCATCATTACAGATTCTTTCTTTTTATTCAATACACTTTTAAGCCCATGGGGAAATGCAATTTCATAATCCAGAAACTTATTTATTTCATTGCTGAATTTTGCCGGGTGTGCGGTAGAAACAAAAACGCCTGTAAATTCATTTTCCCTGCCAAGCATATAATCATGAAGTCCGAGGTAGCCTATAGCAGAATGAGGGCACATCAGGTAGTGGGTTTCATTAAAAACATTTATAATGGCTTTTTTAGTAATATGATCTGAATATGCTGAACCATAAATATCTTTGACCACATTTTCGTATTTATTTCCATACAATTCAAGAATTCTGGGGAAATTACTCGGATTTCCCACATCCATAGCGTTGGATATGGTTTTAAGCGAAGGTCTGGGTTCAAATTTGGCAGTATCAAGGTATTGCGGGACAATATTATTTGAATTCGTGGCAGCGATGAAATGATGAATGGGGACGCCCATTTTTTTTGCCAGCAGGGCTCCGCACATATTCCCAAAATTTCCACTTGGAATAGAGAATATTACAGGTTTATTGTATTGGCTTAACTGAGCATATGCATATATGTAATAAAAAGACTGGGGCAATAACCTGGCAAAATTAATAGAGTTTGCAGAGGTCAAATGCATAATGTCATTCAGGTCTTCATCAAGAAATGCCTGCTTGACCAACATCTGGCAGTCATCAAAAGTTCCATCCACTTCTAACGCTGTTACATTTCCTCCTATTGTCGTGATTTGCTTTTCCTGTAATTTGCTAACCTTTCCTCCTGGGTAAAGCAGGACTACATATATTCCGGGCATCTTATAAAAACCCTGTGCAACTGCACTGCCCGTATCACCCGAAGTCGCAACCAGGATAACCGTTTCATTTGATTCTTTTCGAACAAAATGTGATAATAGCCTGGCCATAAACCTTGCCCCAAAATCTTTAAAGGCATAGGTAGGGCCGTGATATAATTCAAGGGAAAATATATTTTCCTTAAGTTTATATAAAGTGGCATCAAAGTCGATGGCATTATAGACGATCTTTTTCAGCCATTTTTCATCGATGTCGTCTAAAAGCCATAACTTACTGATCTCAAAGGCCAGTTCCTGGAAATTCAATTGGGGAAGTTCATTTAAGAGGTCCTCAGGAATCTTTGGAATAGATAATGGCATATATAATCCATTATCCGGCGGCATGCCATGAAGTACAGCTTCCTGAAAACTAACTTGGGGGGAACTATGGTTTGTACTGTAGAAATTCATGTTTATTCGAGCACTATTGGGCCTTTATTGTTTACCTTTGAAACGTAAATATCGCTTTCTATACCGATTTTTTTAAATTCTTCATTCATTTTTTGCCCCGCTACTTCAGCGATGTGTTTTCCCTTACTCAAAGCAAAAACTGAAGGCCCGGACCCTGAGATACCACAACCCAGGACTCCTGAATCCAGGGCAGCGGCTTTAACAGCATCATAACCGGGAATTAAAATTGAGCGGATGGGTTCAATAATGTGATCTTCCATAGATCTGCCAATCAGCTCATAATCAGAAGTATACAGGCCTGAAATCAACCCACCAACATTCCCCCATTGCTTAATTGCATTTTTCAATTGTATCTGTTTTTTTAAAATATCCCTTGCATCCTTGGTTTTGATTTCAATCTGGGGATGAATTACTGATGCAAATAATTCTTCAGGGGCAGGAAGTTTGATTACATCGAGGGGATCATAGCTTCTTATCAGAACAAATCCCCCAAATAAAGCAGGTGCTACATTATCGGCATGATCCGATCCGCAAGCTACCTTTTCTCCATAAGTTGCAAATTTTAAAACCTCAAAAGTATCCAATGGGCCATCTAGTAAAATATTTATTGCATATGCAGCAGCCACAGAACTTGCAGCACTTGAACCTAGCCCGCTACCCAATGGCATTTTTTTATGCAGAGTAATATCAATTCCCAGATTCAGTTTAAAGTGCCCGAGAATATTTTGAATTACCGCAGATGCAGAATTTCTATCCGCTTCTAATGGAAGCTTTCCATCATCACCTGTAATTTCAATTATTCTTACTTTCCCGGATTTATTTTTCTTCAGAATAATCTCATCTCCCGGACTATTAAGAGCAAAGCCAAGGATGTCAAATCCACAGGAAACATTGGCTACTGAAGCAGGTGCGAATACCCGGATACTTTCCATTGAAAATCTTCTTTAAGGCAAATAATTGGCTATATTAATTATGTCTGCAAAAACACCAGCTGCTGTAACTTCAGCACCAGCTCCAGGCCCTTTTATTACAAGTGGTCTTTCCTTATATCTGGTTGTTGTAAAAGAAAGCATATTATCACTACCCGATAAAGGATATAAAGCATGATCCTGTCCTACTGTTTGCAAGCCTACCCTGGCTTTTCCATCCTGCATGGTTGCCATAAACCGCAATTTCTGGTCTTTCTTTTGAGCCTTTGTCAAAAGATCCGCAAAGTGATCATCATATTTTTCAAGCTCAATAAAGAATTCATCAACAGATTTAACAGCAAAACAAGCTTCAGGCAAGAAAGCTTCATTCTCTACTTCATCGATTTCCATATCATATCCCACTTCCCGGGAGAGGATAAGGATTTTTCGGACCACATCCATGCCATTCAAGTCATCCCTTGGATCCGGTTCTGTAAATCCCTTTTCCTTGGCTTCTTTAACTACCTGGCTGAATTTTACTGAACCATCGAAATTATTAAAAATATAAGATAGCGTTCCCGATAATACACCTTCTATTTTGATTATCCAGTCACCACTCCATTTCAGATCATTTAAAGTAGTGATTACAGGTAGACCGGCACCCACATTGGTTTCATATAAATATTTAACATTCTTCTTCCTTGAAAGCCTGTATAATTTATTATAATTATCCAGAGGGCCGGAATTAGCCAGCTTATTTGGCGTAGTTATTGAAATATTGTTGTCCAGAACCTGTTCATAAACATCTACCACTTTTTGACTGGCTGTGCAATCAACAAATATGCTATTGGATAAATTCATATGCAGCATCTTATCCACTAATTTCTGCATATTCGATTTTTCTGCAGTCTTATCAAGGTGTTTTTTCCAGTTGTCCATTGGGATACCTTCCCTGTTCAGATACATTTTCCTGGAGTTAGCAAGTCCTACGAGATTAAATTGCATATTATGTTCCTTGAGAAGATATGCTTCCTGCTTTTTAATTTGAGTAAGCAGGGTACTGCCAATTAATCCAGCACCAACAAGAAACAAATGAAGGGTTTTTACATTTGAAAGGAAAAACGCCTCATGAAGAGTATTCAATGATTTTGGCAGGTCAAAGTGCGAAACGACAACGGAAAGATTTAATTCTGAAGATCCCTGCGCAATTGCCACAACGTTGATTCCATTCTTACCAAGAGCATCGAACAGTTTGCCTGAAATACCAGGAGTATTCTTCATATTCTCTCCTATAATGGCCACAATGGAAAGCCCTGACTGTAAGTTTACATGGTCGATCTTATTGTTCATAATCTCATTTGAGAACTCTTCTTCAATGGCTGTCTTTGCCTGATCGATTTGATCTGGAGATATAGCAAAACAAATTGAATGTTCTGAAGAGGCCTGTGTAATAAGGATAATGTTTATTTCATTTTTAGCAAGAGTTCCGAACAGCCTTGAAGATACACCTGGAACTCCCACCATACCACTTCCAGTCAGGTTGATCAGGGAAATATTCTCAATTGAGGAGATCCCTTTAATAAGAAATTCTTTGTTTTCTGTTTCCTCACTGATAATAGTCCCATTAAAAGAAGGGTTAAATGTATTTTTTATTCGTAATGGGATTTTTTTAGTGAAAGCAGGCTGCAAAGTTGGTGGGTATATCACCTTAGCTCCAAAATGAGAAAGCTCCATCGCTTCAACATATGATAAAGAAGTTTGTGAAAAGGCATCCTGCACTTTTTTAGGATCAGAAGTCAAAACCCCATCCACATCTGTCCATATTTCAATTTCATCGGCGCTCAATGCAGCCCCAAACAAAGATGCAGTATAATCAGATCCACCTCGTCCCAGGGTCGTGGTTTCTCCTTTTGATGTGGTGCCGGCGAATCCTGTTACAACCTGCAGTTTTTGATGTGATTCAAAATATCTCTGTATGTTCTCGAAAGTGAGGGATTCGAAAACCTTTGCGTTCCCAAATTGGTCATTTGTCTTGACCAAATGACGTGAATCTAACCATTCACAAGGAAATCCTAACTGATTTAAATATGATGAAATAATCAAACTCGCCAATCGCTCTCCAAAACTCATAACCAGGTCAAGGGTACGGGGAGAAAGTTCTTTTAACAGAAATACTCCATGCAACAGATCTTCCAGGTTATTGGTGAGGAATTTTAACTGTGCAATTATGCTGCTTTGGGATTTGATGTCTATCAATTCTTTTATAGCATTCAGGTGATGATTGACAATTCTGTCAGATAACTCAGTATAGTTTTCATCATCTGCAGCTGCTGCATTTCCAACTTCTATTAGGTCATTTGTTATGCCATACATTGCGGAGGTTACAACAACGATTTTTTCACCACTATTTATATAATCCGAAATGATCTTGCTGACCAGTATTATATTATCAGGTGTTCCAACAGAGGAACCTCCAAATTTCAGTACTTTCATGTGATTTTTAATTAGCCAACAAAGTTGTGAAAAATTATAGTCTATTGAAAAGCAGGCATCATTTATTTCATATATATTAAAAAATGAGATCAGGATCCATATCCTGTTCTTTAAATAATTAATTTTAAATTAATCATTTGGGAAAAGTATATTTGATGAAATGATCTCTGATGTACCTAATGCTGCCTTATTTTGTCTCCAATGTCAGAATCAGGAAATAAATCATTGGTAAGGTCAAGATGGCTTATGAAAAGATGCGTAATGTACCTTGAAGGGCAAGAAACACAAGAAAAATTATTGTTAATAGGGGAGAATTTATAAAAAGAATCAGGATAAATAGAAAAAAACAATGTTTGCTATTGGGAAGAACCGGAGGATCCTGAAAATGTAAAAATGATGGCTTGTAATTTAAATTTATTACAAGCCATCATTTTATTTATTTACCAGCTACTTTTAATTTAATAGGAACCTGCTTATCTCCCCAATGTAAGAAGGCTGTGGCAGTATAACCGTCCAGATCCATAAAATTATAAGTTAACCTTTCAACAGAATGAACATTTTTTGGACTTACAGTTACCCTGAGTGCATCCTGGCTTTGATCGTATTTATAACTTCCCCATCCATCATTTACTTTATTGAAAATAACCACCCATGTAGTTTCTGATGGGATCATATGAATACTATACTTGCCTGCAACAATTGCTTTTCCCTCGATTTCGAGGTCTTTATTGAATTCAATAGTCGTGTTTTGATCAGCACCAGCACGCCATGGGTATGGCTTGTTGTCAGAATAATTATTGGGTTTTTCCATCCCATTAGGTACAACATCCCAATATATGGTCCTGCCTCTCATTGCAGGTCGGCTGTAATCAATTGTGACTTTCGTGTCAACGCCAATAATCTGGCTTACCGTTGCCCGCGGGCTTTTCTTTGGCTGATCATCCTGCGCCTTTACCATAGAAGAGAAGCTGAAAGAAATCATAAATACCATTAAAATAATGGTTGAATAGTTTGATGTTTTCATAGGTACTTTTAGTTTTATTTAAAGTGTTATTATTTAATTATGTTTAATTAAAATACATTTTTAATAAAGGGATAGTAAACTTAATAAACTTGAGTATTGGAATGAAGAATTATTTAAGATTTATGTTGAGTAAATCAGTTCTATTAGCCTCTATTTTTTCTTTTTAACTATTCTTTTCACCTCATTCAATAATAAAGGATATGCGGGGATGGCCATTCCTCCATGATTAAATCCATCCAGTTCATACAAGATGGTTTGCTTATGCCCGGCTACCTTCATCATTCGCATCATATAAGCATTTTCCTCATATCTACCCAACATTTCAAGATTGCGATCACCGGTTATTAAGATAAGAGATGGAGCATCTCCACGGACATGAAACAAAGGGGCATATTGATCGATGATGGGTTGTGTGTCCTTAATTCCTCTTTCCTCTCTGACTGTCATATGTGTGATTGTATGTCCACTGAATGGGACAAGACTGGCGATCAGGTTTGCATCAATATCATAGGTTTCCAGATAACTTTTATCCAGACCAATCATACTGGTTAAATAGCCTCCAGCAGAATGCCCAGAAACAACTATTAAGCCCGGATCACCTCCATAACTTTCGATGTTGTTGAAAACCCAGGCAACTGCAGCTGCAGCGTCCTGAATATATGCCGGGCAAGAGACCCTGGGTGAAAACCTGTAATTGACAGCTATGATAGCTATACCCTGGTCTTTTAGCCATTCCGGAATAAATTTGTTTCCGGCTTTTAATCCTCCGCCATGGAACCAGACAACCGTAGCATAACCTGACTTATTCTTTGGGTAATAAATATCAAGGACACACCTTTCTTTCATATATTCAGTTATAGGTTCAATTGTTGCATCCCTGTAAAAAATATTTGTCAGGAGCTCATAGCCTTCAATAGATTGTGAATGAACCTGGTTGTTTGATATTAATATAAAAGCAATATTAAAAACTACAAGAGTTAAGTTTAAGTTCTTTTTTCTCATGATGAAGCTATATTAGAGAAGTTAATTGTTCTGATTTCTAAAAAGTTCTCCTACAAACAAATTTAAATTAATATTCATAATACATGCCGTTTTTTTGATTATTGTTATTTTAGAGGAAGAAGACTGAAATATGAAAAACACAATTATCACTATATTATTTATCTTTTTTGCAAAAACTCTCTCTGGCCAGGAAATAGATCAATTGATAAATCAGACGTATAGCCTGGATAAAGTACAATCCGTAACAGAATTTATCGCGTCAGATGAATTAAAAGGAAGGGATACTCCATCAAAAGGATTAGAGCTCGCCGCAGAATATGCTGCAGACTTTTTTGAAAGCGCCGGGGTGCAAATTGCTCCCGGCATGAAGGATTATTTTCAGCCAGTCAAAATGGTACATAAAGGTCAACCTGATGAAATTTTAATTACTTATCAGGGCGAGACAATTGAAATGCAAGGAAATTTACTGCAAATATCAGGAGGAAGCAATCCATTAAATGCTAAAGTAATCACATATGATCTATCTAAAAGTGAAATAGAAGATCATGATCTTGAAAATAAAATTTTAGTGGTCTTTTTAGACAAGGATCCTAGTCTGAATCCCCGGAAGATTATGGAACAATCCAGAAGGATAAAAAGCAAAGCAATTGATGTAAAAGCCAAAGGATTAGTTGAAGTTTTTGGAGAAAGCAATCCTTACTGGGACCGGTTTTACAATTACTATAGCCGTCCTAAGATTGATTTAGACCTTTCAAATGAAATTCAGAGCGATTTTAAGCATTTGCTGATTCGGGATATCAATAGCGCAATAGCCTCAAAACTAATTAAGGATCCTGCCGGAGATTTAAGGATAGATGTAAAGGGCCTCAAAGAAAGAAAATTTATTTCAAATAACGTAGTAGGAATGGTTGAAGGGACAGATCCATTGTTGAGTAATGAGTTCATAGTATGTTCTGCTCATTATGATCATGTTGGAGTGGGCAAACCTGATGCTTCGGGCGACTCCATTTATAATGGCGCACGTGATAATGCGATCGGTGTAATGAGCGTGCTTCTTGCTGCTGAGAATATAGCGAAGTATCCGTTGAAACGTCCCGTGCTATTCGTATTATTTACAGCTGAAGAGAAAGGATTATTAGGCAGTAAATGGTTTGTCCTTGACCCGCCTGTTGCTTTAAGTAATATTGCTTTTTGTCTGAATACAGATGGTGGGGGTTATAATGACACTACCATTGCAACAGTTATTGGGAAGAGAAAAATTAACACTAATCAAATCTTTGAAAAAGCCTGTAGAGCTTTTGGACTTGAGGCTTTTGACGGGACTGATGATGTCCAGTTTCTATTTAATAGTTCCGACAACATCATATTATCACAAAAGGGTATTCCATCTGTTACTTTTTCAGTTGGGTTCAGGAGCATGGATGCTGAGATCCTCAAAAATTATCACCAACCCTCGGATGAGACAGAAACTATTAATTTTAATTATGTGCTGAAATTCACCAGATCATTTGGTTTTGCCCTCAGGGAAATCGCTGATACTGACAAACCTTTGTTCTGGAAAGAAGAAGATGAATTTTATAACGCCGGGAAAGAGCTATATAAGTAAGATATGATTGTAAGCTCAATCATTCTTATTCATTTAAAATAATACAGAACGCGGGATTTAAGTAGTTTTATAATATTTCCTTAACATTTTCTGGAGGCCTGCCAAGTATAACTTCCTTTCCCTTTACTACAATTGGCCTTTCAATCAATTTAGGATTTTCCACCATGATCTTTATCCATTCTGCCTCCGAGAAAGTTTTCCCTTTAAATTTTGATTTGTAAATTTCTTCGCCCTTTCTTATAAGTTCTGTAGGCTTTTTATCCATTCCCTCAAGCAGTTCTTTTAATTCCGATTCTGATGGTGGATTCTGAAGATATTCTACGATTTCCGGTTCATGACCAGCTTCCCTGATCAATCCGAGGGTTTCACGACTTTTCCTGCAACGTGGATTATGGTAAATTTTAATCATCATTATATTAATATGTCGATTTATAGCAAATGGTTTTTTTATACTTTTTTTATCAGTGTACGAAGATTATAAAATGTTTTGAATTTTACCTTAAGGCAATTACTTAGGTTTAATATTTTTTGCCTGCTCCCAATACACATCCATCTCTTCAAGACTCATATCCGAGATCTTCTTTCCTGCCTTCATAGTTTCATTTTCCAGGTATTGAAACCTGCGAATAAATTTCTTGTTGGTTCTTTCCAAAGCATCTTCCGGATTTATGTCTATGAACCTGGCGTAATTAACGAGCGAAAACAGGAGATCTCCAAATTCATTTGTAGCAGTGGTTTTATCTATCTTTCCCTCTTCATAGAGGTTAAATTCTCTGTGAAACTCTTCCATTTCCTCACGTACTTTTTCCCAGACTTGCTCCTTTTCTTCCCAGTCAAAACCCACCCCCCGGGCCTTTTCCTGAACCCTCATAGCCTTCACAAGGGCAGGTAATGCATTTGGAACACCTCCTAATACCGAATTATTACCCTTTTCTTTCAATTTAATTTTTTCCCAATTTTGTTTGACTGCTTCCTCATCTTCCGCGTCGACATCACCGTAAACATGCGGATGTCTGCGGATAAGCTTTTCGCAAATGTTTTCTAATACATCGCCAATATCAAACGCCTCTTTTTCAGATGCAATTTTTGAATAAAACACCAGGTGCAGCATCAAATCACCCAATTCTTTTTTAATTTCATCGAGGTCATGGTTTAGAATTCCATCAGAGAGTTCATACACTTCTTCTATAGTCAGATACCTCAAAGATTCAAATGTCTGTTTTTTATCCCATGGGCATTTCTCCCTCAGTTCATCCATAATTGTAAGCAAACTGTCAAAGGCCCTCAGTTTCCTTTCACGATCAGGATCAATGGGGATATTAATTTTTGGCATATTATTCAATTTTTAAGATTATTGGTCTGAACCAATCAGAAAACATTGAACAGAAGTTGTTCGTTACTTATATTATCGTGTAAATTTGCTCAAAATATTTGAATTTAATGACAACTGTTATACTTGCTATCGTATTGGTCGGGATCTTTTTCCTTCTAATGTCAGTTCGGCTGATTTTTGTTAAAGGAGGTAAATTTAGAGGAACGTGTGCGTCGCAAAGCCCATTCCTGCATAAAGAGGGTGTTTCCTGTGGAATGTGCGGCCGAAAAGTAGAACCAGGTGACAAGTGTCAGAGTGAAGTCAACAAAGTAATTTCAAAATTCAAATAAGCATTACCCAAACTTATTCTATTTATTAAAAACCGATTACCGTGGCTTTGATTAAATCCATTTCTGGGATCCGTGGCACAATTGGAGGCGTGCCAGGTGAAGGATTAACCCCTGTTGATGTTATTAATTTTACCTCTGCTTATGGCATGTGGATCAGGAAGCAGGCAGGTCCACAAAAAGTAGTTATTGGACGGGATGCCCGCATTTCAGGTCCATGGGTTACCGATCTCACAATTCATGCTTTGCGAAATCTGGGCATAGATGTGATTAACCTTGGATTATCTACAACGCCAACGGTTGAATTTGCAGTTGAAATGGAATCCGCCGGAGGTGGCATAATTGTAACCGCAAGTCATAATCCACTCAACTGGAATGCACTTAAATTCCTTAACTCAAAAGGAGAGTTTATATCTGAAGAGGATGGTCAATATATTCTTGATATTTCTGGAAAACAGGAATTTAAGTTTATAACACAGAATAAGATAGGAGATTATGAGGTTATAGACGATTACATTGACCGGCATATCAGCGGAATTCTTAAGCTCCCACTTGTTGATGTTGAAGCTATCAGGGAAAGGAATTTTAAAATCGCCATTGACTGTGTGAACTCCACCGGAGGAATTGCGGTACCTAAATTACTAAATGCCCTGGGCGTTGACAGGATTAGTGCACATAATATTGAACCAAATGGACATTTCCCACACAATCCTGAACCAGTGCCTGAAAATCTTACTGAGATATGCAGAGAAATAGAAAACGGCAATTTCGATCTCGGTATTGTAGTTGATCCGGATGTAGACAGGTTGGCTCTTATATCAGAGAATGGCACACCATATGGAGAGGAATATACCCTGGTTGCTGTAGCTGATTATATTTTGCAGCACAAGAAAGGAAATACAGTTTCAAACTTATCCTCTTCAAAAGCGCTTCGGGACATAACCGAGAAATATGGCTGTGAATATTTTCCTGCTGCAGTTGGAGAAGTCAATGTAGTTAATGTCATGAAAGAAACTGACGCTGTAATTGGCGGCGAGGGAAATGGTGGGGTTATTTACCCTGAATTACATTATGGCCGCGATGCACTTGTAGGCATCGCTTTATTCCTGACCTACCTTGCAAAATATGGGAAACCTGCTTCTTTTTTAAGAACTTCTTATCCTAATTATGCTATTTCAAAAAACAAGATTGAACTAACTCCTGATATTGATGTCGACGGTATCCTTGAAAGTATTAAAAACAAATACAAGAACAAGCCGGTTAATACAATTGATGGTGTAAAAATTGAGTTTGGAAATGAGTGGGTTCATCTTCGTAAATCGAATACCGAACCCATTATCAGGATCATATCTGAATCAGATGTTCTTTCAAAAGCTGAAATCCTGGCCAATAAAATCATTGAGGATATTAAAGAGATAATTTCAGAGCAAGGCTTTAAATGAAAGTATATTTAGATAATGCTGCAACAACCCCTATCGATCCGCAGGTGTATGAAACCATGCAGCCCTATCTGAAAGATGGTTTTGGTAATCCTTCTTCAACACATTCCTTTGGCAGAGTATCAAAATCAGCTATTGAATCCGCGCGTAAGAAAGTTGCTGAACTATTAAATGCTAATCCAGGCGAAATTTTTTTTACTTCAGGAGGTACAGAAGCTGACAATACCAGTCTGAGTGGATTGATCCGACGCTACAATATAAAAAATGTAATTACATCTCCCATTGAACACCACGCTGTTCTCCATACCCTTGAATACTTTGAATCTATTGGCCTGGCCAGAATTCATTTTCTAGATGTTGATGAGAAAGGCAACATTAATAAAGATCAGTTAACAGATCTTTTAAAAGAGAAAAAGGATAATCTGGTGTCCTTAATGAATGCAAATAATGAGATAGGGAATCTAATTGATCTGGAAGAAATTGGTCAGATATGCAAAGAACAAAAAGCTTTGTTCCATTCCGACACTGTACAATCGATAGCAAGATATACAATTGACCTGAAAAAAGTCCCTATCAATGCAGTATTGGGATCAGCCCATAAATTCCATGGTCCAAAAGGAATAGGTTTTATGTATATCAATTCTTCTACCCGCATACCCCCTTATATTCTGGGAGGTGGTCAGGAGAGAGATATGCGGGCTGGTACAGAAAATGTTTACGGGATTGTTGGTCTTGCAAAGAGCTATGGAAATTGCTTATGATCAGCTATCTGTAAATCGAAAGCATATTGAATCCCTGAAATCAAGAATGGTACAAGGGACTTAATAAAATAATTCCAGGATTGAAGTTTAATGGCTTAAGTGAAGATATTGAAAGAAGTTTGTATTCTGTTCTTAGTGTCAGCCTTCCTCCATCCGATAAAAATGAAATGATCCTGTTTCAACTTGACCTGAAAGGTATTGCAGCATCTGGCGGTTCTGCCTGCGGAAGCGGGGCATTAAAAGGTTCACACGTGATCAATGCTTTGAATACTGACGGCGAAAGAACAACAATACGGTTTTCATTTAGCAAGTTTAATACCCCTGAAGAAGTTGATTATACGATTGATAAAATGAAGGAAATTTTAGCTTAGTTTTCTTCGGATTAACTTTTCTAGTGTTTCAATCCAGGATTCTGAATCATTAAGGCTTTCAATGAATATCCATTCTTCCCCTCCAGCTTTATCAAATATTTCCTTGAATTCCGATCCGACTTCTACAATAGTCTCAAGACAGTCTGCAACAAAGGAAGGCATCATAACGGCCACCTTTTTAATGCCTTTCGAAGGTAATGCCCTGATAACCTCATCTGCATAAGGTTGTATCCATGGCGACTTGCCCAGGCGAGATTGAAATACGATCTGGTATTTTTCTTCTTTAATTCCAAGTTCCCTGGCTAGCAATCTTGTGGTCTCGTAACATTGCGCCCTGTAGCAGAACTGATTATGCGCCCCATAGGTTGCGCAACAATCACCGAGTTTACATATATTATTTACAGAGGCTTTTAATATCTGTCTTTCAGGCAAACCATGATACGAAAACAGCATCAGATCGAATTCCTTATCCTTTAACGCTTCCCTGGTTCTTTCAGCAAAAGCTTTAATAAATCCCTCATCATTACAATAACTATTTATAAATTGTAATTCAGGTATATTTTCCCATTCTTTTATCTGTTCCATAACCTCCTGATGGATAGAACCGGTCGTGGCAGAGGCATATTGAGGGAATAGCGGCAATACAATCAATGAAGAAATATCAGTCTTCTTTAATTTCTCAAGTGCTTCTTTGATGGATGGATTTTGATAGCGCATTCCAAGTTTCACAATAAAATTACTCCCAAGATTGGACTGGAGCTTTTTTTCAACTTCTTTACCATAAAAAAGCAGTGGAGAGCCATTTTCAGTCCAAAGTTGTTGATAGACTTTAGCAGATTTCGGTGCCCGGAAGGGTGCTATGATAATATTAACCAACAACCACCTTTTAAAATAAGGGATATCAATAACACGACCATCCATTAGGAATTCTCTCAAATATTTTCTAACATGAGGAACTGTGTGATGATCAGGTGTTCCCAGATTAACAACTAATACGCCTGTCTTATTATGTTCCATATTTCAACAGATAATGCAAGTATATTCAATGTATAAGTATACTACATTTTTGCCTTCAAATTAACAAAACACATTATTTAAAATAATCTAATATGAATATCCCGATTTACCAGGTAGATGCGTTTCATAATGAATTATTCAAAGGCAATCCGGCGGCTGTGTGTATACTGGAAGAATGGTTGCCAAAGGAAACGATGCAAGCGATTGGGATGGAGAATAATCTTTCGGAAACAGCATTTATTGTGAAAGTAGATGCCGGATACGAGATAAAATGGTTCACTCCCTTATGTGAGGTCGATCTTTGTGGACATGCAACTCTGGCTACTGCGCACGTCCTTTTCAACCATCTGAATTATAAGGAGGACTCAATTGAGTTTTTTTCTGCCAGTGGCATTTTGTATGTAAAACGCCGGAAAGACGGGCTGATATATCTGGATTTCCCTGCTCATAAACCAAGAACTGTAAAGAACAAAGATGTTTATGAAGAGGTCATGGGATTGAAACCTGTATCAGCTTTAAAAGGGAAAAAGTTAATGCTTGTTTATGATCATGAAAAGGATGTCTTAAATCTCAACCCTGATTTTAAACAACTTAAAAAAATGAATGATGTCGGTGTGATCGCCACTGCCCAGGGAAAGGACTTTGATTTTGTATCACGCTTCTTTGCTCCGGCTGTTGGTATAGATGAGGATCCAGTTACCGGATCAGCGCATACCCACCTTATCCCTTACTGGTCAAGGGTGTTAAACAAAAAATACCTAAGTGCCTGGCAATGCTCCAAACGTGGCGGTATTCTGGTTTGTGAAAATCAGGATGACCGGGTTCTAATTGGTGGACAAGCAGTTACATTTATGAATGGATATATACATCTATAGGTTCTTAAGTCTCTTAAAAATGTTTTAATAACAAGAATATATTCATACATTTGCACACTAAAATTTTGAATACATGGCATTTAATCTTCTAAAAGGTAAAAAAGGAATCATTTTTGGGGCGCTTGACGAAAAGTCGATAGCCTGGAAAGCGGCACTTAAAGCTTATGAAGAAGGTGCTTCTATTGTTCTTACAAATGCACCTATAGCCCTCAGGATGGGTACGATACATGAACTTTCAGAAAAGACAGGCAATGCTCCGGTAATTGGTGCTGATGCGACTTCAATTGAAGACCTGGAGAACCTATATAAATCAGCCATGGAAAATTTTGGTGGTGGTGTTGATTTTATTCTTCATTCCATTGGAATGAGCCCGAATGTACGGAAAGGACGTAGTTATGGAGATCTAAACTATGAATGGATGATAAAAGCACTTGATGTTTCTGCTATTTCATTTCATAAACTTATGCAGGTAGCAGAAAAAATGGACATTATGAATGACTGGGGATCAATTGTTGCATTATCATATATTGCAGCTCAAAGAACTTTCCCAGATTATTCAGATATGGCCCAGGCAAAAGCCATGCTTGAATCTATTGCCAGAAGTTATGGATACCGATTTGGAAAGTTAAAACACGTGCGGGTAAATACAATTTCACAATCTCCTACGGTTACTACAGCAGGATCAGGTGTAGGAGGTTTTGATACTTTTTTAGATTATTCTGAAAAGATGTCGCCTCTTGGAAATGCTACAGCACAGGAATGTGCAAATTATATAATAGCCCTGTTCTCGGATCTCACCAGAAAAGTGACCATGCAAAATTTAATGCATGATGGTGGATTTTCTTCATCCGGCATGACGGAAGAATTAATTCAGGATCTGCAAAAAAAGAAATTAGAAGGAGTTCAGATGATATCTTTTCCTAATGCCAAGATTAATTTAGGATTGGACATAATTGAGAAAAGGAGTGATGGTTATCATAATATATCCTCCTGTTTTTTCCCGGTTCCCCTTTGCGATATACTTGAAATTAATCTTTCCGACAAATTTGATTTCAATACGAGTGGATTGCCTATTCCTGGTGATAAAAATGCCAATCTGGTTGTAAAAGCCTATAAATTACTCAAACAAGATTTTAACCTTCCGAATGTATCAATACACCTTCACAAGAATATTCCAATGGAAGCCGGATTAGGTGGAGGTTCTTCTGATGGTGCATTTGCCTTAAAAATGCTGAACGAGTTTTTTGATTTATTTCTGGAGGATAGTGTCTTGGAAGATTATGCCGGATCTTTAGGTAGCGATTGTCCTTTTTTTATTTATAATGAACCTATGGTGGTTGAGGGCAGAGGTGAACTGATGAATGTTGTTAGCCTCGACTTAAAGGGGTATTATATTTGTATCCTGAAGCCTCAGCTTTCTATATCAACAAAGGAAGCCTATCATTCTGTTAAGCCTGCCATTCCGAACTATGAGATTCAGTCAATAATAACTTCCAAACCTGTACATGATTGGAAAAACTTTTTAAAAAATGATTTTGAGGGGCCATTAATCAAAAAATATCCCGAATTATCAAAATTGAAAACGAGCTTGTATGAAATGGGGGCTTTGTACGCCTCACTAACCGGGTCTGGTTCAGCAATGTATGGACTCTTTAATACCCAGCCTGCTTTAAAAGGAGGTTATCCAGAGAATTATTTCAATTGGGTTGTTGCCCTGTAAGGATCTTTTTTTATTCTTTTCTTATTTGACCAAACGCGGATCACAGGATATATTATTACAGATAAGAGTATAACCAAGGTGCCAAGGTAGAAACCGGAATTCATTTTTTCTTTTTCTCCAAAAATTAAATAAGCAAGGATTATCCCATATACAGGTTCCATATTTATACTCAGGTTAACTACGAATGCAGATATTCTTTTCATTAATTCAATAGAGACTGTAAATGGGTAAACCGTACAGGCAATTGCCAGGATCACTAAATATCCCCAGTCACTTACGGATGGGAAAGAAATGCTTCCAATATTTCCAGAGGCAAATAAGTAGTAGAAAGGAATTATTAGGCCAGATAAAAGGCTGGCCCCTGTCATTTCATAAAAGGAAATCGTATGATGATTGTGCGAATGTGTGAATCGTGAATTAATTACAGTAAATACGGATGCTAATATGGCAGAAGCCAATGCCAGTAACAATCCAAGTGCATGGTTAAATTCAAAATGAAAAATCAGATACAGACCGGCAATTACAATCAGGCCAAAAAACACTTCCAATAAATTAATCCGTCTCTTGTTAACTAAAGGTTCTATTAAACTGGTCCAGAATGAAGTAGTAGCCATTCCAGCAAGACAAACAGATGCTGTTGATACCCTGGCTGATCCAAAAAAAAGTATCCAATGCGCAGCAATTATAAATCCTGTTCCTAGAAATTTAATCATGTACTTTCTGGAGACCAGGAGGGGAAGTTTCCTGTAACGTATAATGATCAGCAGCCCAAAGGAGGCTAGAAAAGTCCTGTAAAACACCAATTCGAGGGGCGGCACCTTTATTAAAAGACCTAAAATGGCTGTAAACCCCCATAGGATAATAATAAAATGCAGTTGAATATAATCCCTTACCGTAGCACTCACCGGGGCACTGTTTTATAAATGAGGAAGCCTATGGCTGAAAATATTATATTGGGTACCCATATGGCCATTGCGGGATGTAATCCCCCTGCTTCAGCTAGTGTTTTGCTGAACCAGAAGAAGAGAATGTATATGAATGAAATTAAAAAGCCAAGCGCTATTTGAAATCCTGTGCCACCTCTTGCTTTTCTGGCAGAAACGAATAAACCGATGAAGGTCAATAATATTACCGTGAATGGAGAGGCATACCTGGTATACTTTTCAACTTCATATACGATCACATCATCAGCCCCACGCGATTTTAACAGCCTGATGTGGCTGTTTAACTCATTGATCGTTAAGGTTTCAAACAAACGCCAATCATTTTCAAAATCTTTAGGTGTAATATTCAGGACCGTATCAATAAATTTGCCTTTTGAATACAATTCTTCAATCCCATTGAATGTTCTTTTTTCCCATGTCTTGAGTTCCCAGGACTGTGTTTCTTCCTTCCACTCAATACGTTGTGAAGATAATTTTTCATGCAACTGATGATCGGAGATTGTTTCCAGGGTAAATTTATATCCTATCTTAGACTGATTGTTGTAGCTTTCGAGGTAGAAATACGATTCTGGTCCTATCTTAATATGTATGTCCCTGTCACTGAAATGAAATGGATTTTCAAAATACTGAATTTCGAAGGCGATCCTGTCTTTATTGGAGTTAGGAATGAGCCAGCCCGTTAAGTAAAAATTCAACAAGGCTATAATCATAGCTCCCATGAAATAGGAAATCATAAGCCGTTTGAAACTAACGCCGGAACTCAATAAGGCAATAATTTCTGAATGACCTGCCATTTTTGCTGTAACAAAAACGACAGCAATAAAGGTGGTTATTGGCGTGATCATATTCCCCACATACGGGAAAAAATCAAGCATGTATTTAGTCATATCCATAAAGGACAGATTGTGCTTGATGATCTTATCATTTTTTTCAGTAATCTGGATTACACCAATTACAGCAAGCAGGATAGCGACAACAAAAAAATAAGCGCTAATGAACTTTTTAATGATAAATTTATCTATGATCTTAATCATCATACTTTAAAGTCTCTGTGAAACTTTCCCCACCATTATATTTTTCCAATCTGTAAAATCTCCCTTTTCAATATGATTGCGGGCTTCCCTGACCAACCAAAGGTATAACGAAAGATTTTGTAAACTGGCTATCTGTGCACCTAAAATTTCTTTGCTTAGAATCAGGTGCCTCAAATAAGCTTTGTTATAATAATTACTCACATATCCATCCATTCCGGGATCCAGAGGGGAGAATTCATTTTTCCATTTCTCATTCCGGATGTTAATTATCCCTTCTGTTGTGAACAACATTCCATTTCTTGCATTTCTGGTAGGCATAACACAGTCGAACATATCAATACCCAAAGAAATACATTCCAGGATGTTCTCAGGAGTTCCAACGCCCATAAGGTATCTGGGTTTGTCTTTCGGCAGTATGTTGCAAACGAGATCTGTCATTTCATACATTTCTTCAGCCGGCTCACCAACAGATAGTCCCCCAATAGCGTTTCCCTCCCTTCCAAATGAAGCGATAGTTTCTGCTGAGGTCCTGCGGAGATCTGAATAAACACTTCCCTGAACAATTGGAAATAAAGATTGCTTGTATCCATATTTTTCTGAAGTATTATCAAAATGGTCGCAACATCTTTTGAGCCATCGGTGTGTCATGTCCATTGAATCCCTGGCATATGCATATTCACAAGGGTAAGGAGTACATTCATCAAATGCCATTATGATATCTGCACCTATCTCTCTTTGAATATCTATGGCTGATTCTGGTGTAAAACTGTGTTTTGATCCATCAATATGACTACTGAATGTAACACCTGATTCAGTGATTTTTCTGTTTTCCGCAAGAGAATATACCTGGTATCCTCCACTGTCCGTAAGTATGGGGCGGTCCCAGTTTATAAATTTATGTAAGCCACCTGCATTACTAAGGACTTCCATTCCGGGGCGGAGATACAAATGATATGTATTGCCTAAAATTATCTCTGCCCCTATGTCACTATATAGTTCCCGCTGATGTATGGCTTTAACGGTGCCTGCTGTTCCGACAGGCATAAATATTGGGGTATTTATAACACCTCTTTCTGTAAAAAATTGCCCTGTGCGGGCTTTCGAATTAGAATCAACGGAATTAATCTTATAAGTCATCCAAGCGAAATAATTTATCACAAAAATATATTTTATCCCCAACTAAATTCTAAAATATAAGATTATCTTTGATCATTCAATCAGGATGATTTTTCTCTAAAATGATTTTAGAAATATTATTTATCATATTTTGCCTTTCCTCGTTTGCTACCATTTTGCTGAACATACTGTCCTTATTTAAATTGTCATCATATAGATCTAAAGAGCATATTCTCGATATTGAAGACAAGCCAGTAACCATCGTTGTATGTGCTCACAATGAAATCGAAAATTTAAAGGTCCTTATCCCAAAATTACTAGCCCAGGCCTATGTCGATTTTGAAGTGGTAATTGTGGATGATCGGTCGACCGATGGATCCTATGAATATCTTTTAGAAGAACAGTCAAAGAACAAGAAGCTAAAAATGGTGAGAGTTGAGTGGACGCCTGAACATGTTAATGAAAAAAAATATGCCTTAACTCTGGGGATCAAGGGGGCTAAGAATGATCTCCTGGTATTGACTGATGCTGACTGCGATCCGATCTCTTATAACTGGCTTAAAAAAATGGTTAGCCAGTTCAACGGAAAAACTGAATTTGTGCTTGGATTCTCATATTACAGGAAACATCCTGGATTCTTGAATATGTTTATAAGGCATGAAACACTCCAAACAGCTATTTTATACATTACCATGGCCTTACTTGGGATGCCATATATGGGAGTAGGAAGGAATATTGGATACAAAAGATCTTTCTTTCTATCGAAAAAAGGATTTAACAAGTTCCTTAAAGTAACCGGAGGTGACGACGATCTGTTTGTGAACTGCTATTCAACCTCAAAAAACACGGTGGTTGTCCTCGACCCGGAAAGTGTAATTATGTCTGAACCAAAGAATAAACTGAGTGATTTCATTACACAGAAGATTAGGCATATATCTGTTAGCAAATTGTATAAATTCAAACACAAGTTTTTAATTGGCCTATTTTCTATCAGCAAGATATTATTTTGGATTACTGGTTTGTCTTTAATATTCCTAACTTATAATTTATATTGGACAGTTGGTCTTTTTTTCATTCAGCTCTTGTTATTAATATGGGTCTATGATAGATTCACGAAGATCCTGAAGGTAAAATATGAGATATGGGGTTTGTGGTTTATGGATTTTGTGTATATTTCATATCTGATAATATTTTCGTTACGAGCATTTACAGCTAGGAAAGTAAAATGGAATTAGGTAAAGAATTTTCGGTAAAGGCGGTTGAAGATTTTAATTTGATCGATAGGGCCATCGAGAAAAATGATGAGACTGCCTATGCGGAATTAATGAAAAGATATAATAAACCGGTATATCATATGATCCTGAAAATGGTCCGTAATGTTGATGATGCTGAGGATCTTACCATTGAGGCTTTTGCTAAAGCATTTAAAAACCTTCATCGTTTTAAGAAAGACTATACTTTCAGTACCTGGCTGTTCCGGATTGCAACCAATAATTCGATTGATTTCATCAGGAAAAAAAAGCTTGAAACAATGAGCCTGAATTCCTCATACAAAGATGATGACGGTGAAACAATCAGTATTGATGTACAGGACAGGAATCTTAACCCGCAAGAGGAGGCAATAAAAAAGCAAAAAATTGGGTTAATCCGTGATTTTGTGACAAAATTACCTCCAAAATATCAGCGATTGGTCAAATTAAGGTATTTTGAAGAGCTATCCTATGAGGAGATAGCTACTGAACTTGATGCTCCTCTGGGCACAGTAAAAGCCCAGTTACATCGTGCCCGGGAGTTGCTTTATGATATTGTGAAAGGGAAAGAACGTCATATGTAGCTAAAAATTGGACAATCCCGAGCTGGTATTAAAATATTTTCAACACTTTTCAGACCATCAGGTCGATCTTCTGAATAAATTAGGTCCGCTTTATGCTTCATGGAACCAGCGAATAAACCTCATTTCAAGAAAAGATATTGAATCGCTTTACGAACGACATATTCTTCATTCTCTGGCTATTTCCAAATTTATAGAGTTTAAATCCGGGACCCGGGTATTAGATGTCGGTACTGGTGGTGGTTTTCCGGGTATTCCACTTGCCATCTGTTTCCCGGAAGTTGAATTTACTTTGCTGGATTCTATTGGTAAGAAAATAAAAGTAGTTGATAATATAAGTCAGGAATTAAATTTAAAGAATGTTAGGACGCGTTGTGACCGTGTGGAAAATCTGACAGAAAAATTTGATTTTATCACAGCCAGGGCAGTTACGAAAATTACTCCATTTTATACCTGGACAAAATCAAAAATTATTTCCAGTTTTACAAATGAATTACCCAACGGGATCTTATATTTAAAAGGGGGTGATCTAACAGAAGAATTGAAAACCTTAAGAGCACAGTATAAGCTCATAGAATTAAAGGACTATTTTAAAGAATCTTTTTTCGAAACTAAAAAATTGATTTATATACCTTTTATGAAATAACATATGCCTTCGTTTAACCATCTGCACTGCCATACCCAATATTCTCTCCTTGATGGAGCTGCCTCAATAAAAGATATGGTTCAAAAAGCATATAATGATGGCATGAGTGCAGTCGCCCTGACTGATCATGGCAATATGTTCGGAGCTTTTAAATTCGTCGCTGAAGCCAATAAATATAATATCAAACCCATTATTGGTTGCGAATTTTATGTTGTGGAAGACCGGCATAAAAAATCATTCAGTAAAGAAAACAGGGACAACCGCTATCATCAGTTATTACTTGCTAAAAACGAAATTGGATATAAGAACCTGATGAAGCTTTGTTCATTGGGATATACTGAAGGGCTATATAGTAAATGGCCACGTATAGACAAGGAATTGATATTAAAGTATCATGAAGGCCTTATTGCTACTTCATGCTGCATTGGTGCAATTGTTCCACAGTCGATTATATGGAAAACTGAGGAGGAGGCTGAGAAAGAATTCAAGTGGTGGCTTGATCTGTTTGGGGATGATTATTATATCGAATTGCAACGTCATAATCTACAAGATATTGACAATTCCGGGAAAAGCCAGGAAGATGTTAACCAGGTCCTATTAAAATGGAGTAAGAAGCATAAGGTAAATGCCATAGCCACAAACGATTCTCATTATGTAGAAAAAGAAGATGCTGAAGCACATGATATACTTTTATGTGTCAATACAGGGGATTTGAAATCTACTCCAATTGGAGACGGGAAGGGATATCGCTTTGGATTTCCAAACGACGAGTTCTATTTCAAATCAACTGAGGAAATGGGTCAACTTTTTAAAGACGTTCCGCAGGCTTTGGATTTCACAAATGAGATCGCTGATAAATGCTTTAGCCCGAACTTAAAAAGGGATATATTACTGCCTAATTTTCCCATCCCAAAAGGATATGCGGATGCCGATTCTTATTTGAGACACTTATCTTTACAAGGAGCGAAAAATAGATATTCTGATTTTTCTGATGATATTAAAGAGCGAATTAATCATGAGCTCAATATCATAAAAACAATGGGTTTTGCAGGCTATTTCCTTATTACAGCTGATATGATAAATGCCGGCAGGAATATTGGGGTCATGATTGGCCCGGGAAGAGGTTCCGCAGCAGGATCTGTTGTCGCTTATTGTATTGGAATTACGAATATTGATCCTATTAAATACAATCTTCTTTTTGAACGATTTTTAAATCCAGAGCGTGTATCAATGCCTGATATTGATACGGATTTTGATGATGAAGGCCGGCAGAAAGTAATTGATTATGTAGTAGACAAATATGGCCATAATCAAGTTGCCCAGATTATAACTTATGGAACCATGGCGGCTAAAATGGCGATCCGTGATGTAGCCAGGGTATTGGATCTTCCACTTTCTGAAGCAGATACATTAGCTAAACTTATACCAGAAAGACCTGGTATTTCGTTGTCACAGGCTTTTGAGGAGGTGAAAGAGCTTGCAGAAATTAAGAAAGGGAGTGATGAGAAAGCCAATGTTTTAAATTTGGCAGAAAAACTCGAAGGATCTGTTCGCAATTCCGGTATACATGCAGCAGGGGTGATAATTGCACCTGATGACATTACCAATTATATCCCAGTTTCTTCTTCTAAGGATACGGATTTATGGATAACACAGTTTGACGGAAAAGTGATAGAAGATGCCGGAATGCTGAAAATGGATTTTCTTGGTTTAAAAACCCTGAGCATAATAAAGGATGCGCTGGAGATCATACGTAAATCCAAATCCATTGATATTGATATTGATAATATCTCATTTAATGATGAAAAAACTTTTGGATTGTATCAAAAGGGAGATACCGTCGGCACTTTTCAGTTTGAATCTGCTGGGATGCGAAAATATCTACAGGAGTTAAAACCAACGGACATCGAGGATTTGATAGCCATGAATGCGCTCTTCCGCCCAGGTCCAATGGATTTCATACCTAATTTCATCAATCGGAAACATGGTAGGGAGAAAGTTGAATACCCTCATGAACTGCTTGAACCGATCCTGAAAAATACATATGGGATCATGGTATATCAGGAACAGATCATGCAAACGGCACAGATAATCGCAGGGTTCTCTTTAGGGAAAGCCGATATACTACGCCGTGCCATGGGTAAAAAGAAGATGGATGTTATGCGTGGAATGCAGGAGGAGTTTATTGAGGGTGCCAAAAAACTTCATAACATCAGTACAAAAAATGCCACAGAGATTTTTTCAATTATGGAAAAATTTGCAGCCTATGGATTTAACAGGTCGCATTCGGCTGCATATTCTGTTGTGGCTTATCAAACGGCATATCTGAAGGCCCACCATCCCTCTGAATACATGGCCTCTGTCTTGTCGCACAATCAAAATAATATAGATAAGATTACATTTTTCATGGACGAGTGCCGGCGAATGGGGATAAAAGTACTGGGACCAAATATAAATCAAAGTAGTACCTCATTCACCGTAAATGAAAAAGATGAGATCCTGTTTGGACTTGGGGCAATTAAGGGGACTGGTGACGCAGCTGTTGAAGCTATAATTATAGAAAGAGAAAAGAATGGCCCTTATTCTGATATATTTGATTTTGCTGGGAGAGTAAACCTGCGAAATGCTAATAAAAAGACTTTTGAAAGCCTGGCAATGTCTGGCGCTTTTGATGGTATTGGCGATATCCATAGAAGACAATATCTTTATTCGGAAGATAGTAATAGCAGTTTGATCGAAAAAGCCATTAAATACGGTAATAAATTACAAGCTGAAAGAAATGCCTCGCAGCAGTCTTTGTTCGGAGGTAGTTCAAGTGAAAGCCTTCCTTTACCCAAGATTGAGCAATGCGAACCTTTTACCAATATAGAAAAACTTAAGATTGAAAAAGATATTGTAGGCTTTTATATATCCGGGCATCCGCTCGATCAATATAAATTTGAACTTAAACATTGTTGCAACACGCACTTAGGAGAGTTTAGTGACTTAAGTAATCTAAAGGGCAAAGAGATTAGATTGGGAGGGATCGTGTCAAGTTTTGCCCACAGGGTTACAAAGAAAGGTAAACCTTTTGGCATTCTGACTTTAGAGGATTATGAATCAACCTATTCTTTTTATCTTTTCTCTGATGATTATCTGAAATTTAAGAAATATTTTGAAACCAATTGGTTCTTGTTTATACGTGGTTTAATAGCCCCCCGGAAATGGAATGAAAATGAGCTTGAGTTCAAAATACAGGAAATTGACCTGTTAACTGAAGTTAGGGAGAAATACCTGGATGGAATTGAATTGTTTCTTGATGTTAAGGACATAACTGACACATTCATTTCTAAGATGTCAGAAATAACTGAGGGTAATCCGGGAAAAGGTTCTTTATTATTTAACATCAGTGATAATAAGGAAAACCTCAAAGTCGATATGTTTTCCAGGAGGATACGTATAGGCATCACCAATGATCTAATTGGTGAATTAGAGTCAATGCCCGGCATGGATTATAAGGTTTTAATGCATTAGGCGTGTCACATATATTACAAATTCAGATTTATATCTGTATTTTGAAATACACCTCAAATTTTAAAATTATATTTGCATTAGTTTAATTTCTATGATTTAAATAAATTTAGTAATGAGCAAACCTATTGAAATAACAGATAGCAATTATCAGGATATATTAGGAACTGAAAAACCCGTTCTGGTTGACTTCTGGGCTGAGTGGTGTGGACCTTGTAAACTAATTGGTCCTGTAGTTGAAGATCTGGCAAAGGATTATGAAGGTAAGGCCGTAATCGGCAAAGTGGATGTTGACAATAATCCAGCCGTATCAGCACAATATGGTATTAGGAGTATTCCTACCCTCTTATTTTTCAAAAACGGAGAAATTGTTGATAAACAGATAGGGGCTGTACCCAAAAGTGTCCTGTCGAAAAAACTAGAAGCACAAATATAATACTTTCCCAATCAGACCTGTCTGCTTACTGTAGGCAGGCCTGTCTGCGGAAGGTAGGCCCGCGTATGCCTGGCAGCTGGTATTTTTTATTCCTTTGCACTCCCCGCCGATTTTAAATCTTAATTTTTAATTCAAGATCCTTTAATTATCAATAAAATTGCATTAATTTTACTGATAATAATTATTAGTTAATAATCTTTATTAATAGACGATATTGATTGCTCAAATAGTACAAAACATTAAGGATGCAGGGCTAAAAGCCACACAGCAGAGGATTGTGATTTTAAGTACTTTATATGAGCAACTGGATCACCCTTCATCTGAAGAAGTTTACAAGTATGTTAAAAAGGTTAATCCCAGTATTTCCTTAGGTACCGTATATAAAACACTCGAAAGTTTTGTAGAGGCCGGCTTAATCCATAAGGTTCATACTTCTGATGGATTAATGCGATATGATGGAGAGACCTCAGCCCATAATCACATCTATATAACAAATACAAATGAGATTATTGATTTCAAAGATGATTCATTGAACAAACTGATCAATAGTTATATGGATGAAAAAGAATTCAAAAATTTAAAAGTTAGCAAGATCAGTTTAAGAATTGAAGGCGAAAAAATTGACCTTAAACGGAAAATACAAATAAAATAAATTTCAAAAGTAAATTATTAAGAACATGTCAATAGTAGGTAAAAAAGCACCATCATTTAGCGCACCCGCCGTTATTAACGGCAATCAAATTGTAGAAGATTTCTCACTCGAACAATTTATTGGTAAGCAGGAAGTAATCTTCTTTTTCTATCCAAAGGATTTCACCTATGTATGTCCTACAGAGATACTTGCCTTCCAGCAAAAACTTTCAGAGTTTGAAAAAAGAGGTGTTGCCGTAGTGGCTGCATCTACGGATACAGCAGAATCTCATCTTGCATGGTTAAACACTCCCAGAAAACAAGGAGGGATTCAAGGTGTAACTTATCCAATTGTTGCTGATGCGTCTAAGACTATCACTGATAACTTTGGCGTTCTGGCTGGAGAATATGATTATAATGAAGAAGGGGAATTGGTTTTTGAGGGTGCGCCGGTAGCAAATAGAGGTACATTCCTGATTGATAAAGAAGGAATTGTTCGTCATGAATATGTGAATTTTGATTCACTTGGCAGGAACATTGATGATTCCCTTAGGATTGTTGATGCCTGGCATTTCTCATTAGAGCATGGTGTAGTATGCCCGGCAAACTGGGAAGAAGGCCAAGATGCTATGAAAGCCACTCCTTCAGGTGTTGCAGATTATCTTTCTTCGCACTAGAGAAAACATCTAATCCCGCTTCTGGCTACCTTCGGTAGGTAAGCGGGATTTTTTTTTGTATTTTGCTGGACATGGGGCTCATTTTATACAATATCCTGATTCGTACATATAACCTGCTGATTTTTGTTTACTCGAATTTTAATTCCAAAGCAAAACTTCTTGTTACCGGTAGACAAATAGCATTCAATTCGATAGCAGATAAAATACAGAAAGAGAAAAAAAGCCTCTGGTTCCATTGCGCCTCACTGGGAGAGTTCGAGCAAGCATTGCCATTGATAGAAGCAATCAAACTGACATATCCTCAATATCAACTTTTCGTTTCTTTTTTTTCGCCCTCAGGCTTCGAATATCAAAAAGAAAATCCCTATGCAGATGGTGTTTTCTACCTGCCCGCGGACACAAAATCAAATGCCAAATCACTAATAGATTTATTAAATCCCAGTGCCGTTTTTTTTATTAAATATGAATACTGGTATCATTATTTGAATATGTGTAATGAAAAAGATATTCCAGTAATTTCAGTATCTACTATTTTGAGACCTGATCAGGTATTTTTTAAATTTTATGGATCATTTTATCGGGAGATGTTGAGAAAATTTTATTTTTTCTTTGTTCAAAATCAGGAAACGCTGGAATTATTGAAAAGCGTTGGATTAGAGAATGCAATAATAAGCGGAGATACAAGAATCGACCGGGTGAATTCAATCTTGAATATGAATACACCCATTAAATTCATTGATAATTTTAAAGGAAGTGACAAGTTAATCGTATTGGGAAGTACCTGGCGAAAAGATATTGATTTATGGATGGATTATATAAATTCTTCTCAGAACCTAAAATTTATAATTGCTCCGCACAACATTAGCATGGAAGAGATCGCCTATGTTGAAGAAAAAATTAAATCAACAACTTTAAGATATAGTAATATCAGTAATGGAGTGGATGATGTAAATGTCCTCATTATCGACAACATCGGTATGTTATCCTCCATATACAAATACGCAGATATAACATATGTGGGGGGAGCGTTTGGAGAGGGTTTGCATAATATTCTAGAACCTGCCACGTACAGTAAGCCAGTAATAATAGGTATAGGTAAATTGAATAAAAAATATCAGGAGGTTCAGGCATTGCTAAATGCAGGGGGTGCTTTTGAAATAGCTGATTCAGCCTCCCTTGAAAGAGTAATGAAAAAGTTATTAACAGATGCAGATTTTTATTCAAAAGCCAGTCAGGCCTGCAGATCATATGTCGAAAGGAATCTTGGCTCCACCGATGCAATTTTAAACCATTTAAAGGCAATATTATCATGAGCTTTGAAGGACTGGTATTAAAATCAACAGGATCCTGGTATGATGTAAAATCTGAATCAGGTGAATTTATCAGGTGCAGATTGAGAGGTAAGTTGAAATTAAAAGGGATAGAAACTACAAATCCTATAGCCGTTGGTGATAATGTCAGGTTCACAATAGATATGCATGAGGAAGGGATCATATATGAAATATTGCCAAGAACTAATTATCTGATACGTAAATCAATTAAAAAGTCAAGCCAGGGTCATATTATTGCTGCAAATATTGATCAGGCCATACTGGTGGCAAGTCTTACATATCCCAGGACTTCAGTTGGATTTATTGACCGGTATCTTGTATCAGCAGATTCTTTCCGTATACCCGCTAAAATCATTTTTAATAAATCAGATCTTCTTAATGATTCCCTAAAGGACCTGCACGATTATCTTTCCAGCGTCTATACAGAAATTGGATATGAAAACATACTGATCTCAGCCGAGAAAGATAAGGATCTGAATATTGTAAAATCATGGTTTACTAACCAGAAATCTCTTCTTTCAGGTCACTCTGGTGTAGGGAAATCCACAATTTTAAACAGAATCAACCCGGCACTTAAGTTACCAACAGATGAGGTCTCAAATTTTGCAAATAAAGGGAAACATACTACTACCTTTGCCCAGATGATCGAGCTTGATAATAATTCTTATGTGATTGACACCCCTGGAATAAAGGAACTTGGATTGATAGATATGGAACCATGGGAGATCAGCCATTATTTCCCTGAGATGCGGGATAAATTGGGTGAATGCAAATATAAGAACTGTCTGCACATCAATGAACCTGGATGCTCAGTATTGGACGCTTTAGAGCGTGAGGAAATAGCTGAGACCAGATATGACAGTTATGTAAGCATGATCATTGATGATGATAACAGACGTTGATATTAACTCCCTGATATCAACATAAAAAAAAGCACACTAAATTACCTGGCAAGACTTAGTAGACTATTTATAAGAGTATATGAAAACCGCTCTAATCCCTGTTTCGAATTCCTGATAAAAAGGCCTGAAAACTGATAGGCTTCCCGAAGATTCCCCGAAAAAAAAGCTTTTCTAAACTCGTACTTACTTCTGCTTCTGAGGGCATTTCTTTCAGATTCGGTATTGTTGAGTTTTTCTGCTTTCAGACATACGAGAAAAGTTGATCTTAACATATGGCTGTTTTTTTTATATTGGCTTGATGACAATGAGTTTTTCAATACCCTTTTTTTAACAAGGATTTTATCCGTGTAACAATATTTAGTGATTTTTCCCGATCTGATCCAAAAATCAAAATCCTCATAAGATAGACTTTCATCATACCCTCCCAAATGATCTAATATTGATTTTCGAATCATCATTGTGGGGGTGCAAATAAAGTATCTTGTTAATATTTCGGTATACACATTGCCTTCCGGCACTGGATCTTTCAGAAGTCCGTTTTTATCTCTTTTGTAATGCGGACCCAGAATCTTTCCAGAATTATCAATATAGATAGCATCGGTGAAGTTAACGCCATACTCCAGGCCATATCTCTCAAAACTTCTTATACCTTCTTCTATCCGGTCGGGGAGAAGTACATCATCAGCCGAAAGATCAATGATATATTCACCTTCCGATTCAGACAACCCAATATTAAATGCCCTGCAGTTTCCCAGATTTTCATTTAGAAGATTCATTTTTATTCCTGGGTGTTCTGAGACGAGGTCTTTAATGAGTTTTTGAGAATTATCACTGCTCCCATTATCTACAATTATGATCTCAATGTTTTGATAGGATTGATCAATTATTGAGTTAACTGCTTCCAGCAGATATTTTTCATGGTTATAGCATAAGCATATTACGGTGACCAGTGGTGCTGACATTAAAAAATTATACGTTTATTCAAAATTATAAGAATTATTGCTAAAACGAAGTATCTTATGGCATGTGCAGCTGGAATGCCCTCTATCCCAAAACTGGATGACAGAAAATAGACCAGAAAAATATAAAATACAGCTGAGGCAGCCTGCAATAGAATAAATGTTCGCGTTCTTGCCTGGGCAGAAATAATATATGTTAACAAATATGCAATTATGCAGAAGAAATCACCTACGAACTGTAAAGGCATCAAGTCCCCGGCTGGCACAAATTCCCTTTGATATAATAATATCAATATAGGTTCCCGGAGGATATATATAAGAACCAGACCAATCGCACTAATAATGATTACGATTCTAAATACATCCCTTAGATATTGGCGTAATTCCTCAGTATTTAAGATAAGGGCAGATACTTGCGGGTAATAAACGATTCCCACTGTGTTGATAAATAACATCATGTATCCATCCGATAGTTTTACAATTGATTGCCAGAGTCCAGTGTGGGCCATTCCAAATGACTGAATGGCATAGTCTCGAATAATGAAATCAGTGACCTTGCCAAAGATAAGGATACTGAGGGCCATTAAAATGAATTCACCTAGTTTCCCAAAATCCTTCATCGGAATGCGGCCGGCCATAGGCAATAATATTCCTTTCATCAATCCGTAACCAAGTGAAAAAATCACTCCCATACTTTGCGCAAATATGTAAAGCAATAGTGCATAGTTTAAATTTCTTTTTGGGGCAATAACTAGTATGGCTGTTACCACAAGTATGGATCCCAGTGCATTGATTATGGCATAGACCTTAATTCGTTGAAAAGAAAGAATGATGGAAAGGAGAAATAAATGAACGATATAAAGCGATATACCAAGGATCAAAAGTATTAATATTGTACTGTTGAAATTAAAGTTGAAATCCCTGAAAAAATAAGCACGGAATAAATAAATCAATGTAAGAGTTACCCCAAGCACGATGAAATTTAATATAAATCCGGCCTTGAAATAATTTTGCTTCTGTAATGAAGAAATATCTTTATGTGACCAGTATTTAATAATACCTCTATTGATCCCATCATTCGGCACCTGAGTGATCAAACTAATAAGATTCTGGAAGTGTGATAAAAGTGTTATTCCGGTTGTTCCAAAATATACCGCAAACAATTTATTCGTCGCAAGAGAACATATTGATTTTATAATTATCGATGAAAATGACCAGGTGGATTTCTTTATAAAATCAATCATCTATTAAATTTCTTTTAAGAAAGTTAGTTTACTGAAAGACATGCTGCCAAGTCTTTCCTTAAACCTTATCAGTCCTTTCTGCGGATCATTATTAATTGATGATACACCCAGATCAATATATTCCATTGCATTGACGGAGGCATAATTATAGATCTGCTCCAGTAAAAATACCAAAGGGCTAAATGTGTTGTAAGCGCTGTTATGCGCAGGTAAAAAGTTATAAAGCACAGAATCCTTTACCTCAACACAAATTGTAGCTGCAACCATATCATTTTCGATTGATGCTGAAAAAAAACTGTATTTATCAGGGAATTTATCAACTAAACGCATAATTGATTTAAGATCAATGTTTACCGGAATCTTTCTTGCTCTTCTGAAGGATTCTATACCATTAAACACCATTTCTGCTTCAGTGTTTGGATGTTCGGTAAATATGATGCCAGTTTTTTTTGATTTGATGAGGTTCCTTTTCTCCATTGGGTGAATGATCCCATCAAAGGAATTATTAGATATTTGGATGACCTGGTTCAGGTCAATGGTCGATGCCTTATATCCGTTGAGGGCAAGCATAGAGGTCACCTTTTCATGCGACTGAGGATGATATATCCCTGGATAATGTTTAATTATTATTTTCCGGATGCCTTTTGTCTTTAAATGAAATTCTACAAAATCCATGAATTTACTTAAAGTTTCAAAATCCACTTCTTCAAAGATGGATAGGGAACCGAAAGGTGCCGTTGATAGGCTGACAGCGGTATTTTCTTTAATCTGAAAATTGATCTGAGCAGTGATTCCTTCCTTTTCCGGTTTGACAATTAAGAAAGTGAAATTTTCTAATTCAGGCCATAAGCTTATGAATTCCAGCGAATTATACAGACATAGTTTGCCGGAAACTCTAAATCGTTGGGGGGCTTCAGCAGTTATAAATTCAAATTTAACACTCAAGGTTTTTGCTCAAAAAGGATTATGGAAACATATTAATATAAAAATACATGAATTATAATCATTGTTTATGAGAATTCGATTATTTAGTAAATATGATATACCTGATCCTGACAATCCTGATGAATATTGGGATATTTCTCTCTTTTCGGTCTTACTCCAGGATGGGAATTAATACATTAAATGCTATTGTCATCAATTATCTGGTTTGTGTTCTGACAGGGGTATTGTTTTATGGCAAGAGTCTAATAGCAAATGCCTATATACTTTCTGAAACTTGGATTTTATTTCCAATAGCACTGGGAGGAGTATTTGTTTTAACATTTTATTTAATGGCCATTACTACTCAAAAATATAATGTTGCAGTTGCCACTGTATCTTCAAAAATGTCGATGCTGATACCGGTAATTTTTAGTATTTATATATTTAAACTGGTAGTTACAAAATTTGATTTATTAAATTTTGCCGGTCTTCTTTTTGGTATAGCATCTATAATATTTTGCTCCATTAGACCAAAAGGGGAGAGAAACAATACCTGGAGCAGAAAATACTTACTATTAATACCTGTATTCGTCTTTCTTTCCTCTGGGCTTATCGATACTTCTTTGAATTATTTGAACGCATTCATTATCACATCTGATCAGAAACCAGTACTCCCGGTAATCATATTTGCATCTGCTTTCATCTCAGGCGTTATTATATTAATTCTTAGAAAAGAAAAGATCCATAAAAAAGACCTGATCGGCGGGATCTACCTTGGAATACCCAATTATTTCAGCCTTTATTTCCTATTATTAACCTTATCAAGTTTTAATAATAATGGAGCAGTTGTATATCCCATCCTGAATGTTGGAATTATCGTATTATCAAGTATGGCCTCATTTTTTATATTTAGTGAAAAGCTCGTCAAGCTAAATATAATTGGTATGATAATGGCCTTATTAGCTATATTTTTAATATCCTATCAGGATATTATATTGTATTTTTCTTAATATGCATACATGAAATTTGTTCTGTCACTTTTTTTATTAATAATCCCCATTTCAAGTTCTTTTTCTCAAGAATTTATACTTGGAAATAGTCAGATGATCGGTCGAATTAATAGGACTCTAGATCTTATTTATAATTTTGAATTTGATGAAGCCTACCTGGAAATTGATACCCTTGAAAATCAGCTCGGGGATCATCCTACGAATCATTTTCTTCGGTCAATGATCCTTTACTGGAGGGATAGACCCTTTAAAGATAATTCGGATCCATATCTCGAATACAAAAAAGAATTAGAAACAGCTATTGAACTGGCTGTTCCTTTCCAGGAAAATGAGAATCTCAGGGAAGAAGGAGAATTTTATACAATGGCTGGATATGGCCTCCTGGTTGATCTGTATAATGGAGTTGGGCATAGAATGAAGGCTGTAGGGGCGGCAAAAAAGGCTTACAATTCTTTGAAGGAAGGATTTGAGCTAATGGAAAAGTTTCCGGATTTTTATTTTTCGACCGGCCTATATAATTATTACCGGGAAAAATTTCCTGAATTGCATCCTTTTTATAAAACATTTCTATGGGTTTTTGTGAATGGAAATATGGAATTAGGTCTCGAACAAGTAAAGATAGCTTCAATAGAGGGAGTGTTTATGCAACGTGAAGCCTTAATTTATCTTTTTCACATATATCTCAGATATGAGAACAGACCTGATCTGGCCTTGCCATATACACAGATTCTTATCAACCGATTTCCAGGAAATTACAGGTTCAAATGTTTGTTTATAGAATCTATGATATATAACAAGAATGATAGTATATCTAGAGCCATGATCAATTCATTGATAAACCATAATGACATATTCTATCAGCTGGCGGGAAATTTGTTTTCAGGATTAATCGCTGAACAACAGAATAAGATTGAAGCAGCCAGGTATTATCTTAGAATAGCACTTGAAAAATATGAAGAGATGGGGAGAGATGATGGCCATTATCTTAGCATGATATATACAGGTATGGCCAGGATTGCTCTTGATCAAAATGATGTTGAAAATGCCAGAAAATACTATAAACTGGCATTGAAAGCAGATCCTTATGTCCCCGTTAAAACTGAAGCTGAAGATTTTCTGCAATTTTATGATGAAGGATAAATATCTATCTATAAAGGAAAAGTCTGAAGGATTATATAAAGAAAAAGGCAGTAAGTTTATTGCTCTTGCATTTCCAGTAAAACATGAGGATGAAGTTAAGCAGCTAATTCAATCAGTAAAAAAGGAACATTATAATGCTAGCCACCATTGTTTTGCTTATATCATATTGAATAAAAATGTGCATTTCAGAGCCAGTGATGATGGTGAACCTCGGCATACCGCCGGAGATCCTATTCTCAACCAGATTAAATCCTTTCAACTTATGGATGTGCTCGTCATTGTTGTTAGATATTTTGGAGGCAGTAAGTTAGGAAAGAGTGGTTTGATCAATGCATATAAAACGGCCTCAAAAGAAGCCTTATCAAAGGCAATTATCATAGAAATGGTGCAAAAAAGTAAAATCAGTATTCATTTTAGCTACGAGGGGATAAACGATGTAATGCATGTTTTGCAACAATATGATTTTAAAATTTCAGACCAGGAGTATGAAGAATCCTGTACAATGACCGGATCCATCCCTCTCTCCCAACTCTCAGAGCTTATAAACAAACTTTCAGGATATAAGAACGTAATAAAGGTTGATCAGCTACCTTGTTGATGAACTGCTTATCAAATCTCCAAGGAAAATAGCATTAAGGAACAATCGGTTTGTCCCGTACCAGAAAGCCCTGAAATTTGGATTGTCGCTAAAGCATATTGTTTTACCTCTTCCAACCGAACTTACAATTAACGCTGAAGAGTTTCTAATTAGTTCATAATTCTCCTTTGAAATATATCCGCTAAGCAAAGGATCATCAGAATATATAACTGGATTGTTATAAGGATTTTTTGATTTTTCGAAGAACAATCTATTGTTTTTGAAAAGGCTCAGGGTTTCATGCGGATATCCAAAACATAGGGGATGTGATAGATCAAGTGTTGTTTCAAAAATTGAACCTCCGATATTTTGAGCTCCAATATGTTGATACATTTCGCCATAACTTTTTTGGGTCAGACTGTCCTTGACCGTTTTTTTCAAGCTGATATGGGCGAGTTTCTGATCAATCAACCAATTTGCGCCACCTTTAATTCCAATTATTTTACCCCCATCCTTAATCCATTGCTCCAGTTTTTCTCTTGCACTTCCGGATATTCCTGAATAATTTCCATTTACCATGATGATAGTATTATACCTGGATAGGTTAATGCGATTAAATCTATCAATGTCAATCAGAGATATAGGAATTCCAAAACGGTTATCAAGCAAATGCCAGACTTCTCCTGCCTCATAGGATGAAACGCCATCACCTACGAGCAACATGATTTTAGGTTTTTCCAGATTGACCATATTGGGGCTTCCCAGATCAATTCCATCAAGGTTGAACCCGGATGATACGTTATAGATATTGACATTACACTTTGCAGCGATTTTCTTTAGGATCTCATATACCTCATCTTCAGTTTTTGATTGATTCCGGGCGGGAATCAGAACAGTGCCAGGTTTATAATTGCTTCCTTCACTAGTTGAAAAAGCTTTCATTGATACCTTTACTTTCAGATTATTTTTGAAGATCATATATAGTGCTTTATATGAATTATAATCCTCCCAGTTCATTAAATAAGCATAGGGGCTTTTTGCTTTTACTATTCCACTTAGTGTAGGAAGTTCAAACAATTGATCACCTAGAAGCGCTTTATCGAAGGTCTTTCCTTGAAGTGCAGTGTATTGAATGTTAAAAGCCAGTGGGAAAGTCCATGCAGAAACATCATAAAACAGGCTATCCGTAAAAGAAGTAGATTTCTCGAATATTCCTTTAATAAGCCTAAGTTGATTTTGGTTGAGCGGGACTATATAAGAACTTTCTGTTGAATAATTATGATTTTCTATCGATATCCCCTCTGCTAGTCTGTATATTTTGATATGATGTTGTTTAAGGATGCTCAGGAAGCTGTTGGTTTTGGTTCGATCATTTTCCCCATCAAAAACATAAGCTTTTACCTGGTCATTTTTGGCAAGATCAGAGGTATTCCTATAAAAATCGGCTTGATATTCTAAAAGCTCATCTTTAAGCTCATATCCTGATCTTATTGTTGAAAGTGATACAGTAAGTTGATTCCTTATAGTGAATGGAAAGTCGAGAATCCCATTGACTGTCTGCTGGGAAAGCCCCCTTGATGATGCTTGTTCAAATAATATCCCTATACTTCCATTTACATCCGGATAGGATGATCCCTTACCGTAATAAAAATCATCGAATTGTTCTTTAGAAAAGTATAAAGAGCCAATTTTATCTAATGCTTCAGCATGATAAGTGGCAATTTTAGTAGTAAGTCTGAAGTTTTCAGCAGGGGTATTCGGATTTGTTCTTGAGGGTATGCCGGGCTGAAAAAAGAAGGTAGAATTACTTCCCATTTCGTGGTGGTCTGTTAAAATATTGGGCTTCCATCTATAAAATTGTTTTATTCTGGCTTGAGATTCAGGGTGTTGCAAAGGCAACCAATCCCTGTTCAAATCGAACCAGTAGTGGTTGGTTCTGCCCCTTGGCCATGCTTCATTATGCTCTGCATTGTTAGGATCACTGATTGATACTTCTGACATATATTGGTTGACCCACTGTTCAAAACGGCTATAACCATCCGGATTTATACTTGGATCGATAAGAATAACTGTATTATCCAGTATAGAATTGATTTCATTAGATTCTGCGGCGGCTAGATAATAGGCTACGAGCAGCGAGGAATTAAGGCCGCTAGGTTCATTTCCATGTACGCTATATCCTAACCAGATCACAGATGGCATATTAGTTAAATTTAGATCTCCTGAAGAGGAAGGATCGGAAACCTTAAGGTGATCTTCCCTGATTTTTTCAATATTTGAGAGATTCTCCGGAGAAGAAATGGTTAGTAATAGAAGGGGGCGGTGCTCATATGTCCATCCATATCTTTCTATATTCACCCTGTCCGATTGTTCAGCAATAACGTGCATATATTTAACCAACTGGTCATGGCTCACATGCTTTTCTCCAACTTCAAAATCCAGGATATCTGATGGCTTGGAAATCGCTGAATTAAAAGTGGCATTTTCTTCAAAGTAATAGTCCAGGTTTGTCTGGCCAAATAAATTTATACTGATGAATGTAAATAATAGTAAAATAAATCTAGTCTTTATCATTTAATTGGGCTTAATAAACTTCAAATATACTTTTAAAGAAACTAATAAACCAATTCGATTTTGTTGCAAACAAATACCTGAAAATATTGATCTACTTTATGATATTAACGGCTTGGTATTTTTAAAAAATTGATTAAGTTCGTATTGGAAATTATTTTACCGAGGCACACGTAATTTTCATTTTTTTCGGATCCAAATCTTATTGGATTTTTAATATTATCTGCAATATGATTTGAGTGTTTATTGTAAGAATTCTATTGCAATAAATTGTTAATAAAGGACCTTTGAAAATATTAATTTCTTAACATTAACAGGTTTCAATTTTATTAAATAAAACTAAGATTTGCATTCAATTTATAATTTTAATTAATCTATAGCTTTATGAGAAGATTTTTACTAATCATTACAACTTTTTTGATTTCTGTGACAGTTTATGGACAAACCGGAACTATCACAGGTCGAATTATTGATCAAGGCACAGGTGAAGGACTGCCAGGTGCTAACGCTATTATTAAAGGTACTGCCATTGGATCAATAACTGATTTGGATGGCTATTTTTCTATTGGTGATGTTCCAACAGGATCACAGGTAGTTGTGATTTCCTATGTTGGGTATGAGTCGATTGAACAGAATGTGAATGTAACTAGTGGAACTGTAGATTTAGGCATACTAAATTTAGCCATAGGAGCCGTAGGATTGAAGGAAGTGGAAGTCATTGCTTCCGTAGCCATCGACCGCAAAACCCCTGTAGCTGTTTCCACGATCAAGGGACAAGCTATTGAGGAAAAAGTAGGGAACCAGGAATTCCCGGAAATCCTGAGATATACACCTTCTGTTTATGTTACAAAGCAGGGTGGCGGATTTGGTGATTCCAGGATCAATGTTAGGGGATTTGATCAAAGTAACACAGCTGTTATGATCAATGGTGTTCCTGTAAACGATATGGAAAATGGCTGGGTATACTGGTCAAACTGGGCCGGTTTAACAGACGTTTCATCACAGGTTCAGATGCAGCGGGGATTAAGTGCCTCGAAATTGGCTATATCTTCTGTGGGAGGTACTATAAATATTATTACCAATGCAGCTGAAATGGATAAAGGCGGTAAATTTTCAGTGAATATTGGAAATGATGGATACCAGAAATATAACCTGATGTTATCTACTGGTCTGGGGAAAAGCGGATGGGCCTTTACCATTCAAGGTACACATACAAGAGGTAATGGATGGGTAGATGGAACTACTTTCCGAGCTTACTCATATTTCGCATCTTTAGCTAAGAAGATCAACGACAAGCATACTTTAGTATTTACAGGACTGGGGGCTCCCCAATGGCATCATCAGCGTGAAGTAACTAATTATGATGGCATCAGCTTCCAGGATTTACTCGATCATGAAAGGGGCATTAAGTATAATTCAAAATGGGGAGATTATAATGGGGAGGAATTCTCATGGAGAAGAAATTTCTATCACAAGCCCAAGTTTTACGGAAACTGGTATTGGACCATCAGCTCGCGAACCGATCTGGCTACAACAGCCTATGCATCGTTTGGTCGTGGTGGCGGAACTGGTGATAGAGGGAATATAAATGGATCATTTCCAACTTCATCGAGGTTCTATGACGACCGGTATGGCCCTGACTCACGGGGACAGTTCATGTTTGATCAAGTTAATAACTGGAACTCAGGGACCACGAATTACCCAAGCTCCTGGGGTGATCCTGCCCAGATATTTGACAGTGTTGACCGGGATATAGATAACCGCAGAGGTTTCTTTGGAGACAAATACGTGAATACAAGCTCTAACGGATTTATCAGAAGGGCTTCTATGAACGGCCATAACTGGTATGGAGTTCTTTCTACATTAACACACGGATTCAATGATAACCTTAGTCTGGTTGCAGGTATTGATCTGAGGTGGTATAAGGGAATTCATTATAGAAGGGTAACAGATTTGTTAGGAGCTGATGCATATTTTACCGATACAGATATCAATATAGCAGGGGAATTCATTTCCCAGGAGAAAGAGGCTAATGCGATTGTAAATATGAAAAATGATAAGAAATTAAATTATTATAATGATGGAATTGTTGGTTGGCAGGGCGCATTTGCTCAATTGGAATACTCCAACGATAAAATATCTGCTCACGTGTCAGGAGCATTCTCAAATCAATCATATCAGAGAGTTGATTATTTTAATTACTATTATTCAGATGCGCTGAGTGAGGCAGCAGGTTTAGATGAAACGATGGTTTCTGAAACGGTCAATCAACTTGGTGGAAATATAAAAGGGGGTATTAACTGGAATATTAATTCCAAACATAATATCTTCTTTAATGGGGGATTTTATTCAAGGCAACCCTTATTTGATGCTGTTTTCCTGAATTTTGTTAATCAGATCAATGATGATTTAGTAAATGAAAAAGTTACTGGACTGGAATTGGGTTATGGCTTCCGATCAAGGTTCCTAAATGCAAATGTAAATTTGTACAGGACTACATGGACAGACAGGTTCAGGCAGAGAGGAGTACAATTAGGAGGAGGTGAGGAAGGAACAGCCAATTTATCCGGCATCTCCCAAACACATACTGGGGTTGAAGTAGAGCTATTCGGTGAAATTGCTAAGAACCTTATGCTTGAAGTCATGTTCTCTTTGGGGGACTGGAGATATAGCGATAACGTAAATGTAAATGTATATGATGATGACCGGACCCTCATTGGAGATACAATTTTATATTTAAATAATGTTAAAGTTGGGGATGCAGCTCAAACAACCGCGCGAGTCGCTCTAACCTATACATTCCTCAAAAACTTCAGAATTTATGGAAGTTTTTATTATGCTGACAAACTGTTTGCTGATTTTGATCCTACGGAGATAACTTTCCTGGATGAAGATAATCAGGGTTCTTTGGAACTTCCAAGTTACAGCCTGGTTGATGCCGGCTTATATTATGATTTTAAAGCAGGAAAGAAATTAAATTTCACTGCTAAGATTAATATTAATAATTTATTAAACGAGACCTATATCTCAGAATCTGAGAGTAATAATCATCCGGAACCAGGTACCGATGAAACCTTATACACTGAAAACTTTGGATATTTTGGTTTTGGAAGGACCTGGAATGCAGGGATTTTGATGCGATGGTAAATTGCTGAATACTAAATATTCTAGTAATCCCGGGGACAACACCCGGGATTTTTTTTTTTTTGTTTGGATTTGCCGAAAAAATTGCTTTATTTGCAAATATAAATTTTCTAATATAAAGTTTGATTTTTCTTGAATCGTTACTTTTTGGAGAATTTATTTATGTATATTTTAGTTCATTAAGCTGTGCTAAAAAAAAGAAATACTGCCCTTTCGCTTTTATTTTCGTTTTTGTTGACATCCTGTGGTTTGTTTAATAAAGACGAGGGAATAAAAACGGAACGAATTACCTTCACAAGCCATGCAATTGAATCTGTTACCAATGTAAATGGTGAGCTGGATATTGAGACGGTTTTTAATAACAGTCTTAATGTGTTGTATGACTTTGTAATTGTAAACAGATCTGATCAGCCTATTGAAGGGATTTCTATCGTTTATAACCAGGAAAACGGGAAATCCATCATCTTTATTAAAGATAATCTTAAAAGGTATAGTTCTGCTTTTCTTTATGGCACTCCTGAGGAACTTAACAATTATTTCACAACCAATGGATTGGCTTTAACTGCAGAGCCCGAAACAGAAGATGATAAATTGCTAAGAATTGCCCTATCATTGCCGCTCATTCCATTAGCTGATGCCGAATTAAATTCTATACCTGATGCATATTATATCCAGCAATTTCATCTGTCTGATTCAACCTTTGAAGGGAATGACTACCTGATTAACTGCAAAGAAATCGAAATGGTTCCTGAACTTATTAAAGATCAGACTAATATAGGATTAAAGTCTTCTTCTATTTTAATTTCAATCGAATCACAAGGCGACTGTGAATTAATAGAAATAGCTTCGAATCGAATTCTGGATGAGAGTTTTAATTTCAGCGATAAGCTGATTACTCAAGCCACTGACCAATGGGGAATGAGACGTGATGAACTTATTAGTCTTATAGCAATAAAATCATATTTTAAAGAACTTAGTGAGCAATATGCCCATATTGATACTCAATTTGAATATTATCAGATTGAACTGGAAAATACGAGGTGCATGAAATATATCGTTGATGTACCTGAACAGGTAAATGAGTTTTTAAATATGGATTTCATTGAGATACTTGAAGGAAAAGGACTTCAGGTTCATAATGGGCTTACGCCCGATAATGTTACTGGTAATTATTTCGTTGATAATTGGACCAATCTCGAGTCTGGAACCAGGTATGTGAATTACAGTTTTCAATTTTTAAATCAGACTTCAGAATTTCAGATCGAGGTTAAGAGTGCCGCAGAATTTTCTGATGCGACAGGTATTGTTGCTTATATTTCAGGGGATGGACAATATTTCTCAATATATAGTGAGCAAGATCATAATATTGATGACAGTGGTCACAATGTCTTTATAAAAACGGCAGATATTTACAGCGGTAAAGTCACCAGCGAGGGGATCATTGATTTCCAGAATGGTTTTATTGTCCTGCAAAAGGAGAACGACTGGTATGACAGATTCCTGAATGTAGGTACTTCCAGGGTAGTTTACGAAGCTGATTTTATGGCAGATGCTGTGGATGCTTTTCCATTTTATTCTACTGACCTTGATCCTGATAATTCCTTTTACAGGATCATGAAGGAGAGCAATTAATTCAATCTTCTATTTATTCAATTAATATTATAATAATCTTGCCTGTGTATTTATCCATCTTTCGGGCAATTCCCCTTTCATAGCTTTTTCGTAATCTGAATAACTGCAAGGAACAATGCTGTTGCGATCAAATACTTTTTTCCCTTTTGGATAAGGCACTTCCATCCACCATTTCTCGGAAAGTTTGCTTTTATAGAATGTAAGTATTTCAGTATCGCCAGGCAAAGAAATCACATACTTCATATAATAATTACTTTTAAAACTGAAGTGATCTTTTCTGTGGTAAAATCCTTCAATGAAGTACCAGATCATTGTAGCCATGACGGAGGCTGTTTTTTTATGCTGATCATCTTGCATAAGGTCATATTCGAAAAAACCTGCAGAACTCATTTTTTCATTTAAACCTGCGTACCAGCACAATTGACAGGCTTCTTCACCGGTCAGTCCAAATGGTTGTGCATTTGAGTTACCCGGTGCATCTCCAGACCGTATTGCAGTAATATCGAAACTAAGGATATCAGCATCCCGGATTACAGGTTCCATCTCAAAGATATTCTGTCTTATTTTTCCGATGCGATAGGTATCGAAATACAACTCCTCCATCATCGCCAGACTCTTCGGATTGATAAGGTAACTTTGATATCCTATGTGACTGAAATTAAACAGGAAATTGGGTTCATGAGTCAGGATTTTGTAGACATGGTTTTGATGGTCGAACTTTTCATCTTCCAGACCAAGGTCTATAAAAGCATCAACATTTAAAATACTTACCAGTTTTTCCATATCCTGGTAAGCTTTATATAATGCAATGTCCATATCATGAGTACCTCCGAATACGAGGGGGAGTACTTCATTATCTAATAAATAGCGGCAGACTTCCTGAAGCCGTGTATGTGTTTCTTCCAGAGTTGGTCCATTCCTCAGATTTCCCAGGTCAACGATCTTATAGGCAATTGCACCCTTTTTTAGATTATAGAGCTTTGCACGAATTTCATTAGTTCCATGATCGCTTTCATTTTCACGTCCGGCACCCCTATACTCTTCAAGACCAATCAGGGCTATATCGGCTTTTTTTATATCGGGAAAACTTGGGCCTGGCAGGTATATGTTCTTGAAAAATGAGTGGCTGGATTCAATAGTGTTATAGATCCTTTCATTTACCGGATTAAAAAAATCTTGACATCCATAGAGTAGTTTTTTTATTTTCTTAAAATAAATATAAAAAAAATTCCGCCTGCTTCCGGTAGTCAGGCCTGCCTGCGGTAGGCAGGCCATATGGCGGAATTGGATACTTTAATTTATCCTCCAAAGTCATCAAACCGGATATTTTCAGGTGGCACACCCATATTATCCAGCATTTTTAACACAGCCGCATTCATTAATGGGGGACCACAAAGATAAAATTCAATTTCATCCGGATCCGGATGATCTTTCAGGTAATTATCATATAATACCTGATGTATGAATCCAGTATAGCCATCCCCTTCTCTATCTTCCAAGTTTTTATTTATTTTCCAATTATCTTCAGGGAGAGGTTCTGAAAGTCCCACAAAAAATCTGAAATTTGGAAAGTCTTTTTCAATTTTTCTAAACTCATCTACATAAAAGAGTTCTCTTTTTGAGCGTCCTCCATACCAGTAGCTAACTTTTCGATCTGTTTTTTCGGTATTAAATAAATGGAATATGTGTGAACGTAAAGGTGCCATGCCAGCTCCTCCACCAATATATATCATTTCTTTATCCGTCGGATTTATAAAGAATTCACCATAGGGCCCTGAAATTGTAACTTTATCACCTGGCTTTCGTGAGAACACGTATGAGGAACAAATTCCTGGATTAACATCCATCCATTTTCCGGCTGACCTGTCCCAGGGTGGTGTAGCAACCCTTATATTAAGCATGATGATGTTTCCTTCTCCAGGATGATTGGCCATTGAGTAAGCTCTGAAAATTGGCTCATCATTTTTCATCTTCAGACCCCACATTTGAAATTTATCCCAGTCGCTCTTATAAACATCCTGTGCATGTCCGAGACTCGGATGCGGTGTAATGTCCATAGTTTTAAAGTCTACCTCAATTTCAGGAACATCTATTTGAATATAACCACCTGATTGAAAATCCAATGATTCACCTTCGGGTAGTTTAACAACAAATTCCTTTATAAATGTAGATACGTTATAGTTTGAAACGACTTCGCATTCCCATTTCTTAATTCCAAAGATTTCTTCAGGTATTCTGATCTGCATATCCTGTTTTACCTTGACCTGGCAGGATAACCTGACCTTTTCCTGTTGTTCTTTTCTGGTCAGGTGCCCTACTTCTGTAGGAAGAACTTCTCCACCGCCATCTTCCACTATGCATTTGCACATGGCGCAGGTCCCACCTCCTCCACATGCAGAGGGGAGAAATATTTTTTGCGCAGATAAAGTTGATAATAAGGTGGACCCTCCAGAGGCTATTAATGCTTCATCTTCTTTTCCGTTGATGGTGATCTTTACGTCTCCTGTCTGAACAAGTTTGGATTGAGCATAAAGTAAAATGAATACCAATAGAAGAATGACTATTGAAAAAGCAATTATTGATGAAAAGATTACCGGACCCATTGTTAATTATGTTTTCTTTCGTTCAAAGATGTGCAAATATATCTATATTAATCCAAAGGAATTAGTCTGATTTTAAAAATATTATCATGTTGAATCGCACTCAAAAAAATGTGTAAAAAATATGCCAGGATCATTTCTCTAGCAACATATTAAGGAGTGTGGTCAATGTATTTTTAAGCTTCCTTCTATCCACGATAAAATCCAGGAATCCATTTTCAAGTAAGAATTCTGATGTTTGGAATCCCTTGGGAAGGTCTTTGCCCATAAATTCACGGATTACGCGTGGGCCTGCAAATCCAATTAATGCTCCGGGTTCTGCAATATTGAAATCCCCAAGCATGGCATAAGAAGCTGTTACACCTCCTGTAGTAGGATCAGTCATTAAAGAAATAAAGGGTACTTTCGCTTCAGATAAAAGGGCCAGTTTTGCGGAGGTTTTGCCCATCTGCATCAGTGAGTATCCTGCTTCCATCATTCTGGCTCCCCCCGATTTAGAAATGATTATCAGGGGATATTTCTTTTTTAAAGAATAGTCTATGGCTCTGGCGATTTTTTCACCAACAACAGATCCCATTGATCCACCAATAAAGGCAAAATCCATGCAGGCGACCACCAGGTTAATCCCATTCATTTTGCCATACGCGGTTCTAACGGCATCATTTAGATGTGTTTTTTTTATAGATGCCTTAAGACGACCTATATATGGTTTCGAATCCACAAATTTCAATGGATCAGTCGATACCATTTTCGCATCAAGCTCCGTGAATTTATTTCTGTCAAACAGAAGTTCAAAATACTCTTTTGAGCCAATCCTCACATGATATCCATCATCAGGGCTCACATATGCATTATTCTTCAGTTCTCTTGTATGAATTATCTTTCCGCTGGGAAGTTTGTACCAAAGACCATCAGGGACGTCTTTTTTATCTTTTGTTGGAGTTTGAATACCTTTCGCTTTTCTAAGAAACCAGGTCATATAATATTTCTAGTTAGGATGGTAAATTTAGAAATTTATTCTATATCAAAAAATGTTTATCATTAGTTAGGCATTAATTTTACTTAACTTCCTCATAATCAATATATTCACCGCCCTTGAAATTATCGGTTTTGTTTTGCTTTTTATCTTCAGGAACATAATCAATGTCCACATTGCTGTTCCTGGCCCTTTTTCTCTGGGATCTTTTATCTTCAATATCATTTCTTGGTTTAAATGGCAAGATAAACACATAATAAATGGCCATAACGAACAAGAAAATGATAAACAGAAATTTCAGCATAATTAAGATTATTATCTACTCAGATATAGATTTCTATAGGAATATACTTCCAGGAAGTAATCATCCATCAGGTCATCAATAAAATAAATTGATTCACCTGTCGATTTCATTTCAGGTCCCAATTCTTTATTTACATTTGGGAACTTGTCAAATGAAAACACAGGTTCCTTAATTGCATACCCTTTTTTTACAGGATTGAAATCAAAGTCACTTAACTTGGCTTTCCCCAGCATAATTTTAGTGGCATAATTCACATAATTCTCCTGGTAAGCCTTACATATAAATGGTACGGTACGCGAGGCTCTAGGGTTAGCTTCGATAATATATACTATATCATCCTTAATGGCAAATTGTATATTGATTAATCCGACAGTTTTCAGTGCCAAAGCTATTTTTCGGGTATGCGCTTCAATTTGCTGCATTACGAAATCACCCAGATTATAAGGTGGTAAAACAGCATATGAGTCGCCAGAATGGATTCCAGCTGGTTCTATATGTTGCATAATGCCAATTATATGAACATCTTCACCGTCAGAGATGGCATCGGCTTCTGCTTCGATAGCGCCATCCAGAAAATGATCAAGCAATACCTTATTCTTTTTAAATTCTTTGAAGAGGTCCACCACATGGGATTCCAGTTCCTGATCATTAATTACGATCTTCATACTTTGACCCCCAAGCACATAAGATGGCCTGACAAGTAGGGGAAATCCCAGGTCTTTAGATAACTCAAGGGCCTGGTCTGCATCTTCAATAACACCAAATTTTGGATACGGAATATTGTTGTCCTTAAGAAGTCTTGAAAAGCTACCCCTGTCTTCAGCAAGGTCCAGCGCTTCAAAACTCGTTCCCAGGATCTTTATACCATATCGGTTTAACTTTTCTGCAAGCTTTAAGGCAGTTTGTCCACCAAGTTGAACAATAACCCCAATGGGTTTTTCATGTTGAATGATATCATATATATGTTCCCAGAATACCGGTTCAAAATATAGCTTATCCGCCACATCAAAATCGGTTGATACGGTTTCCGGATTACAATTGATCATAATTGTCTCATACCCGGCTTCCTTGGCGCCTAAAACTCCGTGAACACAACAATAATCAAATTCAATTCCTTGTCCAATCCTGTTGGGACCGGATCCCAGAATTATTACCTTTTCTTTATTGGAAGAAACGGATTCGTTTTCCAAATCAAAAGTAGAATAATAATAGGGTGTTTGGGCCTGGAATTCAGCGGCACAGGTATCAACCAGTTTGAATACTCTTCTTATTCCAAGGTCATTTCTTCTTTTATGCACCTGACTCTCCAGACACCTGAGTAGGTGCGCTATCTGCCTGTCAGCATATCCTTTCTCCTTTGCCGTTCGTAGAAGTTCTTCTGGTATAGTATCAACTGTAAACTGTTCGATCTCCAATTCAAGGTGGACCAGCTCATTTATCTGATTCAGGAACCACTTATCAATTTTTGTAAGTTGTTCGATGGTTTTAAAGGGTATGCCCAATTTAAAGGCATCATATATATGAAACAACCTGTTCCAGCTTGGATTAGATAGACTATTCAGGATAGCATCCTGATTTTTCAATTCCCTGCCATCTGCGCCCAGGCCATTTCTTTTTATCTCAAGTGACTGGCATGCCTTTTGCAGAGCTTCCTGGAAGTTTCTGCCAATTCCCATAACTTCTCCAACAGACTTCATTTGCAAGCCTAACCGTCTGTCAGAACCCCGGAATTTATCAAAATTCCATCTTGGAATCTTAACAATGACGTAATCTAGGGTTGGTTCAAAATAAGCAGAAGTCGTTTTTGTTATCTGGTTTTCAAGTTCATCCAGATTATAACCAATGGCAAGTTTAGCCGCTATTTTGGCAATTGGATAACCAGTAGCCTTTGAAGCCAGGGCAGATGATCGGGATACCCGTGGATTTATTTCAATGCCTATGATTTCATCTGTTTCCGGGTTCACCGCAAACTGGACATTACATCCCCCGGCAAACTCCCCTATGCCATTCATCATCCGGATGGCCAGATCTCTCATTTCCTGATATACAGTATCAGGTAATGTCATCGCCGGAGCCACTGTTATTGAATCGCCGGTATGAATTCCCATTGGATCAAAATTCTCTATAGAACAAATGATGATTACATTTCCAATGTTATCCCTAAGCAATTCTAGTTCGTATTCTTTCCATCCAAGTATGCTTTGCTCGACGAGTACTTCGTGAATAGGGGAGGTATGCAAGCCTTTTGTTAGGGCCTTTTCAAATTCGTCAGCTGAATTCACAAATCCACCACCAGCACCTCCAAGGGTGAAGGAAGGTCTTATTACCAATGGGAAGCCTATATCCTGAGCGATTTCCTTTCCCTGAAGAAAGGAAGTTGCTGTTTTTCCCCTGCATACATTCACATCAAGCTCTTTCATTTTCAATCTGAACTTCTCCCTGTCTTCAGTCGTTTCAATAGCATGGATGTCAACACCAATTACTCTTACTCCAAAATTCTCCCAAATCCCTGCATTAGCACAATCGATAGCCAGATTCAAGGCAGTTTGCCCACCCATTGTAGGTAAGACAGCATCTATCTTATGTTTCTTTAGAATCTCAACGATCGATTTCTTTTTAAGGGGTTTGAGATAAATATTGTCAGCAGTCACATTATCTGTCATAATTGTGGCCGGATTTGAATTGATAAGTGTAACTTCAATTCCTTCTTCTCTGAGGGATCTGGAAGCCTGGGATCCGGAATAGTCAAATTCACATGCCTGTCCAATTATGATCGGACCACTTCCAATAATTAATACTGATTTTATACTTGGGTCTTTTGGCATCTGGGATAGATGAGTTAATTTATTAAAGATCAAATTGAGGCAAAAATATACCTATTTAATTAAAATTAAAATCTGTTTTATAAACTAAAACAAAATTTATTCATTCGGATCAAATAATAGGTCAATATTATTAGCCCGGGAAGATCATTGATTCGTGTTTATTGTCCTGTTCAGATGTGAATCGCCCTGTTTTCTGTAGCCGCGAGGCAGGCCTCTTTAATGGCTTCAGTAAAAGTTGGATGCGCGTGCGACATCCTGGCAATATCTTCGGCTGATGCACGATATTCCATTGCAACAACACCTTCAGCGATCATGTCTGCAGCCCTTGGCCCAATGATATGTAATCCGAGTATTTCGTCTGTTTCCTGGTCCGCAAGTACTTTGACTAATCCGTCTGTATCCATACTTGCTCTGGCCCTTCCTGAAGCTTTAAATGGGAATGTTCCTGATTTATATTTCCTTCCGTTTTCTTTCAGTTGCTCCTCTGTGAATCCAACACTTGCTACTTCCGGCCATGTATATACAACACCTGGAATTAATAAATAATTAATGTGTGGTTTCTGGCCTGCTATACTCTCAGCAACATATATGCCTTCTTCCTCTGCTTTATGGGCCAGCATTGCGCCTTTTATTACATCCCCGATAGCATATATGTTTTCAATTTTCGTCTGCAAATGATCATTTACCTCAATACGGCCCAATTTATCTAGACCGATCCCCACATTCTCCAAGCCGAGATTGTCTGTATAGGGTCTTCTGCCAATTGATACAAGACAATAATCTCCTTTGATTTCTATTTTTTCTTTTTTGTCATTTTCTGCTTTGACGATGACCTGCCTCGCTGTTGAACTAACTTCAAAGACTTTATGCCTTAAGTAAAAATCAAAATCCAGCTTTTTAAGGGATTTTTGTAATTCCTTACCCATTGTTTTATCCATTGTGGGTATGATGCTGTCCAGAAATTCAATAACTGTAACTTTAGCACCAAGCCTGGCATAAACTGATCCTAATTCCATGCCAATGACACCACCTCCAATTATGATCAAATGTTTTGGAACTTGTTTTAATTTAAGTGCTTCAGTGCTGGTTATGATCCTTTTTTTGTCAATTTTTATAAAAGGCAGGGAAGATGGTTTTGAGCCAGTGGCTATAATGACCTTATCCGTTGAAATTGTACGCTGTTTACCTTCTTTATCTTTGATAATAATGTTGTTCCTGTCTGCAAAACTACCTGTCCCGTGATATACATCAATTTTATTTTTCTTCATAAGAAATGCTACACCATCGCTCGTCTGCTTAACGACTTCCTCCTTTCTCCTTATCATTTGAGAAAGATTTACTTTTAAACCTGATATTTCAATTCCATGGGTTTTGAAATCCTTATTTGCTGTATGAAAGTGCTCTGATGAGTCAAGAAGTGCTTTCGAAGGAATACATCCAACATTTAAACAGGTTCCACCAAGTGCATCATATTTTTCAACGACAGCTGTTTTCATGCCCAATTGTGCAGAGCGTATGGCAGCCACATAACCTCCGGGACCAGAACCAATTATTGTTACATCATATTTCATAGGAGTAAAAATTTCTAAATTTCCAATAAAAGTCTTGAAGGATCTTCCAATAGCTGTTTAACCCTAACCAGAAAACTGACGGATTCCCTTCCATCGATAATTCTGTGGTCATAGGACAGGGCAATGTACATAATGGGCCGGATAACCACCTCGCCATTCTCTGCTACTGGTCTTTCCACGATATTATGCATTCCCAATATGGCAGATTGTGGCGCGTTAATGATGGGCGTAGACAACATTGACCCGAAAACCCCACCATTAGTGATTGTAAAGGTGCCTCCAGTCATTTCTTCCATGCTCAGCTTATTTTCCCGGGCCTTTGTAGCCAGATTGAGCACTTCCCTTTCAATTTCCACAAAATTCATGGATTCGGCATTTCGAATGACGGGTACTACTAGACCCTTAGGCGCAGACACTGCAATTGATATATCGCAATAATCATAATGTATAACTTCATCTCCATCAATTTTAGCATTTACAGAAGGCCATTCCTGAAGTGCAATACAGCAGGCCTTAGAGAAGAATGACATAAATCCCAGGTTGACACCATACTTCTCCTTGAAAGGATCTTTATATTTTTTCCTCAAATCCATAATGGAGGCCATATTAACTTCATTAAAGGTCGTTAGCATGGCCGTTTCATTTTTCACAGCCACCAGTCTTCTGGATACAGTTTTACGCAGTTGGGAAAGTTTTTGCCTGGTCTCGTTTCTGGTACCTGCTTCAATTTTTACCTTTGAAGTGGTTTCTTCCTGGCTGCTAGTTTTTATTTTTTCCGTTACTTTTGGAACAGATTTTAAAGCATCTTCTTTAAGGATCCTTCCACCAGGGCCAGTTCCTGAAACATCATTGGAGGATAATCCCTTTTCAGCCATTATCTTTGCAGCAGCAGGAGAAGGATGCCCTTCGCTATATACTTTACCATCTTCCTCCTTGCTGACAGCTTTTTCTTCAGTTGTCTTTTTGTCTTTTATATTATTATCAGGTTCCCCTGAGATCTCCTCTATTGTACAAATCAATCCACCGATTTCAAGGGTCGTGCCTTCTTTGACTTTTTGATGGAGGATCCCTCTGGCTTCGGCCGTTAATTCGAAGGTTGCCTTTTCCGATTCAATCTCTGCAATTACTTCATCGAGTTCAACCATCTCTCCGTCTTTCTTAATCCAAGCTGAAATGGTCACCTCTGTAATTGACTCACCTACAGTGGGCACATTCATTTCTATCACTTGTCCGGTTTTGGATGGGGCAGAAGTTGTTTTCGGAACCTGGGAGGGCTCATCTGTTGAGGATTGTTCCATGCTTGCTTCCGAAACTTCAATCTCGCATATTACTTCACCGATCTGAATTGTGGATCCTTCTTCAACTTTTATCTTAAGGATGCCAGATGCCTCCGCGTTTAGCTCGAAGGTCGCTTTTTCAGATTCCATTTCGCAGATCACCTCATCCATTTCAACGAATTCGCCATCAGATTTAATCCATTTGGCGATGGTTACTTCAGTAATTGATTCCCCAACTACGGGTACTTTTATTTCAATAGACATTTTGGTATTATTTTTCTAATGCAGAATTAATTATGGCCTTTTGCTCCTCCAAATGAACTTTCATAAATCCGGTAGCAGGGGAAGCACTTGCTTTTCTGGATATAATCCGATCAATTTTATCTTTATAAGACCTTAAAATAAAGTCCCTAGCACCCATATTTTCAGGCTCTTCCTGAAGCCATATTTTTTCAGCCTTTGGGTATTTCGTTAGAATCCTTGCCAATTGCCTTTCCGGGAAAGGATATAATTGTTCCAGACGAATTATTGCAATATCCTTTATTGAGCGAATCTCCTGTTCCTTCCTGAGATCGTAAAAAACCTTACCACTACACAATACAATTCTCCTGACCTTGCTTTTCGTGACAAAACTATCATCAATCACTTCCTCAAAATGACCTTTTGTAAAATCAGATATAGGCGATATCACATCCGGATGCCTTAAGAGCGACTTAGGGGACATGACTATGCATGGTTTTCTAAAATTCCAGGTTACCTGTCTTCTTAACAGATGGAAGAAATTGGCAGGTGTGGTAACATTAGCTATGATAATATTATTCTCGGCGGCAAGCTGAAGAAATCTCTCAGGCCTTGCACTTGAATGCTCGGGACCCTGTCCTTCATAGCCATGTGGAAGTAGCAGAACAATGCCATTCATTCTTTGCCATTTACTCTCTGCACTTGCGATAAACTGATCTATGATTACCTGGGCGCCATTAGCAAAATCGCCAAATTGTGCTTCCCAGATCACCAGTGCATTCGGTGTGGCCATCGAATATCCATATTCAAATCCCAAAATCCCATATTCAGAAAGAGGGGAATTGAAAATTCTGAATTTTTCCTGCCCTTCTTTGATATTACATAGAAAACAATAAGATTCATTTGATTCAGCATCAAATACAATGGAATGCCGATGTGAGAAAGTCCCTCTTTTAACATCCTGCCCGGACATGCGAACGATCACTTTTTCTAAAAGCAATGATCCATAAGCCAGCTGTTCAGCATCAGCCCAGGACAGTAATTTCTTCTTAAAAAAGTTTGATTCTCTTTCCTTTAATAATCTATCTATCTGTCGTAGTGGTTGAAATCCTTCTGGTAAGCGAGTCAAAGCCTTGCCTACAAGATTTAATGTTGACAGGCTAATTCCTGTATTTGGCGATTTTTCAAATGCTTTCTGGTCGGGCTTGTTCATCAATTTCCATTCTTCCTCAATCTTTTGGGGTTTATAAGGTAATGGATGTTGCTTAACAAGATTCAGCCTGTCCTGTAAGAGCGACCGGAACTCTTTATCCATACTTTTGGCCAATTCAGCGTCCAGATCCTTTCTTTCAATCAACCTTTTAGTATATATCTCCCTTGGATTGGGATGTCTGGCGATAAGATTATATAATTTCGGCTGGGTAAATTTTGGCTCGTCACTTTCATTATGACCATGCCTTCTATAACACAATATATCAAGATATATATCCCTGTTAAAGGTTTGTCTGAATTCAACAGCCAGTTTTGAGGCAAAGATGATGGCTTCCGGATCGTCCCCATTGATGTGCAATACTGGTGCATCAATTGTTTTCGCGATATCGGTACAGTAGATGCTTGAACGGGCATCGTCATAATCTGTGGTGAATCCAACCTGATTGTTGATGACAATATGTATTGATCCCCCCAAACGGTAACCAGGTAAATTGGTCATCTGGGTGATCTCGTATATTATGCCCTGGCCTGCAATGGCTGCATCTCCATGAATTAATATAGGTAGGGCTTTTTGTTCTTTTCCGGAATATTCATCATCTATCTGACCCCTTACATATCCCAACACTATGGGATCAACAGCCTCAAGATGCGAGGGATTGGGTGAGAGTTTCAGATATATATTTCTGCCTGATCTCGTTTTTACTTCGCTGTTATAGCCTAGGTGATATTTGACATCTCCATAACCATAGGTCAGGTCGGGTGTAATGTTCCCTTCAAATTCGCTGAAAATTTCTTCATAAGTTTTCCCCATAATATTGGCAAGAACATTCAGTCTTCCTCTATGTGCCATGCCGATATTAATTTCCCTAACTTCATTGCCGGCTGCTTCATTAATGATCGTATCAAGAGCTGGGATCACATTCTCACCTCCTTCGAGGGAGAACCGTTTTTGACCAATATATTTTGTGTGAAGGAAATTCTCAAATACTACAGCCTCATTAAGTTTATTTAAGATTCTTTCTTTTTCCTCTTGTGACGGCGTATAGTGTAAGAATTCCTTTTCGGCTTTCTGTTTGAACCAATCCAGGATATCCGGATTCCGCACATACATATATTCAAATCCAATGGGACCCAAGTATACCTTTTTCAGTGTTTGAAGAATGTTCTTCAGGCTGGATTTGCCTATACCTATTCGATTTCCAACTTCAAATTCTTTATTTAGGTCATCTTCTGAAAGCCCAAAATCAGCAAGGTCAAGAAACACTTTATGGGTCCGCCTGGGACGAATGGGGTTTGTATTAGATTTGAGATGTCCTCTTGTACGGTATCCATGTATCAATTCTCTAACCCTTGTTTCTTTTGTAGAGTCCTCAACGGCTATCTGATCGTATGCATCATCGCCATTTGTTTTTATGGAATCGTCTTTAAAGTTCAGGGAGAATTCAAATCCTTCAAAAAACCTCTGCCAGCTAGGGTCTACTGATTCAGGTGTTTCAAGGAACGCTTTATATAGTTCCTCGATGTAAGCGCCGTGCGCATTTGATATATAAGAATATCTGTCCATGATTATAATTTCGCAGTTCTACAAAAATATAAAGCTATTTTCATTATTAAAAATCGTATAAGCGAGTATACGATTTTTAAGCAATAATTTTTAAAGTACTCTATAGAGATTGACACAAACTAGTCTGTTGATTAAAAGTGACAATGGGATTAATCTGATGCTTGTTTTCATTTTAAATAAAATATAGTAAATTTGCGTTCCTTTTTTAAACATGGACGAGTTCCAAACATAAAACAAAAAAAATGGCAGTAAAAATTAGATTAGCACGTCGAGGACGTAAAAAACTGGCACTGTACGATGTAGTCGTAGCGGATGTCAGATCACCACGAGATGGTCGTTATATTGAGAAACTCGGAATATTTAATCCGAACACTGATCCGGTAACTGTTGATATCAATGATGACAAGACCCTGGATTGGATCATGAAAGGGGCACAACCCACTGATTCTGCAAGAACCATCCTTTCTAAGAGAGGAATAATGTTAAGAAAACATTTGCAGATAGGAGTTCAGAAAGGTGCGATAACCCAGGAAGAAGCTGATAAAAGATTTCAAGCTTGGTTGAAAGAACGCGAAGGAAAGAATCAGGCGAGTGTTGACCAGATAACAAAGAAACAGGATGCTGAAAAGAAATCCAGGTTAGACGCTGAAAGAAAAGTTAAAGAGGCAAGAGCAGAAGAGCTAAGTAAAAGAGCAGCTGCATTAGCCCAGGAAGCTGCACCTGAAGTTGAAGCTGAAACTGCTGAGGAAGGGGAAGGTACTGTTGAAGAGACAGCCGTTGAAGCCCAAACTGAGAGCCCTGAGCAAAAAATAAAAGATCCTGCAGAAGTAGTGAAAGAAGAGGCCACTGAGGCTGATGCAGTTCCTGCACCTGTAGCTGAAACAGAAGCTAAGTCTGAGGTTGAATCAAAACCTCAAGATGAAGCAAAAGAAGAGTCGGAGCCTGAAGCTATAAGCGAGGAAAAAGCAGTGCTTGAAGCAAAGGTCGAAAAAGAAGCCAAAACCGAAGAAAAGAAAGAAGAAGAAAATCCTGTTGCTGAGGAAGCTAAGACCGAGGAAGCTGGAATTGATGAAGTTAAAGTCGAAGAAGCTGAAAAGGTTGAAGATAAGGCACCAGAAGTAAAAGAGGAAAGCCCGGTTGCGGATGAAGCTGCTGAAGAAAAGGCAGAAAAGGAAGAAATTAAAGCTTCTGAAAAAGCTGAGGATAAAGAGTCAAAAGACGATGAGAAAAAGTCTGAAGACGAATCCAAAGCCGACAAAAAATAATTATTAATCTGATACTTATCCGCCAGGATGAAAATTGAAGATTGTTTTCAACTTGGTTATATCGTTAAGCCACATGGAATCCATGGTGCCCTCACGATATTCTTAGATACGGATACTCCAGAGTATTATGAAGAAATGGAATCAGTTTATGTTGAATATCAACAAAAACTGGTTCCTTTTTTTATTAAGTCATATAAACTTATCGGGAATAAAGCCACACTCAAGTTTCATGATGTTGATGGAATTGATGCGGCTGCCAGGTATAAAGGATGTGCTATATATCTACCATTAGATATGCTCCCAAAATTGGAAGAAGATCAGTTTTATTATCATGAGATTGTTGGATATCGGGTGGTCGACCAAAAGGTTGGGGAAATAGGCAAGGTGAAATACATCTATGAGGCGAATGGGAACGACCTTTTTGCCATTGATTATAAGAATAAGGAAATACTTGTCCCGATTAATGATGAGTTCATTGAAAAACTTAATAAAAAGGAAACAACGATCTTTCTTAATTTACCTGATGGATTGCTGGATGTTTATCTCAATCAATAAATATTATGCGAATCGATATAATTACATGCCAGCCTGAATTGATAATGAGTCCTCTTAATGAATCCATTGTAAAACGAGCCAGGGATCGGGGAGTGGTAGAGATCGAGGTCCATAATCTACATGATTATTCCAATGATAAACACCGAAAAGTTGATGATTATGCTTATGGGGGTGGTGCCGGAATGGTTTTGATGATCCAGCCTATTGCTAATTGCATTAATTCGCTCCAGGAAATTCGCGCCTATGATGAAATTATTTACCTGAGTCCCGACGGACAGATTTTTGACCAGGGCATTGCAAACGAACTGTCACTTAAAAGCAACCTGATACTTTTAGCCGGACATTATAAAGGTGTGGATGAAAGGGTAAGACAAAATTTTATCACAAGGGAGATCAGCATTGGGGATTATGTGCTTACTGGAGGCGAACTGGGGGCGGCTGTTATCACAGATGCTATTGTAAGATTGCTGCCAGGTGCATTAAATAATGAATCCTCCGCACTCTCAGATTCCTTTCAGGATGGGCTCGTTGCCCCTCCGGTATATACACGACCTGAGATATTTCAGGATATGGTTGTGCCATCAATACTGTTATCCGGTAATGAAAAGAAAATTGAAGAATGGCGATTTGAACAATCTGTTGAAAGGACAAAAAGGCGAAGGCCTAACCTTATAAAAAAAGGACAAAATAAATAATTGCAGCACTGTCGTATTAAATTAAAATCATTATATTTGCACTCCATTTTCAAATTATAATTAGAAAACGGTCATGAGCGATCAAATAAAAGAAATAGAAAAGGAATTTCTCGAGAAGAAATCAAACCATCCGGATTTTAAAGCTGGCGATACCGTAATAGTACACGTAAAGATTAAAGAGGGGAATAAGGAGCGTATTCAGCAATTCCAGGGTACAGTAATTCAACGCCGACACTCAAATTCAAATGGTGAAACATTTACTGTAAGAAAAATATCAAATGGTGTAGGTGTGGAAAGAATTTTCCCGATCTTATCTCCGAATATCGATAAAATTGAGGTGATTCGAAAAGGACAAGTAAGAAGAGCCAGGTTATATTATCTAAGAGGTAAGCAAGGTAAGGCAGCCAAGGTTAAGGAGAAAATATAAGTTTATAGAAATAAATTAAAAAGCCGGCCCATTAGCCGGCTTTTTTTTTATTAAATTGAGATCATGATGGATTTGAAATTTTCTAAATATCAGGGCACCGGTAACGACTTCATTATGATAGATAACAGAAATGGAGTTTTTGATCAAAATCAAAATGAATTAATTGGCAGGCTGTGTGACAGGAAATTTGGAATTGGATCAGATGGAATGATATTGATCGAAGACCATTCTGATTATGATTTTGAGATGATTTATATAAATCCGGATGGATCAAAAAGTTTATGCGGAAATGGCAGCAGATGTGCCGTCATGTTTGCCCACAATTTAGGATTGATCGAGCATGAAACTACTTTTCTTACAATTGAAGGCCCTTTGCATGCTTTTATTGATAATGAACTTGTGCATCTCAGCATGCCTGATGTCACTACAATCAGATCAACTCAAGATCAAGACCTTTTTCTTAATACTGGATCCCCGCATTATGTTCGTTTTGTAGAAAATGCTGATCGCTATGATGTTTTCCGGGAAGGAAAAAAAATCAGGGAAAGTAGGGAATTTATGCCTGACGGGACGAATGTAAATTTTGTGCAATTGCAAAATAGCGGAAAGATCTTTGTGCGGACTTATGAAAGAGGTGTCGAAAATGAAACACTCTCATGTGGGACTGGTGTTACTGCTTCTGCACTTGCAACAGCACGGAACAATAAAAAGGGCAAAGTGGATATAATTACATTAGGCGGAAATTTAACTGTATGTTTTGAGCAGGTTCAGGAAGGTGTTTTCAAGAATATATTTTTAATTGGACCAGCTGAAAAAGTTTTCGAAGGGACGGTACTGATCTAAGACCCTGTCAGGAAGCTGATCTTAGTTTTCTAATACCTCTATACTTATATACCCTTAAATGAAAATGTTGCTCAAGGAATAATTTTAACCGAATCTGAATATTTTTTCTGTTTTGTTCTTCTGTATGAAGATATGAGCCTTCTAAAATTGCCCTTATAAAATGTTTATTTTCTGAAAATTCATGCATCCATTTTCCGAATCTCTTTTGCCAATCTTTTTCATACTTAATAAAATGGGAAGATCCATCGAAAAGGAACTCCAACTGATTCTCTCCATATTTTAATCTATAAATACCAGCTAACTCATAATAAAAAGAATTCAGATAGTCGATATCACTGCTTTCGGTATTAAGCAGTTTAATAATTGTTTCATCAAGGAGTCCAAGGGGATTGAATTTTTCCAGATACAAATCCTTAATATCAGAGACAAGTTGCCTGAGAAGCTTTGCCCTAAGTTTGATCTGCACTTCTTTTAATAGGTAGTTTTTATCTAATGTGAATAATTTTGTATCCATTTTGAGCCTTAATATATTGGCCCTCAGTCAAATATAATAAAATTTCAAGAATAATATATTAACTCGATTTTAAGTTTTTCAGACTTTCTTCAAGTTTCTGGATTTTCCCTTCAGCATCTGATTTCTTTTTTTCTTCATTTTTTACCACTTTCTCCGGTGCATTCTTTACGAAATTCTCGTTATTCAATTTTTTCATAATTGATGCCAGGAATCCTTTTGCATATTCCAGTTCCTTTTCCATTTCTTCAATCTGTTTTTCCTGATCGATATCTCCTTCTACAGGGATATAGAATTCATCTGTCTTTATAATAAAATGAATTGCACCAGGTATTTTTTCCTCGATAAAATGGATTTTTTCTAGATTGGCGAGCTTTTTAAGGGAATGGTCGAATGCAGAGAACCGATCTTTATTTTTAGTTTTAATTGAAAGTGATATGGGTTGCTTTTGAGAAATACCTCTGTTATTCCTGATATTTCTAATATTTGTAATGATGCCAAAAGTCTCTTCTGCTTCTTCAATAATTTTTTTATCAAAATCGCCGGCTGTTGGCCAGGGGGCTTTAATAAGGAAATCATCCTCTTGTCTTTCGGCTATGTTCTGGTATATCTCTTCAGTTATGAAAGGCATGAAAGGGTGCAGGATTTTCATAAGATTTTCCAGAAAACCAAGGGTTGCATCGAAGGTTCTTTTGTCTATAGGTTCACCAAATCCTGGTTTGACTAATTCCAGATACCATGAGCAGAAATCATCCCAAATCAACCTGTAAATGGCCATTAAAGCATCTGATATTCTATATTTCGAAAAGCTGTCTTCTACCAAATCAAGGGATTGGTTCATCTTGGATTCAAACCAGTTTATAGCAATGTCATGATCCCGGTTTACCAGGGATTCATCAACTTCCCACCCATCTATCAGGCGATATGCATTCCAGATCTTATTGGCGAAATTTCTTCCTTGTTCACAAAGTTTTACATCGAAAAGCAGATCATTTCCAGCTGGAGAACTAAATAACATGCCAGTTCTAACTCCGTCGGCACCATATTTTTCAATCAATTCCAGTGGGTCAGGTGAATTACCCAATGATTTTGACATTTTCCTTCGCTTAATATCCCGGACCATACCTGTTAGATACACATCTTTAAAAGGTCTTTCTCCCATGTATTCATAACCAGCTATGATCATTCTTGCTACCCAGAAAAACAATATATCCGGTGCTGTTACCAAAACATTTGTGGGATAGAAATAATCCAGGTCAGGATTTGACCCTTTAATAATCTTTCCTTTATCTCTATCAAAATATTCGTTACCAAGTCCATTAAATACCTGCATAGGCCATAACCAGGATGATGCCCAGGTATCCAGGACATCTTCATCTTGCCTCAGGTCATCAACGGACATAGAGTCGTTTCCCGATTGTTTCTGTGCCAAGGCCAGAGCCTCTTCTAATGTCTCCGCTACTACAAAATCATCATCTCCCTTTCCATAATAATATGCTGGTATTCTATGTCCCCACCATAACTGTCGTGATATGCACCAGTCACGGACATTTTCCATCCAATACCTGTATGTATTTTTAAATTTTGGAGGGTGGAGGGATACTTCATTGGTTTCCACAGCTTCCAGGGCCTTTTTTGAAACTTCTTTCATTTTTATAAACCATTGAAGCGACAGTTTCGGTTCAACTATGCTATTGGTCCTTTCCGATCGACCGATGCGTGTATTGAATGCTTCTATTTTTACTAGCTGATCCAGGTCTTCGAGGTCTTTCACTACCATTTTCCTTACTTTAAACCTGTCCAAACCAATATAGGTCTCAACCTCACATTTGTCATTCAACGTGCCATCATCATTGATTGTATCAATTACTGGAAGATTATGGCTTAATCCAATCTCATAATCGTTTGGATCATGGGCAGGAGTGATCTTAAGGCATCCTGTACCAAATTCCATGTCTACATATTCATCGGCTATTACCGGGATTTCACGACCAATTATTGGAACAAGAACCTTTTTCCCAATCAAGTCTTTATATCTTTCATCATGAGGATTTACTGCAATGGCTGTATCTCCCAATATTGTTTCTGGCCTTACCGTAGCTATGATTACCCACCGATTATCTTCATCTTTAACACGATACCGAACATAATATAAATTGGTTTGCTCACCCTCTTCCTTATAAATAACCTCTTCATTCGATAATGCAGTTTTAGCTTCACAATCCCAATTGATCATCCTTAATCCCCTGTATATATATCCTTTTTTAAAGAAGTCAACGAAAACGCGTATAACTGCATCGTAATATTCCGGATCCATGGTGAAACTGGTCCTTTCCCAGTCACATGAAGCACCTAATTTTTTGAGCTGTTCAAGAATGATCCCACCATATTTTTCTTTCCATTCCCAGGCATGCTCCATAAACTTGTCACGTTCTAGGTCTGATTTTTTTATGCCTTTCTCCCTGAGCATTCCCACCACCTTAGCCTCTGTAGCTATTGAGGCATGGTCAGTACCCGGAACCCAGCAGGCTTCCATACCTTCCATTCTGGCTTTTCTTATTAAAATATCCTGTATCGTATTATTCAGCATATGGCCCATATGCAAAACACCAGTAACATTGGGAGGTGGAATTACAATACTGTATGGAGGTTTATCCTTTTTAGGACTGGCATGAAAGAATCCTTTATCCATCCATTGGGTATAAAGCTTGTCTTCAACCAGCTTGGGATCATACTTCTTTGATAAAGACATAGTGCAATTGTTTGTCATTTTAAACAGGCGCAAAATTAGTTAAAAATAAGTGCATATGTGATACCATTCGTTATTAACCTTTTTTAACAATTTATTTTCATAGGCTTTAAACCTTTTGGTATGTTTATTGATCTATATATTATAAAGGAGCTAAACTTAGATGGGCAAAAAATTAATATATGTGATATTAGGATTAATCGTAGCGATTATCATTATAGCTGAGTGTTTCGCGGGGACAGCTATAAAATCTCAGGCAAATCAGATCGAAAAAAAAATAACCCAGAAAATCGACAGGGTATTTAAAGACTAAGCATTCCTTTTTTTCAAATTCCCATAATATTGTAAGGGTTTTTGTTCAGCTCCTTAAAAGCAAAACACACGGCCAATCTATTGACCATGTGTTTAATTTACAGGATAAACCTTAAATTTATTATGAGAGTTCTACTATTTAATTTCTATCTTGATTATCGTGTTTCTGCCGATATATATCCCTGTTAGCAACACGCTGATCATGTCGAATATGCTTGCGTTCGCGCCTTGTAACTTTTCCATCCGCTTTTGCAAGACGCTTTTCATACTGAACATGTTTTTGTTCTTCCACCAATCTTTTAGTTTCCTGTCTTGTTAATTCTCCACTTTTTACACCCTGGTTAATTCGCATAGTCTGTTGTTTCTGACTATGACTGATTCCAGGAGAACGCTGCGCTGTCGCCAGGCTAATTGAAGCAAAACAAAATGCAGCTATTAAAATTCCCTTCTTCATAGTTTTAATTTTTTGGTTAAACATTTTCCAGTTGAATTTTTATCCTTTGACAACAGTTATTAAAAATGGTTTAAAATAATTACGATTTTTTTATTCACCATTCCATTGTTATTAATAGAATGGTAACTTTTATATTTTGCGCCTAACCACTATTAACAGCTATGTGATTACAATCAATTGGCCATCAATTATCAAGCTCTGTGGTTACAGAAAAAATCTTGATTACGCTATAGGAGCCCGAAGCTGGCTTATCCAGTTTTCCATTTCTTGATACATATTCGAACAAGTTTGAAGTTCCGGGAAATGGTAATTGCCTTTTTAAGCAGTAGAACTTAGTAGCAGGAAGTTTTAACTAACTGCTTTACGAGAGGTACGACATATATCATAATGAATTAAAAAATCTCATTGTGAGATTCATGACTGTTTTAACATTTACAGGTAATTCATTACTATTCCATGGATGTCCGCCATTAAACACATGATCAGCACCTTCAACAATATGCAGTTCAATATTTGAATTCCATTTTTGAGTCAGGTATGCAACACGTACAGGCACTGTTGGATCTTCTGAACCATGTATTATGCAAAGAGGTTTCATGAAATTCTTAATGGCTTGTGGTACATTCAGTAAGTCTTTATTTGCCAGAAAATCTTCGACAATCTGGTAATATAGAGGCATCAATTGTTTAGTTCGGCTATTTTCAATATACATAACACCTTTTTCTTTCCATTCATCGACTTCGTTCATACTGAAATAATTGCTTAGGTTGTTTATGCCAGCCCAGGATGCCACTGCCTTTACCCTTTTGTCATAATATCCTTTTAAAATAACTGCTGCACCCCCTCTGCTATGGCCTGTAATGTAGAACCGCCCGAGATCCAGTTCATTTTTATCCACAGCGAATTCATTTGAAAAGACATAATCAATAACTGTGGCCATATCACTTTGTTCAATCGAAAAATTATTAGATCCAAAACCCTCAAGATCAACAAAATTCGTGGGATCTTCCGGGGTTGTACCATTATGGGAAAAGTTCATCTTTATAAATATAAAACCATTCCTTGCAGCGTATTCTGCGAGCTGATTAAAATATCCCCAATCCTTAAATCCTTTGAAACCATGAATATGAAGTATTACTGGTTTAGGCAAACCATCAGATAAGTAATTTATATCTATAGAAAAAAGCCTTTTGTTATGTTTTGATTCTAAAATAACCGGATCTAACTTCTGAATATTTTCCATATTATCTTTAATTCATTAACCTCAGTACAATTATAAAATTTTAAACTTTGCTTATGAACTTTTAGATAGTATACTTGTATAGGATTTTTTCCAAATGCCGTTATCAATAAAAGAAATACAATCACCCATTTCGGCTGAAATGGAAAGCTTCGAAAAGAAGTTCTACAATTCAATGAAGAGTAAGGTTATGCTCCTTGACAGGATAATGAATTATATTGTCAAACGCAAGGGTAAGCAGATGAGACCAATGTTCGTATTTCTTTCTTCTGGTGTGGCAGGTCAGATCACAGAAACAAGTTACAGGGGAGCATCATTAATTGAATTGCTTCATACAGCTACTCTTGTTCACGACGACGTCGTTGACGATTCCATGTTTCGACGCGGATTCTTTTCAATAAATGCATTGTGGAAAAACAAAATAGCAGTACTGGTTGGGGATTATCTTTTATCCCGGGGCTTGCTTTTATCGATCGATAATGAAGATTATGATTTACTGAAGATTGTATCTGATGCTGTACGGGAGATGAGTGAAGGGGAATTGTTGCAAATGGAGAAAGCCAGGAATCTAGATATTACAGAGCAGGTTTATTACGATATTATCAGGCAGAAGACCGCCTCATTAATAGCTTCATGTTGTGCTGTTGGTGCCGCTTCGGGAGGTGCTGACGAGCAGTCCATAAATCTGATGAAATTATTTGGAGAAAATGTCGGTATGGCTTTCCAGATAAAAGATGATCTATTCGACTATGGCGACCTGGAAATTGGCAAACCACTTGGTATTGATATAAAGGAAAAGAAAATGACTCTTCCTTTGATTTATGCACTTCAGAAATCTTCCTGGATGGAGAAGAAGGAGATAATTTATAAGATCAAGCATAAAAGCCACAAAAAGAAGGTGGTAGACAATATAATCCAATATGTTAAAGACTCTGGAGGTATTCAATATGCCAACGAACAAATGACCAAATACCAAAATGAAGCATTGAAGATATTGGATAATTTTAAAGATTCGGTTTATAAGAGATCTCTTGCTGATTTGGTACAATTTACCATTGAAAGAACAAAATAATAGTACTGGAACTCCAGATAATTTATTATTTGTCCATTGGAAGGTCTATCAACAGGATAAATGAATTCTCCTCCAATTCAATACTGATCTCGTCTGTATTCTCAATGCTGATGGCATCTCTTTTATGAAGGGATTCATCCTCGACTGATATTTTCCCCTCAATTACGAAAATAAATAATCCATTAATATCAGATTTTCTTCTATAATGCATCGAATTACCTTTTGAAAACTTACCAAGGGAAAAATAACAATCCTGGTTTATCGGGAGGCTGTCATGAGATCGGTCAGGACTAACAACCAGAACCCATTCATTTTGCGGGTATTGAAATGTTTTTTCTTCATAACAAGGCGTTGTATTATAAATTCTCGGGAAAATCCAGATTTGCAGGAAATTCAAATCGTATTCTTTTGAATAGTTGTATTCAGAATGTGTTAAACCTGTACCGGCGGACATTACTTGAATATCACCTTCATTGATCGTAAATTCATTACCCTGGCTGTCTTTATGGGCCATTACTCCCCTGAGAGGGATGGATATTATCTCCATATTATCATGAGCGTGGGTGCCAAATCCCATGCCCGGTTCAACAATATCATCATTCAGAACCCTTAGCACTCCAAATCCCATTCTTTCTGCATCATAGTAGTTTGCAAAACTAAACATATGGTAGGTTTTTAACCATCCATGATTAGCAAATCCTCTTTCATCTGCTCTATATATAGTTTTTCTCATGATTTTTGGATCCTATAGAATTGTAAGATAATAAATTGAGAAGAAAACATTGAAATTATTTATTAATTATACTGAAAAGTATCTCTATTCGCGGGTGTTAATATGTCTTTAAATTAACGGTCATCCTGAGCTCTTTCTGACCAAGGTCAAAAGCTGCATTCTTAAATTTTGGAGGACCAAATTTCGGGAAGTAATCATTTGAAAACCCTATTGGTTCCTTTGGTATCATAAACATATTTGAATCCAAATCACCGTTTTCGTTCAGATCATGATAAATACTAACCGCATATTTCCTGTATGGAATATTTTTAAATATTACCTCGATCTCGGTTTCATCCGATATGGGAATCTCCTGGGAATAGGATGGAATCTTCAGGAATTTGTCATCCTCATTAAACAATGCCACCATCATAATTCCATCTTTATTTTCTATAGCTTTTATTGTGATGATAATTGTACCTTCTTCCACTTGTGAACTCGGAAATGTGGAACTGTAGGTAATTAATAGAATCAATAAGGCAATTAAGTGTTTCATACTGAAAATATTTTAGCTTGGCCTGTTTATCTGGCAATAAAATCTGCTTTCTTTTTAAATATACTCTCTATCCTTTTTGTTGAGAATAAACACATCTGTTGATTCTGTAATACACCCATAATAACATTGTCTCCAGAAAGTTCAGGGTAAAATTGGATAACAACAGGTTCATTCATTCCCAGTGAATTAACTATCAGGACGGCAAATGGTTTCGTATTTTTTAGACTATCATAGGATGCAACCTGCCCAGGATCAATATACTGATCTGTATAGAAGAAACTTATTTCATCAAGAAATCCCATTAAACTGGCTGTATCTAACCGGGAAACCCCATTAACTCTATAAAGATTATTTTCTGCACTTATTCCGATACTGTTTGCAGGATTCTCAGGATAAGACAGGTCCAGAGATTTAATACCAAGCCAGGATGTCTGGAAAATCAGTCGGTCACGCCAATCATTTTCAGCTACTTCAAATATGCCAGTAACATAGCTTTCATATCCGGGTAAATGGACGACATAGGGGATCATGTCATCACCCATGAAATAGGAAAGCGATATGCCATTACCTCCCGCATAAAAAATACGTTCCGGTTCAGCAGTACTTTTAATCTCTATTTTAAAACCATTTTCAACTATATCTTCAGAGATTCTGGAAAGATCGTTTTTAGGGACAGTTCTTTTTACACGGACCTGGTTTAGAACCGACATCAGTACTTTCTGCATGGAGAGATCCAGCAAATAGGTATCGTTTACCTTCCAATACCCTGACTCTTTTGAAAGTATATTCCTGAAGTTATTTCCTGATATGGTTATTGTATTTATGGATGCAGTATCTTCTACAGTGAATTTGTATTCATTTATAGAAAGGCCTTCCTGTTTTTGTTCGAGATTAATATAAATCAACGTCCATCCCAGCAAGGCTAAAAATATGACGAGTAATATAAGATTCTTCCTTATCTGCATCGATTAAAACTTTGATGAATATTTACGCTTTCGATAGTAATGCCTTATGGATCCATATAGAATAATGGTTAATATGGGAACCAGGAGGTTTATTATCTGCCATCTTAGTTTTTGATCCTCAGCTTTAATTTTGTCCAGGGGCCGGATCAATATTTCTTTATTCCTTGTCAATATCAAGTTGTTTTCATCAATCAAATAGGAAAGCCCATTGATAATAAAATCTTTGTTAGCAAATTCGGCCTGCAAATAAGGATCATAACCAAGGTCAAAAGGGGTATTGTTTTGGGGATTTATTTCATTTCTAATTATGTCACCGTCAGCACAAATAATGATAGCTGTCTTACTGCTCTTATCCTTAAACCTGGATTTCTCAAATCCTTCCGGAATGAACCTGTTTTTAAATACAGATAAAAACTCTCCTTCCAGCAAGTAGGCTAGTGGTTTTGATCCCTGGTTAAAAATATCAGGGGACATTTCTTTTCTCAGGTCATTCAGACTGATCCTAACGGGAGATGAAACCGTTTTAGTATAGGCTGAGGAATACATTAGAGGTGTTTTTTCCACGTCCTCAGACCTTACCGTGTCAATAGAACTGGTAAATCTAAAATAAACTGCGTCCAGGTTTCTTACAATTGGGTGATCGGAAAATTGATTTACAATTGGATAAAATGGCCAGGGCATCATTTGAACCTGGGGATTGTTTCCCATATTACCGACCACAACCGGAAATCCTCCCGAGGAAAGATCCAGCAAATAGTCCTTATTGATCCTTACACCATATTTGAACAATAGATTATCAAGGTTTGTCTTCAATGGAAAACCTATAGTGCCTTCGCTACTAATGCTGTCCAGGCTAACATCAAGCATATCTACCAAAATCATAGCCTTCCCGCCATTCATAATAAACTGATCCATCATATATAATTCCTGATCAGTAAAAGGATACCTCGGTTTAGCCAAAATTAAAGCATCGTATCCATTCAAATCTGCCTTCTTTCTTATATCTACATCAAAAACATCATATTTTTTTAAGAGCTCGCTTCTAATTGCATAAATATCTAATGAATCTAATTCACCATGTCCTTTTATTAGTCCCACTCTCTTTCTATCAATATTGACCATTCTATTTATTGTAGATGCCAATTCATATTCAACACCTTCAATTGATTGATTTAGCCGCTCCTGGGGTGTGGAAGATTTATTGCCTTTTAACAGCATAACACCTTCTTCGCTTCCCGCGAACGAAATTACGGCTCCCGGGAATATTAATCTCTCCGTGCGTTTTCCATCTTCATTTGCAAAAAGATTGGTAGGTTGAATCCCCTTTTCTCCTAAAGATTGTATTAGCTTTTGTTTCCCTTCCTGCCCCTGGAAATCGTCAGGATCAATAAAACGGTACTGTACATTATCACCAGCATAAACCCTGAAATCATCAAGTGTTTGCTGGATTGCTTTTTGTAATCGCTGGAAGCCGGGTGGGAAATTTCCTTCCAGATAAACATCGACATATACCACATCATTCAAGGATTTCAATAGATCAATTGTGGCATCAGAAATTGTGAATCTTTTTTCTTCTGTTAAATCAAACCGAAGTGTATAAGTTGAAAAGAAAATGTTGATGTTTATGATCAGCAATATGCCGATCCCAAACTTCAATAAATCTTCAAACCTTTTACCTCCCAAATTTACCATTTTCTGCTGCCAAGTTTTAGTTTGGTAAACATGATCATAATACTGATCAGGCTTAAAAAGTAAATTACATTTCTCAAGTCGATCAGGCCTTTGCTCATATAATTATAATGATATAATATTCCCATTTCCTCCAGGATACCTGAATATTTTCCCCAGATATTAATACCTGCAATAGCCTGAAATCCATAATAAAAGAAAAAACAAAAGAACAATGCAAATATGAATGATACTACCTGATTGTCAGTTAAGGATGAAGCAAATACACCTATTGAAATAAAAACTCCGCCCAGGAGTATTAATCCTATATATGAACCGATAACTCCCGCTGTATCAATATTTCCGATTGGATTTCCTAATTGATATACTGAGAAATAATAAAGCAGAGTAGGGATTAATGAAAATATAACCAGTGCGAATCCAGCAAAATACTTTCCAAGAATAATTTGCAGGTCGGTCAGGGGTTTGGTGAGCAGGAGTTCAAGTGTCCCACTTTTTTTTTCATCAGCAAACATACGCATAGTGATTGCCGGTACCAGGAACATAAATACATAAGGTCCAAAAGAAAATAAAGTCTCAAGATCCGCAAATCCATAGCTTAGAACACTCGTGTCAGGGAAAACCCACATGAGTAATCCAATCCCAACAAGAAAGACGGAAATAGCAATATAAGCTACGAAGGAATTCAGAAAACCATTAAATTCTTTTTTAAATACCTGAAACATTATTCCGTGTCCTTAAAATTGTCTTTGGTAAGTTGTTGAAATATATTTTCTAATGATGTGTCCTCTTTATGTAAACCAATCAATGTGAGATTTTTTTCACTGGCAAGTTTGAAAATATCCCCTCTGATATCCAAATCTGGATCAACAAATAGCTTAATTTTGTTTCCTTCAGTCTCCAGTTTATAAATCCCTTTAATGTTTTTCAAAATATCAATATCAGGGAGAACTTCAAACTCTACTGTTATCAAATGTTGATTTGATATTTTGCCCTTAAGGTTTTCGACCTTATCGTCAGCTACAATTATTCCTTTATCAATAATAACCACTCTGTCGCACATTGCCTGCACTTCCTGCATAATATGAGTTGAGAAGATAACTGTTTTATGTTTACTAAAATCTTTGATCAATTCCCTTATTTCTATGATCTGGTTGGGATCCAGTCCTGATGTAGGTTCATCCAGAATCAAGACTTCGGGTTCATGGATCATCGCCTGGGCAAGCCCTACACGCTGCCTGTAGCCTTTCGATAATTGACCAATCTTCTTATTGCGTTCCAACTCAAGGCCCGTCATAGCAATGATATCCAGTATTCTTGATTTTAGAGTTTTGCCTTTAATTCCATGCAAAGACGCAACAAATTCAAGATATTCCATAATATACATATCAAGGTATAAAGGATTATGTTCCGGCAGGTAACCAATAATTTTTCTGACCGATAAAGGATCTCTTATTACGTCGATGCCATTAATAAAGATGTTTCCAGAAGTCGGTGGCAAATAGGATGTGGCTATCTTCATGGTTGTAGATTTCCCTGCGCCGTTTGGCCCGAGAAAGCCAAGGATCTCACCTTCATTTACAGAGAAGGTAATATTATTTACAGCCTTTTGCTGGTTAAATATTTTAGTCAGATTTTTTACCTCAACCGACATACTTGTAATAATAATACTTATTCAAGAATTTTATCAAATTAGCCTTTTGGTTTTAATGGACGTACTTCAATATCGACATGATGATAATTTGGTGGAGATTCCAGGACATGGATAATAGTACCTGCTATATCCTCCGGATTCATCATATGATCATGCGCTTGAATTTCATCAATATTGTCAAAAAATCCGGTTTTTACCGATCCGGGATATATACATGTGACCTTGATTCCAAATTCCCGCAACTCCATGAATAAAGAATGTGACATTCCCGTAACAGCGTGTTTTGAAGAAGCATAGCCAACCATGTTCTTAACCGCAGTGGTTCCGGCGATTGATCCAATATTTATGATATGACCTGCCCCTTTAGCTTTCATTCCTTGGATTACCATTTTGGAGCAATAATACATTCCATGCACATTTACATCAAACATTTTATGCCATTTATCCTTATCTAATTCTTCGAATCCTGATACAAACCCAATCCCAGCATTATTAATAAGAATATCCGCCTGGCCTAATTTTTCAATAGTCTTATTGTGTGACTTTTGTACAGATTCAAAATTTGAAACATCTGTTACAAAATGTGTAAAATTTTTATGTGATATATTTATGGGAGTTCTACTCCAACCTGCTACAATAACTCCCTTCTTTAATAAAGACATTGTAGTAGCAAGGCCTATTCCCTTACTGCAACCGGTCACTATAGCTGTTTTCCCTTTCAATGATTTAAAATAAAATTTATCTACATTTGTAGCCTGAATTACACTATTGATTTTGAAATATACTTTGCTCGCAATATTCTGCTTTTTTAGTCTATTTAACAAGGCATTTAGCCAGTCTGTTAAAAAGACCCCAAAGTATACATATACTGTAGGAGCCAACTTATTAACAGGATTTGTGATCAAACATGACCGGTACATGGGACATATATCACAAGGTATTACTACCGGAGCTGAAGTATTGATCAATAAAAACACTTATGGGAACCAGGTCTGGGAACAAGTTTTTAAATACCCGGATGTCGGTTTTGCCTTTTCGTACTTCAACTATGGGAATGATATGCTGGGCGAATCTTTTGCAGGTACATTCTATATGGATTTTATTTTAAAGAGAACCAGAAAAGTTGAGGTTTTATTAAAAATTGGTACTGGTATCGGCTTCCATACAAAGCCCTATGACCGTGAAACCAATAATCAAAATATAGGTGTTGGAGGACCTGTAACCAATGATATGCAATTAAGACTGGGCATGAATTATAAACTGACGGAACGATGGAAACTGACTGGAGCTTTTACCCTTTCTCATTTTTCAGTGGCTGCTTTATCACAACCAAATAAAGGTATCAACATTATGTCTGCGAATCTAGGGTGTACTTATCGCCTCAATAATGAAGCTCCTGAGTATACACCAGTGAATGAGGATTATACATGGGATAAGAGATTAAAATATAACATTAATTTCAGTTATGGATTGAAGAAAATACCACCTATAGGCGGTCCATACTACTCTGTATATGTGCTCACTTTTTATGTAAATAAGCAAGTTTCAAAAATAAGTATTTTTAATGCGGGGATTGACGGATTCAGCAATACAGCATTGAAAGAAGAAATGGTTCAAGGTGATATTGACCCTGACACACTTGATCATAAAAGGGTGGGATTAACAGCCGGGTATGAACTAAAGATGAACAGGATCTCACTTCTTGCTCAGCTTGGATTTTATGTATATCGCCCTTATAAGACAGATAAAATTGTATATCAACGAATTGCTTTGAAATTCTATTTAAGTAAAAATGTATATCTTCATTACGGATTTATTACCCATTTTGCAAAAGCAGACCACTCTGAATGGGGTATAGGAATAACAATATAATTAATGAAAAAGTCAGCCTTAATCTTATCAATTATATTTTATGCCATATCTTTCATTAGCTGTGACACCGAGAACGCTATCGATTGTTTCAAGAAAGGTGGGGAGGTTGTTGAAAAGGAAATCCAGCTAGATTCGTTTAGTTCGATAGAAGCTTACGATGAAGCGGATATTTATCTGGTCAATTCAGATGAACAAAAAGTAATTATTAAAGCTGGCAAGAACCTGATTCCTAAAATTCATCTCAAAGTAGAAGGTGAAATACTCACCATTACAAACGATAATACATGTAACTGGATCAGATCTCCGGAAAATCCAGGGATCTATATATTTTCTAATGATATATCAAGCATAAATATCTTCGATTTCGCAAATATTATTTCCGAAGAAACTTTGAAACTTGACAGGTTGAGTATCTTCTCTGATGGAACAGGAAATTTTGAGATGAATATTGATGTTGATTCTTTATTGGTTGAATCAGTATATATCTCGAATTTTACATTAAGTGGAAATGCCGGTTTCATTGATCTTATCTTGACCAGTGATAGCCGCTTCATTGCAGGAAACTTGCTGACAGATAATATTAAAATTGACCACAATGGATCAAATCGAGTTGAACTTTATCCGATTATTTCCCTGAATGGGGCGCTTCGAAGTACAGGTAGTCTGTATTATTTTCACGAACCGGAAATTCTTGATGTAACTGTGAAAGGACCGGGACAGCTAATTAATCTATCTGAATAAAATTATCTATATCTTTCTGATTCAAACCACTGATTATATTCAGCTACAATCTTTTGTAGATCTCCTAATTGATATTGTTTGGATTCGATCTTTTGAATTAAAGCTTCATAATCACCTACATATAATCTCATTTTAGAAGTAAAAGACTTTTTAAATGTTTTGGAGGATAATAACTCTGCATCTCCTTCATTCTTCTTAATGTAGAGGAAGTCGAGAGAATTTTCCGGATAGTTAAGCATGATGTTATCCAATTTCTTTTCTGCTTCCGCACTGTTTATTTTCTTTTTCAGTTTATCCTGTTCATCGAATATCCGCAGAAGAGAAACTGGTCCAGGATCAGATTCAAGAATTCCAAACCTCTTAAATTTGAATGGTCCATTAAAAGTTTCCATTATTACTGTAGTGCTGACCCATGATTTCCCGTCAATGGAGTACCCTATTAAGTTATCGGGTGTATATTCTTCCCTAGTGTTTGACCCCTGTATGGGATTGAAATAGATCCTTTTTTGCATTACAATTGGGAAGTCATATTTTATTGATCCTTTGATCGTGTCACCTGCCATTCCTAGAACGTAAGCTGAAACACTTTCTCCATAATCATGGTTTGAAAACCAATCCTGTGAGATAGCCTGGAAGGAAATCAAAAATGCAGGTAGAATTATCAGAAATTTCTTCATCAGGTGCTTGGTGTTTAATACGGGATAACTATTTTTCAATAAAAGGACGTATTTGTTTTTCCCATATCATATACCCTTTTCCGGTCATATGAAGACTATCCTCTAGGAACAGCTCTGGTTCAGGTCGCCCCTGATCGTTTAGCATATTAGTATAAACGTTAATATATGTCAAATCCTGACTTTTACTGGCAAGATTCTCAAATTTTGCGTTTAAATTTTCGTATTTATCTTTTAAATTCCACCTTCTTGGACTAGGTTTTGCTGATATAATGGCGATATCCGGATGATCCAGATTATCTCTTATCAGTTCCAATAGTGTTTTCAGGTCTTTCATGATTTTTTTTGGACTTTTGCTACTTGCTAAATCATTATCCCCTTCATAGATTATGATTTTTTTAGGATTATATGCAAGTATCAGATCGTTAAAATAATAGATGGCATCCGAAAAATGAGATCCTCCAAATCCCCTGTTAATCACAGGATAACCGGGAAAATCTTCTTGAAGGGATTTCCACATTCGCATGGAAGAACTCCCTATAAATAAATAACAATCCTCAGGAGGCGGATTGGATTTATCAGATTCAATGTATGTATTAATTTCATCCTTAAATCGTAATGGATCAGGATTGTCTTCCAGAATTAAAATCAGGGAAAATAATGCAAAAAAGGTTTTCATCAATCAAAATATTATTTAGAATTTGGACATAAATATAGGAAATTAATAAATTCATTCTATAAAAGTTATGCTTAAACAATTCAATCCTTTTTAACTTAAAGATCATGATACAGTAATACAATTATTTTGGTATGATGAAAAAAATACCTACTTTTACAGGCTGTGCTTATCAAAAACATCATAAAATATCACGGTAGGAATAGTAAACCAAATAATAATAAGTATGAATTTTAAACCAAAATTAGTAAAAAAGGGAGAAGGTGAAGCAAAGGTCGGTACTGCTTCAAAATATGAGCCTATAACAAAGTACATGACAACCGATCTAATTACATTCACTCCGGAGACAGATATAATTGATGCTATTGATAGCATGATTGAACATCAAATTTCTGGAGCACCAGTTTTGAATGAAAATAAGGAATTGGTAGGAATGATTTCAGAAAAGGATTGTATCACTGTAATAATTGATAGTGTATATCATAATCAGCCTATATCAACCAGTAAAGTGTCGAAATATATGACTACTAACCTTAAAACGGTTAGTGTTGAAGCTGATGTTGTGGATGTAGCCAATGAATTTCTCAAGAAGAACTATAAAAGGTTTCCTGTAGTAGATGGAAAAGGACGCCTTGTGGGGCAGATCAGCCGTAGAGATATATTAAGAGCAGTAAAAGCCATGGAAATCACAACCTGGTAAAACGAAATTAAAGTATCCCGCCCATAGCGGGATTTTTTAATATCCAAATAACTCTGGCAGCCATAGCGAAAGTTCAGGAACATAAGTAACCAGCATTAGAACAGCTATCATCGCAATAAACATGGGAAGCAAAGGCTTTATTACATCCTGAATTTTTACCTTAGCAACACTACAACCAATGAATAGTACTGAGCCAACCGGGGGAGTGCATAGGCCGACACTTAAGTTCAGCACCATGATAATCCCAAAATGAATAGGAGATAATCCCAATTGAGTCTGGACTATTGGAAGAAAAATGGGTGTGAATATCAGAACTGCAGGGGTCATGTCCATAAAAACTCCCACAAATAATAATATCAGATTAATAATTAATAATATTATGAAGGGATTATCGCTGATGCTCAGCAATCCGGCACTTACATTTTGCGGAATGTTTTCGTAAGCCATAATCCAGGAAAGCCCCATACAGGTCGCTACCAATAACATAACAATAGCTGTCGTCCTTACAGATTGAAGTAAGATATCAGGCATATCCATGATTGTTATTTCCTTATATAAAAGTGCCAGGATCAATGCATATAATACAGCAATTGCGGAAGCTTCGGTTGCTGTAAAAAATCCGGCTACAATCCCTCCAATTACAATAACAAGCATCATCAGACTTGGAAATGCTGCCCAAAATTTCTTTAATCCAATCAGCGTTCTTTCTTTGTTTTCCTTTATCCTCCATCCTGAGAATAAGATGAATATTCCTAATAGAGTGATCCAGATTAACCGATATATGCCTGATGAAAGATTATTATGTGCGTAAAACAATCCACTTACAACAGTAAAAATTAAGATTGAAAGGATTAGTATTTTTAGAAGTGAAAGTGCAACTCCTTTGAATCCTTTTTTCTTATAAATCAACAAGGACATGGAAGTGATCATAATGGCAATTCCTGTTAAAATTCCAGGAATATAACCGGCAAGAAATAAGGCGGTAATTGAGGCGCCACCACTAGCCAGGGAATATACTATTAGAACATTACTTGGCGGAATGGATAAACCGGTGGTCGCTGAACTGATATTAACTGCGGCGCTAAAATTCTTATCGTATTTTTCTTTATCCATTTCCGGTCCCATGATACTTCCGATAGCAGATGCGGCAGCGGCGGATGAACCCGAAATTGCTCCAAAAAGCATATTTGCTATAACATTTACATATGCGAGTCCTCCTGTCAGACTTCCCACCAGCACTTTGGCGAAATCAATCAATCTGTATGCGATCCCACCTGAGTTCATTATATAGCCGGCAAGTATAAAGAACGGGATGGCCAATAAAGCGAAACTGTCGAGACCTGTTGCCATTCGTTGAGCGAAGGTTGTGAAAGCTGGTAATGAATCAATACTTACGAGCATGGTCAATATCCCTGATATACCAATAGAATAAGCTATTGGAACGCCTATGGATAACAGAAAAATAAAACTCGCAACTAATATAAATACACCGATATAGTCCATATATGCTTAATTGCTATTTGATTTCAATAATTTCATGCTATTATCAATTGAATAGAATAGAATAATCAGCCCGCTTACAGGCAGAACTATGTATACATAGCCCAGAGGAAGTTGAAGTGCCGCTGATTTTACTGATAAAATAAACCTTGAATAGACCAACCATATCCCCCCAACAACTAATACGAAAAACGAAAACAAGAAAATCACGATATGAATAAACAATTCAAGTCTGATTTTATTTTTAGGACTGGATTTTTGAAGCAGGAGGTCTATTGCCAGATGTTCTTTTCTGCCTGTAACATAAGCGGCACCGAACAGACTAACCCAGATAAGGAGAAATCCCGCAAGTTCATCAGTAAATGAACTCGGGGAAGACAAAATATAGCGACTTGTTACCTGCCATAATACATCAATTACCAGGACACTCATTAATAAAATGAGCAGTTTTTCAAGCATCTTATCTACGTAAACACGTAATTTCATTTGGGGATATTTTATTTCGTCGCTTGAATTCGTTTAATATAATTAAATACTCGTTCCTGACTTTTATACGAGTCATATACCTCACTTACTTTATCTGCAAAAAGAGTTTTGTCCGGATAGTATATAGTAACACCTGCTTTCTGGACTTCTATTAGAGATTTCTTTACTGATTCAAACCACAGTTTCCTTTCTACAGCAACCGATTCCGTAGCTGCTTGTTGAATCCATTTTTTTTCCTGATCGCTTAACTTTTTCCAGATATGCTGACTGATTATTAGAACATCAGGAACAGCTGTGTGTTCATCGAGCGCATAATGTTTACAAACTTCATAGTGGTGGGAAGTATAAAAACTGGGTGGGTTGTTTTCCGCACCATCCACCACTCCGCTTTGAAGGGCAGTATACAATTCCCCATAAGAAATTGGTGTGGGAGAGCCACCAAGGGCTTTTACCATATCCATGGCAGTTTTACTTTTCATAACACGGATCTTCATCCCATCGAGATCGGAAGGATCAAGTATGGGTTTATCAATCGTATAAAAAGCTTCTACTACCGGCGTCATAAAAACAAAGACCACGAATAAAACGATCTTCAGTGCTTAATAACAATTCCTGGCCAATCTCGCCATCCAGCACTTTTACTGCATGAGCGCTGTCCCTGAAGATATAAGGCAATCCGAGTACCTTATAATCTTCAGTAAAACTTTCCATTACAGCTGCTGAAACTTTAGTAATCGCAAGACTTCCAATTTGCAGTAACTCAACACATTGTTGTTCAGAGCCGAGTTGTTCGCTGGGATAAATTTCAATCTCCATCTTCCCGTTTGAAAGCTCAGCACATCTGTTTGCCATGAATACCATGGCATTGTGTACCGGGTGATCTGGGGGGAGTGTATGTGCCAGTTTCAGGAACCTTTTTTCTTTTAACTCAGTACATCCACTTAAAGATGCAATAATTAAAAAAACGATTGCTATATATTTACCCGGCCGGTTAAAATCCCTGACTATCTTTCCCATTTCAATTATAAAATTGTTAAGCAACTCCTCAGATTATTTAAATCTGATCTTCTTATAGATGTCTATTGATATTTTCATGTTCTTGACAATGTTGGGATAGTCATATTCATTATCAGGAGTTTTTACAAATAATTGCGAACCCATTCCAACACAAAAGGCACCTGCCTTAAACCATTCAGAGAGGTTTTCCTCAGTTGGTTTAACACCACCAGTTGGCAATATGTTAGTCCATGGGCATGGTCCTTTAATATTTTTAATGAATGCAGGTCCGCCAATCTGACCAGCTGGGAATATCTTGACAATTTCAGCGCCTAATTCTTCAGCCTTAGCAATTTCCGTCAAAGTGCCGCATCCGGGCATCCATGGTATTTTTCGCCGGTTGCAAATAATGGCCATATCTTCTTTCAATACTGGCGATACTATAAAATCTGCACCAAGTTGTATATATAATGATGTAGTAGCTCCATCAACAACAGATCCTACTCCAATAACCATATCAGGCAAGTTTTCTGAAACAAAATGACTGATCTCCGAAAAAACCTCATGCGCGAAATCCCCTCTGTTCGTAAATTCAAATATCCGGGCACCACCGTCGTAACAGGCTTTCATAACCTTTTTGCAGGTATTTGCATCTTGGTTGTAGAATACCGGAATAATACCCGTGTCAACTATCTTATTATAAACTTCCAGTCTTTTAAAGCGTGCCATATTTTATTTTGATTTAAAGTTGAAAAAGTTTTTTGCATTATAATATGAAATATTCTCCACCATTTGTCCCAACCAGGCTGAATCCTTAGGTAATAAACCATTTTCCACATCATTTCCAATTAAATTACATAATATTCGCCTGAAATAGTCATGCCTTGGGTAGGAAAGGAAACTCCTTGAATCCGTAAGCATTCCAACGAACCGACTTAATAATCCAAGATTTGACAATGCATTTAATTGTAATTCCATTCCATCTTTTTGATCCAAAAACCACCAGCCTGATCCAAGCTGGATCTTTCCTGGTACTGAACCGTCATTAAAATTTCCGATCATTGTAGCAAATAAGTAATTATCCCTGGGATTCAGATTATAGAGTATGGTTTTTGCCAGCGAGTCTGTTTTATCCAGACTATTGAGGAACCTGGATACTGGCCTGGCCATCTCTTTATCCCCGATGGAATCAAAACCGGTATCCGGACCTAAAGCTGATACCATTCTTGAATTATTATTCCGCAAGGCGCCCAGATGAAATTGTTGAGTCCATCCTTTTTCATGGTCCATTTCAGCCAGGTAAATTAAAAGCGCAGATTTAAATTTCAATAATTTTTTTCTGGATACTGATACGCCAGACCTGATGCTGTTGAATATCTTATTGATCTCGGATTTTTTGTAACTATTCGAATACATTTCCTCAAGACCATGGTCTGAAAGCCGGCCCCCCATATAATGAAAATAATCATGCCTGGCTTTAAGTGCATCTATTAATGATTGCAGATCTTTAATATCAATATTAGATGTATCTGAAAGCTTATCAAGATATTGATTGTATAAGACAACATCCTCAGCGGCCATAGCTTTATCTGGCCGGAATGTGGGCAATACCATTATTTCAAATCCATCTTCCCTGATTTTCCGGTGATGTTCTAATGTGTCAGATGGATCATCTGTAGTACATACGACTTCCACCTTGAATTTTTTTAGAAGATTTCGGGTACTATAGGGTTTAGTGTTTAAGAGTTCCGTGCAATTGTCGTAAATTTCTCTGGCAGATTCCGAATTTAGCAATTTGGATATTCCAAAAGGATTCCTCAACTCCATGTGTGTCCAGTGATACAATGGATTTCTCATAGTATATGGAACTGTTTCAGCCCACTTTTCAAATTTTTCGAAATCCTCAGTATTACCGGTAATGTATTTCTCCTTAATGCCATTAGCCCGCATTGCCCTCCATTTATAATGGTCGCCGTATAACCAGATCTTTGTCAGGTTGGCAAAATTTTTATCCTCGGCAATTTCATCCGGCGGTAAATGACAATGATAATCGATTATAGGCATTTTGCTGGCATGATCGAAATACAGTGACCTTGACATTTCTGATTCAAGCAGGAAATCTTCGGATAAAAATTCTTTCATTATACTATCTTTTTACCTGAAAAAATAGGTTCTATATGATTATGTAATATGTTTTCTGTAACCAGAGGGCCAATTATCCCTTCATTTTCTTTAACAAGTCCAAGAAAATGACTTCCTGATTCGGCAGCAATTTTATAAGCTACATGAAGTAATTGACGAAACTCAGGATTATAATTCGGATTGTTTTGATTGTGTCTTAAAGTTTGAGTGAATTTATTATTATCCCATCCGACTACCTCCTCAACTGTAGGCAAATTTTCTTTTTTGATATCAATTACAGTCGAATAAGGACCAGTTAATTCGTCATACCTGGTCAGGGCTTTTCCATAAATGTCTTTTGCTAATTCAAGCCCTTGCCCTCCCGATAGGGCCAGACCGGCAATTTCTTCCAACCATGTGGTCCCGGCCGTTTTAACATGAACCCCTTTGTCATATTTTTTTATGGTTTTATGTATGGATTCATAGATCGAAAATTTATCACTACCTGAGTGAACGCTAAGCTTTAGATTGTCAGGCAGATTAAATTCCTTGATCGCAAGATCAATAACCAGCAAGTCTTCTTCAAATTCTTTCTGAAATGCTTTAACATCACCAACGTAATCTACGCCTTTGTTAAATCTGCCTGTAAATTTTGGCGCAATGGTTTGAAGTTCGATGCCATACTGAGCTAATCCTGATAATATCATAAATAACTCAATGGGAGATTGTGGTTCTTCCACCTCATCCATAGATACTTCAGCAATGAATGCTGATCCTTTTTTCAACTTTATATGCTGATATATCCTCGCTGCTTCTTTTATGGCACATAAAAATTTTTCTCCTATATACCATAAAAAATCCCTGTCAATGAAAAATGGATCTGGTATGGATGGGATTTGAATTTGACCAATGAACTTTGAATTTATCTTTATAAATTGTTCTATTTCTTCTTCATCAACCCTGCCGTTTATGAAGTCTGCAACATCTATAGTAAAAAAATCAGAAAATTCAAGGAACTCCTCAACATTGGATAGGTTAATGTGATCTGCATCGACAAGATATTCATGCTGCCATGCTGCCTTTTTTTACAGCTTCATCAGCTTCTTCTCTAACTGACTTAGGCACTGAATGGACTGTTTTATGTTCACGGAAGGATTTGTTCCAGACTGGTGTAATTATCGAATTACCATCAAGGGATTCCTGAAATGCCCTTAGTTGTGATTGACCCTGCTGGGCGAATCTATCGCCGATTCCAAAAGAGTATTTATTCAGTTTCATTTTATATTTAAAAAATCATGAATTATGAAAGGAAAAACAAAAATCCAATTGCTGTAAATTTATAAAATTCCATTTTTAGAATGATTGCATTTCACTAAGTTTCTTGTATAGGCCATTTTGTTTGATAAGTGAGTCATGATTTCCTTCTTCTACAATTTCACCATCTCGTAAAACGACAATATGATCAGCCTTTTGAATGGTGCTCAATCTGTGGGCAATAACTATTGAGGTTCTTCCTTTCATTAAATTATCCAGCGCATCCTGGACAAGCTTTTCAGATTCTGAGTCCAGTGCCGAAGTGGCTTCATCCAGGATTAGAATAGCTGGATCATTTAATATAGCCCTGGCAATGCTGATACGTTGACGTTGACCGCCTGAAAGTTTACTTCCTCTTTCCCCAATATTGGTATAATATCCATGTTTGGTCTGAATTATAAATTCATGCGCATTGGCCACTTTTGCAGCTTGCTCTACATCATACTCACTAACATTTCTCAGGCCAAATGCGATGTTGTTAAAAATGGTATCATTAAATAGAATTGATTCCTGGGTTACTATACCCATCAGATTTCTCAATGAAATCAAATCAATGTCTTTGATTTCTATGTCGTCCATCAATAACTTCCCCGACTGTATATCGTAAAACCTTGGGATCAGGTCAACCAGAGATGACTTGCCTCCTCCAGATGGGCCAACAAGAGCGATGGTTCCTCCTTTAGGTATAACCAAGTTAATATTGCTGAGTACAGGGTTTTCACCATATGAGAAAGATACATTTTTGAATTCAATTTTTTCGTTGAACTGTTGTTTGCTTACGGCATTCGGGTAGTTTTTAATGGCGGGTTCAATATCAATTATTTTAAATATCCGTTCTCCTGACACTAATCCCCTCTGAATATTTGCCACTGCTTTAGAAATATTTTTGGCGGGTGTAAGCACCTGGGAGAAAACAATTATGTAAGTTATAAATCCTGAAGCATCAAGATTTGATTGTTGGTTCAATACAAGAAAACCACCATATACAAGAATGGCTGCAACGAATATGACACCAACAAATTCCGATAATGGTGATGCCAGATCTCTTTTTTTAACCAGCGAAACATAGGTTTTGGCGTAATGATATGTTTCCTTCTTAAATTGGCCATTTATGAAATCAAGTGCATTGAATGCTTTTATTATTCTAAGCCCTGATATCATCTCTTCGGTTTGGTTAACGATCCTTCCCAGGGATTCCTGGGTAGCCTTGGAGGTTTTTCTTAATTTGGTAGCAATTATTGTGATTATAGTAGCAGCTATCGGGATCATTAACAAAGTAAACAATGTCAAACTGGGAGATCTCCAGAATAAATAAGCAAATGACAATACAATCGCAACGGGATCTCTAAATGCAACTTCAAGGACCATGGTAATTGAATTTTCAATTTCCTGTACATCATTGCTAATCCTTGACATGATATCCCCTTTTCGTTCACTGGAGAAAAAGCCTATATGAAGATTGCTGACTTTTTTAAAGAAATCCTGTCTGAGGTTCTTGATGATCTTAGCTCTTATAATCCCAGTGATTACGAGAGAAAAATAGCGGAAAAAATTCGCCATCAGGTTTGCAGAAATAATAATGAAGCATACGAAAATCAGAGAACCATAATTGCCAAATTGGTCTGTGACCTGAATAAAGTAATAGTAAAAAGCATGTATTAAATACTCGAAATTTGCGCTGAAAACGGGTTTAGATGAATATGTAATTAATAATTCGGGATCGATTTGGTTAAAAATAATGTCAAACAGTGGTTTTAGTAGCGTGAGGTTCAATAATCCAAAAACAACTCCAAGAAAAGTATAAAGGAAAAACTGTGGCAAATAGAAATTCAGGGGTCGAGCATAAGAAAGAAGTCGCCAGATTATCTTCATTGAGTCATTAAATGTTTGACAAAAATAATGGTTGAATTTTTATTCAGGCTTATTTTTTGAATTTATTAAATACAGAAAGGATTCGCATCGCTATATAATTCTTTGAATTTAACTGGAAAGAATGACGCTAATAATGATTGTTTAAGACCTCCAGATAAAGGTTTTGGTATTCCAATATGCTTTTCTTCCAATCATACATCTCTGAATATTTAATAATTTTATTTTTTGTATTTTCTTCATTTATTTTAAACTCCTGCATTTTCGAATTGAAGACGGTTGCCATATGGTCCGGATCAAAGTCGTTCCAATAATAGGCTAATTCACCACCAATTTCAGGTAAACTAGTCTTGTTTGAAATGAAAACAGGCTTGCCAAATCTCATAGCTTCTATTACTGGCAGGCCAAAGCCTTCCATTCTGGAAGGGAACAGGAATGCCGAGCAATTTTTATATAGAAAAATCTTATCATCTTCTGAAACCATGCCAGGTAATATCACTCTGTTCTGAAGTTTCCTATTATTAACAGTCTTGAGGATCATTCTGGCATAACTAGATGAGTTGTCACCGGCGATGACTAAATTGTAATCAGTTAATTTTTCAAGAAAATTAATTAATACATGAAAGTTCTTTTTTTCAAGGACCATACCCAGGGCAAGCAAGTATTTTCCAGCTGGAAGAAAATCCGGTTTTGCGACTTCTTTATCAGATTCAATGTCTACTCCATTGTGAATAACAAATACTTTCTTTCTTTCAAGATTAAGATTCTCCTTTGATATTTTAGCTGTATAATTTGATATATATGTCACCGCCGAGGCTCGGTCTACTTTTTTTTGTAAAACTTTTAAACGTCGTCTGGCTTTAAAAGGACTTTTTTCCTGCAGGAAATTCAGATCATGTATGGTCAGAATGTAAGGAGATTTTGAATCTGAAGGTGAAAAGGAGGAATCTTGATGCAATGCATGCCAAAGGTCATATTTCCTGCATAAGGATGGCAAGAATCTTCTTAGTAAAGTTGTTTTTTCGTAGGTATGATCCTTGCCAAATATTCCGGTTTGTGATTCAGGAACGAGGAAATTATAATGTAATTTGTCATGCCCGATTTTCGCAATGTGTTTTCCATAACTTTTGCTAAACTGACCCAGTCCACAATTGGGTGTTTTCAGCTTGCCCATATCTATTAACACATTGAACATTTATAAAATTTGGGTGATCGATTAGTTATATAACCGTGAATATATAAAAATCCTTCTGATCCTTTTTGAAAATGCTAAAATAAGTATGTCCTACAAATTAACTAACTTTGCATTCCCAAAACCATATTTCTGCCTTACTAAGAAAGTTTCAATAATTTATAATTCGTATTTTTAACAAAAAATCTGAATGATCTTAAAGAGATTTCTAACTTTCTTTTTCATTCTAGTTGCTCATATGTCCTATTCAAGGATAGATTCCCTTGAATATCATATTCAAGGATTTGCCACTATGGGGACGGAAGGATATCCTCCGCACTGGATAGAAAGTAACCGGTATGGAATGTTCAGTGATACCACCTATAATCTAATGTTGGTTCCAGGATTTAGTCTGCCCATGTCTTTCGGGAAAAAATTTGGAATTGAAATTGGATTTGATGCGGCCTTTACCCTGAATGAAAAGAGGAATTTCATTTATCAGGGTTACCTGAATTTAAGGTATGGAAAACTAAAAATAATAGCGGGCAGGCAGGAATACACCATTGGTCAGTACAGTGAACGGCTGTCTGTAGGTTCCTTTATTGTGAGTAACAACGCCCTGCCATATCCAAGAGTTGGTATCGGGTTTTATGAATACGTAGATGTGCCCTTTACCAAAGGCTATGTACAGGTGATGGGTGCAATTAACCATGGCTGGTTAGAGGAAGATAGATTTGAACATAGTTTAATCAGTGACTCATATGTGCAGGAAAAATACGCATATATACGATCAAACAAATTGCCGGTTAACCTGCATTTAGGAATTGCTCATCTGGGAATTTATGGAGGTACCAGGAGTGATGGGACAAAGGTCCCTTATGATTATTGGTCAGTTTTCTTTGCAAGGGGATCAAATGTTTCGAATCAAAAAGGCGAGTCGGCGAATGCCTACGGGGAACATATGGGGATTTTCGACTGGGGACTGAACTTTAGGATAAAGGGTGTAAAGTTTCAATTATATCAGCAGAAACCAATTAATGACAGTGGTGGATTTCACCAATGGTTTAAATACAATAAGGATAATTACATTGGGGGGATAGTAGAAACTAAGCTTCCATTCCTTAAGAAATTTTTATACGAGTATGTTTCCACAACCAACCAGGTTGGGGAAGGAATTCCAGATCCAAGAGTTGAAGGCCAAGTCAGGTTCCCGTTTGTTGAAGAGGACAGACTTTGGTTGGAACAATATTATTCTGATTTGGGATATGATGTTGCAGATTTTGATGTTATCGACTGGTATGATTTTTTAGAAGATGAAATAAATTATGGGTACAGATTTGGAGGCCGGGTAGATTATTACAATAACAACAATTATCGGAATATTTATCAAGGTAGAATTATGGGCATGTCAATTTTTCACACGAAACCAGAGATGTTAAAGTATACTGGACTGAATGTGGGTGGAGAATATATTGTAAACAACAGGGTTAAGGCACATAATTTCGGATTTGAAGGAGCTATAAATCCAAGATTGAATTATTGGGCTAAAATTACATTTACTCAAAATTATGGGGCCTGGCAGGAATATGAGGGAAGATATAAATGGGAAGGGATCGCTATTGATCCCGATTTTGAATGGTATTATGAAGGATCAAAAACTCAATGGTACAGCCTTTTTGAAATCGACTACAGATTTGCTAAAGTAAAAGGACTTAGCCTTCAGGCTGCCATTTCCTATGATTTCGGGCAGATTATTAATAATTTTGGTGGTCTCTTAGGGCTCAGATATAGCGGACTGGTCAATTTAAAAAAGTCAGCAAAAAATTAACCTCTACTCTTATAATTAATGGCAAAAAGCATTTCAGTAATCATACCGAATTTTAATGGGAAAGAACTGCTTGCTGAAAACCTTCCATTTGTTATTAAATCGCTTGAGGTAATCTCAAAGTCAGAAATTATCATTGTTGATGATGCCTCAACAGATAATTCCATAGAATTTCTAAAGAAGAATTATCCCGATCTTACAATAGTAGAGAACGATAATAATATTGGTTTTGGGCCTTCGATCAACACCGGTCTAAAAAAAGCAAAACACGACCTTGTTTTTTTGCTAAATAATGATATTAAACCAGATGTAGACTACATTTCTTCGTCATTTAGATATTTTGAGGATCCTGATACATTTGGCATCATGGGGGTAATAAAAGATGAATTGACTGAAGAAATTCTTGAAGGAATAAAACAGCCACAAATATCAGCATCTGGATTAAAATATAAGGATATAAGGTTGCCAGATATTAAAACATGCGCTGATAATGTATTTACTCTGTATGTATGTGGTGGAAGTGCGATTGTTGATAGGGTAAAAATGCTGGATCTAAAAGGATTCCTGGACATATACCATCCCTTTTATCTGGAAGATGTTGATCTATCAATACGGGCATGGCTTTCAGGCTGGAAATTGTATTTTAATTCAAATGCTCAATGCTATCACAAACATTCAGCCACCATTAAGAAATATTATAGTGCTGATTTTATAAATATCATTTCTAAACGCAATCGACTTAAATTGAGTTATTTGTATCTGACAGGATATCATAAAGTAATATTTTTTGTACTGGCTTATCTAAAATCCCTGTATTATCGGATTCTGTTTATATTTAACAAATCTTCAGTATATCCCGGATACAAAGAATTTTTTGAAAAGGCGAAAGAGTTGAAAAATTATCAACCCCCAATGAATAAGATTGAAACACTCAGTAATGTAGTAGAAAAAGTTCAAGAAAGCATCAGGGTGAGCATGAGATAATAAACTGCTATGTCAGGTCCCCCTGGCTAGAGTTCAATCTGCCGGCTTTTCCCTTTTCCATCTATTATGCGACCAGAGCCAGCTTTCCGGGTTTTCCCGTATGGATGCTTCAACCATTTCAGCATACATATTTATGATTTGATCATCACGGTATTCTTCAGGGGAATTACAGATATCTTTGAACTCCATTTCATAATAACCTCGTCGCAACCTTCTCATCTCACCAAAAACGATTGGCCATTTGAATGATTTCGCCAACCTGGCCATACCTGAATAGAATACGGTGTCCTGGTTCATGAATGGTGCCCATATCACTTGCTCATCATGAACAGGCGGGGATTGATCTGCCACAAGCGCAATCACATGAGGGATATTCCTTTTTTTTAAGCTCTCCCGGAACACCTGTTTCTTTTCAACGGGGATGGATCCGAACCTGCTTCGTATCCGTAACATTAAGTTATCAAAAAATGTGTTTTGTATTTGCTGATATACTGCATCGATCGAGGGTTTGAAATGAACAGCACAAATAGCCAGCATCCACTCCCAATTGCACAGATGTGATGTAGTGGCAATCACCGATATTTTTTTATCATATAGATTATTTACTTTTTCTACATTAAGGATTTTCATCCGTTTTGTGAATTCTATTTTTGATATACTGAGCAGCTTGAATGATTCAAGTGCCACATCCGTTAAGTTTTTATAGTATCTGGACTTGATTTTCTGTAGTTCCTTTTTTGATTTATCCGGGAAGGAATTTTGTAAATTTTTAAGGATCACAGCCTTTCTATACTGCAAAATGTGTTCTGCAAAAAAAGCCATCATGTCTGAGATAATGTAAAGTAACCAGAATGGCAACCGGCTGACCAATTTAAAAAGTATCATCAAATTGTGTAAGATTATTGCATTGCATTTACAAAATTATACAAAATGCTTAATCTAAATAGTAAGAAAGTAATTTAAGTACTTTTTCTAGCTTATTTGTTTATGGCATCCTTTAAATAATTATGTAACTTTGATTATGATGAGAAAGAAAGATCCACAACGATATTTGCTTCTCGAAAAGCTAGAAATATTCGAACAAGAATTTCTTCCTCATATTCATTCCATTTATAATTTCGCATACAGGATTACATTTGATGAAGATGATGCGAAAGATCTGGTCCAGGAAACCTATTTTAAATCATTTAGATTTATTGATTCTTTTGAGAAGGGAACTAATGCTAAAGCCTGGTTGTTCAGAATTTTAAAGAACAGTTTTATTAATGAATTCCGAAAGAAGAATAAGGAGCCCGTAAAGATCGACTATCAGGAAGTTGAGGCTTTTTATAATTCTGATGAAGTGAATCATATGATTACTTCTAATCTCCAGGTAGAAGCCGTTAAAGAGATGATAGGTGATGAGGTTTCCATCGCCTTAAATTCCCTTGAAGTGGATTTTAGAACTGTAATAATTTTATGTGACATTGAGGGATTTTCTTATGAAGAAATGGCCCTGATACTTGATGTCCCGATTGGAACGATCAGGTCACGATTACACAGGGCCAGAAATCTGCTAAGGGAGAAGTTAAGAAAGTATGCTGGATCAATGGGATATAAATAAAGAATTTAAAAATGGCACGTAAAGAAAAAATGAAAAATGTTGAAGGACCCTGTCGTGATCATGAAAAATGTATTCATGTGATAAACCTGGTCATTGATGGAGAAGCAAATAAGGAAGAAGAAGCTTTTTTTTATAAACATGTTCGAGATTGCCTTCATTGCGCCCAATATTATAAACTTGAACAATCTATCCGGGAAGCCATACGAAAAAAACTGGAGGTAAAAGAAGCACCTGAAGAATTAATAGATGAATTGCGAAGAATGGTGAAGGACTCTTTCTTGAAATCCTCTGATGATGTCAAATAAGAAAGCCATTATTATAGCAGCTCCATCAGGTTCCGGAAAAACAACTATAGTAAAGCACTTGCTGAAAACGGTTCCTCAATTAAAATTTTCCATATCAGCTACATCAAGAGATAAAAGGCCAAGAGAAAAAGATAAATTGGATTATTATTTTCTGAGTAAGGATGAAATGATAGACAAGATAAAAAATGGTGATTTTATTGAATGGGAAGAAGTTTATACTGGATCTATTTATGGGACTTTAAAGTCTGAAGTTGAAAGGATCTGGGCTGATGGGAATACCATAATATTTGACGTGGATGTGATAGGAGCAATAAATTTGAAAGAATATTTTAAAGATCAGGGATTATCTATATTTATACAGGTTAAAGATATTGCTGTCCTGGAGCAGAGATTGAAGTCAAGAGGAACGGAAGATAATGAAAGTCTGACGAAAAGAATTGAAAAGGTGGAATCAGAGATGGAATATCAGTCAAAGTTTGATGTTGTGGTAAAGAATGACATCCTTGAAGTCGCAAAACAGGAAACGGAACAGATCGTAAAAAATTTCATAAACCAGTAAGTATATTGAAAACAGGACTTTTTTTTGGTTCATTTAATCCCATACATATAGGGCATTTAATTGTTTCCAATACAGTATATGAATACACCGATATCGATGAAATCTGGTTTATAGTATCTCCTCTCAACCCACATAAAAGGCAGAGCAAATCATTGATACATGAATTTGATCGAATAGATATGGTTGAACTTGCAATTGAAGATCATCACAATTTTAAAGCCATAGACATTGAGTTCCACCTTCCAAAACCTAATTATACGGTAAATACACTTGTACACCTTGAAGAAAAATATCCGGAACACAATTTCAGGATTATTATTGGAGAGGATAATCTGGCAAGTTTTAAAAAATGGAAGAACTATGAAATTATTCTTAAGAATTACGGCCTGATAGTATATCCAAGGCCCAATACGAAAGATACGGAACTCAAGAAACATCAAAATGTAACTTTTGTGGAAGCCCCTCAAATAGACATATCAGCCTCTTTTATTCGAAAGAATGTGAAATTGGGGAAATCAATTAAATACCTTGTCCCTGATAAAGTGGCTGAATTTATTAGAGACAGAAAGCTTTACGAATAATCATGAGGGATAACTTGTAAATTATACCGTCATGATGTCTTTTTCTTTGTTGCCCAACAACTCCTCAATTTTCTCGATATATTTATCTGTGAGTTCCTGAACATCAATTTCAGCATTTTTAACAGCATCCTCAGATACATGTTCTTTTACAAGCTTTCTCAGGTGGTCATTCGTATCTTTCCTTATGTTTCTTACGCTTATTCTTCCCTGTTCCGCTTCATGTTTTGCCTGCTTGACCAGCTGAAGTCTTCTTTCCTCGGATAAAGGGGGAACATTTAGCCTGATAATTTCACCGTCATTTTGGGGATTTAAGCCAATGTCACTGTTTATAATTGATTTTTCAATTTCCGGTATTATATTTTTTTCCCAGGGCTTTATAATTATTGACCTCGCATCTGGAGTGTTTATTGATGACACCTGGTTTAATGGTGTTGGGTTGCCATAATATTCAACCATGATGCCATCCAGCATACCTGGACTTGCCTTACCGGCTCTTATTTTGCCAAAAGCAAAATTTACATGAAGAATGGCTTTTTCCATTAATTCTTTTGCCTCTTCAAGATAAAGTTCAATTTCTTCCATTTGTATTGTTCTTTATATAAAAAATCAGTGAACCAGTGTTCCAACTTTTTCACCTTCAATAATTTTCAATAGATTGCCCGGTTTATTCATGTCAAATATAATAATTGGCAAGTTATTTTCCTGACATAAAGCAAAAGCAGTCATGTCCATGACCTTATATCCGTTTTCAAATACCTCCTGGAAAGATATATTCGAAAAGCGGGTAGCCGATGGGTCCTTCTCAGGATCAGCTGTGTACAAGCCATCAACCCGGGTACCTTTTAAAACCACATCTGCCATAATTTCTACAGCCCTTAAACTTGCTGTAGTATCGGTAGTAAAGTAAGGATTGCCTATCCCAGCGCCAAAAATAACGATCCTGCCTTTTTCAAGGTGTCTGATTGCTCTTCTTCTTATAAACTGTTCACAAACCTGTTCAATCTTGAAACCTGACATTAATCTTGTAAACATGCCGGCTTTTTCAAGAGCACTTTGTAAAGCCATCCCATTTATTACAGTAGCAAGCATACCCATATAATCACCCTGTACCCTGTCGATGCCGCTTTCCTCAGCAGTAATACCCCGAAAGATGTTGCCCCCGCCTATTACAATTGCTACTTCAAGGCCAAGGTCCTTAACTTTTTTAATCTCCTGGGAATATTGCTCCAGTTTTTGAGGGTCAATGCCAAACTTCTGATCACCCATCAACGCTTCACCACTCAATTTTAGTAATATACGTTTATACTTCATGCCATAATATTTCAATATCTATGCAAATATAACATTGCAGGCCCTTTAAAAAAATGTAATTTCTAAATGGATTCAATTTTATGCATTGAAATTACCAATAGTTTTTCCACTTAATCAATATTACAAGTTAACTTTGCATGATTTTGTGTTATATATTATGATCATTTGATTCACCAGTAATAAAAAATTCAAATATGCGATTTTATGTAATTGCAGTTTCATTAGTAGTAGTAATTTTCGGGTGTAAGGTTAAACAAAGCAGTGCCCCAACTCAGGATATTGTCACAGAAGTTGAGGATACTGTTGAAAATCTAGAAGCAATTGATAACCTTCCCTTAGAATATCCGGTTTACAGGGCAAGCCGAACACGGCTAATGGATTTAATTCATACGAAACTTGAAATCTCTCTGGATTGGGGAAAGCAAAGACTTAATGGTATTGCCACATTACAATTAAGGCCCTATTTCAATCCACAGGATAAGGTAATTCTCGATGCCAAAAATTTTGACATACACCATATCAAGCTTATCAATGGGACTGATAAACAAGATTTATTTTATTTTTATGATGGGCTTCAGTTATTGATTAATCTGGATAGGGTTTATCAGCGGGATCAGGGTGTTTTTCTGGAAATAAAGTATACTGCGAAGCCTACCGAAAGGGAAACAGGAGGGAGCATTGCCATAGAATCGGACCAGGGACTATATTTTATAAATCCAGATGGTTCAGATAAGTACAAGCCCACACAAGCATGGACTCAGGGTGAAACTGAAGCAAATTCATGCTGGTTCCCGACAATAGATTCCCCAAATGAAAGGACGACACAGGAGGTATTTCTTACAGTAAATGAAAAATATACCACTTTGTCGAATGGCGAGTTGGTTTATTCGAAGTTTAATGGAGACAGCACACGAACAGATTACTGGAAACTTGACCTGCCCCATGCACCCTATTTATTTATGATCGCTGTAGGTGAATTTGGTGTTTATGAAGATCAATGGAATGATATACCTGTTAGCTATTACATGGAAAAAGATTATGCCATGTATTCGAAAGATATATTCGGTGCCACTCCTGAAATGATGTCATTTTTCTCTCGTATTTATGGAGTAGATTTTGTTTGGCCAAAATACTCACAGGTTGTTGTAAGAGACTATGTGTCCGGTGCAATGGAAAATACAACAGCTTCTGTATTTTATGATGACATGAATGTTGACAGCCGGGAACTTATAGATTATAATTTCGAAAGAATTATTGCTCACGAACTGGCACATCAATGGTTTGGCGACCTGGTAACTTGCGAATCATGGGCGAATATTACGCTAAATGAAGGATTTGCAAATTACGCAGAATATTTATGGTATGAATATAAACACGGATCGTATGAGGCGGATAGGCATGCTCTTGATGAGTACCAGCAGTACCTGGATGAATCATTAGATAAAAAGGTGGACCTCATAAGATTTTATTATGATGATAAAGAAGACGTTTTTGATAATCATTCATATGCAAAAGGGGGCTTGGTTCTCAACATGTTGAGGGATTATATCGGGGATGATGCATTCTTTGAATCCTTGAAGAGGTATCTTGAAAAACATAAATTCTCAACTGTGGAGGTTCACGAATTGCGTCTGATTTTTGAAGAAGTAACCGGTGAGGACCTTAACTGGTTTTTTAATCAATGGTATCTGGCTGCGGGGCATCCGGTTATTGTGGTTGAAGATCACTTTAATGATTCCTCTTTGACGGTAACTGTCTCTCAAATTCAAGATCTTAATATTTCACCAGTATATAAATTACCGATAAATATTGATGTATATACTGATGAAGGTGTTGAGTCTTATTTTATTATTGTTGATGAGATATATCAAACTTTTGAATTGCCAGTAAAGAATGATCCCAAGCTGGTGTTGTTTGATGCTTCTCAAAAACTGCTGGCTGAGGTCCGACATGAGAAGACGCTTGAAGAATATGTATACCAATATTTTAACACGGATAAATTTTTATCAAAGCATGATGCATTGGACACATTACTTAACAGTGATCATGACAGCTTGAAGAACGTGGTAATTAAAGCGGCTTTAAAGGATGAATTCTGGTATTTCAGACAAATGGCTGTTGAGAAGGTAGAAGGACTTGAGCAGGATGAGAAAAATTTGCTGGTCATGGAAGTTTTACAACTGGCCGCTGATGACGAGAAATCATTGGTTAGGGCGGATGCTCTTCATGTATTAAATTCCTTAAGCGGGAGTGATCATCTTGAAGTGTATCGTGATGCGCTTGATGATAGTTCATACATGGTGGCAGGATCTGCCATTTATATATATTCAGCCCTGGATCCGGAAGAATTTAAAAAAACAGCCTCGAAATATGAAGAGGTAAATAATATAAACATCGTCATTCCACTAGCGAGTTTTTATATTGATGCGGCTATTAAGGGGAAATATTCTTGGTTTATTGATAAAATGAATTATGCTCAATCAGATGGCTTATGGTACCTACTTCAGTATTTTGGGGAATACATGATGCATTCACCGGAATTAACACAGCGGAAAGGCATTGTGGTATTAGAGGATTTTGCCCGGAATCATGATAAAATATATGTGCGATTGGCAGCGTATCAGGCCCTTGGTTTGCTTAGTGATCTCAGTGGTGTCGATAGTTTACGGGAGGACATAAAAAATCAGGAGCCCGATGAATATCTCAAGCAGTTATACCAGTCGCTTTTCTAGTATAGCATAAGTAACAGATTTTCAACATATTATGTAAAAATAAATCATGTTAGAAAGGCTGTTAATTTTTAAATAACGGACAGTAATTGTTTTAATTAATTTATTTAGACCAAATATTTGATTAAAAGAAAAAAGAGTATAATTTTGCATTCCCTTTGCAAAAACCAATTTGGATTTTGTAAAAGGGCGTTTTTTTAAGTATTGAATTGAGCAGAATTCTGGGGGGATACCAAAGCGGTCAACTGGGACGGACTGTAAATCCGTTGGCGTACGCCTTCGAAGGTTCGAATCCTTCTCCCCCCACGGGTTTATTTGGTGATTTACTGATATAGTGATTTGGTGATTTATTGATTTGGTTTTTCCTTATAGGAAATCTTTAAACAGAAAATCGCACATTCTCCAACTCACAACATCACTAAATAAAAATGCGGGCGTAGCTCAGTTGGTAGAGCGACAGCCTTCCAAGCTGTAGGTCGCGGGTTCGAGCCTCGTCGCCCGCTCATAACCCCCAGCCGATGTAGCTCAGGGGTAGAGCGCTTCCTTGGTAAGGAAGAGGTCACGGGTTCAATTCCCGTCATTGGCTCGATAAAGAGTATTAATTGTTCTTAAATAGATTTTAGAGTTTATGATTGTGACCAAGGTCACGCCTGCCTGCCGGTAGGCAGGGGTTCAATTCCCGTCATTGGCTCGTTTTAATATTAATAATTGAATTGAAGCTAATCTTTTAGTAATTTTATAGATTGGCTGATGAGGCGAGATAAAAATGACGACTCATATTATGAGTATTCATTAAGCTTTCATCGAAATTGTATAAGTATTTATTTTAATCATTTTGTAACCAAATTAGATAATTTTCAAACATGGCTAAAGAAACCTTTGATCGTTCCAAACCGCACGTGAACATAGGTACGATAGGTCACGTTGACCATGGTAAGACTACGTTGACTGCGGCTATTACGAAAGTATTGTCAGTTGACGGTCTAGCAGAAGAGCGGGATTTTTCTTCTATTGATAACGCACCGGAAGAAAAAGAAAGAGGAATAACCATTAACACGGCACACGTAGAGTACCAGACATCAAACAGGCATTATGCCCACGTTGATTGTCCAGGTCACGCTGACTATGTAAAGAACATGGTAACGGGTGCAGCGCAGATGGATGGTGCTATTGTTGTTGTGGCTGCCACAGATGGCCCAATGCCACAAACAAGGGAACATATCTTGCTCGCGCGTCAGGTAGGTGTTCCAGCTTTGGTAATTTTCATGAACAAAGTTGACCTTGTAGACGACGAGGAACTTCTTGAACTCGTTGAAATGGAGGTTAGAGACTTAGTGAGTATGACTTTCCAGGAGATGATATTCCGGTAATCAGGGGATCTGCACTTGGGTGCTTTGAACGGCGAAGCCGAGTGGATTGAGAAGGTAAAAGAACTGATGGAAGCTGTTGATGAATATATTCCTATACCAGAAAGGCTGGTAGATAAAGATTTCTTGATGCCCGTTGAAGACGTTTTCTCAATTACTGGTCGTGGTACGGTTGCTACTGGAAGAATTGAGCGTGGCGTTATTAACTCTGGTGATCCTGTTGATATTCTAGGTATGGGAGCAGAGAACCTGAAATCAGTTATAACTGGTGTGGAGATGTTCCGTAAGATCCTTGACAGGGGAGAAGCTGGCGATAATACCGGTCTTCTTTTAAGAGGTATTGATAAGGATGAAATCAGAAGAGGAATGGTTATCTGTAAGCCAGGTTCTGTTAAACCTCATCTGAAATTTAAAGCTGAGGTTTATGTGCTTTCAAAAGAAGAAGGTGGACGACATACTCCTTTCTTTACTAAGTACCGACCACAGTTCTATTTCAGAACCACAGACGTTACTGGTGAGATCAAACTTCCTGAAGGAGTAGAAATGGTTATGCCTGGTGATAATGTTACCATTGAGGTAGAGCTTATTAACTCCATCGCTATGGAAAAAGGTTTGAGGTTCGCCATTCGTGAAGGTGGCAGAACGGTTGGTTCAGGTCAGGTTACTGAAATTATTGAATAATAATAGATAATAAAAGAGCAAATGCGTTTCTAAAATCATGAAACGCATTTGCTTCTTTTTAAAATAAGTAACTACCTTTGCAGCCCTTTTAGGCGATACACGGGTGTAGCTCAATTGGTAGAGTAGTGGTCTCCAAAACCATTGGCTGGGAGTTCGAGTCTCTCCACCCGTGCGGAATAAGTAGGATCAATGAAGAAAATAAAGAAATATATAGTCGATTCGTACGAAGAGTTACGATTTAAGGTAACCTGGCCAAAATACAGTGATCTACAAAGTAGTTCCATTCTGGTTTTGGTTGCTTCATTGATATTTGCTGTAATTGTTATTGGATTGATCGATCTGGCTTTTGACAATGCATTGAACTGGTATTATAGCGCATTTTAAAATTTTAATATTACAACCGGATGGGTGAGCATAAATGGTATGTATTGAGGGTGATCAGCGGACAGGAGAAGAAAATTCAAACTTATCTGGAAAATGAAATTACGAGAAATAAGCTTGATGAATTTATTCCTCAGGTGCTGATTCCTTCTGAAAAAGTATATGAAATGCGAAATGGTAAGAAGAGGGTTCGAGAAAGAAATTTTCTTCCCTGGATACGTGTTCGTTTCTGCAGATTTCAGTCATGGAGAAGCTTATCATGTTGTAAAAAGTGTTCCGGGTGTTATTGGGTTCCTTGGATCAAATGATAACGCCGATGGTGCATCTAAAAATCCTGTGCCCCTTAGGCAATCTGAGATTAACAGAATACTTGGTAAGGTAGATGAAATTGACACGATGGAAGAAAAGTTGGGCACACCATTTATTGTGGGAGAATCAGTGAAGGTAATGGATGGCCCTTTCAGTGGATTTACTGGAACTGTTGAAGAAGTATTTGAAGAGAGAAAAAAATTAAATGTAATGGTAAAGATATTTGGCAGGAATACGCCTGTTGAATTGAATTACATGCAAGTGGAAAAACAAGATTAGCAAAATGGCTAAAGAGATAAGTGGATATTTAAAGCTGCAAATTAGAGGAGGTCAGGCAAATCCTTCACCTCCTGTAGGACCCGCTCTAGGTAGTAAGGGTCTGAATATAATGGAGTTCTGTAAGCAGTTTAATGCCAGAACACAAGATAAAATGGGACAGGTATTGCTTCCTGTGTTAATCTATCCATTTATTGTGACAAATCATTTGATTTTGTTATTAAAACTCCACCTGCCGCTGTTTTATTGTTGGAAGCCTCTAAGATAAAAAAGGATCTCCTGAACCAAACAGGAGTAAAAGTTGGTTCAGTTACCTGGGATCAGGTAAAACTAATTGCTGAAACCAAAATGCCTGATTTAAATGCTTTGAAAGTAGAATCCGCCATGAAAATGGTTGCCGGAACTGCCCGAAGTATGGGATTAAGAGTAACAGGTAAAGCACCCTGGAATAATTAATTCAAAGAGAATGGCAAAATTAACAAAGAAGCAAAAAGAAGCCGAAGGTAAACTTGAGAAAGGAAAGGAATATTCTCTTGAAGAAGCTTCATCCCTTTTAAAAGAAATGACATTTACCAAATTTGACTCTTCCGTTGATATCGACGTAAGATTAGGCGTGGATCCTAGGAAAGCTGATCAAATGGTAAGGGGAGTTGTATCTTTACCTCATGGTGTTGGGAAAGAGGTAAAAGTCTGCGTGCTTTGCACACCGGAAAAAGAACAGGAAGCCAAGGATGCAGGTGCTGATTTCGTTGGTCTCGATGATCTTGTTAAAAAAATAGAAGGTGGCTGGACAGATATGGACGTTATTATTACCATGCCTAGTGTTATGGCAAAGGTGGGTAAGTTAGGCCGGATTCTGGGCCCCAGAGGTTTGATGCCTAATCCAAAGTCTGGAACGGTGACCATGGATATAGGTAAGACCGTTAAGGAGGTTAAACAGGGAAAGATTGATTTTAAGGTCGATAAATTCGGCATTATACATACTAGTATTGGGAAAGTTTCATTTGAGGCGAATAAAATTCTGGATAACGCAGTAGAGATCCTGAATACAATATCAAAATTGAAACCATCTTCAGCGAAAGGGACATATGTGAAGAGTGTTTATCTTTCCAGTACTATGAGTCCAAGTATTCCAATTGATAAAAACAGCATTCCAGGTATATAGTCATGAATCGAGAAGAAAAAGCTGAGGTAATAGAAGAACTCGTAGAAAGATTTAATAATACTAATTTTTTCTACATTACGGATGCATCAGGATTATCTGTAGCAGAAGTAAACGACTTTCGTAGAATGTGCTTTGAAAAGGGAGTTGAATACAAAGTATTTAAGAATACATTGATCAAAAAAGCACTTGATCAGGTTGAAACTGATTATAGTGATTTTGAGACAAACAATGTATTAAAAGGGTTTTCAGGGATTCTTTTTACACCTGAAAATGGGAATCTCCCTGCAAAAGTCATTACTGAGTATAGAAAAAAATATAAAGGAGAAATTCCAATATTAAAGGGTGCATCCATTGACAGTGAACTTTATATTGGTAATGATCAGTTATCAGCATTAAGTATGCTCAAATCCAAGGATGAACTTATTGGTGAGATCATATCATTACTCCAATCTCCGGCCAAAAATGTTATTTCTGCACTACAAAGTGGAGAACATAAATTGGCGGGAATTGTTAAAACATTATCAGAAAAAGAAGATTAAAGTATAACATAATAAAATAATAATTTAAAATGGCAGATTTAAAAGCATTCGCTGAGCAATTAGTTAATCTTTCAGTAAAAGAAGTAAATGAGTTGGCATCTATTCTAAAAGACGAGTACGGAATTGAGCCAGCTGCTGCTGCTGCTCCTGTTGCAGTCGCAGCTGCAGCTGGCGGAGATGCAGGTGCGGAAGCAGCTGAAGAGAAGACAGAGTTTGATGTAATTCTGAAAGCAGCTGGCGCACAAAAACTTAAAGTTGTTAAAACAGTAAAAGAATTAACTGGTTTAGGATTAAAAGAAGCAAAAGATTTGGTTGACGGCGCTCCTGGTGCAATTAAGGAGGGCGTATCTAAAGATGAAGCCGAAGGCATCAAAAAAGCCTTAGAAGAGGCAGGAGCTGAAGTAGAATTAAAATAATTGTATTGACCATTTATAATTCTGTAAATGGTGAATTAGCGCTTAGGCCTGGTCACGGTTCAAATCGGGATCAGGTCTTTTGCCGTATGTGCCAATTAAGGGCATTATAAAATCTATTTATTGGTTGTAATTGAAATTACAGCCGAAATTTTATTGATCTTTAAATAGTAAGTAACCTTGGCTAAAGTTAATCAATCCGAAAGACTTAACTTTTCTTCGATAAAGTCTGTTATTGACTATCCTGATTTCCTTGACTTACAACTCCAATCATTCCAGGATTTTTTCCAATTGGAAACGCCTCCTGATAAAAGAATGCAGGAAGGTCTTTTTAAGGTGTTTTCAGAAAATTTTCCAATATCTGACTCGCGAGAAAATTATGTACTGGAATTTGTCGATTACATGGTTGATCCTCCTAAATATACAGTGGAAGAATGTATTGATAGAGGACTTACCTATTCTGTTCCCTTAAAGGCAAAATTAAGACTATCTTGTAATGACGAAGATAATGAAGATTTTGAAACCATTGAACAGGAAGTATTCCTTGGTAATATCCCATATATGACGGAGAAAGGTTCCTTTGTCGTAAATGGAGCTGAACGCGTTATAGTGTCTCAGTTGCATCGATCTCCGGGTGTTTTCTTTGCCCAGAGTATGCATACTAATGGTACTAAATTGTATTCTGCAAGAATTATCCCTTTAAAGGTACCTGGATCGAATTTGCAACTGATGTAAATGCCGTAATGTATGCTTACATTGACAGTAAGAAGAAATTTCCTGTAACCACTTTGTTGAGAGCTATAGGTTACGGATCTGATAAAGATATTCTGGATCTTTTTGGCCTTTCAGAGGAAGTGTCTGCCACAAAAACTAACCTGAAAAAGGTAGTTGGCAGAAAACTTGCTGCAAGAGTTTTGAAAACATGGATTGAAGATTTCGTGGATGAAGATACCGGAGAAGTTGTTTCAATAGATAGAAATGAAGTTATCCTTGAAAGAGATTCCGTCATTCAGGAAGAAGATATAGAGACCATTATAGAATCCGGATCCAAGTCTATCATCCTTCATAAGAATGAAGCAAACATCGCGGATTATACAATTATATATAATACGCTTCAAAAAGATAATTCCAACTCTGAAAAAGAGGCCGTTGAGCAGATATACAGGCAGCTGAGAAATACTGATGCTCCTGATGAACAAACTGCCAGGGATATTATACAAAGCCTGTTTTTTAGTGATAAAAGATATGACCTTGGTGAAGTTGGCCGGTACAGGATCAATAAGAAACTTGGTGTCAATACAGACTATGAAAAGAAAGTTCTGACTACTGAAGATATTGTTCTGATCGTTAAGTACCTGATCGGACTGATCAACTCAAAAGCAGTAGTTGATGACATTGACCACTTAAGTAATAGAAGAGTAAGAACTGTTGGAGAACAATTATATCAACAGTTTGGTGTTGGACTTGCTCGTATGGCCAGGACAATAAAGGAAAGAATGAATGTAAGGGATAATGAAGACTTTAAGCCTGTTGATTTGATCAATGCAAGGACTTTGTCTTCTGTAATTAATTCCTTCTTTGGAACAAACCAATTGTCTCAGTTTATGGATCAGACTAACCCGCTAGCTGAGATCACACACAAGCGACGTATGTCAGCACTGGGACCTGGAGGCCTTTCGAGAGAGCGGGCCGGATTTCGAGGTACGGGATGTTCACTATACGCACTATGGTCGACTTTGTACTATTGAAACACCTGAAGGACCAAATATTGGTTTGATCTCTTCACTTTGTGTTCATGCCAAAGTGAATAAGATGGGATTCATTGAGACCCCTTATCGTAAATCTAAGGACGGTAAAGTCTCAATGAGTGAGAATGTTGAATATCTTACAGCTGAAGAGGAGGATACATTCTTCATCGCCCAGGCTAATGCGCCCCTCGATAATACCGGGAAATTTGTAAATGAAAAAGTAAAAGCACGATATGAAGGTGATTATCCATTGATTGAAGGTGAAAAAGTAACCTTTATGGATATTGCACCTAACCAAATCGTATCTGTAGCGGCATCCCTGATCCCATTCCTTGAGCATGATGATGCAAACAGGGCCTTAATGGGATCTAACATGCAGCGTCAGGCTGTACCGCTTATGAATCCTCAATCGCCTATTGTAGGAACCGGACTGGAAGCACGCGTTGCTGAAGATTCAAGGGCCTTGATAAAGGCAGAAGGAGAAGGAGAAGTTGCTTTTGTGGATGCAAACTGCATTACCATAAAATATAACCTTTCTGAAGATGAAGCTACCACTACTTTTGATAGTGAAGTAAAGACATATAATCTTACTAAATTCAGAAGGACAAACCAGGACACCTGCATAAACCTGAGACCTATAGTATTTAAAGGACAGAAGATCAAAAAAGGACAGGTGCTCTGTGAAGGTTATGCTACTGAAAAAGGAGAGCTGGCTCTTGGCAGAAACCTGATGGTGGCATTTATGCCATGGCAGGGCTATAATTTTGAGGATGCTATTGTCATTTCTGAAAGCGTTGTGAGAAATGATGTGTTCACATCAATTCACATCGATGAGTACGAACTGGAAGTTAGAGATACAAAACGAGGTGAAGAAGAATTGACCTCTGAAATTCCTAATGTCAGTGAAGAAGCTGTTAAAAACCTTGATGAGAACGGTGTTATACGAATTGGTGCCGATGTTAAAGAAGGCGATATTCTGGTAGGTAAAATCACACCTAAGGGTGAGACAGATCCAACACCTGAAGAGAAACTTCTTCGAGCCATTTTTGGAGATAAAGCTGGTGATGTTAAAGATGCTTCTTTGAAAGCCTCACCATCATTGCAAGGTGTTGTTATTGATACAAAACTGTTTGCAAGACCTAAGAAAGATAAAGAACTCAGAGCCAAATCGAAAAAGGAAGTTGAAATACTGAAGAATAGCTATAGTAAAGAGTTACTTGGACTAAGAGCTATCTTTATCGATAAACTATCCAAATTGCTGGACGGAAAAGTTTGCCAGAGTGTGAAGCACAAATTTGGCGATGAGATTATGGCAAGTGGAGTTAAGTTTACGAAGGAAAATATTGAAGCGAATTTCTTCCCTGAGAAAAATATTTACAGGGATGAAAGCACCTATAATGTTCAGGAAGAAGTAAATCTGATTATCTGACCTGAATTATGATAATTGGACTGATGATGAAAATACTCAATGGTCTGATTGTAGATTCTGGTTAAAAATTATACAATAAAACTAGAAATGAATATTGCCGGAAAATTTAAGAGAGAACGATTTACTCTTGAAGTTGGTGATGAACTTCCAGCAGGTATTGTTCAGTTGGCCAAAGTTTATATTGCTAAGAAACGTAAACTTAAGGTTGGTGATAAAATGGCTGGTCGACATGGTAACAAGGGTATTGTATCACGATCGTTCGTCAGGAGGATATGCCATTCCTGGAGGATGGAACGCCTGTGGATATTGTTTTGAATCCACTTGGTGTACCATCAAGGATGAACCTTGGACAGATTTATGAAACAGTATTGGGTTGGGCAGGTGAAAAATTTGATTGAAATTCTGCAACACCAATTTTTGACGGAGCCACAATGGAAGATGTTGAGAAGGAATTGAAAGCTGCTAAACTTCCAGATTTTGGACGAACATATCTTATATGATGGGATTAACAGGGGATAAAATTTGATCAGCAGGTTACTGTAGGTAGGATATACATGCTTAAACTGGGTCACCTTGTTGATGATAAAATGCACGCAAGATCAATAGGCCCTTACTCGCTGATTACACAGCAACCACTTGGTGGTAAAGCTCAATTTGGTGGTCAGCGATTTGGTGAGATGGAAGTTTGGGCACTTGAAGCTTTTGGTGCTGCAAATGTCTTGCAGGAAATGCTTACAATTAAGTCTGATGATGTAATCGGTAGAGCAAAAGCATATGAAGCCATTGTAAAAGGTGAGAATATGCTGAAACCTAATATTCCTGAATCATTCAATGTACTTGTACATGAATTGAGAGGACTTGCACTTGAAATTACTTTAGATTAATGAAATAAAACCCCTGGGGTTAGAAAAATACATCAATAAATTATGGCATTCAGAAAAAACAAAAAACTAAAAAGTGACTTCTCAAAAGTTACGATAAGTCTTGCGTCTCCGGAATCCATCTTGGAAAGTAGCCATGGTGAGGTGACACAACCTGAAACCATTAACTACAGAACTTATAAGCCTGAAATGGGTGGATTGTTTTGCGAGCGTATTTTTGGCCCAGTCAAAGATTGGGAATGTCATTGTGGTAAATATAAAAGAATTAGATATAAGGGTGTCGTATGTGATCGTTGCGGTGTTGAGGTAACAAAATCAAAGGTTCGTAGAGAAAGAATGGGACATATCGAATTGGTGGTTCCTGTTGCTCATATCTGGTATTTCAGATCTCTTCCTAATAAAATTGGATACTTCTGGGACTTACCAACAAAGAAGCTTGATCAAATTATTTATTACGAAAGATATGCTGTAATTCAGCCAGGTATCAAGGAAGAAGATGGAATTAGTAGGATGGATTTTCTTACTGAAGATGAATACCTGGATATTCTGGATAAACTTCCAAGAGAAAACCAGATGCTGGATGATGATGATCCAAATAAATTCATTGCTAAAATGGGTGCTGAAGCACTTGAAATGTTGCTTAAAGAATTGAACTGGATGAATTATCATATAGCTTAAGACATCAGGCAGCTACTGATACTTCTCAGCAGAGAAAAGCAGAAGCATTAAAAAGACTAAAAGTAGTTGAAGCTTTTAGAGATGCAAGAACAAGAATTGAAAATCGTCCTGAATGGATGATTATCAGAATGGTTCCTGTTATTCCACCAGAACTAAGACCATTGGTTCCTTTGGATGGAGGACGATTTGCTACTTCTGATTTAAATGATCTTTATAGAAGAGTTATTATTAGAAATAACAGATTTAAAAGATTAATTGATATTAAAGCTCCTGAAGTAATTCTTAGAAATGAAAAGAGGATGCTTCAGGAAGCTGTTGATTCGCTTATTTGATAATTCAAGAAAAGTAAATGCCGTAAGATCAGATGGAAACAGAGCCTTAAAATCTTTGAGTGATATGCTTAAAGGAAAGCAAGGACGATTCCGTCAGAACTTGCTTGGAAAAAGGGTTGACTATTCAGGTCGATCAGTAATTGTCGTAGGACCAGAACTGAAAATGCATGAGTGTGGTTTGCCAAAAAATATGGCTGCTGAACTTTTCAAGCCTTTTATTATCAGGAAACTTGATTGAAAGAGGAATTGTAAAAACCGTTAAATCTGCCAAGAAAATTGTCGATCGTAAAGATCCTGTTGTTTGGGATATTCTTGAAAATATATTAAAAGGGCATCCAATTATGTTAAACCGTGCCCCTACACTTCACAGGCTTGGTATTCAGGCGTTCCAACCAAAATTGATTGAAGGAAAAGCAATTCAATTGCACCCATTAGTTTGTACAGCATTCAACGCTGACTTTGATGGTGACCAGATGGCTGTTCACGTTCCGCTTGGACAAGAAGCTGTATTGGAGGCGTCATTGTTGATGCTTGCCTCGCACAACATTCTTAACCCGGCCAACGGTGCACCTATTACTGTTCCTTCTCAGGATATGGTACTTGGGTTTTATTATGTTACTAAAGGTAGACGTAGCACTAAAAGATCATCCGGTTAAAGGTGAAGGATGGATTGTTCTATTCCTGAAGAGGTTATTATTGCAATTAATGAAAAGGAGAAAGTCATTCATGCATTACATGTAAAGGTTAAAGTTGAATATCAGAAAGAAAATGGCGAACTAGAAACTAAAATGATTGAAACAGTTGCTGGTAGAGTTCTATTTAATCAGCATGTTCCTGAAGAAGTTGGTTATGTAAATGAGCTATTGACTAAAGAAGAAACTTCAGAATGATCATTTCTGATGTATTTAAAATTTGCGGGAATGGAAAATACTGCCAAAGTTCCTTGATGATATTAAAGAACTTGGATTCCAGATGGCCTACAAAGGTGGACTATCTATTGGTTTGAATGATGTAATGATTCCTGATCAGTAAAAGATGAATTGATTGCTGAGGCAAAAGAAGAAGTAGAAGAAGTCTGGAATAACTACCTGATGGGCCTTATCACAGACAACGAAAGATATAATCAGGTAATTGATATCTGGACAAGAATTAATTCTCAATTCACCAATACCCTGATGAAGCAATTTGAGGAAGATAAACAAGGATTCAACTCTATCTATATGATGATGCACTCTGGAGCAAGGGGTTCCAGAGAGCAAATCGACAGCTTAGGTGGAATGAGAGGTTTGATGGCTAAACCACAGAAAAACCTTGTTAGGTTCTGTTGGTGAAATTATTGAAAACCCAATTTTTTCAAACTTTAAAGAAGGGTCTTGATGTAATTGAGTACTTTATTTCTACACACGGTGCTCGAAAAGGTTTGGCAGATACAGCCTTGAAAACTGCTGATGCCGGTTACCTGACAAGAAGATTGGTTGATGTTGCTCAGGATGTTGTTGTTAATGAAGACGATTGTGGAACTTTAAGAGGTCTTGTAGTTACTGCACTTAAAGGATAATGAAGATATTGTTGAGCCATTGTCAGAAAGAATTCTTGGACGAGTACTGTTCATGATATATATGATCCTTTAACTGATGAATTAATTGTAAGATCCGGAGACAGAAATTACTGAAGATATAGCAACAAGAATTGATGAAACCGGTATTGAAGAAGTTGAAATCAGGTCAGTATTGACTTGTGAAACTAAGCAAGGGATTTGTGCCAAATGTTACGGAAGAAACCTTGCAACTGGAAAAATGGTTCAGAAAGGTGAGGCTGTTGGTGTAATTGCAGCACAATCTATTGGTGAACCTGGTACACAGCTTGACACTTAGAACTTTCCACGTTGGGGGTACGGCTTCTAACATTGCTGTTGATGCCAGCATCAAAGCTAAGTTTGACGGTAAGGTTGAATTTGAAGAGTTACGACTATGAAAACAACCGATGCTGATGGTGATAATGTTGAAGTCGTTATGGGTCGAACTGGTGAGATCAAGATCATTGATGAGAAATCGGAAAAAACCATTGATCAGTAACCACGTTCCTTACGGAGCTTTCCTAAGCAGTGAAAGATGGAGCTAAAGTTGAAAAAGGTGATCAACTTTGTTTTGGGATCCTTATAATGCTGTTATTCTTTCTGAATTTGATGGAAAAATTGAATTTGAAGTTATTGAAGAAGGTATTACTTATAGAGATGAATCTGATGAGCAAACAGGTCATAGAGGAAAAGGTAATTATCGATACTAAAGATAAGACTAAAAACCCTGCAATTATGGTTGTTGAGATCTAAGGATGAAGTTAAATCATACAACATTCCAGTTGGTGCTCACCTTGCAGTTGAACATTGGTGATAAAAGATTAAAGCAGGACAAGATTCTTGTAAGATACCAAGACAAATTGGTAAATCAAGGGATATTACCGGAGGTCTTCCACGTGTAACTGAATTATTTGAAGCAAGAAACCCATCTAACCCTGCAGTAGTAAGTGAAATCGATGGGATTGTTACTTACGGTGCCATTAAGAGGGGAAACAGGGAAATCTTCATTGAATCCAAAGATGGTATAAAGAAAAGATATTTGGTGCCTTTATCCAAACATATACTGGTACAGGATAATGACTTTGTGAAAGCGGGGATACCTCTTTCTGACGGAGCCATTACGCCAGCTGATATATTATCTATAAAAGGCCCAACAGCTGTACAAGAATATCTTGTGAATGAAATACAGGAGGTTTACCGTCTGCAGGGTGTGAAGATCAATGATAAGCATATTGAAATCATTGTACGACAAATGATGCAGAAAGTGGTCATAATTGAACCTGGGGACACGACTTTCCTGCCTGGTCAGGTAGTTGACAAGTGGATGTTCAGAGAAGAGAATGATTCCATTCTGGATAAGAAAGTGGTTATTGATTCAAGGAATTCTGAGTCCTAAAAGCAGGCCAGATCATTTCTTCCAGAAGATTACGAGATGAAAATTCCAATTTGAAGAGAAAGGATTTGAAGCCATTGTAGAGGTAGAGATGCCAGCTGCTGTTTCTAAGCCTACACTTCAAGGTATTACACAAGCATCACTTGGGAACAGAGAGCTTTATTTCTGCAGCATCATTCCAGGAAACAACAAAAGTACTGAGCGAAGCTTCCATTAAAGGAAAAAGTGACATGCTGAATGGTTTAAAGGAAAATGTAATTGTTGGTCACCTGATTCCTGCCGGAACAGGAATGAGGGAGTATAGCAAGTTGATCGTTTCTTCTAAAGAGGAATACGAGCAATTGATCGAATCCAAAGAGGAGTTCACAAAACATAGAGAACCACAGTATTAATATATTATGGAAGACGACAATAAAGCTAAAAATCCTGCAGCACCAAACCAGATCAATATCGAATTGACAGAGGATATAGCCGAAGGCATATATTCAAATCTGGCGATGATTGCACATTCAAATAGTGAATTTGTAATCGATTTTATCAGGTTAATGCCTGGTGTTCCGAAGGCAAAGGTGAAGTCCAGAATTGTGATTACACCTGAACATGCCAAGAGGTTATCAAATGCCTTGATCGATAATATCCGGAAATACGAGGATACTTTTGGTGAAATCAAAAAAACCGAAGATGCGCCTAAATTCCCGATCAATTTTGGAGGTACTGTAGGAGAGGCTTAGTGGATTGGATTTATGGAGGTAAATTATTTTGCATAATAAAAGGAATTACCTACCTTTGCAGTCCGAAATTTTCAAGGAGAATAGAAAAATAACGATATAATTGTATGCCAACAATTCAACAGTTAGTTAGAAAGGGACGAAAAACAAAATCGTCAAAATCAAAGTCACCTGCTTTGGATTCATGTCCACAGAGAAGGGGTGTATGTACCAGGGTATATACTACAACCCCGAAAAAGCCTAATTCTGCCATGAGAAAAGTGGCCAGGGTAAGACTTACCAATGGTAATGAAGTGAACGCCTATATCATGGGTGAGGGTCATAACCTTCAGGAACACTCTCTGGTTCTGATCAGGGGAGGCCGTGTGAAGGACCTTCCAGGTGTTCGTTATCACATAATCAGGGGTGCCCTCGACACAGCAGGAGTTGAAGGCCGGCTTCAGGCTAGATCAAAATATGGTGCTAAAAGGCCTAAGACTAAATAAAGATATTTAAGATGAGGAAATCAAAACCAAAGAAGAGATATTTATTGCCGGATCCTAAATTTAAGGATACGCTGGTTACCAGGTTTGTTAATAATCTGATGCTCATGGGTAAAAAGAACCTTTCATACAGGACTTTTTACGATGCTATTGAAATTGTTGAGAACAGGGTTGGTGAAAATGGACTGGAGACCTGGAAAAAGGCTTTGAATAATATAATGCCTGCTGTTGAGGTAAAAAGTAGAAGAGTTGGCGGCGCCACCTTCCAGGTGCCAACTGAGGTGCGACCAGATCGAAAAGTTTCATTGGGAATAAAATGGATGATCAGGTATGCGAAGATGAGGAACGAAAAAACTATGGTGGAGAGACTGGCCGGAGAAATAGTAGCTGCCTCAAAAGGTGAAGGTGCTGCTGTGAAGAAGAAAGATGATACCCATAGGATGGCTGATGCCAACAAGGCTTTCTCCCACTTCAGATTTTAACATTTGAAATGGCAACTAGAGACTTACAATATTTAAGAAATATCGGCATCATGGCCCACATTGATGCCGGAAAGACAACTGCCACTGAAAGAATTCTCTATTATACCGGCTTGACACACAAGTTGGGAGAAGTTCATGAAGGTGGAGCCGTAATGGATTGGATGGAACAGGAGCAGGAGCGGGGCATAACCATTACTTCTGCTGCCACCACAACATTTTGGAAATATCCGACCATTCAGGGACGACAGATCAATGAGTCCAAAGAATATAAGATCAACATCATAGATACTCCCGGTCACGTTGATTTTACTGTGGAGGTAGAAAGATCACTGAGGGTTCTGGATGGATCAGTAGCTTTATTTTGTGCAGTATCTGGTGTTGAACCTCAATCTGAAACGGTTTGGAGACAAGCTGATAAGTATAAGGTTCCCAGGATCTGTTTCGTAAACAAAATGGACAGGGCCGGTGCGGATTTCTTTAATGTAGTAGACGAGATAAAGAATAAGCTTGGTGCTAATCCTATTCCACTTCAGGTACCGATTGGCGCTGAAGATTCCTTCCGTGGCGTAGTTGATCTGATTCAAAATAAGGCCATTATCTGGAACGAAGAAGATAAGGGGATGACCTATATGATTGAGGATATTCCTGAAGATCTTTTGGAAACAGTTGATGAATGGAGGCAGAAGCTCGTAGAAAGTGTTGCCGAATATGATGATGAGATCCTTGAAAAGTTTTTTGAAGACCCTGATTCGATTACTGAAGACGAAATGATGACAGCTATTAGAAAAGCTGTAATCGATTTGTCATTTTCTCCGGTACTTGTTGGATCGGCTTTTAAGAATAAGGGTATTCAGGCGCTACTGGATGCAGTTTGCAGATATTTACCTTCTCCACTTGACCTTCCACCAGTAATAGGGATCAATCCTGACAATGACAAGGAAGAAACCAGGGAGCCGGATGCCAGCAAACCTTTTTCTGCGTTAGCATTTAAAATAGCGACCGATCCGTTTGTAGGAAGGTTGTGCTTTTTTAGAACTTATTCAGGAAAGCTGAATGCAGGGTCATACATATTTAATACGAGAACGGGTAAAAAAGAAAGGATATCCAGGTTGATGCAGATGCATTCCAATAAGCAGAATCCTATAGATTTTGTAGAGGCTGGAGATATTGCAGCTGCTATTGGATTTAAGAATATTAAAACAGGGGATACCCTGACCGATGAAAAGCACAAGATCATATTAGAATCCATTACCTTCCCGGATCCAGTTATTGGTTATGCAATTGAACCTAAGAAGCAAATTGATCAGGATAAGTTGGGTGTAGCGATATCGAAACTTGTAGAGGAAGATCCAACCCTTCGGGTAATGACCAATGAAGAAACAGGACAGACTGTTCTGAGAGGTATGGGTGAATTACACCTGGAAATTATAATTGACCGGCTCAAGAGAGAATTTAATGTTGAAATTAACCAGGGTGCTCCACAGGTTGCCTATAAGGAAGCCATATTTGGAAATGTGGAATACCGTGAATTATATAAGAAACAATCTGGTGGACGTGGTAAATATGCGGATATAGTGTTTGAGCTAGGACCACAGGATGAAGATTATGAAAAGCCTGGTCTGCAATTTGTAAATGAAATTGTAGGTGGGGTAATCCCAAGGGAATATATTCCATCTGTTGAAAAAGGGTTTACTGAGGCCATGAAAAATGGGCCATTGGCAGGATATCCTCTTGAAAGGATGAAAGTACGTCTTTTCCATGGATCCTATCATGATGTAGATTCTGATTCATTATCATTTGAATTGGCAGCCAGAATAGGATTTAAAGAAGCTGCGTCAAAAGCGAAGCCCAAACTTATGGAACCGGTCATGTCAGTAGAGGTCGTAACTCCTGACGAGTATACGGGACCTGTAACGGGTGACCTGAATAAAAGACGTGGCCTTATGAAAGGGATGGATACCAAAGGAGGAGCTCAGGTGATCAAGTCTGATGTCCCGTTATCCGAACTGTTTGGATATGTCACAGACCTCAGGACAATATCATCAGGCAGAGCGTCAGCTACTTTAACATTTTCTCATTATGATTTAGTTCCTGAAGCCCTGGCCCAGAAAATTATCGCAAAAGTAAAAGGTGAATAGTTATTAATATGACACAGAAAATCAGAATAAAATTAAAATCCTATGATCATAATCTGGTTGATAAATCATCAGAAAAGATCGTTAGGGCTGTAAAAACTACTGGCGCTGTTGTTAGCGGACCTATTCCTTTACCAACTGAAAAGGAAATATTCACGGTACTCAGGTCTCCGCATGTAAACAAAAAATCCAGGGAGCAGTTTCAGCTTTGCACTTACAAACGACTTGTTGATATTTATTCAAATAGCACCAAGACAGTAGATGCTTTAATGAAACTAGAGTTGCCAAGCGGCGTTGATGTAGAGATCAAAGTCTGATTGGATAAATACAATATTTAAAATCCCGCCCCGGCCTGCCTACCGCAGGCAGGCGGGACTTTTTTTGAACCTGTATATAAGGCAAATAAATTTGAATGTTTTTGAACATTGAAATTTATTTAATACCTTTGCAGTCCTTTTGTCGACCACTACCCTTTTCGGGTAGTTAATTTTATATAAAGAGATGTCAGGAATAATAGGAAAAAAAATAGGAATGACTAACGTTTACGATGAAGACGGTCGTAGCGTTTCATGTACACTTATCGAGGCTGGACCATGTGTGGTAACACATGTGAAAAATTTGGAAAAAGACGGGTATAAGGCCATTCAGCTAAGTTTTGATGAGAGGAAAGAGAAAAGGACACCCAAGGCTATGAAAGGCCATTTTGATAAGGCAAATACAACCCCTAAGAAAAAAGTGGTTGAGTTCCGAAAATTCAGGGATGAATTTGAAGGTGGGGTTGAAGTTGGACAGGTTATAAATGTTGGTGAGGTGTTCCAGGAAGGTGAATTTGTTGATGCCATAAGTAATTCAAAAGGTAAGGGATTTCAGGGTGTAGTAAAACGCCATGGGTTTAAGGGTGTAGGTGATGCTACCCATGGGCAGCACAACCGTTTACGAGCTCCTGGATCTATCGGCGCGAGTTCCTATCCTTCAAGGGTATTCAAAGGCATTCGAATGGCCGGACAACAAGGAGGAAAAAGAGTAAAGGTTCTTAATTTAAGAATCGTAAAAATTATTCCTGAGAAAAACCTGGTATTGGTAAGTGGATCTGTACCTGGTTCTAAAAATTCATATGTAGTGCTTGAGAAGTAATTGAACATGAAAGTTAAGGTACTAAAAAATAATGGTGAAGATGCTGGCAGGAAGGTAACGCTGGCTGACAATATTTTTAATATTGAACCAAACGATCACGCCATTTACCTGGATGTGAAACAATATCTGGCAAACCAGAGACAAGGGACACATAAATCCAAGGAAAGAAGTGAGATCACAGGCTCGACAAGGAAAATAAAAAGACAAAAAGGTACAGGTACTGCAAGAGCTGGTAGTATAAAATCACCTTTATTCAGGGGTGGTGGGCGAACCTTCGGGCCTAGGCCAAGAAATTATGGTTTCAAACTGAACAAAAAGGTTAAGAACCTGGCCAAGCGTTCCGCTTTAACATATAAGGCAAAAGCAGATGAGATCTCCGTACTCGAGGACTTTGTCCTGGATGCAATAAAGACTAAAGATTATCTCAAAGTTTTAAAAGATCTTTCTGTAGATACAAAGAAGACATTGATGATCATTCCTGAGAAAAACCAGAATCTGGCGATTTCTTCAAGGAATGTTAAAAATGCTAAAGTTGTTTTAGCAAATAATATAAATACCTATGAGTTGCTTCACGCTGACCAGCTTCTGGTCTTCGAAGGATCTCTCCAAAAAATTGAAGAAATACTGAATTAGTTAATCGATGGAAGTATTAATAAAACCCCTGGTAACTGAAAAAGTTTCTGATCTTAATGAAAAGGGACAATATGGCTTTGTCGTTGACCGCAGGGCAAATAAAGTAGAGATCAGGAAAGCCGTAGAAAAAATGTACGGTGTAAATGTGGAAAGTGTCAATACGATGCGATATCAGGGAAAAGAGAAAACTAGGTATACCAAAACAAAAATTATTTCGGGAAGAACCGCTTCATTTAAAAAAGCAATCGTCACCGTAGCTGAAGGTGAAGTGATTGATTTTTATAGCGGAATATAAAGTAGTTTAAAATGGCTGTAAGGAAATTAAGACCCACGACACCCGGACAAAGATATAGAACAGCACCTGTTTTTGAAGCTATTACAAAAACGGAGCCTGAAAAATCTTTGGTCACACCAAATAAGAAATCTGGTGGACGGAATAGTGCAGGAAGAATGACCATCAGGTACTCCGGAGGGGGCCATAAAAGAAAGTACAGAATTATAGATTTCAAGAGAAGCAAAAAGGACGTGCCTGCTAAAGTAGCAGCCATAGAATATGATCCTAACAGATCAGCCAGAATTGCTTTACTACACTATGTTGATGGTGAGAAAACTTACATAATTGCACCTGAAGGATTGAAAGTTGGTGCTACCGTAGTGTCAGGTGATAAGATAGCTCCTGAAGTAGGGAATAACCTTCCATTAGGAAATATTCCGTTAGGCACAATAGTTCATAGTATTGAGCTAAGGCCGGGCAAAGGTGCTTCCATAGCGAGAAGTGCTGGTTCATATGCCCAGCTAGTAGCCAGGGAAGGCAAATATGCGACATTGAAATTACCTTCCGGTGAAATGAGAATGATCCTAACGACTTGTACCGCTACTGTTGGTACCGTATCTAATTCGGATCATATGAACATTACCCTCGGTAAAGCTGGCCGAAAGCGATGGTTGGGAAGAAGACCAAGGGTTAGAGGTGTTGCCATGAACCCTGTTGATCACCCTATGGGTGGTGGTGAAGGCCGTGCATCCGGAGGACATCCAAGATCACGAACTGGTTTGTATGCCAAGGGTAAGAAAACGAGAGCGAAGCATAAGTATTCAGATAAATTGATAATTAGTAAAAGGAAATAATGGCAAGATCATTAAAAAAGGGACCTTATATTGATTTCCGGCTGGAAAGGAAAATTGATAAAATGAATGATTCAGGAAAGAAATCAGTCATTAAAACCTGGTCAAGACGTTCAATGATATCTCCTGATTTTGTTGGTCATACCTTTGCGGTTCATAATGGAAATAAATTTATACCTGTTTATGTAACTGAAAATATGGTAGGACATAAGCTGGGCGAGTTTGCTCCAACCAGGACTTTTAGGGGTCATATTTCAAAAAAGGATAAAGGTAAAAGATAAAAACAAATGGAAGCCGTTGCTAAATTAAAGAATGTGCCTACTTCCCCTCGTAAAATGAGGCTTGTTGCAGATCTGATCAGAGGGAAGAAAGTTACAAAAGCATTGAATATCCTTAAGTTTGAGCCAAATCATAATGCGGCAAAACTTGAGAAATTATTGCTTTCAGCCATATCCAACTGGCAAAATAAGTTCGAAGATGTGAAATTGGAAGAAGCTGATCTGTTTGTTAAAGAGATCCAGGTCGATGGCGGAAGAATCCTGAAAAGACTCAGGCCGGCGCCCCAGGGAAGAGCACATCGAATTAGAAAGCGTTCAAATCATGTTACAATGGTAGTCGCCAGCTCCTATGTACATGATGAGTATGATGAAGAAACCAATACTGAAAAAAAATAGTCAAGAATGGGACAAAAAGTAAATCCTGTAGGTTTTAGGTTAGGCATCATTAAAGGTTGGGACTCCAACTGGTATGGTGGGAAAACTTTTTCTGCAAAGCTTATAGAAGATCAGAATATTCGAAAGTATGTTGAAGCCAGGATACCTAAAGGGGGCATATCAAAAATTGTGATCGAGCGAACTCTCAAAAGAATTACGCTTACTGTTCATACTGCCAGGCCTGGTGTCGTGATCGGAAAAGGTGGTGCCGAAGTTGACAAGATAAAGGAGGAATTGAAAAAGATTACCGGCAAGGATGTACAGATCAATATTTATGAGATCAAGCGTCCTGAACTTGATGCAAAATTGGTTGGTGAAAGCATTGCACAGCAGATACGGGCCAGGATATCTTATAGAAGGGCTATGAAGCAGGCCATTGCATCTGCCATGCGGGTTGGAGCTCAAGGTATTAAAATTAAAGTATCTGGACGATTAGGAGGTGCTGAAATGGCACGGACTGAACAATATAAAGAAGGAAGAATTCCTCTTCATACATTAAGGGCAAACATTGATTATGCTATTTCCGAATCCCACACAGTTTATGGCAAAATAGGCATAAAGGTTTGGATTTTTAAAGGAGAAGTATATGGCAAGAGAGATTTATCCCCTAATGTGGGAATGAGCGGAACCGGAACAGGAGACGACCGAGGGCGAAGGAAAAGAGGCGGAGACAATTCAAGAAGAAGAAGACGATAATATTTAAAGATTTTACGCAATGTTACAGCCGAAAAGAACTAAATATAGAAAAAAACAAAAAGGTAGAGTAAAGGGTATTGCTACACGTGGGCATGAGATTTCCTTTGGCACATTTGGCATAAAGTCCCTGGAACCTGGTTGGATCACTAGCCGTCAGATCGAGGCTGCCCGTATCGCCATGACAAGAGCGATGAAAAGGGAAGGTCAGGTATGGATCAGGATATTCCCGGATAAACCAATTACAAAAAAGCCTGCTGAAGTTCGGATGGGTAAAGGTAAAGGAGCTCCTGAATATTGGGTCGCTGTAATTAAGCCTGGAACAATATTATTTGAATCGGATGGCGTTAAGACCGAGCTGGCAAAGGAAGCCCTTAGGCTTGCAGCTCAGAAATTGCCGATAAAAACAAAATTTGTGGTTAGAAACGACTATGTGGAAGAAAAATAAATCCAAGTCTGTTTGAAAACGGACCTCTAACCAAAAAAATAAAAAATTAACAGATGAAAAATTCTGAACTGAAATCGTTGACATTGGATGAGTTGAAACAAAAACTCGAGGCTGAAAAAGAAAGCTTAACAAAGCTCAAATTCGCTCATGCCATTTCTCCTATTGAAAATCCAATGAAGATAAAGGAAACAAAAAAATTGATCGCCAGGATTAGAACCATTCTAAAACTGAAGGAAACACAAAATTAATCGAGTAATAGATGGAAAGGAATCTCAGGAAAGAACGAATTGGTACTGTTGTCAGTAATAAAATGGACAAAACTGCCACGATTTCTGTATACAGGAAATTCAAACATCCAAAATATGGTAAGTTCATTGGCAAAACGTCTAAGTTCTCGGTCCATGATGAAAAAAATGAATGTGGAATAGGTGATACGGTAAAGATCATGGAAACAAGGCCATTGAGTAAAAATAAAAAATGGCGATTAGTGGAAATTATTGAAAGAGCAAAATAATCATGATACAGCAAGAGTCACGTTTAAATGTTGCGGATAATAGTGGGGCAAAGGAAGTCCTTGTTATTCGTGTATTGGGCGGCACAAAGAAAAGGTATGCATCTGTAGGAGATAAAGTAGTTGTTACTGTAAAAACTGCCTTATCATCAAGTACTTTGAAAAAAGGAACAGTCTCCAGGGCAGTTATTGTGCGTACCAAAAAAGAAGTGAGAAGAAAAGATGGTTCATATATCAGGTTTGAAGATAATGCTGCTGTGTTATTAAGCGCTACTGATGAACCAAGAGGTACCAGGATCTTCGGGCCGGTTGCCAGGGAATTGCGTGAAAAGCAATTCATGAAAATTATTTCTCTTGCACCAGAGGTTATTTAAATATTAATACAATGCCAAAAAAATTACATATACGTCGAGGTGATACAGTGAAAGTGCTTTCCGGAAACTCCAAGGGGAAAAAAGGAAGAGTACTTGAAGTATACGTAAAAAAGAACAGAGCGATTGTTGAAGGTGCCAATATGGTAACTAAACACCTTAAGCCATCGGCAGCCAATCCTAATGGAGGTATTGAGAAACAGGAGGCACCTATTCATCTCAGTAATCTCATGGTCGTGGATCCGGGAACCGGAGAAGGTACCAGGGTAGGCAGAAAATTAAACAAGGAAGGTAAGCTTCAAAGATTTTCTAAAAAAAGCGGAGAATTTATAAAAAATGAGTAATCCAAGGATAAAAGAAAAGTATCAGAAAGAGGTAGTGCCTGCCTTAATGGAAAAATTTCAATATAAATCCATTATGCAGGTTCCAAAAATTGCCAAGGTAGCCATCAATAAGGGCATTGGCGCAGCAACAGCTGATAAAAAACTGGTTGACGTTGGAGTTGAAGAACTTACGATCATATCAGGTCAAATGGCAGTTCCCACAGTAGCAAAAAAGTCTGTTTCTAACTTTAAACTACGTGAAGGCATGCCTATCGGCGCTCGGGTAACACTGAGAGGGGATAAAATGTATGAATTCATCGACAGACTGATTTCGGTCGCTTTACCACGAGTGAGAGACTTTAGAGGGATAAATGAAAAGGGGTTTGACGGACGTGGTAATTATACCCTTGGTGTTAAAGAACAGATCATCTTTCCGGAAATCAGCATTGATAAAATTAACAGGATCTCTGGAATGGATATCACTTTTGTTACGACTGCGCCGACCGATGAAGAAAGTTATGAATTATTAAAGGCAATTGGAATGCCATTTAGAAAATAATATTATGGCCAGAGAATCAATAAAAGCTAGAGAACGAAAAAAAGAAAAGCTTGTAGCAAAGTACGCCGAGAAACGCAAGGCTTTAAAAGAAGCCGGTGACTGGGTGGGACTTGATAAATTACCCCGAAATTCATCCCGTGTTCGCTTGCACAACAGGTGCAAACTTACAGGAAGGCCTAAGGGATATATGAGAAAATTCGGTATTTCCAGGGTGACTTTCAGAGAGATGGCAGGTGAAGGAAAAATACCTGGCGTAACTAAGGCAAGCTGGTAGTTTTGATTAGTTAATTATAAAAACATTTAGTAATTTTGCAGCCCTTTTGGGCTTAAGTTTTAAAATATGGATCCAATAGCTGATTTCTTAACAAGAATTAGGAACGCAATAAAAGCGAATCACAGGATATTAGAAGTACCTTCTTCTAAAATCAAGAAGGAGATTACAAAGGTGCTTCACGAGAAAGGGTATATTCAAAACTATAAATTTGAAGATGAGGCCTCTCCGGGCACCATCAAAATAGCCCTAAAGTATAATCCTGATAGTAAAATTTCGGCCATTCAGCATATAGAGCGGGTGAGTAAACCTGGTCTTAGATATTATGCAAATGCTAGAGAACTTCCTAGAGTTTTGAATGGCCTTGGGATAGCAATTTTATCTACCAACAAAGGTGTGATGACGGATAAAGAAGCACGAAGTGAAAACGTTGGTGGAGAGGTACTTTGTTATATTTATTAAATGATCAGAAGATGTCAAGAATAGGAAACCAACCCATCCAGATCCCTGAAGGAGTTTCAATTAATTTTGAAAACAATAATGTTCAGGTTAAAGGGCCAAAGGGAGAATTGAACCAACTCGTCGATCCGGATATCATAATAGATATATCTGAAGGTGAAGTTAAGTTAAAAAGGCCAACTGAGCAGAAAAGGCATAAGGCGATGCATGGATTGTACAGATCACTGATCAATAACATGGTAATTGGCGTAAGTACCGGATACAAAATTGAGTTGGAACTGATAGGTGTTGGTTACAGGGTTGAAGCAAGAGATAATTATCTTGATCTTACGCTGGGATATTCACACCATGATTATTTCCAGGTTCCGCCTGAAATATCAGTAAAAACGGAATCCGCTAAAGGGAAAAATCCTGTTATTATTTTGGAGAGTCATGATAAGCAATTAATCGGACAGGTAGCTGCAAAGATCAGATCTCTCAGAAAAATTGAACCATATAAAGGTAAAGGTATCAAGTTTGTTGGTGAACAAATTAGAAGAAAAGCTGGTAAAGCTGCTGCTAAATAAATTTAATTATGGCTTTTAATAAAGAAAAAAGAAGACTGAGAATTAGAAGAGGCATCAGACATAAAGTTTCCGGTACAAAGGAAAAACCAAGATTATCTGTCTATAAGAGCAACAAAGGAATATATGCTCAATTGATTGATGATGATTCAGGACATACACTGGCTTCTGCATCTTCAAAAGAACTTGGTAAGACTGGCGTCACGGTTCCCATATCCAAAGATGTTGGTAAAAAATTAGCTGAAAAAGCAGTAGCTAGCGGTATAGATACTGTTATTTTCGATAGAAGTGGTTATTTGTATCATGGTCGAGTAAAAGCTCTGGCAGATGGCGCCAGGGAAGGAGGCTTAAAATTCTAAATATATGCAACAGAAAAGTGTTAAATCTGTTAAGGCGAGTGAAATTGAACTAAAAGAAAAAGTAGTTGCCATAAAGAGGGTAGCTAAAGTAGTAAAGGGAGGTAGAAGGTTCAGCTTCTCGGCCATTGTTGTTGTAGGAGATGGTAACGGCGTTGTTGGTTTTGGCTTAGGTAAAGCAAATGAAGTTACCGATGCCATTACAAAAGGTATCGATGATGCTAAGAAAAACCTTGTTAAGGTTCCAATCTTAAAAGGAACCGTCCCTCATGAAGCTATTGGGAAATATGGTGGAGGACTCGTTCTTCTAAAACCTGCTTCTCCCGGTACAGGTGTAATAGCCGGGGGTGCTATGAGAGCTGTTCTGGAAAGTGCTGGCGTAAAAGACGTTTTAGCAAAATCAAAAGGAAGTTCAAATCCTCACAATGTGGTTAAGGCTACATTTCATGCACTTGCCAATATGAGAGATCCATATACTATAGCTCAGCATAGAGGTGTATCACTTTCGAAGGTCTTTAATGGTTAATATTATGGCGAAGGTTAGAATAACACAAAGAAGAAGTATAATAAACAGGCCTAAGGATCAAAAGCTGACTATTAAGGCACTGGGACTTGGCCGGATAGATAAAAGTGTTGAAGTAGAAGCAACACCCCAGATAAAGGGAATGATACGAAAGGTGAATCACCTGGTAACTGTTACTGAATTATAAATTACTAAAGATGAAACTGAATACATTAAAACCTGCGAAGGGTTCAGTAAAAAGCAATAAGCGATTAGGAAGAGGTCAGGGTTCTGGCCGTGGAGGAACCGCTACTAAAGGACATAAAGGGGCACAATCCCGGTCCGGGTATTCTAGGAAGTTCGGTTTTGAAGGAGGGCAGATGCCCTTACAACGCCGGGTACCGAAATTCGGGTTTAAAAGACCACAAAGGGTAGTTTTTAAGCCAGTTAACCTTGATATACTTCAACAACTAGTTGACAAGACCAAAGCGAAATCAGTGGATATCGAACTTTTAACTAATAATGGTATTATTGGGAAAAGAGATGTGGTTAAAGTATTAGGTAGAGGAGAATTGAAAACAAAAGTAGACGTTACAGCCCATAAGTTTTCTACTTCAGCTGTTGAAGCTATTGAGAAATTGGGAGGTAAGGTAACTACACTGTAGTCTATGAAGAAATTTATTAGAACCATACGGAATATTTTTACTATTGAGGAACTGCGTGACAGAATTCTAAACACACTGGGTTATATCATTATATTTCGCCTCGGATCATTTGTGGTTCTTCCCGGGGTAGATCCATCAAAACTCTCCGGTACGCAAACCGGTATTCTGGGTTTACTTGATACTTTCCTTGGTGGCGCATTCAGTAATGCTGCAATCCTTGGATTAGGAATTATGCCATATATATCTGCCTCGATTGTATTGCAATTGCTTACAGTGGCTGTGCCCTATTTTCAGAAAATGCAGAAAGAAGGTGAATCTGGAAGAAAAAAGATCAATCAGATCACACGGGTGCTGACAATATTTATATGTTTATTCCAGTCCTCTGCTTATATAGCAGGAACAATTCCAGATGATGCAGTTATGGTTGATCAATCGCTGTTTTATTTCTCATCATTGATCATTCTGACTGCAGGGACCGTATTTGCCATGTGGCTTGGTGAGAGGATTACAGAAAAAGGTATTGGGAATGGTATTTCAATGTTGATCATGATTGGAATTATTTCCAGATTCCCTGGGGCATTGATCGCTGAAGCTACAACAAAAGGAATGAGCGGTGCATTGTTATTCATTATAGAACTGGTAGCTTTATTCTTTGTAGTTATGGGGGTAGTTGCATTAACCCAGGCTACTCGTCGAATTCCGGTTCAATATGCAAAACAGGTGGTAGGGAATAGAGTATACGGCGGACAAAGACAATATATTCCATTAAAGGTAAATGCAGCCGGTGTAATGCCGATCATATTTGCGCAATCCTTGATGTTCCTTCCAGCACTTATTGCCGGATTCTGGTCAAGTTCAAGTGATCTTGCAGCGTATATCGGTAGTACGTTCTCAAATTATCAGTCATGGCAGTATAATCTTGTGTTTGGCACATTGATCGTATTGTTTACGTTTTTCTATACAGCTATCACTATTAATCCGACTCAGATAGCAGATGACATGAAAAGAAACGGTGGTTTTATTCCTGGCATTAAACCCGGGAAGCAAACTTCTGAATATATAGATAATATTTTGACCAAGATTACCCTTCCTGGTTCATTTTTCCTTGCAATTGTGGCTATAATGCCAGCATTTGCGGGAATAGCAGGTGTTTCCAGGCAATTTGCACAGTTTTATGGTGGAACATCATTGCTTATCATGGTTGGGGTAATATTGGATACATTGCAGCAGATTGAGAGTTACTTGCTGATGAGACACTATGAAGGACTCATGAAGTCAGGGAAGTTAAAAGGTAGAGCTGCAAATGTTGCTGTTGCGTAGCGGATGTTTGATAAAGAAAAAGTGATTTAAATAAAAATATATGGCTAAGCAGGCATCCATAGAACAAGACGGAACGATTACTGAAGCATTATCTAATGCGATGTTCAGAGTCGAGCTGGAAAACGGACATATTGTTACTGCCCATATTTCCGGTAAGATGAGAATGCATTACATCAAGATATTGCCAGGTGACAAAGTGAAACTTGAAATGTCACCTTACGATTTAACAAAGGGTAGAATTGTTTATCGATATAAATAAAAAATCATAAGCTCTGCCGGCTTTGTTTTTATTATCGCCCGGAGTTTTTGATGGAATAGGTTAAAACTCAAAATAAGTTAAATCTAAACCATCAATCGGTTATAATAGTAAGGCAGGCATTGAAATGAGAAAACTAGGTATTTAAATTTATTTCGAATGAAAGTAAAAGCTTCTGTAAAGAAAAGGAGTAGCGAATGTAAAATCATTCGACGAAAAGGTAAAGTATTCGTGATTAACAAAAAGAACCCCAGGTTCAAACAAAGACAAGGATAATTATGGCTAGATTTCAAGGAGTAGATATTCCAGATAACAAAAGAGGTGAGGTTGCTCTTACCTACATTTTTGGCATTGGTCGAAGTTCTGCAAAAATGATCCTTACTAAAGCAGGGATTGATTGGAACAGAAAAGTATCGGATTGGACCGATGAAGAATCCAATAAGATCAGGTCGGTTATCAATGAAGAGTTTAAAGTAGAAGGAGTACTGAAATCTGAGATTCAGCTTAGTATCAAACGATTACTTGATATTGGATGTTATCGCGGTCTGCGTCATCGTAAAGGTTTACCTGTTCGGGGGCAAAAAACAAAAAACAATTCCAGGACAAGGAAGGGTAAGCGTAAGACAGTTGCAAACAAGAAAAAAGCAGTTAAATAATCATTAATAGATGGCACTAAAGAGAAAAGATAAGGCTAAAAAACGAGTTGTCGTTGTAGACCCTGTTGGACAGGCACATATTAAAGCCACATTCAATAACATTATCATCTCTATGACCAATGGTCAGGGACAAGTTGTATCCTGGGCTTCAGCCGGGAAAATGGGTTTTAAAGGTTCCAAGAAAAATACACCTTATGCCGCTCAAATGGCTGCACAGGATTGTGCACAGAAAGCCTATGACCTGGGATTAAGGAAGGTAGAGATCTTTGTAAAAGGAACAGGGGCAGGTCGTGAATCAGCTATGAGGACTATTCAAAATGTTGGCATAGAAGTTATCGCAATTAAAGATGTGACCCCTTTGCCTCATAACGGATGCAGACCTCCAAAAAGAAGAAGAGTTTAAGAACATAAAAACATTTAAAGGTAATGGCTAGGTATAGAGGCCCTAAATCAAAAATTTCAAGAAAATTCGGGGAACCAATTTTTGGTCCAAGTAAGGCACTTCAGAAGAAGAGTTACCCTCCGGGGCAGCATGGCAGGAACAGGCGTAGGAAACAATCTGAATATGCTATCCAGTTGCAGGAAAAGCAAAAAGCAAAATACCTGTACGGGGTTCTTGAACGACAATTCCTGAATTTATTCGATAAAGCTTCAAGAAGAAGTGGAATTACAGGTGAAATATTATTGCAACTCCTTGAGTCAAGATTGGATAACGTTGTTTTCCGCCTGGGTGTTGCACCTACCAGAAGGGCTGCTCGTCAATTGATACTTCACAAGCACATCACAGTGAATGATGTTGTAGTGAATATCCCATCTTTTAGTGTAAAGGTTGGCGATAAAGTCGGAGTAAGGGAAAAATCAAAATCATTGCTCGTGATCAGTGAAAGTCTTGCGCGAGGAAGCAGCAAGAAATATCCATGGATGGAATGGGATGATACAGAAATGTTTGGAAGATATATAAGCCTTCCTCAACGTGACGAGATCCCTGAAAACATTCATGAACAATTGATCGTCGAATTATACTCAAAGTAATAATCTTAATTTTAATAAAAAGAATTCAAATATGTCAATTTTAGCGTTTCAAATGCCTGAAAAGGTGGTGATGGAAAAAGCCGATGATTTCCACGGATTATTTACATTTAAACCACTAGAACAAGGATATGGTGTTACTATAGGGAATGCATTAAGAAGAATTCTTCTGTCTTCTTTGGAGGGATACGCAATCACTGGTATTAAAATACCAAGTGTTTTGCATGAGTTTTCAACCGTTGAAGGTGTAAAAGAAGATGTTGCTGAAGTCATTTTGAACCTTAAACAGGTTAGGTTTAAAAAGATTGCAGATGTTGTTGAAAATAAAGTTACTGTTCCAGTAAAAGGCAAAAGTGTATTAAAAGCTGGGGATATCATGGATTATACTACAAGTTTTGAAGTGTTAAATCCTGAATTGATCGTCTGTAATCTGGATGAATCTGCAGATTTTGAAATTGAATTGAATATAGAAAAGGGCAGAGGATATGTTCCTGCTGAAGAAAACAAACCTTCAGAGCAAATATTCGGATATATTCCAATCGATGCGATTTTCACACCTATTAAGAACGTAAAATACAGTGTCGAAAATACACGTGTTGAGCAAAAGACTGACTATGAAATGCTTATCCTCGATATTGAAACCGATGGATCTATCCATCCTGAAGTAGCTTTAAAAGGTGCTGCCAATATCCTGATCCAACATTTCATGCTTTTCTCTGATCAAACTATGATCCTTGAAACCGCAGATTCTAAAGAACCTGATACGGTTGATGAAGAAATGCTGCACATGCGCAAGTTACTCAAGACACCATTAAGTGATCTTGACTTGTCTGTACGTGCTTATAATTGCTTGAAAGCGGCTGATGTAAGGTCACTAGGAGACTTGGTGAAATTGGAGATATCTGATATGATGAAGTTCAGAAATTTTGGAAAAAAATCATTGGCTGAATTGGAACAACTTGTAGCTGAAAAGAGCCTGACCTTTGGTATGGATCTTTCCAAGTATAAACTTGATGAAGAATAATAAATAATGAGACACGGTAAGCGATTTAATCATCTAGGAAGAACACCTTCACATAGAAAAGCGATGTTGTCAAATATGGCTTCTTCCTTGCTTGTCAATAAGCGAATTAATACTACCCTTGCTAAGGCCAAGGAGTTACGAAAATATGTCGAGCCTTTAATAACTAAAGCAAAGAATGATTCAACCCATTCCAGAAGAGTGGTATTCTCATATCTTCAGGATAAGGAATCTGTGAGCGTATTGTTTAATGAGGTCGTAGACCGGGTAGCAAATCGCCCAGGCGGATATACCAGGATTATTAAACTTGGAAGTCGATTGGGAGATAATGCTGAAATGGCAATGATAGAGCTTGTTGATTTCAATGATCTGCTAATTAAAGAATCAGAACCTAAAAAGGCCAAAACAAGAAGAAGCCGCCGAGGTGCTAAATCCAAAGAGGATTCTGCAGCTGCCAAAACCGATACAAAGGCTGAAAAGAAAGAAGAAGAAACAAAGACTGAGGAGAAGGTAGAGACTGCCGCTGTTGAAGATGTGGCCGATGCAAAAGCTGAAGAGGTTCAGGAAGAGGTAAAGGAAACCATTAAGAACGAAGAGAAAGAAGTAGATACCAAAGCTGCTGAAGTAGAAGAAAAAAAGAAAGCTGCTAAAAAAGCTGAAAAACCTTCAGATCAAGCCGAATCCGCTGAGGAAGTAAAAGCAGAAACTAAGGACAAAAAGGAAGCGGCAAAAAAGGCTGAAAATCCAGAGGATGACAAAGAGGGTAGTGAAGATAGCGCCAAAGATGAAAGTGAAAAATAGAAGATAATCGAATGTGATTTGAAATAAATGGACCTGAATTTTTTTCTGGTCCTTTTTTTTTGCAAATATTTAATATCACTACATAGATTAACTATTACGAATTAAGTATTTTTGAGCAAAATTCTTAAACTCCATGAAGGAAATATTCAGCAAAGAAGCCATTCTATTATTAAAAGACGGAACCCTGTTCAAAGGCAAAGCCATAGGGAAAATTGGGACTACTGGTGGTGAGATTTGTTTTAATACCGGTATGACTGGATACCAGGAAATCTACACTGATCCATCCTACTATGGGCAAATAATTGTAAATACAACAGCACATATAGGTAATTATGGCGCCAATGATGAGGAACAGGAATCTGGATCTCCTAAAATTGCAGGTATAGTTGTAAATGATTTTTCAGAAATCTTCAGCCGGTTTACGGCTACAGAATCGCTTCAGGAGTACCTTTATGACAATAATGTGGTTGGCATCACTGAAATTGATACCAGGGCCCTGGTAAGGCATATACGTGACAAAGGAGCAATGAATGCAATAATATCTTCAGAAAATCTGGACATCGATTTTCTGCAAGGGAAATTGGACAAAGTTCCTGATATGAGTGGCCTTGAGCTTGCTTCAAAAGTGACTACATCTGAACCATATCTGTTTGGTGATGAAAAAAGTCCGTATAAAGTGGCGGTGCTGGACCTTGGGATTAAAACAAGTATCCTGAAAAATATGGCATCCAGAGGATGTTATTGTAAAGTATTTCCAGCTGAGACCTCTTTTAAGGAAATGAAGGCATGGAATCCTGATGGGTTTTTCATATCCAATGGGCCAGGTGATCCTGCTACTATGAAGTATGCCATCGATACAGTAAAAGAAATATTGAAAGAAAATTCGCCAATGTTCGGCATTTGCCTTGGCCACCAGGTTATAGCTCTGGCCAATGGTATATCCACTTATAAAATGCATCATGGCCATCGCGGGCTTAATCATCCTGTTAAAAACCTGGAATCTGGAAAAAGTGAAGTCACTTCCCAGAACCATGGATTCGTTGTAGATAAAGAGGACCTTGATAAAAACAGTAATGTAGTAATGACGCATATCCACTTGAATGATGGAACCCTTGCTGGATTAAAATTAAAGGATAAAAAGACTTTTTCTGTCCAATATCATCCAGAAGCGTCACCAGGGCCGCATGACTCACGATATTTATTTGACAATTTTATTACATATATGAACAATAATTAATTTTTCAAAAATGAGTTTTATAGAAAGTATTTACGCTAGACAAATCCTGGATTCCAGAGGGAATCCCACTGTCGAGGTTGATGTTATTACTGAAAATGGCATACTGGGACGAGCTGCTGTACCATCAGGCGCTTCCACAGGAGAGAATGAAGCAGTAGAATTGAGAGATGGAGATAAATCTAAATATCTGGGTAAGGGTGTTTTGAAAGCTGTTGAAAATGTTAATGAAGTAATCGCTGAAGAACTTATCGGTCTTTCAGTGTTTGATCAGAAACTGATCGATAAGATCATGATCGAACTGGACGGTACTGATACAAAAAGTAAATTGGGTGCCAATGCCATACTTGGCGTTTCACTTGCAGTAGCAAAAGCGGCTGCAGAAGAATTGGATATGCCTTTATTCAGATATATCGGTGGAACCAACGCTGCTACTCTTCCGGTTCCTATGATGAATATCATCAATGGAGGATCACACTCTGATGCTCCTATTGCTTTCCAGGAATTCATGATCAGGCCTGTTGGGGCACCAACCTTTAGTGAAGCTCTGAGAATGGGCTCTGAAATATTCCATAATCTGAAAAAAATAATTAAAGATAAAGGCTTGAGTACTGCCGTTGGAGATGAAGGTGGATTTGCACCTAATTTTTCAGGAGGTACTGAAGAGGCCCTTGATAGTGTATTGAAAGCCATTGAATCTGCTGGTTATAAGCCCGGTTCTGATGTTACTATCGCACTTGATTGTGCAGCCTCAGAATTCTATGTAAATGGGAAATACGACTATACCAAATTCGAAGGAGATAAAGGTGTAGTAAGAGATAAAGCCGACCAGGTTGAATACCTGGCTCAATTGGTAGATAAATATCCTATCGATTCAATTGAAGATGGTTGTGATGAGAATGACTGGGAAGGGTGGGCTCTATTAACTGAGAAGATTGGAGATAAAATCCAGCTTGTAGGTGATGACAACCTGGTAACTAATGTAAAATTCCTCAAAAGGGCAATTGACGAGAAATGTGGTAATGCCATATTGATTAAAGTGAATCAGATCGGATCTCTTTCCGAAACACTTGATGCCATTGAGATGGCACATAAGGCAGGCTGGAAAACAGTGGTTTCTCACAGGTCCGGTGAAACTGAAGATGCCACAATTGCGGATATTGCAGTTGCAACCAATTCGGGACAAATAAAAACCGGATCATTGTCCAGGTCTGACAGAATGGCTAAATACAACCAATTGTTAAGAATTGAAGAGGAATTAGGAGAAGTTGCTCTATATCCTCAAAAAGGATAATTATTTCATAAAACATATATTGGCCCTGCATCTCTTTTATGCAGGGCTTTTTTATGTTACAACATTTTATTACTTTAGTTTCATAATTTGTTCACTATGTTTAGAAAATTACCTCCGGTTTTCAAAAACTTTTACTTTATTGTTGGTGTTATATTTATAATCTGGATGTTATTCATAGATTCGAATGACCTGTATTCACAATTTAAAAAGCGAGGGAAACTCAGTGAATTGGAGCAACAGAAAGCTTATTACACCCAGATGATAATGGAAGTGGAGAAAGACAGGGAGGAATTACTGAGCAATAACGAACTGTTGGAAAAATTTGCCCGGGAAAAATATTTAATGAAAAAGGAATCAGAAGATCTGTATATTCTTGTGCCTGATGAGAATTAACTCAAGTTCTCCTGCCAAAATCTATTGAATAGTTTCAAATAATAAAATCCTAATGAAAAAAGTTTATACTGTAATTATCTTACTTATTTTATCCCTTACCGCATATGCGCAGATAGAAATGGATCCTGTCGATGAGAAGCCGGCATTTAAAGACAGGATATATTACGGGGGAGGATTCAGTGTTACCTTTGGAAGCATCACATCTGTTTATGTATCCCCAGCTGTTGGATATATGATCACAAAGGGTTTATCAGGAGGGGTCGGAATAACCTATCAATATTATCAGGACAATAGATATACACCTACCTATGAAAGTAATTCCTATGGATATCGCTTTTTTCTAAGACAAAATTTATATTTCATTCCTAAGCTTCCATTATTCGCTTATGGAGAGTTTGAGAATCTTAATTTCGAAGCTGCACAGTACGATCCTACAACACAGGAGTATTATTTGGCCAGGGATTGGTACCCAAGAACGATGTTGGGGTTGGGGCTGTTTGCTCCTTTTGGCCGACGTGGCGGATTTTTCTTTGCCGTAATGTATGACGTTATGTACTCAGGTTCAAATTCCGCGTATGGTAGCCCCTGGGTTTATCGATTTGGAGTTTCATTCTAATGGGGGAACGGAACACCAAGAGCATTCCCAAGATCTGAAAGATCTTTAACCACTTTATCCAGCAAGGGGATCCCGTTTTTCCCTCTTGCCAATTCAAATTCCCTTTCCGGATCACCTGGGATCAGCACTCTCTCCTGATTTTCGGTAGTTTTTGCGTTTCTGAATCTTTCTATCCAGATGTCCATATTTTTTTTGAATTCTTCTTTCGGCCTAAAAGCGTCTACCCGCCAGGTACCTACGAAATGTCCCAGACCGTCCCCGACAGGGTTTTCAGGCATAGGAAGAAAACTTACAAAAGGAGGGGCCCATGGGCCGAAGTTAGCACCACTTAATACGGCCGATAAAATATCTACAATGGAACCCAAACAGTATCCCTTATGACTTCCATGATCCCTGTTGCTTCCCAATGGTAATAATGCACCGCCACTCTTAAGTTCATCAGGATTTGTAGAATCTTGTCCTTCAGCAGTTTGGATCCAGCCAAGAGGAGCTTCTTCATTTTTCCTTTGTAATATTTCTAATTTTCCATTGGCGGCTGTAGTAGTTGCAAAATCAGCAACATATGGGGGTTGTTTGTCAGCAGGAATGGCTATTGCGATTGGATTCGTGCCCAGAAGACGTTCTTTTGAGAATGTCGGGGCAACCAGGGGGCTTGCATTTGTCATAGACAAGCCGATCATGTCATGTGGAAGTGCCATCATAGCATGATACCCGGCAATCCCAAAATGATTGGAATTTTTTATGGCTACCCATCCCGAACCAACCTTTTCAGCTTTCTCGATTGCAATTTCCATGGCTCTAGGTGCCACAACGAGGCCTAAACCCCTATCCCCATCAATTACTGCAGTGCTGGGTGTCTCATGAATTATTTTAATATCTGGTGTTGGATTTAACCTTTCCTTTTCATATAATCGAATGTATCCCGATAACCTTGCTACACCATGAGAATCCACACCTCTCAGGTCAGCTGAGATCAATACATCACTTGCCAGTTTAGCTTCTTCATCAGTACAGCCTATACTTTTAAAAATTTTATATGAAAAACTATGAAGATGATTTGAGGAAAATTTTTTCATAAAAGCAATTTAGCTACAAAAATATTTATTTCTATGGTAATAAAAAGCCTTGAATTATATTAATACCGTAATGGTGCTCTTTGAGTTTTAAACAAATAGTCTTATCTATTTTCAACTCGCAAAATTTAGTATTGGACATGCTCTGTTAAATATTTCATTTTTGTAACCATAGTATTAAATTATCTATTAAACAGAATATATAAATTTTTACACCTCCCGGATATTGGAATATCAATGTTAATTAGCGAATTTTGTATCTGAGTTCAAACCTAAAATTTGCCTAATACTTAAAAATTATGAATACAAATGAAAAATTAGAAAAAGCCTGCAAGGATGCTTTGACTCAATTTGAGAAAATCGGGGATGAAAAATACTACGATATCCGCTCTAAATTGGAATTTGTTCTTGGAAGCTTCGGATTTGATGGGAATCCTGTCGGATTGCATGAATACGCTAAAAAGTCATCGGACTTATTAAAAAAATATAAGGCAAAACAACCAAGAAAGGTTTCAAAAAAGCTGATTGATTCAATCGATAAGGCGGTAAATGACTTTAAGAAAAAATGATATTATATAAAGATTTTTCTTATAAAAAACCCGTCAATATTCAAAATTGACGGGTTTTTAATATACTTCTATTTATTCCATTCAGGCAGACGGCCAGGTGTCCATGCAGCACCTGCTTTCTCCAGAGATTTTTCAATATCAGCTATATCCTGCTGAGTTATAGTCTTGATTTCATTATAGACTTCTTCAAATTGGTCTTTTGCTATATCCAGCGAATTGATCTGTGTTTGAGTAGGGGCGCTTGTTGAACTCCATAAGCCGTAGACAATTGTGTAAATTCTGCCTGTAATTGAAGGAGGAGTTTCAAAATCTCTTCCAGTAAGACTCATGTCGCCATTTAGTTTCCTGTTCAGAACTTTCAATTCCTGGTCTGTTGTTACAATTTTTTCCAGAATATCATTTGGAATTCCAGTAGTACTATTAACAGCCTTATAATAGTATTTGAGTTTTGTATTCAATTCATCAAGTGTATTGGATGTTCCGCTTACTACTCGTTGGAATTGGGCAACCTCTTCCTGGAACTTGAATAAAGCTTCCTTATCCTCAGCAGGAAGTGTAGTATTCGACAATAATTTTGTTTTAAATTCTGTATCAGGCACAATTTGAGTGACTTCCCCGTTTACAAATTTTGAAAGGGAAACGGTATAAGTGCCAGGAAGTGCCAAAGGACCTGTGTCAGGATCTGAAAATGGATTGTCGAAGGCAGGTTTTTGTAACTGGATAGGTGTTGAAGCCGGATACCTGAAATCCCATGAAATTCTATTGACCCCTTTTTTAGCCTCTGTTTTCAGCTTTTTAATTACATTTCCTTCAATATCTGAGATAGTAAAAATTAAATATGGTTTAATTTCATCATCTTCCTGCCTGATCTTTTCAAATGAAGGATATTCAATGGTGCCACCACCTTTTTCAATTTCTTTTTCTTTCTCATTCCTGACTTCTTTCAAGGTTTTTATCTCATCTTTCAAATAATAAGTAAAAACTGCAGCAACCGGTGGATTACTAGCTGCATAGTAGGCTGATCCCTGGAAAGTATTCCCTCGCAAACCCAAAGGTTTTGAGGGATGAAACATCCAACTGTCTTTAACTGGAAAGATTATGGCTTCCTTGGCAAGTTTTTCTTCAGAAATATGCCTTAAAGCGGAATAATCATCCAGTATATAGAAACCTCTCCCGAAAGTAGCAAGTACGAGGTCATTTTCTCTCTTCTGAATGGCAATGTCGCGTACACCAACTGTTGGTATACCCCCCTTTAACTGCGTCCACGAAAGGCCACCATTGTTAGAAAAGAATATTCCGAATTCAGTGCCAGCAAATAATAAATTTGGATCTAAATAATCTTCTGCAATACTGTATACTGAACCTCTTTCAGGCAAATTAGAACTTATTGATTTCCAGGATTGTCCGTAATCATTACTTTTTAATAAATATGGTTTAAAATCGCCATTCTTGTGATTATTAAAAGCAGCATATACAATATCATCGCTGTGTTGAGAAGCCAGGAGGCAGTTTACATAAGTATTTGCAGGTACACCAGGAAAAGTCTCCACCTGGCTCCATGTATTGCCGTCATCCTTTGTGATATTTACAAGCCCATCGTCAGTACCGGCATATAAAAGTCCCTTTTGCAATGATGATTCATCAAGGCTAACAATATTGCCGTATATTGATGTTGATTTATTCTTGGCTACTGCATTCATGCCCCAGACCTTTCCCATTACAGGTATTTTATTTCTTTCAATTTGCCTGCTCAGATCTTCACTGATTACTTCCCATGAATTACCCCTGTCGGTGCTTTTAAAAACTTTATTTGCGGCAAAATAAAGGGTTGTAGCATTGTGTGGACTAATTATCAACGGAGCATCCCAATTCCATCTATAAGCCGCTTCCCCTGCACGCTCCAAAGGTTTGATATCTATAGACTCTCCGCTTTTCCGGTCATACCGGACAAGATTTCCATATTGTGATTGCGCATAAATTATATCCGGATTCTCAGGATCAATAACCGATTCAAATCCATCACCTCCATTAGTGATATACCAGTCTGAATTCGGTATACCTGCAATATTTGTAGTTCTGGATGGCCCTCCCATGCTGAAATTGTCTTGTGTGCCTCCATAAACATTATAGAACGGAAATTCATTATCTACACTAACCTTATAGAACTGTGTCACTGGAAGATTGGCGAAGTAATTCCAGTCTTTTCCACCGTCGAATGACTCGTATAGCCCCCCATCACTACCAACAAGATAATGTAAGTTGTTTTCCGGATTGATCCACATGGCATGATTGTCCACATGCTTGTATTTTTCACCAAGCATTTTAAAAGTCTTGCCCCCATCATCCGTAACCTGCAACCAGGTATCCATGGCATATATCCTGTTTATGTCCAATGGATCGCAATATATCTCCTGGTAATAATTCCCTGAAGTGCTGTAATCGCTCATCTTTTCCCAGCTTTGACCCCGATCGACAGATCGAAAAAATCCTCCTTTTTCATCTGTGGATTCAATTATTGCAAAAAGGTAGTCTGGATTTATTGGTGAGACATCCATCCCAATTCGTCCCATATCGACTTCAGGGAGACCTTTTGAAACTATGAACCAACTTTCACCTCCATTGATGGTCTTATAAATGGCACTTTCAGGTCCACCGCCCAGATATGTATAAACATGCCTCCTTCGTTGATGTGCTGTAGCATACATGATCTCGGGATGCCTCGGATCCAAATGGATCTCGTTAAAACCGGTATTCTCACTTACAAAAAGAATGTTTTCCCAGGTTTCACCCCCATCAACAGTCCTGAATATCCCCCTGTCCCCGCCAGAAGACCAAAGTGGGCCATATGCTGCGACATAGACTATCTCTGAGCTTTCGGGATGTACAATAATGTTTCCGATATGTTCTGAGTTTTTCAATCCAACATGTTTCCACGATTTCCCACCATCCATTGATTTATAAAGACCGTCTCCATATCCAACGCTTCGCTGGCTATTATTTTCACCAGAACCTATCCAGATAACATTGTGATTATTAGGATCTATGGTAACACAGCCTATAGAGTAGGATCCTTGTTCGTCAAAAATTGGCGTCCAGGTTGTTCCGGCATTTATCGTTTTCCAAACTCCGCCAGATGCAATTGTAATAAACCAGGTATTTGGATGCACCGGATCAACTGCAATATCCGATACTCTGCCGGATGTCAGGGCCGGGCCAATGGATCTGAATTTAAGACCACTGACAATCGAAGATTCAATAGGTTTTTTCTCCTCTTCCTTATTCTTATTTCTTTGTCCATACGAAAAAACAGTGAGGTTACTGAATATCATCACTAAAACAAATTTATTCATCTTATCTGGGATTATAATTGAACTAATTCTAATAAAAATTATGATTAAAAAGTTTCGACTAATATAATCGTAATTTGATTGAATTTTGGTCTAATTATATGAAAAATCGGCACTAATTCTCTCAAATTCCTTATAGGTTTGGTATACCAGAATGGATTTGTTATTTTTGCAGATACAAGCTATAAACCTAAAGGAGAAAACAGAATAACTGAATATTCCTTTAGGTTTTTGATTTGTATTACATCACTAAAGATAATTCCGTCGTTATAGAATAATAAATTTGACAATTGATATGGATAAAGTAGCATATTATACTGAGGAAGGATTGCAAAAGATCAAGGATGAACTACATGAACTAAAGACTAAAGGGAGATCCGATATATCTAAGCAGATAGCAGAAGCACGTGATAAAGGCGATTTGAGCGAAAATGCAGAATATGATGCAGCCAAAGATGCTCAAGGGCATCTGGAAGCCAAAATAGTACAATTGGAGAAAATTGTTGGAAACGCACGAGTATTAGATCCTACTTCAATTGATACTTCCAAAGTGTCTATTCTGTCTAAAGTTAAGATCAAGAATGCCCAGAACGGAGTGCAGTTTTCATATACATTAACTTCAGAAGAAGAAGCTGACCTTAAGAAAGGCAAGATCTCTGTTCAATCTCCGATTGGCAAGGGACTGCTCGGTAAAGAGGTAGGTGATAAAGTTGAAATACAGGTTCCAGCAGGTAAAATGAAATTTGAAATCCTTGAAATAGGTTTGGAATAATGGCCTCAATATTTACCAAAATTATCAACCGGGAGATCCCCGGGTATATCGTTGCTGAAGACGAAAATAACATTGCGATACTTGATATCAATCCGTTGGTTCAAGGACATACGCTAGTGATTCCAAAAAAGGAGGTAGATTATTATTTTGATTTGAGTGAACAAGAATATGAAAGTTTAAATAGCTTCACCAAAAAACTTGCAGAAGCTATAAAATCTGTTATTCCTTGTCTCCGAATTGGGGTAGCCGTAGTTGGCCTGGAAGTTCCCCATACACATATACATTTGATACCTCTTAACAGCATGGGAGATATAAACTTCAACCGTCCTAAATTGCAGTTAACTAATGAGGAGTTCGGAGATATCTGTGAAAAGATCAACAATGCCTTCCTGGCAATGAAATAGAGTTAATGTTTCTGGGTTAATTATAAATATTAATTAATGATCCTGTCTGGATTATCACTAATAAATGATTTCCATGATTTCTTACCAGGGACGCCAACTTTCTCCTGATAGAAATGACATAAAGCTACTGCCAATGCATCGGTGGCATCAAACATTTTAGGAATATCGGTAAAGCGTAAAAGGTTTTGCAACATTTTGGCAACCTGTTCTTTAGAAGCGTTGCCATTACCCGTGACCGATTGTTTTACTTTTTTTGGTGCATACTCTTTTATTGCAATATTCCTGTACAACACTGCAGCCATAGCGACACCCTGAGCCCTGCCCAGTTTCAACATTGACTGAACATTTTTACCATAAAAGGGTGCCTCAATCGCTACTTCATCAGGATTGAATTCGTCAATAATGCTTAGGACCCGGTCGAATATTTTTTTTAACTTCAATTCATGTGTCTCATACTTTTTTAAATGTATGACCCCATATTGAATTAGATCTACTTGATTATTTTTTGCATGAATAATCCCGTACCCCATGAGATTGGTGCCCGGGTCCATTCCTAGAATAATTTTATCCATGTTTTAAAAATTTAACTAATTATAGGAAGAAATTATCATATTTATTGGATATTCAGGAAATTTCTGATTCTACTAAATCCTATAGCCTTGGACTGGGTAATCTCTTTTTTAAGCATCTCGTATTTTATATTTCTATTCCTTCTGATAAGGGCCTGGAATGGGATAAAGATGCCTGATATTTTAAAATCTTCCGATCTATTTATAAGTGTAGTAATTCCTGTCAGAAATGAGATTCATAATATTCCCTCTCTTATCCAGTGTCTGGAAAAACAAAGTTATAGCTTTGATAATTTTGAGGTCATAATTATTGACGATTATTCAGAAGATGGCACTTTCGAGCAATTGCTGGATTATTCGAAAAACAGCGAAGTCAAAATCCTGGTATATAAACTCGAAGAAAGGGCAGCTGGCATTTCACATAAAAAGGCAGCCATAACCTATGGCCTGAGGAAAGCTTCAGGTGAGATTGTTTTGTTGACAGATGGAGACGTTTTGTTTGGGACAAATTGGATCCAGTCATATGCCAGGGCGTTTTCGAGCACAGATGTAAAATTTATTTCAGGACCTGTTGTTATGGATAGTTTTGGTTTCATTGATGATGTGCAATCCCTTGAATTTTCCAGTTTGATTGGCACCGGTGCTGCTGCTATTTATTATAATAAACCGATCTTGTGTAATGGGGCCAATCTGGCTTTTAGCCGGGATGCTTTCTTTGAAGTAAATGGGTATGAGGGATATGAAAAGATCATTTCTGGGGATGATGAGTTCCTGATGTATAAAATTAGTAAACGCCACCCGTCTAAAATTTCTTTTTTGAAATCGAAAGAGGCAAAAGTTCATATTCAACCAAAATCCGGCTTAATGGAATTTTATAATCAGCGCCGACGATGGTCAGGTAAGTGGAAAAAACACCCCAATCCATTTACTAAAGTACTGGCTATATATATTTTCATTGTTCAGTTATCATTTTTATTGCTTTTTATCTCCGGCATTTTAAAATTAGTAACTCCATCTACCGTTATTTTAATATTGGCGATTAAACTCCTTCTTGAATTTATTTACTTTACGCAGATGTATCTGTTTTTTAGAAAAAAATTGAAAGTAATTCCGTTTATAGTAAGTTCATTGGTATACCCATTTTATGCTGTTACCTTTGGAATTCTTTCGAATATTGGTGGATATGAATGGAAGGGTAGACACTTTAAAAATTGAATTATGTCTGACCTTGAATATGATGTATTAGATGAGTTATATTTCGTTCAGTCTTACACGCAACTTAGAGATACTTTGCAGTGGGATGATCAAATGCTAAAATCAACCATAGAATCTCTGCTCCAAAAAGACTGGATAAGGTGTTATTCCTCGCCAACCGAGGAACTGCTGGGGGATGATATTGATCTGGAAACAAGATTTCATGCATACTATTATCTGGCTTCAAAGGCTGGATTATTTGCCCATAACAGTTCAGACCAGAATGGCATATGACAGGACCATAGGGAGATCGCCCAACTATTATGTAGTTAAACGACTACAGAAAAACAAACCTGCAATGCTTGGTTTGTACTATATTTTACTTACTGGATTTGTTGCTTTGGCGGGATATTTAATTATGCCCGATGATACACCCGGAGCAAATAATGGAGCAATTCAGGTTCAAAAAAAATTACCAGGATTTCAGGTTCAGTTTTTATTACTTAGGAAAGATTTTGAAATACCCAAAAAGAATTTCATACAAAGAGCGATCTCTGGTCAGGAAACATCATATATTAAGATCCCCATTAAAGATTACTGGATTCAATATGATACCGTTTTTTACAAAGGATTTGGACGCGAAGAAGAAACAAAATTTATAAAAATGGTGCCCGCAGTATATCCATTATATATTGGCGAATCAGAACTTCTCGAAAATGGGCTAAATCATGATGTGGAAGGTGAACGTATCAGGTATGTGGATTATAAAGGAGAGCTACATGAAATAAGCTTGGATCAATTACATCAGAATTTCAAAAATGATAACATAATTTCTGAAAAGTATCTACTGGGAACAGACAGGGCAGGGAGAGACATTCTAAGCAGATTAATCTTTGGAGCAAGGATATCTCTTTCAATTGGTTTCATATCAGTGCTTATTTCCCTATTTTTAGGATTATCCTTAGGGTCCTTATCCGGTTTCTTTGGAGGAAAGATTGATCATTTTATTATGTGGTTTATGTCTGTCGTCTGGTCTATACCAGGCATTATACTTGTCATTGCAATCAGTATGGCTCTACAAAGCCGGGGTGTCTGGGTGGCTTTTGTTGCTGTTGGATTGACCATGTGGGTTGAAGTAGCCCGGGTTGTTCGCGGTCAGATAATGGCCATTAAGGAGAAAACCTATATTGAAGCTGCCAGGGCTTTAGGGATAGGAAATTTTAGAATTATATATACACATATATTTCCAAACATCATTGGTCCGATTATCGTGATTGCAACTGCTAATTTCGCTGCAGCAATTTTGCTTGAAGCTGGTCTTAGTTTTCTAGGATTAAGTGTGCAACCTCCAACCCCTTCCTGGGGGAATATGATTTACGAAGGATTTTCCATGATCGGCACAAAAAATAGTTGGCAAATGGTCATATTTCCAGGTATAGCCATTTCAATGATCGTGTTATCTTTTAATTTACTCGGAAATGGATTGAGAGATGCATTGGATCCCAAAGCAAGTATAAAAAATATGTGATATGGATATCGAAACCATCAGGAAGAATTTTGAATTAAAAGATCTTGAGTTGAATTCTTTGTTGGAGATAACTCAGGCAATAAATAATAACCTTCCTGAAGAATCACTTTATAAGATATTTAATTTCACCCTAAGGGCTAACCTTAAGATTAAAAGACTAGCCCTTTATGTAAAGGACGATAATTGGGAATGTAAAGTAAATTTTGGCACTAAAAATGACTTCAGGAATGTGGCATTTAATGAAAGCAGCTTGAATGTCAATGATATCTCAGACCTGGATCGTTCGAAAGAAACAGAACCTTTTAATGAATTTGAAAGAGTAATCCCTGTTAGTCATAAAAATGAATTGCTGGCTGTTGTTCTCCTTGGTGGCTTTAACAGTGAGGATTATGTTACAGGCCAAATTAATCTGAACTTTATTCAAACATTGTCCAATATTATAATTGTTGCTATTGAAAATAAGAAGTTGGCAAGAAAAGAACTCGAACAAAAGACTTTTCAAAAAGAAATGGAAATAGCCAGGAAAGTGCAACAGCTATTATTTCCGAAGAATTTGCCTTATACAGAAAAATTTAAAATATTCTCAAGCTATGAGCCCCATCAGGCAGTGGGTGGTGATTATTTTGATTTTATTCCAATCGATGAAAACCAGTTTTTAATATGTATCGCAGATGTTTCAGGTAAGGGGATTCCTGCAGCATTGATGATGGCTAATTTTCAGGCTTCACTACGAACCTTAATACGGCAGACCACCAAACTGGAAAAGATTGTCAGGGAATTGAATTATTTAATACTTCAAAACAGCAACGGCGAAAGCTTTATTACTTTCTTTGTTGCGATATATAACAGAGATCTGAAATACTTTAAATATGTAAATGCCGGACATAATCCTCCTTTATTTCACAGTCCTCAAAACGATCTCATACAACTTGAACTGGGAACAACCGTATTGGGGATATTCCATCCTTTACCATTCCTGAAAATAGGAAAGATCAACGATCTCTCAAGTTTCTTCTTCCTGGCCTTTACGGATGGATTAATCGAAACTTTCGATGAAAATGATGAACCATTTGGCGAGGAAAGAGTGATCAAAATTGTGGAGAATAACCTGGATCTTGACCTCCGGGTCCTTCATCAGAAAATTGTTGAAGAAGTAAACAGTTTTAATGCTTCGAGTGTTTTGAATGATGATATTACATTGTTATCCTGTAAAATAAATTAGCCAGGTGTATTTTTTCAAAACCCCAAAGCTTTTCAAATTTCTTTATCCTGAAGCACTATGGCATGGAGACCGGAAAAAGAAAAAAATATACTTGACTTTCGATGATGGACCTGTCCCGGAAGTATCTGACTATATTCTCGATGTATTATCTGATCTGGATGTAAAAGCTACATTTTTTTGTGTAGGTGATAATATCAAAAAGTATCCTGAGGTTTTTAAACGGATTATAGATGAAAAACATGGAATAGGTAATCATACCTTCAATCATCTAAATGGCTGGAAAGTAAGCGAAGAAGATTATTTGAAAAACATTCAATTTTGCGATGAAGTAATCAACAATAATTCTATTACAGGTCCGGTTAAACTGTTTAGACCACCATATGGTAAAATCCGAAAAAAGATCCTCAAAAGAATCAGAAATGAGTATAAGATTATAATGTGGGACGTATTATCCTATGATTTCTCAGCGAAAGTGACAGCTGAAAAATGCCTTGAAAAAAGTTTAAAATATACCCGGAATGGATCAATCATAATATTTCACGACAGCAAAAAGTCTTTTGAGAAAAATAAATTGATAATTTCGCAATATATACAGCATTTTAAAAATGAAAATTATGATTTTTGCAAAATAGAGGATTTATATTTGAAAAGTTGACAAGACTGGGATATGGAGTTGATTGATACGCATGCGCATCTTTATCTGGAGCAATTTAAAGAAGATTGGAAGAAAGTAGTATCGGCTGCTATTGACTCTTCAGTTACAAAGATCTATATGCCAAATATTGATGCAAGTACACTTGACCAGATGTTCGCCCTTGAAGGAGAATTCCCTGATCAATGCTATTCTATGATAGGTTTACATCCCTGTTCTGTAAAGGCTGATTTTGAACGGGAACTGAAAATTATAGAAAATTGGTTGGGAAAACGTTCATTTGCAGGCATAGGAGAAACTGGGACCGATCTGTATTGGGATAAAACCTTTCGCCATCAACAAATTGAATCTTTAGAAATTCAGGTGAACTGGGCTAAAATATATGATTTGCCTATTATTTTACATTCAAGGGATTCTCTTGATTTATCCATACAGATTATTGAGAAGAACCACAGCGAGGGTCTTTCCGGTATATTTCATTGCTTTACAGGCAGCCTTGACCAGGCTAAGCGTATAACGGATCTGGGATTCTATTTAGGGATAGGGGGTGTGGTTACATTTAAGAATTCAGGATTAGGTTCAACCATCGAAAGTATACCACTGGAGAAGATTGTATTGGAAACCGATAGCCCATATTTAACCCCGCATCCTTACCGTGGTAAAAGAAATGAACCTGCATATATCAAACTGATAGCACAGCGGTTATCGGAAATTTATTGTACTGATATTTCAGAAATAGCAGAAAAAACTACAGATAATGCCAGAAAAGTCTTTAAAGCAAAATAGCCCGAAATACCGGATAATACATATCAAAACTGGAGCTATCAGGCCGAAAGCCTCGGTATTGATCATATATTCCGGGGGGACCATCGGGATGGTAAGGGATTCGGCAGGTGCGTTGGTCGCCTTGAAGTTTAATCAGATCATGCAGCAGCTTCCATCGCTAACTGCTTTAAATGTGGGTATCACTGTTATTTCATTCCCTGTACCGATGGATTCCTCAAATATGAATTATGAGAACTGGATAGAACTTGGGCAGATCATAGATGAAAACTACCAGCATTATGATGGATTTGTGGTCTTGCAGGGTACGGATACAATGGCCTATTCTGCTTCAGCACTTAGTTTCATGTTAGAGAATTTAAACAAGCCAGTAATTTTTACAGGTTCCCAACTTCCAATTACCGCTATCAGATCTGATGCAAGGCCTAATCTAATCACTGCGATTGAGATTGCCTCAAGAATGATCGGTGACCGACCCTTAGTTCCTGAAGTATGTATTTACTTTGATTATCAATTACTAAGAGGTAACAGGACCTCAAAGATCAGAAGTTCTCAATTTAGCGCATTCGAATCAGAAAACTATCCGCTACTGGCGAAAATCGGGATCACGATCGAATTCAATAAGCCCGCCATCATGCCTTACAATAATGAAAGTCAGCTGATATTCCGCGACAAGTTTGAACCAAATGTGGTTATATTAAAATTATTCCCATCCATCACACGGGATGTGATTGAAAGTATACTTAATATTAAGGGTCTTAAAGGAGTTGTTATGGAGACGTACGGATCTGGGAATGCTCCTACAAAAGAATGGTTTATTAAAATTTTAAGTAATGCCATCAAGCGTGGAATAATTATTTATAACGTTTCTCAATGTATGGGAGGGAAGGTCATTCATGGCAGATATGCAACGAGTTCCCAACTGCAGAACATCGGAGTTATTAGTGGATGGAATATCACCACAGAAGCCGCAATCACAAAATTAATGTATGTATTGGGTTATGAAACAAATTATGAACGCATAAATAACCTTCTTTCAACGCCTCTAAGTGGGGAAATGGATATTGGTATATAGGCTTAAAAATCCAAATTAAAATTTGCATAAGGCATAATTTATTAATTTATTTGTGCCACTAACAGTGTTTTTTGGAGAGGTGACCGAGTGGTCGAAGGTGCTCGCCTGGAAAGTGAGTGTGCCCCACAAGGGTACCATGGGTTCGAATCCCATCCTCTCCGCTAATTTTTTTGAATAACTAATCGGATAATTTAACTATAATTTGTATACTTGAAAAAATCAAAAAACTGAATTATGAAAAAGTTACTGGCTTTATTTATGCTTTACGGAGCATTAACTTTCGGTTTCACCGGTGCCATTTATGCGCAGGATGATGAAGCTGAACAATCAACCTCAGTATCCGCAGCTGATAACAGCATGGCATCTGAGGATTTCGTGGTAGAGGAACAAACCTTTCATCAGGCGATCAAAACCAAGTTTATTGAAGGTGGATGGCAGTTTATGTCCATTGTACTTCTTTGTTTAATTCTTGGACTTGCAGTAGCCATTGAAAGGATTATTACGCTGAATCTTTCTACTACCAATACAAAGAAATTGCTTTCCAATGTCGAGGAAGCTCTAAGTTCAGGTGGTGTTGAAGCGGCTAAAGATGTTTGTAAAAACACAAGAGGACCTGTTGCATCAATCTTCACCCAGGGCCTTCTCCGTATTTCAGAAGGGATTGAAATGGTTGAGAAATCAATTATTTCCTATGGTTCCGTAGAAATGGGAAGACTCGAAAGAGGTTTAGTCTGGATATCATTATTTATCTCTCTAGCACCTATGTTAGGTTTTATGGGAACTGTAATTGGTATGATTGATGCCTTTGACGCTATTGAAGCAGCTGGAGATATTTCACCATCACTTGTTGCTGGAGGTATTAAGGTTGCCCTGTTAACTACTGTAGGCGGTCTTATTGTAGCTGTTATACTACAACTTTTCTATAACTACCTGGTATCTAAAATTGATTCATTGGTGAATCAGATGGAGGATGCTTCAATATCATTCGTTGATATTCTTGTTAAGTACAATTTAACACAAGGCAAATAATCTATAGACATATGGAACAGGATTTTGTTGATATAATGATAATTGCTTCATATGCTTTGCTTGGATTGGCAGTGCTTGCGGCAATTGTCCTCCCATTGATCAATGCTATAGGTAATCCGAAAACGTTGGTGACAGGTGCAATTGGCCTTGCGGTTATCCTTGTGATTTTTGGGATTGGATATGCCTTTGCTGGTGCAGAGGTAACTGCGACATACTCAAAATTTGGTATTGATCCAGGCATGTCACAGTATATTGGTGGTATAATTAATACTACTTACATATTAATAGTTGTTGCGATCGTTGGAATAGTATTTACTGAAATTTCAAAAATATTTAGCTGATGGCAAAAAGTAAAAACAGAAAGGTTGATATTCCTTCAGCATCATTGGCAGATATCGCATTCTTATTGCTGATATTCTTCTTGGTTACGACAACCATTGCCTCTGATAAAGGGATCGCCTTATTGTTACCGCCTAAGCCTGATCCAAACCAACCGCCACCGGATATAACCAAAAACCAGAGGAATATATTCAAAGTGAATGTAAACTCGAGTGATAGGATTCTGGTGGAAGATGAACCTTTACAGGATATTTCTAAGATCAGGGATATGGTTAAGGAGTTTGTCTTGAATTTTGGAAAACAGGATCAGGAAAATCAGGATCTGATAAATACACTGTCGGCAGGTCAGAGGAACTTTGTCCTCTCTCAGGGCCGTAAACCTAATTCATCAGATAGCCCTAGCGATGCTGTTATATCGTATAAAACAGACCGGGGAACAAGTTATGAAATATATCTTGGCATTCTTGATGAGATTATGGGCGCTTATGATGAGATATATGGGGAACGGGTTGGATTGACATCTGAGGAATTCAGAAACCTTGATAAAGGTGATCCGGCACAGAATGACGTATATAGTAGAGCAAGAGAGGGAATTCCCAGGAATGTCTCTATTGCTGAACCAACAAAAATAGGAGAATAAAATGTCGAAATTTAAGAAAAAAGCCAGTACAAGTCAGGATATCCCTACGGCTTCTTTACCGGACATTATCTTTATGCTTTTGTTCTTTTTTATGGTAACAACCGTTCTCAGGGAATCAGATATTCTCGTTGATCAGAAAATTCCTGCAGCGAAGGAATTGAATAAACTGGAAAGGAAATCTCTTGTAAGTTATATCTACATTGGGAAACCAAAAAAATCGGATATGGGCGCTGAACCCAGGATTCAGATCAACGATCGTTTGGTACAACCTACCGATATTCAGAAATTTGTCAACGAGGAAAAAGATAAATTAACGGAAGTGGAAAGAGATCAGATCACAATGGCCCTTAAAATTGACCGAGAGGTAAAAATGGGTATTGTGGTGGATGTGCAGCAGGAATTAAAAGAAGTGAATGCACGGAAAATACTTTATTCCGCTACTAAAAGAATAGATCTATAGTTCTTTAGATCTGAAATGAATTTGTAAATCCCGTCCGGGCCTGTCTAACACAGGTGGACGGGATTTTTTTTGCAGAACCGGAAAATCCCTGAAGCAAACCTTATTGCACTAAGCTCCGGGTTCATACGAACCAAGCCAATACTCTCCGATATGTGCAATTTAAGCTGAGTTATAATATTGTCCGGTAAGGTGTGCCGGCATCATATTAAAACCAGGCCAGATTTTTAATTTTGATCAAATATCAGATCCAGTAGTTCAGCTCATTGCATAGGCTTGGTTTAAGAACTAATACATATCCAGTTTTTTGTTTCATTCAATATGTATATATAAATAAAAGGGATTTAGAATGGTTAGGATAACTGGCAGGTATCACACATTATACAATGATTAATAATAATATTACATTGGGATGAAGACCTTATTGTATAGAATAAGCAGGGCAAAGAAAGCTACGGTCAGGTAAATCAATGTCACAGGAACCCCAATCCTGACAAAATCTTTAAGGTTGTATCCCCCGGGTCCGTAAACCAATAAGTTCGTTTGGTAACTGAAAGGAGTGATGAAAGCAGCTGAGGCTGAATAGGCGATGCCCAGGAAATAGGGAGTTGCGTCAATTCCCATACTTTGACCTATACCCAATGCTATGGGGAAAGTAATAGATATGGCGCCAACGTTCCCAATGAGGGATGTCAGTAAATTGGTGATCAATATCAAACCGATTAGTATGGCAGTTCGTCCAAATGGAGACAATAATCCAATCAACCAATCCGCAACCATGACACCGGCACCGGATATGATCATAGCCTGCCCAATGGCCAAAGAAAATACAAGGATACCAATCAGGTTAAAATCAAGTTCCCGCCGGATATCTTGAACACTGATCAGGCCAAAACCTACCATTATCGTAAAAATTATAAGAAGTGACGGGAACAGGGCCAATCCTTTAGTAATCAATAAAACAATTGATCCCAATAAGATCAATCCAATAGCATAATATTTTTTTCTTCCCGGGTCAGCAATCTCCCTGACCTTATTGATCACATAAATATCCTTATAAAGTTCAACCCTGTTACCAAAATCTTTTCCTGCATATAACAATAATACATCTCCCGGATTTATTTCAATATCTCCAATTTTGCCGCTGATCCTTTCGCCATTTCTGTGTATAGCTATAATGGCCGCATCATATCTGTTCCGGAAATTTGATTCTTTTACCGTTTTACCAATTATGGATGAAAATCCAGCAACCACTGCTTCAATCACATCAGTTTTATCCTGGTGATAATCGCTTGCCTTTTCCGGTAAAATAAGACCTTTCTGTTCATTGATCAGGTCTATGATATTTGTTGTGTCACCGGCAAAAAACAAGATATCATCTTTTTGTATGATTTCATGGGGAGTAATTGGTGAAATCATCTTTCCCTGCCTCTGGATCTCCACAAGGTAAACTCCTTGCAGATTTCGAAGGCCCGCATCCATAACGGTTTTACTGATCAAAGGCGACTGGTCTTGCAGCCATGTTTCTATCAGGTATTTTCTTTTGTTTTCGGAAAAATTCTGTAGGGTGTCGGTATGATTTGGCAGCAATTTGTATCCTAAGAATACGATAAATAAGATCCCTGTTATGGTTACTGCTGAGCCTATGATGATCAAGTCATTAAACCTCAATTCATTTAATCCTGCTTCTGTAATAAATCCATTCAGGACCAGTGTGGTGGAAGTTCCGATCAAGGTTAACATTCCTCCCATGATAGTTGCGTAAGATAAGGGGATCAGTAATTTTGAAGGGGCTATGTTGTTTTTCCTGCCATAATTGTAAACATAGGGAGTCATTAGTGCCACGACTGCAGTATTGTTAATCAAAGCACTTAAAATAGCCACCTGGGCCATCATCCGGATCAGGAAATTCCGGTAGGTTTTAGCTTTCTTAAATACCAGGTCAAAAATCAGCTCAACTCTATAATTTTTTCGTATTGCTGCTGTAATTACAATTAGTAATATAATTACCGCAATCGAACTATTTGAAAAACCGGCCAGAACATGCTCAGTATCCAGTATGCCTGTAATGGTAAAAATCAAAACGGCCAGCAGGAAACTAACAGATGGCCTGAGTATCTCAAGATAAATCAAGGCAAAGCTCAGAGATAGAACAATTAGAACAAAATAAGGTTGAAATGCTTCTGTCATGAACTATATTTAAAAAAATCACTCAAATTTCAGGTGCTTTACAGAATCACCGCTGAATATTAATTCTTTTAAAGCATCTATCCCAATCTGCAGGTGTAATTTTAGAAATTTATCGGATACTTTCTTATCACTTTCACTGGTTTTTACCCCATGTGGGATCATGGGATTGTCAGAAACGAGTAAAAGTGCGCCGCGTGGGATCCCGTTTTTAAAGCCTACTGTAAATAAAGTAGCAGTCTCCATGTCAACGGCCATGGCCCTTGCCATTCTCAGGTATGATTTGAACTGTTTATCATGTTCCCATACTCTTCTGTTGGTAGAGTAGACAGTTCCGGTCCAGTAATCGCAAGCATGTTTTTTAATCATTGACGAAACAGCTCTTTGTAGTTGAAATGAAGGCAAAGCAGGTATTTCCTTTGGCAAATACTCATTGCTTGTGCCTTCTCCACGAATCGCCGCTATTGGTAAGATGAGGTCTCCCAGTTTCGTCTTTCGTTTAAGACCTCCACATTTACCCAGGAAGAGCACCGCCCTTGGCCGTATTGCGATAAGGAGATCCATGATTGTTGCTGCCATGGCACTTCCCATACCGAAATTGATCAGGGAGATGTTTTCAGCTGTAACGGTCTGCATAGGTCCCCCTTCACCCTGTATTTCTTTGCCGTGCACATCAGCAAAAACTTCCAGATAGGTGTGGAAATTGGTTAACAATATATATTTCCCAAAATCTTTAAGAGATGTGCCGGTATATCTTGGTAGCCAGTCTTTGACGATCTCCAATCTCGTTTTCATATGTTTATATTAGATAATCAATGGTTAATCGGAACTTTTCGGGATTAAATTAATCATTTTCTTGAGATGTTAATGATTATTTTAATCATATTGGTTTCATAGATATTATTTAGGAATTTTAGGCAATGAATAAAAAATTGAACTTTCCTTCATTTAAATTTCGAATTGAAAAGATTGAGAACAAATTAATGATTTTTGATGTATTACGGAAAAAAAGTGTAAGATTAACTCCGGAGGAATGGGTGAGGCAGCATTTAATCAGGTATCTAATTGAAATACGGCACTATCCGAAATCAATGATTAAAGTCGAATCAGGACTTAAATACAATACCCTATTGAAGCGTTCAGATGTATTGATTTTCGATCAGGCCGGTAGCCCATTCATGGTGATTGAGTGCAAATCTCCAGAAACGAAACTGGATGATAAAGTTATCCATCAGGTTGCCGCCTATAGCCGGTCTCTACAAGTCAGATATATAGGAATAAGCAATGGCCTGAATCACTTTTGCTGGAAAATAGATCAGAAAAATCGCTCAACAGTGAGTTTAGATGATTTTCCGGAATATTCATAATTAACAATAGCCTCTTTATTAAATCTCTGCATAAAATCTTGCTTTCTCAATCATCCTTAAGATTAAATCATAAAATCTTCAAAAAAGCAATCCAGTTCAAAGTTCCATTAAAGTAAAAAACTTAGTAAAATACCAGCTGCCACTGCCGATCCAATAACGCCTGATACATTAGGTGCCATCGCGTGCATCAGAAGGTGGTTCGTCGAATCTGCCTTTAGCCCCTCATGTTGAACAACCCTCGCACTGTCTGGAACCGCGGAGACTCCTGCTGCACCGATTAATGGATTAAGTTTATTATCCCCTTTTAAGAATAGATTCATAAACTTGGCAAATAATAGTCCTCCAGCCGTTGCGATCATAAATGACAGTGCACCCAGTGCAAAGATCAGTAGCGAATCCGGTGTAAGGAATACGTCAGCTTGAGTTGATGCACCGACTGTGATGCCGAGTAGTATGGTAACTATATCAATCAGCGAATTCTTAGCAGTATCTGCCAATCTGTTTGTCCTGGTTGATTCTTTCAGAAGGTTTCCAAAAAAGAGCATTCCCAATAATGGCAGTGCATTAGGAGAAATAAACCCTGTAAGTAACAAGCCTATAACTGGGAAAAGAATTTTTTCTGTTTTCGAAACAGCTCTTGGCGGTTTCATTCTAATCTTACGTTCTTTGTTGTTAGTTAATAAACGCATGATTGGCGGTTGAATAACCGGAACCAGGGCCATATAAGAGTAGGCTGCAATTGCAATAGGGCCAATTAAGTTTTTAACAGTGGTGCCATCGGGAAGCAAATTAATTCCATTAGCCAGACGGGATGATATAAAAATGGCTGTTGGGCCATCAGCACCTCCGATAATGCCAATTGCACCAGCCTCGGGAGGTGCAAATCCAAGCATTAAAGCCCCCAGGAATGTTAAAAATATTCCAACCTGGGCGGCTGCACCAAGAAGCATTAAACGCGGATTAGAGATTAGCGAAGAAAAATCCGTCATGGCACCGATCCCAAGAAATATCAATGGTGGATAAATACCTTTTACGACACCATAATATAGATAATTAAAAACACTGCCTTCCTCATAAATACCAATTTGAAATCCTGGAACGAATGGAATGTTCCCGATGATAATCCCGGTGCCAATTGGAATGAGTAACAAGGGTTCGTAGTTATACTCAATGGCAATAATTATAAAGAATAATCCGACAATGAGCATAGCAATATGCCCGAAAGTAGCATTAGCAAAACCTGTATAACTGAAGAAATTCTTAATACCCTGCAATGCCCCACTGGGCTTTTTGCCTTCTGTAAGGTCGTCTGATCCCTGGTCAGCACTCATTTCAGTTTTGGTAAGCTCAGTTTTACTTGTTGAAGCCGGATGGTCAGCACTAACAAAAGATAATCGCACCAGCGATAGAATAGCGATGATCCCTAAAACGGTAAATAGCTTTCTCATTTCTTCTTATTCGATTTCAATTAATAGATCACCTTGAAGCACGGAATCTCCTTCTTTAACGAGGATCTTTTTAACCACTCCTTCTTTTTCAGCAAGAATATTATTTTCCATTTTCATAGCCTCCATGATTAGAACAGCATCCCCTTTCTTGACCAAATCACCTTCCTTGACAATTACTTTAAAAATAGTCCCAGGTAATGGTGCGGTGATCTTGCTTAATCCTGATCCTTTCATTATCTCTTCAGGGGCTTTTGGTGAAGGTCTTTCTGGTCTTATCAGTTTTGGAGTCTTAGTGGTTTTGATCTCCTGCTCCATTTCTACAGTGTAGGGTGTTCCATTAAGCTCAATTTCAGCAATATTATCTTCGAACGATTTTATGTTCACCGTATACTTATTGCCACTGATTGTGAATTTGTATGTTTTCATTTGAACTTCAGTATAATTTTATCGGTATCTTGTTTTTAGTAAATGATGATATCATCTCATTTATTATTATCCCGGGCATTTCAGTTAAAATCTTCTGTTTAATCCTCTGGTGATGCCGTAGATCTTTGAACTCCAGGGAGAATAGCTCTTTGATATTTTCCGGATAGTAATTATCGGATCCTCTTCATCATGCATTTCATTGAAAAACATGAATATAGCGGTTCCAATAGCAGCATTGGCCTCTCCGGATAAATGATCTAAGGAAGCAATTAGAGCAGCTTCTTTACCCTTCTTCTTTAATGCCCGCCTTTTTTGGTAAGCCAGAAGTTTTGGCACGGTATTGAAAACAGCAGCCAGCAGTACCAAGGCCAGAAATACAATAAGATATCCTACCAGGGTTATCACCAAGCCGTCACTTAGAAAGTAGTCCCAATTTATTTCAGCTAGAATCATCATATTAATCAGATTATAATGGAATGTTTGAGTGTTTTTTAGGTGGATTAAAGTCCTTTTTGGTCGAGAGGATCTTTAATCCCCGAATAATCCTGAACCTGGTATTCCTGGGTTCAATAATATCGTCGATAAATCCATATTTGGCAGCCTGGTATGGATTTGCAAAATTTTCGATATATTCTTCTTCTTTTTCAGAAATGAATTTTTTCCGTTCTTCCTTGTCGGCTATTTCACGTAATTTTTTTCCTTCCAATACTTCAACGGCCCCTTTTGCACCCATAACTGCTATTTCAGCAGATGGCCAGGCATAATTCAGGTCACCTCTTAACTGCTTGCAACTCATTACATCATGGGCTCCGCCATAAGATTTCCTCAATGTGATTGTGATTTTTGGTACAGTCGCCTCACCATAGGCAAATAACAATTTCGCACCATGGATGATGATACCGCCCATCTCCTGTGCACTGCCCGGTAAAAATCCCGGAACATCTACCAGGGTAATGATAGGGATGTTGAATGCGTCGCAAAAACGAACGAAACGGGCAGCTTTTCTTGAAGCATCAATGTCAAGAACACCAGCTAAATAATTGGGTTGATTGGCTACGATGCCAACGGGCATTCCATTAAACCTGGCAAAGCCGATAATAATGTTCTTGGCATAGTTCCTTTGTATCTCTAAGAACTCATGCTCGTCTGTAATGGCATGAATCACATCCTTGACATCATATGGTTTGTTTGGATTTTCCGGAATTAATTCGTTCAATTCATCTTCAAGCCTGTCGATGGGATCCTTTGTTTCAATAATCGGTGGTTCTTCAAGGTTATTTGAAGGGATGTAACTCATCATTTTTCGGATCAGGAGTAAGCCCTCTTCCTCTGTTTCAACCATGAAATGGGAAATTCCAGATTTAGTTGAATGTACATTCGCTCCTCCAAGATCTTCTATCGAAATATCTTCACCTGTTACAGTTTTAACTACCTTAGGTCCGGTAACAAACATATAACTTGATTTTTCGCTCATAATAATAAAATCAGTCAATGCAGGAGAATATACGGCACCTCCAGCACATGGTCCAAAAATTGCAGAGATCTGAGGTATTACACCTGATGACAAAATATTCCTCTGAAATATCTCAGCATACCCGGCCAGACTTCGAACGCCTTCCTGTATCCTTGCACCACCGCTGTCATTAAGGCCAATTACCGGTGCCCCAACCTGCATGGCCTGGTCCATTATTTTGCATATTTTCTGAGCGAACATTTCAGAAAGGCTTCCACCAAAAACAGTAAAATCCTGCGAAAATACATAAACAAGTCTGCCATCAATTGTACCGTGCCCGGTAACTACCCCATCAGACAGGAATTTCTGATCCCACATACCAAATGATTTTGTTCTGTGAGTAACGAACATATCGTACTCCTCAAAACTAGCTTCATCCATTAATAGCAGGATTCTCTCTCTGGCTGTTAATTTGCCTTTCTGATGTTGGTTTTCAATACGTTTTTCACCTCCACCCATTCGGGCCTCAGCACGTTTTTCAATTAACTCATTAATTTTCTCCTGATTAGTCATTGCTAATAATTATTTATAAATAAATAGGCTATCTTAATTTTCCGGATAATAATTGAAGATTATAAGATATAGTTGTAACATAATCCTTGAAAAAAGGTGCATTATTTTGTCACAAAAATACTAATATAATATTTTCAAAGTATGATAATTATCACTTAATCTGCGAATGGAATATTAAAATTAAACAAAATAAATTGAAGCATGATAAATTCTTTCTTCATTTAATTATTAAGTATTTTATGGGCAGAATAACAGGGGCAGGATTAATGATTTTGGCAATTCCTTAGCATCTCAGAAACCTGATTAGGGCTGAATATTCTATCTTCCTCACTCCAATTTCCATATAAATATGTCATTAACTCGGCAATCTCGAGATTTGAAAGATCAGTATTGGCTGGCATGGGTTGGTTGAAAGAAATTCCATTCACAAATATTTCACCACTCTGGCCATTACGAACAATACAAATAGTCCTTACAGGGTCTGCACGAAAATAATCAGATCCGTTAATTGGAGGATATAACCTTGCCAGACCGGAACCGTCCTTTTGATGACAGTTACTGCAATTATTCAGATATATTTGCCTGCCATTATTAAAATATTGCCGGTATTTTATTTTTGAGGCATATGAACCTTCATCTCCTGATTTTTTTCCGCAAGAACCCAGATGAATTATTGGAATAAAGACAAGAAATATAATGGATCTATAGACCATATTCGCTTAAAAGCTTAGGAATATCAGAGATAAGCCTGTCAACCTGATCTTCCTTAGTCCCATCGTACAATCCTCTGATGTGCCGGTCCGGATCAACAAGTATAAAAGCACCGCTATGGAGGTATCCCCCGGGTTCATTTTCATCTTCCATTGCCGTGACCATATAACTGTTTTGACCAACCTCATAAATATATTCCTTTTGTCCGGTCACAAAGTGCCATTTTTTGCTCGACACACCAAGACGTTCTGCAAAATCGTGAAGCAAAGCAACGGTGTCATAATCAGGATCAATTGTGTGTGAAAGAAAGAGGATCCCGTCATTATATTTGAATTGTTCATACACCCTCAACATTTGTGTTTTCATGATCGGGCAAATAGTAGGACAGGTAGTGAAGAAAAAGTCGGCCACATAGATCTTATTTTTAAAAGTATTGTTTGTTACCTCCATCGAATCCTGGTTGGTGAATTTAAAGTCATCAATTCTATGGTAAATGGTATCAATTTTTACAGTTCCATTAACTGTTCTTTCCTGAATACTTTTGCGACCGAGTATTGGAAGTTTCTTATTGTTTGGCTCCGAGCATCCTGTGATAAAGAGAAACAGAATACTGAATAATATTTGCACAAGTTTATTGATCATTTCTAGATAAGAATTTAGACTGGATTTAATGATTTAGATTTTCCACATACAAATTTATTCATATTTGTAATTCCCAGGCTATCCTGGGTTATAAATTGATGTCGGATAAAGAATATCACCAATTTTCAAAAGTCCTTCCTTCAGGCAGATCAGATTCTGACCAAAAAAAATATTCTGGCCAATTTTCCGGTATTTTGAAAGAGTTTTTAAAGGTTCCTTCGATCTTTTCCCTGTTAACTGGTCTGTAGTGGTGATTACACATCTCGAACAAGGCTTCACCCTTTTAAATATAGCTTCTCCAATTTGAAAGACATCTAGCTCATCCTCTTCAAAAGGCACATCCGTTGAGATTACAAGATTGGGCCTGAAGCGATCCATGGGAACCGGAATTTCCAGCTTTTTATTCAAATCCTCAAGTGATCCGGTACCGATGATCAAGTAGGGAAAACCATCGGCATAGCTGACCAGTTCATTGTTTACAGCATATTTATTTTGAACAGGCCTCATAGTGTCCTCATCCATCAGGATTAAATTGCATTCCCGGTTTAATTGATCTGAGAACCATCTGTTGTATTGATCTTTTGCTTCAGGAGCAGTCAACCGGTCATCCCATACGGTAACTTTCCTGGATTTTTTTGATATCGGATTAAAAGGGATAAGTATCTCTTCCCCCTCATGCTGTACCAGAAATCCGCCGTCCTCAATTGACAGATTAAATCTAGCCATTTCCGGGACATTGCGTTGAGACAGAAAATTTCCCATCGCATCTGTAAGCATCATCCTTCTATCAAATTTTAGTCCCCTGATACGAGCTTCAGACACCTTTATTGATATTTTCCCTAAGGATTTAATTGGATAAATAATTATTTCTTCCAGCCTTATGTTCACGTATTTTTTTAATAATTTTTTAAATGAATTAAATCAAGGAATGTATTTTTTATCTTAGATAAAAATATTATTTCACATCAAATTAAGTATTTTAATTCAATGATGGCAGATATTGGAGTCATATTTGACATGGATGGGGTAATAATGGATAACAATCCCTTTCATGAGAAAGCCTGGAGGACTTTTTGCGAAATCCACAAGGTACCACTTACTGATGACGAACTCCACAGATACGTGTTTGGACGAATTGCTAAAGACACCATTGATTACATATTTAAAAAGGACCATTTACAGGAGGAAGTTGACAAGTACGTAAATGAGAAGGAGGAGGTATACAGAAAAATGTATAAGAATAAAATTGAGATAGTTCCGGGGTTACAAAATTTTCTAAACGAATTAAAAGAAAATGGAGTCCCTGTTGCTATTGCAACTTCAGCACCGCGGGATAATGTAGAATTTGTATTTAAGTATTTACCCATTCGAAATTATTTTAAATTTATCCTTGACGCCTCAGATATAAAAAATGGAAAACCCGATCCGGAGATTTACTTGAAATCAATTTCAAAACTTGGACTTGAGCCGCGGCAATGTATTGTTTTTGAAGATTCATTATCGGGAGTTCAATCCGCTTTTGAAGCCGGTGCTCACGTAATTGCTGTTTCGACAACACATAAACCTGAAGAATTCAAAAATGTAGACGGAACCGTCAAGAATTTCAAGAATATTACTTATAAAAAATTATTATCCCTAATTACAGAAAAGAAATGAAAATCAACATTCAAGAATTAAAAAAAATTTGTGAAACACCGGGTGCCCCTGGTTTTGAAGAACCCATCAGGTCATTGATAATCGACCATATTCAATCAAGTGTTGATGATTATTATACTGATAACATGGGCAATTTGATTACTGTTAAAAAATCGCCTGACAATCCGGATAAAAAGAAGATAATGATCGCAGCCCATATGGATGAGATTGGTTTTATTGTAACACATATTACAAAGGATGGATTTTTAAAATTTCACACACTTGGAGGATTTGATCCTAAAACCTTGACGGCTCAGAGGGTGATTGTTCATGGGAAAAAAGACTTGATTGGCGTTATGGGAACTAAGCCCATTCATGTAATGTCGCCGGAAGAACAAAAGAAAGTTCCAAAATCCTCTGAATATTTTATTGATCTGGGAATGAAAAAGAAGGAGGTTGAGAAATATATAGAAGTTGGAAACCCGATTACCCGGGAGCGGGAATTAATAGAAATGGGTGAATGCGTCAATTGTAAATCGATTGACAATAGAATCTCAGTCTATATACTTATGGAGACCCTAAGAAAAATAAGCAATCCATCGTATGACGTGTATGGCGTATTTACAGTTCAGGAGGAAATGGGTATGAGAGGTGCAAATGTTGCGACTCATATGATAAATCCAGATTTTGCTATAGCAATCGACACAACTATCGCTTATGATGTTCCAGGTGCACAAGAACACGAAAAAGTCACGTCACTTGGTAATGGTGCAGCAATTAAAATAATGGATGCATCAGTTATATGCGATTCGAGGATGGTAGAATTTCTGAAAGATACCGCAACAAAAAACAGCATTTCATGGCAGCCAGAGGTCCTGACAGTTGGTGGAACTGATACGGCAATGATGCAGAAAACAGGTAAAAATGGAGCGATTTCCGGGGCCATTTCCATACCTACCCGGCATATTCACCAGGTGATCGAAATGGCTCATAAAGAAGATGTCATAAGCTGTATAGATCTTTTATGTGAAGCTGTACAGAATTTGGATCAATGGAAATGGGATCATAAAAGTTAGACTTTTATTTTTAAAGTTTAAATTGTCCAATTAAAAATTTATTTTTATATATTGGTCGATTATAAAACGAAAAAATATTCTTAATCATGAAAACAAGAAATCTAGTTTTTCCGATTGCTTTAATTGCTGTTGCAGTTATCTTTCAATCAAGTGTTCTCTTCAATGAAAACAATAGTGTTGCAGGAGATTTGAATATCCCTGAAAATGTTAAATCTGTTTTAGATAATAAATGTTTTGGATGTCATAATACGGAAGCTCAGTCGGATAAAGCCAAGGATAAACTTCTTCTTGACAAATTGGGTGATCTGTCAAAAACCAAAATGATTGCGAAACTAGGTGATATAGCTGAAGTTGCTGGTGAAGGATCTATGCCACCGGAGAAGTTCCTCGAGCAAAAACCTGAAAAGAAACTTACAGAAGATGAGCAGAAATTGCTTGTCGATTGGGCTGAAAAAGCAGCAGATGGGATGTTAAACTAGACATTTCTGCAATGAAGATCCTGAAAATTGCCATTTGGCTGGTACTGGCTATATTTGTTATTCTTCAGTTTATTCCCAACACGTACCCGGAGGTAGTTAAATCGAATGAACATGATTTGATTCAGACGGGCATGGTTCCAGGCGAAATAGAGCTGATACTCAGAACTTCCTGTTATGATTGCCATTCCTATGAAACAAAATATCCCTGGTACGCCTATGTTGCACCTGTCAGTTGGCTGGTTGTCAGGGATGTGAAGCAAGGCAGAACTGACCTCAATTTTTCGGAATGGGCTAGTCTGAAATCCAGGGATAAGATCAAGCTTCTGGATGAAATTGCTGAAGAAGTGGATGAAGGGAATATGCCCATGCCTATTTATACAATAACACATGGGGGCGCATCTCTTGATGACAACCAAAAGCAGTTATTGGTTAAATGGACTGAAGATATGATGAACGATATTCTGGGGGATTAAATGCCCCCCTTTTTTTTAAAGCCTAATTATTGCTTACAGCATTTAGAAATCACATTTTTTATTTCTCCCTTCCTTTCCGGATGAAAAAACTTTACTTTTGGGCCGGAATTTAATTTTGTATTTATGAAGAAGTTATCCTGCTTTTTTATTCTTATTGTCCTGTCCACACAATTAGGATTTGGTCAACAATCCTATACGACTGGTACTGAAATTTTAAATAGTATTGAAAGTCGGACAACCAATAAAGAATTAGGCATATATTCAAATTATCCGGTTCGAAATGTTGGACCTGTTGTTCAGGGTGGCCGCATCACTGATATAGCAGTTAATGAATCAAATACCAAAGAGTTTTATATTGCTTTTGCTTCAGGCGGCGTGTTTAAAACCTCAAATAATGGAATAACTTTTAATCCTATTTTTGATAATCAGGGGGCCCTGACAATCGGTGACATCTGCTTATCTGCTTCTAACAATCAGGTGCTTTGGGTTGGTACTGGTGAAAATAACAGCAGCCGATCCAGTTATGCCGGTTCCGGAGTATATAAATCAATGGACGGGGGCGATAATTGGGAATTCATGGGACTTGAATCAACCCAGCATATTGGAAGGATAATTATTCATCCTGATAATCCGGATATTGTATGGGTTGCTGCAATGGGTAACTTATATACACATAATCCTGAACGCGGTGTTTTTAAAACCATGGATGGCGGAAAATCCTGGACAAAAATCCTCTATGTAAATGACAGCACAGGTGCTATTGACCTGATAATTAATCCTGACGATCCAGATATGCTATGGGCCTCTATGTGGGAGCGGACCAGGAAGGCCTGGGACTTTAAAGGACATGGATCCGGATCTGCCATTTATAAATCGACCGATGGTGGAATTAGCTGGGATAAGGTTATGAACGGAATTGCTGACCAGGAATTCACTGGTAGGATTGGACTTGATATATGCCAGAATGAGCCAAATGTGATTTATGCTCTTATTGACAACCAGTTTGAAACAAAAACTGAAAAAGAACGAGAAGAAGGCGATTTGCTGGCAGCGGATTTTCTTCAAATGTCAAAAGAACAATTCCTTGAACTGGATGATGATAAACTGGATGATTTCCTGAAAAGCAATTCTTTTCCAAAGAAGTATGATGCCAAAAAAGTAAAAGCTGAGGTATGTGAAGGAAAATACGGGCCTAAGGATATTGCAGATTATTTGGGGGACGCAAATAATGCACTTTTTGACACAGAGGTTAAAGGGGCTGAAATTTATCGCTCTGATGATTTTGGGGCAACATGGGGAAAAGCCCATGATTATAATCTTGAAGGAGTATATTTTACCTACGGATATTATTTTGGAGAAATAAGAGTCTCACCATCTGATCCTGATAGGATCTATATATTCGGGGTGCCCTTATTAAGATCAGATGATGGCGGCAAGAATTTTTCAAGGGCTGATACGATTGGGGATGTTCACTCCGATCATCATTCCATGTGGATTAACCCAAATGATCCTGACCATGTGATCCTGGGCAATGATGGGGGATTATATATGTCATATGATGGAGGAACTGCGTGGGACCATATTAACAATATTCCTGCGGGACAATTCTATACAGTGAATTATGATATGGAAAAACCCTATAATATTTATGGTGGTTTACAGGACAATGGAATATTATTCGGCTCTTCAAGATCAGTACCCAATGAAACTGAACAATGGGAATATTTATTTGGTGGGGACGGTATGTTTGTAATTCCTGATCCACGCGATTTTAACCTCGTTTATGTCGGGTATCAGTTTGGTAATTATTATAGGATAAATACCAGAACTAAAGAGAGACAATACATAACCCCCAGACCAGATATCGGTGAAAAAAGCCTTAGATTTAACTGGCGTACACCGATTGTGATGAGTACACACAATCCCGATATAATCTATCTGGGAGCAAATAAATTATTCAGATCGCTTAACAAAGCAGATACATGGACTGCCATCAGTGATGATCTTACAAAAGATCTCCCGAACGGGAATGTTCCCTATTCAACCATATCCTGTATATCCGAATCCCCACTGAAATTCGGATTATTATATGTCGGAACTGATGACGGGAACCTTCATGTGTCTAAGGATGGTGGCAGCACATGGAACCTGATAAGTAAAGATCTTCCTGAAAACAAATGGATAACGAGTATATACCCTTCGACATTTGAAGAAGGCACTGTATTTGTTTCCATGACTGGATATCGCGATGACGATTTCAAAACCTATGTGTTTAAGTCTGAAAATTTTGGAGAGTCCTGGAAGGCCATCAATGGAAATGTTGAAATGGAGGCTGTAAATGTAGTATTACAGGATCTTGCAATACCGGAATTACTATTTATGGGTACTGATCACGGATCTTATGTTTCGTTAAATGGCGGAAGTAATTGGGACCTCGTACCCCAGATACCCAATGTTGCATCTTATGATATGGCCATTCATCCAAGGGATCATGACCTGATCATTGGTACACATGGCCGAAGCATTTATGTAATGCCATTAGAACCAATCCGGAATATTGCAAAATTGCAGGGCAAAGATAAGTTTCAGGTATTCAAACCTGAAAAGGTCAGGTTTTCGACACGTTGGGGTGAAAAGAGATATCCTTATTTAAATGCCTATACACCAGAAGCTAAAATCATGTATTTTGTGTCCGAAAAAGAGGCAAAGATTACCTTCGAGGTGTTTAAGGAGGATGTTAAATGTTATGAATCAGCTTTTAAAGCTGCGTATAAAGGATTCAATGATTTTAATTGGGACCTGAAGATTCATCCTCTAAAGGACAATAATAAACCCAACATGAAGGAATTAATTTATACAGAAAAAGGGAAATATACTTTAAAGTTTACGGGAATGGGTGAAACAAAGGAAGTGGAATTAGAGGTTCAATAAGGATTATTGATTTATGTAATCAATAATCTCAGGGAAGAAATCCCTGAAATCGTTTTCCAGTTCATTATAATGTTTTACTAAATCATTGCTGGCGTTCTCCATTCCGGATTTAAAATTTGTCCTTCTTGAAAGTCCCGTTAGCGAACGGTCAATGCCCTCAATTGTACCGTAATTCAATAACCAATTGGATTTTACCATATAAGGTAGCATGTATCTGGCCTTTTCAGGGATTATGTTTTCCTTTTCAAGAATTATATCATAGAGATCGGATGTGAAGCTTTGCAGGGAAATATCGGAATAATTCTCCCAGTTCTTGGCAAGAAAGTGGTCATAATACAAATCAATGATGACTCCAGAATAATGATTGTACTTTTTCCTTATCCTGTTTTTGCTTTGTTTAAAAACAGGGTGCGTATCAGTAAATGTATCGATTTTTCTATGCATGATAATGCCTTCAGAAATCCCATCATCGTACATTTCAATTTGCTTTCCTTTAACAAAATCACCGATAAAGTTACCGATTATAAGCGGCACTGATGGATGAGCAAGGTATGCATGAGCTAGAAAATTCATTAATAAACTATTGTTTTATTGATATGTATTATGTCTGATTGGCGAAATCTGATTATTTGCAATTATAAACCATTATTCCGATACTTTACAAATTCACAATATTTTACAACATTTTTTCGTTTGATTATAGTATATGCTGCCCTTAACTTTTCATAAAGCTATTAGTATATATTATTAAATGAGTTTTCGCAATTATTTATGTAGTCGGTGAAAGATTACTATAAAATATTAAACATCGACAGGTATGCTACTGAAGGGCAGATTAAAAAGGCATACAGGGATCTGGCTTTAAAATACCATCCTGACAAAGCTGGTGCCTTTAATTCGCATCAAATCTTTACAGAAATAAATGAAGCCTACCAGGTACTGAGTCGTAAAGACCACAGGGAAAATTATAATTTTATTTATGACTATGAGCATATCGACAAAAAACGTCAGCGTGCCGATACAATCTATACTGAAACAGTAAACTGGAAAACATATGTAAAAGAAAAAGATGGCTGGATACATCCTTTTTTAAGAAGGGACGAAGATGTAGATTTAAAACCCTACATTAAATCTGTGAGGATCATATCTATGCTTTCATTTTTATTTACATTCTTTATTATTCTAGATTATTTCCTTCCAAAGGTCAATTATGAACAAACAGTTCAGGCCAAGTTAACTACCTATAAATCTATGAATACTATTGTCATCGCTACTGAAGATTTTGAATTTCCATTAAGTTTCAGATATTCAAAGATGATCAGGCCCGGGGACCCTGCCATAGTATCACTGTCACCAATATTCGGCATACAATATAAGTTAACCATAGAATCCAGAATGGATAAATATGTGTTTAACCCACACTACAGTATATATAATATATTTGCATTCTTTTTAGTAATCCTTTTGGTGACTTCCTATATTGGATTATACCAGAAAAAAAATAATCCCGAATTAATTTTCAGTGCAGGTGTTGCCAATGTTTTCTTATCGGTACTTGTGATGTACCTTATATTTTCAAAATAAGATCTAATCCTGGAATTAATTAAAAACAGGTTGCTTGCAGCCTACCCATGTAAATCGTTGAAGGACAAAATCAAGGTTTGAGGCAGATGCATTACTTGCTGTATTGCCGCCTGTCAGATGGTATTCATCATAATCAGCACCAGGTACTATGTAAATATTTCCCACCATATTAAAGGTAATTGGTGTATTCGTTGAAGTCATCTGGTCGATGATGATATCCTTGAATTTTTCATTACTTGTAAAAACACTGCAATATAAAGCACCTTTTTGTTCGGCCGTTTCATAGGCAAGTTCAAGTGAGTGGAAAGAGTTTTTGGTTTTGATAAAGAAGCCTACCGGTCCGAAATGTTCTTTCATATATATTTCTTTCTGGTCAGGAAACAACTCCATGATCATTGGAGATAAGGTTCTCGCATTCTTATATTCTGGATGAGGAAAAGGACTTGCTTTATATATTAATCCTCCATTTTGTTTTTCAAGCCGTTCAATGCTAGATATGGTTTTAATATCCTGAATGGATCCAAGAATCTGGGCGCCGGTATCATGGTTTATTAACTCTGAAAGAGCTTTTATAAAATGATTAACAAAATCATTATAGGAAATCTGGCCATCCGGGATTTTGATGCCTTCCTCAGGAATAAAGAAGTTTTGCGGCGTATTGCCCATTTGGCCGGAATATAAGGCGAGGGACATCACCAGGTTCTTAATACCTGTATCCAGATCCTCAAAGGAATCGATTATTACTGAATTAACACTGTGTTTTTCAGTAAATACTGTTTTGTTTTTGAGATTTTTTAAATAATCGGTGAATGAACAATTTCCTTTAAAATCGATCAATTTGATATGTGGGTGTTCGACGAGTGATTTGATATAGTCTTCATCTTCACTATCGACTGCCAATTGGCATACATTCGGATCAAATCCATTTTCACTGAATACTTTCTGAATCTCAGCCACTGCAATGGCTATTGGTAATATAGAAGAAGAATGAGGTTTCACAATAACAGGATTGCCTGTAATCAGGCTTGCAAAAATGCTTGGGACGGTATCCCTGGATGGAAAATTAGGACATCCCAAGATAAGGCTTATGCCTTTAGGAACTGCGATCCATGACTTGCCCAGTTTTATGCCAAATTCATCCTGTACTATCTTTCCAAATCGGGTCACAGGATATCTTTTCAGGGCTTCAAATCCTGAAGCCACAGCATTAAGGGCCCTCTGAGCTGAATGAGGCCCTGACACTTGAAATGCCATGACATATCCCATCCCGGTCGTATGCATAGTCGCAAAAGCAATCTCAAAAAATCGCTTTTTAATTCTCTCCAGGGATTCAATTAAAAGCCCGGCCCGGTCTTCAACAGAAACTTTTCGCCATTTATGGTATTCATTTTTTGCCCTTTCTATAAGCGTATTTATATCAAAAGTAGGGTATTGGATATTTAAAGGCTGTAGGAGAAAAGGTGATTGCTCATTTCCTTCCCAGCTTTCAGGCATGGCTTGCCTGAGCTCTTCAAATTTGTTGTTAATATGGTTTTTAAAATTCTGATATCCCTCTGATATTGAATTTTCACCATATATCTTATCCGTTGGTAATTCCGGATATTTATTAAAAAAATACCCTTTCTGAATTGATTTTACGGTATCATTTATGGTGCTTTTATATTTTTCAAATAAAAACATGTTAAAAAATTCGTAAAACTTATACGTAATTTAGAAAAAAGTCTAAAAACATAAGCCTTACAGCCCAGTTAATTTAATACTTTAATATATTTAACGAAAAGGCGCTTAATGTGTTATTTGTATGGATAAAATATTAAAAATTAAATGAAAATAATTACAGCTACCGTTTTGACTATTGGCGAAGAAATATTGTATGGTCATATTTTGGATACAAATGCGAACTTCATAAGTAATGCTTTTTCAGAAATTGGAATAAAGGTTGTTATGCATCTCTCGGTAGGGGACATTTTCAATGATATTCTGGATGCGTTAAAAATTGCTGAGGCTAGGTCTGATGTGGTATTAATTACCGGCGGACTTGGTCCAACGAATGATGACATAACCAAAAAATGTCTCTCAAAATACTTTAACTCTGAAATCAGGTTAAACCAGAAGGTATTTGAAGACTTATCAGACTATTTCAATAAGAGAGGTTTCCCTTTTACTGAAAGCAATCAAAAACAAGCTTATTTGCCTGAAAACGCCCTTGTAGTCCGTAATGAAATGGGCACAGCCCCAGGTATGTGGTTTGAAAAAGATAATACAATCTTTGTGTCGATGCCTGGGGTGCCGCATGAAATGAAATACCTTGTGGAAAAGAAAATTATTCCAAGGTTAATGGAAGTGTTTCAGTCAAATATCATCTATCATAAACTCATTATGACAGCCGGAATTGGTGAATCCTGGCTTGCTGAGAAAATTGAGAAATGGGAAAGCTCCTTGCCTGAAAATATATCACTTGCCTATCTTCCATCCTATGGGCAAGTTAAATTACGGTTGACAGCCAGAGGTCAAGACAAACAATTTCTGATTGAAGAAGTAAAATTCTACACCAATTCATTGCAAAAGTTTATAGGTCAATATATATACGGGGAAGATGGTGAAACAATTCAGGAAGCAATTGGCAAAAAATTGACTTTGAACAAACAGACTTTATCAACTGCAGAAAGTTGCACAGGGGGATATATATCTCATTTAATTACCAATATTCCCGGATCATCAAGATATTATAAAGGGGCAGTAATTGCTTACAGTAATGATATTAAAGAGTCCATAATAAATGTTAGATCTGAAACTCTTCAGAATTTTGGTGCGGTAAGTGAAGAAACTGTAAAAGAGATGGCTGATGGGATCAGGAAGAAGTTCAAAACCGATTATGCGATAGCGACCAGTGGAATTGCCGGGCCAGGGGGAGGGACTGCTGACAAACCTGTTGGTACAGTTTGGATTGCCATAGCCGGCCCTGATGGCACGATACTTACTAAAAAACTCACCATATTGAAGGACAGGATAAGTAATATTAAATATTCATCAGTAACTGCACTGGTGTTATTATGGCAAAGATTGTCTGAAAAAAATTGAACTGAAGACTTAAAATGTTAATTTTGTTTATACCCGTCATCAAAAGACTTGATTATGGCAATTGTTGAAATGGTTATGCCTAAAATGGGCGAAAGTATTATGGAAGCCACCATATTGGAGTGGCTTAAAAGTGAGGGAGATCAGATAGAAGCAGATGAATCGATCCTGGAAGTTGCCACTGATAAAGTAGACACCGAAGTTCCCTGTACACATGGTGGAATTTTAAAGGAAATTCTAGTAAAAAAAGGAGAAATTGTTTCGGTGGGATCAACTATTGCCATAATTGAAACGGTAGAAGATATCAAACACCCCCTCGGGCTTGATGACCTGCCTGATGATTATGAGCATCCGGAAGAAATTGGTGTGTCTGAAGTTTCTGGCATGTCATCTGGTGGCAGAGGTAACGGGATCAACCAGTTAACTAAACCTGAATCAAATCGATTTTACTCACCCCTTGTTAAGAGTATTGCCCGACAGGAAGGGATAAGTCTCCATGAACTGGACGTGATCGTTGGATCAGGGAAAAAGGAACGTTTAACGAAGAAGGACATCCTGGCATATATAGCAAAGAAGAAATCACAGGAGGCTGCTAAGATCCAGGAAGTTATCTCAATAGCTGAAAGGCCTTTGCCCGCTGAATATGATGAGTTTGAAGATGCCAACTTTGCAGCAGGTGAGGATGAGATTATTGAAATGGACAGGATGCGCGCTATGATTGCTGAGAGAATGGTTGAATCCAAAAGGATTTCCCCGCATGTAACTTCATATGTTGAAGCAGATGTGACAAATATAGTTATGTGGCGGGATAAAGTAAAAGGAGATTATGAGGATAAATTTGGGCAGAGATTAACATATACTCCATTGTTTCTAGAAGCAGTAATTCAGTCAATAAAAGACTTTCCTATGATCAATGTGTCAGTTGATGGAAATCGTATCATCAGGCATAATAAGATCAATATTGGAATTGCTGTTGCATTGCCAAACTTTAATCTTATTGTTCCGGTTATCAAAAATGCAAATCAGTACAGCTTAAATGGACTGGTTGTAAAAGTAAACGATCTTGTTATCCGGGCAAGAAATAATCAGCTTAAACCAGACGATTTGAGTGATGGAACCTATACCGTCACAAATGTGGGATCTTTCGGTAACGTTATGGGAACCCCCATCATTATGCAGCCTCAAGCCGCTATTCTTGCAATCGGGGCAATAACGAAGAAGCCTGCGGTTATTGAAACCCCAACAGGCGATATGATCGCGATCCGTCATAAAATGTTCCTTTCTCACTCATACGACCATAGGGTTATCGATGGAGCACTCGGAGGATCCTTTATTCGGAAGGTGGCGGATTACCTGGAACAATTTAATATTCAAAGGGAGATATAGTTCCAGTCACTATCTGTTCAGAACCACTTCAGAATAAATCAAATCATAAACATCAGGCTAACTCCGGATGATTTTTCAGGGTTTGTCGTACGAAATGACTTATAGCGATTCTGGAATCCAGGGCTTCCGTGATATAAACTTCTTTATGGGCTTTTACCAGTTCTTCGAACATAAGTTTCCCGAATCCATTGGATATTACAATCTGGCAATCCCAGATGGCTGAAATTAAGGACAGTTCTTTTTCATTTAAATTTTCTTGATCTGTTTCCTCTTCAAGATTCTCTATTGATTTTCTTGAAATATATGTTTCAGCAATAATTTCCCCGTTCGAAATTTCATATACGTTAAAGCCATTAATACTTTGGATATTGGAAGATATCCGTCTTCCATCACGAGTGGGTATTGCAATTTTCATTTTTACTATTTTATAGGTTTTATAATCTTATACTAAATTTTTCTAATTCAAATTTATATTCTATTATTTAGGTTCCCTCTTTTTTTCCTAGTTTAATATCCTTACGGTTTCTTGTGCAATTACAAGCTCTTCATTTGTCGGAATTACCACAACCTTCACTTTGGAACCCTCTTTACTTATTATACCTTGTTTCCCATGCACTATCTTGTCATTTACTTTTTTGTCAATGTCAATGCCCAGAAATTCCATATTCTTACAGGCTTCGTATCTGGTAGTGATGTCATTTTCGCCTATTCCCCCTGTAAAAACAACTATATCCATCCCATCCATTGCGGCACAATATGCACCGAGGTATTTTTTAATCCTGTAGCTATACATTTTCAAGGCAAGTTCTGATCTTTTATGCCCTTCATTTGCGGCTTTCTGCACTTCACGCATGTCGGAGGAAACCCCGGATATCCCCAGCATGCCGCTGTGTTTATTGATCAGTGTATTGGCCTCCTGAACCCTTATCTCTTCCTTGTTCATAATAAAGGTTAGTACACCCAGATCCAGGTCCCCTGACCTAGTCCCCATGATCATGCCTTCAACAGGGGTAAGGCCCATTGAGGTATCAACTGATTTACCGTGTTTTATTGCAGTTATTGATGCGCCATTGCCAAGGTGACATGTAATAATCCTTTGCTTTTTAATATCCATATTGAGCATTTCACAGGCTTTGTGCGATACATATTTATGACTTGTACCGTGAAATCCATATCTCCTTAATCCATATTTTTTATACAGTGAATAGGGAATAGCATACATGTATGCGTAATCTGGCATGGTTTGATGAAATGCAGTATCAAAAACTGCAACCTGAGGTATATTTGGTAAAAGGTGTTTTACAGCATAGATCCCCTTCAAATTTGGGGGATTATGCAAAGGAGCAAGTTCCGCCACATCTTCGATCTTTTTGATCACATCATCATCAATAAGTACGCTGCCTTTAAAGGTTTCACCACCATGGACAACCCTGTGGCCAATGGCGTTCACGTCATCAAGAGAACTTATGCTTCCATGTTTTTTGCTGATCAGAACACCAAATATGTATTCGATCCCTGCCTGATGGTCAACAATCTCACCTTCCAACTTTACTTCATCACCATCATTTCTGATATTAAGCAGGAAAGAACCCTGCATGCCTATCTTTTCAACCGATCCTTTGGCAAGGAGGATTTTCTTTTTAATATCGAACAATTGGTATTTAATTGAGGAAGATCCAGAATTAAGTATTAAAACAATCATTATTTCGTATATTATTCATTAAAAATCAGAACTCAGCATGATTCATGCCGCTCTGGTACGATCTTCTTTCCTTCCTCGTCATATCTATAAAAGCCTATCCCTGCTTCACGTCCTAAATGATTTGCACGAACACGCTTTTTCAACATTGGAGAAGCTTTATATTTGATATCGCCAAATTCGCGATATAGATTATCCAGCCAACGGATTACCATGTCCAGGCCAATCTTGTCTGCCATTTCAAATGGTCCTAATGGAAAGCCATAACCTATTTTCATAGTATCATCTATGTCAATCATATCTGCCACACCCTCCATTAGTATTTCACAAGCCTCATTGATCATTGGAGCGATCAGCCTTGTGCTGATAATACCGGGTGATTCAATTACAGGGACGATACGTTTTCCTAGTAGCCTGGTAAACTTGCAAACCTTTTTATATGCGTCATCGGATGTATATAAACTTTTGGCCACTTCTACTAATGGGATATCACCTGCAGGGGAGATAAAATGAAGACTAACGCAACGTTCGGGATTTTTTAATTCAGAAGCCAGCTCTGTTATAACAAGCGTCGTTGAATTAGTAGCTATAATCGCTTTTGGATCAACGACTTTTTCAATATTCTTGAATATCTCCTTACGCGTTTCGACACTTTGTTCCCGGGTTTTGGATTTGATCGATTCAATAACTACCTCACATCCTCTCAGATCTTCATATTCAAGCGTACCACGTATTCTTGACATAATGGCTCGTTTGTCACTATCGGTCATGCCCCAGCGTTTGATCATATGCCTGAGGTCACGCTTTATTCCCTTAATAGCTTCGTTGATCTTGCTATTGGATAATTCCAGAAAAATAACATCTATTCCGTAGCTGCTGACCATCCTGGCTATTTCCTGTCCAAGGATACCGCAGCCTACAATCCCTACTTTAGTAAAAGTATCAGATTCACGTTTTTCATCTTCGGAACTTTTTAAAGCATATCCTTCTATCGGTTCAACCTGTTCCATTGTATTCAGTTTTTATTATTTCTTTATTCCAGCGGCCTGGTTTGCTGTAATAGCTATCATGTTAGTTATGTCTGAGACCGAGCAACCCCTGGAGAGGTCATTGATTGGGGCTGCCATGCCTTGCAGGATGGGCCCAATCGCTTCAGCATTAGCTAGTCGTTGGACCAGCTTATAGGCAATATTACCCGAGTTCAAGTCAGGGAAAACCAGCACATTGGCTTTGCCACCTATAGGGCTTCCCGGTGCCTTTTTCATCCCAATGGATTCAACAATTGCCGCATCCGCCTGCAATTCCCCGTCGATCTGCAGCTCAGGAGCCATTGATTTTGCTATTTGGGTGGCATTTGATACCAGGTCAACCATTTCGTGCCTCGCGCTTCCCTTAGTAGAAAAACTTAATAAAGCTACTCTTGGTTCAAGGCCGGCTATATCTTTAGCAGTTTTGGCAGTGGCTACTGCAATTTCAGCCAATTGATTTTCATCAGGATTAGGGTGAACAGCGCAATCTGCAAATATCATAATACCATCATCACCATATTTTTTTTCCGGTAAAATCATAATAAACGCACCACTCACTACTGAAATGCCTGGAAGTGTTTTAACAAATTGAAATGCCGGTCTCAACACATCACCTGTGGCGTTCATTGCCCCGGCAACTTCACCATCAGCATCTCCATTTTTGATCATCAACGTTGAAAGCTAGAGCGGATTGTCTATCAGCTTGGAAGCTTCATCATGGGTTAATCCTTTATGTTTGCGGATTTCAACCATCAAGTCAATATATAGTTCCTTCTTATCATGTTGTTCAGGATCTACAAAAGTGGCCTTATCCAGGAAATCAAGATCTAATTCAGAAGCTTTAGATAAAAGCTTATCTTTTTTGCCAAGTAATATGATTTGCGCTAAATCTTCTTTTAAAGCAGAATCGGCTGCTTGCATTGTCCGTTCTTCAAAGCTTTCAGGCAAGATTATTCGTTTGTGGTATGATCTTGCATTTGCACGTATTTTGTCAAGCAAAGTCATGTAAATTTCGAATTCATTCTAATAAAAAATTCAGTTTTGTAAACTAAAAAAGAAAAAGTAGTTTCTTGTTAAGATACGAAAAAATACGCAATTCTGCCTCCTAAAAAAGCTAACTTTTAAAGATTTCTGGGTAAACGGCCTTATTTGAGGAAGAACTGCTCATATAGGTTGCAATAGAGTTATTTTTTTAATAAACTTATAGAATAAGTAATTGCTTGTGAAACTTGGAGAACAACTATTTTTAGCTTATAAATCCTATGGTCAGGCCTTTCGCACACTGGATAAACAACGACTTTGGTCTATACTCATTCTTCCTTCTATTCTAAGTCTACTAATTGCCACCGGCGTGGGTGTATTGGCCTGGACGACTTCTGATGACATCTTATTGTTTGTGAATGGAAAATATCATCTCAAGGAATATGATTCGACTGCGGGTAATATTTTCAGGATTGTCACTACCCTCATTATAAGGGGTTTAACCTTATTTTTATATTTGAAATTGTATCGGTACCTTATACTGATTTTGCTTTCACCGGTTTTTGTAAATATTTCCAATGTTCTTCACAGGTCCTTGGTTGGTGAAGAGCATAAAATGAATATATGGTCATACTGCTTTTGTTCTTTCCGGGGGATTAAGTTTGCCTTGCGCAATTTTAGCCTGGAAATACTCGTCACAGTGATGCTGACTCTTTTAGCAGCTATCATATTCTGGATATTTCCCTTGATCCCCATATTAATATTTATTGCAGAGAGTTACTTCTTTACAATAGTTTTAATGGATTACGCCTTCGAAATGGGTGGGCTTTCTATGAAGGATAGTATTGAAAAAAGCCGGAGTTTGCCTGGAATACCCATTGGGATTGGTTTGATATTCAATTTTATTTTACTGGTGCCTGTTATTGGAGTTATATTTGGACCGGTCTTAGCCCTGATCGCAGCACAGGAATCTGTTAATTCCCTTAATAAATAAAATGTAATGCCCATTTCCTCAATAAATCCCTATAACTCTGACGTGCTTAAAGAGTTTAGAGAATACGATGACCAAAAAATTCACAATGCCCTTAGATTAGCGGAAAAGACTTATAAAGATTGGTCGAAAACATCTTTTACGTTGAGGCGTGATTTAATGATTAATTGCGCAAATATACTCGAACAAAAGATTGATGAATTGTCTGAGATTATAACACTTGAGATGGGCAAGATCATTTCTGAGTCCAGGGCAGAAATAAAGAAATGTGCCTGGGTATGTCGTTATTATGCGGATCATGCCGAATCATTTCTGAAGAACGAGAAATTGGATGTAGAGGAAGCGGACAGTTATCTCGTTTACGATCCACTTGGAATTGTATTGGCTATTATGCCCTGGAATTTTCCATTCTGGCAGGTTTTCAGGTTTGCGGCCCCGGGTCTTATGTCTGGGAATGTTGGCATTTTAAAACATGCATCTAATGTTCCACAATGCGCCCTGGCGATTGAGGAGACCTTTAAAGAAGCAGGATTCCCAGAAGGTGCTTTTCAAACCCTTTTGATAGGTTCGGATAAAGTAGTTAAAGTAATTGACGATGTCAGAGTTAAAGCGGTTACTTTGACTGGAAGTGATATAGCGGGAAGAAAGGTTGCTGAGCGTGCCGGTAAGAACCTGAAAAAGCTGGTTTTAGAATTGGGGGGAAGTGATCCTTTTATTGTGCTTAAGGAGGCAGATATAAAAAGAGCGGCAGAAACTGCTGTAAAGGCCCGGATGATAAACTGTGGTCAAAGTTGTATTGCTGCCAAGCGGTTTATACTGGAAGAACCCATATTCGATCAATTCATTGATTTTTTTAGTAAAACTTTTAATGACTTGAGAGGCGGAGATCCTTTGTCAGAAGAGGTAGACTACGGGCCAATGGCCAGGGAAGACCTGGTAGCAGAGATCAGCCACCAGGTAGAAACATCGGTAAATTTAGGTGCAAAGGTCTTAACAGGGGGTGAAAGGCCAGCCACCAGGGGTAGCTTTTACCAACCTACGATCCTTACTCATGTAAAACCTGGAATGCCGGGTTTTGATGAAGAGTTATTTGGACCAGTGGCCTCAATTATTTCTGCCAGGAATGCAAATGAGGCAGTTAAGATAGCAAATCAATCGAAATTTGGCTTGGGTGCTTCCCTGTGGACACAGGATCGGGACCACGCCTGGCAATTGGCACGGGAAATAGAAACAGGGGCGGTTTTTGTTAATGCGATGGTGGCTTCTCATCCAAAAGTTCCGTTTGGGGGAATCAAGGATTCAGGGTATGGCCGTGAACTGTCCTATCTGGGGATACGAGAGTTTATGAATGCCAAGTCAGTCTGGATTTCTAAATAGACTAAATATATCCGGCAATTTTATAGGACAATAATCCTAAAAATTCATGGATTATCATATGCCAGTCCCTGTAGGCTGAAGGATCCGGTATTAGAAGCATTTCCAGACTAAAAGTGCGGTCTTTGGTGTAAAAATCGGTACTAAATCCATCTACATCCATTCCCATTTTTCTGAAGCATAGAACAGATCTTCTTAGATGGAATCCGGAGGTAATAACAAGGTATCTGCTGCCCGGGAATTCCTTATTTAAAATTTCCTTGGAGTTCAATGCATTCTCATAGGTGTTCCTTGCATTGTTCTCAAGAATAATATCTTCAGGATCAACTCCGCATAAAATGAGGAAATCATACAGGTTATCTGCTTCCTTGTACCTGGCATTGATCAGTTTGCTGGATCCCCCGGAAACCAGGATTTTTTTGATCTTGCCCAGCTTGTATAATTGGAAAGCATGTGTAATGCGGTCTGCACCTTTTGAAAAGTACACCCTGTCCCTTGGGGTTTTTTCACTATTCGTTACACCTCCCATAACAATTCCTGCCTGGTATACTCCTGTGATATTTTCATATGGGGTAGGAGGAACCTCCCACATTAAAAGAACTTCGTTCACAATAAATCTGTTCGAGAAAAAAAGCAGATAAGCTACTCCCAGTATAAGAAATTTCCTTTTTAATGACCTTTTTTTCAAGAAAATGGCCAGAATAAACCATACACACATTTGAGTGAATGGTAAAAACAGAAAGGCAATCAGCTTAGATAAATAAAAAAACATATGTGATCAGATAAATGGACAGGCCTTTTCGAAGTACATGAGCAATATAAGTGTATCTACTTATAAGCTAGCGGACTGTCTTTTCAAATTGACCTTGCTAAAACTGTCGACTAATTTACGAAGAAGATCAAAATACAATGCTATAAACAACAAGATTGTCATAAACCATATCATACCAATATTAAACCATAAAGTATCCCTTTGCTTACCGGCAAAATATTTTGTGGGGGAATAAAATATTGTCCTGAAGTCAAAGAAATGATCAGGTTCAGTAGGTTCATGGAAAATTGGAAAGATCTTTTGAACCAGTCGGTCTTTATATTCTATGATCCGTACCACTTCATTGCTTTTCTTGACCATTTCCTCAATTCTTTTATTGTAGTGATCGCGCTTGAGCCTGGCATATATATCTCTATTTTCAGGGGTGTTGGTAATGGTTTGAACAAGTGCATCTTTCTGATCACTTTTTTCATTATACCGGCGTATATAGACACGTTTCAGGATCTTTAGGAAATCGTTTGTTTTTTTGTAAACCTCCTCGTTGAAATCATTGATGTTTAGTTTTGGATAAAGAGGCAATTGGTCCTGTCCGAATTCTTGCAATCTGACTCCAATTTCATTGCTCAATAAGGCAAATCCATTATTAACGTGGTCTAAGGTTTCAGCATTCGTAGTTTTATAATTTCTGTTACAGTAATTCAGTTTTGTCATTAATGCAGGCACATAGTATAAATTATAGTATTCAGCATTACTTTTTTCTTTATCCAGGTCGAAAAATGATTTCTCAAATTTATTGTCCTTGAACTGGGTCACCATAGCTGCCTCAAAAGCCCATCTCGAAGTCATAATTTCGCCAATCAGAGGAACTTTATCCTTGCTGGAAATGCTAGGATTAAGTTCTTCAAATTTGACAACCACCCCAGAAAGCAATATTTGAGGGATTAACAGGATTGGGATTAAAATATAAATAGTAACAGCTGAATTGAAAGCAGCTGAAATATTGAGACCAAGCACATTTGCAAAGCAGGATGTGCTGAATAGAATTAACCAGAAAGATAGGTCCATGCTCCGGATTTCAAGAATATAATTGCCAATCAGAACATACGATAATGTCTGAATGGCTGATAAGGAAAATAGTATCAGGAGCTTCGAGTCCAAATAACTACCCCTGCTCAGGTTCAGAAATGATTCACGTTGGAGTATCCTCCGGTCACTGATAATTTCTTCAGCACTTACAGTAAGGCCCATAAACAGGGCTACAATAATGCTCATGAAGATATATGCCGGTATATTAACATTGTCACTGAAACTGTAAGTAGTATTGAAGCTTTCCCCGGTAAATGGGAAATATTTTACTATATAAGCAAGTAAAAATGCCAGAAAGGGCGCCTCAAGCAGGTTTATGATGAGGTATTGTTTGTTGACTATTTTAGACAGGAAATCCCTGGTGGCAAATATTCTGAATTGTTTTAGCCTGTTGGGGATCCTGATTGTGGATTTGAGTTGATGGGTATGTTCTGATGAATGTATTACCTCTGTTTTTTTCTGAAAGATATCATGCCATTGTGCCGGTGTAACTTTTCTTTCTTTCGTGAGTTTACCAAATTCATTGACAACCTGGGTTTCTATGATGTTGAAGATCTGTTCCGGATTTACATTGCCACAGGTCATACATGTTCCATGGTCGCTATCAACCAGGTTAAACAGGGCTTTAAAATATACCACAGCTTCAACCGGGTTTCCATAATATATCTGGTATCCACCCTCATCCAAAATAATAAGCTTATCGAATAATTTGAAGATGTCAGAAGAAGGTTGATGTATTACTGCAAAGATCAGTTTGCCTTTTAAAGATAATTCCTTTAGCAGGTCTATAATGTTCTCAGAATCTCTTGATGACAATCCGGATGTGGGTTCATCAATAAAGAGGACAGTAGGTTCCCGTAATAGCTCAAGACCAATATTTAGCCTCTTTCTTTGTCCGCCGCTTATGGTTTTGTCCAATGGTGAACCTACTTTAAGATCTTTTGTTTCACTTAATCCGAGGTTCATAAGTGTTTTCTGAACGAGGGCGTTTAGTTCCTGGTCACTCAGGTCGTCGAAACACAGTTTAGCAGCATAAAACAAGTTTTGGTAAACAGTAAGAGCTTCAATTAAAAGGTCATCCTGAGGAACATATCCTATCACCCCTTCAATTTTTTTCTTCTCAAGGTGAATATTGGTGCCATTGATCAATACTTTCCCATTGTCGGGATTATCATTTCCATTCAGAACATTCAATAAAGTAGATTTGCCGGATCCGCTTGAACCCATTATGCCAACCAGTGTCCCATTTTCTTCACTGATATTGACCCTGTTCAGGCCAACTGTGCCTGACTTGAACCTGTATTCAATGTCTATTGCTGAAAAGGACATCCGGGCTTCGTCCTCTGTTTTTGAAAAACCGCCTACAATATCACTATAATAAATAGGGCTGAATGTGGTCCCCCTGATCGTGCTTCCAGCAGGCAAAACCCTGATTTCTCCCTTTTTTAAGGGTATGTTATTTATGAAGATGACGGAAGAACCTGCATATTTTATAAAAAATGCACCCGCGTAATTTTTTAACTGCAGGATAGAAATAAATCCATCAATATTATTTACACGAATACGTCGTGAATGTCCTTTCAGATGCTCCTTATTTGAGGCAATGATAAGTGATATATCATTTTCCAGGTTAAAAGTATTCTCGGCCAGGGAAAATAGTTTAATTGAATCTATATCCTGAGGGTCAACCTTAATTTCTTTTGCGATCTGGGTTAGTAATGCCTCTTCTTTTTTTGATATCGTACCATCTGCAATAGTCAGCATGATCAGGTCAAGGGATAGAACTATCTTTTGATGGTGTGTTAATTCAGCATTTATCTGGCGGCAGATTTTCTCGACTTCCTGTTTTTCATTTACCCTTTTCTCTTCCGGTGACATTTTGCCACTTTGCTGTTTATAAACTTCTATAAGACTAATGAAAAGGTCATAATATCTCAGGGCGGTTTTCTCATTTAGCCGGTTCAAAAGGAAACTTTTTATGGTTTCCTTTTCATCCTCAGACACACCATCTACTTTCGCCAGGATGGCAAACAATAATATAATAGCCTTTAAGAGTTGTTCACTCATAAACTAGTTGAACCTTTATAAGTTTATATAAAAAAAGTATTGAAAGAACTACCAATCAATACTTCAAAATATATATTTCTGTTTTTTTAATATGTGATCGTACTTCTTATTTTCCTTACCTGGACTGTTATTCGCTCAAGTACTTTGTCAGATAAAACTACATTTCCCTTATTCTCACTAAGTAATTGATCAATATCCAGTTCTTCGTAATTCGATTTCAATTCTTTCATGCTGTTGATCATTCCCTCAATCCAGTCCCCTTTATTATCAATGCTATTTAGCAAACTGATCATATTTGTTAAAGCCGTTTCCTGTTCAAGTACTATTCGGATCAACGGTGTTAATATGAGGTTCCGCTCATCGTTTGATAGCATATCTTTTGGATATGAATCGACAATTTGCGTTGCTATATATAAACCTTCGATGAAAGTGCCGGCAATTACCAGTGCGGCAATATTATTTCTCTCATTCTCTTTAAGATAAGAATCACTTTTATTGATAGCATCATTAATAATGACTGCAAGTGTGTCTTTATTCCCAAGGTTTGCTTCAAATTTCTCGATGATGGAAACATCAATGGTACTTTGAAGACCCAATGACTCACCAATATTCAAACAGCCATCCATATAATTCAGGGCTTCCTGTACCTTTTCGTACGTAACCAGATATCCAATATCCGAAGCATAAACGCCTAGATTCATGGCGGCTACTTTGGTTGAAGAGGTATACTTTTCGTATTTATCCAGGTCATTTACCAGTTGTGGAATAAACTCAGCACCAGTGGACTGTATGATAAAAGGTATTTCAGAAGGAGATGGAATCTCATAAATAATAGCTTCCACCTTTTCCTTTATTTCCGTGGCAGCTTCATCAAACTCATCAGAGGAAGTTTCTTGCTTTTTGTCTGTGCCACAAGAATATGTCAATAGCATTAATATCAATAAAAATCCTGTTGAACAAAAATTCTTTATTAGTCTAGCGTTCATATTCATTTAATTTGTAATTGCAATGTGTGTAACTGAATTATCTCTTGATCATTTTAAAAATCCGGATCGAATATGCTTATTGTCCTGACTTCATTTTCATCGAGACCGAAGCAAATGCCATTGTCCCTGTAAGCATAATACTGTATATTCCCACTCGTATATTGAAGCTGAGATACTTCCTGGCCATATAATTCCTTGACCTGGTTCAGTGAATCCCAGAATTTCAAACCTACGGAAGTCGTTAGATCCTGACAGATAAATTGATTGAATTCAGGATAACTGCTTATGGTAAAGAAAACAACGAGGTTTTCTTTAAAATATACACTGGTAACAGGCAGGTCCATGATATACCTGAAATTGACGACATAATCAAAGTCGATGTTCAATTCTTTCAGAGGCTCACGAAGCATTTCGGGAGCGCTGTCCTTGGATAGCTTAGAGCCATCAAACCCGATAATCCAGATCACGTCCTCGTACGTGATGCCAAGTTTCAGATCCCCAAATCGTTCTTTAGGTATTATGTCTTGTGCTGATACATAACGGGCAGTAAAGAACAATACAATAAATACAATTATTCTCATAACTTAGTTATTTTAATAGCCAGTCTTATTTTGTTAAAAAATTAAATCATACAATATGCCTTAAATAGGCCTTTGTACTAAATTACAACGATTAAAATAGTATTTATTATTATATATTGAAGTAATTTTCTTTCAACAAAAGTCGAATATTTATGGTAAAGCATGTAGTAATGTGGAGATTACATCAAAATAATTCCGAAAACAGGTCGATGATCAAAGATCTACTGAGCAAACTTCCGGCGTTAATTCCGGAATTGAGATCACTTGAAGTTGGTGAAGATTTTAACCGCGGCCCGGTTGCCTTTGATCTTGTATTGATCACAGGGTATGCTGATAAGGCTGGTCTTGAAAAATATCAGAAACATCCCGAACATGTTTCTATCGCCAAACGTATAACTGAATTAGCAAAGGACAGAGTTGTTGTGGATTTCGAATATTGAAAATATGTTGAGCGAAGTTGAGTTTATGGATATCCCTCTTTTTGAAAAAGTAAAGAAAGTTTACTTTGAAGGGGAATTTGTAGTGGCAATTAGGTACTATGAATATAAGATCAATCTGTATCTATATAACAACTTTTACGTAGAAGTTTTTTATAACCATAAAAAAGATATGATTGATAAAATTGAAGTTTTATCATATCAACCTTCCAGGATAAAATTTTATGCAGATCAAATAAAATTGCCCACTGACCTCAATCTATAAGTAAAGATATGTCTTGCAAGAAGATTTAGAATATTATTTTACGATTATTGCATATCTCAAAATAATATTTTTATTTGAACATCTACATTGTTAATTATTGAAATTTTCTTAAATAAATCCTCGTTTTGATTTAAATATTTTAATCCCTCTCTGTTAATTGTAACTAAAATTTGAAAATATTTAATATTTTGTCCTCAATAATATTATATTAATAATTAATTAATATTAATATTGAAACATATTAAATATTAGCCCCGTATATTTGCAATATCATAATTAAGTTTTTTATTATGAGAAGAGTCAAAAACATAACAATGGCAGTACTGGTAATAGTTATTAGTGCTGGCTGGGCTACTGCCCAGGAGGTTTCAACCAGTGAAATGGAAGCGAGTATCAGAATACCTGAAAATGTGCAGGTAGTGCCGGAATTGGATTCACGCTATAAATTAGTTTATCCAATTAAGAAGACCGAGCAAGTCAGGATCAAAATATATGATAATGAAAATCATTTACTCCTGTCTGAAAAGGTAGAAAATCATGAAGGATTTATGAAATCATATGATTTCAGTAATTTGTCGGATGGTATTTATACAATAAACATACAATCACCAAGTGGTATAATATCAAAAGAGGTATATCACAGGTATCAAAAGAACGATATTGATTTTTCAGTGGAAAGAGACAAAGACAATAAAGCATTCCGCCTTGTGGTAAGGGGAGTAAGGAAAGATCCAGTTTATGTGGATATCATGGATGAGGAGAGTGAAAAGATATTTGAAGACACAATTGATGTTGGAAAAAGTTTTTCAAGGACTTATCGTTTTAAGGGTAAAGTACCTGAGAACATATTTTTCAGGGTATCATCAGCCGATCGCTCAGTTACCAAAGAAGTCAGGTAATTATAACATCTTATAATAAAAACCGGGTCAGTTCATATGATCCGGTTTTTTATCCTAATATATCAATTGCAGTGTTTATCGTGTTTACGTGGGCTTGAATAATTATGCCAATATCTTTTGAATATCCGCCACCCAGGGTCAGGGCTGATGGTATGTTCAACTGACGAATGGTATTAAATACGATTTCATCCCGTTTTCTGCAGCCCTCCATCGATAATCCAAGTCGTCCAAGCTGGTCAGATTGCAAAACATCTACGCCTGCCTGGTAGAGTATGAAATCGGGATAGAATTGCTTTAATATGAGCTCAAGAGCATGTTCAAGGTTATATAGATAATCCTTGTCACTCATGCCATCTGGTAGTTCAAGGTCATAATTAGAAGGTATTTTCTTAGCTGGATAGTTTTTAGATCCATGCATGCTGAATGTATAGATATTATCATCATCACTGAGTATGCTGGCAGTCCCATTCCCCTGGTGGACGTCCAGGTCAACGATCAGTATTTTATAATTCTGCATGGACTGGAGCAGATTCCTGGCGGCAATGGCAAGGTCATTAAATATACAGAATCCTTCTCCATGGTTAGAAAAAGCATGATGATAACCGCCCCCGATTGAAATACCAAGCCCCAATTTCATGGCCTTTTCAACACTTCTGACAGTGCCGGCGACACCATTAATTGCCCTGCCTACTGAGCCTTCGTGCAAAGGGACACCCAAAGTTCGAATCTCACTTGGGGTAAGTGCGTATTGAATTACTTTATTATAATAATCGGAATCATGTGCAAGCAGAACTTCATTGTCCACCATTCCCGGATCATAGATCTGATCTGCCCCGATGATTCTATCAACAAGAAGTCTATCGACAATACGCTTATATTTCCCAATCGGGAAGCGATGGCCTGTGGGTAGTCTATAAATATATCGTTCAGAGAACGCGATTTCTACCATTTTCAATCATTAAATTGTTCAATAAATGGGCCATGAATTGGTACAAGGTGTATTGATTCATGTAACTGTTCCCGCCCAGCCATACGTATACCATAGGAATTTGATGAATCCCAGATTATTTTTCCATTTCTATGTGTTAAATTCCTGAGATCTTCAGGAATTGTATTAGAATTTGAAATCACCATATAATCGATATTCATACCCTTCAATTTCTTTATGTCATTATCGCCATTCAAAATAGCAATAGATTTTCCATTCCAGCAAATCAGCAAATGCCCATCCTTTTTAATTATTGGAAGCTTTTTTGAGATCTCTGAATAATCTGATAATTCAGTTTTTCTTTTCTGTCTGAGAATGTGGTTTATTACATGATAATTGATTTTGTCGATATAATGTTTGGAAACATCTTTCAATATTATAAAGCTTGTATTGCCATCAACAAGCTCTAAACATGAAATGTTTGGTAAATTATAGATAATTATCCCTTTTTCATTAAGGGATAAGACTTTATCCTTTATGTCAAAACCTATAAAAACAATAACACATCCCAGAGACAGGAAGAGTAATTTCCAGTTTCGGATTCTTATCACTAAATAAGAATTCATTATTAAGGCAGCCAGCATAATCCCCTGGCAGACTTCGATTTGTATTGGTTTTATCAATCCGTAAGGCAAGGATTGTAAAACTGAGATCAATTTGAGGAAATAAACCGTTATAAATTCAATAGCGGATGTAATTGGATGTGAAATATAGGGGATAAAGGAGGCAGGTATCATTATAAAGCCCAAAATAGTAGCGATAAATACAAAAGGGATGGCAAATATGTTTCCAAGCAGGAAATACGTCGGAAATTGCTTAAAATAATATAATGAAAATGGCAAAGTCCCAAATTGTGCGGCTATTGCGACCGTGGATAGTTGCCATATCCAGATGAAAAATTTAAACCTGAACTCAATCAGTTTAAAAATTAAAGGCTGAAATAATATAATCCCTAAAACCGCGGAATAAGAAAGTTGAAATCCAACATCAAACAGTTTGAAAGGATCAATTAACAGTAATAAAAAAAAAGACGAAAAAACAGAATTCAGGATGTGGCTGTTCCGGTTCAGCATTTTCCCTATAATCATAATGATAAACATCAGGGTAGCCCGCATGACCGATGGCGATAATCCGGTAGTAAAGGCAAAAATTATAAGAATGGATATCTTCAGGCAGTAGCTGAGCGATTTACTCCACTTCTTCCTGTGAAGGGGCTTCAACAAGAAGATCAGGAACATATAGATTATACCAACATGTAATCCTGATATAGCCAGTACATGTATTATCCCGGTTTGAACAAACGAATTGTAATTATCTTCATTTAAATAGTCTCTTTGGCCTGTCATTAAAGCCAGCATTATTGCTTTGGTTTCTCTATCCGTAATAGATGAATCTATAATTCGGGATAAATGATCCCTGATCCTTAAGGAAAGACCTTTTATCGATAGTCTTCCATTTAGCAGATCAGTCAATATATATCCTCCTGGTTTTATGAAATGCCGATGGGAAATGCTTTTATAATGCATATGTTTCTGGTAATCAAATTCATCAGGGTTTAAAGGGGGAGATATCTTTTGAGGTTTCCCCAAAACCAAAATGGATTGCCCATAAGTCAGAGCTTCAGTTTTGGGAAGGAACATTAATATTTTAGCTTCGGCATGTTTCCAAATTCCGTTGGACCGAATTCTTTTAACTTTGGATAGTACTTTACAAAATTTTCCGGAGGTATCAGGAGCATCGATGACCGTTGCTTCATAGTACTCAATATCATCATTAATCTGTAAAATATGGTTGGGACAATTTGAGATATCTCTGGAATGTATATATATGCACCCTAACAAAAAGATGCATATAAAAGCAGATAAGCTTATAAGTACATTGAATTTCCGGAAGTTATCTTTTGTGAAATGTTTCTGAGATAAATAAAAAATAACCAAACTACTGATTATAGGTCCCAGCAATATTGAAGGGGGTAATTTGACATAGGTATTCAGTAAAATACCGCCTGAAAATGATATAGCTATCCGTATAAAAGGGTACCGGATCCAGTATAGCATGGTTGAATAAATTGGATCAGGAATTTACGAAATATTCTGATTTAAGTAAAGAGAAATGATGAGCGAATTTGAACAGATCCGTACCGCTTGAATTGCTTGTTTAGTCCTTAATAAAAAGTAATTCTTGTATTAACCATTGCCCGCAAAAAATGGTTAAACTCCAGGTATTTATTTGGGTAATCTCATGGCATAATGCATCAGGCCGGCCTCATCGAACATATTCCCATATTTGACGAACCCATATTTGCGGTATAAAGAGACCGCATCTAACTGGGCATGCAGGTATATCTCTTTATTTTTCGCTTCCGGATCACGCTTAATGTCTGTCAGTATTTTTTCAACCATGGCTGATCCGATTCCCCTGCCTCGGTATTCATCCAGAACTGCAAACCGTTCGAGTTTCACACCTTCGTTTGTAATTCTCCACCTTGCCGCTCCAACCGGGTTATTGTTTAGAAAGGCCAGGTAATGGATGGCTTCCGTCTCAAACTCATCCACTTCTAATTCTGCTGGCACATTCTGACCTATTACAAAAACTGCATGCCTGATTTCCTGGGCTTTTTTATGGTCTTTCTTATTGTTTATTTCTTTTACTGTGATCAAGCTTTTTCCTGATTTTCCTTGTTATCAATAGCCTTCTGATAAGCATCGATGATGTCTTTGACAATTTTATGCCGGATCACATCTTTCGAGGTGAAGTGAATGAAGGATATACCCTTAATTTCTTTGAGGATCTTAACGGCTTCTTTGAGTCCTGATTTTGTATGTGGTGGTAGATCGATCTGAGAGAGATCGCCATTTATAATAACCTTGCTGTTGGGTCCCATCCTGGTCAGGAACATTTTAATTTGCATAGCGCTTGTATTCTGGGCTTCATCCAATAGGATAAATGCATCGTTCAAAGTCCGACCACGCATATAGGCAAGGGGTGCAATCTCAATAATCCTGTTTTCCTGATAATATTTTAATTTCTCAAAAGGGATCATATCATCCAGGGCATCATATACAGGCCGAAGGTAGGGATCGATTTTTTCTTTGAGGTCTCCGGGTAAAAATCCAAGGTTCTCGCCTGCTTCAACTGCCGGCCTTGTGATGATGATCTTTTTCACCTCTTTGTTCTTGAGGGCCTTTACGGCCATTGCCACAGAAACATAAGTTTTTCCTGTCCCTGATGGTCCCAGGGCAAATACCAGATCATTTTTGGCTACAGCTTCAACCAGCTTTTTCTGATTGGTCGTTTTAGGCTTAATAATAAAGCCCCGTGTGCCATAGATCAATACATTTTCATTAGCAAACAGATCATCCAGCGTATCCCGTTCGAGATATGATTTTACATTATCCTTTGTGACTTTTCCGAATTTGTGGTAATGGTTCAGAAGTGAATTTAAAATATCATTGATTCGGATTATTTCCTTTGACTGTCCTTTAATTCGGATCTCATTCCCCCTTGAAATAATTTTACTTGATGGAAAATGATTTGATAATTCTGAAATATTCTGATTTTCTACACCGAGAAAATCCAACAATGAAATGTTTTCTAAGGTTATGATTTTTTCTACCAAAGGCTAAAACTTTATTTTCTAAATATAATATTACTTTTAATACTTACTTTTGTTTGAACAAAATTACATAATAATTTTTTGGCTTCTATGGCTCTCATCACATTTATGTCGGATTTCGGGGATAATGATCATTATGTCGCTGCCGTGAAAGCCAGAATTCTGGGGATTAATCCTGATCTGGAAATTGTAGATTTAAGCCATTCCATTACCCCATTTGATATTACCCATGGATCTTATGTGTTAGGATCTGTTTTTCGTGAATTTCCACCTGGAACAGTACATCTGGTAGCTGTAAATACAGTTGACCGTGAATCTGATAATTATATAATAATAAATATAGAAGGGCATTATTTCATTGGTGCTGATAATGGATTGTTCAGCCTGATCAGCGAGGATCATCCAGAAAAAATAGTTAAACTGAGTAATCCGGATATTGAATCTTCTGTTTTTCCATCCAGGGACATAATGGGCAGGGCGACTGCGATGCTTGCAGGAGGGGCTGCGATGGAGGATTTGGGTATTGTTATCACCGATTTCAAAAGAATGCTGGGTCGTCAGCTTAAAGCGACTAAAAAGCAAATCTCTGGCAATGTGATACAGATTGATCATTTTGGGAATGCAATCACAAATATTGACCAGGAGATCTTTAATATTTTATTAAAAGATAGAGGATTTGAAATCAAATTCGGACGGGAAACATTAAGGACCATTCATTCCGGTTACGCCTCTGTTGAGCCTGGGGAATGCTTCGTGGTATTCAACAGCAATGGATTTCTTGAGATTGGGATCAATAAAGGCAGTGCTTCTGAATTGATGGGACTTTCTTTTGATTCTCCGGTTATGATAAATTTTGATGAAGAGCGACCTATTTGAGACGTGTTGGTAGTACTTTGATATGATCAGGCCAATCCTGTCCATTAACCTGGGGTATCGGTTAAAAATTTCAGAACCATTGGAATTTATTTAAACTTTAATGAAATTTGCGATCCGTATCGCAGGGATTTGTAGTTACAGGATTGAGCTAAAACCTGCTTTAGTGGATGCTCAAGTGACCGGATAGCTTAGTTGCTTTTGTGTTCCAGCTAATTGCCGAAGTGGCGGAATTGGTAGACGCGCACGACTCAAAATCGTGTTCCTTCGGGAGTGTGGGTTCGATTCCCACCTTCGGTACTTTTTTATATTAATTGCCGGCAACAATCGTTACCCTGGAAATTAATCTGATGCATATCATTACATCACTACAAAAGTCTGGATTTGGTCTATTTATAGAATAAATATTCTATATTAGCATTGTTTTAAAGGCTGAATATAACCCGGTGGATTAGATTATTTTTCTATATAATTGCAACCACTAAAAAACAGGAAGAAACCAGGTTACTTAGCATATATTGATCAAGCGATGAGTTGGGAAAGAAGCGACCTTTTATGTTCAGATTTAACGACCACACCCAAACCTGAAATTGGCACTGTTCTGGTTACCGGGGCAACAGGATATATTGGTGGGAGGCTTGTACCGGAACTTCTTGCAAGAGGGTATAAGGTCAGGGTCATGGCGAGGGTTGACACCGGCGAGTGTGAAGAACGGTGGCCGGAAGCTGAAACGGTGGTTGCTGATGCTCTAAAAAAGGAACAGCTTACGAAAGCACTGAGCGGTGTGCACACGGCCTATTATCTTATTCATCCTTCATTTATTGGGTATAAAAAATACAGGACTACCGATTTTAATGCCGCAAAGAATTTTCGTGAGGTCGCTGATGAGGCAGGCATTAAGAGAATTATTCTTTTAAGTACTATAATAGATTTAGCTTCTTTGAATGACCCCATTCAATCAAAAATAAGCCAGATCCCAGAGGAATTTAAAAAGACTACTATTCCTATAATCCAGTTGCGTGTTGCAACTATTATTGGCTCGGGAAGTGCTTTTTATGATTTGTTGAATAACCTCATCAAGAAATCTCCAATAATACTTTTACCCAGCTGGTCCCAAAATAAAGTGCAACCGATTAGCCTTCGAAGTTTGATGCATGTGCTTGTAGGAGTACTTGAGACAGAGGAGGCCATAGGAAGCCAGTATGATGTGTGTGGTGACGAAGTGCTTACGTATGAGGAGATGTTTAAGGTTTTTTCTGAACTTCTGAATAAAAAAAAGTTATATTTCAGAACCTTGGTTTCCTATCCAAAATTTTACTCCTATCTTGCCAGTCTGGTTACACCCTTGCCTGAATCAATCATCCGTTCCATGATCATCAGGGGGCGGTTTGAGATGGTTTGTCAGAATAAGGTGGATCATATCAAATCCTTTTATACACCGCTCAAATTCAGAGACTCAATTTTAAGGGCAATGTCGAAAGAAGAGCATGATGAGGTCATTACGAGGTGGTCTGATGAGTATCCCCGCGAGCATGAATTGGCTGTAAAATTAAGTGACCTTAAAACAAAACCTAAATTTATAAGCTCCTATTCCAGGTTGACCGACAGATCGGAAGAAGAATTGTTTCGATCATTTTGTAAAATCGGTGGAGAAGAAGGTTGGCTTCGAAACAACTGGATGTGGAAATTAAGGGGATTGATGGACCGATTACTGTTGGGTGTGGGTATTTCGAGGGGAAGGAGAAGCGCCACAACACTTCGATTAAACGATGTGATAGATTTCTGGCGGGTAGAGGAAATTGTTGAAAATAGTAGATTACTATTACGAGCGGAAATGAAATTGCCAGGAATGGCCTGGTTGGAATTTATGGTGAACGAGGAAAACGGAAAGCGAAAACTGACCGCAACCGCTTATTATCAGACGAAGGGCATATGGGGCAATTTATATTGGTATACCTTTCTTCCATTCCATCACATCATTTTCACCAATCTTTTAAAACAGATTGAAATCAATAGTATGCAGGATCAGGTATCTTCATAGCCCGAATAAGTTAAATGTAGGTTATATACCTGAAAAATCCCTGATCAGTCAAATAATGGGATAATTCTGACCGTTCATGTTCCAGGTTTCTTAATATTTTAATCTAATTTTATTAGATCGTAACAAATTTATTGGTTTCCCTGAGCCTAGCAGACATTCTTTCCAGTAGTCGAAAAGCTATGGAAGGATCTTTCTGTATGGTTTTATAAAAATTCTTTTTATCAAGAGTCAATATATTAGACTCCCCGATAGCACGAACGGTACATGATCTGACATCCTTCTCGAACAGGGCCATTTCACCAAAAAATTCCTTTTCCCCCAATTCTGCTATTTTTACGTCCTTTCCCTCGGATTCATTTATGACCTCGACTTTTCCTTTCTGGATCACATACACACAATCACCAACTGTGCCTTGTTTTATAATTATTTCGCCGTCTTTGTAATGCCGGCCCAGGGTATTATTTCTCATTTCATTTAATTTTTCCGTTTGACGATCTTTTTAGAGTATTCAATATAAGGGTAGAAGCGACCAAAGGATGCATGCCTCTTTTAAGTATGTCAGTATAGGGAGCACTTCCGGTGAATGTATCCCAGAGAATGGAACTCATCCGGCGTTTTTCACTGCTTTTCTCCTGTTCATTGACCACCATATTATACAGTCCCTTTTTCAGAAGATTAGATTTCTGAATAACAGTAGTAAGTGCAAAAATTCCTTTGCCAATATTGTTGTCAAGGTTTAGTTCATTACAAACCTTTTGGTACGATTTCTTGAAATCCTTTTCTGATATGCCATCAAATATAGCCGCTTTGGCTGCCGCCTTGGCAGTAACATATGCAGAACCAATTCCATTCTTATACAATTTGGAAGAGGAGGCATCTCCGATCAAAATTACATTGTCAGCATAAGCTGATTTTCCAGCCTTTATATTAATTGTTGGAAAACAAAAGCAGGGAATTATTTTATTAAGATCTATATCAGGAGGAAAGCATGCCTTCACTTCTTTTGTTTCAAGGAAGCTTTTTACGATCTCCCTGTTGATATTATTTCCGAGCAAGACAAGCGTTACATAATGCCCTTTTGGAATTAATGCCCCGAATTTGATGTTAGGTACATCAAGCAGGAAAACATGCATTGAGTTCCCAAAGTATTCGTCAATAACTTCCGGATCCAGGTAAAATTCGCAGATATGGGTTTTAGTGGTTTCGGGTGACAGGTAGGAGGGGCAAACCGATTTGAATAATGCCAGGGTTTTAGGATTCAGTCCTGCAGCACCCACAACCAGGTCATATTTCTTTTCCCCACTTTTCAGCGACGTTAACCTGATGCCATTTCCTTCCCGTTCCAGGCCTGTTACTTTTTCAATTTTGATATTGGCTCCTTTTTTCTCGCATAGCTGCAAAAGGTAATTGTCAAAACTCTCCTGGTCATCTTCATGGGATCCTTTGGGCCCGAATCCGCGGTATACAGCTGCAATCCGTTGCTCCCGAAAGGGGGTTTCGATTACGGCAGTTCCCGATTCCAGGTGCAAGGTATAGGTTTCGATTCCTTTCCGTATCACATTGTGTGGCAGCACGATCCCTTCGGTAGACAACATCTGCACTAAAGATTCAGAAACGATACCGCCGCAGTGGTTACATCCGGATGGTCCGGCACATTGAAAGTCCTTGGCTTCGAAGATATCGATATTGATATCAATACCGATCCTTTGTGCGAAATCCAGGGCAAAATAAGTAAAAAAACTCCCAGCAGGACCTCCTCCTATAACGGCAACAGAAGAGTTGTCGTCCAATTCAAGGCCGTTGGGGATATTATGTTCCACATCAAAAGTTTAAAGCCCAAAAAATAGTCAGCTATAGGCAATCTAATGAATTTCGCTCAATTCTTAAAAAAAAGAAGAAAATATTTATTGACTTATATTGTAATTTTTGTTACATTCAGCACAATATTATTTAAATTATTTCAACTTTTTTTTGGATTATTTGAAGAATATTTAAATAAGATAAAGTATAAATTTGTCATCGATTTTATTCTTGCCTTTACCAGGTACATAAAGAAAGATTATTTTAAACAGAAAAAGGCAGAAAATATACGTTGACTATTCATTATATTTTTCATATATTTGAAGATTGTAGATTTTAATTTTATCAGTTTTTGATTGTATTTAACTAAGATGACTGCCCTGAAAATTACGAATTCATGTCATCAATTAACCAAGAGAAGGTTTTTAAACACCAAACACGACCCGTATGAAAAGATTTTACGAATTCACATTGAAACCATTGGCTATATCTAAAGGTCTAAGATCTTTCAGCCTTTTACTGCTATTTATTTTATTAGTTCCGCTCGCAGCTTTCAGTCAGAAGGTGAAGTATGATATTGATCTTTATGTGGAATGTATTGAATATGTTGGAAATGGAAAGTTCAAAGCCAATTTCGGATATGAAAACAAAGGCAAAAAAGCATTTTCGGTTGAAGAGGGCAATCGTGTTGTGGTGTACAACTATGGCCAGGCAAAAAAGAACGGCATAACCACATTTGAGCCAGGCAGGCATTACAATGTGATGAGTGAGGAGTTTGATAAAAATGATAAGTGCGAATGGATATTAACACTTCCCGACGATAGTGAAAAGATGAAAAGTTCAAGTGTCAATTCCTCACAAATATGTGTTAAGGAATCAGACATCTTGCCTTATATCAATCCCTATTCAAAAGTGTTAGAATTGATTGGGGCTGAGTTAACATCACTGGCTAATCAAACAGAAATTCCAGAATCAAATAATATTTTTCAGATCAGTAATGATAAAACCAAGGTATTAATAGATGTAATCGCTGTAGAAGGTCAGCTCGGTAATTTACAACAATTACTGAAAGATCCTGTGGCCGATCCCATTTCTGCTGGAGGATTTGGTGTTCCACAATCGGATATAGTTCATGTGAGTGGGAATGAATTAATAATAACCGTATATTTTCCAATTCAATATTTGGAAGACCTTAATGCAAGGGAAGACATCGTGAATTTTGCCAGACCTGCATTCCCTGCTATTTTTGGAAATACTGGTATTATCACTCAAGGGGATGCCGCCCAGAAATCTTTTGATGCACGAAACAAATTTGAATTGAGCGGTCAGGGCATCAAAGTTGGTGTTCTTTCCGATAGCTTTTTTAAGGGGACTGATCCTGACCCATCCCCGGGAGAGCTTCCGGAAAATATTGATATTGTTGGTGAATATCCATATCAGGGAACGGATGAGGGCAGGGCGATGATGGAAATAATCTGGGATGTTTGCCCAGGATGTGATTTAGCTTTTAGAACAGGATTTGTTAGTGAAAGTGATTTTGCGGATGGAATTTTAGAGCTCCGGGATGCGGATTGTGACGTTATCGTGGATGATATTACCTACATAACGGATCCTTTTTTTGAGGGTGGATCTTATGAACAAAAAGGATTGATCTCTCAGGCAATTGATGAAGTGGTCACCAATAGTAATATTATATATGTTACCTCTGGCGGGAATTTTTATGATTCCGGATTTGAATCAGAGTTTAGTACACAACAAGGGAGCATTCAGCATGATTTCGGAAGTGGAGATTTTCTTCAGGAAATCCAGTTGAAGAAAGGAGATTACCTCATTGGATTGCAGTGGGATACTCCTTTTTATTCGGATGAACCTGAACCTAACGGAAATCCTCAAGGTTCTCTTGTAGATATGGACATTTACGTTGCTGATCCTAATGGTAATATTCTTTTTGGATTCAATAGGAATAATATTGGTGAAGATCCGATTGAAATACTTGCTTTTACAGTTGTGACAGAGCAGACAACGGCAAATCTTGTAATTGAGATGCCAGAAAACCTTTCTGGAAATCCAAATGTACGTTTTAAGTACATTGTTTTTCAAAGTCCGGGTAGTTTGACCGAAAGCGGATTTATCCAGCAATACAATCGGGGCAATTCCACAATTTTTGGCAAGGCAGCCAATGAAAACGCAATAACTGTTGCTGCGGCAAATCATGATGATCTTGTCATTGAAAGTTTCTCATCCAGGGGCTCTAGTGATCCAAATCTAATAGGTGCGAACAAACCGGATATTACTGGGCCTAATAGGGTACAAACCTCTGTCGGAGGATTATATACTTTTTTTGGAACATCTGCTGCTGCTCCTCACGTTGCGGGAGTTGCTGCCCTATATCTGGAGGCACAAAGGGATTTGAACCAAAGCATACCTGATTTTAAAACTATTATTGGAACCGAGGCAGTCCCAATTGCCTCTAATTCTCCCTGGGTAGGTGGAGATGGCGTGATTCAAGCAGATAAAATATTAGAACCATATATAGCACCTAAACCTGTAATTAGAGACTTTGTGTATGAGCCTGCAAGTGGGGAGGATCCAAATGGTATACCTGGTCAAGTAACCATAATATTAACCATTGAAGCAGAATATCTCAGCGAAGATGATATACAGAATATCAAGATTTTCCTGGGAGGAACAGAGGGTACAGAACTATTAAATCTCATTATTACCGGCCCTGATGAAAATGGATTATATACTGTCGAAGCAACTGTACCACCTTTCCTTGGTGATCTACCATTACAACTACAAAATCCAGCGGTGTCATTAGATGACATAGCGCGGTTGTCTGATCCGGTATATTTCTTTGATACCCAGAATACCGTAATTATCAGTGCGAATAAAAATGCAACGGATATCGATGTATATAAAAAGTACGCAGAGAAAATCCTTTCACTGATACGCCGGACCTGGACGAGGTCAGTGGACAGAATATCAATTTTGATTTTGTGGAATTTAGAGATAAAAATAATGAATTACTCGATCAAAATGATCCAGAGGATCTCGCATTGATCAATCAGGTTAAGGGATTTCTGAACAATAAACTTGTGATTAATTCAGCTTCAGATAAAACTGCTGCAGAAGTAAGCGAAGGAGAGGATTACTGGGAAACCTCCGAGGTTATTGGATCCACGCCAATGACACCAGCTTTGGTTACTTTGGAGAATGATCCTTCCCCCGTACCCGAGACTTTTAATCTTCAATTCGAAAATGGCCAGATGCGTATAGAGCCATTAAATATTGAAGTTATTGCGGAGGATCTTGATCTTACTTACGGGGATTATATCGATATCAACCATTATTTCTTGCTTGTAGGTGAAAATGAACAAAGGTTTAAGATTACAGATGATGGCAATCAAGATTATAATTATACGGTATACCCGAATCTTGCAGCACCTCCGGAAGTTACTGAATAAATTGAATCTATATTATGGCCCAGTGAATACTGATGAACCTGATCCTATTCTGGTCTTGAAAAATGCCAAGTCATTTATCAATGCCAAGTCATTTATTAATACCACCTACTTTGTTTCAGAGTCGGTATATAATAATGCGAAATCCTTCATAAATGCGAAATCCTTTATTAATACAATTATAGAAGTTGACGAAGGATTGGCCGGGACCTATTTTGATGTGGATAATCCTTTGGATGAACCGCTATATGTAGATGGAGGACAGCGATTGGTAGATGGTACATTTCTAATCGACTTCTATGATCCGGATCCAAGTAATCCGGAAAGTAATGCCAAGTCATTCATTAACATGAAGGCATTCATCAATGCGAAGGCCTTTATAAATACTACAAATAACGGGACATCGGGAGAGATAAACCTTAACGCGAAATCCTTTATTAACGCGAAGTCTTTCATCAATTCAAAATCATTCATCAATGCGAAATCTTTTATCAATGAAGGAGAAACCAGTCTTGTAGATGATGATAATGTAACAAAATCCGTGATGCTCATCAACCAGAGTGATATATCAGTTGGTACACCTGATGAGATCAATGTATTCCCGGTAAATTTAATTTCCAGTATTGAGGCCAATGATACTGAAGATGAAGAATACAGGTTCATATATCCAGCCGCTCTGGTGAACAGGAATTTTGATCCATCCTATGTTGACGGTGACTTGTTAATTCATCCAAGGGATGTAACTGTTGAACTAGTCAATCCGGAATATGATATAGAATACAGTGAAGCATTGCCAGATAAGAACAATGAAGTACAGGTAACACTGGATAATGCACCGGATCCTGACATTACAACTACTGGTCTTACAGGAATGTTGATAAATGATGAAGGCTATACTGTCGGTTATGAGATCAAATTAGGTGATCAGGTCATAACGGAGGAGAATCCTCAAGCAAATCTTAACGAGGACTATGCCATAATACCAACAATTACCTTTGAAGAGGGAGTGAATGAGTTGAACTATAAGGTTACGATAAATTCATCCGCACTTACTGTAGATAAAAAGGATGTGATTCTTGCTTTCGATCAGTTCACTCAGGGCGATCTGCTTGAACAAGTATATAACGGAACAGCACCGTCAATTACTGTAACTTCGGATCCGCTATATGATCTTTCAGAAGCAACAACGGATTCCCCGATCAATGTGGTGATTACTTATGACGGAGAACCTTATTTAGATGGTGAGATTCCTCCCGCTCCGAAAGATGTGGGAGATTATGCACTTGTGGCTAAGGTAGTAGAAGCCAATTATGAGGGTATTGCAGATGGGAAAACACTGAAGATATTGCCTGCCCTATTGAATGTGTATTTAGCAGCTGAGGACAAAGTTTACGATGGCGACAATTTGGCTGAGTCATATACATTGAGCTTTGGAGATGGCGAAGTTATATCCGGAGAACAGGATTTAGTGAAGCCACAAGCCATAAGTGTGACATTTGAAAATTATATTGTCGGAGAACATACTGTTACAGCCAATGATTTATCTTTAGTTTCCCTGAGCGGAACTACAGCAGCTGATAATTATACACTTCTAGAAAACGCAGTGGTTACTACCACAGCCTCTATAACTGAAAAAGAATTGATTCCAACATTGTTCTACGCTGGAGATAAGACCTATGATGGAAATGCCGATGTATTAAACGATGATTATACCTTAATTCTTGATGGGATTGTAAGTGTTGACGGCGCTGATGACGATGTTCATCTGCAAGCAACAAGTGTTACGTATGCTGATTATAATGCTGGAAGTCATATAGTTACAGCCTCAGACATAACATTGGAGGGGAGTGCAAAGAATAACTATATGTTACCCCTGAGGATCTAATAGATCTCGAATATGAATCTGCTGCAATCTCTGGCAAAGGAGTTGACCGCTACTTTTGATTATGCGGGTGACAAGACTTACGATGGTAATGCTAATGTAATTAATGATGATTACGCTTTCAATCTTGCTGGGATTGTAACCATTGGGTGCATTGGACGATGTTTACCTACAGGCAACAAGCGTTACGTATGCTGATTTCAATGTGGGAAGTCATATAGTTACGGCCTCAGGCTTATCATTGGAGGGGGAGGCAAAAGATAATTATAGTTTACCCCTGAATCCTTTGGATCTCGAATATGAATCTGCGTCAATTCTGGCAAAGGAGTTGACTGCTACATTTGATAATGCGGGCGATAAGACGTACGATGGTAATGCCAATGTAATAAATAATGATTTCAATTTCAGTCTTGCTGGGATTGTAAGTGTTGAAGACGATGTTTACCTGCAGGCATCAAGCGTTACCTATGAGGATTTTAATGTTGGAAGTCATATAGTTATTGCATCAGGTTTATCATTAGCGGGCACTAATGAGAGCAATTATATACTTCAAGATGGAATATTAGAGATTACTTATTCATCTGCTTCTATTCTTGCAAGAAATATAACAATTAGCACCGAGGATTATTATAAGAACTCAGGTGAGGCTGATCCAACATTTGTGCCAATATACGATGTTAATCTACTGGCATCAGGTGAAGTGTTATCTGGTTCATTATTAAGATACCCAGAAGGCGAAGAGCCTGGGTATTATGATATTACAGAAGGCTCACTCGATATTTTGCGTGGTTCTGTGTCATCAAAATTAAACTATATCATCGATTATACCGGACTAGGACAACTTTATATTAATCCATATGGTAATGAAGCTAAAAAGATCCGGACATATACTCAATGTGTAGAAGAAAAACCAGATGGAAATGGTTATACAGTATACTTCAAATACATTAATGATAATCCATATCGGGTGTATATTCCTTTGGGTGATAATAATACTATTACTGGTCCGGGTGAAGTCTTTAATGGTTTGCCTCCTGAATGGTTCGATCAGGGGGAACACGTGTTTCCAATTGAATTTGATGGAAAGAAAATAACCTGGGAGGTTAGAAACCTGGATTCCTGGCATAAAACATCCGCCTCAAAGGCTGCAAATGCAGGAGTTGGAGGGTGTAATAATCTTGAAGGTGCCCGAATTGCCGATATTACTGTTGAAACATCAGATGCTTTACTTGAAGAAGACGGATTAGGTTTAGAAAGTGGTACAGTAGTAATATATCCGAATCCGGCAAAAGATAAGTTCAATATTGCATTTTCAGGAAACCCTGAAGTAATGTCAGAAATCGAATTGATAGATTCGCAAGGAAAAATGTTAAGGTTAGATGCCTCCTGGAATGCTTATTCTAATAGCCTGGAAGTTGATGTCTCAAAATTGAACTATGGCCTTTATCTGATTAAGTTAAGTATTAATTCAGAGGATAGACTATATCGTTTCATAAAGCAATAAATGATAATTTTATACAAGAAAAGGGAATATAACAATTCCCTTTTTTTTGGTTTAAATATCATAATCTGATGCTTACACCAAAGTGTGGCATCTTTATCAAATATTTTGTACTTTTAAAATTGTTCCCGACATCAAAACCGAATGAAGATTAAATACTTCTTCCTGGTCACATTAATTGTCTTCCATTTATTGCCTGGATTTGCGCAGGATCATACAGAAGATAGTTTAATCGCAATCATTGAGACTCTCAAAGATGATTCTACAAAAGTCAATACGTTAAACGATTTAAGTTATTCACTTTGGGATACTAAACCTGATATGTCCATCATGTATGCTATGGAGGCTTCGGATCTTGCAAGTAAGATTAAATTCAGAAAAGGAGTAGCTTATGCTTTGAAGAACATGGGGATGGCCTATTTTGCAAAATCTGATTACATTTCTGTTTTAGAAAATTGGGAACAATCGCTTGCTGTTTTTGATTCCATAGGAGACAAAGCTGGTGTTTCCAATATACTGAATAATATGGGATCTGTTTATTTTGACCAGGGTGATAATGCCTCGGCTGTGGAATACTATATTAGGGCGATTAAAGTAGCTGAGGAGATTGGAAATAAACTCAGAATGGCCTCAGCTTATATAAATATTGGGAGTATATATTCTGAAGATGCAGAAACTTATGAAAATGCACTTGAATACTTCTCTTTAGCATTGAAATTAAGTGAGGAATTAGGTGAATATGATATCGTTGGAACCTCTTCAGTAAATTTAGGGGAATTATTCTATAAGCTTGAAAACTATGATTCCGCCCTGTTTTATTATGAAAGATCTTTAGATGCTTTCGAAATAGATGGTAGTGGAACAATTCCATATGCTTTAAATCGAATTGGAATATTATACTCAACAAGAGGTGAATTTCCATCATCTGTAAAGTTTCATGAGGATGCGTATGCAATCGCAGCCGAAAATCAGGACAAAAAGCAGATGGCGCAATCCCTGATTGGATTAGGCAATACTTATAAGCTTACCTCTGATTTTAAAAAATCCTTATCTAGATTTTTAGAAGCGGAAAAATTATCAGAGGAAATAGGAGCTATTGAAGAACGACAACAAGCCTATGAAGGTTTGGCCATTGCCTATTCTCAGTTGCGTGACTATGGTAATGCTTTCAAGTACCAGAACCTGCTGACTGAGATAAATTATGAGATTTATAATGCGGAAAACGATAAAAAGATCGAACGGATGCAGTTTACATATGAGCTTGATAAGAGAGAGGAAGAAATCAACCAGTTGACCACAGAAAAAGCGTTGCAGGAATCCGAGATGAGAAGGCAAAAGACTGCTAACCGGGCTTTTCTTGTTGGAATTGTACTGGTATTGATCATTGTGGCAATCTTGCTGTACAGCTATCGGGAGAAAGTGAAAACTTTCAAGATACTTGATCGTCAGAAAATCCAGATAGAGAACTTAATATTGAATATATTGCCAAAGGAAATTGCCAGGGAACTGCAGGTTGAAGGACAAGCCACTCCAAGATATTATGAGCATGTGTCGGTGCTTTTTACGGACTTCAAAGGCTTTAGTTCGATATCCCAGGGGATGACCCCTAATGAACTGGTGGAACACCTTAACGATTATTTCCATGCCTTCGATGATATTGTAGGCAGGTTCGGCCTTGAAAAAATTAAGACAATAGGTGATGCGTATATGTGTGCAGGGGGTATACCGCTTCCTAATAAGACCCATCCACAAGATATTGTAAAGGCCGGGCTGGCTATGCAGGACTTCATAAATAAAAGGAAACAGGAGTTAGCTGAGAAAGGTGAAGTAGGTTGGGACCTGCGTGTTGGAATACATACCGGTCCCATTGTTGCCGGTGTGGTTGGTAAAAGGAAATATGCCTATGATATCTGGGGAAATACCGTAAATATCGCCAGCAGGATGGAATCAAATGGGGAACCTGGAAAGGTAAACATTTCAGAAGCAACCTATATGTTGGTTAAAGATCAATATAAATGTCACCACCGGGGTAAGATCTATGCCAAAAATGTAGGAGATATCGACATGTACTTCATCGAAGAAGAAATCCCTGTTGAAAAAGAATTCGAATCAGTACAGACTTAGTTATTCCTGATAAAATATCGAACTGCCTTCTAAATTCTTCTCTTTCCGATCTTTTAGCTTATTCGAACTCCATTGAACCTGAATTATTCATTAAATTCTGGTTTGTGATCTTAATTCGTAGAATAGTTCAGCTCCTAAAAAAATATGGATTTCTAAACTTAATTTATTTTGATTGTTAATAAGTCTAATGAAACGGGAAAGAGTAAAAATCCATATTCATGCATTATCTAAGCATTTTGATTGTATACGAATTCAATAGTTTACCTTAGATCTCAGCAGCAGTTAGATTCAGATCTCTGATGAATAATGTACCTTAAATTTTCAAAACCTATTGGCTTTCACAACCCTTTTGATTGATTAAAACCTTTTTGACTTTCCTAAACTTCAATGAATTACGGATTATTCCCCATATGCTCTCTGGTTCATTGATTCGCCGAAACCTGAAATGGATCCCCATCCTATAAAATCATATTTTTTGGACATCCAGCCGGAAAGCGATGGGTGTACTATGAGATGCTATTGTGTATCTGGCCCCGGATAATGGCGATCTATATCGGGAAGTCTGACCTTCCTTAATAAATCACTTTTTTCTCAAAATTTCGAATGCTTCCGAAATCTCAATATCTACAAGGAATTTTCGGAAATGATGATCATTGTAATAAAATGATTTGATGCTTATCAACCTTTCCTTCTTCTTTGAAATATATAATTCTACAAAAAAATCACCATTATAGGAATAAAACAGGTCAATGGTAAGATCCGGGTCGATTCTAACCGTATATAATTGCTCGCAGGCATTCAGAACGAACTCGCGCTGAACTGATGAAGGCAGTTTTTGAAAATCCTGAAGTGTCATAACCAATTGATATACCTGCCAATATATATATTATTGTTATGAATCCAATAAAGCCGGATCATATTATTGTAAATTTAATATTTTCATGGAATTAAGATGCTCATATGAATTATAATTCGAGTCAACTGTTCAGCAATATTTCCATTCCATCTTATAACTCAAAGAAAATATGACATCTACCAAAACACAAAAACTAAGAATCAGAAAATTGGCAAAAAAGACCATTTTGTCTTATATTTCGACAACTAGTTGTATTGATAAAAATTTTTAAGATGAATAAACTGTTTAACTTGTTTGTAGGATACCTGGTCACCCTCTTTGTGGGATGTATATTGCTTGTTTTAGTGGCCCTCACAGGTTCTGAATCGCTGACCTATGGATTGGTTGGTATATTGGTATTGATCACATTTGCATTTCTGTTCTCTACAAATATTTTTGCACAAGAGTGATTATATAAGAAAATTTTAATCCTTATAATATTACCCCTGCCTAACCAACCATTATTATTGATTTCTGTATAACGTATTATTCAGCTATTATAATTAGCTTTGTTTTCTTTTTTTATGTGTTGGATGAGCAGTAAGGCATTTTTTTATTTCTGCATTGTATTCCTGAATTTGGGGATTTTGGTGCAAGGTGTTGGTCAGGATCTGGAACAAACTTTCGTTGTATCTGATCAGCCCTATTATCAACTAGGTTCCAATATCAACTACAACCTCTATTTATACAATCCAGAAGCAGGCAAGGATAAAGTGCCCAGCCAGACAGCCTATGTTGAATTGCTGGATGAGAAAGGGAATGTCATATACAATCATAAACATGATGCCCGTGATGGTTCCAGCCCGGGCCAGTTTGAAACCCATAACATCGAATCATCAGGATGGTATTGGATCAGGGGATTTACTTTTTATCAGATTGGTTTTTGCGATGAGTTGATTCACTATCTCCCGGTTTATCTGGTTCACCCAAAAGATATTAAAGAAATACAAACCAAAGAAACTCAAAAACCGGGAATACCTGACTTTTCAATATTTATCGAAGGAGGAAAGATTATGGAAGCTGTTGATAATGCAATTGTTGTTCGTTCTAAATCCTTTGACGGAACCGGCAAACCTCTTAATGCCTGGATCATTGATAGTCAAAGTGGAGATAGCCTTAAACATTTTTCTATCAAACCCGATGGAACTGGGAGTTGTGTGATTAGAGGATCTGCAATTAATGCCTATTCCTTATTGGTATCCGATGATGAAAACCGCAAAAAAGTATTTGATTTCCCAGCCCCGAAAACAATGAAATGCTATATTAAAATCTCTGAGAATCGGGTTGCTTCTCAAATCCTTCTGAGTCTGTTTTTCGATGATTCTTATAATCAATATAAAAATGTAGATGTATTCGTTAAAGGGCAATTTACAGATCAACGACTGGATAGAATAAGGATCAGGAATAAGGTGGAAAATCTGACTATCGATAAAAATGGCTTTTTCACGGGAGAAAATATTATTTACATACAATCACAGGATCATGGATTGTTAGGTTATAAGACAGTTTTTATTGACGGGACGAAGGAAAATAATCTTTTTATATTGAAAGATAAGATGTTATACGTTCCCCGTCAGCAACTTTTAGGTAAGGTGCGTGTGACAAATCCAGTAGCTACTGAAATGCCATCAACATTATCCGTTTTTGTCCGGGATACAAAGCAGTTTCAGGATTTTGTAACCGGATATGCACGGATCAATGATCAGGCTCTGACCTCCTATAGAAACTTATCCTATTTTGTAGGGATTCCATCTACTGAAGACCAGGACTTAGGACAAATATTACGGGAGAACTACATTATAAATGACTTAAGCAGTGATCCTAGGCTGATTTATAATCAACCAATATATAAACCCGAACAGGAACTGGGATTAAAAGGTAAAGTGGTTGATGAACAAACTGAAGAGGCATTAAGCGTTAGGGCACTTACTTTCACACAAACTGGAGAAAGACCCGGATATAGCTTTCAGTTTACTGACCAGGACGGAAATTTTGAATTTGACGACATCTATTTTCATAACCGGAACAATGAATTGATACTTAATGTCGGGGAAGATGAGCGCATATTGCTTGATACCATCAACCTTAAACCTGCTTTTGATCCGCCACCCATTATTGGAAATATCTGGCTTAATCCAACATTCAGTAATTTTATAAATACCCGTCGTCTGGATCAAAGATTTTCAAAATTTTACACACACCTGATTGATTCAAGTCAATTCCTGGAAGAGGATTTCTACACCGACAATAAGATCTATGATAAACCGGATCTGTCATATGATCTCGATGATTATATTCAACTCAGTGACATGAGGGAAGTGATCATCGAGTTATTGCCAAATGTAAAGATCTTTAAGCTCAATGGAAAAACCCGCATCAGGATCTATCATTCAGCGAATGCGGATATCCAACCAGATCCTTTGTTCCTTGTGAATGGCAAGATCGTCAAGGATAACGATTTTATCCTGGGTATGGATATTACCCTTGTGAAAAACATTGATGTCCTGGTAAGAGAAGCCAAACTGAAATATTTTGGACCTGTGGCAAGTGGAGGTATCGTGGCAATATATACCAAAAAGCCTATTGATATACCCTATGGGACGAGGATAGATATGGCCGGTTTCCATCAACCCAGGGGAATTGTCCAAAATGGTATGCCGGCAGATCTTATTTCAAAAACATTGCCAAATTTTGATCCGGTTGTATACTGGAATCCTGCTTTAAAATATGATCAGAATGCAGAAACAATGTTTGGATTTTATTTAAACGATCTGATGTCTGATATGGAGATAATCGTCGAGGGGATTAACAAATCCGGCGAAGTGTTTTATGACCGAAAGATAGTATTAATTGAAAAACCAGTAGTTAACTGAATTGAAAGAGCAACGAGGTACATATCGCTACTTATTCAGTAACCTTATTATAGCCGTAGTTCTGCTGTTTACAGGGATGGGATCCCTTTTTGCTCAGGAAACTCAGCAAACTAACATCCGCCAGACAAACCTTATTCAATTTCTTAAAAATGCAGAGCAGGACCTGGAAGTAAAGTTTTATTATCGAACTGAATGGTTAGATACTATCAATATTACCTCCCTAAATAAAATCAATCATATTGATGAAGTAAAAAGTTCACTTCAGAAGTATGGCCTTGAACTAATTCCTTATTCTGAATGGCAATATATCCTTGCATGGCAGGAGAGAAGTCAGGTATTTAGTGAATATACTGAAGAGGGAAATTTCAGACGCGACGTTGTTGTTTCTGGCTCTGTAAGGTCCTTAAATACAGATGAACCTCTTATTGGAAGTACCATTTACGTGCATCAACTAGATACGGGAACAGCCTCAGACCTGGACGGCTATTATTCGATCGTTATGCCGACAGGCGTATATGCTCTGGAAGCTAATTCAGTTGGCCTGGAACCACAAATCCAGCAATTAAGCCTGACCAGGGATACTACATTGAACTTCACACTTGCAGATAAGGTTATTACCCTAAGTGAGGTAGTCGTCAGTGAAGAAGCTATTGACCAGAATGTAAGTGATGTATCACTTGGAAAAACCAAACTGGATATCATGACCATCAAAGGTATTCCGGCATTTATGGGTGAAGCAGATGTTATACGTACTTTGTTGCTGTTACCTGGGGTGACAACCGTTGGAGAAGGTGCTTCCGGATTTAATGTAAGAGGGGGAAGTATTGACCAGAACCTGATCATGATTGATGAAACGCCCATCTATAATATTTCTCACTTATTTGGGATTTTTTCAGGATTTAATCAGGACCTGATACAGGATGTTACTTTGTTGAAAGGAGGTATTCCAGCACAGTATGGAGGACGGCTTTCTTCAGTACTCGATGTAAAAACCAGGGAGCAGGTCCAGAATAAGTTTTCCGGGAAAGGCGGAATAGGTATGATTGCCAGTAGATTAACACTTGATATCCCTGTAATTAAAGATAAGCTTTCAGTTACTTTAGGAGGAAGGATATCCTATAGTGATTACCTCATGAGGCTGTTACCTGATGCGGAATTAAAGAACAGTTCAGCCTGGTTCTATGATGCTAATGTCAAACTGAATTATAATATCAATAAGAAGAATACAATGCATATTTCTTATTATTCAAGTAAAGATGAATTTGTATTGCCTTCTGATACAGCGTACAACTGGGGGACAAATAACCTGTCTGTTCGCTGGAATCACTTATTCGGTGAAAATCTTGTGGGCAGTCTAACGGGAGCATATAGCAAATATCAGTACGGAGTGGGCAATGAAGAAGAAAAATATGCTTTTGACTGGGATGCTGGTATCGATAATATAAGTGCAAAGGCTGATTTTTCCTGGGGTACCGGAGATAATAATAAACTGAATTTTGGAGGTAGTTTTATCAGATATTCATTTCTACATGGGGATCTTAGGCCTGGATCCCAATCATCGGTATTACCTATTTCTATCTCCGATGAATATGCAAATGAATTTGCAATATATGCCGGGGATGAATGGGCCATTTCTGAAAAATATTCCCTTATGGCTGGTTTGAGGTATTCCTATTTCCAGAGTATTGGTCCATCAGAAGTAAATATTTATGAAGAGGGACAGCCTATTTCAGAAGAATCACTTATCGACGTAAAAACATATGATAATGGCGAAGTGATCAATTCTTATGGAGGATTCGAACCGCGCCTGAGCTTCAGGATGGGGCTGCCTTCAAACAGTTCTTTAAAATTCGCATATAACCGGATGTATCAATACATCCACCTGCTGTCAAATACTATGGCTGTTACGCCAATTGATATTTGGAAGCCTAGCAGCTTGTATATCAGGCCCCAATACAGTAATCAATATTCCATCGGGTATTTTAAAAATTTCCTTGAAAATTCAATTGAAACTTCTGTAGAAATATTTTATAAGGATATTACAGATTTGCTGGAATATAAAGACGGAGCCAGGCTTGTTCTGAATAAATATATTGAGGAAGAATTAATCCATGGAGATGGACGGGCTTATGGGATCGAATTTTTTGTCAGAAAGAAATTGGGACAACTAACCGGCTGGGTAGCATATACTTATTCCAGGGCTGAAAGAAAAGTGATTGGGTTTAATGAGGAAGAAACAATTAATAATGGTGAATATTATCCCACATATTATGACCGGCCGCATGATTTATCATTTACAGGACATTATCAGATCACCAGACGGTGGTCATTCTCCGCTAATTATATATTCATGACTGGAAGGCCTGCTACATTCCCGGAAAACAAGTACATAATAGACCGTTTTACAGTTGCAGGTTATGGGGAAAGAAATAAGTATCGAATTCCTGACTATCACCGGCTGGACATTAGTTTCACTCTTGCCGGAAATCTGAAAAGAAAGAAAAAGTGGGATGGCAGCTGGACATTCTCCGTATATAATCTATTTGCTCGGAAGAATGCATATTCAGTATATTTTAAAGCTGAAAACGGGGCAGTTCCCCAGGCCTATAAATTATCGGTTATCGGAACAGCTTTTCCATCAATCACCTATAATTTTAAGTTTTAATGAGGAAGGTGGAAATGATATGGCAAAAATTTTGGGTCCTTTCGGGAATAATATTCCTGTTGGCTTGTGAAGTCCCCATATCCGTGGATTATGAAGTGCCTGAACCTCAAATTGTAGTTGATGGTTTGATTACTAATGAACCGGGTCCCTATGAAGTAAAACTAACTTACAGTGGTGCATATACAGATGGAACAGAAGGCAATAATCCGCCCGTTTCCGGTGCATTACTAATTATCAGGGATGATGCCGGAAGGGAAGAAGTCTTATTGGAAGGTAGGCCTGGGATATATAAAACCGATGAAGGATTTATTGGCGAAATTGGGAGGACATACACACTTTCCATAAATACTGCAGAAGGGAGAATGATAGAATCCGAACCGGAAGAAATGTTGCCTGTTCCTGAAATCGATTCTATCTACTATATCTTTAAACCTATCTCTGATATTCAAAAACAGGGGCATGAAGTTTACGTAGTAGTGGATGACCCGGTTGAAGAGAAAAATTATTATCGATGGAAATGGGATGGTTATTACACATTTTTCATGGTTAATGATTTTGAAACCAGAGTTTGTTTTAAACATGAATTTGATATCAACAGGATTTCGGTAATTTCTGACAGGGATTTTAATGGCAACAAGATATATATGCCTGTATCTTTTGTTGAACATTTCAGCAATGATTTTTACCTCATCCACATACATCAATATTCTCTCACCCAGAATGCATATAAATTCTGGGATGCTTTACATGAACAGAGCGCTAATGTGGGGAGTATTTTTGATCCGCAACCTGCACGCATTAAGGGGAACTTGTTTTATATTGATGATACTGAGGCACCTGTCCATGGTTTTTTTGGTGCATCCGCACATCAATTGGGATATCAGTATATGAATTTTAATGCAGGTATACGACCTCAATATCCTCGCAGTTATGGATTCAAGCGCTGTGATCAGCATCTTAACTCCTTTAATTATGATATCAATGATCCCCGATGGCCTATTGGTTGGGGAGGGTGGTAGCATAGTAATTATATTAATAATTCTATAATTAAATCAAGATACAATGATCATTATGAAAATCCCTGACTGAATTAAAATTTCATCCGGCTATACCTGGAAATGGCTTTTTCAATTTCGGTCTCGACTAATACCAATCCACTGACTCCAATACATATCAACAGTTCATTTAGCGTGAGAGCTTGAGTAGAAAGAAATACCTGCAAGAAGGGTATATATAATGCCGCCAGCTGCATGAAGAAAGTAAGGACAATCATATAGAACATCACCTTGTTGGTAAAAAGGCCTAATTTAAAAACCGAGTCCCTGAAAGACCGGGTTGCAAGGGCCTGCCACATCTGTGCAAATGCAATACCACTGAACATCATTGTTTGCCATTTGGGATTTTGATCCGCCCAGGCAATAATACCTATTGAGATAGATATCAATCCTATAATTGATCCCGTTCTCAGGATCTGTCCACCAATGCCATCGCTGAAGATATTAGACTTTGGTGACAAGGGGGGGCGCTTCATAGTCAGAGATTCGGCTGGTTCAACGCCTAAGCCCAAACCAAGCAATCCATCTGTTAAGAGGTTTAGCCAGAGCAGTTGCAGAGGTACCAGAGGGATCGTGATCGGATCCAATCCAAGCCCTGCCATCATTATGGTCAATACAGGTACAATGATCATAACCAATACCTTCCCAAGGTTTCCGGCAATTGAGAATTTTACAAACTTTCGAATGTTATCATAAATAACCCGGCCTTCTTCAACTGCAGCTACAATGGTTGCAAAATTATCATCCCTGAGGACCATATCAGAAGCTTCTTTTGATACATCTGTTCCAGTGATACCCATAGCAACTCCTATATCAGCCTGTTTCAGAGCAGGTGCATCATTTACACCATCCCCTGTCATTGCAGCGATATGCCCCTGTTGTTGTAAAGCCTGAACAATTCTTAGTTTATGCTCCGGAGAAACACGGGCATAAACCGACACCTTGTCAACTACCTTTCGCAATTCGTTATCGGAAAGCAATTCAAGTTCAGATCCTGTGACAACATGATTATCCTCGGAAATGCCAAGGTTTTTGGCAATATAATTTGCCGTCAAAGGATGATCGCCTGTAATCATTATTGGCCTGATCCCGGCAGTTTTACATTTGATAACCGCATGTTTTACTTCCTCACGCGGGGGATCAATCATGCCTAATAAGCCAAGGAGTACAATGTCTTTCTCTACCTTAGTGTCTTCAGGAGTTTCTTCAAAAGCCTTAAAGCCTACACCCAATACTCTTATGCCTTTTTCCGCAAGTTCCTTATTGGTCTTAATAAGGGTGTTTCTAATGTTATCGTCCAGGTCTACAATTTCATTATTAATAAAAACCTTGGATGATATCTTAAGCAAAACGTCAAATGCTCCTTTCGTAAATGACACAGCTGGTGATACAGCTTTTGAATCAAGCCCTGCAAAGCCCAACAGATCAGAATTTGACTGGCCATTTATACGATGTATCGTGGTCATTCTCTTTCTGTCTGAGTCAAAAGGGATCTCTCCAATTCTCGGGAAGGAAAACTCAAGATCGTTCTTGTTAAGAGAAAATTTATCAGCAGCGATCACCAATGCTGTTTCAGTAGGATCGCCTATGACCGCATTTCCATTTTCTCCGTTACCATTCGAGATTGAGGAATCATTGCACAGGCTGGCAGCAATTAAAATTGGGGACAGTGATGGATCCGGATTATTGAATTTTATGTCATTCAGGTTTGAATCTGTTCCGTCAAGGTATATCGTATTCTGAGGTGTACCTATAAAAGTTACCGTCATTTTATTCTGAGTAAGGGTGCCGGTCTTATCAGAACAAATATCTGTGACTGATCCTAATGTTTCAACGGCGGGCAATTTTCTGATCAGCGCATTCCTTGCGAGCATCCGCCGCGCCCCGATTGCCAGGGTTACGGTGACTACTGCTGGCAAACCTTCCGGCACAACAGCCACAGCCACACTAATAGCTACTAAGAACATCTCACTTATATCTTCTCCTCTTAAGAAGCCAAACAGGGCAATCAGGAAAGCAATAATCCCACCGGCAATCGCCAGGGTTTTTCCTACATTATCAAGTCTTTTCTGAAGGGGTGTCTGTTCAGATTTTACTTGCTGAAGCATGGTTGCAATCGAGCCAAGTTCTGTAGACATCCCTGTATCCGTGACGATAGCTGTCCCTCTGCCCTGTGTTACTACTGTTCCCAGGTAGACCATATTCTTCCTGTCACCTAAGGGGATATTTCCTTTCTGCAGTTTGTCAGAACGCTTATTGACAGCCATGGATTCACCGGTAAGAGCTGATTCCTGGACCCTCAGATTGTGGGCCTCAATAATTCTGCAGTCTGCAGGAACTATGTTTCCATTTTCAATTAAAACAATATCTCCCGGGACCAGTTCGGATGATGATATTTCAATTATATTTCCTTCCCTGAGTGCCCGGACCAGTGGTTTTGCAAGTTTTTTCAAGGCGGCCATAGCTTTCTCTGCCCTGTATTCCTGGATAAAACCAAGAATCGCAAATAAAATCACGATGGCCAGGATCGAAAATGCTTCAAGCCAATGCTGGAGAAATAAAGAAACAATGGCCGCAATGATCAGGATCAATACCATTGTTTCAGTGAACTGAGCATATAAAATCTTAAAAACGCTTCTTGTTTTTTGTTCTACAAGCTCATTTGGGCCGAATTCTTTGCGCCTGAGCTCTACTTCATCAGAGGATAGTCCAGACTCTGGAATAACATTAAATTCTTCCAGTATCTGGGATATGGATTTATTGTGCCAGTATAGTTTCTCCTTATTATTCGCTTGCATCAGACCTTCACTTATACATACTGAAAATCAGCTCAGGGTAAACGACATATTTTATATCATATCGAGGATTTTTACAGACAGCCAGTGATAACTTATTGGTCGTCAATTTAGTATATCGAAAATTAGAATAAAAAATAATTAACTTTTTTCTCCGGATCATTTAAAAAACTTTCCGGGGAGCCACAATCTACAAAATGATATTTAAAACTTCATTGGAATTATTGCTGATACCCTTTTCTGGTATTTATCATAATCTGTTTTTGATTTTACCAGTCTTTTTTCCATCATTGGTATGCTTATAAACTTAAATAAAATCATCATTGCGATAAATCCAATAGCCGTCCAGGCATTCTCCTTAAATTGATCTCCGATAGCAAAAAAGAACAATCCGAACCAGAACAGGATCTCGCCAAAATAATTTGGATGGCGCGATACTGACCAAAGGCCTTTTTCCATATTGGCGCCTTTTACCTGGTTGGTGGACTTGAATTTTCTAAGTTGCTCATCAGACAGATATTCAATTTCTACTGCCGCCAGACAAATAATCAAACCTATTATGTCAAAAAATCCTATAGCTACAGTCATCTCAGATGCTACAAAAACTGGTAACATACCTAAGAATACGATTAATGTCGGGAACAAATGTATACCCAAAAAGCTGATCAGCCAGAATAGAGGACCGGAATCTTCAGCCAGTTTCTTATACCTCCAATCCTCGTGTGTAAGATCCGGCCAGCTTCTTATCCAATTGATTGTTAAACGCATACTCCAGATTGAGATGGCCACAAGAATTAAAATATGCCTTGTATGATTGCCATCCGGGAACATATATATCCAGTATAAGGCAATAGGCACAGGTATCAAACTCCAGTAAGGATCGTATAAGGAGGAATTTCCGGACATCAGGCTAAATAGAAATATGATAACCGTTGCGATAACATCAGCGATTAGCATATTTAAAATTTCAGAAGATGATTGAATATGATCCAGGGATAATTTTCCTGCATAAATGGCTATGATATAAGCTATTATTACATAAGCGTAAGAAAAGACAGCGTTTTTTTTCATACTTGTTTGTATTCCATTAATTTTGAAAATGATGGAAATCTGCGATTTTAATTTCAAATCACGGATTTTTTAATGCCCAAACCTACTATAAGCGGAAATTCCCGACAAATTTTTCTGACTTTATTATAAAGTTTAGGCTCAAATGAAGCGTCAAAGATAAATGATTATAGTAGATTAAAATAATTTTTATAGATCGTATGGCCAAATTTAAATTACCGCCAATATCACCCTTGATAGGAAGCCACCCAATTAGTTTTATTAAGACCTTATGGGGTAGGAAAATAGAAGGGAAATATTTTCTAAAAACTTTTTTGACATCTATTGTGGTTTTTATATCATCCCTTTTTCAGTGGTATGAGAAAATATATTTTAATATAAAGTGTAAAAGATATAAACTTAAATCCGATCCAATTTTTATTATAGGCCATTGGCGTACCGGGACCACTTTTTTACATAATCTTTTGTCCCATGATCCACAGATGGGATATGTAACTACCTATCAGACAGTATTCCCCAACAACCTGAAAAGCAAATTTCTTTTCAAGACGATTATGCGATCACTGATCCCGGAGAAAAGACCAGGAGATAATGTCAGATTAAACGTAGCCTTTCCCCAGGAAGAAGAATTTGCTTTAACCAATATCAATTCTTGGAATTATTACCAGTTCATGTATTTCCCGGAAGACTATGCCGAATATTACAACAAATATATCCGGATGGATGGCATGTCAGATCGGGTATACTCCAGTTGGAAGAAGGATTACGTAAGGATGGTCAAGAAAGCCATGATCAATACTGGCGGAAACATCCCCTTGTTAAAAAATCCTTGTAACACAGGCCGGATAAAGGTGATGCTTGATATGTATCCCGCAGCAAAGTTCATCGTTATACTACGTAATCCGGTAATTGTTTTCCTGTCCTCCAAGAAGTTTTTCACTGAGCTTTTGCCAACTTTATGGTTTCAAACAGCCACTGAAGAAGAATTGGAAGAAATGATATTCAGTATATATGATCAAATGATCAATGATTACCTGGAAACTAAAGCTCTTATTCCTGCTGAGAACCTGATCGAAATCAAATTCGAAGAATATGAAAAAGAGCCTTTGAATTTTCTGAAGAACCTTTATGATCAATTCAGGATACCGGACTTCGCGAAAGTAAAGCCAGTGCTACAAACATATATTGAGAGTATGTCAGGATACCGGAAAAATACCTATGTGATTTCAAGAACTCTTTTAGATAAGATCATCGATCGCTGGGGCTTTTCCATGGAACTCTGGGATTACAAAGTGCCTGAGAATATTGAGGTAGAATAGGTTTTCTGAATATAGCTGGTCAAAAAAATATACCCGAAAAAAAAGTATCAACCAAAAAAAATCCCGTCCGAAACAGCATCTGTTAACAAACGGGATAAAATCGTTAAAGGATATTTTTTTACATTGGCTCTGCCACTTGAGTAAATTCAATCTCAGCGCCAACTAATTGAATAATCGGGAAATCGACCTCTTCAAATCCAGGTATTGCTCCTAATAAAGTATTAGGCATAGGAACGCCAGCAATGGTTCCATTAATTACAGCACCTGTCTTTGTTACATCTGTAACTGTAAGTACAAATCCCTGAGGCGGTACAACAGTAGAATTCAGAGTTAACGTAAGTGTAGTTAAGTCGCTGTTTTCACTCCATGATCCTGCATCTACGCCATCTTTATCTGATTCACTACCTATGCAAACAAAATACAATTTACCATCCGTAGCCATATCAATTGCACTATTGAGTGGATTATCACATGGGCTGGCACCAAATATTCCACCTGCCATGATGGCTGTGACATCTGAACCTGAAGGAATAATTACACTATCTTCCATATCTACAATATCAGTTGTCGTTATTGCATCAGTCATCATGTATACTCCGGCTAGGGTTTCAACTGGTTCTTCGCCTTCATCGTCATCGCTACAACTGGTGAATGTAACTAAACCAACCATAGTGAGACTAAACAGCATATATGCCGTTATTCTCCAAATTAATCTTCTTTTTTCCATAACTTTTGTTTTAATTTAGTGGTTTGTGAAAGGCAAAAATGTGTGTTTTTGGTAAAAAAGAATAATATTATATAAAAAATTTATATTAATTTGCGTTCTATATAGCTTTGGACCATAAATTTTTCGATACATCCCGAAGCCATAAATTGATTTTTATGCGAAAATATATATATCTTACATTATTAGCATTCCTCTTCAGTATTGGGTCATACGCTCAGGAAACCATCATTTCAGGAAGTGTAAAGAATGAAGAGACAGGTGAAGCTGTAGTGGGTGTCAATGTGATGTTAAAGGATTTTTATGTCGGTACGATTACTGACTTAAAAGGTAATTTTTCTTTTAAGACTAAAATAGCCCCCCCATATCAGATCATTTTTTCCTGTGTCGGTTTTGAATCTCAAGAATTTACACTGAGTAATCCGGACGAGGATGTTGATGTCATCTTAAAGGAAGGAAGATTACTCGGTGATGAGGTGGTTATCAGAGCAGGAAGGGTAGATGAAAAAGTTATGCTTTCTTCTGTCAGCATTGAAAAAATGGGAATCAAAGATATTCAACTGAATGCCGCTGATAATTTTTATGATGGATTATATCAGTTGAAAGGGGTCGATATGAACGTTGCCAGTCTGACCTTCCGGTACCCCAATACAAGAGGATTCGCAGGTGAGAATAATTACCGTATGAATCAGATCATCGATGGTGTTGAAAACGTATCACCGGGATTAAGTTTTGCAGCTGGAAACTTGTTCGGTATCTCGGAATTAGATGTTGAAAGTGTCGAGCTGATTGTTGGCGCATCCTCAGCGATGTACGGACCCGGAGGCATGAACGGCACCTTATTTATGACCAGTAAAAATCCATTTGATTACCAGGGCATTAGTTTTATTGCCAAAGGCGGGGTAATGAATGTAGGTAATAGTGAAAGTGACGGGGTAACACCTTTAACTGATTTTAATTTAAGATTTGCACATTCTTTTAATGACAAGGTAGCCTTCAAAATCAATGCTTCTTACCTCAAGGCTACGGATTGGTATGCCAGAGATTACCGGGATGTTGGCGATATTAATAATCCTGAATCAACCCGTGAAACAAATGAAGGCTACGATGGCGTTAATGTATATGGCGACGAAGCGATAGTCCCTGTTAACCTCAAAGAAATTGCCCCAACTATTGGTGGTACAATTTGTACTGACCAGGGATTGACGCCAGGAACTCCAGAATATGATGCTTGTGTTGCGGGAATTGTATCACAGTTTCCTGACCAGATCATAACCAGAACAGGGTGGAAGGAAAAGGACCTCGTGAATTATAGCAATACACAGAATCTTAAACTATCCGGAGAGATCGATTACCGGATAACGGAAAAACTGGAAGCTATTGCCAGCATGAACTACAGCAATGGTTCTAGTGTATACACAGCCCAGAACCGTTTCGCAGTATGGGATTTTGATTTATTCTCCGGGCGCGTTGAACTGAGAAGTCCAAATTTTTACATTCGTGGATGGGGAATAAAAGAGAATTCAGGTAGGTCCTATGATGCCGGAACCACAGCTTTAAGAATGAATGAAGCCTGGAAGCCCAGTGAGCAATGGTATGAAGAATACATTGGGGCATTCGCTCAGACGATCTTAACCGGAGGATCTTTGGATGCTGCCTATGGATTTGCCAGGGCTACCGCTGATAATAGAGATCAAAATGGAAATATCTTTAACCCTGGCCAACCTGCCTTGCCATTACCTGGGACAGAAGAATTTGACTATCTTTTGGGTGATATACGGAGCAAGACTTTTGATCAGGATGGTTCATTGGTAGTTGATCGTAGTTCGATCTGGCAGGTAGAAGGGATGTATAATTTTACTCATCTCGTACGGGTTTTTGAATTACTAGTAGGTGTTTCACAAAGGGGATATAGCATAAATTCTGATGGCACTGTATTTTTTGACGAACCGGGAAACCCGATAAATGTAAACCAGTTTGGTTCTTTTATTCAATTGGCTAAAGGATTTTTAAAAGATAGAATGAAGGTTACGGCATCTGCAAGGTATGATAAGCATCAAAAGTTTGAAGGTAAATTTACGCCCAGGATCTCGCTGGTTTATTCCCTGGATAAAGCACAGGACCATAACTTCAGGGCTTCTTATCAGACAGCATTCAGGTTTCCATCCACTTCTGATCAATGGACAGATTTTGATGCCGGTGTATACCATACTATAGGAGGTTTGCCTGAAGTCCAGGAAGCTTATTTGGGTGATGATCCCGTATATCCTTTGTCTGGCCCAAATCCGATTACAGACGAACCAGTGACGGAAAACGGACCATATATTATTGGACCTTTTGGCCCGGAAACCGTATCGGCCTTTGAAATTGGGTATAAAGGCATGTATTTGAAAAGAAAGTTATTTGTTGATGCATATATTTACCGAAATTATTTTGAAGGATTCCTGGCTACTCAATTACTGGCTCAATATCCTAATACACCTCAGGAACAGCGTTATAGTACACATATAAGTACAGATGCATCTGTGGTTTCTTTCGGATGGGCCTTAGGAGCGGACTATCATTTTGACCGTGGCTTTTTTATAAGAGGAAATGTTGCCTATAATTCCCTCGAAGATGAAATTGAAACCCCGGGTTACCAGTCCAGCTTTAATACGCCTGATTACCGTTTCAATATCTCAGCTGGCAACAGGGAATTTACAAAAAATGTGGGATTTGCCATTAATTACAGATGGCAAAACAGCTTCCTGTGGCAGTCTCCTTTTGGAACTGGTGAAATTCCTGCCTTCTCCACTGTCGATGCAAATATTTCATATAAGATAAGAAGGATCAAGACCATCATTAAAGTTGGTGGGTCTAATGTGCTGAATAAATATTATACAACCAGTTTCGGGGCTTCACAGATTGGTGGATTATACTATATCAGCTGGACTTTCGATAATTACCTGAATTAGACCTAACCACATTTACTAATTTTTTAATTCTTTAAATGATATATCATTCATTTAGAAACCATGTTTTATTTATCAACTGTATATTTTTTCCAGGTTCCATATAATCTTTCTAAACTTGTGTTTAATTCCATTAGATTTAAAGACTTTTAATTTTATTGAAGAAGTAGCAATAGCTGATTCAGTTATATTATTGACTTTTATAGATGGCTGGGGAATAATTGCACCTGAAACTAAATAGAGGTGTAGTGAGGATGAAGTTTTCCATTCATGTTCATCGAATTATAGCACATAAGATCCTTAAGATAAAAGATTTGATGATTTAAATATCCAAAGATTTTTCTGTCGGTCGGTTAAGTTGAAGTTCCTGAATATTTCTTATTCCATTTGCAGGATATAAGTTTCAATGGCTTGGTGTCCTATATCGACCTTGGTATGGGGATTGGAGGTAATCTTCTTTAGAGGTTCTTCTATTAAAGTTGCATGATGTATTTGTTTGATTTGATTCCTCAAAAACAAACTGGTCTGTGTGTCCAACCCTTCCATTTCAACCATTCTGATTACCGTATTTTGACTGTTTTCGGCTTTCTTCATGGTAGTGATCATAACATTTTCTGTATCCTGGCTTACAAAACTCAGTTCCTCAGGTAATTCTGCATTCAGGTACTGTTTCGGGGCCACGACTGTATGAAGTTTTTCATTCGCCTGTATTCCGGATTTATAGCTTGACTTCCAATCCGAACTATCAGAGGTAAATGTGAATAGAAAGCTATGATCGCCTGTTTGAAGATAGTCATTACCTTCTCCATGACAACTTTGACGGGATGCGAATAAAATGGGCTGTAATATAACATTGGAAGCAGGATTATCTGTGGGATCAAGATAATCAGCTGCTACGACTGTAGAACTCAGCATCACACAATGATTTTCATTGTATGCACTGATCCAGTTTTGAATCGCTCTGGGCCTGGTATCTTTGCATGGTATTGTATACCTTTCTCCAGCATCCCCTTCCATCTCATCCTTTCCAACTTCCAACACGCCAAAAGGTACTTCATACGCAACTTGACCTTCTTGCATATTCAAAGGCATTGCGAAACGGAATTCTCTAAATAATACACCTTCCCAATTGAGAATATTCGTTACAAAATCAATTCTTTTAAGTTCATGGTATAAGATTACCTCCTGTTCCACAACCGCGTACTTAATTGCCTGTCTCATTTTCCAGGATGTGAACACTGGGCCGTTTTGCGCTAAATCCCAATGCATTTGATAATTACTGGTTTTGTCAAATCCTTCCATATCGGGTTGTTGCACTTCAGCGAATTCTCCTGCGCCATTTCCTATGGAACGCATTGTAAATACTTCCCCAGCTTTAAATTTTGAAGGATCGATCAATTCCTTTTGCAGATCCTTGTCATAAATACTTTGTAATCCACCATCTGTGAATTCTATTTTGTAGAACTTGTTTTCTAATTTTCCAGGCATGGCTTTTTGTTGGCTATCTATATCTTTGCCAGAAGAATAATAATAGGTTTTATAGCCCATGGATGGAACATTTTCGGCAATAAAACTTATAGTTACAGACCTAAAAGATCCTTCCGGGAATAATTCCTTTGTAGTTATCTGTACTGGAATTTCCTTTCCTTCTGAATCCATCAAAAATATCTGACGGGCTTCATCCGGATTGAAAGATAATCTTGCAGTCGCCACATCAGACCGGATCCAGCTAAGGCTATTGAACACTACAATTGGTGTTCCTTTTTCCCGGGAGGACTTAATCTTCGATGAAATATCCCTTAAAGTTTCTTCAAGGATCTTCTCGCCGGAGTTTCTGGCCTCTGTAAATTTCTGAAGGAATAGGTTATCCGTTATGTGCCCGTTTTTTCCGCCCCAACCATGATCAGGATATATCTTTGCTTCCCAGGCCCTATTTAACGCTTGTTGCGGATAGCTTTTAAAATTTCCTTCAACCCATGCATTCGCAGTAGCGAATTTTTCCGCCTGTGTCAGTATGATATCCCCTTCGCGACTGGCCTTCAGTGCCTTTTGGTGTGAAGGGCCATGTATATACAGCCATATAGCTGGCCTTTCACCTTTTATCTCAGGGAATTCCTGTATTCCTGAAGATAATGCTTTGAAATATTCGGGTCCCGAAACGATCTTAAATTCTGGTAGTGTAACCTTCTCAAAATCCCCGTTTTCATTCTGTATCTCGGTCAGGGATTCCCACTTTTGAATAAAAGGGGAATAGTTGACAGCCGGGCTCATATCCCAATCTGACAGAACCGGGACAACCGTATCTTTTGATTTCTCCTTATAGTGCTTTTCCCAGAAAAGTGCGGAAGAGCTTAAATATTGGGCAGCCTCATAAAAGTTCTTTTGCAATGGTCTGAAGGCATCGGCGTAATGACCGGGAGAATATGTAGTTATATATGATCCGTCAGGGCTATACCATCTGTAAGCACCTTTTTCAAAACGGCTCATCATAAGATAGTCAGTGCCTGCTTTTTTCATAATTTGAGGCATTTGCAAGGTACGGCCAGGAACATCCACATTCCAGTAAACATTTGCATCGTAATTAAATTCATCTTTGAGCCATTTAGCACCGAAATAAAACTGCCTGGCAAGTGATTCCCCCGAATACATCTCTTCATAGGGTTGTATAAACGTAGAGCCACAGGATATTCTACCATCGGACAGCATCTGTTGAACCAGCATTTTTTGATCCGGGTGCCTGTGAATATATTCTTTTAACATCAGGGCATCTTCGATATCAAACCGGTAATCCGGGTCTTGCGAAGCCAGATCGAAAAGGGGAGATAAAAGCATTGTGTCCCTTTCCAGGACACATTTCTCTGGAGAATCCATCCAGGCAATATCCTGATGGCTGGAATTCATTAAATATATTTTGCCATCAGATAGTTTTGATTCGGACAGGGCTATTAGACTTTTTACTGTTTTTGGACTATAGATCCTCTGCGAATTGATGGAAATACTCCCATCCTCGAGTATTGTCTGTTCGTTTTTAAGGATGGCCTTGTTAAGAAGTTTTGTGCTTATTTCTTCATGGCCGAATGATTTAATAGTAACTATTTCAGCATTCGAATCTTTTATTGTCAAGGATTCACCCAATGCCTTATCAGGAAGCTCAAATTGAGCTTCTGCCTCATTATTTCCAGGTTTGGTGATAACTTTTCCTGATTTTCCTCCCGAAGTGTAATACAATGTTTCGCCAGTAAAATAGGCTGGCAAGGTGAGTGATAACATATACTTCCTGTCATTTTTCACAGCAATCAGTTTTAACCATTTATCATACTGTACTGATTGTTGGAGGTATGAAACAGCATCTTTCGCTTTATATACTATTATCCAGGCATTGGACCCATCTGCTTCCCCAACGATTTTGATCCTTTGAGGTTCTCCTGGATTTAACCACGATGCAGGTGCCCATAAGGCCATATAACCATGAGTATCGCCATGATGATCTTTCTCCATGGAGGAAAATTGCAGCAATCCACCATCGGCTGATTCCATTGACCATGAATACGATGTGCTGGATTGAATGTGGAATCGTTTTTCGTCATTTAAGTATAGATCAAAACCACTATTGTCACCAATAATGTCCATGGCCGCGATCCATAAAAATCCAATGCCTTTACCTATAATCCCACTATCCAGGGATTCAGTAGCCCATTCTATGGACATAGTGCCATCTGTCGCTCTTGTAATAAGACATTCATCAACATCTGAACGGATAGAATGGTACCTGAAATCGTTGTCACTAAGACTCTCAGTATATCCTTCTTTGTAATCCCTGGTTTCGTTAACGAAATCCAAAAGTTTTACGAGGGATTCATCAGAATCCTGACTGAATGCTACGGTGGTTGAAAGGACTGATAAAAGAAGAAGCTGACCCAGATATTTTTTCATTTCTTTTTTAGGTATTATGTTCTTTAAACACGTTTTCGGGAACTCCAAAAATCTCAAAATTTGATATGATTGATGAAAAATAATCTTGTGGACATATGTTGCCGTAAAAAAAACAAGACCATTCAACATGCCGTTCTCCTTCACGAATTTAAAAATTATGATGAACAATTCTTCAGGATAAAATTATTAATTCTATAAATTTTTATTTGTTCATTCAAACCTTAAATTGCAATCCTTTATTAAATCCTGATGTACGATCTTAAACAAAGAATAAATCTTATTGGCCTGGCATTGATCGCATCTCTGGGAGGATTCCTTTTTGGGTATGATACCGCAGTGATTTCCGGCACCCTGGCTATGGTTCGCCAACAGTTTGAGCTAAATGCGAATATGGAAGGCTGGTATGTGAGTTCTGCACTGCTAGGTTGCATCCTGGGAGTATCAGGAGCCGGCTGGCTCAGCGATAAATATGGGAGAAAAAAGGTGTTGTTGTTAACCGGAGCACTTTTTTCTATATCGGCTATCGGTTGCGCCTTGTCTTTATCATTTACAATACTGGTGATATACCGTCTGATAGGAGGTTTGGGTGTGGGTATTGCTTCCATGTTATCACCTTTATATATATCCGAGATATCACCTCCTGCTCTAAGGGGAAGGTTGGTAACCTTATACCAGTTTGCTATAACCATTGGTATTTTATGTGCCTACTTCGTAAATGTCTGGTTACTAAATACTTCCCATAATCCAGGTTTTGAAAACCTGACCAACTTTCATTTAATCTTTAAAGAAGAGGTCTGGCGTGGAATGCTTGGTATGGAAGCTATTCCGGCCCTTAGCTTTTTTATTCTTATTTTGTTCATACCCAAGAGCCCCAGGTGGCTGGTTGTAAATGGGCAAACAGATCAGGCCAGAAAAGTGTTATCACGTCTTGTGGGGATCAAAGAGGCTCATAGTGAAATAGCTGAGATTGAAGACACCCTTGCTTTGGAAAAGGGATCCTGGAAGATGTTATTAGCCCCGGGAATAAAAATGGCTGTATTTATAGGGGTCACGCTGGCTGTATTACAGCAATTTACCGGGATTGATGCAATAATTTATTACGGTCCGCGCATTTTTGAAGAGGCTGGATTTGGCTTAAATGAAGCATTAGGCGGGCAGGTGGTCATTGGGATCATTAATGTGGTATTTACGGTGATCGCTATTTTTACTATTGATATTTTTGGCAGGAAACGATTGCTACTGACTGGTACAGCTGGCATGCTGATTTCCCTGATCGTTATTGGTGCTCTTTTTGCTGCCGGGAAAGCCAATGGCATGCTTCTATTGAGTCTGATCCTCGTTTTCATTGCCTGTTTTGCTTTTTCTCTCGGGCCGGTAGTATGGGTGATCCTATCGGAGATTTATCCAACGAAAATCAGGGGTAGGGCAATGTCGATTGCAACAATTGCGGTATGGATCGGCACTGCGATTATTGGACAGCTGATCCCTATTTCACTTGACAACCTGGGTCCGGATATTACGTTCTGGATTTTTGCTTTTTTCTGTCTTCCTACAATTTACATAGGCTGGAAGCTTTTGCCAGAGACTAAGGGCAGGACCCTTGAAGATATTGAAAGGCATTGGTTGAAATATTGAATCTGGCATTGATTTGTTTCAGGGAATATAGAGACTTCACAGATCTCTTCCAATGATCCGATAATCCAGTAATTCTAAGTATTATTCTAACTTCTTCCAGGAACGTACATAGTCAATTAGAAAATAACCTGTGGGATCCTTTGGATCGGGGAGGCCCCACCATTCAGGCATTGTCTCACTATCGAAATTCATCGTAAGAGGTTGGTGCCAATTTGAATTCTCCCGGGTTCGAACAACCTTGCCATTAACATACCATATCAACTCACTTTCATTCCATTCCAGGCCCACAGTAATAAATTCATCGGCCAACCGGAAAGGTGCAATCCATATTTCGTGGTCTGACCAGTGATTTTCTCCATCTTCGGGCGTTTTAAAAACATGGGTTGTGGCAAAAAACTTATGTTCCCAGGATTTGTCAGGATGCTTGCCGCAAATTTCAAATACATCTATTTCTGTCCATATATCTTCATCAATAGCATAGAACCAGAATGCGCTGGAGCACCTCGAATCCATGGCACGGCAGCGTATCTCGAAGTAACCATACTTTACCCTGGCCTTAGATTGAACAGCTGCGGTTGTAAACGTATGATAACCTTCAGGAAGTCCTTCTAAATCTTCTGTTTTCGCAATCAGATTCAGCATGCCGTCTTTTAAAATTACATTGTCTTTAGAAAAATAAGCTGGTTGCCTTCCTAGCCATCCGGGATTGTTAGGGTGCCATTTCGAAGTATCTAAAAGGTTTTGATCAAATTCGTCACTTAATTCAGGTATTATCTCCCAATTTCCAGAGAGGTTTGGTTTTATGTCTTCACTGACCTGACCCGTAATAATGCATTGGAAGTTCAGAAGCAGAAAAATGATAAGGGCTATATGTTTCATGATTAAAAAGTTTATAAATGTGACAAATTGATCAAATCAGAGGTCTGAAATGAAGTTCAATTGAAAATACAATTAACATTTGTTATCGAGTTGCCTCTTAATTTCCAATATACAAAAAATAGGTCTTTGTTTTTTGTATTGATTTCATTCAAATTGTAAGGGCTTAATTTTCCTTAGCCGTGTTATAAACGTCTTTTAATTCAACCCATTCGCCATTTCTTTCTTTGCTCACATCAGCTGCTTCCATGAAGGTATACAACTCAACCGTTTCGTCAGGTAATACTGGAGATTTACCTGTCCTGAAAAAAACGATGATTTCTTCAAGCAATGGTGCATACCCCTCGCCAGGTCCTACTTCCAGAACACCCTTGGTACCAAAGGCAGTACCTCCATAATGCTGCTGTCCACTGAGGTCACCTCTGAAGGTACCGAGTCGTTCACCGGCCCATTTACCAATAACCAGATCTGTATTTTCAGTACTTATTCTTTTCAGGCTTTGACAACCGGTACCCATAATCGTATATAAGATCTCTACACCATGTATACCATACCAGAACAGGTCGGTATGAGACGGTTCGAGGTGTTCCGGGCTATAAGTGCTGGCCCCGGTAATATCCCCAATAATTTTCTCATGTCTTACTTCCTGGGCTTTTTTAAGATACCTTAAGGAAGAAGATGAAAACAATGGCACCTTGTTCTTTTCTGCAGCATCATATATTTTAATAACATCAGCTAAGCCTGCAGCTACAGGTTTGTCTATAAAAAGTGGTTTTTTGGCATTGATAACTTTTAAGGCCTGTTCAAGGTGCAATGTGCCGTCATTCGTTTCGAGCAATATTCCATCGGACTGTTCAATCAGGGCATCTAGATCATTCTCAATTTTTATGCCCATTGATTTAAATTGTTCTGTGTATTCGGGAATTCTTTTATAACTGGACTCTATCAATTTACTGCCAAAGGGATATGCGGCAGTTACCTGCATACCTTTCATGCTTTCGTTTTCCGGATCATTTATATACTTCGCAAATGCCGGGCTATGTGATGTATCTAATCCAATGATCCCAATATTAAAATCCTGGGACTTGCGTTCAGTTGATTGATTACAGGATGTCTGTATGACGCTTGCCGATACCCCAATACCTGCAAGCACTGAGCTTTTTAGAAATTGTCTTCTGTTTTTCATAATTATAATTTTTAAAATCCTGATGCTGCATCATCTCCTCTGGGATCAGCCCCTCCTTCCAAGCGTCCATCTTCTAGTACCAGAATGGCATCCACCCGGCTATATGGGCCCCTCACCATGAGTTTATGCCCCATAACCAGTAGATCCTCCTTGACTTCATCATCCATTCTGCCACTTTCAAACATGATATGATCTGGTTTCCACTGATGATGGAACCTTTTATAGGTAACAGCTTTTTGCATACTTTGGCCAAATTCTACTACATTAATAAAGGATTGTAGTACAGAGGTGATAATTTTAGATCCTCCCGGAGAGCCAATAACCATATATAAATCCCCATTCTTTTCTACAATTGTAGGTGTCATGGAACTTAACATCCGTTTTCCTGGCACTATGGCATTTGCTTCACCTCCTATTAATCCAAACATATTGGGGACTCCTGGTTTAAGGCTAAAATCATCCATTTCATTATTCAATAAGAATCCGGCACCTGCAACAAAAACCTTTGATCCATATCCACCATTTAAAGTAGTAGTCACTGCTACAGCATTTCCAAAAGGATCAACGATAGAAAAATGCGTAGTTTCCATATGCTCATTCAATCCCAGTTCACCGGCATAGATGTCATCCGATGGCTTGGCCTTTTCAGGATTGAAATCCATCATTCTGTTTCTATTATATATGCTATCAAGCAATTGAATTATTGGGACATTATGGAAGTCCATATCACCTAAATACTTCGCCCTGTCAGCATAAACTCGTTTTTCAGCTTCTGCCAGCAGATGGATATATTCAGCTTCATCAAGGTTATATTCTGATAGGGGAAATTCTTCCAGCATTTGTAATAGCTGGACAAAAGAAATTCCACCTGCTGAAGGTGGCCCCATGGAAATTATCTTAAAATCTTTGTAGTGACCAACAATAGGCTTTCTCCATATTGCTTCATAGGAATCAAGATCTTCATAAGATATAAGTCCATCTCCTCTTTGCATTTCGGCTACGATAAGTTCTGCCGTATGGCCTTCATAAAACCCGGCCCTTTTATTGTTTTTTATTCGAACAAGGGTTTCAGCAAGATCGGTATATCGAATAGTGTCACCTGCTTTCCATTCCTCATACAATACAAAATCAGGAGATATGGTATTTACTTCAATAAAGGTCTTCTGATTATTATTCAATCCTAAAGCTTCTTTTCGGGTTAATTGAAAACCATTCCTTGCGAGGTTTATTGAAGGCTGAATAAGTTCCTCCCAATCAAGTGTTCCAAATTTTTGATAAGCTTTATCCATGCCATCCACTACACCTGGCACACCGGATGCAAGATGACCTTTCAGGCTCAGATCTTTAATAACCTGTCCTTTGGAGTCAAGATACATATCACGGCTGCTTTTTAAAGGTGCTTTTTCTCTGAAATCAAGCGAATAAATGCTTCCGTCATTTTTACGGACTACCATAAAGCCTCCACCTCCAATATTCCCGGCTGCCGGGTAAACAACCGAAAGTGCGAATTGAACCGCTATGGCTGCATCTATTGCATTTCCACCTTTTTTCAAGATTTCCACACCTACTTCTGAAGCTAATGGATGAGCTGATACTACCATTGCATTATCTGTGATGATCCCTCTCGATATTTCCTCCCCTCTGCTATTCCCATCTTCCGTCTGGCAGTTACTCGTTATCAGAATCAGCATTACATAATACAGTAAATAGTATATTCTGTGGATTTTAAATTTCTTCATCATCCTTTAATTTATTTAATTCTTTTATCCGGATTTTTGATATGCCTTTTTCCATTGCATCCGTCCAGGTTCTTGTATTGATAATGTCATTGATCTTTACCAATTCGAGGGGATTATTGTTATTGGTTCCTAACATAAGCTCCCACCACCCAGTATCCTGATACCTGCCAAATTTATAACCTACATTGTGATATATACCCACATGTTTAAATCCCATACTTTCATGGAAGCTGACACTCACGGAATTGGGTAATGTTATCCCGGCAAGCACATTTGAAACTCCCAGTGCTTTAAGGATCTCCATAAGCGAAGTATACAAAGCAGTAGCTACTCCAAATTGCCTGTACTTACTATGGACGTATACTGAAAGTTCCTTAGTCACATTATAGGCTTGTCTTATTCGGTGATCGGTCGCATAAGCATATCCTGCCAGTTTGCTGTCAATATCGCAAACCAGCCATGGCAATTTTGCCTGATTATTACTGATCCTGCGTTGCAATTCTTCCCTAGTGGGTACTTCAGTCTCAAAAGATACGGTAGAATTAAGAATATAAGGAGCATATATTTCAAGCATCTTTTCCGTATCGTGCTGTTCAGCTGATCTAATGACAATACTACCTTTCAAATTATGAGCGAATTATTGGTTCAGAAATTTACTATTACACTAAAGTTACAATGGACTTAGGTTTTAAAGTATGTTTTTTGTGGAAACATACGGCCGACCATATAATTATTTTGATGTTTTGCAGGTTTTTATTTTTAAAAATAGCTTCAGACAGATAATTTGATGTAATATTAGAAAATAATGTTTTGCCTATTCTTGAAATAAACGGATTAGTAAAGGCCTATTTTAAAGGTGAAATGGCCATCAAAGCAGTGGATGGCGTCAGTTTCACAGTTAAAAAAGGTGAAATCGTTTCTATTGTTGGACGGTCCGGTTCGGGGAAATCAACGCTTCTTAATCTTATTGGGGGACTTGATACCGCTTCTGAAGGAAAAATCATTTATGACGGAAAGAAAATATCCGATTGGACGAGGAATGAACTTGCTTACCATCGCCGTTTCCATGTCGGTATGATATTTCAGTCATTTAACATGATATTTACCAGAAACGCCCTGGAAAATGTAGTTTTAGCTTTAATATTTGGAGGATGCCCCAAAAACGAGAGACGGTCTAAAGCCAAGGACTTGCTGAACCGGGTTGGACTTTCAGAAAGGATATACCACAAACCAGATGAACTATCAGGAGGAGAAATCCAACGTGTAGCTATTGCGAGGGCCCTGGCAAATGATCCTGAAATTATCCTTGCAGATGAGCCCACCGGAAATCTCGACAGTACTACAGCTGATGAAATAATGGATCTATTGGTTAGTTTGAATAAGGAGCAGGGAAAGACCATACTTCTTGTGACGCATGACAGGGAAACCGCTGAAAAAATATCGGACAGGAGGATTAGCTTGTTGGATGGCAAAATATTGGAAGATAAGAAAATTGAAAGGATAAATGAAGATCGGTGATATGATCGAACTGGGGTTTGCTAATTTATGGCGAACAAAATTACGCACCACCCTCACAACATTGGGAGTTGTGATCGGTATTGGTGCCCTTACCTCAATGATATCCTTTGGAACAGGTATGGAGAAAAATATAACAGAGGCATTTAAGAACAACGATCTTTTCAACAGCCTGACAGTAACAGCCAGAAAAATTGACCTTGAAAGTATTGCCGAAGGGGATGTCAGTTCATTGACAAATCAGATGAACCAAACGGTTACCAGGTTGAGTGATTCAACATTGGCACAAATCAATGAAGTTGAAGGTGTCTATATTGCATTTCCTGAATTGACTTTCAGTGCGAAGTTAAAAGTATTGGATAAGGATAGAGAAATTACGGTTTCTGGCATACCTCATAGTTTAGAAACATATCAGCCTTTCAATAATATAACATATGGTTCTTTTTTTGATAATGATTCCTCAGCTGTAGTGATTGTGAGATGGGAAACACTAAAACGGATGAAGATAATTGTGGAGGATCCAGATGAGCCTGTAAAGTTCAATTTTGAAGAAAAGGATCAGAATTTTTTGGTTCTTCCTCCGGACTCCTTGATTGGAAAGCCAATTCAGATCACTACGGCTGTAATGGATTATTCTAACCTGGCCCTGAATCCAATGAAATTATTATCTGGGGACAGGAAGATCCCTTTTAAAGAGAAGACTACCACTTTCATTTTGGGAGGAATTATAAAAAAGCAAACACAATTTGATAACCGCAGTGTAAAAGGTGACGTATTAGTGCCATTTAAAACAGCAAATAAAGTTCCACGTCTGGGATTTACCAATATATGGGATGTTTTGGGGGGCGATTCTAAAGATGATGGTTATAGTGCAATTTATGTCCGGTTAAAAGATCCCAAATTCATGGATCCGGTAGTAAAAACTTTAAAAGATGATTTGGGCCTGAACGTGTTTGCTATTACTGATCAATTGAAGGAGATAAGAAGAGGATTCCTCATTCTGGATGGTATTCTTGGAGCCATAGGAACTATTGCGCTTATTGTTGCCGGATTGGGAATAGTAAATACCATGATCATGTCTATCCTGGAAAGGACCAGGGAAATTGGGATCATGAAAGCGATTGGAGGGAGTGAAAATCAGATCAAATGGATATTTTTTGTAGAAGCAGGATCTATTGGACTTGTCGGGGCTATATTCGGATTAATTCTTGGATGGATTGTGACTCGTATTGCCAATCAAATTGCTAATTCACAGTTTATGCCGGCCGGAGAACCTCATGTTGATTTCTTTTATTTTCCGTTGTGGTTAATTTTTGGATCTGTCGCCTTTTCTATATTGTTGAGTTTGATAGCTGGATTATATCCTGCGATCAGGGCTGCACGGATCGATCCTGTAAGGGCATTAAGACATGATTAGCCATTTCCAGGCTGATCCGGATTTAAAATTTAAAAGATTATCAGCCTATTTCTTTTCCAACACCTTGCTTTTTTTCAACTCTTTGGCTATTGATTTTGAAAAATCCTCAACAGCTATATCCAGGGATTGTGGTTGATAGGTTTCAGTAGTGGCTTCATAAAGTACAGATTCATCAACAGTTTTAAATAGCTTGGAATGAACCACAAATGCCTTTTCCTGAATGGTATAGCCCGTGCTATACTTATTCTGATAAGAATCAAGGAAATTATAAATGGTAGGTGAAGTTGGTGTTAGGTTGTAGGCTGCCTGTGGATTTTCAAATCTTTCTTTAGTCTCAATATCGGTGAATAATGTGGTAAGAATACCATCAAACCCGTTTTCTTCTAAAACCTTAACTATCTGATCCTTGGTTGGAATGCGTTTATGTTCAAAATACCGGTTTGAGGGTGAAGCAGAAAATTTGAATTTACTTAACCAGAAAGTAATCTCACCTTCAACTGTTTTTCGCGTATCAAAATTCTCCCCTAAATGAAGTATCATTATGTTATCCAATTTAGAATCCATTTCATTGATGGCACTCGATTGAACATTAGTCTGACTGAATGTATTGAACGCCATAATAAAGCAAATGATCAGAAATAGGCCGGATATAGATAATTTTCGATTCATAATTTCTAATTTGATAAAGTAAAATTATAATATTTTGATTCGAATCGTTAATAAATTAAATTTAAAATATATTTTTCGCCGGTCCTTGATCATACAAAGAGGGGGCTGATTAAGGTTATTTATTTTCAATGAGGATATTTTTTAGCAATACTATATTCTTCTGCTGGAATTTTTGATCACTGGCTGGATTTAATGTTGATGCTTCAGGATTTTTAAAGCTGGTTTTATGTTAATCACCTGAATTTCTATCTGATTTTATTTTAGTTTATATAATTTTTTACATTAAATAATTCCTTATATGTCAAATCTTAAATTCGCAATTTTCGGGACAGGATTTTGGTCACAGTTCCAACTGGGCGCATGGAATGAGTTACAAGGAGTGGAATGTGTTGCTTTGTATAATCGTACAAAATCTAAAGCTGAGGAACTAGCTAAAAGATTTGGAGTCCCTCGTGTTTATGATGATCCGGATGAATTGTTTAAAAATGAAGACCTGGATTTTATCGACATAATAACAGACGTGGATTCCCATTATAAGTTTGTTAAAATGGGTGTTGACTATGGATTGAAGAATATTATTTGTCAGAAACCAATGGCGCCGGATTTTGAAACCGCTAAAAGAATGATGGCCCTGATAAGGGAAGCAGGCGTAAATTTTTATATTCATGAAAACTACAGATGGGAGCGACCGCTACGGCGCTTTAAAGAAATTCTGGATAGCGGTATAATTGGGAAACCATTTAAAGCGCGAGTTACATTTAATTCAGGATATCCGGTTTTTGATAATCAACCTTTTTTAGCAGAACTGGATAAGTTTATCCTAACGGATATGGGCTCACATGTACTGGATGTTACAAGGTTCATGTTTGGGAATTGTAAAAAACTCTGGTGCCAGAAACTAACGGTAAATCCAAAAATTAAAGGAGAAGATGTGGCTTCTGTGATGATGGAGATGGATAATGGGATGCCAGTATTTGCAGAGTTATCTTATTCATCAATAGTGGAAGACGATGCTTTTACTACAGTATTTATTTTAGTGGAAGGTAGTAAAGGCTCAATATATATGGGGCCGGGATTTGAAATAAGAACAACCACCAAAGAAGGCACGCAATCTGAAGTAGTAACCTTCCCTTCTTATGATTGGGCTGATCCGGATTATATTGTCAATCATGAAAGCGGAATCCCAATTAATCAGAACATACTTGATGTTATGCTGGGCAAGGGAAAAGCGGAAACGACTGGGGAAGATAATTTTGAAACGGTAAAGATGGTCTGGGCGGCTTATGCTTCAGCTGATAGTGGAGAAATAGTAGAATTGAAGAATTTTAATTAGAATGATCATTATAAAGAATTCTGACATAATCGTATGCGCATAGGAATAGGAACATATGCAATGGCATGGTCGATCGGTGTGCCGGGATATGAACCGGAGGACCCGATGGATATATACGGGTTCCTGGAATTTGTTCATTCAAAAGGAATAAACTTAGTACAAATAGCGGATAATCTACCATTACATATATATTCAAGTGAGGAGCTTGAAAAAATTAGAACTCGGGCAAAAAAACTCAATATTAGTGTAGAGGTTGGGACAAGGGGTTTGTTTAAGGAAAACATGTGGAGATACCTTGAAATTGCATCCTTTTTCAGTTCCGCAATATTAAGGGTAGTTATCGATAGCGCTGAATTTAAACCTTCAGTAGCAGAGATTATCAGTATAATCCGTGAACTGGTTCCGGACTTAAAAGAGAAGAAGATTAAATTGGCAATTGAGAACCACGATCGTTTGAAAGCAGGTCAATTCTGCGAGATTATAGAATCGGTCAACAGTGACTTTGTAGGAATTTGTCTGGATTCTGTTAACTCTATTGGTGCAGACGAGGGCTTTCAGGTAGTATTTGATTTACTGGCCAAATATACCATTAACTTTCACCTGAAAGATTATACGATCAGTCGAAAACCACATATGATGGGATTTGATATTACAGGGACTCCGGCAGGACAGGGAATGATGCCCCTCGAAAAAGTATTGGCAACACTCTCAGAAATGGGTAAAACCGATTCTATAATATTGGAACTTTGGCCAAATCCGGAAAGTTCTTTAGAAAAAACCATTGAAAAGGAAAGACGCTGGATTGATGAGAGCATGGAATATCTGAATAATCTTTCCATATAAAACACAGGAATTCATTAGTTATTTTTTAAAAATATAAGATATATGAAAAAAGTCGTATTAGTAGGTGCCGGCGGAAAGATGGGCTGCCGGATATCGGATAATTTAAAAGGCAGTGATTATGAAATGTACTACCTGGAAGTGAGTGAAGAAGGTCAGAAACGGTTAACTGAAAAGGGCGTCACAGTTTCCGATCAGGATGCTGTATTGCCAATAGGTGATATTATTATTCTTGCTGTACCTGATGTCGCTATTGAGAAAGTCTCCTCTATAACCGTCCCTGCTATGAAGTCTGGCGCACTGCTTGTTACATTGGATCCAGCTGCTGCTTTAGCAGGGAAGATCTTTCAAAGGGACGACATTTCTATATACATTTCCCACCCAGCTCATCCATCAGTATTTAACTGGGAACCAAGCGAGGAGGCTCAAAGAGATTTTTTTGGTGGAGTTCTGGCAAAACAGGTTACTGTAAGCGCCTTAATGCAGGGACCACAAGAGGATTATGGCATTGGTGATGAGTTAACCTGCAAAATGTATGCCCCTGTTGTGAAAAATTACAGGATTACTGTTGAACAAATGGGATTGCTGGAGCCAGCCCTTGTGGAAACCTTGTGCTCAACACTTCAGGTCATCGTCAGGGAAGCACTTGATATCGTCATTGAGAAAGGTGTCCCGGCCGAAGCGGCTAAAGAATTCCTTTTAGGTCATTTGAATATTCAGTTGGCAGTTATTTACGACCAGATTCCAGGAGCAGTATTTTCAGATGCGGCTAATAAGGCGATTGAAAGAGGGAAGCCCCTTCTCATCAAGGAAAACTGGAGAGATGTATTTGAATCTGATAATGTTATGGAACAGATCATGGACATTACTTGAGTCAGATAAACTGAGATTTTTTTACTTATAATTAGTGCCTCTTGTTTCTTCGCCAGGGATTATGGCAAAATTTATTTCGATTGAAACTAAAAACATATATCCCAATATTATATTTTAGGGTATTTTAGCAATGATAATTTGGAGGAAAGAAATTGAGGAAAGTCTATAGCTATCTTATAATTGTTTTTGTTGGTTGTTTGTTTCTTTTGAACTGCAGGAATACACGCGAGGTTACATTTGAAGAATTGCGCAGTCCTGAGCAACTTGGGATTGACACATTGCTGGAGTTATACATTTCAAAGTATAGAAGATTTATTGATTCACATCCGGATACCATGTTATTCCCCAGAAGTATTGAGAACAACAAGCTGAATATGGTTCCCCCAAGTGATTGGACTAGTGGTTTCTTCCCGGGCATATTATGGTATCTCTATGAATATTCAGGGGACACACAGTTTCTTAGTGCCGCTAAATCGTGGACGAATACTTTAAAAGATCAATGTTATAATACCTCAACGCATGATATTGGCTTTATTATTAACAGCAGTTTTGGGCAGGGTTATCGAATAACTAAAAGTGAATCTTATAAAATAGTAATGAATACCGCTGCTGAATCTCTTGCTTCACGTTATTTTGATGATATTGGATGTATAAAATCATTGGATGATATTGGAGATCTTGAATTTCCGGTATTAATTGATAATATGGTAAACCTTGAGATCCTTTACAAAGCCTGGCGATGGAACAATAATAAAAAATACTATAAGATTGCTAATAAGCATGCTTTGAAAACAATGGAGAAGCACTTTCGCTCCGATTTCAGTTCCTTCCAGGTAGTTGATTATGATCTTAATTCACTGCTTCCCAGATATAGAGGTTCATTCCAGGGATATTCTGACAGCACTGCATGGGCAAGAGGGCAATCCTGGGGCTTGTATGGATTTGTGCTGGCTTTCAGGGAAACAGGAGACCGGGTCTATCTTGATCAATCTATTCGTATAGCATCATATATATTGGGTCATATAAATTTTCCTGCAGATTGCATCCCATATTGGGATTACCTCTCTCCGGATATCCCAAATACACTACGTGATGCTTCAGCTGCTGCTATACTTGCTTCTGCACTAATAGAGTTGTCTTCGTATTCAGAAATCAAGCAACCTGAGCAATATCTAACCATAGCCGAGAAAATTATCCATACCATGGTTAGACAAGGATATTTTAATAAGCCTAACGAATATGAAAATTTTGTATTAAATCAGGGTGTTGGAAGTATTCCCGATAAAACCGAGGTTGGTGTCCCATTAATTTATGGAGATTATTATTTACTGGAAGCGTTGGTTAAATATAAAAACCTGAAAATCAATGAAAAACTATAATAGATCTTTCTGCAGATTATTTCTAATCATATTTTTCTCCTTCAATTCATACGTGATCCTGGCCCAGGATTTAATGATCAGTCAAGACCAGCGATTTATTGTTAAAAGCGATGGCAGTCCGTTTTTTTATCTTGGAGATACTGCATGGGAACTTTTTCATAGATTAGACCGTGAAGAGGCTGATATGTACCTCGAAAACAGGGCCTCAAAAGGTTTCAATGTGATACAGGCCGTTGTTCTTGCTGAACTCGATGGGCTTCAGGAGCCTAATAGATATGGAGAAGTCCCTTTAATCAATATGGATCCTACAGATCCAAATGAAAAGTATTTTATTCATGTGGACTATATAGTAGATAAAGCTGCTTCTCTGGGAATGATGGTTGGTATGTTGCCAACTTGGGGAGATAAGTTTAACCTTAAATGGGGAGTTGGCCCTGAAGTTTTTACTCCTGAAAATGCATATAATTTCGGTAAGTTCCTTGGGAACAGGTATAAGGATTCTCCCGTAATCTGGATACTTGGGGGTGATCGTAATCCGGATAATGAGGAAGATTTGCTAATTATCAGGAGTATGGCGAAAGGGATCAAAGAAGATGATGGGGGAAAGCATCTTATGACATTTCATCCCCAGGGAGGAAGCAACTCATCACAATGGTTTCATGAAGATGAGTGGCTTGATTTTAATTTCTTCCAGTCCGGTCATGGACCAAGAGATGCTGCAAATTATGAACATACCTTAAAGAACTATAAACTTGATCCGGTCAAACCAACCATGGATGGTGAACCTCGTTATGAAGATCATCCCGTTAATTTCAGACCGATGGAATATGGTTGGTTCAATGATTTCGATATCCGGCAGGCAGCTTATTGGAGTATGTTCTCCGGCTCTTGCGGGCATACTTATGGTAATCATAATATATGGCAAATGTGGCAGGAAGGTCGACATCCGGTTTCCTGGGCCAGAACCAATTGGCGTCGCGCATTAGATCATGCAGGGTCATTTCAGGTGGGCTTTATGAAAGACTTTTTTGAAGCCTATCCCTGGCAGGAAATGATTCCTGATCAGCAGTTGATCTTGAATTTCAATCCAAGAAGTGGGGCCTACCAGATGGGTATGATATCTAAGAGTAAAGATATTTTGTTTGTTTACAACCCTTATGGATATCCTGTTAAAGTGGATATATCAAGGCTTAATGCAGACACTTTAAATGTATTTTGGTTTAATCCGAGAGATGGAGTATTTCAGTATTTTGAAACCATTGATAAATCTGTATCCAGGGATTTTACACCTCATTCAATGGGTAGGGGTAGTGATTGGATTCTTGTTGTTCAGGATGCTTCCAAAAATTTCAATGATGCGACTAAGCTAGATTAACTATTGGTTTTTAGAATTACCCAGGCTATGGTCCCTGGCTTTCCCCAGGCTTTCCTAAGGATTGGTCCTGACTTTTCTCAAGCATTCGTTCTTATATTTGTACAAGTATTCTCAACTCTATCCAAGTATTGTCCTTCTATTTCTACAAGTATTGATCTCGCCCTTTCCAAATATTATTCTTGCATTTCCCAAGTAATGGTCATGAATTATTCATCTTGATTTTAAAGACTATTATGTGTTGATATGTTTGCAGACCCGCCACCCGGGATCAATTCCTTCAATATTTAAAAAACCCCAGATAATCGAATTTCAGTAAAATACTATCGATGTGCTCTCGATAAGTTGAGTTTTCTAAGTACAAATCTTAAAAAAAAGTAAAAAAAATTAATCAATGTTGAAACATTAAAGTTTAAACATCGTTATTGTATTAACTAAAGAAATAAAATAAATAATCTATAACATTTTAAATTTTACCATTATGAAAGTCAAATTATTATTAGCTGTTTTTCTGTTTTCTGGCAGTGTTTTGTTCGGGCAAAGTGTCTGGACCTTAGATAAGGCACACACAGAGATCCAATTTAATGTAAAACACCTCATTATTAGTGAGGTAGGCGGAAAATTTAGGGAATTCGATGGTGGTGTAAAAACACCAGGTGATGATTTCGATGGAAGTGAGATTGAGTTTAAGGCGAAGGTAGCGTCCATTAACACAGACGATGAGAAGAGGGACGGCCATTTGAAATCTGAAGATTTCTTCAACGCGGAAGAATATCCAGAGTTAAACTTTAGGGGGAATCTGGTTAAGAATGGATCCGGATATGTTCTCAAGGGGGAAATGACTATAAGAGATGTGACAATGCCTATAGCTTTTGAGACAGAGTATAATGGTACAGTAACAGATCCATGGGGAAATACCAAAGCCGGATTTAAGATCAAAGGAACGATCGATCGATTTGATTACGGATTGAAATGGAATGCCCTGATGGAAGCAGGTGGTGCTGTGGTTGACAATGAAATAAATATTGTTTGTAATGTAGAGTTGCAAAAGCAGGTATAATTGTGCAATTTTAACGCTGGCTGGTATTTTAATCAGGTATCAGCCAGTGTTTAGTTATTATGAAAATAGAAGAAGAAATACAGCAGAAAAAATTCAGAAATGAATATCAGAAATCAGCTATCAACCTGATATACACATACGGCTGGTTTCATAACAAGCAGAAGAATTTTTTTTCTCAATACAATATTACCTCTCAACAATATAATGTTCTCAGGATCCTGAAAGGGCAATTCCCTGATGCGATCAGTACTTCGGAAATCAGATCAAGGATGCTTGATAAAAACAGCGATGCCTCCAGGATAGTGGACAGACTATCAACAAAAGATTTAGTGAAGAAAATTACCTGTAAATCTGACAAACGCCTTGTGGATGTATCCTTGTCAAGCAAGGGCCTAGAACTATTAGCTCAAATCGATACAGATATCCTTGAATTCGACAATCTTTTCTCATCTATAAATATTGAAGAGGCAAAAGAATTGAATAGGATACTGGATAAACTCAGGGATTAGTTAAATACCTGGCCCACGTTCAATTCACTCGTTCCCAAATCTACGGGCTTTTGTGCTGGATTTTACTTTTAGCTAGCAGAGCTTTCGGAAAGATCACAGGGGCCAGATACCAATAAAAGCTAATAATCGAAAGAGCCGTTTATGTCGCTGTTTTAGTTCCCTGAGGGTTAATGATCATAAGTTCATTGGCTATAATCTCAGTAATGTACTTTTTTTCTCCCTTATCATCCTCATAAGAACGATTAGTAAGCTTGCCATCAATAGCAATCCTATTTCCTTTTCTACAGATCTTTTCAACTAGCTGGGCTGTTTTACCCCATGCTACAATTCTGTGCCATTGCGTATCAATGACCTTTTCTCCTTCTTTATTAATATAGCCTTCGGAGGTGGCAAGTGAAAAGCGGGCTACGGTGTTGCCGTTGGTCAGGGTTTTTAATTCTGGGTCCATACCTACATTTCCAATAAGCCGGACGGTGTTTTTTAAGTTTCTCATAACTGGTTTGTTTATTACTTTAACTATTCTGATTATAAGATCGGCCGATCTCTGATATCAGATAATAAAGGTAAAATGCAGGCTAAAATCTATTCGTATATTAAATATTTACTTTCGTTTGTAAACACTTACAAATTGCTAAGTACTTTAATTACATACATTTAGAATCAAAGATTTTTAACTTATAATTTTTAAATCAATAATTATGCTCATTACACTTGCATCTAATGAGAATGATTATATATTTGAAATAAAAATTGCCAATGATTTCAAGGGTGGGCTTTTTTTTCGTTCTCTTTTTTGCCCTTTTTATTAGTACTACTCTATATGCCCAGAAAAAAAAAGAACGTCAGGTTGCCCGGTTAGAAACCGCCGCAAACCAATTATATGAATCGGAGTATTATGGCGAAGCATTAGATACCTATTTGCTGCTGGATTCGCTATCTCCAAATAATCCTGAATATCAATTTAGAATTGGAATCATTTACTATCATAGTATTGATAAAGCAAAAAGTCTCAACTACTTTCTGGATGCGATACAAAATGGGAAAACTGACCCTAATCTGGACTTTTATCTGGCCAGGGCTTATCATTTTAATTTAAAATTTGATTCAGCGGTGCATTATTATAATATCGCATTGAAATCGCCGGATTCATTTAACAGGTTTGATAAAAAGGAAAGACTTGAAATAGAGAAGTACGTCGAGGATTGCAAACTTGCAGAACAATATATTAAACAACCTGTTATTACCCCGATCGATAATTTTGGAGCTCCGGTTAACAGTCCTTTCCCGGAATATGTCCCCCTGATGAACGCTGCTGAAAATATGCTCATATTCACATCAAGAAGGCCAAATACGACAGGCAGAACTGTTGATAAATCCGGATTATTTATGGAAGACGTGTACATTTCTTACCTGAACAGGGATGGGACATGGAGCGAACCCGATAATGATCTGAAACTTAATACACCTGGTCATGATGCCTGTGTTGGTTTAAGTCCGGATGGCACGAAATTAATTTTATATAAATCGGACAATGGCGGAGATCTTTACATCAGCGAACTCCAAAATGGGGATTGGTCTGATCCTGAGCCCATACCTGGTATAAATACATCACATTGGGAATCAAGTGCCAGCTTCACAGCCGATGAGAAATTCATATATTTCACAAGCGATAAACCGGGTGGTTATGGCGGATCGGATATATATAGGGCAAGCTTGCAAGACAATGGAAAATATGGGAATGTTGAAAACCTGGGCGAGGTAATTAATTCGCCTTTTGATGAAGATGCCCCGCAGATCCACATCGATGGCAAGACCCTTTTTTACAGTTCAAAAGGGCATATTGGCCTTGGGGGATATGACATTTATTCTTCAGTTTATCTGGAAGAAATACAAAGTTGGACCGACCCCAGGAATATTGGTTATCCTATAAATACACCTGATGACGATATATACTTTACGCTTCATGCCAATGGGGCAAAAGGATTTTTTGCATCATACCGAAGCGATTCTTATGGGGAAAAAGATATTTATATGATTGTCAGACCAGAATCTACGTCAACAAATTTTATAATCAAATTTAATTTATTCGATCCCAATATTAATAAAGCCATTAATGCTAACCTCCGCATTACTGATATGAAAACTGGTGAGTCGAAGGTCCTGAAAAGCTCAGATTTTCCAGAGGGGAAATACCATACCGCAATGGAATTTGAGAACAATTACAAATTGGGCATCGACGCTGAAGGTTATCGGTTCAAGGAAAAGAACTTAATAATACCGTATCGCGCAGATATATTTGAATATGTTATGGATATTGTCCCTAATAAAGATGAAATTATTTCTATTGTAGACTCAACATCGTTTGTCGATGCTGTTCAGAGTAAACGGTCTGCAAGTAGTTCAATGGTAACTACTGGTTCAAATAATGAAGAGGAGCAAGTCAACAATACTTCTATACCGGATGAATCAAAGGTATCAGGAAATACCCGAAGCAGGGGAGACCGTAGCAGGAATCCCCGGGATATGTCATCGGCAGTAATAGAAGAACCAAGCCAGAATGGGGTCAAGTACGATAATAAATTTTATCTGGAAGATGAGGTAAGGGACTACGATTATCTGGAGAGGTTGATCGCTTCATTGGCAAGTTCAGGTGATGATGAAAAACTGAGATTGGCAATGGAAAGAGAGGAAGGTGTTATATTCTTATCAAGAATTGATACCAAAGGTAAGATAATTATTCCAACCATAAACTTTGATTTTGATTCCTACGAATTAAAACCGTATTACAGGTCGGGACTCGATGAACTGGTTGATTTTCTTATTGATGTTAAGCATATAAAGATCTTTATTTCCGGTCATACCGATTATATTGGACCTGATATTTACAATGATAAATTGTCAAATAGGCGAGCGGGAGTTGTAAAATTTTACCTGAGCAAAAAAGGAATTGAAAGTACACGATTACACAGTAAGGGCTACGGAGAAACCATTCCTATCTGGAATAATAAGAGTGTGCTGGGGAGGTTTCTTAACCGCAGGGTAAACATGTTTTTTGTTGATGCATTTGATCTAAGATATACTTCCACAAAATACAGGCAGTTGATTTATGAAAATGGAATTGAGCTGTCTCCAAAGGAAGGCTATTTGAGCAATCTGATTGTCTGGGAAAAACTTCCTGTTTCGGCCCATTTCGATGTGAATCATACAATACCCCTGACCCAGTATTCAGCAGATAAGATCAATATCCTGGTCGAATACCTGAAAAAAACCCAGTTGAAATTAGTTATTGTAGGATTCGAAGACCTAGCGGAAGAAAACATGCGCCTTAACTTGTCCGAGAAAAGGTCAAAAGCTGTGAAAGATTATTTAAAAGGGCGCGGTGTTTCTGAAGAAAGAATGATGATCATGGATAAAAAACACTTTGCTGATATCTACGATGTTATGGATCTTAAGCAAGGAATCGACAGGAGGAGGGTTCAGTTCTTCCTTGTCAGAGATTGATATCTTATTTTCTTCAGAAAAGCTCCTTCTTATCCCAAGGCTATTAAATTATTATCTGCATCGGCAGATTCTTTCTTTTCTATGGAGGATTTATATCGTATCCGATACAGAGAAACTCATCCTGAATCCTGCTTGACTAATATCTTATTTGCTTTTGAGGGATTCTTTTTTGCCTGTACAAAAATATTCTTTATCTACATCAGAAGGACTCTTTCTTTTCCCATGGAATTAACCCGAATCTTCTTCAAAAGGATTCTTTCATTTTCAGGCCTATTTTATCTGTTATGAGCTTATATTGGCTTTTGCCCTCCAAAAAGGGCCAGCTCAAACAACTTAAAAAAACAATCAGTATTTATATATCCAATATCACGAAGCCAATCGACTTGCTTTTCAACTATGGTCAGTTTATTTAGCACTTTGTCTTCGCGGTTATAAAACTTATAGGCTATATCCTGTCTGGTTTCCTTTCCGCCGGATCTGACATGATATGCGTATAAACCATCCACAAAGGCTTCGTCAAATAATTTTTCAATTTTTGGATTAGGCGAAGCAACATGTTCAAGGTTAAGAAAAACACCGCCTGGCTTTAAAATATTGAATACATCTTTATAAATACTGTATTTCTTTTCATCTTCATGATGATGAATAGAATATCCTGAAATAACTACATCAACAGGAGTTTTATGTTTAATGGAATCCATCCAGTTGTCTTCACTGTAATCCTGAAGAATGATGGTGCTTCGGTTTTTGAAAGGTTCACACTTTTCTTTTGCCGAAGAGATCATAGGTTGAGAAAAATCCATGAAAATCCCTTCCGAATCTGGCCATTCCCGCAAAAGTTGCCTGCCCAAAACACCATCCCCACATCCCATATCCATAAATGTATGAAGTTCAGGCACCCATGATTTAATAATTCTAATGATTATTTCAATTTGCGTTTCAGCCAGGGGAATTCCCCCTCTCACCCCTTCAAGGTAGTCTTCAGTCAGTTTCGCTGATCTCCAGTCGTGCATATTCTCAGATCTTTAAAATTTGACTGTGAAGATAATTAAATAAAATGATTCATCCGGCCTCGCGGAAATTGTCTCCCTGAAAATAAATAATCTTACGACACTATTGCACGCTCCATTTCCCGGTTCTTCGTGGATGTTGTTCGCCGGACATTTTCTAAACACTCAACTCAGCTACCCGCTATGCTTTCCGGCTCCTCATTATCCTGCTTTAACAGGACTTCATATTCAGTCCTCCTGCATGCTACGCTCTCTGGCACCTCACTATCCTGCTTTAGCAGGGCTTTACGTTCGGCCCGCTAATTCCTTTATGCATCTGGTTAAACTGTCTTTCCAGTAAGGGATGGTTAATCCGAATGTGGATTTGATCTTTGATTTATCGAGAACACTGAAATGTGGCCTTTTTGAAGGAGTGGGATAATCCCGGGTAAGTATCGGATTAACCATACATTTAATACCCGAAATGTTGAAAATTTCTATTGCAAAATCATACCAGGAGGCAACTCCTTCATTACTGAAATGAAAGATCCCGAAATATTTGCTACGTTCTTTTATATTTATATGGGCCTTATCAATAATTCTTAAAATGGCCTCAGCCAGGTCCATCGCATAGGTTGGGGTTCCGGCCTGATCGAAAATTACATTGAGTTTGTCATTTTTGGCACTCGCCTTTATCATAGTCTTTACAAAATTGTTCCCAAAGGATGAGTACAGCCATGAGGTTCTAATAATAATTGTGGCAGCATTTTCCTTTAAGGCCTGGTGCTCTCCCTCATACTTTGATTGCCCATAAACATTGATCGGTTTGGCTTTATCAGTTTCTACATATGGCTGGCAATTGCTTCCATCAAACACAAAATCAGTTGAAATGTGTATAAGTACTGCACGGTTAATAGCGCAAACTTCTGCCAGGTTTCTGACAGCTGTAACATTCACAGCAATGGCATTTTCAATATCAGTTTCAGCCTTGTCAACTGCAGTATATGCTGCACAATTTATACAGTAGGAAATGTCGCTTTTATCAAAAAATCGTTCTAATTCATTGATGTTCGTTAGATCTAATTCATCTATATCAGTGAAAATGAAATTATGATCACTTATTTCCGATAATTTTCGAATTTCAGATCCTAGCTGTCCGTTTGATCCTGTGACCAGTATATTAGTCATTAATTTTTCTATTTATGCTGAAACAAATTCATATAGTGAATTGAATCATTAAAAATACCACCGCTTTTTTGATAATAATCGTTATTCAGAAAGAATAATCCATCCTTTGTTTTTCTCCAGGACGCATCTGGATAGGGATGATAAGATACCATTTTATCCCAGTTTTTGTAATTTTGATGCCCATTTGTTTCCAAAAGTCCCAGGTTCATTCCAGGGAATGGAGCAAGTCGAGCAGCCACAGCTTTATTCCATTCTACAAGAATAGGGCTAACAGTTAGATCTGCACAAAAGCAAGGGATATTTTGTTCGTAGGCGACTTTAGCAATTTTCAGGGTCATACTCAGTGTTTTAGCTATTGCTTTTAAGGCAATTGCGTTATAACCCATTTGAATTCTTTTAATTGCATCCTTGTCCGTATGCGCACTTTCGTCAGCGGCAATACGCAATCCTATATCCCCAACCAAAATTTCTTTATCTTCAGGAAAGGGTTCCTCGATCACGGCAATCTGGTCTAGCGCCTTTATTTTTTCAGCATGATCGAGCAGTTTCAATAATGTTTCTTTCTTTTCATATCTGCCATTCGCATCAAAATAATAGGGAATTTTTCCATTTTCAGTATGCTTAGTGGAGACATGGCCAATTGCATTATGTATATCTGACAATCTTTTCTTGTCTTTTTCAAGCATTTCTTCCTGTGTGCCTGGCTGTCCGATCTTGATCTTCATAAAGAAATATCCATCATCGACGGCTTCCTTTATTTCAGTGATTGGGATTGTGTAGGCCATCAATGGGATGCTTGCAACTTTATCATGATGGTAGGAGAGGGTAGCTTTATAAACCTCCGGGATCATATCATCGAAGGAAGTAATGTTATTTTCTTTAGCAAATAACAACCATGCTGCATTGTCAACACTTACCAACGCATTTAGTGCAAAGGTCTCCCTTAGATTATTGTTGTTTGTGATCTTTTTTCCATAATCGTAAACCGGTTCCAGGATCTCATCCAGAAGTTCAATAGGATTAGTAAATGACCTGCCTTTTAATAAGGAAAGAGCATATTCTGTCATGGCAAACATCAAGGCATTTCCTCCGCTTTCAGAATGAGATGCAAAGACACTTGCGTCAGACCACAGAACACTTTGTGAACAAAGGCCTACTTTTCTTATGCCCGATTCTGACTCAAGCATGGAAGCAGACTGCCATATCTCTGTCATGTATCCCCCTTTAAAACCGAAAGGTCTTATTAACGGTTCCCGTTCAAAATTGGATCCGGCTGTTTTTATTTTAATCTGTTTTTTCATTTTTCCTGTAACAGATGAGACGGATTTGGTCATGGTATTATGTGATATGGCTATCCCACCAGTAATTAACGAGTTCTTAATGAATTTCCTTCTTTTCATAAATAGCTTAATATAGGTCAGCCTCCTTCAGATATTCTTTCAGCGTTTCAAGGTCTTTTTTCATATGTGCAGAGACCTCACGTTTTGCTTCATCCGGATCCATTTCTTCAATTGGCTTATCAGTTAGTTCATATTCAAAATGCATAGATATTGGCCCTCCTATGTTCATATCTTTTAACATCTTTAAGAATTTCGGAAAATCCACCATGCCTTCTCCCAATGGTGTATTAATAGTTCTCCATTTGCCATCTACTATTCCCCATTTAAAATCTTTTATAACCAGGGAGTGTACATATGGTGAAATCAACTGGAGGTCTACCGGCCATGAATGACCCCCTTCAACTGTATTATGTCTGATATCATATTGAACTCCAATCCACTCGCTTTCATGATTTTTGAACAATGTCCAGAGATCCCAGATGGCAGCACCTATATTTGTTCCGTCATGGTTCTGATAATTTCCAATGATCCCAAAAAATTCATTCAATTCGACCAATTTATCAATAATGAATTTTTTGTCATCCAAAGTCTTATCAATTCCTTTTTCAAAGTCGTACTTCATATAGCCCATACGGTATTGCTTAATGCCTTCATTTGCAGCAATTCCCAGTACCGCCTGTGAGTCAAAATCACTTGCATTAATGATCGATGTTGTCATCATTGGTACTTTAAGCCCCGCTCTTTCAGCCGCTTTCACAGCAATAGGAAGGTCTCTGGCCACATTTTCCGGTAAAACATGACCTCCAGGCCGTACTGCAAGATCTATCCCGTCAAATCCTATTTCAGCAGCAGTTTCAGCTGTTTGGTTGTAATCAAGAAACTGAAGGTGTTTCGAAAAGACACAGATCTCTTCAATCTTATTTGATTTGTACCTTTTGTTTTTGCCGGATATTTTTGCAAAACCGGTATAGGGTATTCCCGCTAATCCAAGACCCATCCCAGACATTTTTTTGATAAAGTCCCTTCTTTTTCTTTTCATAAATAATGTGTTTAAAAATGTTTGTTCAGGTACTTATAATTTCCATGGATCCCGGTATTCATAAGACATCAGGTCATTTGCTTTGTCAAGATTTGTGACCTGTTCTTTCTCAGCATCCCATTCCAATCTTGATTTTAGTTTCAAAGACATATTTGCCAGATGTGCAAAAGAAGTGGATCTATGTCCTTCTTCGAGCGGGCACCATGGTTCTTTCCTTGATTTAACACAATCAAGAAAATTTCTGATCAGATTAGCTGTGGAATCCTCGCTAATGTTAAGGTCCCCGAATTGTTTATCCGATTCAATTCGATAATCCTCAGGTTCCACCAATTGCTCCCAGGTCTGGAACTGACCAGGACGGCTCGGAATTACCTGATATCTGTTTTGGTTGATGCCAATATTTCCCAAAGTACCCTTTAGTTCAATCTCTCCAATGGGTATATTGCCACCTCCGCAAGCTTCGTGAATGCTGAATTTGACAATAGCTCCTGAGGCGAATTCAAATAACACTTCCATTGTATCCGGTATATCCCCATCATGTTTTAAAACATATTTTCCTCCCACTGCACTGATGGCTGAAGGTGCTTTTTCTCCCATCATCCAGCGAATTACATCCATATAATGTACGCCCCAATTTCCCATTTGTGAAGAATAATCCTTCCACCACCTGAATTTGTAAGGTGCGATATTAAACTGATAAGGTCTTTTGGCCCTTGGACCTAACCACATATCCCAATTGAAACCTGGTGGGGGATCTTCCGCATTGAAATTTCCAATTCCGTCAGGTGCCATATTACTTACACGCATTGCACTCGCTACGGTTATTTTACCAATTTTCCCACCCTGTAACTCTTTGGAAAGATTTTGATATATCGAAGATCCACGCCGGTTAAGGCCTACAGCTACAACCCGGTCGGTTTTCTTCTGCGCATTGACCATTGCCCGTCCTTCGCTTATATTTATCGTCAAAGGCTTTTCCACATAAACATCCTTTCCAGCTTCCAATGCAGCAATGGTTTGCAGTGCATGCCAGTGATCGGGGGTTGCAATACATACAGCATCGACATTCTTATCTTCAAGTAATTTCCTGAAATCTGAATACTTTTTCACATCGTCACCAAAGTTCTCACCCATTTTTGGGATCATCCCAATGGCTTTCCACCTGTCATCGACCTGGCTATAATCGCGGTTAATATAGGGTTCATAAGCATCACAAAGTGCGGTTATTTCAACATCTTCATTGCCCATAAACCTTTCAAGCAATTGTGTTCCCCTGTTTCCCAGGCCGATAAATCCCATTTTTATTTTATCATTTTTGTTTCCCAGTGGATTCTTTAGTGGAACTGCGCTAAACAATTCGGGGCTAAGTGTGACTCCACTGGCAATGATCGAGGTTTTGGTTATGAATTCTCTCCTGGAACGGTTTTTTTGATTCTTTTCCATGGGTTATTTTTTTGCTATTTTATATTCCTGTATTTCACTTGGTTCATAACCGATCCTGTGTGCCTGGAATTTCAGGGTTTCATCCATTTTCAGCTCAATTGGTCCCGTATAGACCTGCCATGAATCAGGTTCCTGATCCTCCTTGATTACTTTGTATCCTATTGAGGCACCTGGTGTGGCACAATCAATACTAACCTTATTGTCTGACACAGTAAGTGCAGGTGATTCTGTTACCGGCGGCGTATCTTTACCTTCCCACATTTCAAAGATCATTTCCATTTCCGGGGTAAATCCAACATCTTCAATATCATCCATCCACTTTCTTAATTCAGTTCGAAGCTCATCAGCCTTTTCTTTGTAATCAGAATTGTCAATCAGGTTATTCAGCTCGTGCGGATCCGCTTCAAGGTCGTATAATTCTTCATCTGGTTTTGTTTGTGCAAACCAGAGTTCCTGGGCTTCATTTAATTCACCGGCTTCATGGGCACGGATCAATTCATTCATCAGGTCCATCTGCAAACGGTATTCAATGTCCATAATATATGGTTTTTCAGGTTGATAGTTCCTGAAGAACTTGAAGCGTTTATCACGTATTCCCCTTACCATATCATATTCATCATCAAGCCGGTCCCTGGCAGCATATATGTATTTCCTTGGTGGGGCCTGCTCTTTTCCAAGAAACGCTTGTCCCTGCAGATGATCCGGTATTTTGATATTTGTGAGTGATAGCAGGGTAGGCGCAAAATCCACAAAACTGATCATTTCATCTACAACTTCACCGGCCATTTGCTTGTTTGGGAAACGTATAATCATCGGCACTTTCAAGCCAGTGTCATATATTTCCCTCTTTTGTCTTGGCAATGGACCTCCATGGTCGCTGTAGAAAAAGATAATTGTGTTTTCCAATAGTCCTTCAGCTTCTAGCTCATTTATAAATGCACCAGCTATCGAATCCATTTCATACAGGTTGGAGTAGTTTCTTGCCAGTTCTTTACGCACTACTTCGTTGTCCGGATAATACGGAGGAACCTTTACATCTGCCGGATCTACTCTCAGAGGATGATCCTTATTTCGCCACATACCTGATTCATGACAAATAGTTATATTGAAAATAGCAAAGAAGGGCTGGTCTTTGTTGCGGTTTTTCCAATGTGCCTTAGTGCTGCTTTCATCCCAGGCAGTTACCGGTGGGATAAACTGGTAATCCTGCTTTGAATTATTGGTGCAATAATATCCGTTTTCGCGTAAGTATTCAGAATAACATTTCACGTATTCAGGTATGACAGCAGAATAGGATGGTACGGGCCTGAATTCTGACGCACCTAATGTTCGCATATGTAAGGTGCCAATACTATTTTGATACATTCCGGTTATAAGGGTAGCACGGCTTGGGGCACATACCCCGGCAGTTGAAAAAGTATTGGTAAACCGGACTCCTTCACCCGCGAGTTTATCCAGGTTGGGTGTAATAGCCACCGGATCACCAAAGCTTCCCAGGCTAGACATCTGGTCTTCACAAGTAATCCAAAGGATGTTAGGTTTCGAAGGGAGATTGACTTCCTTTAATTGTTCATAAGATGTAAGTTGGTTATCATCTTTTTGCATTTCTGTACAATTATGAAAAAGTAGAAGAAGCGTAAAGTAAAAAATAAATTTATTCATGTTAAAAAAGTGTTTTGATACTAATCAAAAATAAGGAAATATATTGTTAAAATAAAAGAGAGGGAATTATTCAACCGGTACTATCCGGTAATCTTTATAATTCCGCAAGTACATCTGGATGATCCGCTGGATGTCCTGGTCATCCTCATAGGTTTTTATAAATGATTTCAAATGAAATACGTTGCCAAGATCAAGGGATTTATCAAAATAGCCGAATCCAAGATATTTCCCGCTTTCAAGCCAGACTACCGAGGATTCTTCCTCGGTCCTTCCGGAACCGATAATGGCTATGGATTCATTCAGCTTTTGATGTGTGTTTATGGCACGGTTGTACCTTTTGTTGTAACTGCCTGGTTTTTCTTTCCCGATACAGGCGCCATTGCATTTCTTGATCTGATAATCAAAACAGGAAGTTGGGGATTTGTGAAGTCCTGATAATTTAGAGCATAAGTTGTATTCATGAACAATCTTATTGAGAAAACTTCTTGCCTCCATCTGGTTTTTGAAAACCATAAAAGGTTCTCCGGTCTTATTTATCTTGCTGATTGAAAATCGCTTATAGCCCTGCTGGTCTTCATAAGTATAAATCCCATAATTCCAGGAAACACGTTTCTGGGCTCTGTTAAAGGCTGGCCAGAGTCTTTTTATCTCATGGGCTTCAAAGAGCAAGGCGGTAAGTTCGTTCCCACAGAGTTCATAACTTATATCAAATATGTCCCTGAAAAGGTTTTGTTTTTGTGTTGTCTCTGAACCTGCAGAAAAGTGACTTTTTATTCGGTTCCTGATGTTCTTAGCCTTGCCGACATATATAACTTTTCCTTTCTGGTCATAAAAATAATAGACACCTGTTTCTTCCGGCAAATCAAGAAATTTTTCTTTATTTAAATTAGGTGGGAGAGTAGCTTCAAAGGAATTTTTCTTTAAGGCCTTCTCCATATGTCCTTCAGTATCATTATCCAGAAGGTGTTGAAGCACTTTCACGGTAGCTTTAGCATCCCCAAAGGCCCTGTGACGGCCATTGATGCTTATCCCAAGATGCCTGGCCAGATTGCCCAGACTGTACGAGGGAAGTCCTGGCAGGATCTTCCTGGAAAGCCGAACGGTGCATAGCTTTTTAGAATGAAAGTCACCTCCCAGGGATTTAAATTCCTGCCTGATGAAATTATAGTCAAAGTTTACATTATGCGCTACAAAAATGTGGCCTTCAAGCTTTAAAAGTATATCCTTTGCCACTTCATAAAATTTTGGAGCGTTTTCAACCATTTTGTTGGTGATGCCGGTCATAGATGAAATGTATGGGGGGATGCCTGTTTCCGGGTTGATAAGTGTCTGATATTCGTCAACGATCTCTTTTCCATCAAAGATGTAAATTGCAATCTCTGTGATCTTGTGCCGGCCTGTAAAATTACCGGTGGTTTCTATGTCAACAACTGCATACATTATGACTGATGGTAATAATAACTCCCTAAAATTGATTTTTCAGGGAATTCCCTGTTTTTTAGAAGTTTCTGTTTTGATCGGAGAAAATCGCTTTTCGATATATCCGGTTTCCTGAATATTTCAGAAGAAACAGGAACCCCATTAAAGTCTAAATTATTTTCTTTTTTTAACAATCGGGTAATATCCATCAAAGGTTTTTCTTTTTTAAGAAAATTTCGACGGGCCCCCGGATGAATTACCAGGGGCACCCGATTGGTTAAACCGGATATTTTTCCGTTTGAAGGGCAGCTTATGATGGCAAAAACAGTGGTTTGGATGTTCAATTCTTTGTCTTTCAGTATTTTCCAAATACCGCCAAAAGTTATTATTTTATTCTTTGGGAAATAGATAAAATAATTGTTACCAGGTGCATGCTGTATAAAAAATCCATTAGCCGGGATTAGGCACCGGTTGTGCCTGATCAGTGCGCGCGTGGGTTGTTTTTTAATAATTCCTTCAGAACGAATCCAGGGATAGATCTTTTGCGCTTTTGAGCTTCCTCTAAGTCCCCATATGGCTTGTTCTATTTTTCCTTTTTCCTGATCAATTATAATGGGGAGTGCCTGGTTTGTTTTTGTTATATATAAAGGCTTAAATGTATATGAGAACTCATATGACAAAGCGGCTTCAATCGATTTAAAATCAGACCCTATAGAATAATTCGGCAAAATCAATCCCAACAAATTTAGTAAATCTAAATTTATTAATATAAAACTAAAAATGTTAGCCAAGTGTGATTTTTTTGCATCATTAAATTTGCGAATCAACAGGCTGGATAGGTTTAGCAGATCCTACGGTTTGATCTGATATCAAATGACAATAGTTATTTCACACCTGCTGAATAATACCATGAGGGCTTGGCCTTCCGTTTGCGTTAATGTGTACGAATACGATCTTGTCGATTCGGATGATTTCCTGTCTGGTTAGTTTGTTCCTGACCTGACTCTTTATAGTTATGGATGTTCTGCCGTAAGCTACCACTTCAAACCCGATCTCAATAATATCACCGTTCCTGGCTGAATTGACAAAATTTATCTCAGACATATACTTTGTTACGATGCTTTTTGATCTAAGCTTGCTTATAACAAATATGGCAGCATCCTCATCTATCCATCCCAGAAGTGTGCCTCCAAATAATGTCCCTCCAGGATTAAGATCTGTAGGTTTTACAATTTTACTGCTGTAATATTTCATTACATGATTTTGGATGAACATCTAAATTAAGAAAAAACCCTGGTGATTTTACCTTTCGGAAAAAAATTTAAGAAGGTAGAATTTATTTTGTAAGCTCAGCCCCGTTTCTAATAAGCGCATTAATTCCACCTTTGATATTGTATGCTTTCTCTATCCCTTCTTTCCTCATTTTTGTAACTGCTGACCTGCTCCGGACTCCTGAAAGGCAGTACACATAATAGGTCTTGTTCTTATCGAGTTCTTTGATCTTTTGTGAAAAATCAGAGGCGCGGAGGTTTAAGAGAACAGCATTTTCTAAATGGCCCGCTGAATATTCAGAATTGGTACGTACATCCAGAATTAGTGATTCTGTCGTCTCATTCAAGTCTATAAATTCTTCCGCTGAGATATTGATTTCAGGATTATCTGCCTGACATCCTGAAACATAAAGCAGAATGGTGGACAGGATAAGAAAATATTTTAATATGATTTTCATGGTTTGTTTTAAATGCGAAATTTCTGGACAGTCATACCAAATTTAACTATTTATTTGCTAAATACAGACTGCCCAGTAAATTCACAAATAGCTGATTACTCCAAAGGACCTTGCCACCCCATCAGACCGAATTTTACATTGTGCAGGTCCTCAATCCCTGCATCGGACATTACGCGGCATGCTGTCATACTTCTGCTACCGCTTCTGCAGTATACATAATATGTTTTGTTCTTATCAAGTTGTTCTACCTTCTCCCTGAATGCCGGATCCATCATATCGACCAACTTGGCTCCCGGAATATGACCCGTATGGTATTCCCCGGGAGTACGACAATCTATTATCTCATAATTCACAGGGTTTGGGTTGTCACTTATTAATTTCTGCAGTTCATCGCAGAATATGTTTTGAAATTTCTCAGTTGTGTTTCCAAATAAATTGAACATAGTTTTCTATTGTTGTAATTGATAAATGTTTTTAAGGAAGGGGATTTGCCATCCCCTGGATATAAGCGGTTCTTATTACCGAATTTTATGGTATATGATGATCAGCTAACTGTCTGTGCCTTAAATTGTTTTATAGCTTCGCTGAGATCATATGCTACAGCTTCCGGAAAGGCCTTTTCGATAATGCTTGACCCGGTTGCAGACCGATATCCACCTTCGCAATGTACTACGATTGGCTTGTCTGATGGAACCTCATTTACCCTTTCCCTCAATTCATGCAATGGAATGTTAATTGCATTATCGAAATATGAATTTGCTCTGACTTCAGATTCAACCCTTACATCGACAATTGTAAAATTATCAGTATAAGCTTTGAAGCCATCTACGTTTATTCCGGAATGGATCTTAGTTCCATAGGATGGGTTTAACAATGCACCCAGTAAGTTTTTCTCATAACCTATTTTCGCAGCTCTTCTGATCACACTTTCCATACATTTTTCACTTTCTGCGATCAGATAATACTTTTCCTCAGGACCTACGATCGATCCTAACCAGGTTTCAAATTTCCCGTCTTCAATAATATTGACGGCGCCTGGAACATGACCTTCATTATATAACTTCCTGGACCGTGTGTCAATAATCAATGCATCCTGATCAAGTTCTGCTTCAGAATCTAATCTCGGGACCATTGAAATATTATTTTCAAAATCATCGGCACCTGACTTATTTACTCCTACATCAAAGCCAAAATATTTTGGAATATATGGCTGATCTTCCAGAAGGACATCAACAAATTCATCTTCTGACATCTCCTGTAAAGCATAGTTTTCTTTTAATTGTTGATCCAGCGTACTGAACGTTTCCTTACTTAATGCCTTTCCACATAGTGAACCTGCGCCATGGGCTGGGTAGACTATAATATCCTTATCAAGCGGCATAAGAATATCCCGTGTTGATTTATACATATCCCTGGCCAATTGTTCTCTCTTTGCAGTAATGTTGCCTGCTTTTTCCCTAAGGTCCGGCCTTCCAACATCGCCAATAAATAATGTGTCTCCTGTAAATACAGCATGATCTTTTCCAGCATCATCTGTGGCTACAATACTGATACTATCCGGGGAGTGTCCTGGTGTATTCAATGCCCTCAGCGTAATGTTTCCCAGCTTAAGAACATCACCTGTATCAAAAGTGATATGATCATAATCTGCACCCAGTAATCTGCTTACATAGATTTTTGCACCAGTTTCCTTGTGGATCTGAAGATGAGAACTTACAAAGTCTGCATGGGGATGTGTTTCGATCACAGCCACAATATGACCATTCTTTTCTTCAGCAAAGTCATAATAAGGTTGGGGATCTCTTGCGGGATCCACCAGGGCGATTTCCCCTTCGCTTATGATTGCATAAGAGGCATGCGCCAATGTTTCATCATAAAATTGTTTAATTTCCATATCTATTATTTTTTATTTGTTTTCAAATGAAAAGTTCTTTTAATATAATATATACTGACATAATAAGCACGAACCAACCAAAGCCTTTTTTCAATTTCTGATTATCTATAAATCTCGATGCATAGGTACCTATAAATATTCCAATTATAGCCAGCCCAGTAAAAGACAAAAGAAATACCCAGTCAATCGATTGGTTGCTCAAATCTCCCAGGAAACCGGCCAGGGACTTCACCGCAATTATCAATAAAGATGTTCCAATGGCCATTTTCATTGGCAACCTGGCTAGTAAAACCAGGGCAGGTATAATCAGAAATCCGCCTCCGGCACCAACTATCCCTGTTATTGTTCCAATTGTGGCGCCCTCTACCACGATCATCGGATAATTGTAAATTATACCCGAAGGTTCTTTATCATCTTCCGCTGATTTTTTCTTTGTGATCATTGATAATCCTGCAAGCAGCATGATCAATGCAAAAAAGAGCATGATTCCCATATCTCGTGAAAGCGTGAAGTCTCCAATAACAATCAAATTATCCGGGATCCTGGGTATTAGAAACTGCCTGACAAGAAAAACCATTATAGCCGCCGGCGTCACCAGCAGGAAGGTTTTGATATGTTTTTTATTGCCCTGAAAGATCTTATTAAGACTGAGCAGTGATACAAATATCATGGCCAGAATTAATATCAGAATAAAAAGTACTTCTGTTGTGATATCCAGTTCACCTATGGAAAATAACTGTTCTGGAATTGCAGGAACCAGGAATTTTCTTGTCAGAAATACTGCGATAAAGGAAGGAACGGCAAAAATGATTGCCGTTTTATAATTCAAAAGGCCTTTCTTCATATAGTTGAATGCTCCTACTGTGGAGGATACACCAACTACAAAAAGGGAATAAGCTGTAGCCAGGACAGGGTTAATGTGAAGCATATATACTAATACCGGAACGGTGAGGATGGATCCACCGCCACCGATAAGGCCCAGTGTAAAACCTATAACAACTGCTGCTATATATCCTGCTATTAACACTTAATATGATATTTGTTTCATATGTTATTTCAAAAAAAAGTGAAGCGATTTTAATGCTTCACTAAAGTACTTCGCACCGATTCATACATTTGATCACATCAACAACTTCCGGCATTTTTAAATAGTAGTTGATATTTTTTCCATTTCTTTCGCTTCCCAGTATTCCAGCCAGTTTCATATTTGAAAGGTGGTGGGAGGTAAGTGATTGTTCAGACTGTAATTCTGAACATATATCATTTACGCAGACTTTTTCATTTTCAACCAACAGGCTAATAATCCCAATCCTTAAGGGATGTGCGATTGTCTTTAATATAAATGATACTTTTTCAAGCTTTTCAATATCGGTTATGGATTTTATATCTATACCCTTGACTTTTTCAATGCTTTCCATTCGAATTATTTTTTATTTATATAAACGCAAACATATGAACATATGTTCACATGACGAAGACTTTTTTTAAATATTTTCTCAAATTAATAGAAAATACCCGGTCATATCTTGAATATCAGGTTAGCCTGGCAAACCTGCGAAATCTATTTTTCGGATAATTTTCATTCAATACAGAAACGTAATTGATTAATTGTTTCAGGATATCTGATCCGGAAGGTAACTTTTCGAATGACATTTTGATTATCCACCCTTTTTTCTTCAGTCGGCCTGTAGGGGGTAGCCATCCAGCAGAACATATTTTTCTGTCATCAAATGTTTTCAGGTTTTCCCTATAGGTTGGACAATTGAAGCAGTCGCATCCACATTTAGCTATCCTGTCTATCATTTATTTTATAATGTTGAAAAAATTCTATTGTACTTATTATCAATAAAAAAACATCAAGACACCAGAGTAAAAATTTTCCCTTAAATGGAATCACCAGATCTCCAAATAACAGCCAGATCAGTAATACCAATCCACCACACATATTTATAGTGAGCGCACCAATTAATCCCAATCCTGTGGTAAGTTTCGATTTGGTTTTACTGGTTTCAATGATCAATGCAATGGCTATTCCGATAAAAACGGAACCGAGAATATTCGGATAGAAATAGTTGCTAACAATTGGCAAGCCAAGGAAAGAAGCCAGGTTTTCTGAATAAAAGACGAGTATAACTCCAAGAATCAAATTGATAGTGGCATCAACCAGCAATGTGTATTTTCTGGATTTCATGGTAAGCATCCTTTGCTGTTGTTCGGGAAATTCCCAATACAATTTAATAAAAACTACTTCTTTAATCAATCAACTCAATTCTCATCTAACCAAATCGGATGTTTTGTCAATTCATCCTGCAGGGCAGATTTGATTATCAGCTCATTCTCAGTGAGGGAATCGGTTTGCAAAGGGGATTTTTCTAAGAGGTCATTTCTAAGATTATAAAACTTGCCATCCTGGTATAATTTGAACTCCGTAGTTTGTACAAATTGATTTCTATGTTGATTGACAGCTTGACCCCATCGTGGATCGTAGTGGACAAATACAGTTTTTCTGGGTTCATATTTCCCATTTGTCAGAAGTGGATAAAAGCTTTTCCCATCTACGTCTCTTTGTACGTTTACAATATCTGCAAGAGTGGGGAAAAAATCACTGAATTCAATTAAGCCATTAAACTCAAACCCCTCCTTAATTTTTTTGGGCCAATAAGCGATCAGAGGAACATGAACTCCTGCATCGATGGTATTGCCTTTACCCCCGCGTATAGATCCCTTTTCTGTATTCGAATATATGGTAGGATGTGTCCCATTGTCTCCGGTAAAAATTACCAGGGTGTTGTCTTTAATTTCCAATTGTTCCAGTTTTCCCATAATTCTTCCAACAATCTTATCGGTATAGGACACCATATCCTTGAAATAGGAAGTGTCTTTCTTATAGCGCACAGAAGGATCAGCCCAATCTCTGGAATCAGGCGTTGGCACAAATGGTTCATGAACCAGCACCATTGGAAAATAAACAAAAAAAGGAGCCTTACAATTTCTATCTATAAAATCCAGAAGGTAATTGGTGAAAATGTCCGGACCATAATCGTCAATATCCGTATCAAGTATTTCACCATTTTGTTCGATAAGCGGATCAGCGAATCTTTCCCCTTTATTCCTACCCTGGGTCAGTTGCCAAAGGCTATATTCGTCAAAACCAAATTTGACTGGCCTTGTGTTATCATTCCAATAGGGGATTTCGTCTTTATATGCCAATCCGTTTAATTGCCATTTGCCTACGATGCATGTGGCATATCCTGCATCTTTCATTAAATTGCCAAACGTATAGGCATTATTATTTAAATGTCCGAAGTAGTCATAATTGCGATAATTGTACATCCCAGTCATGATCTTCACTCTGGAAGGTGTACAAAGCGGCTGAGAGATACATTGATTAAATTGTATCCCATTTGAAGCCAGTTTATCCAGAACAGGGGTAGAATATGAAGTGCTACCATAGCAGCTTAAGCATTCATATCCCATATCATCAGCCATAATTAAAATAATATTAGGCTTTACTGAATCTCTATCTGAATTACATGATGCTAAAAATGAAAGGAGTATAACAAATAATATATATTTAGATGCATGCATTAAAATAGATATGTGGTAATTAATATCTCGATACTCAAATAGTGATTAGGAATCAGAATATTATATTCTTCATTCACATAGTTAATTTTCCGGGATTACGACCTCGATCAGATCTTCAAACCGGTTTCCTTCTTCATCCACAAGGCCAAATGCTGAACTTTTATAATTCCAATTGGCATAACCTATCCCGTTTTCTTCGAATAACTGGATCATATCCTTATACCATCTAAGTCTGTCTTGTTCAGGTGCTCTGTGATACACTCCAAATTCTCCGCAGTATAATGGCAGACCCAGTTCCTTCGCTTTCCGAATAGGCTTCTGCCACATTTCAAATATTACTTCCTTATTAAACTCTCTGCCGACTGAACTTACTGCTACAGCCTTCAGGCTATCCGGGAGGTTATTAAATTCTTCATCAGTTACTAGGATCCCGGGATAGTGTACAGGCCCGGGGTAGTTTCGATAACTTGTCCAGCTTGCCAGTAGATGCGTAAGCATCATCGGTTCATAATAGTGAAAGCTTAAAAGGATATTTGGATCATTTTCCGGAACTTTAAGTTCGTCAAAAGTATCGACTGACTGCCATCTGTTGGAACCGATCACTATAGTTCGTTTGGGCTCCAGTTCACGTATTGCCTTTACCGTATTGGCTACCAGGTCATTCCATTGCTCCGGGTCATCCGCTACAGCTTCATTCATAAGCTCATAGGCAAGATGGCTATTCGGAAATTGGTTCAGCGCGGCCGAAAGGTCCCTCCATAGATCATAAAACTTTTCCTGTTCTGCAGGATCGGTCCAAAGAGGTTTTTCCTCAGCCAAAAAATAATGTGACCGAATAATATGGACGTCAACGATAACCTTCAGATTATATTCCTCACACCATTTTATACAATTGGTCATTAATTGAAAAGCATCTTCATGCCGATTCCCATTTTCATCCCACATCTGAACTTCATCAATAGGGAGGCGTATGTGGTCAAATCCCATGGATGCAATTTCTTCAACATCACTTTTAATAAAGAACTGTTGTCGTTCTTCGCCCCGACGTTTACTTTGAGATAACCAGTGGGCTACATTTGTTCCCTTCTTTACGGAAAAGGTGTCTTTATTTTTTTCAGGAATTGACTGACAGGAAAATAAACTTAATACTAAAAACAGTATGGTTAATTTCTTCATGTTAAAAAGTATTTTAAGAATCGATTGAAAAATGTTAATATTTTTATGAACATATTATTCAAGTCAAATATATTACATATGACCTCTAATAAAAATTGATATAGACGTAAAAAAAATGATTTATTTCACGAATAAAACAGTTGCAGTCATAAAACTAAAATTCAATCATCCACAAAAATTCTTAAAATCCATAAAGAAGATGCTATCGGTTTAGTAAGAAACCGAGGGATTGTCTATAGAAATCCTGTAAGGTTTGCAAATCGTTTCCTGCCACTAACTGGTTGATCGGGAGAATTCCGCCCTTCCATAGCCCATCTTTAATCCATTTTCCTTTTGAAAGCTTTACGGCCTTAGAATAATCAATTTGATGATTCCCGGTATATCCTGATATATAAAAGTAGGGGGCACCGGCCATATCGTCTTCCATTGCTAAACCGGCCCCTATCCCAAGCGTATCATTCCATTGAAAAAAGATCCCGGTATCAAAATGATGTGGCCATATCCGGGCTTCTACCTCCTTTTGCACAGATTGGCCAATATCCCTCAATATATGGTTTGCCAGACTTCTGAAACAGGACCATTTCTCAAGCGCATCCTCTTCTATTTTCTCAATAGGTAGCTTAATGAATGGATAGTTAGAAATTTCAAAATGAAGTGGTGCCATTAGGTTTGGTTTTTCTATACCAATTGTACGGGCAGAATCTTCAATTAGAGTTTCAACTTCAAGGTAGTTTTTATTAAGAAGTGATATGTCTTTTATTACTTCCATTTGCTGGTCCAGCCATTGAAATGACATCCTTCCTAAATATAATGCGGGCATGATTTTTCCATTGGAATTTGAGATCCACCTTCCCAGCAATCTTTGCTGAATGGGCTCCCAATACAAATTGGTATGGCTGTCATCATCTTTCTTAGGCACCAGTGATCTGCCTAGTTTAGCCAGTATCTGACTTGCCTGATGAATTTGTCGATCGATATCAGAATATGTATTCATTAATTTGTGCATTTATTGAGTAATACCTGCATACTGGATCCTTGTCAACCGGTACATATCATAGTTATAGGTTACCAGATCATTCATATTGAATTCCTTAAAATCATTATATCCACAAGCTCGTGCGATCACTTTCATTAATTCATTGCTTGATTCCAGAAAGTTTTTCAATTGAACTGCAGAAGATTGGATGATCAATCTTTGTCTAAGTTTTTCCTTTTGAGTAGCTATCCCCACAGGGCAATTATTGGTATTGCAAGCCCTCATACCAAGACAACCTATGGCCTGAATGGCTGAATTTGACACAGCTATGGCATCGGCTCCCAGCATCATAGCCTTGGCAAAATCCTCAGGCACACGAAGACCACCGGTTATAACCAGAGTAATATCATTAACTGATACACTATCCAAATACTTTCTGGCCCTTGCCAGTGCCGGGATTGTTGGTACATTGATGTTGTTTCTCAATATAGTTGGAGCTGAACCAGTGCCACCACCACGACCGTCAAGGATAATATAATCCGCTCCTGCTTTCAAAGCAAAATCGATATCTGATTCGATATGGCTGGCGGCGATTTTAAAACCTACTGGTATACCACCAGTTTGCCTCCGGACTTCATCTCCAAATTTCCTGAAGTCATCGACTGTTCTTAAATCCGGGAAAGTAGCAGGTGATATTGCCGTTTCACCTTCTTTTAGGCCTCTGACTTCTGCTATTTCCTTCGTTACTTTACTTCCTGGCAAATGCCCTCCGGTACCGGTTTTCGCTCCCTGGCCACCTTTAAAGTGGAAAGCCTGGGCTTTTTTTACCTTATCCCAGGAAAAGCCAAATTTTCCTGATGCCAATTCATAAAAATAATGTGTGTTGGCTTTTTGTTCATCCGGAAGCATGCCCCCTTCGCCACTACAAATACCAGTTCCAGCCATTTCTGCACCTTTGGAAAGGGCGATCTTTGCTTCCCGCGAAAGAGCCCCGAAACTCATGTCTGAAACAAATACCGGTATTGATAGCTTCAGTGGTTTTTTTGCATTTGGCCCTATAATAGTTTCGGAGTTTACTTCGGTGTCATCCATTAAGGGCCGTCTGGATAATTGCGCCGGAAGGAACTGGATATCTTCCCATTTCGGCAAAGTATTCCGGTCTACACCCATGGCTTCAGATGGCCCATGTGATCCGAAACTTTTTAAGCCATTTTTTGCCAGTGATTGAATATATGAGGTGTAAGGTTCAGTATTTTCAGGATGTGTGTCGGCGAAGTTGCCTAAATAATCATTGCGCTTGAAGGGTTGAGGGTGTTCTTGCAGATAGTCAGATACTTCATTCTCATCAATCCACACCTTGTCATCTTTAACAATGGATCTGAATTTATATAGAGCCTCTTCATTGTTGTATTCAGAAACTCCTGTATCAATGCGGTAATCCCAATTATGCAATCCGCAAATAAGGTTATCACCGTCGATATTTCCATCTGAAAGGAGTGCCCCACGGTGAAGGCATCTTCCGTACAATACGGAAACTTCGTTGTCATATCGAATAATTACAAGGTCAAGATCGTTTACCATCACATGAAATGGTTTTCGATCATTGAGTTCATTGAATTTGCATATGGGAGTAAGTGTCATATTTTTTATTGTAGGTGGTTTTTTCTATTCGTTTTAAAGGTATTGTTTTGCCACTTTGTTCTATTTTAACCTGATCACAATGGCTTAGGTGTGTAAATTTGAATGGCTTTGTCAAATCAAGAGTATAATTACCAAGTTTCAAAAAATATCCTGAACATTCCAGTTCCCCAAGTTCATTAAACCGTGTTACTTTATATCCAGGTTTTGCGCGTTCAATAAAAAACCAGGAGCCTGCCCCTTCTCCAGCTAACCATTGAGCATTTAAAGGGATTAAAGGTGCTTTTGCTGGTTTCGAAAGTGTCTTTTTAATTTCTGATGGAAAAAGAAAAGGTTTATTAACTTTTTTACTCCGATCTGAAAAGATATTTTCCTCAGGATGATTGATGGTCTTATTTCCCAGGGACCTGACATTTCCTATAGGAGTTGGGCTTAATGTTGGTGGAAACCGTAATCTGAAGGCTTTCAGTACCCTTGGTTTCCCGGATAATATAACGGTTCGGACAAACCGTGAGCAATTTGTACCCTTCCAGATAAATGGCCCATAATTCCATGGACTTTTTTGTTGCATTTTCAGAGCGGTATTAAGCGCCCGGTCAAACCGAATTTTAGTATATGAGGCCTGAATGATACCGCTACCATGGCATGAGGGATTAGGATACAATTCTGAAAGTATCTCATGTATATTTTCTATTGACCCGAAATCAGATATCATAGCTTTTGTCCGTATTATTAGATCATTGTCTGTGGTCTGATTTCTAACTCTTCCATGTCCAAATGGTGCATGATACCTGCCAAAATCAAAATAATAACATTCCCCGCTAATACCATCCACCAGTATCACAGCTGCATGGCCAACTTTATAATGAAAATTTGTATTGATGCCCAGAAAGTTCATTATGGGATCATACCATGCACCCGCTTGCTTACAATAAGTTTCAGGCCAGGCCAGGGCAATCGCAAATCCAATTTTCTTAGTTTTTTCAGGCATTTGATTTTATTCTATAAAACCAGATTTTTTAAATATAGTTTATGAATCAATCCAGAAATAAATTCAAAACCTATTAAACAATCTTAAATATATATAAAAAGCTAAAGAATATTATGGACTAATTATTTCTAGAACTTGGTTATGAGTTTTCAAGCCAATGCCATGAAGTTAGACCTTTGATACTCTTGGTGACAGATACGTGCCTCCATCAAATTGAATAAATAATTTATTGACCTCAATAATTTCATTGATTAATGAGGTGTATACTTTATAATTTCCTTCTCAGTTCTTCTTTAAAGTAAAATCCCTGTTTATCTATGACACGAATCGAAATATGATTTCAGAATCATTTACTGTAAAATATTTCAATCCATATTCCTGGGACAAAAACGAATATTGTTGCAAAATTAAAAGTGAGAAGATGTCACTGGAAAGGTACTGCCTCTAATTATGAGGTAATTGTTGAAAATGAGATAAATAAAGATGCGGCATGGTATTATCCGGATCTCAGTGGGCTGGCTAAGGGTATTAAAGATCACGTAGCTTTCTGGAAGGGAGTATGGATCAGCAAATAAATCAGTGAAAGTAGATTGATATACCCACTTCTTTTAGCTACATTTTAGAAAATGAGGCCTTAGGTAGTTTTTCTATTCCTTCTGTCCATATATGAATGTTTGATCATCAAGGATATTTCTTATTATAATCCACTGTGATTAGGATCTGGTTCAATTGAATAGAAAATTAATTGTTATATCAGTTTTGAGAGGTGCTCGAAACTTTTGATGGCATCCGGAACTGTGCCGCATTCTACACTGAAAACGATATCACGTTCTAAATCTTTTACGATATCAATTACGCGCTTCCAATCTACAACACCTTCACCGCAGGCACAACCTACAGGGGTGCCTGTCACTTTCCCTCTTTCATCCTTTCCCTGTTGTATACTGATATCTTTGGCATGAATATGGAACAGATCATTTTTAACCCTTTCTAACCAGGAATAGATGTCCCCGGCACCACCTAGATAGGCATTCCCGGTGTCAAAGTTGATGCCTATGGCTGGCGAATCTACCAGGTTGTAAATACTATCCAATCCCTCAGGTGATTTGCTATATTGCTGGTGTTGCTCAAGGCCGATTATAATCCCATGCCGTTCTGCTACTCTTGAAGCTTCGGTGAGCGTATATTTCATCAAGTTATAATCCATCTCTTTAGTAGTCCAGGAAGGTTTGGGCCCCTCATCGGTATTTACGATCGGAGCCCCTGCACTAGCTGCAAAGCGAATCGACATCTTCAAATATTCCACACTGATCTCAGGTTTGCAGAGTGGAGTATGAGTGGAAAGTCCGGATAGTTTAATGTCACTTTTATCACAGATTTCTTTTATCCATAAAGGATCTTCGAACATAGAAACAGAGTGAAAATAGCCAGCCTCACTCAACAGTTCTCGCCCAAGATGTACCATTGGCTCGATGTATTCGTAGCCGATTTCTTTAGCTTTTTGTACGCCCCAGATAAAAGGTTTATCATGGTGTCGTACAAATTCCATATTGACACCTAATTTGATCATAATATTATTTTTACAGTATTGATAAAGACATTTAAATTCAGGAAGTATTTAATACTTCAGGTTCCGTATAGTATGCTATCGGTTAGAGTATTTCCATCTTATATTTTGTAATCGGCATCTTACTATTTCACAAACACACATCAAAAAAATAGCTAAGAGGTAAACAAATATATGGATCCTACATGGATTATCATAAATACAATAGACGATCCTATTCCAGCTAATGCACCGGCTTTATTATATGCCAGATATTTGGTGATTGTTTGGTGGGTTTTTTCATTTAATATTCATTCTCTTGAGCTCCAGAATTCATACAGGGGTTCTCCTCGGCTATTGAGTCCGGAATGGTTCCAAACACCATCAATTAACTCATAGTCGAAAGTAAGTGATGCGCCAACCCTGGAACTGTCTCTTGAGAAGAAATCGATGATTTCAGTATATTGGTTATCTATGGTTGTATAAGTGCCTCCTCCCGTTCCGGAAAATTCTCCTGTCTCCACATTATAGGCGATCCACTGAAATCTGGTACCCGATAATATCTTCATTGTTTTTCGCGGTTGATCGGTATCCCTGGTTTGAATTTCACCATCTCGTTTTCTTCCCGAAAACAGCCAGGCACCTTCCAGTGCTCCGGGAAGACCATTGTCAATTCTTATAAATTCATGGCCTTCAATTATCAAATTCTCATCATCGAAATTGGCTTGTTTTTCTATATATTGTCGAACTTTTGTATTATCGAAAGTATTATATTCCATTAATAGGTTGAGCATTTGATTTTCATAAGACCATGCTCCTCCGTAAGTTCCCTCAAATGATCTGGATTCAGTTTCAAACAAAGCATAGGAGAAGAAATTCCCCGAAAATATGATTACTCCCTCATCAGATCTCCACGCACCATTAAAGTTTGCTTTTTCATTTTGTCCGGAAACCGGATACGAGATTACAAATGCGAGTAATATAAGAAATGAATTAAGGGAATGCATCATGACAAAGGTATTAATAGATGTATCAGGATAAGAATAAATTTTAAAATAAAGCGAAATATAATAAAGGAAGGTGAATTGTGCAAAGGTTTTTTATTTGACCTGAAGCCACCTCATTCGGTAGGCATTCATCGCGAAATGCCCTAATTTGCGTGTAAGTTTATGATTAATATAAATCCCGACGATGGCACCAAAACCAGGGATCAATTGCATCAGTTTGGCCAGATCGAGGTAATCCCTGTACTCAATCTGGAACGATCGCCAGTCAAAATCATTGATGTCTTCTGGCAATTTCTCTTTTTCCTCTTCCCAATTATTGATCTGGTTAAATATATTTTCCTGCTGTTTATGCCTTGAGAATGTTAATTGAAAGATATGCAATATGTAAATTCGTTCTTTGTAATCTGAAAGATCATATCCATACAGGTTGGCAATTTCAAAGAGCATTTTGATTTTAATACTTAACCATAAAGGCAGATCGGCCAGGCCCATCAGGATTCCTCCATATCCAGTGACACCTCCTTCAGCGGCAGCAGTTTTACTATATAAATCTATCTTTTCTTTTACCTTTTCCTCAATTCCAGGTAATAGATTAATCTTATTTTTTTTGAAGGTGGTAAGGTAAGCTCCAAAAATGACCGATTTTGTCATTTGCCTGATTGCATCGGTCATTATTTTGTGTATGCGCTCAGGGATAACATTATTAATGCCGGTTTGAACGGACTTGGCCAGGACACCAAAGACAGAGGGTTCTTCATGAATTGATTGTTTCCATGTTTTCAGCTCATCATAAACCTGTTTCTCGTATACATCCATTCTAATGTTTAATTACGAATAATCTTATTATCAAGTTGGCAGAGCTTTCAAGTACCTGGAATATATTAAGTGATTTAGTATTGCAGCTTGAATTGATTTGATTTCAAAATAATGCCTTTTGGCGTACAATTGAGGCAAGATATCCGGAGGATGCAAACTAATTTATTATTTTTGTCCTGATCCAAATATTCATTTATGAAAAGCAAAAAAGTTTTTGTTAGTGGTTGTTACGACCTTCTACACAGTGGGCATGTTGCCTTTTTCGAGGAAGCTGCTTCCCATGGGGATCTTTATGTAGGTTTAGGATCAGATCAGACTATTTTTAGCCTCAAAAATCGGAAAACCATTAACAACGACAGGGAACGGTTGTATATGGTAAAATCCATAAAATATGTAAAAGATGCATGGATTAATAAGGGAAGTGGAATAATGGATTATCTGGATGAAATTAAGCAGCTGAAACCGGATATTCTTTTTGTTAATGAAGATGGGGATTCCCCTGCCAAAAAAGATCTTTGCAAAAAATTGGGAATTGAATACGTCGTTAGCAAAAGAATTCCAAAAGATGATCTTCCTTCCAGGTCAACAACTGGGATTAGGTCCAAAAGCATTATACCATACAGGCTTGACCTGGCAGGCGGCTGGCTTGATCAGCCTTATGTTTCTAAGCATCATCCCGGTCCGGTTATAACAATATCAATAGAACCTACACACGATTTCAATGATCGAAGCGGGATGTCTTCAAGCACTAGAAAAAAGGCCATAGAGATATGGGGTTACAGCTTACCGGTAGACGATCCTGAAAAACTTGCAAAGGTTTTATTCAGTTTCGAAAATCCACCAGGTAAAAAGGAGATAAGCGGATCCCAGGATTCGATAGGCATAGTATTTCCTGGACTGAATATTATGCATTATAATGGAGAATACTGGCCATATAAAATAGAATCGTGCCATGAAGAGGATATTTTGTCCTGGCTTGAAGAAAGACTTAATTTTGTGCCATTAAATCCTCGTGCTTCCGGGTTTGACGTTTTAGCGAATACTCAAATTGACTCTAAAAATGCAAAAGTTCTTGCAGACGCTACAATAGCTACATGGGAGGCCATAATGAAGAAAAATGTACTTGAATTTGGTTACCAGTTCAGGGCTTCTTTTGAAGCGCAAGTTGCAATGTTTCCAAATATGATTAATGAAGAGGTGCTTAATACTATCGATTTACATAGGAAAGATGCATCGGGATGGAAGTTATCTGGAGCTGGAGGTGGAGGCTATCTTGTCTTTGTCTCGGAAAAATATATACCGGAAGCTATAAAAATTAAAATTCGAAGAAAAGCGGAAACGGATTGATGGATTAACTACTCCTACCTGGTCTTTTGCTGGTATCTGTTCATTTCGGTATTCCAATTACCCAATTTTTTCAACATAGTATTCAATATATCGAGACTATCCGTAGACAGGTCATTAACTTCAATTATATCTTTGCTCAGGTCGAATAGCAATGTGTCTTACGGAGAGGTTAGTAGTTTCATCGAACCATTCCTCATTGCTGAACTTCCCCTGTATCTCCAGAAAACGTTTCTATTCTTCAATTTTCCTTTATTGAAAAGTACCGGTGAGAGGTCTGTCCAGGTTGGGTGTCTGGATCTCTTCATTCCCATAACACCTATCTCACCATAACCAAGATCATCTGCCATGATCAGAATGATATTGGGTTGTCTTTGGTTCTTACACCCCATCAGAAATAGTGCAATCATAAGTACCTGGGAAATATGCATTGATTTAATCATGGTAATTCTTAATAAATTGCATCAGTCCTTATCTTCCCGTTCAATATCTGTATTTTTCTACTAATACCTATATCTTCAAGGAATTTTATATCGTGGGAAATGACAATCAGCGTACCATGATAGTTGCTTATGGCTTTCGTGAGAATTTCAATATTCTGAATGTCCAGGTTATTAGTAGGCTCATCCAATACAAAGATATCCGGCGAACTGGTACTGATCATCAGGCAGCAAAGGGCAAGTTTCATTTTTTCTCCTCCACTCAAATTAGCGCAGGATTTTGTCCATGATTCTCTGTCAAACAAATATCTGTATAGTCGAATTTTTATTTCGTGCTCCTGTAAGGCTCCATCGTTGTACTTTTGAGCTTGTTCATAGATGGTAAGTTGATTTTCAATCAAAGAATATTCCTGATCGATGAATACTGACTTGAAAGAAGATCTTTTGATGCTCCCTTCAGAAGGAGAAAGATCTCCTAAAATAAGTCTTATTAAAGTTGTTTTACCAGTACCATTATTCCCTTCAATGATTATCCTGTCTCCACTTTTTATTTCAAAACTTATCGGGGCAGACCACAATTTTTGGCTGCCGAACTTGAAATTTATAGACTTAGCTTTTACTAATATTTTACCAAGATAGATGGAAGTATTATTGAAATTCATCCTCATTTCATCAATGTGAGGAAGTTCTTTCCTGATATTTAAAATGTCTTTGGAAATTGATTCAATTTTTTCCGAGTGAACAGCTTTTAATTTGGATGAACTTTTTGGGCCTTATTTCTAAGTTGGTGCAATAAAACGGGAGGTACATTTCCTTTATGCTTTTTAGTACCCCGTGAATCAGATCGCTGTTTTCTTTCAATGGTATCGCGGGCTGTTTTCCTGAATGCTTTCAATGATTTTTCTTTTTCCTTGAGCGTGTGTTTTAAAGCCTTCAGCTCTTTTGATTTCTGTTCTTTAAAAAAACTATAGTTGCCCCCATACATTGTAAGCTGGCTGTTTTTTAATTCGTAAACGGGATGTAGCATTTCCAATAAAACACGATCATGACTTACTGTCACCAAAATATTTTCAGTTGTTTTGACATAGTTATAAAAAATGTTCCTACTATGGATATCTAAATGATTTGTGGGTTCATCAAGCAAAATTATTTTGGGCATATGAATTAATATTCCAGCCAGAAATACTTTAGTTTTTTCACCACCACTTAATTTATCCATTTTCTGGCCTAAATTAAGGTCAGTTAGATCCCATTGTCGCAAGGCTTCCTGACTTCTTTTCTCAATATTCCAGTCTTCATTTAATATAGATAGTAAATCATTATTTGTATGCCCTTGTTGGATCTTATAAAAAGCACTTAGTTTTTTCTCGATTTCTAATGCTTCTGCTATAGAACAGTTATTATATTGACCGAAATGTTGAGGTATATAATAGGGAATGGAAGATCTTTTGACAGATCCTTTGTCCTGGGTACAAAGGCCACATAGGATTTTCAAAAAAGTAGATTTCCCTGAGCCATTATTGCCAATGATAGCCACTTTTTCAGGTTGTTGAACCGAAAAATCTAGTTTTTCAAATAATATTTCCTTATCAGGATGTATATATGAAATATCGTGAGCAATAAGATATTCCATGATAATGGGAATAAACAGTATTTTATTAAATTATCAGGGATAATATACAATTTAATAAAAAAAGAAATTGATATCTATTTCTCGATCAACTGTTATCCTTGAAGAAATATACAAAAAACAAATTATCACTTTCTTTAACGACGTAATGTTTAAACTCTAAGCTGGAGGCTTTATCTATAAGGGGGGCAGGGAGAAAAGGAGCGATCATTTTATAAATTGAGTTATTGGGCAGTTTTTTAAGGTCAGCCAAAACCTGGTTTACCGGATGATCTCCTGCTGCTAGCATTTCCCTGACATCAAGTTCCTGAACAATATTTTCTTCCTTAAACCAATCAGGTTGCAATGTATTGTATGGATTATTGACCTCATTGTCCAGAAGCTCCTGGCCGACCTCCTTCCGGAGGTGATTGATTAAATCGCCAACCTTTACATTTCCTATGCTGGCTGCCTGTTGTAAAGTGGCAATTTTTGCAACCGTTTTTCTTAAAATCGGGTTCTTCAGCTTCTTGAAGGCAGGCACATAATTGATTAGCACATCCTCCAGTTCAGGATAAGTTTCTATTAGCTGAAGAACTTTGGTCTTCGGGCTAATTATAAGTTGTTTTTTCTCCATTATGCCTCCTTTTTATATGACAATATTCTTTGTTCACCTTCCAATTCGCGATAGACCGTAACATCATGTGATACTTCTAAGGTTCCTAAATACTCATTATTCTCATTTCTTAGAGCAAAGTATTCAATATGTATCATTTTTCCACCCATATTTATCCAGAATGGTGCACGTGATTCTTTTCCGGCTTTAAAATCCTCAATAATTTTGTCAACTATATGTGTGCTGGAAGGAGGATGACAATGTCTTACATCCCTGTTCAAAATGGCCCGGTTACGCTGAAATATTCTTTCTTTGCTTTGCGAAAAGTATTTTACTTTATCATTGCGATCAACAAACGTCATATCTACGGGGAGTGTATTTAATATGGCCAGTAACTCTTCAACGGTAAATCCGCCTGAGTGCAACTGGATACTATCTCCAGATGTTGAACCTGCATTTGATTTTTCTTGCTTGGCCCAGGAGGGTTTCCATTCAATTTGCGGATCATATAAACAAAAACCGATTTCAAGAGATTGCTTACTGATCTCATACCAATCTGCTTCAGTGAGCTTATCTAATGTCATCGGGAACAGGATCTGTTCTTCCTTGATAGTCATATCTATTACACCCTTTATGGCAGGCTTCAATACGATTTCGGAGGCCGCAATAAATTCTTCCAGTGTTATATTCTCTGTTTGTAGAAGTTCGATGCTTCCTTTTATTAATTCCCTTATTTCATCGTGCTTGCCCCACATTACTTTCGGTGGTCCAGTAATACCTTGATTTTCAAGGTAAGGGAACAATAAATATTCCTTTCGCTGATAAAGTTTATCTACATCATACAGGTTATTATACAATCCTCTTAATGTCAGCAGTTCGGTATTCAGATCATCATTTGATTTATTGGATATTTTTCTAATGTACTGGTCGATCTGACCAGCTACCTTAAGGAGTTCTTTATTTTCATTTTTCATTACATCCAGTGGATGTCCGGGAGGAATTGATTTTGAGGCTGAGAGGTCAATATTCCCATCAAGAACAGCTGAATGGGCATCACATAGCTTGAGCACTTCCTCTTCAGGTAATCCTTCGCTAATTAATTCCTGTTCCACTTCCACTACTTCACCATACGGGATCTGTTCTAAACTCTGCATCAATTCGGCTCTTACCTCTTGTTCGGAACCGCCTTGATGTAATTTCAGGATCAACTCCTTCAGTCTTTTCTTCCTGTCATTCGAATTATTTATCAGTTCACTCATCGTTTTTTTCTATAATTTATTTCTTAAATATCAATTATAACATACTGATACTCTTCAGGTAGTAATTATATCCTGAGATCATCAAATACAAAGCAGATAAAGGCATGATATTCAAAATTAAATTACAATTCTGAATTTTCAATGGAAATTATGAAAAGGAGTGAAAAACAGAAATGCTATATGAGATGAATACAATCAGTTTTGAATAATCGAAAAAAGAGAATTTTTACTTATTGAAAATTAAATGGAATTCAATAAGACCTATTCCTGTTTTTCTTGTTTTCCTTCTGATTCTTTAGATCCTTTTGTTGCTTTAGAGGATTTTGATGTTTGACCCTCAGTTTTTTTCTTGGCTTTTTTAATGCTGATGGTCAATTCTTCGCCCTTACCAGAATAATCAGCTTTAATGATATCTCCTTCCTTAACATCTCCTTTGAGGATCTCTTCCGCCACCTGATCTTCCAGATATTTTTGAATGGCTCTATTCAATGGTCTTGCACCAAATTGCGGATCATATCCTTTTTCAGCAATAAAATCCTTAGCCTTATCTGATAATTCAACTTTATATCCAAGTTCATGGATCCTGGCAAATAAACTGTCCAGTGTAATATCGATGATCTGATGAATATGTTCTATTTGCAGAGGAATTAAATATGATCAAATCTATTCAAAAATTCAGTGTCTGAAAGCTTTTTTCAAGGCATTCTGAATTGTTGATTTCATCACTTCTTCGTCGTTTGATCTCTTCTGAGACGTAGAGAAACCGATTCCAGCACCAAAATCTTTTAAATCTCGAACACCAATATTTGATGTCATAATGATTATGGTATTTCTAAAATCCACTCTTCTTCCCAAGCCGTCAGTAAGTATTCCATCATCTAATACTTGTAATAGAATATTAAATACATCGGGATGTGCTTTTTCAATTTCATCAAGTAAAACCACACTATAAGGTTTTCTCCTTACTTTTTCAGTCAGTTGTCCGCCTTCTTCATAGCCAACATAACCAGGAGGAGCTCCAACTAGTCTTGAGACGCTGAATTTCTCCATATATTCACTCATATCAATTCGGATAAGAGCTTCTTTTTGGTCGAATAGATAGGATGCTAAAACTTTAGCTAACTCAGTTTTTCCAACACCTGTAGGCCCAAGAAATATAAAAGATCCAATCGGTTTTTTAGGGTCTTTTAAGCCCACTCTTGTTCTTTGAATAGCCTTTGTAAGCTTTCTAATAGCCTCGTTTTGTCCAATAACTCTGGCGCTAATTTCCGAAGCCAGTGATAATAACTTGCTACTTTCTTTTTCAGCAATTCGATTTGTGGGTATTCCAGTCATCATACCAATTACATCAGCGACGTGTTCTTCATCAACTGTGTATCTTTTAAGTTTGGTATCTTCTTCCCACTTATTTTTTTCAACCTCAAGCTTTTCAATAAGTTTCTTTTCAGAATCTCTCAAACGAGCGGCTTCTTCATATTTCTGGCTTTTTACCACTTGGTTCTTTTCCTTCTTTACATCCTCAATTTGTTTTTCCAAATCAAGAATTTCATTGGGAACATGTATATTATTTATATGAACCCTCGCTCCAGCTTCGTCTAATACGTCGATAGCTTTATCGGGCAAGTAGCGGTCGCTTATATATCGATCACTTAACTTTACGCAAGCGTCAATTGCCTCGTCAGTGTAGTTAACATGATGATGTTCCTCGTATTTGTCTTTAATATTCTGTAGAATAGTCACAGTCTGTTCAGGCGTAGTAGCATCAACAATTACCATTTGGAATCGTCGAGCTAAAGCACCGTCTTTTTCAATATGTTGTCTGTACTCGTCTAGAGTTGTGGCACCTATACATTGGATGTCGCCCCTAGCTAATGCAGGCTTAAACATATTTGAGGCATCAAGCGATCCCGAGGCACCACCAGCACCTACAATAGTGTGAAGCTCGTCAATAAATAAAATGATATCAGGCGATTTCTCTATTTCATTCATCACCGCTTTCATACGCTCTTCAAATTGACCGCGATATTTTGTGCCAGCAACAAGTGAGGCAAGTTCCAAAGTAACAACGCGTTTACCAAAAAGCACACGTGATACCTTCTTTTGAATTATTCTTAGTGCAAGACCTTCAGCAATTGCCGTTTTACCTACTCCAGGCTCTCCAATTAGAATTGGGTTATTCTTTTTCCTTCTACTCAATATTTGTGCTACACGTTCAATTTCTTTTTCTCGCCCAACGATAGGATCCATTTTATTGTCCTCAGCCATTTTGGTAAGATCGCGACCAAAGTTGTCAAGTACAGGAGTTTTTGATTTCTCAGTACCTTTTTTATCTTTTGATCCACCACCACCAGCACCACCGCCGCCAAATATTCGAGAAGATTCTTCCTCAGGCTCGTCTGTATCGCTTGAGGCAATTGGGTTTTCATTTTGATACTCTAGCATTTCTTTTACGACGTCATAGTTCACATCAAATTTTTCAAGAATTTGTGTCGCAATATTGTCCTCATCTCTTAATATGGAAAGGAGTAGATGTTCCGTACCAATTAATTGGCTTTTAAATATTTTAGCCTCCAGGTAGGTTATTTTTAAAACCTTTTCTGATTGCCTGGTAAGAGGGATGTTAGTGAGATTTTTCACATCTTTTTCAGATGAATTTCCCTTTGATACTTTTTCCACTGATACTCTTAGATCGTCCAGAGATATGCCTAATTTTTTCAATAAACTGATAGCTACCCCTTCACCTTCTCTTATCATACCGAGTAGAAGATGTTCTGTACCGATATAATCATGTCCCAGCCTCAGAGCTTCTTCTCTACTAAGAGAAATAACCTCCTTCACTCGATTTGAAAATTTTGCTTCCATTCAAAACCTCCTTGAACAGACTACGTTAATTTAAATATAATTTCCTGAGTTTTAACCTCTATCCTCTACGAAATTCTGAAAAATATTTTACCATACAGATTTTACGACTATTGAATGCGCAATTTGTTTTAACATCATACTATCAAAGATTCCATTGATCTTTTTAGAACATTTTGCATTTGCCTCCTTCAGAAAAAATCAAATCAAATGCTGAGGTTCTCAACAAATTGATTTCCAAACACCTGTGGATATGCTGGCAGTGTAAAAGTTTGTCATTTTTTCACTCCTTTTTTTCGGATGAATCATCCCACGTCAAATCAATTTGAACATCGGAAGGGTAAATTTTATCGAATTTTTCAAAGTGTAAACGATAATTTTTTTATTTAACCTAATCTCATAAGTTTAAAACTAATTGTCAAGGTTCCTCTGTTGAGATCAATAACAACGATTTGTTTTTTGAACACAATTCATTCGATATTTCTTCATAGTAATATTCAAAAAATGGTGAATTACCGTATGCCGATTGATTGCTCCCCAATGGTTACGCCTAGCCAGTACTGATTTTGGTCAATACGGATTTCCTGGATGTTGATGTTGTTGGTCACCTTTGTGTTTTTACTCGAGACGATTAATTCGTCAACTTTATTTGCACCTCTTATTTTACACCTGTTTCTATAGGTTTGTTTTTTCATAATTTTCATGTCATTCAATAACCAAACTTTTGTATTGATCAACATGACTCCCGTATTCAATACATGGAAAATAAGGAAGGTCAATCAGAATGGAAGTTTATTACAGCTTGCATTGTACAAAAAATACTTATTTAATGGAATTATAATGCTTAATAGGATCATGTTTTTCTGTTGAATATTTTTCTGGCTTGCTTAAAGAATATCTTCTTTTCAAATGCTTGTATGATCCCGACTTCTTTATTTACCGCAGAGGCCCGGATCTCCAAGGATTCGAATTAAATGCAAGATTCATTGCCCGATTTAATATTTCAGTTTCATCCATGAAACGCAAGTGAAGTAACTGCTTGGTTCTTAACTTTTTCTATTTCAAACTCCTCTTTTTCAGGCTCGTTATTAACTAATGTCTTCAATGTCCCGATTTACTTCCGCTTCAGCAGTATCGGGAGATTCCGCTTTTTAACCTTACCGCTTATAACCAGTAAAGTCACAGGATCATATGATCCTGTTAGACTACGCGTAAATTGAACTGAATATCTTTTTTTCTTTACAAGGTCTTGATAGAATCGGGACGATTTGCCTCTTCCTAAAATATCAGTAAATAGATCAACGTGCATGATAATCTAAATCCGTCTTCCAGGCATATGAAATGCCATATATATTGCGTCCAATGGGACATTTGCTTCGGTTATCTCCCGTCTGACTTCCATTTGGGCGGGCTCTTTGGGGAGTTGACGGATATATCTTTCACCTGGCGGGATGGATCCAAACCATTTATCTGCCAGTTTCATCACCTGTTTAATGTGCACATCTCCAGCAACCACCATTGTTGCATTATTAGGGAGGTAAAATTTATCGAAGAATGATCTGACATCTTTCATTGAGGCTGTTTCAATATGAGATATGTCCTTGCCAATGGTTGGCCACCTGTATGGGTGTTTTTTATATGCCAGTGGCCGTAATTTTAACCATACATCCCCATAAGGTTGATTCAGGTAACGTTGTTTAAACTCTTCAATTACTACTTTCCGTTGGACTTCCAGAACACTTTCTTCAAATGCAAGACTGAGCATGCGGTCTGATTCGAGCCAGAATGCAGTTTCAAGGTTAGCTGCTGGTAAGGAGATATAATAATTGGTAATATCAGGGCTTGTAAAGGCATTATTTTCTCCGCCTACTTTCTGCAAAGGTTCATCAAATGATTTGACGTTTGCAGAGCCCCCAAACATCAGATGTTCAAATAAATGAGCAAATCCGGTTTTGTCTTCCGCTTCGTCTCTTGAACCAACATTATAAAGGAGATTCAGAACCGCAATTGGTAAGGAATGATCTTCATGAACAATTACCTTGAGGCCGTTATCTAGAGAAAATTCTTTGTAATTTATCATAAGTGCGTAGCAGCAAAAATATAAAATACATCTGTTTTTATCTGCAATTCAATCTTTTACATTTGATAAAAAGTAAAACAATGTATTTCGACAGAAAAGGGATTACCGACAGAAGGTTGATTACACTTTACGAGGCCTTGCTTACCCCAAGAATGATAGAAGAAAAGATGCTAAAATTACTTCGTCAGGGTAAGATCAGCAAATGGTTCAGTGGAATTGGACAAGAGGCCATTTCGGTTGGTGCTACATTAGCGCTCAAACATGATGAATACATTTTCCCAATGCACAGAAATCCGGGTGTATTTACCAGCCGAAAAGTTCCTCTAAACAGGCTTTTCGCACAGTTCCAGGGTAAGGTTTCAGGATTTACCAAAGGCAGGGACAGGTCTTTTCATTTTGGAAGCAGGGAGCATCATAATAGTAGGGATGATCTCTCACCTGGGGCTACAGCTTAGCGTTTCAGATGGGATTGCTCTGTCTCATTTACTCAAAGCGGAAAAGAAAATTGTTCTGGGGTTTTGCGGTGATGGAGGGGCTAGTGAAGGCGATTTTCATGAAGCAACAATAACAGGCGGAATAGGAGGTGAGATTTCTGCATTTATTGCTGAGAATTTGTTTGAATACCTCGACGGACCAGTACTCAGGGAAGGAAGCCTAGACACACCCGTGCCATTTGTTAACAACCTGGAAGAAAATTTCCTGCCACCGGATAGATTCAAGAAAAAACTCCTACAATCAATAGAATATTGATGCCATCCTGGATTTTACACATATTTGTAAATATTTTATGGATTTTAGCGTTAATAGATCATAAGAATAACTGAATAATTTTGAGTAACAACTATATTCATCAGAACCTTAAACTGATTGAAGGAAAGCTATACCCTGTCAAAATAGTTGTATTATGTCTTCTGGTTATGTTCAGCTTAATGTTGATTAGCCATTCCGGCAATGCTCAAATCAAAATTTCGGATAAAAAATCAAGCGCCTATAAAGAGAGCCGGAAAAATAAAAAAAAAAAAAAAGAAAAGAAAGAAATAAGAGGTATCGCAAGGCTTCCCTTCAAAACCAATCCAGTGGTGAATTAGAGGTCGTTCCCGAAGCATTAAAGGAACGTTATGTTCCCAAAAAAACAAAATGCAGAAAAAAATCCCTCAAAAACTTTTTCACAATCAGAAAGAAAGCAGAAACGAAATTATACCAAAAAGGCCAATGAATCTAACAGGCAGGGAATGGTAATAAAAGATACATACCTGAAGCGTCAAAAGAAATACAGGAAACAATCAAAGAATATTGTTCAACACCAGGGTAATATTCGGGTTGAGCCGTATGCATTGCGATCCAGACAAGGATTGTTCCCGGAACCACCGATTGACGATACTCCTGGGAGGACCAATGTCAGAAAGCGCAATGAGAAACTGGCACAATACTCACAAAAATCGGAGGAGGCCCAAATGCAGGGGCTTAGGAAATCAAAATCAAGGAAGCAGATTCAGGCAGGGACTCTCGAAAAATCAATATTGGCTCAGTCACAGGGGTTGTATAGAGTAAAATCTAAGAAGAAGCAAGATGCCCAGATTAAAAGGAATTCAAACAAGGCCGCTTTTGATAAAGGAAGTTTGTCATTGAATAAGAGCATGAAAGAGGATACTTACATGGCCAAATCAGTTGAGGGCCTTAACCAGGGGATGACGGTAAAATCCAAGAAAGTAAGGGATAGAAAACAAGTGATGCAATTCAATTCAATGGCCCAGTCACGTTTCTCCGGAAACCAGAAATATAACGCAAAGAACCGGGAAGACCAGTATATGGTTAAATCGATAGAAGCCCAGAACCAGGGACTTGTGATCAAGAACAAATCTTTGCGGGATAAGAAACAAGTCATGCAATCCAATTCGATGGCCCAGTCCCAATTCCAGGGTAATTTGAAATACAACGCAAAGAACCGGGAAGATCAATATATGGTCAAATCGATAGAAGCCCAGAACCAGGGACTTGTGATCAAGAACAAATCTTTGCGGGATAAGAAACAAGTCATGCAATCCAATTCGATGGCCCAGTCCCAATTCCAGGGTAATTTGAAATATAATGCAAAGAACCGGGAAGATCAGTATATGTTCAAGTCGATAGAGGCCCAGAACCAGGGACTTGTGATCAAGAACAAATCTTTGCGGGATAAGAAACAAGTCATGCAATCCAATTCGATGGCCCAGTCCCAATTCCAGGGTAATTTGAAATATAATGCAAAGAACCGGGAAGATCAGTATATGATCAAATCGATAGAGGCCCAGAACCAGGGACTTGTAATCAAGAACAAATCTTTGAGGGACAGGAAGCAGCTCATGCAATCCAATTCGATGGCCCAGTCCCAATTCCAGGGTAATCTGAAATTTAATGCCAGGAAACGGGACGAATTATATATGATCAAATCGATAGAGGCCCAAAACCAGGGACTTGTAATCAAGAACAAGTCTTTGAGGGATAGGAAACAGCTTATGCAATCCAATTCTATGGCCCAATCTCAATACCAGGGTAATTTGAATCTAAATAAGTTACAGAAGGGTGATATGTATATGGCCAAATCTGTTGAAATGCAAAGTGCAGGTCTCACTATAAGAAGTTCTGATCGTAAGAAAGAGGCTATGTATATTAGAAAATCTATTGAGGCTTCGAATGTTGGACTTTACAAAGTGAGACGGGATATGAATAAGCAAGATGCCTACATGGGGAAGTCGGTCGAAATGCTGAATCAGGGATTATATAAGGGGCAAAGTATTCAGGACAGGGAATCTCAATATATCAGAAAATCTATAGAAATGCTTAATGCAGGATTGTTTAAAACGAAAAGCAAGTCTGCCAAAGAATCACAATTAAGGCAGAAATCGAATGAAGCCATGAGTTATTCCGGCGAATTGAAATATATTTCTGAACGACAAAAGGATGCAAGGCTGAAAAAAGCCTCCGGTGAAATATTTGCGTATAAAGGAGATTTCAAAGTTCAGAGGAGGTTGTTCGAGCGAATTCATTACTCCAGGTTATCTGCTAAGCATAGAAAGTTCGACGGCATGGATGAAGAGAGTCGATTTGAACATTGGTGGGCTTCTCTTTGGAAAAGGCCAATGGACGAGAAGAAAAAACCTGAACCCCTGCGAAAGCCCAGATATGATTCAAAAGAACATGAAATCTGGTTCGATTAAATCCTATCCATTGCATAATGAAAGGAGCTGGGAGTGGTGAAATCAAATTATTTCTTCATCCTGCTCTTGATATTCTTCCAAAGGGATGCATGAGCAGAAAAGGTTCCTGTCACCATATGCACTGTCAATCCGGCTTACAGCAGGCCAGAATTTATTTTCCTTTACGAAATCCAGGGGATATATCGCTTTTGACCTTGTATAAGCGTAATCCCATTCATCTGCCATAGCAACAGTTTGTGTATGTGGAGCTTGTTTCAAGACATTTAGTTCAGGATCAGCCTTCCCTGTTTCAATTTCCTCTATCTCTTTTCTGATATTGATCAGTGCATCGCAAAATCTGTCGAGTTCCTGCAGAGATTCGCTTTCAGTTGGTTCAACCATTAGTGTTCCGGCAACGGGAAACGATACAGTCGGTGCGTGGAACCCATAATCCATAAGTCTTTTTGCAATATCTTCTACCTCGATATTTACCTTTTTAAACTCCCTGCAATCAATTATCATCTCGTGAGCGCACCTCCCGTTTTTGCCAGAATAAAGAATTTTAAAATGTCCTTCCAGGCGGCTTTTTATGTAATTTGCATTCAGGATAGCTATTTTGGTTGCATTGGTCAATCCCTCTGCGCCCATCATTTCAATGTATGCATAAGAAATAGCTAAAATACCTGCACTTCCCCACGGTGCTGAAGAAATAGCTGTGATGGCTTCTTCCCCTCCTGTATTAACAACCGGATTGCCTGGAAGATATTGCTTTAAATGAGAGGCTACACATATAGGTCCGATGCCAGGGCCTCCTCCTCCGTGAGGTATACAAAAGGTTTTATGGAGGTTTAAATGACAAACATCAGCTCCGATAATAGCAGGATTTGTTAACCCGACCTGGGCATTCATATTGGCGCCATCCATATATACCTGTCCTCCGTATTTATGGATCAGCTCACATATTTCTATAATTTTTTCTTCGAATACACCATGTGTTGAAGGATATGTAACCATTAATGCGAAAAGCTCTTCCTTATGCTTTTCTGCCTTATCTGCAAGATCCTCCAGATCAATATTGCCGGACTCATCGCAATTTACGATAATGACCCTGGTGCCTGCCATAACAGCGCTTGCCGGGTTCGTGCCATGAGCGGATGAGGGAATCAAGGTTACATTCCGGTGGCCTTGGCCTTTCGATTCATGATATGCCCTTATTACCATCAATCCTGAGAATTCTCCCTGGGCGCCGCTGTTGGGCTGTAATGATGTAGCAGTAAACCCGGTGATTTCGGACAACCAGTCCTCAAGTTCAGAAATTATTTTCTGATATCCTTCTACCTGTTCTTCCGGTACGAAAGGATGAATATTTGATAATTCCGGCCAGGTGACCGGCAGCATCTCTGTTGTCGCGTTTAACTTCATCGTACACGAGCCCAGAGAAATCATGGAATGGGCCAGAGAAAGGTCTTTGTTTTCAAGTCTTTTCAGGTATCTCAACATTTCATGCTCTGATCTGTACTCATGAAATACCGGATGTTCCATAAAAGGGGTTTCTCTTTCCAAGGAAGCTGGGATTCGGGCAGTTAAATTTGATGAAGTGCTGCTTGAAGGGGTGGCAGTTTCTCCCAATGACCTTATTTCTGCAAATATATTTGCGATCGCTAAGATATCTTCTTCCGTGGTCGTCTCATCGAGGGATATACCAATATGATCTTCTTCGAAATACTTGAAATTTATCAGTGTTTTTTCTGACAGTTCCTTAACTTTTTCTTTCTCATCGGGTTTTACTTCAATTTTCAATGTGTCAAAGTAATAATCGTTAAGCTGAGCATATCCCAAATCTAAAAGAAGTTTTTCAAGTGTTACTGCCAGTTTGTGAATTCTGGTGCTGATTGCTTTCAGCCCGTCCGGCCCGTGATATACGCCATACATCCCAGCCATTACGGCCAATAGAACCTGCGCGGTGCAAATATTTGAAGTAGCACGCTCCCTTCTAATATGTTGTTCCCGGGTTTGTAAAGCCATTCGATATGCTCTATTCCCTTTAGAATCTAAAGATACCCCGATAATTCTTCCCGGTAATTGTCTTTTAAATTCTTCTTTAGTTGCAAAAAAAGCGGCATGAGGACCACCAAATCCTAAAGGAACTCCAAATCGCTGAGATGTCCCTACAACAACATCCGCACCTAATTCACCTGGGGGAGTCAGTAATGTAAGGCTTAGCAGATCCGCGGCTATGGCAATGAAAACTTGATTTTCAACAGCTTTTTCAATTAACTCCCTGTGATCTATAATCTGTCCATTGGAATTTGGATATTGAAGAAAGATGCCAAATATGTTTTCCTGATCAAGATCCTGAGGGGTTATGGATTTGATCTCGATATTGATCCCAAGAGGTATTGCCCTGGTTTTCAGGATATCGATGGTTTGAGGGAATGTATTTAAATCAACAAGAAATGTAGTGGATTCCTTTTTATTTCTTTTTCTAAGTGCATAAAGCATAGCCATTGCTTCCGCTGCCGCAGTTCCTTCATCCAGAAGAGAGGCATTGGCAATCTCCATGCCCGTAAGATCGGCAACCATAGTCTGGAAATTTATTAATGCTTCCAGTCTGCCTTGTGAGATCTCGGCCTGATAAGGAGTATAGGCAGTATACCAGCCAGGATTTTCCAGGATATTTCTCTGTATTATTGCAGGAGTATAGGTATTATAATACCCCATCCCGATGAAAGATTTGAATACTTTATTTTTTTGAGCTACCTTTCTGAAACTGGCAATAAATTCAGATTCTGTTAAAGGTTCTGGCAGATTTAGTGATCTATTAAGTTTGATTGCTTCAGGAAGTGTTTCGTCTATTAGGTTATCCAAATCGGGCACGCCGATCACCTTCAACATTTTGTCAATTTGATCTTGAGAAGGGCCTATATGCCTGCTTTCAAATTTGCTGATTGTATTCAAATTTAAATTCATAACTTTACCTACCAGATTTTTAGGTTAAATAAGCATTCTTAAGGTGTGCAAAGGTAAAATATTATGTATAAAAAAAATGTTATTTCGAAAGTTTAAAATATTGGAATCACTTAAGAATTTTCATGTTGTTTATTTATTGTTTTTAGTAGTTTATTCTGCTGAAGCACAGGAAGTAAAAAGTATTGATAACATAGTTAACAGTATTACCGAAAATGATTTGAAAAGACACCTGGAAATTATTGCCCACGATTCACTCGAAGGAAGAGAAACGGGACAACCGGGCCTGAAAAAAGCAGCTGAATATCTTCAAAATCAATTTGCTGAAATAGGGTTAAATCCCGTTAAATTCGGATCAGAATATTCTTACTTACAATCCTTTAATTTAATCAAAGGAAAATGGGGAGAGGTAAATCTTAACATTGAAGGAGTTACCTACAAGAATATGGAGGATTTTATTTTTGTAAGTACATCTCCCCATTCATATAATAAGACTATTTCTATAAAATTTGCGGGACAAGGCAATAAGGAGGATTATGTTCATATAGATTGTGAGAATAAGGGGGTTGTACTAATTCTTCCTGAAAAATATGAGAATTGGGAAGAAAAGGTTTCGATAGCTAAGGACGCGGGGATAAAAGAAATATTTATCATTTACGGGGATGTGGATGAGGATATTAAAAAAGTTATTCCGATGTATAGAAATTATCTGATGGGCACACAATACAAATTGGAAAGTGTTTCGGGAGGGGATGAGATAAAGGTATTTTTTATCCCGCCAGGTATGGCTGAAAAGATGTTGCGCACTTCGATTAAAAAACTGAAGTTGTCATCAGCCAAGACAGAAAAAGGTAATTATAAATCTGTAAATAAAATTCCGGAAGGGGAGGTGATTGCGGAAGTAGAAAGTACCGAGGATGTCGTAGAGACTGAGAATGTTATAGGGTTTGTTGAAGGTGTGGAAAAACCAGAGGAAGTGTTGATCCTTTCTGCTCATTATGACCATGTTGGAATGAGAAATGGTGAGATCTATAATGGTGCAGATGATAATGGATCAGGTACTGCAGCTATCCTAGAACTGGCTGAAGCATTTGCTCTTGCAAGGGAAATGGATCTTGGGCCTAAAAGAAGTGTTTTGTTCATTTTATTGACTGGAGAGGAAAAAGGCCTTTTAGGGTCTTCTTACTATGTTAGTGCTCCTGTTTTTCCATTGAACAAGACTATTGCTAATCTTAATATTGATATGATTGGAAGAAAAGACAATAAGCATGTTGATGATCCAGGTTACGTATACCTGATCGGCTCCGACAAAATTTCAAAGGAATTGCATATGATATCTGAAAAAGCCAATAAGGACCACACAGGTTTGATTTTGGATTATACCTATAATGCTGACGACGATCCTGAAAGATTCTATTACAGGTCTGATCATTATAATTTTGCCAAAAACGGAATACCTGTAATTTTCTATTTCACTGGTGTCCATAATGATTATCACAGGCCTACAGATGAAGTTGACAAGATTATTTTCGATAGAATGGCTTTAATAACAAAACTTATATATTATACTGCATGGGAAGTGGCCAACAGGGAAGAAAACCTTAAGTAGACATAAAAGAAGAAGCCGGGTATTTTGGGAGGGCCCGGCTTCAAAATTCAACCAGCTATGATAAGAGAAAGATCTAATCAAATGTACGAATATTAAATTAAAATGTTATAAAATCGGGGAGTTTTTTTCCGGCAGAGTAATATAGATAAACATTATCTCGGTTTCCTTTTTTTATTGATTTTAGGCTTCTTATCATGAAAAGCTCCTTTGAAGTCAGGATTTAGTTTCCGTTTTATCCTATCTAACTCTCTATCCATCAGACTTTTTTCCCATTTTTCTGTAATCTCAACTTTAACTTCTGTCGGAAATGGCTTTTCAGGGATTTTTTGTCGGATAATTTTTTCTATCTCTTGCAGGTGATGTAAATCAGGACTTGTTACAAATGTTATTGATTCCCCTGTTTTATTTGCTCTTCCCGTTCGTCCTATACGGTGTATATAATCTTCATAAATATGAGGTACATCAAAGTTAATTACATGAGATATTTCTGAAATGTCTAATCCCCTTGCAGAAACATCAGTTGAGACAAGGATCCTTAGCCCGCCTTCCTTAAAAGAATTAATTGCATTTAACCGGGAATTCTGACTTTTATTGGCATGTATCACTCTTGAGTTAGCATCAATTTTTCGTTGGATATACTTGTAAATATTATTTGCAGTTTCCTTGGTCTTCGTAAATACTATAATTCTTTTAAAACGGTCTGTATTCTCAAGTAAATGTTCAAGGAGGTTTATTTTTGTCTTTAAATTTGGGGTCTTATAAAAACACTGGTCGATGGTGGAGGCAGTGGTGCCTTGTGGTTCAATCTCAACTTTTACCGGAAAGTCAAGAAAATCATATGCCAGTTCCTCAACCTCGGGTGGCAGAGTAGCTGAAAATAAAAGATTCTGCCTGTTTTTTGCGGGAATAATTTCAAGGATCCGGTTAATCTGTTTTTTAAATCCCATGTCCATCATTTTATCTGCTTCATCAAGTATCATAGTTTTAATCAATCGGGGATATAGATATTCACGTTGATAGATGTCCAATAGCCTGCCCGGGGTGGCGGTAATTATATCAACTCCTTTCTGAATACTTTCTATTTGTGATTTTATACCGGTTCCTCCATAAACACAAACATGCCTGAGGTCGTAATAACTTGAAATTTTAGCAATATCCTGGTCTATCTGTATGGCCAGTTCTCTTGTAGGAGCCAGAATAAGAGCACGTGGATGTTCTCCCTGTGCAAATTTCAATTTCATGAGGAGAGGAATAATGTAAGCAGCTGTTTTCCCCGTTCCTGTAGGGGCAATACCGAATAGATCATGGCCCGCTGAAACTTTCGGGATCACTTTTTCCTGAACAGGTGTGGGAGATTCAAAGCCAAGGTCTGCGACGGCATTTAAGATCTGCTTCGTAAGTTTAAGGTCCTGAAAATTTTTAGACTCGTCCTGCATTTTTAGCACTTTAGATTGTAAAATTAAGAATGATTATTATTTAATCTATGATTTCTCCGATTTGTATAAGAATGTTACTAATTTCAGGATTATGGATCGAAAACCAATTGAAAAGTAAATGCGTCACTGCAAAGTTTAAATCTCAATTTTTCTGAATGAAAAAAATAATAATTACAAATGGTACTATAGTAAATAAGAATACAATCTTTAATTCAGATTTACTGATCAATGGATCTTTTATTGAGCGAATTGATAAAAATATATCGGATCCAGAGGCAGAAGTAATCGATGCTTCAGGGAAATATGTTTTCCCCGGGATTATAGATGATCAGGTCCATTTCAGAGAGCCGGGATTAACCCATAAAGCTGATATTTACCATGAATCCAGGGCTGCTGTTGCAGGGGGGGTAACTTCATATATGGAGATGCCAAATACAGTACCAAATGCAACAACACAGGATTTGCTTGAAGAAAAGTATTTAATTGCGGCCAGGAATTCCCTGGCCAACTATTCCTTTTATATTGGCGCTACTAATGATAATCTGGAAGAAATACTTAAAACAGATCAAAAACGTGTTTGTGGAGTTAAGATCTTTATGGGATCTTCAACAGGAAATATGCTGGTCGATCATCCCCTTTCACTTGAAGCCATTTTTAAAAAGTCACCATTATTGATTTCAACTCATTGTGAAGATGAGGGGATCATACAAAGTAACACCCGGGATTTCAGGGAAAGGTATGGAGATGATGTCCCCATATCCTGCCATCCGGAAATACGTAGTGAAGAAGCCTGCTACAAATCATCTTCTCTTGCGGTTTCACTTGCAAAAGCGCACGGGGCCAACCTTCATGTTCTCCATATTTCAACAGCCAGGGAGTTGTCATTGTTCGATCAGGGTAATATAGAAGACAAACGGATAACTGCAGAAGCCTGTATTCATCATCTCTGGTTTCACAAAGAAGATTATGAAAAAATGGGCACGCTGATCAAATGGAACCCGGCCGTAAAGAATAAGGATAGGACCGGAATGCAATCAGACAGGCAATAAAGGATGGGCGTATAGACATTATTGCTACGGATCATGCCCCACATACCTTAGAAGAAAAGCAAAATACTTACTTTAAGGCACCCTCAGGTGGCCCTTTGATACAACACAGCACGATAGCCATGTTGGAGTTATATCATCAGGGTGTATTCGGCCTTGAAATTATTGTCCAGAAAATGTCTCATAACCCTGCCATTCGTTATAAAATAGACCGCCGTGGATTTATAGAAGAGGGATACTTTGCTGATATCGTAATTTCAGATCTTAATAAACCTTATACATGGTAGGTGAGGGAGGAATAATATTATTTCAAAATGTGGTTGGTCACCATTTGCAGGGTTTGAATTCAGATCACAGTGTTGAAAAGACTATTGTTTATCAGGCAAAAGGGGGTAGTATAAGGGAAAATGTGAAGCTGGAAATGGAGATAGACTTTTATTCAACAGATAAAATTCATATTTTGATTTGTATTGTCTTAACAAAGACAGTATTTTTGCAATCCAAATCAGGTATAATAAAAGCAAAATATTTGATTTGAGCATGTATGGTGGTTGTAGTTCAGTTGGTTAGAACGCCTGATTGTGGTTCAGGAGGTCGTGGGTTCGATACTCTGAAATATAAATTCATAAGACAATGGGAGTTAGGTAATCTTTCTCGAAACAGGTGTCCTTTTTATTTTAAAATTCAAGAAATAAAAGTTTTTTACTACACATTATAATATTAATTTTAAGAATTCATAAAACCAGGAGAAGCGAATTAATGGTGAGAGAGGATTTTGGTTTAGGGGGGAGGTTGATGATGATGGAGATGTTTTGCTTGCCGAAAGTTCAAGTCTGACATCTAACGTCATTTGCGAAAATTGTAACCACGAGTCGCCTGATAATATTTCGGAAATTTGAATACGATTGAGATACGCATTCGTACCCCCGATATGAACTAGGGTGCCACCACTGGGAAGAGAAGGATTCGACCTCCTAAATTATCTTACTGTTAATACGCCTAAAACAAGGGTCGTTATGATGAACGCCTTACGGTGACAATCGATCTTGCTATTAAGGCTATAAAAAGAAGGGGGCAGTTGATTTCATTGTAAAACCCTGGGAAATGGTTTGTTATTGTTGATTGGGCCCTCGGGTTTGTGGAACGTGGGAGGTGTGGATATAAAAGGGGGTAGGTGGGGGAAAGGGAGTCTGAAGTAGGGCATTTATGGTGTTTGTAGACTTCAGTTGGTTAGAACGCCTGGGATTGTGGTTCAAAAAGAGGAGGTCGTGGCCCTTGCATTGACGGAATTAGTGACGCCAATTGTCTTAATTGCTTTTGAATCTAGAAACCATCGATGAACGTCATTTAAGTATCTTGAAAAATATGAGAAGCAACCATCGTTGTCTGCATTGTTTTTGTATTTTAGATAGGATTTAAATTGAAAAAGGCCCAAAGCAGGAATGCATTTCGGGAAAGTGTCTACAGGTACCATTGGAACTATCAAAAAGGAAATCATTTATACAGGAGATGTTCTTAATACAACCAGTAGAATTGAGGGTCAGTGTAACCAGCATAATGTGAACCTTTTATTGTCGAAAGATCTCATGAAAAGGATCCCGAATGAGAATAATTTTGATTTTGTTGAGATTGGAGAGATCAGCCTTCGGGGGAAAGCATCCTATGTGACCTTATTTACAAGTCAGCGAAATTAAGAATCCACAACCGCATACTTAATGTTTTTTAAAGTTTCTCCCCTTTATTAATGAACAATGCATTGCGTTAGTAAAGTATTAACCGGTAAATCCGTGTTGATTTTAGAAAATATCAAAGGGGAAATGGAGAAAAAATAACTGATTAATGCATTTATATCTATAAAAACATATAATAATTGCAACATCAGTTTTCAATAATCGATCAACCAATTAAGCCTGATGAATAAAGAGAATGGAAAAATCTTAATTGTTGATGACGATGAGAGTGTATTGATGGTATCGAAGTACCTGTTGAGTCAACAATTTAACGAAGTTATTACCCTTAGCGATCCTAAACTATTAAATGGTAATTTTAATGCCAAAAAGTTTGATGTAGTATTGCTCGATATGAACTACACAATCGGGTCTACATCAGGACAGGAAGGCCTGGATCTTCTGAGGATTGTCAATGAAAAATTTCCCTCTACAAGAGTTATCATGATGACTGCCTACAGTGATCTGGATATAGCGATTAAGGCAATAAAAGAGGGGGCTGATGATTTTATTGTAAAACCTTGGGATGATGCAAAGTTTATAAGCATTGTTAATTCTACGTTTAAATTGGGACCGAAACCTGTCCCAAATGAAAAATTGCGAAGTGTAACCAAAGTATCTGATGAGCGGAGCAAAAATGAAATCAAAGAAGTTGAACGTGTTTTCATGTTTCTCGATATTATCTCTGCAACTACTATAGCTGAAAAACTGGGGCATTTAAAATATTTTGAGTTACTGAACGACTTTTTCGATGACCTGGCAGAGCCCATAAATGCTTATCAGGGTGAAATATACCAATATGTCGGCGATGAAGTAGTTGTTTCATGGCCTCTAAATAAAGGTATTGAAAATGGAAATTGTCTGAAATGTTTTTTCAGCATCGCTGATACGATAAATAACCTTGAAGAAAAATATCTGAATAAATATCAAATGATGCCGGATTTCAAGGCTGGAATTCATTGTGGTAAAGTGATAACAGGCGTTGTGGGCGGTTATAAAAGAGAGGTTGTTTACACAGGTGATGTATTGAACACCACCAGTAGAATTGAAGGCCAATGCAATTATTATAAAGTGAACTTATTATTCTCTAATGATCTTAAGGAAAAAATCTCAATTTTAAATGGATACGAATTCAAAGAGATTGGAAAGATCAACCTGAGAGGTAAAAAAGCCGATACCCGGTTATTTACTTGTGTTAAAGTCTGATGATTCCTTAAGAATTTGTAGAAGGTTCTTATAAATTTCGAGAACCTGGGGAATAACCATCCTTTTTCCATCATTAATTATAATAAAATCCGACAGTTTCTTCTTCCCGGATTCACTCATTTGTTTATCAATAATATCTTCAATGTCTTCTTTAGTACGGTTTGTGTCTCGTAGTAAAACACGTCCAATTCGAATCGGTCTTGGGGCTGACACCAGTATAGTAGAATCCAGGTCTTTGTAGGAACCTGATTCAAACAATAACGCAGCCTCCTTAATGGTAATTGGATTGTCATCATATTTGATCAACCACTTTCTATAATCTTTAAATACAGCGGGATGAACGATGTTATTCATACTTGCCAAATTATCCTGGTTTTTAAATACAACCTCGGTAAGATAAGCCCGGTTTAAAACCCCTTTTACGTAAGATTCCCTCCCGAAAAGATCAATAATTTTCCCCTTCAGATCGTCATCTTCATTCATTAATCGTTTTGCCTCTTCATCGGAATTATAAATAGGTATATCAAAAGTCCTGAATATATTCGCTACAAGGGTCTTCCCTGCGCCTATACCACCTGTTATCCCAACTTCTAAAGACATTTATCTATATCTAACCTTGTATATGGAAGTGTCTAACTTTATATCCTGAACATAATCGGGGTAGGATATTAATTCAATCCTGACCGTGGAATCCTGTTGATTGACATTGTTAAAATCAGCGATGATCAAAAAATCTTCTTCAGGAATATTTTCCTGTAGTTCCTCCTGAATTGCAAAATACAAACGCGCATTATCTGGTTCAATATAAGCAGAGGAGTCTATTGGGAAATTAACCAATTCAATTCCAAAATCCGTACTGAGGTTAATATATCTTGAAACATCAAAACTGATATCAATTTCCGATGGGGAAAAGGATACTAAACTTAAATCAAAATTGTCAATATATATCTTTTCAGAGTAATCATTGTCTATTTCGTCTTGTGGTAAATGAACAGATAGTGTATCTGAAAGAGTTTTTATCAAAGACTCATGACCGGTAATTGTAACAGAATCGGGACTTACATTTAAGGGGACACAATCTGGTAAAATCTTTGCAGGCTGATTTTACTGCTATCTATATATACAAACAATTTCTTCTTCAATAATCTTTGAATATCAATGTATATGGTATCTGTAACCACAAAATTCAGGTCCAAAGAACTTAAATGTTGGGAAATTAAAGGTTGGATAGTGTAACCGGCAATTCTTTTTGTTTCAATGGGATTCTCCACTGAAATAAGAAGAGGATCCCGTCTGAAAGATAGAGATTCCTTTAAGAGATCCCATCCAACTCCTGATACATTAACCTGGACGTTTCTTGGCGGATTAATAACTTCTATTGTGCCTTCCTTCTCATAAGATAGTTCAATCGGACATTTTATTACAGTAGTATAATTTTTATTAAGGGCACTTAAAAACCAGATAATAGTAGCTCCAATAATACATAGAATAACTATCTTCAGATCTTTGTTACTGGGTCTGACGATGGATTTAAGCCACCTCCATATTTTATTGACACTATCCAATCAAATAAACAAATTATTTCCCGCTTTTATATCTTTTACTGGCTTCAAGGGATATTGATGATTTATCAAGTTTAATTTTACCACCTTTTTCTACCTCAAGAATAATTGTTTCGCCATCTATAGAGGCAATCCTTCCGTGAATACCTCCAACAGTCACTATATTATCCCCTTTTTTTACATCTTCCAGAAATCTCTTCTGGTCCTTTTGCTTTTTCTGTTGAGGTCTGATCATAAAGAAATAAAAAATCAGGACAATCCCACCAATCAGGAGCAAATTTCCATATAATGATTGGCCTCCTGAGGCCGCTTGTAACAAAATAAAATCTAACATCACTTATTATTTATTTTAAAAATTATTTAACAGGTCCGGCTGATTGCTGGTTCTTTGGAGTCACAAATCCTTTTATCCTTAACCGAGATAATGTTGGTTCAGTATTGGCCATAATGGATATTGTTTTGATTTGTTGATTTGGTTTCCCTTTTGTATCGAACCTTACCTTTATCTCACCAGTCTGACCTACCCCTATAGGATTTTTAGGCCAGTCCGGGACAGTACAACCACATGATGCAGTCGCCTTATCGATCACAAGTGGTGATTTGCCAGTATTTGTAAATACAAATGTATGGTTTACAATATCCCCTTCATTTACTGTCCCAAAATCAAATTCCGTACTTTCAATTGAAAAAATTGGTTTTGGGGTATTGTCATCCACCTTTTGTGGATTTGATGCCAGTGTAACATTGCCACCTGAAGGCTGGTTTACTGCCGTATTGCCAGATTCCAGAGTTGCAACCCTTCTTTCCAATGCCGTTATTCTTCTTTCAAGTTTAGAATCCGAAGAACATGAAAAGAGAATAAAGACAATTAATGCCAGTTGTAAAGTTTTAAAATGCTTCATTTTCATTAATCGTTTTTGCTTTTTATTTGACCAATAAGGTCATCTACGTCTTCAAGAAGCTTTTCAGCTTTATCTTTTGCATTTTTAATTACCTTTTGTCCTTCCGACTTAGCAACAGTGTCAGGACTGGATTTAGCATTTATCAACTCCTGCAGTAGCTCTTCAAGTTCTTTTTTATACTTGTCTAAAAGGAAAGACAATTTTTCTCTTGTATGAGTTCCTTTTTCAGGGGCATATAATAAACCAATGACTGCTCCTGTAGCAGCGCCAAATAAAAATGCCAGTAATGATTTTGATGAATTACCCATATCTAATTTATTTATTATCAATTAAACCTCTACCACTTTTTTTAATGATACCCTGTCCTATTAACTCTTCCGAAAGAACATCAAGTATACCATTTACAAATTTTTTACTCTTTGGAGTACTAAAATTTTTCGATAATTCAATATACTCATTTATAGTAACCTTAACCGGGATATTAGGGAAATAGATCATTTCTCCAATGGCCATTTTAAGTATAATCTTATCCATGATGGCCATTCTTTCAATATCCCAGTTTTTAGATTTCTCAGCTATTAATTTATCAAATTCCTTATCTTCTTTAACGGATACCTCAAATAACTTTTCAAAAAAGGAACGGTCCTCTTCCCAGTTATTACTTAACACCGCCAACTCAATATCTGTATCTTCTGCCTCTACATTCTTGAAAGTCTTCACAATCATGCTTCTGATCACATGTCTGTCTTCATTCCAGTTTAAGTCCATAGAAGCCATGAATTCCTGAAATGCTTCATTCTTGAACAGAAGATTCTTATAAAGATGCAGTATTAATTTTTTATCAGTTGTAAAATTATCCTTTTTTTCTTTTTTCCCATTAATATATGATTTGTAATCTTCATCCTTATTAATGGAATTCTTAAACAAGTTAAATAATAGATCCCGTTCATTGTTCCATGAAAGCTTGTAATCAACTATACTTTTCCGAAATCTATTATTATTACGTAATAATTGTACAAATTGATTCTCTGCAAATCTCTCGTGAGCAATACTTAGTTTTCCGGAGGTATCATTTTCCATGATCCTGATCAATTCCTCCGGTAACATTAATAACCACAAATAGATATTATATATATGCTCGACATCCTGCAACATATTTGTTTTGAAATGCTTATAATCTTTTATGTTTTGTTCCTCATAATCGATATAAGCATCATGGGCAGTTACTTCAGTATCTTCTTCACTGTCCTGTAATTTAACGAACGAATCATGCTTGAAATTCAGCTCAAAAGTTTTAATCGAATCTATTTTCTTTAAATTCAATTCAGATTTATCAAGGGGTTCCATTGAATTTAAATCAGGCAGAAACCTATCACGTATGTAATCGAGGGCCAGATTGTAATTGGCCTCTTTAGATTTATAGAAAGCATACAAGCACTGTAATGCTTTCGATCTAAGAATTCGCCTGTTTAACATATGTTATTTATCTTTATTATAGATGCGCTTTCACCTTGCTAACATCCAGAATTCTCTGTGAAGCGATATTTATTGCTGCTTCCTGCGAAGAGATCTCCTCCTCATTAGATTTATGAATAATATCCAACACAGTACTATATATCCTCTCCACCTTCTTAAATACCCTTTCCCGGCTATAATTACCCAGATAATCAAGTCCAACATTAATCAGGCCGCCTGCATTGATCATAAAATCAGGAGCATATATTATACCTTTCTTCATTAATATATCTCCATGTTTATGTTCGTCTTCCAGCTGATTATTAGCGGCGCCAGCTATAATATCGCACTGTAAGGAATCGATGGTTTGATCATTGACAGTCGCTCCCAGAGCACATGGTGCATAAATATCCATTTTTTCACTGTAGATTGAATCCTCATCAACTACTGTAACTTTAAATTCCTTGGTTATTTCTTTTATTTTATCTTCATAAATATCTGATACAAGCACATTGGCTCCCTCTTCAATAAGGTGCTTTACAAGATAATAGCCCACATGTCCAACACCCTGCACAGCTACTTTCCGGTTTTGCAGGCTGTCATCTCCATAGGCCTCTTTTGCACAAGCTTTCATGCCCATATAAACACCATAAGCTGTAAATGGCGAAGGATCCCCTGCACCTCCTATTTTTTCAGATAGGCCGGTAACATATTTCGTTTCCATTGAAATATATTCCATGTCTTCCGGACTCATATTAACATCTTCAGCCGTTATATACTTCCCTTTTAGACTTTCGACAAACCGCCCGAACCTTCTTAGCAAGGCTTCAGATTTAAGTTTTTTAGCATCACCAATAATAACAGCTTTTCCCCCTCCAAGATTTAGGCCAGATATTGAGGCTTTAAAGGTCATACCCCGGGACAAGCGAAGAACATCCATCAATGCTTCTTCTTCTGTTTTGTAGTTCCACATTCTTGTTCCTCCCAAGGAGGGTCCCAGAACAGTATTATGTACGCCTATGATCGCTTTTAAACCTGTATACTCATCGTAACAATAAACTAACTGCTCATGACCATGTTCAGATAAACTACCGAAAACGGACACGGAACCAACCTTTTCCTCTTGTTTTAAGTCTATCATTTATTTTTGGGTTAAAAGTTTAATAATTTAGAACCTTAATTGGATGGACCCAATTGATGATAATCCAAAGTACCACAAAAGTAGCGCATTTTCAATTTTATATCAATCGAATTATATAAATCGAACTTTAATCAGGAAAACTAATTAATCTGTAGTGAAAGAACTCGCTCATCTAAATAAATATCTTTTAAAATATAAGCATCTGCTGTTACTGGGGCTGTTATTTATAATTATTTCGAACATCTTTCAGATACTGCCGGCGCAATATGTTAGATATGCACTTGACTTGGTTATAGATAATCTAAACGTATATAAGCTATTTGATGGACAAACAATCCAGGAAGATTATAATGAAAATATTAAGCGCAGTGTCGTTATTTATGGGCTAATTATATTAGGGATGGCTTTATTGAGGGGATTTTTCCTCTTTCTGGTCAGACAAACCATTATTGTTATGTCGAGGCATATCGAGTATGATCTGAAAAATGAGATTTACGTACAATATCAGTCCCTGCCTATCAGTTTTTACAGAAGGAATAATACTGGTGACCTTCTAGCAAGAATTTCTGAAGATGTAAGCAAAGTCAGGATGTATATCGGACCAGCCATCATGTACGGATTAAACCTTTTCACTCTTTTTTTTATGCTTATTCCGATCATGTTTTCTATAAATTTCAAGTTAACCATGTATGCCCTTATCCCTTTGCCTTTTCTTTCTTTCAGTATATACTATGTGCATAATAAGATTAACAGGAGATCTGAAGAAATACAGCGAAGTCTATCAGGGTTATCTACTTTCGTTCAAGAGGCGTTTTCGGGGATAAGGGTATTGAAATCCTTTGCAAGGGAACAAGAAAGTGCAGAGAGATTTGCTGGAAAAAGCGAGGAATACAAACTGAAATCCCTTCGTCTTACCAGAGTAAATGCCCTGTTTTTCCCCCTGATTCTGTTTTTAATTGGATTGAGTATTATATTAACTGTATTTGTAGGTGGAACCGAGGTAATCAATGGGACCCTCAGCTTTGGGAATATTGCAGAATTCATTATCTATATAAATTTGCTTACCTGGCCAGTTACCTCCCTGGGCTGGATAACCAGTATTGTTCAGAGGGCAGCAGCCTCACAGAAAAGAGTAAATGAATTTTTACAGGAAATAAATCATATAAAATCACGAAAAAACCTTACCAAGGAAATTTTGGGTGATATCAAATTTGAAGATGTTTGCTTTACCTATGAGGATTCAGGAATCAAAGCGCTCAAAAACATATCCTTTGAGGTTCAAAAGGGTAAAACGCTGGCGGTTATTGGGACTACCGGCTCAGGAAAGAGTACCATTGCAAATCTTATATGCCGATTATATGATTCAACAAAAGGGAATATTATAATTGATGGTTCGGATATTCGGGATTTCGATATTCAATATATGAGAAATCAAATTGGATATGTTCCACAGGATGTTTTTCTGTTCAGTGATTCGATTGATAACAACATTGCTTTTGGAAGTGAAGAACTTGATGATGAACAAATTATCCAGGCAGCGATTGATGCGGATCTGCATGACAATATAATTGATTTACCTGAAGGATTTAATACAGTCCTTGGAGAAAGAGGAATTACTCTTTCCGGTGGGCAAAAACAACGATTGTCTATTGCCCGTGCACTGGTCAGGAATCCAAAGATTCTGATCCTGGACGATAGCCTTTCCGCAGTTGATACAAAAACTGAAAATAATATCCTGAACAACCTTAAAAATATCATGAAAGGCAGGACCTCTATCATAATTTCCCACCGGGTTTCATCGGCCAAACTGGCAGATCACATTATTGTTCTTGATGACGGCCGGATTATTGAACAGGGTAATCACGACATATTGATCTCAAAAAACGGCGTATATAAGGAACTCTATGAGAAACAACTTAAGTCGGACGAAATAGTAGAGGAAGAATAGGAAAATTTCTAATATTCCCTAGTATTTTTTATTGACTTTTCTTTCGTTTTTTAATAAATTTCTTGACGAAAACCAGCTAATTAAAAAACCCGGATCCAAATCAAAGTCTCAGGCATTATCCATCCTTAATTTGAGCCCGATACATTGATCTGAGATCGATTTATTATAGATAGTCGACCAGCTATTATGAAATTTCTTATCAGAATTATATTCTGTATGTTACCGGTATATTTGAATGCCGTAGCACAGAATGGCAACTACGAATTAGGGGCAAGGTCACTCGGACTTTCCGGCGCTAACATTACCCTTACGGATGCATATTCCGGATTTAACAACATTGGAGCACTTGCCGATCACCATGGTACATCTTTATGTTTCTCCAGTTCTATGCTATACGGTATCCCTGAGCTATTGAAAATTGGACTTGGTTTTAATGGAGAATTATTTAATGGAATTGGCAGTATAAATCTTTACAGATTTGGGGATCAGCATCTTAGCGAACTTAAGATAGGTGTGGGGTATAGCCACCGGATCCGTTTCATAAGTTTAGGGATCCAGCTTAGCTATATTCAATTCCTTATCTCCGGCTACGGTTCAGCCGGTTCAATGTCACTTGAGATTGGAGGGATAATAGAGTTATGCCCAAAATTTATGCTTGGCGGATACCTTTTCCATCCACTCCTCTCAGGGCAAAGATTTGAGCATTTGAGTTTCCTGCCAACAATTCTTAAAACAGGCCTGTCCTATCGACCATCGGGGGACCTGATGGCCAATATTGAATACAAATGGAATGGAAATATAGAACACTCACTGATTTTTGGGATAGAATATCTTGTCAGAGGTAAAGTAGCATTAAGGACTGGATTTAATGCGAAATCATTGCAATCAACTATGGGGCTTGGATTCAGACCAGGAAAATTCAGATTGGATTATGCCATCCTGATCCATCCGGTGCTGGGTATTTCACAAGAATTTTCTGTCAATATAAATTTTCAGCAACCATGAATGTGAAAATTCTGTTTTTCCTGTTTTGTATTACTATAAGGATATATGGCCAGGATAACAATTCCAATTATGAAAAAATTCTAGATTATATTGTTCCTGTTGCCGATGAAGATATCGATCTGGATATTCTTAATGAAACATTAATTAGCTTATACAACCACCCAATTCCGATTAATACAGCTGAGCGATCAGAAATACTGACCATTCCGTTTTTATCTGAAAACGAGGTCGAATATATCCTGAACTTCAGGACTGAATTTGGTGACTTTTTAAGTTTGTATGAATTGTATTTAATACCCGGAATAGATTCGGCTAAGATTGATATGCTCATTCCTTTTCTTGAAATTAACCTAGCCCGGATTTTACGTGATACCATTCCTATGATGAGTAATATTCTCAGAACTTCCAGAAAATCTATAATGTTGAGGTATGCCAGATTATTGAATCCACAAAAAGGCTATATCAATTCAAAGAATAATACATCAACTATAGGGAATCAATACTATACTGGTTCTGCAAATTATGTTTATGGTAGATTTGAGATACATGAACCCGATGATTTTGATATTGGAATAACCTTTGAAAAAGATGCAGGAGAGCCTTTCTTTATAGATCCGGCATTACAGTTTTACGGCTTCGATCATTATGCAGGATACTTCCGTGTTTTGAATCGGGGTATTCTAAAAGAACTGACTTTAGGAGATTTCAAAATGCATTTTGGTGAAGGTCTGGTATTTGGGAGGGGATTTACGAACAAGGGCTCGGAGACTGTAGGATCTATAAGAAACAGATACAGTGGAGTCCACCCTTATCAGGGGGCTGCCGAATCCAGCTTTTTTAGAGGGATATCGTTTACACTGGGTAACCGATATTTTAGTTTTACTGGATTTGTTTCAAGAAAATTACAGGATGCGACCATTTCAATTGATTCTTCCAGATCTGCTGAAATAATATATTATGCTTCAAGCCTGTCAGAAACCGGCTATCATCGAACTCCTGGGGAGATTTTCAAAAAACAACAATTAACAGAGTATACAACAGGATTCAATTCCAATTATTCATTGCCCTCCGGGAATCTTACATTTGGGATTTCGTTTCTATTTAATTCCTGGAAATATCCCATATATAAAAATCCCCGATATTATAATCAGTATGAATTTTCCGGAAAAGTAAATTACAACGGTGGTGTTTATTATAACTTCATTAAGGGAAAATTCAGTGTTTTTGGTGAGTTGGCCAGGTCAATGAGTAATGGATATGGACTCGTGCAGGGACTTATAGCAAATATTTTGCCCAATTTCGAAGCGACAATTCTTTTGAGATACTATAGCCCCAGCTATTTTTCAAAATATGGTAAATCCTTCTCAGAATTCACAAAATCAAATAATGAAAAGGGAATTTATTGGGGATTAAAATTATGGCCTATTCCTCATCTGGAGATCAGAGCTTATATCGATATTTTCAGATCGGACTGGCTAAGGTATAATCTAACAACGCCATCTACAGGGAATGAGTTTTTAGCCTATATGAAGTTTGAGCCAAAAGCATCGTTAGTCTTTGATTTCGACGCCGTAGCCTGTTCACAGAGCTCAACGGTTGAGACTTTGTGGGTCGAAATCCCAGCAATCAGTCCAGCCGCGTGAATTTCATTGATGAGCCTCTGAAGCCCTCCAATTCGGTTGTCTCGCCTGGGCCGATCTACGAACTGCGCGTGCACGACACAGATGTCCGCTTTATTTGTGATCAGATACTCGAACTTCTCTTTGTGGCCCATGGCCGAGGTTGCATCTTTGCGGGTATTGCCTATGAACCGAGGCACATGGGAGTGCTTACGCCCAAGGTCCAATATGATCCGGTGGATTCTCTCGTTCGCGCTGGACTCCACCGCATTTACGCCGAATCTCATACAGGTCTCGATCAGGAAAGAGACGTACTCGTCAGTACAGCGCTGCTCATACTCCCTGCTTCTGGCATCACTAAAATGGGAACGGCCATAGATCGCGTTGGTTCCAAGAACAACCTTGCTAAACCTCTTCCCGTGAATTGTGACCGTTTTCATCGATAACGCCTCAAAAGCCTTGGTTTTCCGGGTCGATCAGCGTACGGTCCTTGATGTCGAGCACGTCCACGTAGAGTGCCGCTGCGCCGTTGTCCGGGTTGCCATCAATGAATTCGACCTCATCCAAGATTTCCAGCGTGCCCCATATGAAGTTGTCGATCCGAACGGCGGGCAGGTCACCACGATCCTCGCCGGGCAATTCCACGAAAGCGCGCCGGTTGCCGCCGCCGAGGACCAGCGCGTCCTCGGTCTTCCACAGATCTGAACTGATACCAGCGACGTTTCGGTTTCGGCAGGCAGGAATCGTTCATGGCTCATGCCCGATACGTGGCGGGCGATACGCCCGTCAGGCACACACTATGCCGACGCTGTCTTGCGAGTAAGGAGCTGTGAGCAAGAAAGGGACGGATTCGGACAGGGGCAGACGCATCGTGCCAAACACTGATATCCGAAACAACCGTTCCATCGCTTGGTCGAGACGCAACGCCTTGATGCCAAGTCCAATTTTCCCATCTCACATTTCACCGTCAGAAGCTCCGGCGTGTGCCAGTCCTTGGGCCGTTCGTTCACGTAGGACCCTCCCTTGAGGGGTGACTTGGCCGTAGCTCGTGTGCCTCGGCCACTTCATCGTGGATGGAAATCCGCCATCGCTTAGCCTGATCGATCACCCCATTACCCACCGCTCGATCAGCTCGTTGGCAGCGGCCCGTTGGAAGACGTGATCCCGGTCGAACCGCGTCCCTCCGACCAGATACGGTGCGAACTACCACCTTCCCTGGAAGTCACGGCGGCGACGATCAGACCATATCCTTCAAGCCCTTCAATGGCACGATCTTGACTGCATTTCTGGCAGGCTTGGCCTTGAAAATGGTCTCTTCTTTCGTGAAGGGATTGATGCCCTTGTGCTCTTCGGTAGCAGGCTTGCGGACAACCTTGATTTTCATCAGACCGGGGATGGCAAACTGCCCCGGTCCATCCTCACTGAGACTCTTCTCGATCAGCTTGGCAAGCTCATCAAACAACCCAGTGACCTGCTGCTTGGTGAGGTCGGTTGCCTCGGACAGGGAGGCTACAATCTCCGTCTTGGTCATTGGCTTCTTGGGTGTAGCTGCTTCTTGGTTTTCCATCGTGTTTCCTTTCGTAGAGAGCTGCTTTACCCACTCGGGATGCTCATATGAGCTCAGCTCTGGCTGCCGATTGAGCATCCAAATAAGATGGTCTTTGTGATGGTCGAATGGATTGCAGTGATCAGATTCGAAAACCATTAACCAGCATGTCAGTCTGTGCCGGTTCTGCCTCTGCCACAGGCCAGGCGCTGATCCGTCGAACGACCTGCCGAGGCGGCAGAATGGCTGATGAATGTCAAGAGAATCGGAGACGCTGTCACATATGTGAATGGTGAGTTGAAATGCTTCAAGCCGGACCCTTGACCTGGGCCTTGCCGACCAGCAGCGTATGCGTTGCCGTCGGCGACCTTGACGACCTTGCCCGTGAGCGTCGGGGCAGAATTCACTTCCGCACGTTAGCGGGCGGCTCAGCATACGCTTCAAACTCGTAAACCGAGATGGTCCCCCGTTTCATCTGCACGACAGAAGAAACCCAGAGTCGCAGTCCCACCGTTTCGACCGGTTTGGGCAGCTGAATTATGACGACGGGACTCGCGGACCCGTCGTTGGGACTGCGACCCCGCTTGCCCG
>CALOCZ010000067.1:0-29483 GCA_942491935.1 uncultured Cytophagales bacterium
TAACACAACGCTGCTTATAATCAATAAGATGGTTGTTATGGTAAATAATTTTGGAAAGAGATTTAATGTGGCCTTCATACTATGAGCAATACTATATTGTTTATCTTAAAATAAAAAATTATTGGTCTGGCAATCGACTTTCAATATTAAATATATGAAAATTAATATTAAAATAAAAAATTAGCATATTTAATTCAACAGATTTGTTCATGGTGAAAAATAAGATCTTTTAAATTGATTTAGATAGTGAATTGTGTTAAATTAAGAAAGAACCATATTTTTTAAATTTATCTGGTTCATCAAATATGTGCCTGATAGACCAATTAACACCTTGTTCACTACACTTTTTTTACAATGAGTAATTCGTATTCAAGCAAAGAGCGATTATTGACCGCCATAGAAAACAAAGAGCCAGATCATGTACCTTTAACTTTTATGATCTTTACAGCCCTAAAAAGGCGATTAAAACTAAAGTTCAATAAATATGATCCCCTGGAAATGGTTAATGCCCAACTTGAATTAGGAATGGATGCCATGGTTGATCTTAGAACCTTTGCGCCGGAAAATAAAAAAATCGGACATGCTGATGCGCCGGGATTTCCAGTACATTTTAATGAAAAAGTTTCATCTCATGAATGGGCAGAGGTACCAGGCGGGAACATGCACCCTATACTTCATAAAAAATATGAAACACCAGCAGGGGATCTTTCGGTTGTAGTTAACCAGACTTATGACTGGCCATATGGCAATGCAGCTCAGGGGAAGTTTCATATACCTTTTATGGATGATTATTTAGCTCCAAGATCTCGAAAATATCTGATCAGCGACGAATCTGAAATTCAGGCTTTTAAATATTTACTTGAACCACCCACATCCAAAGAAATTAAACAATGCCATGAAGCCTGGAATCCTGGAAAAATGCTAGCCCAACAAAATGAATTGTTGCTTACTGGCGGCTGGGGGGTTGGAGGAGACGCCCTGGCCTGGTTTTGTGGTCTTGAAAATGCTGTTATCATGTCATTGGAAAATCCTGAATTATTAAGATCAATTTTAGGAATGATTCATGAATGGAATATAAACAGGATGAAAATATATTTAGATTATGGGATCGATTTATTTATACGCCGGGCCTGGTATGAGGGAACGGATTTTTGGTCACCTGATCTTTTTCAGGAATTCTTTGCCCCAATTATAAAACAAGAGGTTAACTTAGCCCATCAGGCAGGTACGAAATATGGATATATATTGACAAGTGGATCTGCTCCCTTGCATGACATCTTAATTGATCTAGGTATAGATGTATTGATAGGTGTTGATCCCGTGCAGGGAAGAGGAACAGAACTAAATGCAATGAAGAAGGATCTGAAAGGGAAAATTTGCATGTTGGGCGGCGTTAATGGATTTATCACAGTAGAAACTGGTGATCAGGCCAGTATTGAAAAGGGAGTAATTGAAGCATTGGAAACATTGGGTCCTGACGGATATATTCTTTCACCTGTAGATAATGTTCGGGATCCTTCTGACCAGGTTTGGGAGAATGTGCTGGCTTTTATAAATACCTGGAAGAAATATTATAACATATAATCTTATGAATACAACCAATCTAATGGCAAAACAAGAGGATGGGGGCAAATTAATTATGATGGATGGAACAATCTGGATTGTTGAACCAAATGAAATACATGTTGTAGGTTCCTGGAATCCCCCTTGTGGCATACGGATCCAGGAAGATAAAGCAGGGCAGGAGTATGATTATCAGATCATAAACCTGGATGAAAACACATCAGTATCCGCTAAGAAGCGTCGGTAATTCCTTAATTTTAATATATTTAGGAGATAGGAATAGTTGTAATTTAAAACTCTTACCTAATGTTAAGATCAAATAGCTATTGGAGATTTATATGTCTTATAATCCTGGGTCATTTATTGATACCATGCCTGTTGTATTCCCAGGAATTTTATTATCCAAAACCTGGAGAAGAATGGAAAACAAAAGCTCCAAAAGATTTCGGGATAAATGAAGAAAAATTAAAAGATGCAATAGCTTTCGCTGAAGCAAATGAATATTCCGGATCCCGCGATTTGCGTATTGCTATATTAGAAGCTTTTGCACACGAGCCATATCACAAAATAGTCGGACCGACTAAGGAAAGGGGTGGTCCAGCAGGTATGATATTAAGGAATGGTTATAAAATAGCTGAATGGGGAGATGTTAAAAGGGTGGATATGACCTTTAGTGTTACAAAAAGTTATCTCTCTACTATCGCTGGGCTTGCTATAGATAGGGGATTAATCATGAATGTTCTCGATCCTGTCGTAAATTATGTCTGGGATGGTACTTTTGAGGGTAGCCATAACAAAAAGATCACCTGGGATCATCTGTTAAATCAATCCTCTGATTGGTCTGGATCTTTATTTGGTATGTTTGACTGGGCAGACCGACCTCCACGAGAAGGCGGTGTTGATGAATGGAAATCCAGGGATCTCAAAGAACCGGGTACTTTTTTTAAATATAATGATGTTCGTGTTAATGTCCTGTCCTATTCCTTATTACAAGTGTGGCGTAAACCACTGCCACAAATCTTAAAAGAAAACATTATGGATCCCATCGGTGCATCGACGACATGGAGGTGGTATGGATATGAAAACTCGTGGGTAAATGTTGATGGAACAAAAGTTCAGTCGGTAAGCGGTGGTGGTCACTCTGGTGGAGGAATTTTTATAAATACTGAAGACCATGCGCGATTCGGGCTTCTCTTTTTAAGTAAGGGTAAATGGGAGGGAGAACCATTGATTTCTGAGCAGTGGATCAAAGATGTACAGGTACCTTCAATCGCAAACGAATCCTATGGATATATGTGGTGGTTAAACAAAGGTGAAGGGAAGTGGCAGGACGTTTCAGAAAAAGTTTATTATGCCGCTGGATTTGGCGGGAATTATATAATTATTGATCAGGAAAGTGACCTGGTTATTGTAACTCGCTGGCTTGAACCTTCAAAAATAGGAGAATTTGTTAAAAAAGTGGCAGATTCACTTTCTGAATAAATAGAGTGGCCTGCTATATAAATTTGCCGTTTTGAAAAAGTACTTCCATCTCTGTAATAACATCATCCGAGCACTCTTATATGGCTGTTAAAACAGGGATTATTGATGCTAATGTTTCTTTTAACAAATCTTAAAATCTGCTGTATAGATTATTGTTCCAGTTCCTTGAAATCCCCCAGGGTTTTAGTGAATATGTAGATGGCAAGGATTGCAAGAATGGTATGAACAGCAAGTGTATACATGATGTATTCAGGGTGGCCAGCAGCCTGATAACTTCCCATCAATCCAGTATAAATCCCGCTTAAGATCGCGCCTATAAAAGTAGCCAGGAAATTGGTGCCCATATATAATCCGGCTTTTTCCTTGGGTGCAATCCACATAATATATTCCTGTATTCGTGGCGAAGATATCATTTCACCAACAGCGAATAAGAAAACACCGAAGAAAACCCAGTTGTTTGATCCGGTTACAGATACGCCCAGCACGATAAAGCCCAAAGCAGCTATAAAGAGACCAAATAAAAATGAAGGTATCGCTGCCCGTTTTTCAAAAATTCTGGAAATGAACAACTGAAATATGATGATAATGTAACCTGTATGTGAAATGGCCTCGGCATTTATTTTCCAGATACCGTCTTCCTGCCTGGAAATCAGGCCGGCAACGCTTTCTCCCAAAACCGATTTAACACTATTATACAATTCAGCAGTGTTCATATAATCATCAATATAAACAGCCAGGATATTGAAGAATGCCCAGAATGGAAGCCAGAAAAATACGCCAAGAAGTATTATGAAAATGGTGAACTTAACATCTGACAAAGCTATGCCTATGTCTTTGAATTTTTGTTTAAGAGATACTCCCTCAATCTCTCTTTTCGGTTCTTTATAAAAAAATAAAGTGATCAAAAACATTATAAAAATGGTTCCTGCTGCTGTATAAAATACATAATCCCAGGATAAAGCCCTTAATTTACCCATAACGAGAGGACCAAATGATGCACCCAGATTAACCATTGCATAGAAAATGCCAAATCCAAGGGTTTTATTTGTTGAATCTGTGGTTGCCCTGACAGTAGCTGAAATCAAGGGTTTAAAAATACCTGCTGCAAAACCAATGGTCAGCATGGTCAGTGCTATTCCGGAAAAAGATTTGGTGACAATCAGCAATAAAATAGCTGGCAGATAGGCCAGGTAAGATATCATCAGAACTTTCTTAAACCCATATTTGTCAGCAAAAGTTCCTGAAAACAGAGGAACAAGATATGACAATGCCAGGAATATACTCTGAATTATTCCTAAATCACCCTTTGAATAACCAAGTTGTTGAAGGTAAATCCCGAAACCCATGTATATGCCGTAATAGGCAAATCGTTCCAGAACTTCTATACTATTAGCTACCCAGAAAACCTTTGGAAATGAAGACCTCTTACTCATAATTGTAGAATTTTTCGATTGACGATTTACGATTTCTTAAATTAAATGGCAAATATATTACATTGAAAATTTCCTATCCCTGTATTTTGTTTTTTTGCTCAGCAATTTTTACTAATTTAAAACCCCTATTATCAATCCTAATTTTTTGACAATGAAAAAAGACATTATGCATTCTGAGACCAGGCGGTCTTTCCTTAAAAAAACATCTTCAGCTGCATTGGGTGTGGTTTTTGCCCCGTATATTTCAGGGTGTACGCTTAATGTGGAAAAACCCATGGTCAGACAATTTGGACGGTTAGGCTTCGACGTAACCTCCTTTGCTTTAGGAGGACAGGCCTCTTTACAATGGACACCCGAAGATGTAGATCCGGTGAAAATAATTCTAAAAGCTTTTGATCTTGGAGTAAATTATTATGACACATCAAATCTGTATGGCCCAAGCCAGATAAATTTTGGAAAAGCGTTTAGGGAATTGGATTTAATCCCTGGTACCGGTTATAATGAATCTTTGAGAAAATCTATCTTTTTAACGACTAAAACTCATATTCGATGGGGTAAAGGTATGCCTGAGATTGAAGGAGTCTCGAATTGGAGTAATGGAAGTATGGCTGAAGGAGCTCTTGGAGATATTAAGAGGTCTTTGTCTCAAATGTTTGGCGATGGCAAAGGTAATTATCCAAAAGGCGCTTATCTTGATATGGTACTCACACATAATCTTAATACTATAGCGGAAGTAGATGCATTGTATACAGGATTATATGATACAGATCCAAAGGCTGAAAAGATAGGGGCTCTAGCTGCTCTAAGAGACCTAAGGGATGGAACAAATCTCACAGGATTAAATCCAAAAGAAGAAAAACTAATCAAACATATCGGATTCAGTGGTCATTTCTCATCACCTGTCATGATGGAAATGATACATAGGGATAAAATTGACCTTCTTGATGGGATGCTTGTTGCTGTAAATTCAAACGACCGGCTCAGATTTAATATGCAGTATAATGTAATCCCGGTTGCTAAGGCTAGAAATATGGGAGTAATTGCAATGAAAGTTTTTGCTGATGGCGCAATGTATACTAAAGAGGCCACTTGGTCAAGCATACCTGAGCATGTTGTTCGCTCGGTAGGTAGTAAGGAGATTCCAAGTAAACCACTGGTGGAATATGCTTTAACTACACCTGGGATAGATACGGCAATTATCGGAATTGGAGAGATAAGTGACAATCCTGCACAATGTCAACTCAAACAAAATATTACATCTGCTCAGATCAATCCTGATGGATTGAGCTATTCTGACAGGCAGGAGATTGAGAACCTCACGAAGTATATTAAAAATGGTGAGACCAATTATTTCCAGTTAAGCGGGGGACTTGAACCGGGGGCGCCAAGGCAGACTGTTTTAACCCAAAAGATAGAAAATGACGATCGGGTAATTAAATTGACCTGGGATACTGCCTATGCTGGTAATGAACCTCTTAAGTATTATGAAATATATCGCGATAATGAAAAAATCGGGAGGGTAGATCACAAACCTCAGATAAGCAAAGATCCTTTTATCTATGACGATAAGTTAAATGATAAAGAAAGGCATGTTTATAAAATTGTTACCGTTGATTTGAATGATCGCACAACGGATTCTGAACCAGTTGTTGCCGAGACAATAGGATGATCCCTTCGAAAATAGAAAATCAAGAATATAAAAGTAATAAGATCCCCGGGAAACCGGGGATCTTGTTTATGATGAATATCATTCTTTAATATCCGAAATAGAGCAATATTTGTTGTTAAGATTCAGATTAAAAAAGATGCATGAACTATCAATAGCTATGAGTATTGTTGATATAGCCGAAGAAGAGGTGAAAAAGAACAACGCCAGTAAAGTTATTGAAATCGAACTTGAGATCGGTAAATTATCGGGGATCGAACCTTATGCACTTGATTTTGCCTGGGACCAGGCCATTCTTAAAACAGTACTGGAAAATGCAGAGCGTAAAACCCTGTATGTAGAAGCTTGGGCGAAATGCCTGGATTGCGGTCATGAATTTGAAATAGATAACTTTTATGATGAGTGTCCTTCATGCCAATCCTATATGAAAGAACTAAAAAGTGGAAAAGAACTTCGAGTAAAATCATTAACTGTAATTTAAAAAAAAATGTGCTCAACTTGTGGATGCGGACAACCCGATGACCATGTGAAGATAACAGTCCCGGGAGAAAATAAAGTAAATAAGAACCAATCGGACAATATACATGACCATGAACACGGTGCTGATGCTCAGCATAATCACCATGGACATGATCACGATCATAGTCATCAAGGACATGGCCACCTGCATGATCATCATGGGCATGATCATGATCACGATCATAGCCATACACATGACAATCGCCAACTAACCCTGGAGCAGGATATATTGTATAAAAACAATTTGCTTGCAGAAAGAAACAGGGGATATTTTGAAGCTAAAAATATCCTGGCTCTGAACCTGGTGAGTTCTCCAGGTTCCGGCAAAACCACTTTTCTGGAAAAAACAATCCAACTGTTTAAAGATGGCCCCGAAGTGGCAGTGATTGAAGGTGACCAGCAAACCACCAACGATGCAGACCGGATAGCAGCAACGGGCGCCAAAGTCGTACAGATCAATACAGGCAAAGGGTGTCATCTTGATGCCCATATGGTCCTTCATGCCATTCAGAAAATTGAAGTAAATAATGATTCAATACTGATGATAGAAAATGTGGGTAACCTGGTGTGCCCATCCATGTTTGATCTTGGTGAAAAAAACAGGGTAGTGATCATGAGTGTAACAGAAGGGGAGGATAAGCCACTCAAATACCCTGATATGTTTATGAGCTCACAAATCTGTATTATAAACAAGATTGACTTATTGCCCTATCTGGAATTCGACCTTGAAAAAGCAAAGGACTATGCTTTGAGGGTGAATCCTAAGCTTTTATTTTTTGAAGTTTCTGCAACTACCGGCAAAGGGATGGATGAGTGGATCACCTGGCTACATGCACAAACTCAGTGATACCGGAAAATCTGGTGAGTTCTTATCATATTCATATAAAAGGTAGAGTTCAGGGGGTCGGATTCAGGCCATTTATTTACAGGCTGGCTAAAAGACTTCAGATTAAGGGATGGGTATCTAATACACTTAATGGGGTTCATATTGAAGCAGATAGCATCCAGGATATCGATGGTTTTTGCAAAAATATAATTGATAAGTGTCCTGAACAGGCCAGAATAGATGAAGTCCATGTTGAAAAAATTCCAGTAAGGGACTTTCAAAATTTTTCTATAATTAAATCTAATATAGAGGGGATAACTGACATGCAGTTGACTCCGGATTTTGCAATGTGTAGAAAGTGCCAGCAAGAACTAAATAACCCTGTTGACCGAAGGCATCAATATCCATTTATCACATGCACCAACTGTGGCCCGAGATATTCGATTATTCGCGATTTACCTTATGATAGGCACTTTACTACAATGTCAACATTTCAGGCTTGTAAAATCTGCCTTGATGAATATGAAGATCCTGAAAACCGGAGATTCTATTCTCAAACAAATTCCTGTTCTGACTGTTCAATTCAGCTTTCTCTGTACAATAGGAAAAAGGAAAAGCTGGCAACTGAGCCAGATTTAATTCTCAATACTGTATCAGATGCGATTTTGTCCGGCCAGATTGTGGCAATTAAGGGTATTGGCGGATATTTATTATGTGCTGATGCCACGTCAGAAGAAGCGATCCTATCCATACGGGCCAGAAAAAATCGTCCTGCAAAACCTTTTGCCTTAATGTATCCGGACATCGACACAGCAAAACGTGATGTTGTGGTCAATGATAATATCATTTCCGAATGGGAAAGCCCCGAAAGTCCAATAATCCTATGCCCTCTAAAAAAAAATTATTCAAGTGACCTGAAAGTTGAAGCGATCGCTCCCGGATTAGGTAAAATGGGGATTATGATGCCTTATGCCCCGCTATTTGCCATATTGATGGAACGGATAAAAAAGCCAATCATTGCCACATCAGGGAATGTAAGCGGATCGCCTATAATCTATAAGGATCAGGAAGCATTAGATGTATTATCAGAAATAGCGGATTTCATTTTAACCAATAACAGGGAAATCGTGGTTCCGCAGGATGATTCCGTAGTTCAGTATTCTAACAGATCTCAGTGTCGGATTATTTTAAGAAGGTCCAGGGGAATGTCACCCAGTTTCAATACTTCACATAAATTGAATTCAGATAAACAGCTTCTCGCTATGGGTGCCATGCTAAAGAGTACATTTGGCCTTACTCATCAGAACCGGTACTATATCAGTCAGTTTCTGGGAGACACAAGTATCCTGGAATCCCAGGTCAGCTATGAAGCTACGCTTGATCATATTATTGGTTTATTGAAATTCAAACCATCAATAATATTGAGAGATGCTCATCCTGGTTACCCTTCATCTTTATTGGGAAAGGAGATAGCTGATAAAGCTGGTGTGCCTGATCTCAAAGTTCAACATCATGAAGCACATAGCTACGCTGTTTTGGCTGAAAATGAACTGTTAAATGAAGAGAAGGTATTGTCAGTTATCTGGGACGGGACCGGATATGGGACGGATCGCCAGATTTGGGGGGGGGAGTTTTTCAAGTATACAGGCAATGAACATAAGCGAATAGGGCAATGGGAATATTTCCCTCATATATTAGGAGATAAAATGAGTATGGAGCCACGCATTTCAGCTTTATGCCTTGTAAATAAAGAGGGCGCCTATGACCGGCTCTTAAAAAACAAATTCAGCCCAGAAGAGTACAGTAATTATGATTTGCTGATAAAAAAGGAGGGATTATTCACTTCCAGTGTTGGGAGGATCTTTGATGGGGTGTCTTCGCTCCTGGATATAAAAGATTATAATTCTTATGAGGGTGAGGCAGCCATGACTTTAGAGGCACTGGCCTCCGAATATTTAGAAAGCCATCCGGGTTATGATGAAAAATATAACATTGATATTTCTGAAAAGGGTATGGTTCGAACGAGCGATATGATCTCGGGAATTTTAACTGACAAATTGAATGGAATTGATCCTGCGCAGATCGCTTTAAAATTTCATATTAGCCTTTCAGATGTTGTACGGAAATTTCTCATTAAATTTGATATACAAAAGGCTGTATTTTCAGGAGGTGTATTTCAGAATAGTCTGCTCGTGGATCTTATATATGATTCATTACGTGATAATTGTTCTGTTTATTTCCATAGAGAACTATCTCCAAATGATGAATGTATTCCTTTTGGGCAACTCGTTGCCTTTCAAATGTTAAGCTGAATTTTTAAATAAATAACTATATGTGTTTAGCAATACCAGGAAAAGTAATATCTATTGAAGAAAGTCAGGATGAGATCTTCAGGATTGGATTGGTCTCTTTTGACGGAATTAACCGTGAAGTGAACTTAGCCATGGTTCCTGAAGTTAAAGTGAACGACTATGTATTGGTCCATGTAGGTGTGGCGATTCAAACTCTGGATGAGGAAGAAGCCATGAAAACCATGGAATATCTGAGGGAATTGAATGAACTGAATGAAGAACTGGGACCAGAACTGGACCAGGAGGGCCTTGGCAAGGAGAAATAAAAGATGAAGTATCTCGAAGAATTCAGAAACGAGAAACAAGTTAAAAAGTTGTTGGATGATATCCATTCAATGGTGACAAGAGAATGGAGTATTATGGAGATATGCGGCGGACAGACCCACAGCCTGGTAAAAAATGGGATTTTGAATTTGTTGCCTGATAAGATTACAATGGTCCATGGCCCAGGATGCCCGGTTTGTGTAACACCTATAGGAATGATAGATAAGGCCGTGGAGCTTGCTTTGGAAAAAGAAGTGATCATGTGTTCTTTTGGTGACATGGTACGTGTTCCGGGAAGTGAAATGAGTCTAATAAAATCAAAAGCCCTGGGCGCGGATATCCGGATTGTTTATTCTCCCCTTGATGCTTTGAAAATTGCCAGGGATAATCCTGAAAGAGAAGTGGTTTTCTTTGCTGTAGGATTTGAAACTACAGCACCAGCTAACGCATTGTCAGTGATCCAGGCAGAAAGATCCGGACTTAGGAATTATTCCATTCTGACATCCCATGTGCTTGTACCTCCTGCAATGGAAGCAATTTTAAGTGATGAAGAAACCCGAATAGATGGATTTCTGGCCGCCGGTCATGTATGTACGATTATGGGGAGTGAGGAATACGAGCCCATAACTCAGAAATTTGACGTACCAATCATTATTACCGGTTTTGAACCTGTGGATTTACTGCAGGGGATAAAATCATGTATAAGTCAACTGGAAAACGGTGAATCAGGCTTAGACAACCAGTATAAACGTGTAGTTAAAAAGGAAGGAAATAAAGAAGCGCAATCCATAATTTTTGAAGTTTTTGAAATAGGTGATCGGGAATGGCGTGGAATAGGCATGATCCCATCCAGTGGATATCATGTAAAGGAGAAATACTCCAATTATGACGCTATCAGGAAGTTTGATATTATAGCTACAGATGGCAAGGAAAATCCCCAATGTTTGGCGGGCCAGATACTAAAAGGCCTTAAAAAACCACATGAATGCCCTTTATTTGGGGAAAAATGTACGCCTACAAGCCCTCAGGGAGCACCCATGGTATCTTCTGAGGGAGCTTGTGCGGCCTATTACCATTTTGGATATGAACCAGCATAACCAGATTTGTTTATGAGAGATCGAAAATTTACCCTTCAATGCCCGATGCCGGAGCTTGATTTTGAAATTGTAACCCTCGGACATGGGAGTGGAGGTAAATTGACCAATGATCTTCTGGACAAGGGTGTATTCAATCTTTTCCAAAACGATTACTTGCAGCAGCGTCATGATGGGGCTTTCCTTGATATTCAGGGTAAAATAGCATTTACAACCGATAGCTTTGTAGTCAATCCGATTTTTTTCCCCGGTGGAAATATCGGAGAATTGGCAGTAAATGGTACTGTAAATGACCTCGCCATGTGTGGTGCGATACCGAAATACATTTCACTCGGATTGATAATTGAAGAAGGAATGCGTATGGATGACCTTTGGGAGGTTTTGGCGGGTGTGAAAATATCAGCCGAACGAGCGGGTGTCCAAATCGTTACCGGAGATACTAAAGTAGTAGAGAGAGGAAAAGGGGATAAGATTTTTATAAATACTACTGGACTAGGCGTAACACATCCTTCGGTTGATTTTGCTATGGATAGGATAGAGCCAGAAGATGTCGTGATCGTTAGTGGACCACTAGCAGCCCATGGGATGGCAATTATGTCAGTTAGAGAAGGATTGACCTTCGATTCCGATATTATAAGTGATACCAGGCCCTTACATGAAATAACTTATTCTTTAATTGAAGAATTCGGAAAGGATATAAAACTACTTCGTGATCCGACAAGGGGAGGAGTTGCGACTGTATTAAATGAGATAGCAAAATTCAGTAAAGTTGGGATTGAACTGGACGAAAATCAATTTCCGGTAAGCAGACAAGTGAGAGCAGCCTGTGAGATGCTCGGATTGGATCCATTATATGTTGCCAATGAAGGCATATTTTTAACCGTAGTGAACAAACAGATCGCTAACTCAGCGTTGTCAATTATACAGGATCATAGATTTGGGAAAGAAGCTGCAATAATTGGGGAGATTCAACCTGAGAATCCAGGAAAAGTTTTTATTAAAAGTAGAATTGGTGGACGTCGGGTGGTTGGTATGCTGGCAGGAGAACAACTTCCCAGGATCTGCTAATCCATCTTACATGATAAAAAATAAAAACATTTCTTTTAGGAACCTTAAACAATTCTGAAGATATGGGATAAATAGAATTTATTCCATGAATAATGAATTATATAGATCTATGTCGGTCAAAGCAACCAATCCATTGAGATTTTCAAAGCTCTGACATTAAACCTCATTTCTTGTATATAGGATTCATCAGAATTGTATGATTTGGAACAAATGATTAACAATTGATCCGTAATGACAGTAGTGGGGAATGGTTTTAAAATTATTGAAGAACATCTCTATGAGCAAAAAGTGAAATTTTATTATGATGGGTTTAATTATTTTTTTTTTATATTGGGAGGTTATAGTATGTAAAATAAATTTTGTATTAAACCAAGCAGTTACTAAAACCAAACAGCCATGAAGAAAGTACTAAGGATCATTTTATTTCTTTTAATTGCGATTGTTTTAATTATTGGAGGTGTTATCGGATATGTATCCCTGATGCTCCCGAATGTACCTGTCGATGAATCTCTTAAAGTTGAAATCACTCCAGAGCGCGTCGAAAGAGGGAAATATCTTGCAAATAATGTGATGGGTTGTATGGATTGCCACGCTGAAAGGGATAAATCTTTATACACGATGCCTGTTTTTGAAGAAACAAGGGGATTAGGAGGATCACTCTGGTCAGAAGCACAGGGGTTCCCGGGGGAAATGTATGCCGTAAACATTACTCCCTATCACCTGCAGGAATGGTCAGACGGTGAATTATTCAGGGCAATCACAGCAGGTGTGAGTAGAGATGGATCGGCCCTTTTCCCAATCATGCCATATCTTATGTATGGTAAATTGCCACAAGAGGATATTTATGATGTGATTGCCTATTTAAGAACTCTGGAACCGGAAAGAAGTGAACATCCTTCCAGGAAAATGGAATTTCCATTGAGTTTGATTGTGAATTTAATGCCAAAAGAGGGAACACATCATATTGCATCCAGTACAGATCCGGTAAAATTTGGTGAATATATTATCACGCAGGCCGTATGCTTTGATTGTCATACACCAATGGAAGGTGGACGATTCGTTGAGGGAATGGACTACGCTGGAGGATTGGAATTTCAACTTGAAACCGGAGGTGTTGTCCGGGCGGCAAATATCACGCCTGACAAGGAAACGGGCATCGGAAACTGGACAAAAGAAGCATTTGTTGCCAAGTTTAAATCGTTTCAGGACACATTATTTGTTCCTCATAAAATCAAATCCGGGCAGTTGAATACCGAGATGCCCTGGACCTATTATGCAAACATGAAGGAAGAAGAAATTGGTGCCATATATGAATATTTGATGAGCCTGGAACCAATTTCGAATAAAGTGGAAAAATTCACAACACCATAAATTCTTAATTTTAGAAATTAGCGATTTATAGGATTTAAAAGTTGTCAAATTTGGGATTGACCAGGTGTGTTCTTGATATAGTGGCTTTTGCCACTCTCCCTATGCCCAGTATAAATGAGGCTGTTCTCATATCTGTGTTTCTGGATTTGGCAACCTCTTTAACTTTATTATAAGATTTTGTAATGGTCTTTCGTAATTCCTCATTTATTTTTTCGAGCTCCCAGTGAAACTGTTGAATATTCTGAGCCCATTCGAAATAACTTACAGTAACTCCTCCGGCATTTGCCAAAACATCAGGGATTATAAATATATCTTTTTTACGTAGGATTTCATTTGCTTCAGGAGATGTGGGGCCATTGGCTGCTTCCACAATAATTTTTGCTCGAATATCCTGAGCATTTTCTGTAGTTATCACATCCCCAAGGGCTGCAGGTATTAGAACATCACAATTCCAGGTCAGGACCAAATCACTTTCAAAAGGATTACCGGCGGGAAATCCTTTGACAGTCCTTTTTTCATTAGCCCACTTCATAAGTTCCATAATGTTAAGTCCGTCTTTATTTTCAACACCTCCCATGTGATCGCCTACAGCGACAATTTTGGCACCTTGTTCTGATATTAATTTAGCCGCGTAACTCCCTACATTACCGAAACCCTGAATGGCCACTCTAAGACCATGAAAACTCATATTTTTATCTTTGAGGGCCATTCCCAGTGCAATCATTACACCACGACCTGTAGCTTCTTCTCTGCCTTCCGATCCAAATAAATGTAAAGGTTTTCCTGTAACTACGGCCGGCGAAAACCCATAGTATTTAGAATATTCATCCATTATCCAACCCATTATTTTTGAATTGGTGTTCATGTCAGGGGCAGGTATATCTATATTAGGCCCGATTATTTCCTTGATTTCACTTACAAATCCCCTGGTGATATCATGAATTTCTTTTTCAGTAAGTGCCTGAGTATCACAATTAATACCACCCTTTGGCTCCACCATATGGGATATTAACAATAGCAGTCTTCCATGTCATGAGGTTGGCAAGGGCAGTGGCTTCCTCTTCATCTACGCTTGGATGATACCGTAATCCACCCTTCATAGGGCCTCGTGAGTTATCGTGTTGCACCCTGTAACCTAAATGATGAAGGAAATTACCGTCCTTACTTTCTGATACAATTTCGACTTTTACAACTCTTTTTGGAGTGATTAAAATATCTCTAACCTTCTGATTCAGATCAAGGATATCAGCTGCCTTATTGAAATAATAATGACTTTCTTCCAGCATAGGAATTGGATTTTATGTAATGAATTTTTATTGAAGCATGAATGTATTATAAGAAATTGTTCTTCTATCGTAAGTAACGATTTCCTTTCCAATTACACAATTAAAAATGGCGGGAATTTATTCCTGCATATTTAAACCAAGTGATTTTTGATGTAATGGATAATTGAACTGAAGTTACTTCTTTAAAGATTTAAAATTTCACACCAACCTGGCACAATTTAATTATTCATTACGAATGAAGTTATTGAACTTTCATAATTTCGGATATATCAGTAAAGTACCATTGAATTAGGATATAAGTATTTATACTTACCTCCAAGATTCTTTGGATATTCTGGCATTCATATTGCATTCGTAAACTATTATTTCTATCGGTAATCACCAAACATTAAAATAGTGTTATCTTTATCCGCCAAATTGTATCATTATGAGAAAAATTGCTTTAGTCATTCTTTTGGCCCTATATTCACCATTCATATTTAGCCAGGATGAGGGTATTCCCGCCCTAACCTGGCCAAGGGATATCATCAAAGGAGAAGATACTGTAACGGTATATCAACCCCAGCTTGAATCCTTTGAGAATAATATTATTGAAGGCAGAATGGCCATTTCCATGCATACAAAAAGTGAAGGCGTGATCTTCGGTGCCGTATGGTTCAAAGCTACGGTAAATACAGACCTTGATGAAAGGTTGGTAGAACTTGAAAAGATGGATATTGTCCAAACGAGTTTCCCAGATATTGAGGAAGAAAAAGCGGCTAAGTTTGTAAAAGAACTAGAACTTGCTATTGAAGGTTCCACGGAGCTTATGTCATTAGATCGAATTTTGGCGGGCATGGAATTGATTGAAAAGAAAAATGACCTGTCAGCTCAATTTAAAAACGATCCACCAGAGATATATTATCGTGATATTCCTACAGTACTGATCATGATAGATGGTGATCCAATACTAAAAGATACGGATGACAGCAATATCCAATATGTGATCAATACGCCCTATTTCATTGTAAAGGATACAAAGAAAAATCAACATTATATAAAGGGGGGAGATTACTGGTATACCTCCAAACAAATCACAGGAGACTGGGAAAGTACAGAAATTGTCCCAGCCAATATTGAAAAGATGGCCGCTGATGTCATAGAAATGGATTCGGTGATGTCGGATTCATTGATAGCAACCATTGAAGCACCAGCAATTATCGTGTCAACCCGACCTTCTGAACTAATACTTGTAGATGGCGTTCCTGATTATAAAACCATTGAAGGCACTTCATTATTATACGTTGATAATACAGAAAGTGATATCGTGATGAATATTAATTCCCAGCATCATTATGTTCTTTTATCAGGACGGTGGTATGCTTCAAAAACATTGCAGGATGGAGACTGGAAATTTATCGAACCCGACAATCTCCCGGATGATTTCAGCAAAATACCAGCCGAAAGTGATATGGGAAACGTAAGGACCAGTGTTCCGGGAACAGAGGAAGCAAATGCTGCAGTTTTAGAACAAACAATACCACAAACTGCAACAGTCGATCGAACCACAACCGTGGAAGTATCATTTGACGGAAATCCTGAATTCAAAAAGATCGATGGTTCTGATGTATCCTATGCTGAGAATTGTGACAAAACTGTTCTTTTGATTAAAAACAAATATTATTGTGTGGATGATGGGATCTGGTTTGAATCAGACCAGGCTACTGGTCCCTATGTGGTTAGTGTCAATCGACCGGCAGAAGTTGACGAAATCCCCCCAGAATCGCCAGTTTATAATGTAAAATATGTTTATATATATGAATCAACTCCTGAAGTGGTATACGTAGGGTATACTCCGGGGTATACATGTTCATATGTTTACGGTGGGGTAGTTGTGTATGGAACCGGTTGGTGGTACCACCCATGGTACAGGACAGTTTACTATCCTCGACCTGTAACCTGGGGCTTCAGGGTTCATTATAATCCATGGACAGGATGGGGATTTTCTTATGGTTTGAGTTGGGGATGGTTCAGTGTTGGATTTCACTATGGACATCCGGGTTGGTGGGGCCCGAGGGGATATAGATATGGATACAGGCATGGATACCATCGGGGATATCATCATGGATACAGGCATGGATACAATCAGGGGATGAGAGCAGGGTATCGTGCGGGTTATAGGGCAGGACAGGCATCCTCCTCAGGAAATGTTTACAGAAACAGAGCCAACGGAGTGCGTTCAACCGGAATGACCGCGAACCGAGCAAACCAGGCTAATATGGCCAGGAATAGGGCAGGGGGTGCAAATCAAGGTAATATTTCAAATAACCGGACTACGGCGGGTAATAGAGCTACGACTGGTAACCGAGCTACGACAGGTAACCAGGCTGGGAGTGGGGCCAGAACCCAACCTTCCACCAGGCAAAATAATGTATATGCGGGTAAAGATGGAAATGTATATAGAAGAGATAACAGCGGAAATGTACAACAAAGAAACAATGGCCAGTGGAGTGGTGGTGGATCTTCGGGAGCCGGGAATCGCTCAGGTAGTCAGCAAAGTGTAAATCGACAATATCAGTCCAGGCAACAGGGAACTCAGCAATATAACAATTATAATAACAGCCGATCACGTTCCGGTAGTAGTTACGGCGGCAGCAGAAGTGGTGGATCCCGAGGGGGTGGAGGTGCACGCCGCAGGTAAAGATTTGATTACAAAAGAGTTAACCAGGAGATTTATGATGAAAATGGAGTGATGAATAGCACTATTCCGGCTATCCATGCCCTTGATGGTTCAGTCAGTTCTATTATGATCAGACCAACGAAATGTTTGGAACAAACTACGAAGCACCAAACTAGAATTAAAAAATAGTCTAAAAGAGAATAGGCCACCAAATCTGGGAGGCCTATTTTTTTGAATTCTGGTTAATTAGTGTAACACCAGAGTATGGATTGTTATGAAAGTATTTGCTTTACTTATTTTGAAATTCTTTAATAAACTTTTGCCTCAGAGGTATCGATCTCCAGAATTTTGAATTCTACCCTGCGATTGGATTGTCTTCCTTCATCTGTAGAGTTGGTATCTACCGGAAGACTTTCTCCATATCCTTTTGCGATTATACGACTAAAGTCAACACCCTGTTTAATTACATAGTTTACTACTGCATCAGCCCGACCTTGCGATAAGTTGATGTTATAGTCGTCTGATCCCTTACTGTCGGTATGGCCACCAATTTCAACTTTTACCATTGGGTTATCTAACATAAAATTCACCACCCTGTCCAGCTGAGGAATCGATTCCGGTCGGAGGGTTGTTTTATCAAAATCGAAGAAAATATTATTCAACCTTACTGTCACACCTACTTCAATAGGTGTCATATACAGATCTTTTGTTATTCCATTGTATGGATCATATTCTATCACCTCCAGGCTGTCTGATAGGTTCATGAAGCCTTCTTTACCGGCCATGAACTGATATTTCCCTAAGGAAGGTATTTGGGTATGATAGAATCCATTTTCATCACTCCATACTTTCCGGGTTTGCATGTTTTCTTTTTCAATCTCTAATTCAACAGACATTGGAAGATTATCTTTTTTATTATAGACAAATCCGGATAATTCCATCATTAGAGGATTCAGATAAAAATCCTTATTAATATTCAAATCACCTTTGGTTCCGGAAAGGTTAACAGTATCAACCATAAGGTCAAATCCCTCTTTTATTGAAGAAAATTCATAAAGTGATCTTTTGTTCAATACAATTTCATAAAATCCATCTTTGCTTGTATGGATCCATCCTGTATCTTCTTTTACTGCTAAATATTGAAGTTCAACTTCAAGTGGTCTGTTGTTCTTTAAGTTCCTGACATATCCTGAAATTGTTATTTCTGGGATAGGTATAAGGCCAATAATATCCAGACTGCCTCCGTCAGCTGTCATTAAAGCTCTAGTGGTAAATACATCATTTCCGGAAGCATCCATGGAGAAGTAAGCATCAAATTCATCGGTATTTACCGGGGGGCCAATGTTCACTGGTTCAGACCAGTTCAGCCATGTATTATCGAGTCTTTCTGTTCTGTAGATGTCGGAGCTCCCATAACCACCGCCCCTGTTGCTGGCAAAAAACATAGTTTTATTGTCTGCGGTGATGAATGGTCCAAATTCATCCAGATGTGTACTGATAGGATTGCCTATCTTTTCCGGTTTGGTCCAGGAATTAGATCCCTGGTTGAAACTCACATAAAGGTCACTTCTTTTCGCGTCTTTTGTCTCGCTGAAGTAAATTACCATAACCATGCCATCAGAAGTCATAAAAGCTCCCGAAAAGCGCCCTTTATTCATTTTATCATAATCTGGAATTCTAAGCGCCCTTGGATTGGACCATTTCCCGTTCGACCGGGTAGTCAGACTATAGCCCTCTGAGTTACCATTTGATCCACGGATCAGGAGGGTATTACCATCTGTTAATACGCTCATTACCTGATTATACCGCTGGCTATTAAGCGGAGATTCCATATGTATTGCCTCTCCCCATTCCCCATATTCATCTTTTTCACAATACCATATATCCTGGCTGTTATCAACGCCATATTTGTTTTTAGGGTGATCTGCAACAAAAAAGTAAAGTGTTTTCCCATCCGGTGAAATGATAGGTGCAGAATCGTGGAAACGGCTATTCACCTTCCAACCTAGATGTTTCATTTCCCATAGTATTTCAGTATTCTGAGCAAAAGAGATGGTCGTTATGGCAAGGAAAGCCACGAAAAATAAATTCCTCATACAAAGCTGTTTAAACAAAATTGAACCTCTAACCGGTTAAAAATTCTGGTTGTTAAGTATAAATACGGGATATAGCAAAATGGTAAACAGGAATAAATGAATTTACTATAATAATTTCAAATATTAGCTTACCAAACTTGTTAAAACATTTATAATGTCTCAAGGTGAAACATTTTAAGGTTTGAGTTTCGGACCTTTTTTCGTGATAGATTTGGTTGAAATCAGCTAGTTAGAAAGACTCTACAGTTCAATCATAATATTTAAGAGGAACAAATGCCTTCCATTGAACTTTAAAACTCTACCTTTTGTTACCAATTAAAAAGCCCCATAGAAATACGGGGCTCTTAATAAGCTTTATCCGGGTTTACAAACCTTGTTCAATCATTTTATCAAAGGAAATTATCTTAAGTTTTGTAATAAACCTATTTCTTCACCATAATTTGCCACCAATATATTTGATATTAAAGAGGACTGCTTGCTATTAGCTTGAATAGGATCAATTGCGTATAACTTTCGGAAAACCGATATAGCTTGAATATACAGTAATTCCTCTTCTGCCTCAACTTCAGCTTGAGATTTATCCTTATTCATTTCATTTGACTTTGATGAGAACATTCTGCTATTGAATTTTTGAGGATCATTTAGGTATAATGGTTTGAGATTGGACTTAGCTTCCAAAATAAGAATTTCTTCTATAGCTTCAATTTCAGCTTGTGATTTATCAATATATAATGAAGGGTTTAATAATTTATTGTTGTCATTAACTATATCACTTGAAGTTTGAGCAGAAGATAAAACCGGAACAAAAAACAACCCACTTAATATTAGTGCAGCTACGATGTTTTTGATTATGTTTTTCATGGCTTAAAGTTTTTAAAATTTAATTACTTCTGGTATAATTAGTCCATAAGCCATGCCAAACTTTACAAGGCACTGAAAATCAGTAGCTTACAAATGTCGCCCTGCGAATCATGTATCAGATCCATACACAAAAAATTGATTTTGTAATATTGTTGAACACTTTTCTTGAGATTCTTTATCATATTTATTCTTTCATCTAAACTAAACATAATTGTGTTCATTAGTGAACAGTTGCATGATGGCCCCAAAAGAATGGAATGAGGGCAGATTAGATAAAACTTGAAGAATGGTTATAGCCTATCAACGCAATCAAGGGAAGGAGAGGAAAAGAAAAAAAAAAAATATAAAGATATCAAATACATCCACAAAAAAAAAAGAAAAAAAAATAACCATGAAAAAGGAGAAGGAACGGAAGAGAAAAACAAGGAAAAATCGAAAAACAGAGAAAGAAAGAAACAACGGGAGAGAGAGAGAAGGGAGGAGAACAACAAAGACGAGGGAAAGAAAGAGAACGAGCAGAGGAAGAACGGGAAAAGGGGAGAGAGAAGAGGAAAAAGGGGAAAGGAAAAAGAGAAAGGAGGGGAAAGGGAGAGAGCGAGAGAAGACAAATGAGACGAGAAAACAGAGAAAAAAAAGGAAAAAGGGAAGGGGAAGAGGGAGGAAGAAAAAAATGGAGAGAGAAATGGAAAACAACGAAGGAGAGAAGAAGAAGAGAAAGGAGAAACGGAGGAAAGGAAGGCAAGAATAGGAAGGGAGAGAGAAGAGAAGGAAGAGAAAAAGAAGAATGGGAAGGAGAAAAGGAAGACAGGAAACAAAAAGGAGAGGAAACGAAGAAGAGGAAAAGAGAGGAAGAAACGGAGAAAAGGAGAAATGAAGAAAAACGGGAAAGAAAAAGGAAAGGGGGAGAAAAAAAAAAAGGGGAGAAGGGGGAAGAAAAGGAGAGGAAGAAAAGAAAAGGAGAAGGAAAGGAATGCAAAAAGGAATGAAGAGGGGGAAGGGAGGGAAGGGAGGGGAAAAAAAGCCAGAAACGGGAGGGGAAAAGGAAAAGAAAAAGAGAAGAAAAGGAGAGAAAAAAAAAAGAGAAAGAGAAAAATGAAGAGAAGAAAAAAAGGGAAAAAAAAAGGGGAGGAATAGGAGAGGAGGGAAGGAATGAAAAAGAGGGAAAATGAGAAAGAGGAAAAAGGGGGAAAAAAAAAGAAAAGGGAGGAAGAAGAGAAAAAAAGGAAATGAAAAGAGAAGGGGGGGGAAAAAAAAAAAAGGAAGGAAAAGGGGAATGGAAAGATGGGATTTATTGGAAAGGGGGGAGAGAAGAAGGGAGGATGAAGATAAGGAGAGTGATGGGAAAAAAGGGGGGAGGGGGAAAAAAAGGGAGAAAAAAAAAGAGGAAATAAAAGATATGGAATTATGGGTTATTTATTCTATATTGGTATTTATCCCAAGGTCAAAAGGAAATCCTGGAATCAACTTAGATTCAACAGCTGATACCTTGATTTAAATCGAGTTAATTCATTTCAGTTATTTAATCCAGTTTACCCTTTATTAATTCCAGCAATTAAAGTTTTAAAAAACAAATATTGCTCGCATTTCTTATAGCAGGTCAGGCATTTTAAATTCAAGTGGAGTATCCACTTCAACTATTCAAAGCTTGTGCAACAATTTTTTTATAATTAGCCCCTTTTATGAAATACGTTATACTGTAAATGGGTATTCAAAATCATACATGCCCGGATTCGGAACAGGATATTTGCCATCAGGACCTGCCTTTAGTGGTGCAGGAGAATTCATTGATAATTTATCAACGTTAGGAGCGAACTCTTGTTCACAGTTTAGCATTTCCTCGTAAGTTACAACCCGTCCTGTATGTGCAGCCATTCTTCCCATCGATGTAACAAGGCTGGCTTCAGCACCGCGCTTGACTTCATTATATGGTATGTCTTCACGGATAGCGTTAATAAGGTGATCCCATTCAAGTTGGTAGGGGTTAGGCTCGGGCTTGGAGAATCTCCAGACTACATCATCATTATTAGTTAAATCCTGTCCCTTATTAATACGACAATTTGCAGGTGAATGGCCACCCTGAGAGATAACAGCCGATCCCTTGCTTCCATGGGCATAACTGGCAAACTCATCATGGCATCCTTCAATACACCTGCCATAAAGAAACAATTTCGTGCCATCTGCAAAAGTGTACTCAACAGAATATGTGTCAAAATTCTGATCTACAGAATTACCACGATAATGTCTACCTCCCAGAGCTTGTGCCTTGACTGGCCAGGATCCTTTCATCCAGCAACATTCGTCTATATGGTGAATATAGAAGTCACTGTAATTCCCGCCGCTGGCCCATAGGAAACTGTGAAACCTCTGAGTTTGGTAAAGTGTCTCGCTGATATCATCTGGCTTAGGATCTGAAGAAAAATAGCCAATTGGACCGTGCAGCCTGTAAGCACGCAGTGTGATAATATCACCTATTTGACCATCTTGAATACGATCGTATAGTTCCCACCGGGCTTCGCAATGCCGGCACATCAAACCAACTCCAACTTTAAGGTTTTTCTTTTTGGCTTCTTCAGCCAGGTTGAGCATCTTTTTAGTTGTGGGGCCATCAACCGTAACAGGCTTTTCCATAAAGACATTGATGCCTTTTTCAATCGCGTATTTAAAGTGAACCCAACGAAACGCGGGGGGTGTTCCTAGTATTACAACATCTCCCGGACTAAGACAATCCATTGCGTCTTTATAAGCATCAAAACCGATAAATTTTTGATCTTCAGGTACATCTATCTGTTCAGGATGGATTTTTTTAAGACCATCATAACTGCGTTTAATACGGTCTTCGAATACATCAGCCATGGCAACAAGCTTGATCGGGCCATTTTTAACTGATAATGCATTTGAGGCCGCACCTGCACCTCTTCCCCCGCAACCAACCAATGCTACATTGATCGTATTGTTTTCTGCAGCATGAACGTGTTGAATTATACCTGGTGTTAGCGCAGTTGTTAAGGTAATTTTGCCTGTGTTCTTTATAAATTTTCGACGTGATACTGGTTTCTTTTGCGAGTTATCCATTGTCTTTCCCATTTCTGATTTTGTTTTAATACTTACATTTAAAAAATTTAATAACCTATCCGGTTATTGCTCAAATATATCTATATATAGATTTTTTTCGACAAAAGCATTTCGAATCTTAGTTAAAGGTTAAAAAATGCCTATTAAAAATACTCACAAAAAACGAAATGGCAAATATTAGTGTAAGTATATAAATGCAGCAATCGTCAATTTGTGATTATTTATCATATATTATCCGCAAACTTTATACACTTAGAGATTGTATCCATTAAGATTATCGAATCCCTGAAACTTATCAATAAGTAATTTTTGGATATATTGTGCTGTCAGATGTGGGCCATCTCTTTTAATCTGCAAATCTTTCAATATTCCTGCTTTTTCGTGATAAACGGAATCTTCTAATATTTTTTTAATTGCATATGTGAGATTTCCTTTTCTCAAATCGAATAATCCCATACATAAACCCGCACCCAGGTCACTAACTCTCTGAAGGTTGAAGTTCTGTTCCGGCTGTAGTGGAAATCCGATTATTGGTGTGCCGGAAGCTATAGCGGTTTGAATAGTACCCTGGCCACCATTTATGATGGCAAGATCACATAATGGCATTATTTTATGGGATGGAAGAAAAGGAACGGTCAGGATGTTAGGAGATCTAAACAGTGTATTATCATGTATTGTAGATACCATAACAGCCATAACATCCAATCTGGATACGGTATCATATACGATTTTCAAATCCTGGAACTGGCCTGAATTCATAGCAATATAAATTTTTGGCTTATCAGTATTCAGAAAGTTCAATACATCATCAGGTGTTTCACCAAATAAACGACCAAAAATAGGACCGGAATAGGCTAATTGGATATTGGACCTATATTGATTTTTGTTATCAGGTCGCCATGCCAACACTTCCTCCTCACTTATCCCTAGAATTTCAGGAACATCGGTGATCAAAGTGTGATCGCCTAGAAGAAGATCAAATAGACTTTTGAATGGAGGTAAACCGATTTCCTTTGCAACTTGGTTGAATATTTTGGTATAGGATTTAATCCGTGGAAATAACCAGGACCCAAATGCATTGAGCCAATTACCAGGGATAAATTGAGTATAGAGATTTCTGGAATACTTCACTAACAATAACACCATACTTTTCTAATGTTATAGGTGTCCACGATCCTAAATGTGTGACGACTAAGGGAATATTACAGGCCGCGGAACTCAATTTGGCCGTAAGTGCAAAGCCAGTGACAATCATAGACGCTTCAATTTGTCTGAAATAGTCGATTTCACCCTGTACATGGATGCGTAATTCATCAATAGTATAGTTTTGTGTACGACCACCATCGTAAATCGATTGCATATATCGGTGATAGAATGCCCGGGAAACTTTTGGTTCGATGATTTTATACGGAATGTTATGTTTTTTTAATACAAATTCATAGGGCCCGCCATGTGTTGCCATTGTTACTTTAATATTCAATTCTTGAAGCGATTCGTAAATAGCTATCATCCGTGATGTTTCGGACAAGAATATGCAATTTGGAAAACAAACAACGATCATATGATGATTTTACATTTTAATTTACTGAAATTCTTATGTTACTCCTACCGGATATTTTGAAATTCTATTGCTAATTAATATCAATCTAAAAAAAAATGATTCAGGGGAATTCCTGAACCATTCACATTGGTAATTAAAAATACAGGGTTTTCAGGGCGTGATGACACCAGACCAATAGTAAACCATAGCAGGAAATGGACTGGGATCCGTTGTTTCATTAGCGCTTAGTTTTAATCCATCAAATTCGCCCATTCCTTCCGCTATTATTTTGCCTTTCCATTGAAATAATGGTTCCTGATCGGTGCCTAAATTTTGTCTGACACCTGTGATGGTTCCCTTCCAGATCGGTGTTCCATCTTTTACAATAGTAAATTCCCCTTTTGCAGGCCCGGTACCTAGCATTATCAAAGTTGGATCATTATCTGGCGCCTTCCAGAAGGCATTCATTTCAGCGTATAGCAAACCTCCGAAAAGAAAGCGTGAAGCATCCATCGGGTTAACACTACTAAAAAGGGTCATAATGGGCGCACTCAAATAAAACCTGTTCCCATTACTTTCTTCAGGTAATGGAAATTCTGGTATTTCCCCACCCGTAGGTGAAGGGACCTGGTGGATAGCTTCAAATTTCAAAGCACTTTTTAAAAACTCATTTTCACCAGTTTTCGATGAAAGCGGCATGTTCTCAACATATTTAGATGTTTCATACAAGCCATCAACTGAATTTGATTTCAGGTTTTCCTGAGGTACAATTTCTTCACCTGTTGAGCAAGAAACGAAAATTATAAATCCTGTAATCAGGAACATAATCATGTTGCGTATATTTTCCATAATCCTTGATTTTGATGATTATAATTATTCATATATCAAGTAACTTATATAATTACTTATGAGAGATTATTTTCTATAAAACTCAAAATAAAATTAAGGACCGATATAATGATTGTCTTGTAAAAACACGACAACATTTACCTGATTAATCATAGTTTAGTGAGTTTAAGATAGCTTCAAGTAAAAAAATATCTCTTTATGATATGTTTTGGACCAACTTAATAAAATCTCTGACGGACATATCAGTGACCTTACTGATTTCATGATCAAGATGCGGTTGATCGTAAAATCCACATTTAAGAATAAGTTCAGCCCAGTGCATATCCGGGGCGTTTGACAGATAATATTTAAGGCGAATAAACCTTGTCAATCGAAGAAATTCTTTTGGCCTGAGGCCAATATTTTGTGCAAATTTTCTCTCCAGTGTCCTTACATGCATATTCATTTCATTGGCGAGGTCATGAACAGAATTTATACTATTGGAGTGATTCATCAGGTGTATTAACTTTGTGACAATTGGATCATTTACCCGGTTTGTGGTATTCAGTTTTCTGATGAAATAGTTATCGAGACAATTGATCATTTCAACCTCATTCTCAAGGTTTTCCAATTGATCAATAAGCAATTTTATACTATTTCCAAAAAGACTGTCCAGGTTTATATTTGTCATATAAAGTTCTTTTAGAGGTAAACAAAGCAATTTATTGACACCACGATGTGTTAACAAAATGCTTATACCATAAGTGTTATCCTGGATAGGTGATAAATAGGTTGGACTTTCTATCGGGAATAAGCCCATTACTGAGGAAGTATGAATTGTTGAGATATTAGATTTTGAATTAAATTGTTTTATTTTAGTATTGCGTAATCCTACACTTATAGAGGCCAGTGCGAAGGGGAATGTTTTAACCTGTAATTCATGAAAGTTTTTTGTTTTTATCTTCATCATTGAATAATGAAAAATATATGGAGCTAGTACTTTAGGGGGCTAAAAAAGTTTTGGTATTGATGATGCTCGTCATTGTAACAGCTATATTCTTCCCATCTGATTTTTTAATATACAAAAAAGTAACGACTATTTGGAAAAATTATGTGGTTTCCTTTTCACTAAATCTTTTAACTCACAAATTAAATATAACCTAATTGATCTATTTTAATCCTTATTTTTTAAAAGATAAATAGCAGTAGTTTTGTCAATGAAACCTGAAAATTCAATTTTTCTAGTGCAGCAATATCCATTAAAAGGATGATTTTTATGGCAGTATTTTTAAAGAATTTATTTCGGTATTTTAAAAATCAGAGCCTTACAATCTAAATGATTATATAATTTAAACAAGAACAAAAGACTGGAGGTTGGAGTTGCTGGTTAAGATTGGTTCTTTCAAGACGAATTTTTCTGTCATCAAGGCATTTTTCGCAAGTGGAAAATAAATCGATGTCCCAGAGGTCTGCAAAAATCCGCCCTGCCTTTAACCCGATGCCGTAATCTAATGCTAACTCCAGTGATTTGATATCAGGAGGGGAAAAGTATCCCTCTTTTTGTAGTGTGTCCAAAGCGCCATTTCGGATCTTGTAGGAATGATTACACAGCATTCCACTCCACATTCAAATGCAAAATCTATAGACTTCCTGGCCCATTCAATACCCTCGTTTTCGGTTAAAAATGGCGGGCGGAGCAAAATAAAAGCTCTGGATTTTATGTCATTCTTATTCAGGAACTCAACGGACATACTAAAATCAACTAATTCCATCCGTTTATTAAGCTTTGACAGAACCGCCGGATGAACAGTCTCTAGTCCGATAGCTACCTGCAACTCCGTGCCAAGCATATCCCCGAATTGAACTACCTTTTCGTTGATCAATTTAGGATGTGACTCAACAATCACGGTGTCAAAACCCTGTAAAAGTGAGGCGATATTTTTATAATCTTCAATAGGAATGGCCTGGCTATCAAAAAAATTGCCGCTATTGTATAGTTTAATATGCCTGGTAGCGGGAAGCTGACTCAATGCCCACTCGATCTGCTCTGGTATTGCGCCTGACGGAACCTTTTTATCCGTAGTGTTTTTCCAGAGATCACACATCAGGCAGGTAAACGGACATTCTTTATTTGTCAGAAAAATTGTGGCAATTCTTCCGATCCTGAAGAAGAGTCTTTTCAATATTGAGTGTAAAGTCTGTGCCAGCAGCAGTCCGCTGTATCCTTTTTCGATGCGGAATATTAAAAGACTATATATGGATCCTGTACTTTTGGATCTATCTCATTGTTTCTGTGCTTCGCCGAGATAGGATCCATTTAATATAAAATATCATCCGAAGCCGTGGTCGCCATTTAATAGGATAACTTTTATCCATATAAGGCCTGGAAAGTGCGTCGATATGCCATTTCAGACTCAGGGAATTGGCTGTCAAAAGTAGACCTATCTACAGCGCCATGCTGGAACCTGCGTTTTGGGAAAACAGGCATATCCAATCCCGTGATTACTTTTACACCGCTGGAAACAATTTTGCCCTTTAATTCATAAAGTTTTTCGTGGTCCCAATCTGTCATTTTTATAAAAGGGAAACTTTCTGCTACTTCAATAACATTGGGCAATGTATAAGGACTAAAGCCATCAAATCCGAGTACTTCAGCGGGTGCGTAAGTCCTCGTATATCCGCGGCTCAAACCACCGGAATATGTCAAAGAGTGTTTCATTGAATGCACACCCCAGCCTTCCTGGTAGAGCATTAAATTATTCAGCACACTTCTTATTGTTAATTCCGGATTTTCTTCAATTGGATAATCTTTCAGGTTTTCATCACCACCATCTCCATCTATAATAAATTTCCAATCCGGATACTTTTCACGTAAAGCTTTCAATAAAGCGTAATTCATTGTTGCAGATTGTATATCGAGGGGCTTATAATCTTCAGTGACTTTTATGGTCTCCTTCCAGTCAATATCTTTAGCACTTACTTTCACAGGTTCTAGGAACATCTCCAGGCCCAGTTTCTCTAAAAACTTATGTGCCTGATCCAGATCTTCCCCTTTCCCTTCAACGGCTAAAGTAAAGGCTTTAAGTCTGGAAGGGCTTTCACCCAGCTCTCTTAATGCATGATATGTTAATAAGAATACCGACCCGCTGTCAATCCCGGCAGAAAAGGTAACGCCTATTGGCCCTGTTTTAGCCCTGTTTTTTAACCATTTTTTTATTTCCTCATATAATACAGACATGTATATTTTTCCCAAAGCTTCTGGTTCTGTTTCCTGCATACTATTCCTATCGGATAGAAAAACCTTTCATAGACCGGGTTCGGATCGGGAGCACCCAGCAGTTCTATCTTTGTGATGTAATGAGCTGGTGCCATCCGGGTGTATGAAGGATGAAACTGGTCGTCAAGGCCTTCCTTTTTGAGGTAATTGAATATGGTGTCGATCCGGTCTGCTATGATCAGGCAAGGACCATCAATCAATTTAGCTATAAAATACCGCAAGGGCCT
>CALOCZ010000068.1:0-362267 GCA_942491935.1 uncultured Cytophagales bacterium
GGAATCTTTTACTACAATGGTTCCATTAACCAACACATAAGGAATACCTGTTGATGGTAAACCAGCTGCTGCTAAAGTAGAGTTGTCTCTAACTGTTTCAGGGTTAAATATCGTAATATCTGCATCGGCACCTACCTGTATTCTTCCTTTTTGAGCCATTTGATCCACTCCATTTTCTTGTAAGAATTTAGCTGGGATGTATGTCATTTTACTAATAGCAGTCATTAACGGCATTAAGTTCACTTTCACGAGACATTCTCAGTACAATTCCGGCTGTTCCAGCTAAACGCGGATGACCCTGAACCGACTCATATGGTGTATCCCAATCCCAAGCAAGAGTTCCAGTTGCAGTAACAGTTAACGGAAATGCATCACTACCTACAGATGTTCCTTCATAAGCGAGAGCCATATTTAATGTCTCTTCTGTGGCACCGTAAAACATTACACCAGTACCTGGCGCCGTTTTCATCAACTCATCATAACGATCTTTGGTTAACGGTTTCATGGTAGCTATTTCAATAATATCTGAGTAAGTTCGGCCCATATTTGGACCGTAGTTAGAAGGTACTAAGTAATCGGCTCCAACAATGGTTGCACCAAAATTGTAAGGATAAATTTCTGCCAGAATAGATTGTCCTTTTGCTCTGGCATCATCCACCATTTCTAATGCTTGTTTTGTTTCACCAAGTGCTTGTTGGTGCATGTGGCATAATAATAATCCTCCACCATAAATGGCTTGATTTGCCATTAACTCTTCAAAACCAAGAATACCCGTAGTTGGCGCATGTTGACTGGAGAAGCGACCGTGAAGAAAAGTTGCTCGATTATACTTACCCGCCAGTTTTTGCCATGAAGCAGTTTCTTTTGAGGTAACACCTTTAATCATGTATCCAACAGGAACACCAATCCCCAATGCACCCTTTTTTAAACCTTCATCAATCATTTGATTGATTTTGTCGATTTCATCTAAGGTTGGGGTTCTTCCAGACCATTGCATATCAAAAAAGCATTTTCATCATGCGCTTCGATATCGGTTACAAACATTCCTGTTTTAGAAGTGTATTTTGGGTTGAATACTTTTTCACGTACTCCTATAGTTGAAATTGTAGCTCCAAAATTGGTTTGAGACTTCCCTTCAAGTTTGTTATAAAATACATCTAGTGGATAAGCTCCTACTTCTAATTCCAGTGGAGTTGTTACACCATCGCGAAGCATTAGTTTTTGACCAAATGGAGAATCTACTACATGTACATGTGTATCAATAAAACCTGGGGACACCACATGTCCCTTAGCATCAATAGTTTCTTTTCCTTTGATTTCCTTATCGGTGATAATGGCAATTTTACCATTTAAAATTCCAACGTTTTGAATACTATCAAGATTGGTTTCCGGATCCATGACCCGGCCGTTGAGTATTACAACATCAAAATTTGTTGAAACAGCGGCAGACTTAACTTTCAACTCTTTCTTAGATTCTCCGGTTGAACTTTCATTGCCTGTGTTGCAGCTTGTAAAAACCATTATCATGGCAATTATCGCAACAGGAAAAAAACGAGTCGTGTTTAATTTAAAATTCATAATATGTGTTTAAAGGGTTTAAGGATTTAGTTAGATTAAAAAATATACTTGCCCATCATCTGGACTCGGTTAGCAATACCTGATTTTCCATCTATATTTACTCTTTGACCAATACCGTACTCAATACCGACGTTCACAGATTTTACAGGAGAATAGATCAGGTTAATATGACCAGTGGCTCCTGAACTATAGCTATTCACGGATTTGTACTGGGATTCCTCCACGTCAAGCCATGCCCCCATTACATTCATGACGAGTACGGGGGAAAAACTATAAATAAGAGCACCTGACAAACTCCATGTAAATAAAGGCTCCAATTCACCTTGGGGGTTTATAATAGCCGATTGACCACCTCCTGTAAATGCAATAATGTTTGTAGCCCAGCCATCGCCTCCTGAGAGGTTCCATTGCATGCTGAACTTTTTGGTGAAGTTTTGCCGGCCGCTAAATGCAATTCCCCAACCAATGGCTGTGACATTCGGCCCGACTTCCAAGCCATCCCAACGCAACTGATATACCGAGCCGCCAAACATCATCCGGCCATCTAATTTTGTTGCCTTGGTGATCCTGGCTACTAAAACTGGTAATAACATGCTGTTCTCACCATCAAAGCCATTGCCATCAATATCAGGATACTCAAGCATCTCTGCTGCCACTGCCCATTTCATGGTCTTTGCTAATTTATTTTCATACCTGATTTGTGCCCTTCTTGATCCGGTAATTGCATCTCCTGCCTGAAAATCAATGCTATTTGGTACGGAATAGCCATCGGTTAAAGTACCCCAGCTGCGGCCTACTAGCCAGTTGTTGTAAACGGCATAAAAATGACGGAGTCGAGGTGTATTATGAAATGGGTCACGATCCAGATTCCAGAAATCCATTTCCAAAAAAACACGAAGTGGCTTACCTTTTTCTGTTTTTGCGCGAAAGTCAAAATTAAAGCGCGACTCGCGTGCAAATAAATTCATATAGCCCAGCTCTTTCACAACCCCGGAATTATCTACATGAACATTGACGGTGGACAGTTCATATCGGTCGTTATGCACTCCGTTAAAATCCTGGATATAATCCACTTTTACATATCCCCCAAAAGATAATCGGGCTTTTGAGCCAAAAAGAGGCCATGATTTCGGAAAGTCGGCATCTGCTAATTCCTGACCAGTAAGGCCTATGTGATTATCACGAAAAGAACTAATTCTAGTGGAATCAGCAGGGGATCTTCCAATCAAATCTTTTTTCTCCTGATTATTTTGCCCATAAACAGTTACTGCACCAAGTAAAAAAACAAGGATTAGAATCTTGGAAAAGTATTTGTTTGGATTTTTCATTTTTGCTTATTTATAAAATGGATATTCAATTTATTTTGATGATTTTTCCGGTTTAAGTAGCGTAATACCGATTACTAAACCGGCAGCTAAAGTAAGGGCGACTACAAACATCTGCAGAAATTCCTGGCTTCCGGCTTGCATATTTCCAGCGGCAAAGGCTGCCAAGCCCCGGAACCCGACTGAACCGCTAACCAGCAAAACAAATGCTGGTACCAAAACAATAGAAGGTGGTCTTCCCGTTTTTCGTGCCCAAAGACTTGTGAATAAAACCAGCACGATGGTCCCCAGTAAATTTCCAAAATTTGAACCTACCCAATCGCTACCAAGCAGAATTCCACCATAGGCTATACCCATTGCAAGACATGTCCAGAAAAAATCCCGATAAGAAGTCTGAAATGCGATTCCAAGCCCTATAATGATTGCCGGCATAAAAACCCAAAGCCAAACCGAATCAATTGGTGTAGCTGTGGTGGCTGCCGGGATAGTTAAAATGAGTGCTACGGCCTTTACGCCGAGCCATGCACCAAAGAATTGTTTGAAGAGATAAATCAGACCGCTCACCAGATTGGAAAGGCCTGAGGCTATGTGTTTTGTTACAATTTCCACTATGCCTACACTTATACCGTAACCGGGAATCAAAATCAGAACAGCTGAAAGTGTAACCAGTACCACATTAATTTCTGGAAATGAAATATCTTGAAATTCCGGCTAAAATACCTGCTACAAAAGCAGTAGATAATGGAAGCCATTCGGCCTTAAGTGGACCCCAGCTTCCTGATTTTATAACCATAAAGAACACCACCAGACTTAAAATCCCGGAAAGAATCAAATCCATCCATGAACCACTCATTAGCACAGGGAATGCTACTCCACATAATATATAGCTGAGCGCAGTAGTAAAATTTCCCCATGGGTGTGGAAGTTTGTCAATTTCATCTAAACGCGTGCTGGCCTCTGCAATAGATAATTTTCCCTTTCCCAATTCGTTTATAAGCTCGCCAACCAATGCCAATCGATTTAATTCAGTTCCTGTTCCATGCATGGCCGATATATGAATCTTTTGCCAATCACTGCCATCTTTTGAAAATGCAAAACTTATTTGGTCAGGTGTAGAACGGAAAATACCTTCGTAACCTAAAATTTTTGTTATCCGGTTCAGATAATATTCTAGCCTGGCTGCATTAGGACCATAGCCGTGCATCCTTTCGCCCAGTTTAATGATAAAGCGACATGCTTCATCGAAAGAGTACTGATTTGTATTTTCTTTTTTCATTTCTCTTTATTTAGGAGTTCCTCTTTAAATTGTTCAAACTTCCTAAGGGCATTTTCTATAGCCGAAAAGTTTACCGTCTCATGCCTGCCAATAAAGACCAACTGTGTTTTAGGTGGGGCTTCACCCCATGAACCTGTAGGTTTTAGGGTTGCTCTTTTCCCAACCAATTGAAATAGTATGGGTTTGTCCGGTTGGTCTGCAGCATATATAAACCCTTTGGCCCTAAATAGGGTGCTCGGTAAGTTTTTTAATAACTCGTTAAAAAGGCTTATTTGAATGGGTTTAAAAGACGTATACGACCAGGTATCAAACATCAGATCATGTTGGTGATGATTGTGATGGTGGTGATCTTCTTTCTCGGCCTTTAATTCATGTACATGAATATTCAGACTTTTTTCCGAGTTACCTTCAGGGGAATCTTCTCGAAAAGCCCCTAAAAGTATTTCCATTGGCAATTGACACATGATGGTTTCAAAAATCTGCACGCCCGGACGAACTTCGCTAAGCCAGCCCTTCACCTTTTGCAGATGTTCTTTGCTAACCAAATCTGCTTTATTCAACAAAATTAAATCGCCTCCTTTTACCTGGGCATTGGCTAATTTTCGTTCTTCATCTGGAATTGAAAGTGCTTGTTCGGCATCGACCACTGTGATTACGCCATCTATCACTACACTTTTCCATATTTCCGGATCATGAAAACTGTCAAGAATCCCTGCAGGATCTGCAACGCCACTGGCTTCAATAATGATATGTTGAGGAGGTTCCGGCAAGTCGACTAATTTTAATACCGCCTGGATTAAATCCGTTCGAATACTACAGCATATACAACCGTTTGCCAAACTCATGACACCATCTTCAACCTCAGAAATTAAATCGGCATCTACGTTAATAGCACCAAAATCATTAACCAACACGCCTATTTTTATACCGTGTTCGCTGGTTAAAATATGATTGAGTAAGGTGGTTTTACCCGATCCCAAAAACCCGGTCACAATGGTGACCGGGATTGGGTTTTGCTTATGTGATTTGCCTTCCACTACTATTTTTTTGTTACATGTTTAGTAACTTCATGAATATGCACATCATGTCCTTCGTGAAGGTTTATATCTATTCCTTTTAATCCTAATGGTTTATCCATTTCTGGATCCAAAGGAGATTTAAATACATAATCGCCAACACGTTCTTTAAAGTCTGCTTTCGCAGCGGCCACTAAATCAGGGTCTGTAAACAAATCGGCAGCTAATGAGGCAATTGCCTTGGTAGCCATCATCAAACCTTTATGGCCAATGCTCATACCATGACAGGCGACGGCTTGCCAGGTATGTACCATACAACCTTCAGGTATTGTTTGGCCCAATAAGCCCATGGTTGGCGCAAGCCAGCTCGCCTCTGCCACATCAGTACTTCCTCCCATCGTTGATACAGGGTATTTTGGTGCGATTGCTTCTTTTGGCATCCCGGTAGGTTCAACCCCATAAGCCACCTGACATTTCTTAGCAAATTCAATTTCTTCTTTCGTATATTCAGGTATGCCTATTTGAGCTGTATGCTCGTATAATCGATCAGCTAAAGGCTTGTTGGGCACCAAATCATGCATTCCACAGAATACCAAAGCTTTACTTTTTGTTTGAGTTGCCATTGCGGCTCCTTCAGCCATTTGTTTCACCCACTCAGTAGTAGCCTCCACATGTTTGCGATCCACGTCACGTATAAATAATTTTATACTGGCATAATCAATCACTACATTAGGTGCAGAGCCTGCATTTGTATAAATATAATGGGTACGGGCTGTTGGCTCCAGATGTTCACGCATCAATGCAATACCATGGCCAAATAATTCGGCTGCGTGTAAAGCATTTCTACCTAACCAGGGTGCAATTCCAGCATGCGAACTTTTTCCAAAAAACTCTATATTCATCATATTCACGGCAGTGCTTCTTGAATTCCAGGGAGTCGTTACCATAGCAGGGTGCCAATGCAGACAGGTATCTAAACCTTTAAATACACCATCGCGTGCCATATAAATTTTTGCGCCTTCAGCCTCTTCTGCGGCGGCACCAAACACCCGGATTGTACCCGGTATATTTTCTGCTTTCATCCAGTTCTTTAGAGCAAGTGCCGCTCCTATACCACCTGCACCAATGAGGTTATGACCACAACCATGACCGGTGGTCTTTCCATCTTTTCTAGGTGTTTTTTCAGCTACAGGTTCTTGTCCTAAATCGGGTAATGCATCGTATTCTGTCATTATTCCAATAACCGGAGATCCCGATCCATAAGAGGCGGTAAATGCGGTTGGAATGTTAGAAGTACCAACGCTGTCAATGTTGAAATCGTTGTCTTGTAATACACCAATCAAATAAGCTGCTGATTCTTCCTCCTGAAGAGAAAGCTCTGCGATGGTCCATACTTTATCACCCATCCCAATAATTTGGGATTTTAGGCCTTCCACTTCTTTTTGCACAGCGGCAATTGCCGCTGGATTTTTAATTTTTGTCATAATAATATTAGTTCTCCTTAAATTTAATGAATAAAAAAAAATGTTTCTAATTTTTAATTGGTGCACGAACCGCTTGCCCAGGAAATGCCTCCGTATCCAGCTTCTCGTCCTGGATTAGGAAGGTTCCGTTAACGATGACATGGTGCATGCCTTTGGAGAGCTGAAGCGGTTCCTGGAAAGTCGCCGTATCGGTCACGGTCTCCGGATCGAAGACAATGATGTCAGCATCCATTCCTTCCTGCAGACGCCCCTTTTTCTTCATGCCGGGTGCGCAATCCTCAATGATCAGGGCGCTGTTCAGCGACGCCTGGCGGATCGCATCCATCCAACTCATGACACCCCGTTCACGCACCCACTTGCGAAGGAAACGGCAGTAGTTTCCGGCAGCGCGCGGATGGCTGTTCAAGCCTTCAGGTAGCGGCCATTCGCTGCCTTCGTAGAAGGCGCCCGAGGCGTCGGTCCAGGGAATCGAGTCGGTGCAGATGCCGGCACCGGGAAACATAACCGTCATGTCCAGCATCGCTTCATCCTGTGGGTTGTCGTCTTCACGCAGGAAGTGAACAATCACTGCGTCCCCGGGATTCGTCTCACGTGCATCGACGAACTCTTCTTTGCTGGAGAAGTCGTGCATGTTCTTGACCAGTGTGAGGTCTGACCAGGAGATCCCCATCCTTTCCTCGACATCCTTCGGATCGAACTCTGCCGCGCCGATCGCGGAACAGCCAGCGCCATAGACATAGGCCTCGGTGGTCACCTTGAGTCCGGCCGCCTGTGCCCGCTTCAGGATCGCGGTGTTTTGTTTGGCGTCATGCAGACTCACACTATTGAGGTGGCAGACATGCGTATGCGCCCCGGTTGCGGCGGCGAGCCCCATCAGCTCAACTAGTGACTCCGTGCCGCTTTTTGGCTCAACCATGGACACGTATTGAACGTGGGTGTACGTCGGCCGGCCGTACTTGGCGGCCAATCTCCACAGACCAAGCAACTCTTTAGTCGCGGCGCCCGGGCAGTAAGCGTGAAGCACGCCGATGCCGATGCCACCTTCCTTCAGGCCCTGTTCGGTGAGTTCCAGAATCTGCTCGAGCTCTTTTTCGCTGGGAATGTTTTCGGTCCATTCCTTCAAGCCAAAAGATCCAAACGTCCAGGCAATGTTGGGTACCATCTTTCCCTTTTCAGGGTTCATGCTCTCAAGGCGTGCCCATGCCCAACCTGCCGAGGCACCATAATTCAGTGGCCGGCCTTCCTTGGCACAGTTGTCATAGAATTCCCCGATCGGAAGAATGCCAGCTTCCAATTCAAGCGTCGTCGTCAGACCATCGAACGCCTGTACCCGATTGCTGGTGATGTTTTGCCCGTGGGCATGCAGGTCGATGAAACCGGGTGATACAATCATGCCCGTTACATCCTTCTCTTCTTTTCCCGAAAGCGGATCTTCCGAAATGGTTACTACTTTACCATCGGTAATACCTACGTTACATACGCGGTCGAAATAGGTTTCCGGATCGATAACCCGGCCGTTTTTTAGTACGATGTCGTACTGTTTAGAATTTGTCATAGTTTTTAGTTTTTAGTTAATTAATTTTCAGTGTTTAAAAAATATACTTGCCCATCATCTGGACTCGGTTAGCAATACCTGATTTTCCATCTATATTTACTCTTTGACCAATACCGTACTCAATACCGACGTTCACAGATTTTACAGGAGAATAGATCAGGTTAATATGACCAGTGGCTCCTGAACTATAGCTATTCTCGGATTTGTACTTGGATTCCTCCACATCAAGCCATGCCCCCATTACATTCATGACGAGTACGGGGGAAAAACTATAAATAAGAGCACCTGACAAACTCCATGTAAATAAAGGCTCCAATTCACCTTGGGGGTTTATAATAGCCGATTGACCACCTCCTGTAAATGCAATAATGTTTGTAGCCCAGCCATCGCCTCCTGAGAGGTTCCATTGCATGCTGAACTTTTTGGTGAAGTTTTGCCGGCCGCTAAATGCAAATCCCCAACCAATGGCTGTGACATTCGGCCCGACTTCCAAGCCATCCCAACGCAACTGATATACCGAGCCGCCAAACATCATCCGGCCATCTAATTTTGTTGCCTTGGTGATCCTGGCTACTAAAACTGGTAATAACATGCTGTTCTCACCATCAAAGCCATTGCCATCAATATCAGGATACTCAAGCATCTCTGCTGCCACTGCCCATTTCATGGTCTTTGCTAATTTATTTTCATACCTGATTTGTGCCCTTCTTGATCCGGTAATTGCATCTCCTGCCTGAAAATCAATGCTATTTGGTACGGAATAGCCATCGGTTAAAGTACCCCAGCTGCGGCCTACTAGCCAGTTGTTGTAAACGGCATAAAAATGACGGAGCCGAGGTGTATTATGAAATGGGTCACGATCCAGATTCCAGAAATCCATTTCCAAAAAAACACGAAGTGGCTTACCTTTTTCTGTTTTTGTACGAAAGTCAAAATTAAAGCGCGACTCGCGTGCAAATAAATTCATATAGCCCAGCTCTTTCACAACCCCGGAATTATCTACATGAACATTGACGGTGGACAGTTCATATCGGTCGTTATGCACTCCGTTAAAATCCTGGATATAATCCAGTTTTACATATCCCCCAAAAGATAATCGGGCTTTTGAGCCAAAAAGAGGCCATGATTTCGGAAAGTCGGCATCTGCTAATTCCTGACCAGTAAGGTCTATGTGATTATCACGAAAAGAACTAATTCTAGTGGAATCAGCAGGGGATCTTCCAATCAAATCTTTTTTCTCCTGATTATTCTGACTATAGGCATTTACAACGTAGAGTATAACAACTATGTAAAAAAGAAATAATTTAAACCGTTTCATTGTCTACCTTTTTCAAAAGTTAAGAGTAATTTTTTGTAAAGAACACCAAACTGCCACCTTGTGATCAGTTGACAGTTTGATGTGAATCAGATGACTTATTTACAATTCATTTTTGAACACTTTACCATCTTTGATGATGAGTTTTAGGTGCTCTTGATGCTTTTCTACAACCTCAACATCTTCCAGTGGATTCTTGTCGTAGATCAGGACATCGGCCATGGCGCCTTCTTCAATCACGCCGAGTTTTCCGTATATATTTCGCTTGCCGCACATTGCCAGGCAATCGTATGCGTTTCCGGTGGCCTGAATCATAATCTCCGCAGAAGTGAACCAGGGCTTTCTGAGCGTGAGGTCTTTGAGCTGCTGCTTCCTTCCTTCGTAATCGAAAAGCAGGTCCGTGCCATACACGATCTTGGCCTTGTACTTCTTGGCCAGCTTGAACATATTGTCCATACCATCAAGGGCTTGCTTGAGTTTGCCAGCGCGGACTGCATCGGTGTAGAGTGGCTCCAACATCGTTATAACATATACCTGGGTTGAGAGGATGGCCTCTTTTTCTACCAGCAATTCCATGGCTTCTTCGTCGATGAGATGGGCATGTTCAATACTTTTAACACCGGCATTCAGTGCTCTCTTGATTCCTACAGCATTGAACACATGGGTTGCCACATAGGTGCCGTAGTCTTCGGCTACCCTTACCGCTGCTTCGGTCTCTTCCGCAGTGAATTCATTCACATAAAGCGGATCGGTAAAAGATGAGACGCCCCCACCGTTGGCGATTTTTACAAAATCAGCGCCCAAATAGAGTTGATGACGCGCCGCAGCCATCATCTGGTCCACGCCGGTGGCCAGAAGACCGCAACCCAGTTCAGGATGTTCAGCCATTTCGTTGGGCCCACCCCATTCTTTGGGCAGGTCGTTGGGATTGCGAAAATCCAAATGGCCCGAATACTGCGCAATCAAGGCGCCCGAACCATAAATTCTTGGGCCGGGCAAGAGTCCACTGTTGACCGCTTTCCTTAATCCAAAGACATTGCCACCTACATCACGGCAGGTAGTAACCCCGCGCATAAGCATGTCTTCCATTTCACGGACGGCCATACAAGTTACGTACTGGAAGGGGCCATTGAAAAACTCTGCTTGAGACACGCCCATCATTAGATGTAAATGATTGTCGATAATACCCGGTGAAAGGTATCCATGCTTTCCGTCAATAACCTCACCATATTCTCCCTCATTACTGCTTCCTGCTGGGATGATCTTTTCGATATGATTATTCAGCAGAACAACATCTTTTCCTTTGATAAGGTCTTCTGATCTTCCATTAAAAATGCTAATGTTTTTGATGAGCGTTCGGTGCTCATTGATATGAGGCGCATGTGGCCCCTTGTTGTCGGAATCTGTTTTAGGATGTCTGTTCATAATTTTAATTTTTGAATGTTAATAAACTTTTATTTTCTAATTGGTCCGCGTATTGCCTGACCTGGAAATGCTTTCGTATCCAACATTTCATCACGAACTGTCGAGGTAGGTTTCCGGATCGATAACCCGGCCGTTTTTTAGTACGATGTCGTACTGTTTAGAATTTGCCATAGTTTTTAATTATTAATTGTACAAGTGGTAATCTTAATTTTCTAGTGTTTAAATTATTTTCCTGATTCTTCATTTAGTGTCTGTATGGAAACAATAGGTAAGTGAAGATTATACAGGGCATTCAGCACCCCCATCAACTCAGCTTGATCCTTTATACTTCCCGTAAGCTTACTGGTGGTCTGCCCTTCATCTTTTTTTTCAGTGCTTATTATCATATCGCCAAAATGCCCGGCGTAACGCTGATCAATGACACCCCGAATTTTAATACAATAAATCGCAGAACCCTTAAACTCCGTTATATCTGCTGCCATGATTTAATTTTTAAAGTCATAATTCTCCAGGATTGGGGCTAATAGCCCTTGGATTTATGAAAGTAAAATTAGGTGGGCTGGTCCCCCTGGACAATACCCAAAAGTGGAAGAAAAGTGGAAAAGAAAGGTGAAAGATTGAAGGATCGAAATACATGGTATTTAATCCAGGGTAGAACCCTAGACCCTAGTTTCCGATGAGAGCATCGGGGAACCTGCCAGCAGCAGGCTGGTTTAACCACTACCTTCTCGTCCGCCGAAGCGGAACGCGAAGGTGGATTAAATTGGTTTTCGATCGAAGTCAGCTATCCTTAATTTAAATCAAGGAGCCCCAACTGCTTTGCCTTATTCGCCAATTCCAAGCGGTTGCTTACCTGCAGTTTTTGGAAGGTATTGTACAGGTGTTTTTTTATGGTATCTGTTGAAACAAATAACTTATCGGCGATTTCTTTGTTTCTCAAACCTTGAGCAACAAATTTCAGCACATCTGTTTCCCGGAAAGAAAGGCTTTTTAATACAACCTTATTATCTTTTGGCACAACAGTTTTTTCCGGCACAATTTGTATGCTATTGAGTTGCTCACTCTCCCTCTCATTTATGGCTTTTAAAATCAAATTAATGTGCCATTTGTGCTCATTATTCTCTGGTAGTCCGGCAATCAGTTCCTTTAATTCAATGCCATAATCAACATAAGTACGGATGCAGTTACCCATGCTGCTGAGAACTAAAGCTTCTGTAATTTTTAATACGGCCTCTTTCTCTTTTTCCTGTGCCTTTAACGCCAGAGCTTGCAGAATAAGGACATCAATTAATATCGTCTTTTTATTGGTTTGTCGCAAAGGTTTTTCAAATTCAGAGAGCAGTTGAACCGCTTCCGCAATACTTTTGGTTGTGTTTATGGCCAATTTCAGTTTTACCGGGGTAAGTTGGGGAACATAAACAAACCATAAAGGAGGAATAAGATCATACGAATCCAGCTGTTTGTTCAGCAGTTGTGCTGTCTCAATATCTTTTCTTTTTAATGCCAGCTCAACCTGCATGGCTTTTGCATAAGCAATACCCACTATTTCATCCGTTTCTTCGAAATGCCGGCTAATAAATTCCATCAATTGGTCTGCTTTTTCTAACTCACCATGATCGATACAGATAGCAGACAGCATGAATACACATTGGGCCAAATAAAATGAACGGGCAACATAAGGATCATTAACGACCGCTTCCAAATAGGGTCTGGCCAGCTCATCTTCGATGGATAAATAATGAGCCATGCTTATAAAATAATTGCCAAACACTACCGACTCCAATTGCCTGTGCTTTTCACCAAGTTTTATAAGATTTAGCGCATGCTTTTTCACCATCACTTGATTTCCTTCCATAGCATATGCCATCGAATACCAAAATTGCATTCTTGTTATGGAAAGATTGGACACTGGAGGAAATTCTATTTCTGCTTTTTTTAAGCTTTCAATATCATTGTTCATTTGATAACAGAGCACTTGTGTTCCCAATGCAAAAGACTGCGCATGGCTGGCTCTATCCGGTAATAAATCAAGCGCCTTTCTCGAATATTCAAAGGCACTTTTCGTATCTCCTGATAAGATGAATAGTTCTCCTTCAATTGTTTTTACTTCGCCCAGTATGGCATTCTTTTCCTGAGATTCGAGGGACAAATCACTTAATATAGCTTTGGCTTTTTCCTTGAACTCGAAAAGTTCAGGAAGTTGACCCCGGTAATCCATGATAAAGGCTTTGGCAGTTAAGAGTGCAGGTGTTGCTTCAATAATGCTTTCCGGTAACAGGTCTATCAAAAGGTTTAAACGATTCATTTGCCCGGCATCCAAAAGCTCATGCCGATAGCGGGAAACTAAATCAACTGCCAAATCAGTTTTATGCCCCTTAAGGGCTTGTTTAACGGCTGCTTCTTTAAAGCCATTTTTATCAAACCATTCAGAAGCCTTTAAATGGTATGCATTAATCTCGTCAATACTATGTTGTTTCTTCAATTGGTTTTGAAGCATCTCATGAAACAGGTGATGGAACCGATACCATTTCCCGTTATAATCCAATGAGATTGTGAAGAGGTTGGCATTAAGGAGGGTTTGAATCACATCTTTCCCAGAAATATCAGCTTCCAGATTTTCAATATGAGGAAAACATAGTTCATTCACCAATTCATCGCAAAACCGATCAAGAATTGACATTTTTATAATACAATTTCGGATCGGTTCAGGCTGATTTGAGATTACTTCTTCCAGCAAAAAATGAGTGGTTGTAGGATTAATAGCATGAATTTTTTCAAGGGACTCATTTAAGTCTTCACCTTTCTTTACCATTAACAATAACAATCGCAAACCAGTAATCCATCCTTCCGTTTGTTGCATCAATTTATGCGAAATTTCTATACTTGATTCTGTTTGAAAAATATTCTTCAACAATTCCAAAATTTCACTTTCATTGAAGCACAGTTCTGCCGCACGAATCTCATTGATGCGACTGTGTGCGCGTAAGGAGCTTAGATTCAAAAACGGATCACTCCTGCAAATAATGACCAAATGCATGAGCTGTGGAGGAAACTGGAGTAGCTGGTTAATCAGTTCATTGATTTGCATGTTTTGGATTAAATGATAATCATCTAAAACCAAAACAAACTCCTTCCCGATTTCATCTAAACCATTAATCAGGCTTTCAGCCATTTTACTAATCGGTGGTAATTCAGGAGCTTCTAAATAGTCATTTAGTTGAAGCAAAGCTTTTGGAAACACTTTTTGAACTGATGTCAAAATATCCCAAATAAATTCTCTGAATTCATTGTCTTCATCGCTCAACGAGACCCAGGCGTAGGGGATTTTGGATCTTTCAAGCCAGGAGCTAATTAACATGCTCTTGCCATAACCAGCGCCTGCACTAACCAGCGTAAGTGGCTTGTACATGTTTTTATTTAGCAGATTAATCAGATGATCTCTGTAAACATGCTCTCTGGTGACAGGAGGCCGATGTAACTTTGTAAGAAGCATAGTTGCTATTTTGTCCGAAAGATAAAACTTTATAAAAAAGAATGTTAGTATCAAGAGATATTATGGATAAAAAACGTAGTCTTTTGAATACATTTCAATTACCCTTTGTTCCTACCTTTGAGGTGCTAAACGAACTAGCAACTCTAAAACAATTAACCAAAAAGCCGGAACACAAGCCTGGGCTTTTTTTCTCTGACCATAAAAAAAGGACAACTTCTTAATTATATGCTTCCTTTTAAGAAGAACCTTTATTCATTGATTAAGCATTTACCTTTTGACCTAAGCTACACTTTTGGTTAAGGCTATTTTTAGTGCCTTAAGCGACGTGTTTTCGTACTTAAGAATGGTCTTCAAATCCTGATGATCAGTTAATTTCATAACCGTGGTGGGGGGCACTCCATCTTCAAGTAAATGAGTTACGCATGTTCTTCTTGCCATATGGCTACTCATAAAATCATGCAAAACTTTTTCTATTGTAATCTTTTTGCTTCCGGAAAATCTTTTGATCCTTACCTTACGATCTAATTTTGCCTTAGCCCCTACTTCTTTCAAATAATCATTAAATTTTTGAGCAGTGATTTCCGGTAATACAAATTTATATTTTTGCAAAATGTCATATGCGGGCTTAATCCTACCCACAAAAGGAATGGTAATAATCTTTTTAGTTTTCACTACTCTGAATTGCCAATAATACTCTCCGGTTTCACTGTCTTTCTTGATGTCGTTTTTATTAAAACTATCAATGTCACTCCACCTTTGTCCTGTATAGTATGCAAAAAGGAAAACGTCTCGCACTTTTTCAAGCCTGGAATCCTCAGACAAATCTAGTTTGACTAATTCATCAATCTCCTCGTTTGTTAGGGTGACAATTTCATGTTTCCTGATTTTTGGAGAACTAAATTTCCTATATGCAAAATTCTCATGATATTCGCGATCAGCTGCCCACTCCAGAAAGGTCTTAAACACAGAAATATATTTATGTACTGTATCATCTTTCAAACCTATTGTATCAGGATATTTTTGGTTTGGTCTGCTGAACAAATAATTAGTGAAATCATCGAAGAAATTCAAATCCAAAGATTCGAAGGAAATTAATTTGTTCCTCTTCTTTCGATAATCCTTTAGTAGATTTTTTAATGTATAGTATTTCCTAACAGTAAGAATACTTTTTCTAGAACAGCTATCAATAAACTGCTGAAATACTGTAAAAAACTCATCTTGTATCTGAACTTCTTCCTTCTCTTTGAATTCGTTCTCCAGGTGTTTCTTAGGTGAACTCAAATCAGGAATTATCCCGATTGATTTTTGTTCCTGGTAATAATCAATTATCACTCGTCTAAATTTATCAAGGTATTCCTGATAAGTTAAATAAATAGATAGATGCGTGTACTGGTGTTTAAGGAATCCCTTCTTCTTATCCCAATATTTTGGATGGATACTCCACTTGGTTGAAGTTTGTAATCTTTTTGAATCGAAGGAAAAACTAGCGTAGATTACAGATTTGTTTTTTGCAATCGGATTTTTTAAATAAAATGTTACTTGAGCCATTGTAAATTGGTTGTAGGTTATACACAAATATAGCTACAATAACGGTAACGAAAACGGTAACGTTTTTACTTAATCGATCCAAATCTTGCTTAACCTCATTTTACTAAAAAGTACATTTTTACAGCATTGAAGGCATAAAATGGGAAAGAATAGGTAAAGTCAACCACCTAAAAAAAAGTCCCCCCAGCCCAAAACCTTGATAACCTAAGAAAGAAAGCGTCTGATGCATTCTTTCTTAAAGTACAATAGAATATTTCCCTTTAAATACCTAACTTCAATAATGCATCGGGTATAAAGCTGTTGGAATTATCAAGTTATGGAAACAACTTCACTTATCATTTTCTTAATTTTATATATCGTTATCATTTTTTAAATAACCCCGAAAACATGAAAAAATTAGTTTTACTGATACTAATAGCTCTGGTATCTCAATCAACTATCGCTCAAAAGAAAATCTGGAATGAAACCCTGGAAGAAAAAGATAAGCGCCTGGAATGGTGGCGCAATGATCGTTTTGGAATGTTTATCCACTGGGGGACATACGCCCTGGCCGGTCGTCATGAATGGGTGAAGAAACACGAACGGATTCCCGATGAGTTATATAATACCTATTTTGAAAATTTCAATCCGGATCTATACGAGCCGTCGGAATGGGCCAGGTTAGCAAAAGCTGCAGGAATGAAATATGCAGTGATCACTTCCAAGCATCATGAAGGATTTACGCTTTTTGATTCTAAGTATACTGATTATAAGGCAACCAACACACCCTATGGTAAAGATGTGTTGAAAATGTGGGTCGAAGCATTCCGGGCTGAAGGGTTGAAAATTGGATTTTATTATTCGCTGATCGACTGGCATCATCCTGAGTACACCATTGACCGGGTTCATCCAATGAGTGTCAATACGCAGGAAGAATATGATGAACTCAACAAAGACCGTGATATGAGTGTATACCGGGAATATCTTAAAAACCAGGTACACGAGATTTTAACGAATTACGGAAAAATAGATATCCTCTGGCTGGATTATTCATTCCCCGGTAGATTCGGTAAAGACAGGAATGACTGGGGCTCAGTTGAATTGTTAAAAATGGTACGCGAGCTCCAACCGGGAATCATTGTCAATGATCGTGCTGATCTGAAAGACCATTGGGGAGGATGGGACTTTACTACACCGGAACAGTTTAAAGTGACTGAATGGCCAACATATGAGGGTAAAAAAATTCCATGGGAAACCTGTCAGACTTTTTCCGGTTCCTGGGGATATTATCGTGATGAATATACGTGGAAAGATACCAAACAATTACTCGTTTTGTTGATCGAATCCGTAAGCAAGGGTGGTAATCTGCTTTTAAATGTTGGCCCAACGGGTAGAGGCACCATAGATTACAGGGCAGTAAGTGCCTTACATTCCATGGGAGAATGGATGAAATACAATTCAAGATCGATTTATGGATGCACTCAAGCGCCAGAATCATTTGAAGTTCCGGCTAACAGCCTCCTCACGTACAATCCAAAATCCAATCGATTATATATTCATTTACTGGATTATCCGTTGCAGAACCTCACATTAAAAGGGTATAAAGGAAAAATCAAATATGCTCAATTTCTTCATGACGCTTCAGAGATCAGGATAACTACGCCCCGTGAGCACTGGAACCAGCCGAAAACATCTGATAGCGATATCAATCTGAGATTACCGGTAAACAAACCGCCCGTTGAAATTCCGGTGATCGAGTTGATTTTGGACAATTGAACAATTTACATGAGATAACGTTTGATGCATTCTTTTTTGCCTCCAGACAGAATATACCTTTTATTGTAAGCCCTTGATCTCAGGTTTGAAAACCTTAATAAAGTATAAGAGTAGATGTAGGCATATGGCACTTGTACAGCTTCTCTTCGCTTCTTACGTAAAATCAATCAACCCTTTACAACCTGGTGTTTTTTAACAAAATCAGGGTCCAGATCCACTCCTAAACCCGGACCGGTTGGGACTTTGACCAATCCATTTTCACTTCGAAGAGGAGATGTTTTACATTCAAATTCCACTCCGGTTCTAAATCCTTTGAACTCATGATGATGTAGAGCGTTGGGTAGCGCTGAGACAAAATGCATCATATAAAGAAATCCCAGATCTCCACCAGACATATGCGGAGTACACTTCTTCCCAACCGCATTTGCCATTAATGCCACTCTCATTGATCGGATCATTCCACCGAAATAATTTGTGTCGGGTTGAACAATGTCAAGGCCGTCGTTTGCGACAAGCCAGCGAAATCCATGAAGACTGTATTCCTGTTCACCACCAGCAACCGCTATGGAAAGCGCATCTGTAACCATTTTTGTCTCCTCATACCAATCGAAAGGAACAGGTTCTTCAAAAAACTTATAATCATATTCTTCCAATAACTTCCCTACCCGGATGGCTTCTTCCACAGAATAAAACCCATTTGAATCGGCGTAAAGAACCATCTCATCACCAAATGTTTTTCTGACAAGCGGGATAATTTCCTCGGTTCGCCCTGCCGGGCCCACAGCATGCATATCCCTGGTCATAAACATAAGTCCTCCTACTTTAATCTTAACAGCCTGGGCGTTATATTCGGCCACATCTCTTTTAATCAGCTCAATAGATTCCTCAACAGATCTTTCCCTGTATTCAGTTGCCTGATAAACTTCGACTTCCGGATGACGGATATCACCAATCAATTGCCCTATAGATTTCCTGGCAATATGTCCCATCATGTCTAGAATAGCAAATTCGATGGCGGCCAAGGGTACACCAAGCGCTATTCCGGATAACCTGAAGTTGAGGCTGTAGATAAATACTTTTTCCAGAATCAGATCGAGGTCGCGTGCATCCTTATTTATGAAAAATGGTTGTAAATTGTTTGTAAATATCGGGTAAAGTGATCTCAGCGAACCACTGTGACCGACTGACATTCCTACGGCTCCATCTTTCGACCGGACCCGGCATAAAAAACTATTTTCGTAACGGAGTAATTCGAGTGTTTCAATTACTACCGGTGAACTAAACAATTCTTTTTTAAAGACAGGTTGTTTAAGTATCTGGTCCAGCCTTTCATACCTGTTCTGTACTTCATCTGAAACATGTGTGGATGCCGTCCTCCCTATGGAAAAAAGTGGCCATGTTGATGCCAATCCACCGGCCAGGGTAGTTGATAAGAATTTACGTCTGTTGATATCCATGAAATATGGTATTTAAATAATTGATTAATATCGCGATTCTGAAAGGTTTACTCATTTCGAAATATCTACATTTTTTGAAGAAAAATGAATGTATGTGAAACATTCCGGTACATGTGAATCCCAGACTCCATGCGGGCTCCAGGCCCAACCTCCGGAATCATTAGCTGGCGGGGCTTCCTTATATTGATTAAAGCGGGAAAAATCCATGCGCCAGGTATCCTGATCCTTTGGTGGAAGACTTCGATTATCTCCCAAAGTCAAGGCCTTCATACCTGACCATGGCAGGGCTATTTCCACGGTCCACCCCCGATCCCGATCCTTGTCATTATTAATCGTACCGTCACAGTAAACAGCACTTTTTAATCCGGGGAAGTCCCAGTTCCAATAACCAATACGCGGCCCTTTCGGATGTGGCTTATAACCCACACCGTGAAAGCGCTTTCTTCCCTTTTGATCAGGGCTGAATTCTGGTATTTTATCATATCCTCCACTTTTATAAGATTCTTCCCAAATAAAAAATACTTCGTAGATGGTACCGTACGAATTAATTTCAAATTCGTAATAGGCATCCTTTCCCGCAATGAATAACTCTACATCATTGTCTTTGTAGATCTTTGCATCTCGTTCTGTCAGTGTAGCCTGCAGGTTTGGTTCCTCTATCCAATACCCCACATAAAGAAATTCTTCATCCCACACCACAGCAGCCCTGGTATCATGGATCGTCTCAGCACCTGAAATCAGATCCCTGAACCGGGTTGATTTAGGCACAGCCTGCCAAATTTCCTCATCAAGTTTTCCATCAATCTTCGGCGCTGATGAAATCTTGTGCGCTGTATAATGAGGTATTTCTTCTTCATTACATGGAGGATATGCTACCAAATCTCCTGTAGAATTTGTGCTTATTTTTTTAGTCAATTCAGCATTTTGATCCGCTAAATTGCCTAGTTGATCATTTGAAGTATTGTCTTTACAGCAAAAAAGGATCAATGCTATTAGAAGTAGTTTAAAATTCATATTATCTGGCATCAACTTTTATCATACCTGAACCATCCATTTTAAACTCAAATCTTCTCTTTCTACACATTGGGCATCGATATTTTGTTTTCCTTCTAAAGTGGGCTTCGAACTTGTCCATTTGGGAATCTGTGAAAGGCATTGCTTATAAATTGATTAGTGAAATAAAAAGTAAAAATATTTGAAAAAAGACGAAGATACTAAACAATATTTCCAAGTATTTCAGCCGGTTGAGATCAGGTAGTCAGCACTTTGAGCTTCTCTTCAAATTGCTCCAGCAAGGCATCAAAACAAGTTTCAATCTTATTCACATAGGAACCACCTCCAGGCGGCAGGGAGTTGTTTACATATTCATTCCGGATATCATCCACAATTTTTTCCATCCTGTGCATTTTAAGTAATCGCATATTGGACCTCATACTATGTCGGATCTGCCTGAATTCATCAAAATTCTCCTCTTTAAGGGATCGCGCCAAACTAATCTTATAGGTTGAAAATTCCCCGAGCAACAAATTAATAAGCATTACATACTGGGTAGGCACCTCCCCATACAAATAATCCACATCTGAGAAATTAATTAATTGATCCGTATCAGGTACCTGATCCGATTCAACCTCTAATTTTGCTGTTGATGGTGCACTTGCCTCACGTAACATTTCCTGGATCTTTTCGATCATGACTTTCGGATTGATCGGCTTACTGATATAATCGTTCATCCCCGATTTCGAAATGGCTTTTATGGCCATTTCTGATATATCTCCTGTTACAGCCAAAATCGGAGTATTTTTATTTGCCAGGATTTCGATCTCCCTTATCTTTTCAGCCGCCTGAAAGCCATCCATAATTGGCATTTGAAGGTCAAGGAGCACCACATCATAATGGTTCTCAGCAAACAACTGGACGGCTTCCTCTCCATTAGAGGCAATATCAAGTTCAAACTTCCAGAGGTCCGCATATCCCTTCATCAGGAATTGATTGGACGAAACATCCTCTGCATACAAGATATTTAAGTTCTGTATTTCATTTGTAAAGGTATCGAGGGCCTCATCCTTTATGGCAATTTTATCCTTGTCGACCACTCCGAATGGCAATTCAACTTTGAAGGTAGAACCGGAATTCTGTTCACTTGAAACTGAAATATTTCCACCAAGAAGTTCTATTAACTGTTTTACAATGGTTAGCCCCAATCCTGTTCCCCCATATCTTCTGGAAATATGGGTCTCCCCCTGGTGAAAAGGTTCAAATATGGAATCTAATTTTTGGGGAGAGATGCCAATTCCGGTATCACTTACCTCGAATTTTATTCTTATGGTATCTTTATCTCTATTTATAAGGTTTAAATCTATACTGATTTGCCCCTGGTCGGTAAATTTCTGAGCATTACTTAAGAGGTTGTTCAGGATCTGTGTCAACCGGCTGTAATCTCCATTTACGTAGGCTGGGATTTTTTCATCGATGTTTAATGCCAATTCCACCCTCGAGCTATCAAGTTGAAGTTTGTAACTTTCGAATATATTCCAGATAAATTCTTTCAGGTTAAAATCAATATTCTCAAAGACCAGCTTCCCTGCCTGAATTTTTGAAAAATCGAGTAAATCATTGATCAGTCGCAACAAATTATCTGATGAAAATTTCAGGGTATTGATCAATCTCAACTGATCAGGGTTTGGATTCTGCTCAAGTAATAGATAAGTCATGCCAATTACAACATTTAGAGGTGTCCTTATCTCATGGCTCATCATGGAAAGAAAATCTTCTTTTGCATTTAATGCTTCTTCGGCCATTTTTCTTGCCCTTACGAGCTCTTTGTTTGTCCGTACCGCATCAGAAATATTTCTAACGATGCCAATGGCCTCATCCTCCGTAATGGCGATAATCCTTGCCTCATAATTATTTACCTGCCCTTCTTCCTCAAGATCATATTCACAGAGTTCAACTTTTTTATTCTGGAAAGAACGTTGCAGGCATTCATAAACATTCAGATAAGCCTTTGATGGAAATGCATCTTTCATATTCTTCCCTTCGAAACTTTTAATATTAAAGGCTGAAAAGTCGGCCGATTCTCCTGCCATTACCTCCAGAAAGTCACCTAGCTTGTTGAGTCTGAAGAACAAATCCGGGAATGCATCGAATATGGCTTTGAAATTGATCAATGCATTTCTGAGCCTTTCATTAGAATTGATTTTCTCAGTGATATCAGTAACCGAACAAATAATCCTATCAGGGTTACCCCCCTCATAAAAAATCTTCCCTCTTGCTAAAACCCATAGTGTTACCCTGCTCTTATGATTCATTTTAAAGGTTTCTTCAAAATAGGTCTTGCCCTCTTGAACATATTGTTCAATGACATTTTTCAGAGCTTGCAGGTCTTTGGGATCTACCAGTCGGTCTATGAAAAACTGTTCATCTATATGATCCCCGGGACTATATCCCAATAAACTTTTCAGGCTATTATCGACGAAAAGCTTTTTTTCATTAAATGAATAATCCCAGATCCCATTATGTCCAGCCTCTACAGCAAGTTTATACCGGTCGCGGATCTGTTCTAATTCCAATTGATAGTTTATTCGATCCGATATGTTTCTTAAATTAGCTATAGATTGAACAAGCCTTCCGCGGGCATCAAACTCACGTTCAAGGTGGACTTCGACCCATACCAGGGTTCCTGATTTCTGGGTTATCCTGAACCTGTTCACAAGGAATTTATCGCGGTGCCGTAAACTTTGTTTCCAGATCAACTCAAATGGTTTTCGGTCTTCTTCGAATATAAAATGACCAAACTCCTTCTCATCAATTATTTCTGCTGGTTCATAGCCCATTAACTGGAAGCATGATGGGCTTATATAAATGATCCGGTTGCCTGAATCCAGTTGCAGGATAACATCCCTTGACTGGCTTAGGATTTTTTTATAGAAATTCTTATCCCTGACTTGCTCTTCCTTATCCTTTTCAGGGTTAGTTTCTTCTAAATTAAACCAGAAATATGTACGGTCTTTAAATTTTAATTCATTGACCTGGATTGAAAGTTTAATCTCTTTTCCAGAAGGTGACTTATATTCAGCAGTAAAAGTGAAGGTTTTATTTGGGACAACATGGCCTGTCATCCGACCAAAAAAGGATTTTAGTACTGGTAACAATGCTTCTACGCCTTTATCTACTACCTCTGTGGCAGTACATCCCAACAATTCTTCAGCACGTTTATTAATTTCCAGTAATTGGCCCGTTGAATTCGTAATAATTGCTGCGCCTTGATTCGCTTCTATGAAAGAAGTAAAATCAATCATTAAAAACTAGTCTAATAAAATTATACATGCTGACCACTAACGGTCAATTGTTATTTATTGTGTTATTCTAATATTTATCTTACCTTTTATGATAAAAAAATATGTCTTTCTCCCAAGTTGAAAGATAAAGAAAAATATAAACTCCGCCGAATAAAAACCTTTATTTTTTTGGGAAATGCCAAACAGCAGGATTGAATTTTCTTCCTTTTTTCAAGGGTATTTACGGCCCATAATTAGAGTAGAACAGGCTGAATGATTATCTTTGCGGAAATTCACTACATCTGAAATGATTAATAAGAATTCATATAAACGATATACTGTAACTGCAGCCCTGCCTTATGCGAATGGCCCGGTACATATTGGCCACCTCGCAGGGGTATATATTCCCGCTGACATATACGCGCGTTATCTCAGGCTGAGAGGCAAGGACATTCTTTACATTTGCGGATCAGACGAACACGGGGTCCCAATCACCATTCGTGCTAAAAAAGAAGGAATTAGTCCACAGGAGGTAGTAGACAAATATCATGAGATCAATAAAAAGGCCTTTAATGATCTGGGCATCAGCTTTGACATTTATGACCGGACATCATCACCGGTTCATCATGAAACTGCTGCGGATTTTTTCAAAAACCTATATGATAAAGGAATATTCGAAGAGAAGGAATCTGAACAATACTATGATGAGAAAAGCGAACAATTCCTCGCCGACCGGTACATTATCGGTACTTGTCCAACTTGCAGTTTTGCAGAAGCATATGGCGACCAATGTGAACAGTGTGGATCATCATTAAGCCCTTCTGAACTAATTAATCCCCGGTCGACGCTTAGCGGTGAAAAACCTGTACTAAAAGAAACAAAACACTGGTATCTCCCACTCGAAAAAGATGAGAAGTGGTTGTCCAAATGGATATTAGAGGATCATAAAGAATGGAAATCGAATGTATATGGACAATGTAAAAGCTGGCTTGACAATGGCTTGCAACCCAGGGCCGTTACCAGAGACCTTGATTGGGGTGTTCCCGTTCCACTTCCAGATGCTGAAGGAAAAGTTCTTTACGTCTGGTTCGATGCTCCTATTGGATACATTTCAGCAACTAAAAAATGGGCTAAGGACAATGGGAAAGACTGGGAGCCATATTGGAAATCAAAAGATACACGTCTCATCCATTTTATTGGCAAGGATAATATCGTATTTCACTGTATAATATTCCCTGCCATGTTAAAGGCCCATCAGGATTATATTCTTCCCGATAATGTGCCGGCCAATGAATTCCTCAACCTGGAAAACAATAAAATTTCTACTTCAAAAAACTGGGCAGTCTGGTTACACGAATATCTTGAGGAATTGCCTGGCAAGGAAGATGTGCTTCGATATACCTTATGTGCCAATGCTCCGGAAGCCAAAGACAATGACTTTACCTGGAAAGATTACCAGGCAAAGAATAACAACGAACTGGTAGCCATATTAGGAAATTTTGTCAACAGGGCCCTCGTTCTCACTCAGAAATATTATGAAGGTAAGGTACCCGGGAGATCTGACCTGTTTGATTTTGACCTTGAGGTTTTAGATAAGATTGATCAGGTCCCTGTGAAAATCGAAAAGGCACTGGATCAATTCAAATTCAGGGAAGCACTGAGTCAATACATTGAACTTGCCAGAACTGGTAATAAATACCTCGCTGATACTGAACCCTGGAAGCTGATAAAAGATAATGAAAAACGGGTTGGCACGATACTTAACCTGTCCTTACAAATTGTAGCCAAGCTGGCTACTTTTGGTGAACCTTTCCTCCCTTTCAGCTCGGCAAAGATATTTGACATGTTAAATATTGATCCTGTTGGATGGGAAGATGCAAAAGAAGAGGTAATCCTAAAGGAAGGTCATCAATTAAATAAACCATATCTTCTATTCGAAAAAATTGAAGATAAAGTTGTTGAAATGCAAATACAGAAACTCGAAAATACAAAAACCACTAATATGGAAACAGCTCCATATCCGCCCATTGGACCTGAAATGGTATATGATGATTTTGCTAAACTCGACATGCGTGTTGGCGAGATCCTTTCTGCAGAGAGAATTGAAAAGTCGAAAAAATTATTGAAACTTCAGGTAGATATAGGCGTTGAAGTAAGAACAGTTTTAAGTGGAATAGCCGAGCAACTCGGCCCTGAAGATGTTGTTGGCAAGAAAGTGGTTTTGCTTGCTAACCTTCAACCCAGGAAAATGATGGGTATAGAATCTCAGGGGATGATCCTTATGTCTGAGGATAAGGAAGGCGTATTCCGATTCCTGACACCTGATGGTGAGGCAGATAACGGGTCTACCATCAGTTAAGCCCGGATTGTCCTGTGTGAATGATTGAAAGGAATATATTTAATCAAATAAATTTCACTAATTCAGTACAATAGATAGTAATTTAGTGAGTTATATAATAAAACAGGTTGTATGTTAAAGGTTGTATATTTATTTCTGCTCTTTCTGGGCTTATCGGTAATGGCACAGGCTCAGACCCAAAAAAAATATCAGACCACTAAAGGTGATTCCTATAACTACAGGTCAGAATATAATACAAAACCATCCAAAAAAGAGACAAAAAAAGCCAAAAAAGCATACAAGAACAGCTACGCCAGGCAATTTGATGTAAAGATCGAAGAGTACGAAGATCGAATGCAGGCAAATGCTAAAAAGTACAAAAAATTGTCGCAGGAAGCAGAGAAACCTCAGTATTCTGATCCTACCTATTTCGGGCATAAAAATAAGCCGAGAAAAAGGAAGCCTGGAAAGAAGAAGTTCTGCAAAGAATGCCAGATCGTCCATTAGCCTTTCGCAGAATCACATCTAGTTTAGATCATCTCGATAACAGGTATACTATCGTTTAGTGGAAAATTAGAATTCTTCAAAATCCAACGCAGGTATTAAACAAATTAGCAATGTGTATTTATTCGACACATTACTAATGGCAATTAGCTTGATTTACTAATTATTTAACAATGTATTATCATACGTTAGCATCCTCTCATTAATTTTGAATATCAATCCAATTTTTAATCCCTAATATCTTCAGATTAAAGTTCTATGTACTTAAATTAGAAGCCTCTAAAACATTTAATATGCATAATATAAATCAGTACATTGAACATACCATCCTGAAAGCCAATACTTCTCATGAGGATATTGATAAAATTGTTCAGGAAGCCAAACAATATCAATTCAAAGGGATTTGTGTCCCTCCTTTCTGGGTAAAAAAAGCCAGGAATGGCCTGGGAGAAAGCGATGTACAATTGGTAACGGTATCCGGATTCCCTTTCGGATATAATAAAACAGAAACCAAAGTATTTGAGATCGAACAGGCATTAAATGATGGAGCCGATGAAGTTGATATTGTCTGGAACCTTTCCGCATATATGTCTGAAATGAACTGGGTTAAACAAGACATTGCCAGGTGTGCGGAAAAATTGCATGACCATGGTAAATTTCTTAAGGTGATCCTTGAAACCGCCTATCTGAGTAAAGAGGAGATCGAGGCAGGATGTCATATCTGCAAAGATGCTGGTGCAGATTTCGTAAAGACATCCACGGGTTTTGCCCATGAAGGGGCAAAGGTCGAGAATATAAAAATAATGCGCGCCGCATTGCCTTCCAGCGTAGGAATAAAAGCTGCGGGGGGTATAAAGGACCTTGAAACTGCTGTGGCAATGATAAAAGCCGGTGCAGACCGTATTGGGACATCTTCCGGGGTGGCTATTTTGGAAGAAGCAAGAGCTTTGTAGAGTATGCCAGGGGATAAAAAAAATTTACAGATAAATATCTCAGGGAAGGTCCAGGGTGTTGGGTTCAGATATTCTGCCCTGCATAAAGCTCAGCAGCTGGGCATTAAGGGATTTGTTAAAAATATGTATGATGGATCCGTGTTTATTGAAGCTGAAGCGGATGAGGTCCCTATGGATCATTTTTTAATATGGTGCAATAAAGGGCCTACTTTTTCAAGGGTAGAGAAAGTTACAATTACTGAAGGGATCATAAAGAACTATACTTCTTTCAATGTAAAACATTGACCAAACCCGATTGCAATTATATATCAGCTCTCAAAATCTATTCTAGTTCATAAGGATTTTAGCAATAATGCTTCCAGAACCGGATGTTTTCAATCACTTCCGCTGCATTGATTTCAATATTAATTTTCCACTTTGAACCAGATTTTCCCAAATTGGGACATCCCGCAAAGGCTTAAAGCCCATTTTTAGCCATTTCAGGCACATTTTTGTTCTGGCACAGTTTTTACATTAATACTGCTAAATATACCTCTGAAAGATAGCTGTGATAGAGGTAGGTTTTAGGTTGGTTAGGTTGATATATCCCGCCCCAGGGCGGGATATTTTTTTTGTCTATTTAAGAGATTCCTTAAGGAAGAAAAAGAATCACGGGAAGTAACATACAAAAAAAAAGACAGCTATTAACTGTCTTCAAATTTGATCATACGATCTATAAAATCTTTGATCTGGTCTACCCCGAGTCGTTTGGCAATTATTTCTTTATCCTTATTCAAAATATAGATCATTGGAGTCGTCTTAATATCATAATCAGCCCTGAAATTACTTCTATAATAAGGATCAATTCCGTTCACCCAGGTTAGATCGTTAGTTCTGATGTAGCTTTTCCATTTATCGATGTCAGTTACGGTACATGCTGCAAATACTTCAACATCCTTTACCTTAATCTGTTTATAAAGCTGATACAATTGTGGTGTAACTTTTTTACAGTGACTACAATCCGGATCAAAAAAATACAGAATAATAAACCTGCTGTCAAGATTGCTGAGCTGGAACTGTTGCATGGTCGAATCAAGTAATACGATTTCAGGTGCAATACTCCCGATCAGGTTGGGCTTCAATTCATTAACCCTTTTCTGGAACTTTTCCACCAGGTCATCATCTGCCCAATATGCCTTACCTGTCAGGTAATAGTTTTCAGCCAGGTAAACAAAGATCTCTTCCATTCCCATGATCTTTGAAATTTCATACTTATTGGTGAGTTTAACCAAAACATATCTGAATGTCTCAGTATTAGGTTCACTCATCGAAAGAACGTAATCACATGAAACTTTTATGGAATCCGGATGCTTAAATGTCAGGTTATCCAAATAATCATCCAATTTGGGCTGGTAGAGTGGAGTTTTTAACAATCCGGGGTCAGAAAGGTCAAAATTATCGAAATAATGTTCCTTATAAGAAAAGAACTGACGGTTTTTCGCATCAGGATCATCAGCCTCTTCAGCAGGTATTTCAGGCATTTTCGGTTTTTGCATTGCCAAAAGAAGCCGGGAGGTAAAGGTCCCCTTATTATCTTCACTTAATTTTGCCTGAAAGGAAGCTATTTCATCCCTTATGCCAAGAACTTCAGCGCGTAATTCATTTAATCGTGCTTCATCATTTTGGGGATCCAGCGTCTGCATCTGATCTGTAAGTATTTTAGATTCCGATTGCTTATCAGCCATAAACCGTTGAAAACTGTTGAATATCTCATTTTCCCTTGAGCCGGTAACCGTCATATGTCTTATAAAATCTGCAGTATCTGTTTCCAGCTTGAATTTTGGTTCATTAGCAATTAATTCAAAGTAAACAGAAGCAGAATAAACAAAATAGATTCCATCACTCAGCGGTTCATTGCCCCTAAAATGAATAATATCGCCCGGTTCTACCTTTGAGGTATCTTTAACGAATTTCTGGTCTCCAAAATGATATCCCAGATATACTATAGTATCTTTTATATTATTAATTTGTATGGTTATATCATACCCATCTTCAGCCTGTGAAAAGGTACTGGTGCCCAGGGTCAGGCAAATTGCAATAAGTGAGATGAAAGTAATTAATGGTTTCTTCAACATAGCTTATTAGTTTTCTTATGCAAATGTAGCTTTTTTAATTAAAATACCTTTTAAATAAATTACAGCTTTCCAATACATGATTTTGCATAAAACGTGCCAGGATTCTTATTATTACTGGAATTTAAAGGAAATAAGGGGAATGTCACAATTAAATTTTAATCATCGAGTTTCTTGACTTTCAATGAAGTCCCTTCATCACTGATCACTTTAATTTTATCATTTTTATTGATGTAATCTCCCCTTGTAGAAGCATCAAACAATGACCCTTCAATCATTACTTTGCCACTAGGCCTCAAAACAGTATAGGCGGTCCCGGTCTTGCCGATCATTGGCTCCTGCTTAAAACTTGAAGTGTATCCTTCCGATCGTTTTTGAACAGCCAGTAATGCAATTCTGCTAAATATTTTTGAATTGGCGAATCGTATGCCTCCAAAAAACATAATAATAATGCTGCCGAACAATCCAGCCAGAATAGTAGCAGTAGCTTGAAAGATCTCTGAGGCTTTCACAAATGAAAAATCTAAGAAATCGTTATTTAGCATTACAAGTATCAGAGACCCCAGGGTTAATGTCAACCCGGTGATCCCGGCAATCCCAAATCCGGGGATCACGAATATCTCTATTGCTATTAGGGCTAATCCTACAACAAACATAATGATCTCCCAGTTGGCTGCCAGGCCATTCAAATAGTATGGAATGAAATATAATATCACAGCAACAATAGCAGCAAATAAGGGGAATCCTATTCCGGGGGTCTGCAGTTCAAAATAAATACCACCAATAATGACCAATATCAAAATCCCGCTTATAATGGGGTTAAGGAAAAAACGAATGACCTTCTCTGATGATGATAAGGTAAATTCGGAAATAGAGTAATCAGGAATCCCGTTCCTTTCAAGGATCTCCTCTATTGAATTTACTTCTGCCTCACAGAATCCATACTTGATGGCCTCAGAAGTAGAAAAGGTCACCACTTCCCCCGCTTCGGATATGCTGTCAATTTCAATATCCTCATCCACCATTGCTTCTGCTATATTTGGGTCGCGATTATTTGCCTCTGCCGTGGAACGCATAATTGACCGCATATAAGATTGATACTTATCGGGGGCTGCAGTACCATCCTGAATGACGACAGTGGCGGCACCAATACTGCTACCGGGGGCCATGTATATGCTGTCACATGCGATCGATATCAATGCTCCGGCAGATGCAGCATCTTTGTTTATAAATACCCATACCGGTATTGAAAATTCCATTATGCGGGTCCTGATATCATCTGCGTCATTTACAGCACCTCCATAAGTATCCATTTCAATTAATACAAGATCCGCCTCTTCATCCTCCGCAAAATCCAATGCCAATTCAGTATACCGGTTCATTCTGGGATCAATAACATCATCAATTTTCATGGTAACAACCTTTTTTTGAGCCTTTGTTATTGAACTACCCAGAATAAGTAATAGCAGAATGATACAAAATCGTACTTTGAACATATGGTCGCTCTTTAAATAATTATGAAAAATTACAAATAAAACATCTGATATAAAACATACTATTCAGGTAATATTATCAATATTATAATATACTTGGCCCATGTTAAAGAGTCATTATTTATATTTTAAAAATATATCAATGCTTTAATTAAAACCTTTAAATAAAAATAAAAGAGAATTTTTGGTCACTTTTTTGCTGGTATTTAATAAAAATTTTGAAATTTTGCCCTCTTACAATATGCAACGCTTATTTTTACTGTTCAGTCCAATTAGAAAACAAATCATTATGATTGCTATAAAAAATGTACTGGTCTTAAGCCTTTTAATGATTATTATTCCCCTGACAATACAAGCCAGGATCTCCCCAACGGATTCAATTGGTATAAGAACCATAAACCAATCTGCATTTGTAGTTCATAAGGTTGAAAAGGGGGAAACCCTATATGCCCTTGCAAGAAGATACAATGTGGAAGTACAGTCCATATTTGATGCCAATCCGAGTGCAATAAATGGCATCAACATAGGTCAAGAGATCTTAATACCAACCAAAATGGCCGGGACAGGAAACATAGAAGGAAACCAGGTTCAGCAGAACACGCAACAGGATAAGCAAGTCCCTCCAGTTAGCGGGCAGGGAGAGAAGGTTGTTCACAAGGTTATTGCCGGGGAATCATTGTATGTGATCAGTCAAAAATATGGTGTAAGTGTGAATGACATTAAAAAATGGAATAATCTTAGAAACAATAATATATCGGTGGGTCAGAAATTGAGTATTTACCCCGGTCCTGAAAAGGCTGCAGAAATTAATAAGCAAATGGAGGTAATGGAAACCAATGGTAAAAAGATCCACATTGTAAGCGCAGGTGAAACATTATTTAGCATATCAAATAAATACAATATATCCCAATCTGATCTGAGAGAATGGAACCGTCTGGAATCGAATAACTTAAGCATAGGTCAGGAATTGGTTGTTGGTTACCTTGAAAAAGACGATGAAAAACAGGTTGTCATAGTTCAGGATATTGAAACGGAAAAAGAACCTGAGGAGGATGTTGTAGTGAAAACTGTAGTAGTTGAAGAACCTGAAATGCAAAAAGCCGAGAATACTGGAAGCTTTAAAAAAGTATCAGAAAAAGGCATTGCAGAGGTTATAGAAGGTTCTGAAGAGACAAATAAATATCTTGCCCTTCACAGCGATGCTGCCATCGGCACCATTATGCAGATCAAAAATGAGATGAATGAATTAAGTGTTTTTGTAAGAGTAATTGGTAAAATACCTGAAACTGACGAAAACAGAAATATATTAATAAAAGTTTCAAAGGTCGCATATGACAGATTAGGAGCAATAAATGACCAGTTCCCGGTTGAGATAACCTACCATCCCTGATCGAACAGGGTTCCTTTAAATGACTTCCATAAATTCCCTCAAAGCCTTTCTTGATGAAAAGGTCGAATATTATAACCAACCCTCGTTTATCGAAACTGATCCTGTATCAATCCCTCATCTATTTTCCAGAAAACAAGATATTGAAATTTCCGGATTGTTTGCAGCCGTTTTTGCCTGGGGACAAAGAAAAACCATCATAAGCAAATGTCGTGAATTGCTGGAGATGATGGATAACAAACCTTTTGATTTCATTTTGAACCATAGTGACAAGGAATTAAAAGTAATAGAAAAATTCAAACACCGTACGTTTAATGCTACGGATACATTGTATTTTGTACACTTTCTAAAATATTATTATTTAAGAAATGATAGTTTGGAAAATCTATTTGTAGTTCACGACAAGAAAGAATCAATAGAGTATGCATTAATCAGATTTCATCAATCATTTTTCAGTTTACCCGAAGCACCTCAAAGAACCAGAAAGCATATTCCAAGTCCAGCTCGTAAGTCAACATGCAAGAGGTTGAATATGTACTTAAGATGGATGGTACGAAAAGACCATTCAGGTGTTGATTTCGGGATCTGGGACAAAATCAACATGAAGGACCTCATATGCCCTATTGATGTTCATGTAGACCGGGTAGCAAGAAGCCTTTCATTGATCAGGAGGAAGCAAACCGATTGGTTGACTGCATTGGAATTAACGCACAACCTTAGAAAATTTGACCCTGAAGACCCGGTGAAATATGATTTTGCCCTTTTTGGTCTGGGGGTTATAGAAAAACACCTATCTCCATGAATCCGGGGCCATACGCCAGGCCTTAAGTCGTTCAACTTGGGCTTTGGGAATAATATCTTTCTCTACCCCAACACTTATAAGCGTATCGTAATTGCTAAGTGACAGGTATCGCAGATTAGCTTGTTTGAAATTTTGAGTGGAAAGATCAAATCCATAAGTGAAGATCGAAACCATACCAAGTACTTCCATTCCGGCTGCCCTGATTGCTTCTACTGCCTTTAAGGAACTTCCTCCGGTTGAAACAAGATCCTCAATTACGGCAACTTTTTGATTGGCTACTACATTTCCTTCAATCTGATTGGTCAGACCATGTCCTTTAGGTTTTGAACGAACATATATAAAAGGAAGATCCAGTTCATCAGCTACGAGTGCACCCTGTGGTATCCCGGCTGTTGCAACTCCGGCAATTGCCTCGGCTCCAGCAAAATGATCCTTCACCGCTGAAGATAATGCATGTTTTATATAATCCCGGATCTGCGGATATGACAGGGCTAAGCGGTTATCACAATAAATCGGTGATTTCCAACCTGAGGCCCAGGTGAAAGGATCTTCAAGGTTAAGTTTTATGGCCCCAATATCTAATAAATTCAATACGATCTGGCGTGCTGTTTCTGAATTATTTGTCATAAAACAAAAATAAATGTTTTAATGGTTTATAATCTATTTAATTTTCCCAATTATACTATTTTTGAATATAATTCACAGTAATATTACGGGCAAAGAAGATCTGTAAATGAAGATATTTATTAATGATAATCCTTTCAGGATCATTCCAGCGAAAAAGGAGGTCTTACTCAAAAACTATGATACTTTACTGGTTGAGGCCAATAACAAGATCGACTTCAATATATTTTCTGGTGATGTTTTAATTCAGCATGCCTCTGTAGAGGTTATAGATCAATATCTGCAATTATTAAAATCCAACAGCAATAAGAAAATAGATTCTATAACTTTCCAGGTAGATAATTTTAAGGATGCCGTGGAACATATAAAAGCGGAATATACTTTTATTGAAGCAGGCGGGGGCATTGTGGAGAAAAACGGAAATGTTCTTATGATCTTCAGGATGAAAAAATGGGACCTCCCAAAAGGTAAAAAAGACAACAAGGAAAAAATAAATGATACGGCTGTCCGCGAAGTGGAAGAAGAGTGTAATATAAAAGTCAAATTAAAAAATAAGGTATGCGATACCTATCATACCTATAAACGGAACGGGAAGAACATTTTGAAGAAAACCAGCTGGTACAGGATGAAATGCATTGATGATTCTAAAATGAAACCGGAGGTCAAGGAACAAATTGAGGAAGTCAGGTGGATGACTCCGGGAGAGATAAAGGGAGCCTTGTATAACTCCTACCCTTCAATAAGGCAGGTATTTAGAAAATATTATAAGCGTCTTGAAAAAGATTAAAGCACATAAGGAAGAAATACATTTATATCCCCCTTATACTTATGAACCTCCCTTATTATGGAAGAATTTATGGCTGCATATTCAGGAGAAGTGATCAAAAAAACTGATTCCAGATCTGAATTCAAGTACTTATTAACCTGAGCAATACTATTTTCATATTCAAAATCAGTGGTATTCCTGAGGCCGCGAAGTAAAAAACGGGCATCAAACTTTTTTACGAATGATGCTGTTAGTTCATTATAAGTAACTACACTGATCTGATCATGTTGAGCAAATGTTTCCGTAATTTTCTCAATCATCAATTCAAGTGGAAAATACCTTTCTTTCTTTGTGTTCTGTCCGATGGCTACAATGATCTCATCAAACAATTTCAAACCCCGGATCACAATGTCATAATGTCCATTGGTGAAGGGATCAAATGATCCTGGGAATAGGGCTACCCTTTTCATGATTTTTTTGAAAGGAAGTTAAAACTTAAAAGATCGAAGTATTGGTGTTCCGGGAGCTCATCAAATACATATCCCAGTTTTAATCCATTTGGTCTTTCTCCAAATTGCAAGGTTGGGTATTTTTTCTTAAGAATTTTAAAATGATTTGATTTCTTTCCCAGGTATCCCCAAACATAAAAATTATCTTTCTTTAAATTAATGGAAAGCTCTTTAATTACATAATCAGCATATCGGATATAATCGTCAAACTTTTTGACCGGGAATTGATTGTAAAACTTGAATTTACCCTTCTGAAAAACTGTAATATGTAAAACGAATCTGTCAAGATATAAACAAACATTGGTGCCATCCTTCCCTTCAAAATATCTATTATATCCGTTAATAAAGGAGCTACTTTGATGAAAATACTGTATCTGTTTTGATTTATAGGTTTTGTCAATAAATGAGATCACCTGATTGCTTACTGCAAAAGTATTTACCAGCGAAAGATCCTTATAATAGTTATGAAAGCATTCATGCTGCTGGTTATCAAGAGGAGCATTAATTGCTATATAATCCTTTGTGTTTTCCTCAACGAAAAGTTCTTTTGGGACAATTGAGAACCTTTTATTTTTTACAAGAACCTTAATTTTATTCCAGAATCCGGCTAATAAAAGGTGATGATCGTCAAAAAGGCAGTCAAGACATTCTACACTTTCGACCTGATTGGTGACGGTAGGCATGACGTAATCCTCAATTAAAAGGACCCGGTTTTTCCTTGAATCAGTAATACATAATTGAATATCACTGAACCCAGCCTGAAGCATTAGGTTATAATGCTCTAGATCATCAATGTTGAATTTGGGGTCTTTTGCTTTACGTAATAACCTGAATTGTGTTGAAGAAACAGTCAAAATTTATTCCCAATTTCCTGCAATGGTTACATCAGTTCTTGATCCTACACGCAATGCTTTCTCGTTGTTATTTTTCCTTCTCTCAGGATTAACCGGATTAACATCCTTAACTTCAAAAACATCGATCCAAACACCACTTCGGTTAATTTTATCAGCAAATATATCGAATTTCTTTTCTGTACCAGGGATATATGGTAAGCGTGAAAGGTCCATAGTCATTGGGTATTTGTGTCTGACCATTTCTGCAATATTATCTCCCTTGTTCACTTTTGAGCCCTGTTTAACATGTACCTTGGTAACAACCCCTTCATATTGGGAACGAACTTTAAAAAGCCTTTCAGAAGTCTGTAAACTATACAGCTGGAAATTCTTTGTGATTTCATCCCCAACTTTAAAATTCATAGTTTGAATTGCTCCGGTATCGCTGGCGAGAAGAAGATATAATTCTGTGAATACAAATTCCTTGGCACTCATGTTACCAACGGTATCTATATGAACAATAATTTCTTCAGTACCATATTCCTTGGGAATGATCTCTTCTCTTCTTTCAGTAATGTAAATTGTACCGGAATCTAAAAAACTAATAAGAGAGTCCCAATCGGAAGTATACTTCCCATGTACCAATTGATATGCTACCTCTGCATCCCTGATAAGCTTAAGTTTTTCAATGATATTGGTTTCAGTTCTTGTAATATAAACTTCCTCGTCAATTACGGATTTTACGCTATTAACAAGATAGTAACCTAGGTAGGCAGCTACTACTAATAATACGATAGATAATATTCTCGTTATCATTTTAATGGATTTTATTCTTGTGCAATAATACGGAATTAAAAAATAAAATTACAATATAATTAATTGGGAATTAAGTAAATTCTTCAAATTTTATATATCCATCCAGGGAAAGCAATTCATTTAAGTTCTTCACTAACCTGAGCACGTAATGAAGAGAATCATGATCAATTTCCTTTATTTTATCCATATCTAAAAAGGCCACTTGTGCAATTATCTGTTCATCTTTATGCATTTCAGGATCATATCCCCTTTTAAGATCCCCCGATAATCGGCTAACCTCAAAAAAAAGCTCGATGGCGTGTAATGGTGGATTGAGAAACTCATGGGTGAATAAATAACGGTCAACATTTATTTTCAATCCTGTCTCTTCTTCGAATTCACGATGTATGGTCTTCTCCGCACTTTCACCATATTGCATTCCACCACCAGGAGGTGCCCAAAGCATCCCATTTTTACCAATTGACCTGTGCTTTATCATTAGGATCTTCTCTTCTTCAATTAAAATTCCGCATACTCTTACCCTTAACTTATTCCCAAATTTTTCAATTATCTTTTCGTCCATCAAAGAATTATGGTTTATATTCCATAGATTGAAACATATAAAGTTTGAAATTAAATCAACGATTTGCCAAAAATTTCAGAAATACTTGCAAATAAATTTCCATATAGTCCAACCGGAGACCAAAAGGATCTATTTAAATTATTTGACCAATTTTTGTCTCCGGAGGGGTCTGATACCTTACTGGTAAAAGGATACGCTGGCACAGGTAAAACTTCTATAATTTCTTCCTTAGTCAGGATATTGCCCCTTTTTAACTACAAATACATGCTGCTTGCCCCTACTGGTAGAGCTGCAAAGGTTTTGTCTTTCTATTCCGAAAGAAAAGCTTTTACAATACATAAGATTATATATAAACTTGAATTAGACAAGAATACAGGTGAACTGCGTTTCAAAAGGGTTAAGAATTATCGAAAAAACACTATATTTTTCATAGATGAATCTTCCATGATCTATGATGACCAGCAATTCGGCAAATCTGGTCTGTTGAAAGACCTCACCAGCTTTGTTTTTGAAGACCCGTCAAATAAGATCGTTTTTATTGGTGATACCGCTCAATTACCACCGGTTGGACAGGAATACAGTGGGGCCCTCGATAAGGAAAATCTGGAATTCAGGTACAAACTTACGGTTATTGACCACGAATTAAAAGATGTTGTCCGCCAGGAACAGGATTCTGGAATATTGATCAATGCCACTGACTTGAGGGAGAAGATCAGTCTGGATAATATCGAGGTAAAATTCAATTCAAAATCATTCCGGGATGTATTTAAAATGAATAGCGATAAACTGGAAGATGGCCTTCGCTACGCTTATCAGAAATTTGGGATCGAGGATAGCATAATTATTTGTCAAACCAATAAGCAGGCTAATATGTATAATCAGTTTATTAGAAGAAGTTTATTGTTCTTTGACAACGAAATTGATGCAGGTGACTATATTATGATTGTGAAGAACAATTATTATTGGCTTGATGAAGATTCTATGGCAGGATTTCTGGCAAACGGGGATTTTGCTGAAGTCCTGAAAATTTCCAATACTGAAGAGAAATTTGGCATCAGGTTCGCTGACCTAACGCTGAGGCTTATTGATTACCCGGATCATCATGATATAGAAGCAAAAGTTATTTTAAATACGCTTACTTCAGCAACACCTTCGATGACAAATGAAGAAAGTCAAAAACTCTACGAAAGCGTTGCGGGTCAGTTTGAAGGAGTAACAAAAAAAGAGTTTAACCAGGCAATGGCCGAAGACCCATATTTGAATGCCCTTCAGATAAAATTTAAATATGCGATCACATGCCATAAATCTCAGGGGGGACAGTGGCCGGTGGTTTTTCTTGACCAGGGCTTTCTGAAAATGGAGACACTGGATATTTCCTATTTAAGATGGCTGTATACTGGCATGACGAGGGCGACCAAAGAATTGTATTTTGTTAATTTTCATGAAAGCTTCTTTATCTAATTTCCAGCTTATCCGTATATTTATAAATGGTTCTCATACATTGTAAAATGAAAAACATTATTCCACCTATTTTTCTAACAATCATTTCCCTGGGGAATATTATTGCCCAGGATGATAATGGACCTGCCTTCAAATTTATTGAATCAAAACACGATTTTGGTGATGTCATTCAGGGTGATGTCGTCGAACATTCTTTTGAATTTTCTAATGTGGGAACCTTACCTTTGGTTATATCAAATATTATAACTACCTGTGGTTGTACAGCTCCCACCTGGCCAAAAGAACCCGTTAAACCGGGAGAAAAAGGAAAGATAAAGATCGTGTTCAATTCAACTGGAAAAATCGGGAAACAGAACAAGGTAATTACTATAATTTCAAATACCAGTACTCAAAAAGATCGCTTGTTTATTATGGCCAATGTTATTCCCCGCTCAGGACCATAGCCCTGCTAAGCCTGCTTGCAAGTATATAATATTCTTAAATTGATACGAATTTATCTATACCAGGCCCTTTAATATTAAGAATCGGTTTTTATGGCTCAATTTATTGAACCAATTGTAAACACATCATAGCCATTATCAACACCCATTTGCATGGCCGGCTGAATCTCCATGATCGCACCCCCCCAGTAGTTAAAATCAAAATTATACGGTGTCTCAAACCAGCTTTCTATGTTCATTATGATCTCTATATCTCTAGACTGGTCTTTCTTTAGTTTGAATGAAGATGCGGGTAGATTAACAGTAAAATAATTCTGCACATATGCATATATAGAATCAAAGTTTATCTCATCGCCTTTATATAGTTGTCCTATCCCTAAATGGAAGTTATAAAATTGTTCATCATTATTTTCATCCAGCCATTTCCCGTTAATCATCATGTAGTGGTATCCTCCTCCTAAAATATCTGGCCACAACATTTTATCTTCAGGAGGATTTACGAACATAAACGATTCATTTTTTTCTTCCGGAATCCCAAAAATAAAGGTTATTGAATCGTAACTACCTGCAGGGATATCATCAAATATTTCCCATTTAAGTGTTGAAGGAATGGCTAACTCTACATAGTGAATATCCTTCCAATCATCAATCAGAAACTTCTCCCCTCCGGATCGATGCAATGTCACATCACTGATAAAATACATTATTTCATTTACCTCATAGGGATTTCCGGCTGCATTTACATACATCATCGAATCCAGTTGAATAGGTTTTTGATCTACGTGATGAGTGAATGTAAATGTAATTTTCCCAGTTTCGGGAAGGATCTCAGGTTCTTTATCCGATCCATCATTACAAGAAATCAAAACCAATCCTGACAAGCATATGACTATCAGGGCAATTGACAAAACTAAAATTTGCTTAGAAATGTGCATATATCGTTGCAAAGAATACCCTTCCCGGTTCATACAGATTTTCGTTTGATCCAATAATCCTTCGATTTAAATGCTCGAAATACCCACGGTCGAAAATATTTGATATTCCGGTATTCAATTCTACAAATCTCGCAATTTCCCATCTAATTGAGAAATCCAATAATGCAAATCCCGGGGTTTCCTGTTCATAAAAAGCCAGCGACACATGCCGCTGAGGTGCCACCATTCTCAGTTTTATATTAGGCACTAGTTTTCCCTTAATAAACTTATAATACATATTTATTGTCGCCTCAAATGGAGGAATTTCCGGTACTGCATCATTGTTGAGGATAACTTCATCCACAACTTCCCCATCTGAAATGATGTATTTGGTAACTTCAGGTACTACACCATAGGTAAGGGCAGCGATCACACTTCCACCAAATTTATAGTTTTCAGGTGAATTATAGCCAAATTCAAAGCCAGTTGAGATAATATGATCTGTATTATTAAATTGTTTAACTCCCAACACACCCTGAGACTGTGGTGTTACTACGGAGGGAGGTACCAGGTTACCTGTTATAAAATCCTGAACATAAGAATAGAAGAGATTTAGGGACAACTGACCAAAATTTTCGTGCCTGTATTGAAGGGTAAGATCTATTTCATTATTCGTCTCAGGATGCAGCTGGGGATTCCCCAGATAATCATACCGGTCATAACCAACCGGGAGGAGTTTAATGTATCTTTCAAGCATATTGGGACTTCGTGTACCACGCCCAAAAGCCAGTGAAATATCGAGGTTAGAATTGATTCTTCTTGTGATTCCAATACTAAAACTCAGGTTAGTAAATTGTGAATGCACATTTGAAAAGTATTCAATTCCATCTTTAACGATTTCAAGCGTATCCCCGGATGTGGATTTATTGAAATCTGCCCGGATACTGGCATTCAATTCATACGCTGAAAAAAAAGTATAATATTCCATAAATATCCCGGCGTTGCGGATTTGTGCATCCAACCATAGATTGGACACTTTGGTTGAGATGGTACCCATCATTTCCATTGTTCCTGTACGTTTTCCGTCCTTCCAGATATTCTCATAATCAAGCCCACCCAGCAGCCGGTGTTTTGAGAATTGAAATGTAGCTTCTGCTCTTCCACCGGTGTTGGTCGCATTAACATCCGCCACCATTAACATCGATTTAACCGAGGGACGCCGGCTGTTGTCCATGATGTGATGAACATTTGAATGATATACTTTTGCAATAAGTCTTTTTAATACGGGCGAAAGGTTCTTCGCCTTGTAATCCAATGATAAAATATGCGTATCATCAGATACTTCATCCATCGGTAATGATGGATAAAGCACATCCCTGCCATGGACGCCATCATAAGACAACTGGATCATCTGATTGGGCTTGATAGAATATCCCAGCTTTGCCAGGTAATTGTATTTGGTAAATGATGAATTCACTGACACTTCACCATCGTCCCCGCTGCCGCTATTATAATTCCCGTAATTCCTGTATCCCCCTGACAATATAAAGTGATACTTTTCATCTCCTCCATATAACGAACCATGAATTTTTTCACCATTCCAATTGGATTCGAATCCATACTGTACATTTCCATGTATTTCAAAATCATCGTATGATCTGGGCATCTCAGAAACAAGATTTATTACACCCCCGAATGAAGGACCATATTTTAACAGGTATGGTCCTTTGACAATCTCAATATTTCCAATATCTTCTGTTTCAATCCGTGCTGAAACGGGATCCATTCGGTTAGGACATCCATTCTCTATCTTGACACCATTATTAAGGACCACATTCAATTGGCTGAACTTGTACCCCCTGACTACAGGGTCTAAATTGGCTCCTCCTTTTCTTATCCCCGAGACATTTGGTAAAGATCTGAGATAGTCGCCGACATCTCGGACCTGTTTGTTTTTGAGCTCCTTTCTCGAAATATAGTTAGTTGCTACATAACTTACTCTGGGAATTCTTTCATCTTTTATGATCACGGAATCAAGAATGATTGTACGGCCAACCTCCTGGCTATATAAGGAATGTCCAGCGAGAATAGTAAGACAAAATGATATAACCTTAAAAACATTCACAACAATAAAAAAACTAATTTGGCTATAAAAATTTATTCAAACGGTTCTTAGGCTCGATAGAACTATCTATACAGATGCCTTCTATATAAAAGACCATTTATTTATCTGATCCCCCCAATTCTACTGATAAAAATATGCGGAAATTTGAGTTATCATCCAGGCAATGGTTTACTGAGAAATGTATACAATGATTGAACCATATTAATTACCAGGAGGATTTTATTTAAGCCTAATATGGTTTTATTTTCTTGCCCCGAAAACGCCCGTTCCGATCCTGATCATTGTTGAGCCCTGATCCAGAGCAATTTTATAATCCCCTGACATTCCTATAGAAAGTTCCCTGAGATCTATGATGTTGTTCTGAAATTGATTTGAAGCTTTGATAAGCAATTCCTTTATATATCTGAATTCCTTCCCTATCTGAGCAGTGTCGTTCGTATAGGTAGCCATACCCATTAATCCCACAATCCTTATATTCTCAAAATCCGATTTACTCACATCCTCAAGTAATGAAAACAGCCCTTCTTCCGTCAGGCCAAACTTGGTTTCCTCTTCAGCTATGTGTACCTGAAGAAGGCAGGATATTACGCGATCAAACCGGGAACCCTGTTTATTTATCTCTTTCAGTAGCTTGAAACTATCAACAGAATGGATCAGGTTTATGAAAGGGGCAATTAGTTTTACTTTATTGGATTGAAGGTGGCCTACCATATGCCATTCAATGTCTGAAGGCAATTGCGGGTGTTTATCTACCAGTTCCTGGACCTTGTTTTCACCAAAGACTCTTTGCCCGGCATCATAAGCATCCTGAATAATTGTTATTGGTTTAGTTTTGCTGATGGCTACTAATTTGCAATTCCTTTCACCTATCTCAGTTAAATATCTATTTATATTATCGGCTATATTCATAATCAAATAATAATTCTATATTTACTCTTATATTAAATATATTCATAAAAATAATTTGATATTTCCGTAAACATGTTTTTAATCCATTTTATTTATTCTATCTGGCTAAATGAACTTATGATTTAGTTTAAAGCATCAATTTCGGAATTCTATAATAATGTATCTATGCTGTAATGGTTGAGTTGTACAAAGGATTACTTTTTGGACTTTTACTCTCCTTTCTCCTGGGTCCCGTTTTTTTTGCCCTGCTTCAGACCAGTATTGAAAAAGGATTTAAGGCGGGTGTTTTTATGGCTATCGGTGTTTCCTTAAGTGATTCGTTTTATATGTTCCTTACGTATACTGGTGTTTCTTTTTTATCAGAGAATATCCAGGTAAAATTCATTTTAGGTCTTATTGGATCGTTGATCATGGTGGGTTTAGGATTGTTCACCTTCCTGAAACCGGTACCGAAAAAAGGCTTGAAACAACCACACTTTACATCCAACAATTATTTCCGTAAAATATTAAAAGGTTTCATCCTTAACAGTATAAACCCATTTATATTAATATTCTGGCTGGGAGTTGCCGGGATGATCACCATTGAACTTCATTATTCATTTGATCAGGCCTTTCTATTTTATGTGGGAGTGATCTTTATGGTATTAAGCGCTGATATTACCAAATCATTCCTTGCAAATAAATTACGTGATCTGATAACACCAAGGTTTATGAAAATACTGAACCGGTCTGTTGGAATGGGATTGATCCTTTTTGGCTTCAGGTTATTATATTATGCTTTTGAAATTAAAGCCCTGATGTGATGATATCAGGAAGCAGTTTGAACTTTCCCGGCATCCCCTTCTTCTTTCTTTTCCAGATCAGAAGTTATTTCATCTTTTAATATATCATTAAATTTCTGTCCTAAGCCTTTTTTATCCTCAGTAAGGTATTCCATAATTTTCTCAGTCATCTCATGTCCGGAAAGATTATGATAAATCATACCATTCTGAGTAATGGACATTTGTCCAGTCTCTTCCGAGACTACCATTACAAGCGTATCTGTAGCTTCAGACATACCCACAGCAGCCCGGTGTCTCATACCAAACTGCGCAGGAAGATCTTCTTTTTCAGTAACGGGAAGTACACATCTGGCTGCTATAATTTTATTGTTATGTATGATCACAGCACCATCATGTAAAGGGCTGTATTTATTGAAGATGGATAAAAGAAGTCTTTTTGATAGGTCCGCATTGATGACATCTCCAGACTCAGCATAGAATTTTAGCTCTGTGTCGCGCGAATATACGATTAGTGCACCGGTATTGGCTCCACCCATGGACTTGGCAGCTTCTACTACCTGTTTTACTTTTTCTTCTATATTCTCATCATGTCCCCAGAATCCTTTAAAAATACTTTCTCTGTTAAATATTGGAGTTTTCCCCAGCATGAGAAGAAATTTCCTGATTTCCTGCTGGAAAAGGATAATAACTGCAATAACTCCAACGCCCATGAACTGATCAAGGATGGAGGATAACAGATCCATATCGATAGCCCTAACAAGAAGGTAAATCAGGTAAAGGAAGAGGAAACCTAGAAATATCCTTACCGCCACGCTTCCCCGCATCAATTTATACACCTGAAATAAAAGGAAACTTACTGCGGCAATGTCAAACAAATCAACAAGCCGTACATCAAGAAATCCTATTTGTATCAGATACATTATAATTAAAGCTTTGTTACTAAATTAACCACTTCTTTTGCTTCCTTTATATCATGTACACGCAAAATTGATGCCTTTTTTAATAAAGATACCGTATTTAATACTGTAGTTCCATTAAGTGCTTCTGATGGTTGAACATCCAATAATTTGAAGATCATTGATTTTCTGGATAAGCCAACAAGAAGCGGATACCCCAATACCTCAAAATACGTAAAATTTTTAAGTAATTCATAATTTTGATCCAGTGACTTCGCAAATCCGAAGCCAGGATCTGCAATAATATCCTGAACGCCCAGTTCATTTAATTCCTTAATCTTTCTTTCAAAATAAATAATCATTTCTTTGAATAGATTATCATACAAGGTCAATGAATCCATCGTTTTAGGATTTCCCCTCATATGCATCAATATATACGGTATCCTGATCTCTGATATTGTTTTAAACATCTGTTCATCCATTTGTCCGCCTGATATATCATTGATAAGTGAAGCCCCTTCTTCATAAGCTATCCTGGCTATTGAACTTCTGAAAGTATCTATGGATATCAAGGCATCAGGATAATTCTTCAGGATTACCCTGATCGCTGGTAATATTCTATCGAGCTCCTCCTGCTCCGAAACATGAGCCGCTCCCGGACGGGATGAGTATCCTCCCAGGTCTATAAAATCTGCCCCTTCACTTAACATTGTCCCGACACGTTTATTTATAGCATCATCCCTTTTTACACGGCTTTTACCATAAAATGAATCCGGGGTTAAATTAACAATACCCATGATCCTTGGTCGATCCAGCACATACAGCATTCCCCGTATATTGAGTGTTTTTTTTACTGAAAATAGTGTATCTTTCACCCCTATATCTGATGATCTAATTTAACTGCAAAATAATATTGAATTCAAATACCATCGACGAATATAAGGAAGTAATTAGGGCTTGCAAAGAAGTTTTTGTAAAGAAAACAAAGGACTATGGTACCGCCTGGAGAATTTTAAGACTTCCATCAATTACCGACCAGATATTTATAAAAGCCCAACGCATCCGGTCCATACAGGAGAAGGGCCTGCAGAAGGTGGATGACGATATCAAATCCGAGTTTATTGGGATAGTAAATTATTGCATTATTGCCATGATCCAAATTGAGCTATCCGATAACCAGGAAGAAAATATTCCGACTGACCAGCTTATCCGTTTATTTGATGAATCAGTTAATGATACTATTAAGCTTTTAGAGGATAAAAATCATGATTATGATGAAGCCTGGAAAGAAATGAGGGTCAGTTCCATCACCGATATAATTCTAATGAAGATTTTCCGGGTAAAGCAAATCGAGGATAATCAAGGGAAAACCCTGATCTCGGAAGGCATAAAAGCAAATTACCAGGATATGATGAATTACTCCGTATTCTGTCTGATAAAACTTAATTAAATCAATACATGAAAATTCTGGACAATTTTTTAAAATACTTTGTAGGCATTTTGTTTATATTTTCCGGCCTGATTAAAGTTAACGATCCCATCGGTACCTCCATTAAACTAAAGGAATATTTTGAAGTTTTCTCCAATGACTTTGCTCCCTTTTTTAAATTCTTCATTCCATATTCCCTGGCACTTGCCGTATTCGTTGTAGTCCTTGAAGTAGTGTTGGGAATAGCACTGCTCCTGCATTACAGGATGAAATTAACCTCTTGGCTCTTCCTTTTGTTGATTGCATTCTTCACTTTTTTGACATTTTATTCAGCATATTTCAATAAAGTTACTGAGTGTGGATGTTTTGGGGATGCCATTCCATTAACTGCCTGGCAATCTTTTGCCAAAGATGTTGTTTTATCCGTCTTTGTAATATTGATTTTCATTCGTCGGAATCATTTCAAGCCTTTTATGGGGGTTCGAACAGGTGATATTTTGATAGGGCTTGCATTTTTAGCTAATATTTATTTATCCGTACATGCAATACGTCATTTGCCATATATTGATTTCAGACCCTATAAAGTTGGGAATAATATACCTGGACTAATGTCCCCCTCAGAGCCTTATCAATATAAGTATATCATGGAGAAAGATGGCGAAGAGTTTGAATTTGTGGATTATCCAACCGATACGACGTACAAATACAAGGACATGATCCTCCTGAATCCGGAGGCCCAGCCAAAGATCACAGATTATCATATATGGACAGATGATGGGGAGTTCACTGAAGAATCATTTATTGGCGACAAATTGTTTATCATCTTTTATGATGTTTCTAAGTCCAAGTCCAGAAATATGGACAAGATCACAGATCTTATTAAGTCGGTTGAAGGTCGCGTTGAAGTATGGGCATTAACTGCTTCTGCTGACACCGAATTTGAAGCTTTCAGGCATGAACACCAATTGGCAATTCCATATTTTTATGCTGACATGACAGTCCTTGAAGCTATCATAAGGTCTAATCCCGGACTATGGCTCATGAGTGACGGTACTGTCGCCGGTAAATGGCATCATAACGATGTACCTGATGCCGACACTATTATTGACCTGCTTGAATAATGATCCGTTTTATTACAAAACGTCTTGCATATGGCTTTTTAGTCCTGGTTGGTGTTATTATTGTTGTCTTCTTCTTATTTCATGCCTTACCTGGAGACCCGGTAGCCATGATGGCAGGTCAAAGGACAGATATATCTACACGGGAATCCATTGCAAAGGAACTTGGTCTGACAGAACCATTACATATACAGTTTTTATTATATGTGAATGACCTTTCACCTCTTTCTATTCATAAGGATATTGCTTCAAACCAGGAAAAATACGAATATAAAAAGATGTTCAAAATAGCAAAGGATAAGGTGCTTGTGATAAAAAGACCATATTTAAGAAGATCTTTTCAATCTAATAGAAGGGTAGATGAAATTCTAATTGAGAATTTGTTAAATACCTTCTGGCTTGCCTTAACGGCCATGACATTGGCAACTATTTTAGGTATTGTTTCCGGGGTTGTAGCTGCTCTTAATCAGAATACCTGGATAGATCATTTAATAATTTCCGTTTCAGTCATGGGGATATCAATCCCAACATTTCTTTCAGCGATACTATTTGCTATTATTTTTGGATACTATCTGAGTGATTATACCGGCCTGAACCTGACTGGTCAGTTATGGGAAACAGACCCGATATACGGCAGACAACTTCATCTTGAAAATATAATTCTACCAGCGATCACCTTAGGGATCAGGCCTTTGTCAATCATTGTTCAGCTAACCAGAAGTTCTATGTTAGATATACTTTCAAAAGACTATATACGCACGGCAAAAGCCAAAGGATTAAGCAAGTTCTTAACTGTATATAAACATGGGCTTAAAAATGCGCTGAATCCAGTAATAACTGCAGTATCAGGATGGCTCGCCTCCCTGATGGCCGGGGCCTTTTTTGTCGAGTATATTTTCGATTGGAAAGGTTTGGGCTTCGTGACCATTAAGGCTGTTCAATCATTAGATTTTCCTGTTGTAATGGGATCAACATTAATTGTAGCCCTGATTTTTATACTTATTAATATCTTTGTCGATATTCTGTATGCGGTAATTGATCCACGTATCAGATTAACTGATTAAAAATTTATTATGAAGATTTTTCTTACAGGTATGCCCGGTTGCGGCAAATCGACATTTGGCCGAAAGATTGCAAGGGAATTGAACCTTGACTTTATTGATCTTGATAAAGAAATAATAAAAAAGGAAGAATTATCAATAACCGAAATATTTGAATTCAAAGGTGAGGATCATTTCAGGAAAATCGAAAGTGAGTTGCTTAAGGAGATTTCCATGGTAAATGATAATTTTGTGCTTGCTACAGGTGGCGGGGCACCATGTTTTTATAATAACATGGATTTTATGAATGAACAGGGCCATACTGTTTTTATCGATACACCTATTGAAACACTACTGGAAAGATTAAGCCAGAGTGGAATAAACAAAAGGCCACTGATCAAAAAAATGGGAGAAGACAATCTATTCGATGGGCTTTCAGAAAAATTAAACGCCAGGCTCCCATTCTATAAAAAGGCCAAAAACATTTTTAAATATAATATTGCACTCGAAACGGATATTATAAAGCATTTTGCACACGGATCGTCAGGAAAGATCTGACAGTTCAGAAATCCATATAGTAGATAGAATTTCTATTTCGATCCTGGATTAAAGGTTTGCCTCAAAAGATTTCCTCTCAATATTTATTTGCTTCGCTAAAAGTTTGATTCAATCCTTGCTCCCACGGCTTCCCAATGTTGTTCCATGTCATTTACATCAGAGGCCACTGCAATATATGGTGTATCAGGATAGAGAATGTTCAATTCTAATTCTACAGTTCTTGAGTTACTTTGATTGAGGCTTATTCTATTATTTTTATCCGGAATCTCAAGATTAAATCCCCTTAGAGATATATCCATATCTTTTTTGGCGGTAATCGAACAAGACACTATATCAGAATCAGTATTTACTTTTACAAAGCTGATATTTACAGCAGTCTCTTCTTTATCCAATTTTCCTGATACCATTTCCGGCTCACTGAGATAAACAGCAAGTGCTCCCATAAAACGATTTACTGGTTCAACCCAAATTTCCTTGTAAGTGGCCGTATTAGTGGCTGACCAATTAGGATCATCCCCTGACATGCAATCCATGCCTACTGGTAGAGCACCTACGAGGTCCTTCAGACAATACGCAAAATGAGGTGCAAAATCATACCCTTCTCCATACATCAGACTTTGTGAGAATGGATTAGCTCCAAACAGCCATTGAAACTGCTTGCCGGCAAGTTGCATACCTTGTGTGTCATTTCTAAGTCGGGATGCTTCAGCAAGCGCCCAGGTACTTGACATATGAATATTTGTATTGCCATGGAACAGGGCATCATAATAGATTGGAAAGGTGCGCAGGACATAATCATTGCCGAGGGCGGTACCATCCAGAAACTGCCGCATCATATCTTCCTTCCTGGAATCATCCTCTATGGCTTCAATCTCAGATCTTTTCCAAACTGAATTAGGTAAAAGATCAAACGGTTGGGCAATTGCACTTCCTCGCTTCATGAAGAATTCACTATGAAGTACCGCGGCACTATACCATTGCATCCAGTCTTTATGATCCGGTAGCTTTTTACACAATGAAGCCAGGGCTATAAGTGGTGCTTCCTCAAAGGCAGCATGCCGGTTATGGATTACTTCATTCTTGTCTGAAGAAGTATAAAAGTATCCGGTTATTGGAATGCCATCAACGAATTGCTGTTCCTGAGTTTTAACCAGCAAAGAACCAAAATTTACGGCATGCTCAAGGTAATCTTTATTACCGGTCATTTCAGCAAGAAGCAATGAGGAAGAGGCTCCCCAGGATGCCTCCCTGTAATCAGCTTCTTCCCAGCCATCACTGCTGCTATAGGCAGCATCCCAATCTTCAATCGCAGCTTCAGAAGCTTTTGCTGCCAAATCAGGATGTGTTTCTTTAAGCATCATTGCGGCTTTACCTTGTACAGTGGCAGCCAGAAAGTTTTCCCAGGGGACATTTTTCGCTGGAGTTACTACATCATCAATGGTTCCTATCTCATTATCGGTATATATCCTCATAACGCTAAAGCTCATATGATATCCATCTCCAAACCTGGTTTTAAGGAGCCATTCCATACCCCAGGCCAATTCATCCCGTATACGTTTTGATAATTCATCAAATCCTTCCTTTTGCTCAAGCCTTTCCAGATTCATCATCATGGCCAGGGAGGACATAGCTGTTCGCCATGAACCTTGTGACAAATCCCCCGCGTCGTGCCAGCCCCCGTTTATTACTTTTTTTATATCCCCGTAAAATCCCTGCCAGTCTTTATGGCATTCCAGATGGACGCCTGGCACATTATACCCGCAACGCTGGCAGAAAAAGAAGTTTATTGTTTTAAATAAGGGTTGAATCCAGATATCCTCATTAATTGGAAATGGATTGGATATTTTTTCTCCGTACTTCAATTTAAAAATTCCGCTTTCCCTTAGGGCTGAAAAATCAAGCACCCTGAATCTTCCCTGCTTATTGTTGATCACTGCCACATCCCCTTCAAATACAACTTCATCCTGTGAATTAAGGACCTCGAAAATATCCCCTCCGCTAAATCCTGCAAATGCTACTTTTGATTGCACAGGCAGATATCCAATATGACTATAAGAAAATTTATCCTGTTCAACCTCCCAACCTTCATACAAATCTGTTTCAACCACCTGAATTTCTAATTGATCTATATCGTAGGTTACTATTCCTTCTTCTTCAGGATTATGGCCTCTCAGCATCTGAAATATATTAAAACTGGTAACCTTATCTCTCTGAAGATGTGGGATTTCAAACATCACATGGTTCCATTCTCCTGGTTTGAGGTCCTGTACAAAGTGGGAAATCCCATTATAATCGGTGGCCCTGTGTATTGCATCCTGGCTGGTCATGCGGATAAAAATGCAATAAGTAGGCATTGCAGTAGGATGGACGTAAACCCAAAACGAGATCCTGTTATATTCCGTCCAGTCCTGTGGTTCTTTAAAAGTAAGTTCGACATTAGTGCTTCCCCCCTGTCTTCCATTGAAAGAATCCCATTCACTTCGATTCTTTTTGTAGTATTCTTCATCTCGGAGGGAGGTTCTGAATCTGAGGGATTGCTTCCCGTCATGTGAGCGCTCATCTGTATAAGCCATCTCTCCAATCCCCTCAACATGCCAGCTTTTTTCAGATTCAAAGTCATCAATTAATTTTGTTTTTAATATCTTTTTCTCTTCCCATCTCGCCATCAGGGCTCTTTCCTCAGGCACCTCGAGCGGGAAATCTTTAAAAACTATTGGTTTTTGAACTGGATCTGTCTGACTTTTGTCAGAATCACAGGAAAAGAACAGGGAGCAAAAAGCGAAAGTGAATAGAATTCGTTTCATTTTAAAAAATTTATTATTATAGTTCAGCTTTGTATCATACAAATTACAAAATCTTTCATACTATAATTCATATTCGGAATATTTGATTGATCACACCAAAAAAAAATTATGCAAAGAAGGGAAATGCGGTTTGAGCTTTCAGATTATATAATTTCTCAGGAAAGGATCCTGTATATAGCCGCTGAATAAAATTGGGATTAAAAAAAGAATCCGCCAGTAATAACTAATCTTGTAGAATTATTCTTTATTTCAGCTATAGGTGTTGGACCAATTCCCTGGTCTTCATAGATGACATAAGGTATCCTAAGGCTCTCGTAAGTAGTATATAATACCGCCATATCAATAAAGAATTTCTTCTTTCTATATCCGAATCCACCTGAATAAGTTGATTTGGCTTTATTAAGTTCCTCTGTATCTTTAAGGGGATTGCTTAAGTAGTTATATCCAACCCTGAATCTGAAATCTCCAGCTCTGAATTCACCGCCCATGCGGTAATTTATAACCGACCTGTATTTCTCCTTAATTTCAGCAGCCTCATCGTCCAATCCTCCCTGGTCAAACCTTAATTTTATGTTTCTGTAATCGACCCATTCAACATCGGCAGTTATAAATCCATTCTTATTAAAGAAGAATGCTAAGCCCGTGTTAAGCCGCATAGGAGTTACCAATGAATAGTTCCAGTCATCAGGGATTTGCTGGGAGGTTTGATCACCTGTAAATCCCGGGTCATCCCCATAATAAATCAATGAAGATTCATTCCAGATGCTGCGCATTGAGGTTTCATATTTATCGGTAATGGTATAGGATGTAGGTGTAACGTAAGATATGCCTATAGTAAGTTTGTTAATGGGCCTTACGACAATTCCGAAATTCCCATTTACGCCGGTTCCGTTTATATTCTGTTTTTCGAAAAGTGTATAATTATTCAAAATGCTTTCAGGGTATCTGACTTCAGAATAGGTCTTTACATTTTCATACCTTAAGGACATGACACCCAGGCCAAATCCGAAATAGAACCGGTCACTAATATTTCCGCCATATGATATGCCCCATTTGTTAATCGATCCAGAGGTTTCAATGATCTCCTGCTGATCGACCGGAGTATCAGGAGAGGCATATTCAACAAAGGTATCCCAGACATTGAAGGTTGTGTCCCCATTGCTATCCACAGAATAATCATTTATCAGGTAGGTTGCATATGGAAGGTCGACCAGATAATAATCCCCTGGTTGCGCTTCGTTTGAGTTAGCAAAATCAAGTACAAAATCCAGATAATCATTATCAATGTTGGTACCCTTATAAACTACCTTATTACTAAAGTCATTTAGTCGGTTATAGGAAAAACCGAAAGTACCTCCCTTCCAGGAACCAGGAATATTGTCAGGCCTTTTGCTATTGAGTGCAACCCCTATATTAGCCAGTCCAAATGCAGAACTGGAAGTATTTGTTGTAACATCAAGATACGTAGCGCTGGTTGAATTAAAGCCTGCCAATGGGCTTATACTAACTTCAGACCTATTATAAAATCCCAATCCGGCAGGATTAGATGTTATTGAAGAGAGGTCTCCGCCCAATGCCGTATTTGCTTCTCCTAAGGAACGGACCCTGGCTGTGCCTCCATAGTTCGTCTGACTGAATAACAATCCCAATGCTGTTGGTGTTACCTGGGCTGAAGAAGAGTCTAAAATAAATACCCCTCCTACGCTTAACAATATAAGCTTAAACCACTTTTTCATTTTTTGTGATAATCTGGATTAGCTAATCCTCCTTCGATACTTAGTTTCCTCTTCCGCTTCTTGATGCACCTCCGCTTGAGCCACTGCTACGTGAACCACCTCCTGAAATAGATCCTGAGGAACTACCGCTACTGGAAGAAGACCTGAAACTTGATCCTGAACTTCCAGAATAACTGCTTCCACTGGACCTTGGTGTATAACTACTGTTACCAGAGGATCGTGACGACTTGTAAGAGCCGCTGTTGGACCATGATCTACCTGAACTGCTTCCAGTTGTAACAGATCTTTGCTCCCTCGTTGATTTATATGAAGGTCTGGAATAGTCTGAGTTCGTTCTGGTTGACCTTACTCTGGCCGCGCTTGTGGTATTTATGGAATTTTGCAGGTTCCTTGAACTAGTATATGTGCTGCTTCTTTCGGCTGTCCTGGCTGATACCGCAGATGTGGCATTACGGGATCCATTCCTACTGTAATACTCATTCTGTGATCTGGAGAAATCTCTTTCTGCAGAAGCAACTCTGGCATTTGCTGTAGATATCCGTTCATTGTTTGTATTTCGAGAAGCAATTGCTCTTCTGGTATTAGGGACATCTTTAGTGTCGCCAGCTATCTTGTCAGCACCACGGGAAACACGTTGTCTATAAGCAGGTGATCTGAGGGTATTTGATTCAGCAACTGCAGCATTATTTGATGTTTTTGAACCGCTGCTAGCCGGTACTACTACATATGAATTATATCCGCCACCGTTTCCATAAGAATATGGATTATAATACCCTGATCGACCATATCCATACATCATAGAATTTCTATACATTGAATTGTAAGAGTATGGGCTATAAAAGGGATCGTATCCCCAGGGACTGAATGGATCATTATATCTTCCCATTTGGGCCATATAAGGATCGTAAAATCCATATGGATTGTAACCTCCGTATCCCATTCCTGTACCATAACCCATGCTCATGCTGAATCCTGGCATATATCCGAAAGTATATCCTAATCCCATGCTAAAACCAGGTGAGAATCCTCCGCAATAAAACGGATCATACCAAGGATTCCTGTACATACTTGATCTTGACATTGCATTATAACCTCCTCCATAGTAAGAACTTGGGTATGGGTAATTTACCTTTTCAGAACCTTTTTCAGTTTCTCCCGGCATCACAGCTCTTTCATAATAATCATCATAATATGAATCACCATCAGCAATTTCTGTTGTAGATTCAGTTCCTTTAGGATTTTCTTTATATCGTTCAATATACTCTGGATTTACTGTTTTTGTTGAATAGTTTTCATCCAGGTTTCCATATTCGGTTGCACTATAGGCAGGATTTATAACATCACTCTTCGTCGTGTTTTTGGCCATAGCCTTAGTAGCAACGTCACTTGCACCGGCATTGACCTTGATCATATCCTCATTGAACTTCACCTCTTTCCTGTCACTGGGATTAAAATACATATCATCGTATTCATCCTGTGAAAAAGAAACACTTGCTGAAGCAATTATCATTGCGATAACTGCCAGGCTGATAAGTTTTATTTTTCTTCTCGCTTTCATATCTCGTACCCGATTTAATTTCTAAGTATAAATATACTATCCATTTTTAATAAGAACAAATTACAAAAGTTCTCAAAATTACATTGTAATTAATTCGAAGTTTGTAATTTCACACTTTACTAATAGTAATTAAGCAAATATCATACCAATATCACAAAAGATTAAATAATGGGAAAAGGATTACCAACACGTTCTGAAGATTATTCCTCATGGTATAATGAACTGGTAAAAAAGGCGGATCTGGCTGAAAATTCGGCTGTCCGGGGCTGTATGATTATAAAACCATATGGGTATTCCATATGGGAAAAAATGCAGGCAACACTTGATAAGATGTTCAAAGCTACTGGCCACAAGAATGCATACTTCCCATTGTTTATTCCAAAGTCCTATATGAGCCGTGAAGCTGCCCATGTTGAAGGATTTGCGAAAGAATGTGCGGTAGTTACACACTATCGGCTAAAAAATGATGAGCATGGGAAAGGGATTATTGTTGATCCTGAAGCAAAGCTCGAGGAGGAACTTATCATCCGACCGACTTCTGAGACGGTAATCTGGAACACTTATAAAAACTGGATCCAATCGTACCGGGATCTGCCCTTATTATTGAACCAGTGGGCAAATGTGGTTCGGTGGGAGATGCGTACCAGACTTTTCCTTCGCACAGCGGAATTTCTATGGCAGGAAGGTCATACCGCCCATGAAACACAAGAGGAGGCAATAGAGGAAACACTAACGATCCTTGATATTTACGGTGAATTTGCCGAAAAGCATATGGCGATCCCTATCCTGAAAGGTGTTAAATCCGAAAGTGAAAGGTTTGCAGGTGCCATTGACACATATTGCATTGAAGCATTAATGCAGGATGGAAAAGCCCTTCAGGCTGGCACATCACATTTTCTTGGACAAAACTTTGCCAAAGCATTCGATGTCAAATTCGCCACCAAAGAAGGAGGCCTGGATTATGTATGGGGCACCTCATGGGGTGTAAGCACAAGGCTAATGGGAGCCTTGGTTATGGCGCATTCTGATGACAATGGCCTGATCCTTCCTCCAAATCTTGCACCTATTCAAGTTGTGATCGTTCCTATTTATAAAACGGAAGAACAACGTAGTCTGATTACCGAAAAGGCCGATAAAATTAAGTCACAACTTTCGGAAAAAGGATTTGCAGTACATTTTGACAATCGTGACACACATAAACCAGGGTGGAAATTTGCGGAATATGAGTTAAAAGGTGTTCCTGTCCGCCTGGCTATTGGCCCTAAGGACCTCGAAAACAATACAGTTGAGATTGCCCGAAGAGATACCGGGGAGAAGACTTTTATAGATATGGATAGTATCCTGACACATATAGAATCCCTGATGCCTGATATTCATAACAAAATATATGAGAAAGCACTTAATTTCAGGAAAGAAAATACCCGTTCTACCGACTCTTATGATGAATTTAAAGAGATTTTAGATAAAAAGGGTGGATTTGTCCTGGCTCATTGGGATGGAACTGCCGAAACAGAGGCGCGTATTAAAGATGAGACGAAAGCAACCATCCGTCTTATCCCTATAGACGACAATGTTGAAGAAGGCAAATGTATATATTCAGGAAAACCTTCTAAACAAAGAGTTGTTTTCGCAAAAGCTTATTGATTTTTTAGTAGTCATTTCTAAGTATTTATTTATCTTTGGTTAATGCAATTCACCTGATATGGTAGAATGGTTAGCTGTTATATTGTTGATTTTTTTTGGCCTTGGATTCATCATTGCTGAGATCATTTTTGTACCCGGCACAACCCTTCTAGGATTATTTGGCCTGATATTTACTATTATTGGAATTATCATCAGTTATATAAGCTTTGGAGCGGGCATTGGGTCAATCGTTTTTGTTGTTGCAGGTACAATAGGGATTGGAGCGCTGGTGTATAGTTTGAAATCGGGAGTCTGGGAAAAATTCGCACTTAAAGGATCAATGAACAGCAAAGTGAATGAAGGTGACAAAGAGGATTTGCAGGTGGGTGAAGAAGGTATTACCGCTTCTTCTCTAAGGCCGATGGGAAAGGGGGAATTTAAGGAAAAGATATATGAGGTAACTACCCTCGGCAATTACCTGACTGCAGATACTAAAATCAGAATTGTATCTTTGAAGAATAATAAAATTATCGTTGAACCTATAAATAAATAATATGAACAGTGCATTAATGCTACTTCTTATTGTCTTTGCCGCCGTTGTTTTCCTGTTTGTATTCCTGTACTTTGTACCGGTCAATTTGTGGATAACAGCCATTTTCTCAGGCGTCAAAGTAGGACTTTTCGAACTCGTCTTTATGCGAATAAGGAAAGTACCCCCTGGAATTATCGTTACGGCAATGATAACTGCTACAAAAGCAGGATTGCAAGTAACAACCAATGATCTCGAAACTCACTATTTAGCGAGTGGTAACGTGCCAAATGTCATTAAAGCTCTAATTTCTGCGGATAAGGCAAATATCAATTTAACATTCAAACAAGCTACTGCAATAGATCTTGCAGGAAGAGAAGTTTTTGAAGCAGTACAGATCTCTGTAAATCCAAAGGTCATTACTACCCCAAAAGTAGCTGCTGTTGCAGCTGATGGTATTCAATTGATAGCTACCGCCAGAGTTACAGTGAGGGCTAATATTCAACAATTGGTTGGAGGAGCCGGGGAAGACACTATTCTTGCCAGAGTTGGTGAGGGTATTGTGACTTCAATAGGTTCTGCAAAATCACATAAGCAGGTACTTGAAAATCCTGATAAGATATCCAAACTTGTACTGGAAAGAGGATTGGATGCCGGTACTGCCTTCGAAATTTTATCTATCGATATTGCTGATGTGGATGTAGGCACCAATATTGGGGCGAAACTTCAGATCGACCAGGCAAATGCAGACCTGAAAGTTGCTGAAGCTAAAGCAGAGGAAAGAAGGGCTATGGCTGTTGCTCAGGAACAGGAAATGAAGGCTGTTTCTCAGGAAATGAGGGCTAAGGTTATCGCGGCGGAAGCAGAGATTCCAAAAGCTATTTCTGAAGCATTCCGATCTGGTAATTTAGGTATTATGGATTATTATAAGTTTAAAAATATCCAGGCCGATACAGATATGCGTGAATCAATCGCAAAACCAGACGCTCCACAAGGGAAACAAGATAGTAAAAACAAATAATTTCAATCCCGCTTCGGCGGGATTTTTTTTTGATTTTACAACTCAAAGTTTATACTAAATAACCTTTTGAGCCATTTCAGTTTAGACCCAAAGGGAGCATATCGTACCGGCACGTCCAACCAATTCCCTTTTTTAACAATTCCTTTCTTATGGCTGAAAGTTTCAAAACTATGTTTTCCATGGTAAGCACCGTATCCACTCTGACCGACACCACCAAAGGGAACAAATGGATTCCCATATTGTATGACTACGTCATTGATAGCCCCTGATCCAAAACTTAACGCATTGAGAACCTTATTAATAAAAGGTTTTCTAGTGGAAAAGACATATAAGGATAAAGGCTTGTCCTTTCTTTTTAGGTGGAGAATTACTTCATCAATATTTTGGTACGATAAAACTGGAAGTAAAGGTCCGAAGATCTCTTCCTTCATAATATCATCTTCCCAATTTACATCCTGCAGGATGGTAGGTGCAATAAATAGTTCCGCTTCCACAGATTGGCCCCCATGATATATCTTGGAATCAGGGATCAGGGCTTTAACGCGATTAAAGTGTTTCTGGTTAATGATTCTGGCAAGATCTTCACTGTTTTTGGGATCCTCCCCAAAGGCCTTAATAACCTCCTGTTTCAAAGCAATCAAAAGATCATCCTTATATTTTATGTCCACATAAATATAATCGGGCGCCACACAAGTTTGTCCATTATTTAAAAACTTTCCCCATACTATTCGCCTGGCAGCCAGTTTCATATTCATGGTGCCATCGACTATACATGGACTTTTACCACCCAGCTCAAGTGTGACTGGCGTCAGGTTTTTAGCAGCTGCTGTTGCAATGATTTTACCAACATAGGTCCCTCCGGTAAAGAAGATATAATCAAATTTTTCCTCAAGTAAGGATTGCGTGACCCTGGCATCCCCTTCCATCACATGAATATAGCAATCGTCAAAATTATCGTTGATTAGCTTTTTCATTAAGGCACTTGTGGCAGGAGCTAATTCGGAAGGTTTAAGGATTGCACAATTACCTGCTGCCATAGCGCCAGCAAGAGGTCCCATAGCTAATTGAAATGGATAATTCCAGGGTGCAATGATCAATGAAACGCCATATGGCTCATGCATGAGAAAACTTGTAGAAGGAAAATTCAGAAGATTAGAAGGTAATCTTTTGGGACTGGCCCATCTTTTTAACTTCTTTAAAAACTGATTGATTTCCAATACCATATAGCCATTTTCGGATAAATAGGACTCAAAAGCTGGTTTTCTGAAATCCGTTCTTAAAGCTTCATAGATTGCTTTTTCATTTTCGATGATCAAATCGCGCAGTTTACGGAGTTGTTCCTTCCTGTAATTTATACTTTTTGTAACTCCTGTAAGGAAAAATTGTCTTTGGCGGGTAACTATATCGACAATACTATTCTGTTGTTCCATATATCTTGCTTTTTAATCCCTGTAAATTCTATTTTCTCATATATTAAAAAATGGGATCCTTACCTATCCTTTAAAGCCATAGCAAAAATGGCAAATAAATGAGAATTTAATGTCTCAAATATTTTTTAAATCTAGCTCTTTACCAGTTAATTATAATACTATAAAAAACGGTGGTTTAATTTTATCTACCATTAAAAAAGTATTGAAAAAATGCATTTCCATCGTTTTAATCAAATCAATTTAATATATTTCCGGTCATTTAATATCAATATAGATTATATCAAACAACACAGGCTTTGAGAATTACAGAGATATTTGAATATCATAATAAAACCTTTTCATTTGAATTCTTCCCACCAAGGAATTACCAGTCCATTCTGGAATTAGGTATAAACGTTGGGCAGCTTTTAAAACTCAGTCCTTCATTTGTTTCTGTAACTTATGGAGCAGGAGGTTCAACACAAGAATTATCCTTCGACCTGGTCGATTATATTCAAAACAAGATCGGGTTGACAACAATGGCCCATTATACCTGCATCAATGCAAATAAAGCTAAGGTTGAGGAAGACCTGAAATACCTGATCGAACGAAAAATTGAAAACTTGATGCTTCTTCGGGGAGACCTGCCTTCTGAAGGATCAAGTGGATTGAATACTGATTTCCTTCATGCGAGTGATCTTATACCCATTGCAAAATCGCTGGATGCATTTTCAATTGGTGCGGCCGGATACCCTGAAGGCCACCAGGAATCCAGGAATATTGAAGAAGATATCAAATGGATGAAATATAAAATTGACCAGGGTTCTGATTTCATAATTACCCAGATGTTCTTTGATAATGATCTGTATTTTGATTTTGTTGACCGCGCCAGGAAGGCAAATATAAACAAGCGCATTATACCCGGAATAATGCCTATCACCAATTACAAACAGATCAGCAAATTTTCTAAGATGAGCGGGGCCACAATCCCTGATTCGATCGTTCGAAGGTTCGAACCCATACAGGATGATCCAAAGATAATGTATCGAACCGGTGTGGACCTGGCCATTGAACAATGTATAGATCTTCTCAGAAAAGGAGCTCCGGGTCTACATTTTTATACGTTAAATAAATCACGTGCAACGGTAGACATATTTTCTTCTATCCCGCATGGCCTGACAAACTGAAAAATTGTCAGAATGTGATCATAGAGTAAATGTCATACCCGTCGCCAAGGGAATCCCGGCCTTTCAAAAATGAGAGTTCAACGATAAAATTTATCATTACTTTACTTACCTCGAACTTTTTTATTAATTCAAGGGCAGCACTTGCTGTACCGCCAGTTGCAAGTAAATCGTCATGAAGCAAAACTATATCATTTGTATCTAGCGAATCTTTGTGGATCTCGATGGTGTCGGTTCCATATTCGAGTTTATACTCATAAGAATAGGTATCCGCGGGCAACTTTCCAGGTTTTCTGACGGGCACAAAACCAGCACCGAGCCTGCTGGCAAGAATACTTCCTGCTATAAATCCCCTGGACTCAATTCCAACCACTTTGGTAATGCCCATAGAAGAATAATAGCCAAATAGATCATCTGAAATAGCCCTTAAAATTTCTGGTTTTTTGAATGCAGTGGTAAGGTCCTTAAACAAAATCCCCTTTTTAGGAAAGTCAGGTATGTCACGTATTGATACAGCAATATCTTCTTTGGTAATCTGATTCATCTTTTATGTTTATATGTGCTAAAAAGTACTCAAAATCTTAATTTTCCCAAAAAAACTAAAAGTATTATCAATACCTAGCTGGTTAATGATTCAATTTGAATGGAATAATCTTTTATATTTCCTGAAGATTTAAATAATTTATAATCGATTGAAAAATCATGATAAATATGATTATTTTCGAAACCTTTCACAAAAAATAATATGGGCATATCAGATAAAGGCGTTTTTTTTATTCGGAATTTCCTGAGGGGAGTTTTGATCCTTGCTGTTTTTATTGCCCTATTCATATTGTTTAAAAAATTCGCAAAACCGGAAAATTTTGAGTTTCTTAAACCCATTTATGATAATCCCTTTCTTGTTTTTACGATTTACACTTTATCAGAAATTTTCTTTGGAATAATACCACCGGAGGTGTTCTTTATCTGGTCCACATCAGCAAACGACCTGAATACATACATATTTGATATATCCGTATTGGCCATAATTTCCTACATGGCAGGATTACTTGGATTCTGGATCGGTGTTAAGCTGAATTCAACCATCATTTATCGTTTTATAAAAAGGAGGTATTTAATCAAATATCAGAAATACCTCAACGAATACGGATTTTTTGTTATTGTGGTAGCCGCACTAACCCCATTGCCATTTTCAGGTATAAGCATGTTAATGGGATCTGTAAATTATCCATTCAGAAAATTCTGGATCTATGCCTTATCAAGGTTTATAAGATACGGGGTATATTCCATCATATTCTGGGAAGTCAATCTGATTTAGATATTCCTACCCCACCATGCTTAACTTACTCCACAGTTACGGATTTGGCCAGGTTTCTAGGTTGGTCCACGTTACAATCTCTCATTACCGCAATATGATAGGCAAGTAATTGAAGAGGTATTACCGTGAGCAGAGGAGAAAGCACCTCGCTTATCTCAGGTATTTCTATTATATGATCGGCAAACTCCTTAATTGTTGAATCATTTTCAGTCACAATGGCAATGATTTTTCCCTTTCTGGCTTTAACTTCCTGAATATTACTCACAATTTTCTCGTAAGTACTGTCTTTGGTTGCAATTACAACTACAGGCATGTTCTCATCGATTAGAGCTATTGGCCCATGTTTCATTTCAGCAGCAGGGTATCCCTCCGCATGGATATAGGATATTTCTTTTAGCTTTAATGCACCTTCAAGAGCTACTGGAAAATTATATCCCCTTCCAAGATATATAGAATTAGAAGCATCCTTATATTTATAAGCAACCTCTCTGATTTTATCATTATTCTTTAAAGCTCGCTCCACTTTTTCAGGGATAGTGGACATTTCCTTAAGCATTGAATTGAATTTCTCCTGATCAAGATATCCTTTCTTCTTTGCTAATTGTAAGGCGATCATGTTCAGGACAATTAATTGTGCGGTAAAGGCCTTAGTACTGGCTACTCCGATCTCCGGTCCGGCATGTGTATACGCTCCCTCATGTGAAGCTCTTGAAATAGAACTTCCAACCACATTACATATTCCGAATACAATCGCATATTTCGATTTGGCCATCTCAATTGCTGCCAGTGTATCTGCGGTCTCACCTGATTGAGAAACGGCAATCACGATATCACCCTTTTCAATCACAGGATTGCGGTATCTGAATTCTGAGGCATATTCAACCTCCACTGGAATCCTGCAGAACTCTTCAAAAAAGTATTCAGCCACCAGGCAGGAATGCCAGGAAGTGCCACAGGCGATCATAATAATTCGTTCTGCATTTAGAAGCTGATCTGCATATTCCTGTATCCCTCCTAATACCAGATGACCGGTTTCGGCATTAAGACGCCCCCTCATACAATCACCTATAGACCTTGGCTGTTCAAAGATCTCTTTGAGCATAAAATGATCATATCCACCTTTTTCAATGGAATCCAGATCAATTTCAAGGGTTTGTACAAAAGGCAGTGATTTAACATTATTTACATCTTTCAGTAAAAGGTCATTCTTTTCGATAACAGCTATCTCAGAATCTTTCAAATAGATGACATCTTTGGTATACTCAATGATTGGTGAAGCATCAGATGCTACAAAATAGGCATCTTTTCCAACACCTATAACAAGTGGACTACTTTTACGGGCAGCCACTATACGGTCAGGTTCATCCAGGGAAAGCAGAACAATGGCATAGGCGCCAACTACATTCGATAAAGCAATACGCGTGGCCTTCTCCAGGCTGCATTGATTTTGAACCTGGATACTTTCAATAAAATGAACAAGTACTTCTGAATCCGTTTCGCTTTGAAACTGATGGCCAGACCGGGATAGTTCCTTGCGGATTGTATTATAGTTTTCGATTATTCCATTATGGACAAGAACTATCCTTCCATTTCCGGAAATATGTGGATGGGCATTTTGATCATTAGGTTCCCCATGAGTGGCCCACCTGGTATGACCGATCCCTATCGATCCATGCAAATCTTTCTTTTCCAGATGATCTTCAAGATCGATCACCCGTCCTTTCTTTTTTGAAATTTTAAGTTTATCGTTAAGAATTGCGACGCCAGCACTGTCATATCCTCGATATTCAAGGCGCTTTAATCCATTTAGTATTATTGGTAGCGCCTCCTGGTTCCCGATATAAGCCATTATTCCACACATAGGTTGTTTGAGTTTTAATGAACCGTTAAATATAGGATTATTTTGTTAATAAATAATATTTTTTGAAGAATATTTTAAAAAATATAAAGATTCAGTGCTGCTTATTTTTAAGCATTAAAGTAATGGATAAGAAATGGGGAATGTGTTTTTAGATCAGCAGGCTATTTCACCTTAGAATAATAAATTTTTAGAACGATTTTACTTGGGCTTACCAGAAATTGATTTACAGTATTAGTAATGCCAAATTCTGGTGGATACATAAGGACGGTTGTATCTGAAAAAGTACCTTTAATCAACCTGTCGCTGAAAATTGTGATCGGTGCTTCATACGATAGATCTTCTTCATTATAAATAGCGCGCTGGAGGTCAGTAGAGCCATCCTGGAGAATTCCTAAAAATTGACCTGCTTCTTTTAACCGCTTATTATTTTCATCATGAAAATAAAAATATAAGTAAGATGGGGGAAGCTCATTAAAATCCGGTTGATCAATATTTATGGAGATCACCGTCTGATTTATTAAGGCATATTCAATAGTATCAAAAAAATACAGAAAAGGTGTGAAATCAAGCTTTGTAACCAGATCAGCACCTGACTGAATATATGCATTATCATTAGTTGGAATAAAATCCTGATAATGTTGATCTTCTATTCCATCCAATGGCGTGCCAGTTCTGTCAGTAAGTATCTGATTGAAATTTGCAACACCAAAAAACTCAAAAGGATAACTGTATTGAATTGTATCTTCAGAATAATATAATCTGAGAAATGTAGAATCATTTCCGGCGTTAATACCCAATACAGAATTATTATTTTGATCTGAAATGAATGCAAAACCTTTAAACAGAGCCTGTAAGGTTCCTAAATCAGCAGGATCAACTACATTTGTATCCTGGGCAGCCTCGAAAAGTCGTTGCCCATACGTATCGTCAATTTTAAAAGATAGTACAGTGTCTGCTCTTTCCGGCAAGATAAAATCCGCTGTTGATATAGGATTAGGATCATATTCAGCAGAACTGAAACTGAAATACGCCGCTGTATCATAGAGATCTTCCGTTAATTCGTGTACGGTAAATCGTTGATATTCAGTTATTCCAGGCCCATATACATAATCACTTTTTATATACAGAACTAGTGAATCGTAAACTGCATCTTCCGGCACATCCAATTTAGCCCCTGAATACCCATATTGTGTAAAAGAGGCAGCTGATAATGAACCAAAATCTTCATTAAACGTTTTTCCAACCAGCAGTCTTTGAACGGATAATGTAAAAAGTGAATCGTTATTGATCAGACTTGTGCTCAGGTCTATCTCCTGATAAAAAACACCTATTCTATTAGGGTCCCCGGTAAGTTCGAGTCCTATTTCATTAGGTTCCTCACAAGCAAAAAGAAAAAGGGTTACTAGAACTAGTAACCCATAATGAGTTTTACCCAGCAAGCTCGTGATAGAGATTATAGTATGATTCCAGATAGTCATCTTCCTTGTCTATTTTATCCACCTTCTTATCTCCAGGAATCTCATCAAAAAGCTTATTCAAACTTGTTTCCAGTTTTTCGCCGGCTTTAATCACAGAATCGGAATATTCAATGCCTATTTTAATAAAACCCTCGAAATCACCTGACTCAAGATTTGTTAACATACTATCATCAATATCGAGCATTTTTACTTTGTCTATCAGATCTCCATTAAACTTATAATCGAAAGAATTATTGTAGACCGTAAATACCGTTTTGGTATTATGGAAGATCGGATCATTTTTGTAAGTAGTTTTAAGATACATTGGAATTAAACTGGTCATCCAATCGTTGCAGTGAACGATATCTGGCGCCCATCCCAATTTCTTAACCGTTTCAATTACACCTTTGCAAAAGAATATGGCTCTTTCATCATTGTCCTCATAAAAATTATTCTCCTTGTCATAAAAGACTGATTTTCTATGAAAATAATCTTCGTTGTCAATAAAATAAACCTGAAGTTTGGCATTAGGAATTGATGCTACTTTTATGACCAGAGGTTTTTCCTCTTCGCCAACTGAAATATTAATTCCGGACAACCTTACAACTTCATGTAATCGGTTTTTTCTTTCATTTATTAATCCGAATCGAGGCACAAGAATTCGGATTTCCATACCCTTTTCCTGCATGCGTTGCGGCAATTGCCTTACAAATTCTGCTACTTCTGATGTTTGTAGAAAAGGATTGATCTCACTCGCTACGTAGAGAATTCGAAGTTTTGACATAATCTATCTATTTGGTTTTTACTAATGAAAAGATTTACAAAGGTACTACATATTCAGCTATTTTAGTACTTAATCAATATTAAAAAAGTAATTTTATCTTTGCAGCTAAGGTTCAAAAACTAGTAAATGAAAGTCATTAACCTGAAATCCGACTTATTCCCCGTTTTGCAGAAAGAACGATCAAAAGGAAGGAAAATCGGCCTGGTCCCGACAATGGGAGCCCTTCATAATGGTCATTTATCGCTGGTGAATGCTTCTATTAAGGAAGCGGATACAACCATCTGTAGTATATTCGTTAATCCAACACAATTCAATAATCAAGAAGACTTCGAGAATTACCCTGAAACATTTGAGGAGGACCTTAATAAATTGAAACAGGAGGGTTGTGATATCGTATATGCTCCACCCCGTAAGGATCTATACGAGAATGAAAATGACAGAATAACAGACTTCAGTTTTGGGGAGTTCGGCCGAGTCCTGGAAGGCAAATACAGACCAGGTCATTTCGGAGGAGTGGCTTTAGTTGTTTCCAAGCTGTTCAATATCATATCTCCTGACTTAACTTATTTTGGGCAAAAAGATCTTCAGCAATTTCACCTGATCAGGCATTTGATAGAGGACTTATCATATAATATCCAGATCCGTTGTGTTCCTACGGTCCGGGAAAAAGACGGCCTGGCCATGTCATCCAGAAATTTACGAATACCTCAAGAGCTGAGACCCCTTGCTTCAACGTTTTATAAATGTCTCATTACTGGACGGGAAATGTTGAGGAACGGGAAAAGCATATCCGACGTGAAAAATAAAGTAAAAGAAGTATTCGCCAAATCTCCGGACCTTAAGCTCGAATATTTTGAAATGATCGATACCGCTAACTTCAAAATTATTAAACAGATTAGGAACGATAATAAAACATCTCTGTGTATAGCGGGTTATCTTAATAACATTAGATTGATAGATAACGTTAACTATATTTAGTAACTTTGCGGTTTGAAAGGATAAAATCATGTTTATCGAGGTTTTAAAGTCAAAAATTCACAGGGTAAAAATAACACAAGCCGAGTTGCACTATGTGGGCAGTATCACATTGGATGAGGATCTGATGGACGCAGCCAATATTGTTGAAAATGAAAAGGTGCAGATTGTGAATATTCATAATGGTGAAAGACTTGAGACTTATGTTATCAAAGGTATAAGGGGAAGCGGTGAAGTATGTCTGAACGGACCCGCTGCCAGGAAGGCACAGGTTGGCGATATAATCATAATTATATCATATGCATCCATGACCCCGGAAGAATCCAAATCTCATAAACCACTGGTTATTTTTCCGGATGATAGAAATAAACTACCCCAGTAAGTCCCTTGAAAATTTTCAAATCCATTTTAAAGTACAGCTTTACCTTAATAATTGCATTGGGCTTGCTTTGGTATGTATTCAGGGATATTGATCTCAACCTTCTTTTCGAAAAATTTAAAAAGGCTAATTTTACTTTTGTATATATATCTATTGCACTATCCCTGTTTAGCCATTTCCTGCGAGGATATAGGTGGACTTTACTGTTAAAACCTATCAATTACAATGTAAATTCTTTCCGGGCTTTTATTGCGGTTATGGTAGGGTATTTTGCAAACTTACTTTTGCCCAGAATGGGAGAGATCACCAGGTGTGCCATCTTGAAAAAAACTGATAATGTAGCTATACCTGCCTCCCTAGGAACAGTAATTAGCGAAAGGATACTTGACCTTATACTCTTGATCTTATTAATCTTCTCGACAATTATCATTGAGTTCAAAACCTTAAAAACCTTTTTAACTAATTATTTTGATTCTATCATTTCTGGATTTAACCTGGCCAATTACCTGGTTCTGGGGGGAATTCTTTTTTTCATAATCCTGATAGGGACATACTTGTTCAGAAGAAATAAAGAATCAATACGTTCCTCAAGCCTGTATAAGAAATTCAGGCCAATGGTCTATGATCTAATCAGCGGATTAAAAAGTATCCGGAAAGTCAAAGAAAAAACCGCCTTTTTCGTATCCACTGCAATGATCTGGATTTTGTATTATTTAATGTCATATATTATTATCTTTTCATTCCCTGAAACATCCGGTCTTGACTTCTTCGCAGGATTATCAATTTTAATGGCAGGTGGTCTTGGAATGGCTGCACCGGTACAGGGAGGAATAGGCACATATCATGCTTTCGTTGGCGGTGTTCTTATGTTATATGGCATCAGTAAAGAAGATGGCGTATTATTTGCCACATTATTACATACTTCTCAATTTGTTTCGATTGTGATAATTGGTGGGATCAGTTTCATAATCAGTTTATTCTTACATAAAAATCCAAATGGAAACGAGCCGGAAAATATTGCCTCTTGACAAAGGGATCAACAAAATAAATGAGTGGAAAAAGAATGGGCATAAAGTTGTGTTTACAAATGGCTGTTTTGATATTCTCCATCTTGGCCATCTGGATTACCTGGAAAAATCGAGGAACCTTGGCGATAGACTGGTTATTGGATTGAACACAGATGGCAGTGTAAGACAGTTGAAAGGTCCGAACCGCCCCATTAATTCAGAATTATCACGGTCAAGAATGCTTGCAGCGCTGGCCTTTGTAGACCTGGTCATTGCTTTTGATGAGGAAACACCACTGGAATTGATTAAAAAGGTAAAGCCTGATATTCTCATTAAAGGAAAGGATTATTCAATAGAAAACATTGTGGGTGCCGAATTCGTATTGGGAAATGGTGGTGAAGTCAAAACAATAGAGATTCTGGAAGGATATTCAACAACCGAAATAATTAATAAAATTAAAAAATATTAATATGATCATTGTAATTGCCATATTTTTCATGATTGTAAGTTTAGCAGTAAGCTCAACTTTAAAAAGTAAATTCAAACGATATTCTAAAATTGGTTTAAAAAACAATTTAACCGGGGCCCAGATTGCTGAATTGATGCTTGCCGATAATGGGATCCGGGATGTTCAGGTTACATCTGTTAAGGGGCATTTAACTGACCATTACAACCCGATGAATAAGACTGTAAACCTAAGTGAGCCTGTATATTATGGAAGCAATGCTGCTGCTGCTGCCGTAGCCTCACACGAATGCGGGCACGCCGTTCAGCATGCTACCGGTTACGCCCCACTAAAACTCCGAAGTGCATTAGTCCCAATACAAAATGCAAGTGGTAGAATCTTGAATTTTGTTGTACTGGCCAGCATATTTGGTTTTGGATTTTTATATGGTTCCTTTCCAACTGATCTGGTCCTCTTGATTATTATCGGTTGTTATTCTGTATTGACTTTATTTGCTTTTATAACACTGCCTGTTGAATTTAATGCCAGTTCAAGAGCCCTTGCCTGGGTTGAGGAAAGGAATATTGTAGATCCATCAGAATACAAAATGGCTAAAGATGCATTGAAGTGGGCCGCTATGACCTATGTAGTAGCCGCAATTGGTTCTCTTGTATCACTCCTGTATTATCTGATGATATTTTTAGGAGGATCAAGAGATTAATTTTATATTGCATCTAGCACGATTCTAAAACTTTTTGTATGGACTTTTCCTTGAGTGAAGAACACCTGGCTGTTCAGGAAGCTGCCCGTGATTTTGCTCAGCATGAACTTCTTCCAGGAATACTGGAACGGGATGAGAAACAACAATTCCCACATGATCAGGTGAAAAAAATGGGGGAATTAGGTTTCCTTGGAATGATGGTAGACCCAAAATACCAGGGCAGTGGTATGGATACCCTGGCTTATGTGATCGCCCTGGAGGAAATTTCCAAAATTGATGCAGCCGCTGCCGTGATCATGTCAGTAAATAATTCTCTTGTTTGCTGGGGTCTGGAAGAATATGGCAGCGAGGAAATAAAAAACAAATACCTTACTCAGCTTGCACCAGGCACTATCCTGGGAGCTTTTTGCCTTTCAGAACCAGAGGCAGGATCGGATGCTACAGCTATAAAGACAAAAGCCGAAGATAAGGGAGATCATTATCTTTTAAACGGGGTAAAAAACTGGATCACAAACGGAGGTAATGCCTCCATATACATTGTAATCGCCCAGTCTGATCCAGATCTGGGACATAAGGGTATAAATGCTTTTGTTGTAGAAAAGAATTGGGACGGTATTCAGGTTGGGCCAAAAGAGAATAAGCTGGGAATTCGCAGTTCAGATACACATTCTATAATGTTCAATGATGTTAAAGTCCCCAAATCGAACTTATTGGGAGTTGAAGGAATGGGCTTTAAGATCGCTATGAATATACTGAACGGGGGCCGGGTGGGTATAGCTGCTCAGGCACTTGGAATAGCTGCCGGGGCCTATGAAGCATCACTTAAATATTCCCTGGAAAGAAAAGCCTTCGATAAACCTATATCAGCACACCAGGCAATACAGTTTAAACTCGCTGATATGCATGCCGCCATTGAAGGAAGTCGATTGTTATGTTATAAGGCAGCTTACCTGAAGGATCAGGATAGCCCTTATGCAAAAGAAAGTGCTGTAGCCAAATTAGTAGCCTCACAAACTGCTATGGATGTTGCCAACGAAGCCATACAGATCCATGGAGGATATGGATACGTTAAAGAATATCATGTTGAGAGAATGCTCAGGGATGCGAAAATCACCCAGATTTATGAAGGAACTTCTGAAATTCAAAGACTTGTAATTGCACGTGAAATTCTTAAATCCGTCTGATTTTACTAAGCAATCTTAGTTAAATACAATTCATAAATACACTATTGCAAGAATTGCCATTTTTAAAATTTTAGATTCAGATATACATATTCCAAAAAAATTTTGTACTTTTACAATATATAATTTGTATTTTACAATTTAATTACCGTTATTGTATAACTATTTTACAAAATTATCCAATTCAGGAGTGAAAGATTTAATTATAATGAGATGGAAGATTATAATAAAATAATTGAATCATTAGGAATAAAGTACAATAAATCGAAGAATATTAAGATTATTCAATCGGTATCTAACGAAAATTTCTACGATGTAGAAAACACAGTATTTATTGTTCATAATGGGGAATTAAGATATGGCCCCGAGAATCAGGTCGTACAGAAAGGTGAGGTATTACTAATTCCCGGCGGGAGAAATGTATCAATTACCTATGGAAACGCAATGAATTCCAAAGGCTCATCCGATGCCTATATTACCCGAAAAGAATCATTCCTTCAAAGTATCAATTATTCTGAAGTAGCAAACTCCACACAAGAGATCTTCAGCTACATTACTTTTGAAGCAAAAGTTTTTGATTCGGTTAATTTCTTTGCTTCGCTTGACATCCCTCCTTTCATTATAAAGAGTAAGCATATAAACTCCCTTATCAACACGATCTTATCCGAATCGGAATCTTCATCTGCCGGGCATGAGCGGGTTGTAAAAGCACTTACAGAGTATATGGTGGTAGAGATTACCCGGTATATTATTGAAAATCAACTATTTGTTGAACAATTGGCCACGAACATCACTTATTTTAAAGATCCAAGGCTTATTGACATCTTTACTTATATCCGCGAAAACCTGCAGGGCGACCTATCCAACAACATATTATCCAGTGTTGCCAATGTATCGGAAGACTATGTAGGACAGTATTTTAAGATGCTTACAGGGATAAATCCCCAGGATTACATAGAATATCAACGCATGGAAATGGCAGTTAACTTGCTGAGAACTACAAAGAAGAGCATTCGTGAAATAGGCCGGGATGTGGGGTATAAAGACACTGCCTATTTCTGCAGAAGGTTTAAGATGATGTTTGGTATTCCTGCTGGAAAAATGAGAAGAAGGGAATCCTTAATGAATATCTAAAGATTCATTAAATTTTTTCAGAACGTAAGATACATCTTTGATAAAATCAGGATTCTGCTCTAATTTATTCCCGACCACGATCATATCAGCACCTGCATGAAGAGCATTTATTGCTTTTTCTGTCGTATTGATTCCTCCTCCTACTATTAAGGGTATATCAATGGATTTCCTTACCTGCTGAATCATAAATGCCGGTACAGGAATTTGAGCACCACTTCCTGCTTCAAGGTAAATTAGTTTCATGCCAAGCAATTCACCTGCAATAGCCGTTGATGAAGCTATTTCGGGTTTATCATTAGGGATAGGATTAGTAAAACTTAGATAAGATACCGATGTAGGACGCCCTCCGTCAATTAGCATATAACCGGTAGGTATAACCTCGATATTACTCTTTTTCAATGCGGCGGCAACAGGCACATGCTGTCCGATCAGCAATTCCGGGTTCCTTCCTGAGATCAATGATAGGAATAGAACGGCATCAGCTGATTCAGAGAGGCATAGACCATTTCCTGGAAACAGGACCAGAGGAATTTCGGTTCTGGATTTTAAAAACTTAATGAGCGGATTAATATCAGGGTTTTTGATCAGGCTTCCACCAATAAATATATAATCAATCTGATTGCTCCCTAGTACCTTTAAAAATTGAGATAACTTGTTCTTATTGCTATGAACCTCCGGATCTATTAAGACAGAAAGCGATTTTTGATTTGATTTGTACGATCTCAATAAATGATTATAAATCCCCTCATTCATTCTCTTCCGGTGCATCACTAAGTAATTTCACAATATATTCACGTAATAAGGCCAGCAAAACAAGGGCCGCCTTATCAGAAAGGCTTTTTATCAGTATATTCCTGTTTTCAGTTCTTTCGGCTTTCTGATCGCTGATTTTATAATTGTCATTTTCTTTCTTTTTTCCCAAAATAGCCCTGACTCCCAGATACGAAATCAATATAGTCCCCCCTATAAGCAATATCCGGCTTCCCCAATGTATCGCAAATTCAGAGAGATCTGTAAGATCTTCATTTAGAGATTGCTCAAAATTGTCTGATGCTTTTAACAGCCTGTCCTTTTTATTTTCAACTTTATTACTCATAATCTTCGTCGATTTCTTCTTCATCCCTAAACATCATGTTAATTATTGAATCAGAGATCTTCTTCCGCATACGGTATATAACAAACCCAAGGATAAGATATAATCCGGAAACAGCCAGATACCCCAAATGATCACTCTCTAAAACATCATTTAGTAGTGTGCTTAGGTAATGGCTCAGAAAAAGAATGAACAAAACGCCAATCATCGAAAAAATAATCAGCAGGACAAGGACAGATAAGGCATGAGCAATTTCCTCCTTGAACTGTATTTTATATAACTCCACCTTGGTCTCTATAAAACCGATCAAGGCATTTACAATATTTTTAATCCGGAAAATATCCAGAAATTTTTTGTTTTCACTCACCGTTACGTTTATTTATTTAATTGAAGTTAACAGGAATTTAAAAATAATAAAAAGAAGTGAGAAAATATGTGTTAAATAATATTGTCCAGACCATTTCAATAATTATCAATCAAACTATTCAAAAAGGGGTAATTCTTCTATCCCGAGGTGATTTAACTAATTGTTTATGAATTTTGCAACTATCTTGACAGATAGATCAGTAAAAATGGGATAAGGAAGAAGGTCAATATGATATAAAAGAATCCTATTAATCGGTTATCGCTGGCCATCATACCGAATTTTTTTGCGAGTCTAACAGGGAAGTTCCGGATTTTCCCGAAAGGCAAGAATATCAGCACCCCTATTAAATTAAAGATCAAATGCGCAATTGCAAGGCTTACCGCTGCCTCGGATTTAAAAATTGCAGCTAACAATGCTGTGATGGTAGTCCCAATGTTTGCTCCCATTATAAAAGGAAATACTGATGATAATGATACTTTTCGTGTGGCAACTAGCGGAACCGAAAGAGAGGTTGTAATTGAACTCGATTGCAAAGCGCCTGTTAATAATACACCCCAGGAAAATGATTTGAAAGGGTTGCTGAATATGTAGGATTTCATTTTATCCTTCGATTTCCCAATTAATAATTTATAGGAGTATCTTGAGAATAATTTTATAGCTGTGAACAATAGAAGGATTCCTATGATTGCTACTACCCAATAATTATCAATCAAATTGGAAATGCCCATAGTCAAGGGTTTTATAATTGAATATACGGGTTTTGCGACAACCATTTCAGGTGAGGGAGATTTTACACTAAGGAGTTTTGTAATAAACATAGCTGATCCGGATAGTATTTTATAATAATATTCCAGTGGGAAAATAATCATAGTAGTTAATATGTTAAAAAAATCATGAACTACCCCTGCTGACAGAGCCAGTCTGAACTTACTTTTACTGGTAATGTAACTTAAAGAAATGATATCACTGGTTAGGGTAGTTCCGATATTTGCTCCCATTATAACAAAGATCCCCATATTCAATGATATTGCACCTGAGGCAACCATCGCTACGGCAATAGAAGTCACTGTAGAACTGCTTTGGATCAAAGCGGTCGATAATAAGCCGATGAATAATGAAATGAAAGGAATTTCAGCAATTATGATCAAATCCCTGGCTGCGCCCAAGCCAATATATGAAAGTGCATAGATCATCAGATCTATAGCGAGGAGAAACAATACAATGATGGAAAAAATTAAAAATATCCTGAGTATCCAGGTTAATACTATAAGATTCTCGGAAAAAAAGGTATGGTTTTTTATCGCTTTCCTCATAAAAACAAAGTTACCCTGAGGGTAACTTACACTAATTTATTATCTGCAAATATAGCATTGTTAGCTCAATAAGCCGATAATACAGATTATTACAATGTTATCTTTTCTTTAATATTCTATTCGTCAGTGATCTTTTCCTGTTTGGCTGGCACTGAATTTTGGTTTGTATTAAATACCAGAAAATCTCGTTGGGCCTTTATAAGGTTTACGGTAAACAACAACAGGTTTTTTGTCTCATTCATAATGTTCAGGTAAAGTGTGCTGTTTTTAGTTCCACTTTCCAAATTTTTGATTCTCTTTAACTGTTGTTTGTTGATTGCTGTCAATCGTTCGATCAAAGCTTTTTGTTCAACAAGGATGCCTTCAATATCCACAAAACCTTTTTCCTTTAAAACAAGGATTGTAGAGTTGAAGAAATTGTTAATATCTTCCTTGAGTTGACTTAACTCCTTTTCCTGCCCTTCAATCAGAGGTTTATGATTGTTATCAATATATGTGTATACTGGCTTAGAAAGATAAGTTAAAGCATTTACTGTTTCCTTCAGGTAATTCACCACCTGGACATAATAATGTGCCGATTCAACATCGTCTTCCTGAAGTTTGGCTATTATCGCTGGAAGTGTATTTTTAATATGCTTTATATTTTTATCCAACTTAGTTATCTCTTCATCAACCCTAACCAATGATTTTCGTTTAAACTTGATCAATCCGTTTATAGTTTTATTATACAAATCCGCAACATTAGTTATTGTACCTATTACATTATCATTGCAGGAGGTTAGAATATTTTTCCCATTAACTTCCACACCTAGCAATTCTGCATCTTGATAAACAACTTTCTCTCTTTCCCTTTTTTGATGGATCTTGTATGACTTGATTACCAGCAATACAATGGCAATAATCAACAGGATTATAGTAAATAATCCTCCAAAATGAATTAAAAAGGCTAAAATAAAGGCCGCTGTAAAGGCGCTGAAAGCTGTGAAAAACCAGCCACCAATAACAGTAATTACTCCTGAAATTCGATATACAGCACTGTCCCTTCCCCATGCCTTATCGGCCAATGATGTTCCCATCGCGACCATAAAGGTTACATATGTAGTGGATAATGGCAATTTTAAAGAGGTGGCTAGGGAAATGAGCGCACTGGCAACAACAAGATTAACTGATGCCCTTACCAGGTCGAATGATATACCCTCCTGGTGTTTTCTTCGCTGAAATGCTTTCTGGTTAAATTTTCTATTAATAAATCCCAATACACCTGCTGGAATTATCTTTGAAACTGCTGTTGAAAGGTTCATGGTGCCCCTCACCAGGTTCCGTGCCAGCATTGAGGATTCAAACCGCTCATATCCTTCATCCTGCCGGCTTAAGTTAATTTCTGTAGCGGTAACAGACCTGGCCTTTTTTGATTTGTACAATGCGATGACCATAACCAGACCAGCCAGTAAGAGCATATACGTAGGGGTTTGAATTTTGCCTGAAAGGGAGGTCATAACAAATGCACCAGGTTCTGACATTTCACTACTAATAAATGACCTGAAAGACTCAAGCCCTGCCAATGGAACACCCACAAAGTTCACCAGGTCATTCCCGGCAAAGGCCATAGCCAAGGCAAAAGTTCCTACCAATACAATGATCTTTAAAATATTGAATTTAAAGACCATATATATAAGTTGAAGAATAATTGTCCAGCCAATAAAACTGAACACCAAGATATATATAGTGTTCTGCTTGATCCAATCAACGGTCTCCGAAGTTAAAAATGATGATCCTTTAGCTCCCTTTATAAGAATGAAATAGGTGATTATGGATATGGCTAATCCCCCCCAGATGGAACCAAAATATCGAAGTGTTTTTTCATAATCAAATGAAAAAATGAGCCTGACAAGCCACTGCACGATCAATCCAATTGTAAAGGCTATAACAACCGATAATAATATCCCGGTAATGATCAACAAGGCTGAGCTTGAATTGATATAATTGACAAGGGTTCCTACAGAATCTCCCAGAATTGATATTTTAATCAAAGAAACTGCAACTGCAGCACCAAGCAATTCAAAAACAATTGAAACCGTAGTGGAAGTTGGAAGGGCAAATGTATTAAACAAGTCAAGTAATAATATATCCGTCATCATCACAGCAAGGAAAATGATCATGATCTCGCTGAAAAAGAACTGATCCGGATGAAAGATACCCTTTCGGGCAACTTCCATCATCCCACTCGAAAATGTAGCGCCAAATAAAATGCCAAGCGCGGCGATAAACATTATTAACTTGAAGGATGCGGCTTTTGATCCAATTGATGAATTCAGGAAATTAACAGCATCGTTACTTACACCAACGACCAGATCAGAGACAGCAAGAACGATTAATATAATGACAATAAAAATATAATATGATTCCATACGGTTTGGATTGATTTACACTTTGGTAAAAGTAGGTTCAATTTTTAATTTTGATTATGATATGTACCGGATATTATATTATTTTTATATTATATATTTGTTAACAGAATGTTAACTTTGAGCGCTTCCTAAATTTTCTAAAACGGGATCCATTTTTTATAAAGAAAAAGTGCATAAAATGCGCAGATTTAAATTACCAAATTTATTTTAATTCACTTGAAGATTTGACCCTTCTAAATAAACGAAAATGCAATTCGGAATTTATGACTTTTTAAATCTTTTTGGTGCCCTTGGGTTTTTTATTTTCGGCATGAAAGTAATGAGCGACGGAATCCAGAAAGCTGCTGGCCATAGAATGAGGCAGATACTAAGCTCAATGACCCAAAACCGGTTTTTAGGAGTATTTACAGGCTTTTTAATTACTGCATTAGTGCAATCTTCCTCAGCGACCACTGTAATGACCGTTAGTTTTGTTAATGCAGGTTTACTGACACTTGTTGAATCGGCAGGAGTAATGATGGGAGCGAATATAGGTACTACCGTAACAGCCTGGTTGGTATCAATATTTGGCTTCAAAGTTAAAATTGCATCGATTGCACTTCCTATAATTGCTGTTGGTCTTCCAATGCTTTTCGCAAAAAGAAGCAATCTGAAATTCTGGGGAGAGTTTTTGATCGGATTTGCTTTACTTTTTATGGGACTTGATGCATTAAAATCAACAGTTCCTGACCTCCGAAATAACCCGGAAGTGTTGTCATTCCTGGCCGATTATGCACATTTGGGAATTCTTTCAGCCTTGTTATTCGTAGCTGTTGGAACTGTATTAACCGTTGTCATACAATCATCCAGCGCTGCTTTGGCATTAACAATTACAATGTGTTACCAGGGATGGATCCCGTTTGAAATTGCAGCGCCCATGGTCCTTGGAGAGAATATTGGGACCACAATTACTGCAGAACTTTCATCTATCGTGGCAAATGTATACGCCAAAAGATCAGCAAGGATTCATTCGCTTTTCAACGTCATCGGTGTCACATGGATGTTATTTGCCTATCCATTCTACTTGAAGGCAATTAATTCCCTTATGGTTTATATGGGCATGGCCTCACCATTCGAAAGCAGCGAATCGATCCCCATAGCTCTTTCCTATTTCCATACAGCATTTAATGCCTCCAATGTACTCCTGCTAATCTGGTTTGTCCCTTGGTTGGTGAAATTGGCCACAAAAAGTGTTCCTTCCAAAGGAGAACAAGACGAAGAATACCATCTTAAATACATTGGCCGTGGCCTGATGAATACTCCTGGTCTGGAACTCCTGGAGGCGAGGCAGGAATTGGGCAATTTTGGAGATATGATTGACAATATGGGTAGAAGATTAAGGAAGTTAACAGACAAAGATAAACCTGCAAAGCAATATAAGCAGATAGAGAAGATCTACAATATGGAAACCACCTCTGACACTATGGAAAAGGAGATCTCCAATTATATTCTGAAGATCAGTGAAGGAAGATTAACAGAAAAATCCTCTGTAGAAATTCGAAGCATTTTTTCAATATGTCATGATCTTGAAAGGATCGCGGATCTTTTTGCGAAGATTGCCAAAGAATATGAGCGAAAGATTGAGCTGAACGCTGATTTTGGCAAAATCCAGGTTGAGGGAATAAACTCTATTCAGGAAAAAGTAGAAGAGGCTCTCTCCGTAATGTCAGAAAACCTGAACAATTGGGGCAACGGACTTGAAACTGAAAAAGCAATTTCTATCGAAAAAGAAATCAATGCGATCAGAAGTCAGTTGCGACGAAGTCATTTGCAAAACCTGGAAAAGCAAAAATACGATTACACAAGCGGTTTAATATACTATAATATTTTTATATATTTTGAACGCGCAGCGGACCATATCATAAACGTTACAGAAGCGCTGAATGGCCAGGTTTCCTGAAACAATTTTCAGAATAAATATCATATAAGTAGTTCATTCTAATTCAATTTCTAAACTTCTATGACGAAAATCAGAGGGCCAGGAAATTGCCCGGTTTTGATATATTTTAAAAATATCATAAAATTGCAACGTTTTGTTTCACTCAAATTTTTTTTATGAGCCGTATATCTTTATTGCTAGTACTTGGAGCACTGATATTGTTTACTCCGAAGGACGCTTTTAGTCAAATGAATGAATATAATTATCCTGAATTCGATTTTTCCAAAGGTATCGGCATCAAATCACCTGACTCCAGTTTCTTTCTGAACTTTGGCCTTAGATTCCAGCCCCTGGTTGCTTACACATCTGCAGATCTGTCAGCCTTTAATTTTGGAAGCATACAAGCCCGGATCAGGAGACTAAGATTAAAATTCAATGGATATGTATTTGATCCTAAAATAGCGTTTAAGGTTGAACTGGCTTTTGAGAACCTCTCACTTGATTTTGAAAACGCCTCCGTACCAAATATAATCCTCGATGCAGTTGTATTCTACAATATCAATAAAAACCTGACCTTATCATTTGGCCAGACTAAACTTCCTGGCAACCGTGAAAGGGTTATTTCATCGGGAAATATGGAAATGGTTGACCGGACCTTTGTTAATGCCAGGTTGAATATTGACAGGGACATGGGATTTCAAGCAGCATATACCAACAATGTTAACAGGGTTTACTATGCAATCAAAGGTGCTGTCTCATCCGGTGAAGGTCGGAACTTCATTACAACAGATGAAGGGCTGGCATATACCGGCCGTATTGAAGTATTGCCACTCGGCAAATTCAAAAGCAATGGAGATTACAGTATGGGTGACCTTGCCCGTGAAGAGAAACCCAAATTATCGGTTGGATTTGTGGCACATTATAATGACAACGCAATCCGCCAGCGTGGACAAACAGGCCAGTTTTTATATGACTCAAGAAATCTGACAAGTTTTTTCGTGGACCTGATCCTGAAATACAATGGATGGGCATTTATGGCCGAACATGCTTCGAGGGCAACTGATGATCCGTTGACTGTCAATGAGGATGGTAATGTCCGGTATGTGTATGCAGGGAATGGTACCTTCTTCCAGGGGAGTTATGTATTTGAAAGCAACTGGTCAGTAGTAGGTCGTATCGCTTTTCTAAATCCTGTAAGAGAGATCTCAGATTTCACCGATGCGATCAATGAATATGCCGTTGGACTTACTCGTTATATAAAGGGGCATAGGTTGAAAGTACAGACAGACATAGCTTATGAAGACCGGCATAACGCTTATGGGGAACAGATCGTAAATGACAATTGGCAGATCCGGTTCCAGGTTGAAATAGGAATATAGCACTTGCTCTTTTCTTCGGGATCGATCCTGACAAATGATACCTGACAAACACTAAGAATATCTGTGGCCTATTCCCGGTTAATCTCCGTTTACTAAATTTTTATACGCTAGCCAGGCCATTAATCCTGCACCTGTTTCAAGCGCCGATTCGTCAATATTGAAAGTTGGGGTATGTACATTAGAAGTAATCCCTTTTTCTTCATTACGGGTACCCAGGCGGTAAAAACATGAATCCACCTTTTGCGAAAAATAGGCGAAATCTTCCGCTGCCATCCATATGTCAAGATCAACTACATGCTCTTTTCCCATATACTCTATCGCATAATCCTTAGCCTGTTCTGTCAGCTTTTCATTATTTTTAAGAAAGGGATAACCGTTTAGAATAGTAAATTCAATTTCAGCGCCCATACCTCGGGCTAAGGATTCGGCGATATTCCTCATTTTCTTATGGGCATCATTACGCCAATTCTCATCAAGTGTTCGGAAGGTACCTTCGACATAAACTTCATCTGGAATAATATTGGTTGCCCCATTCGCAATAACCTTCCCAAATGACAAAACAGTAGGTGTTTTAGGGTTGGCATGCCGGCTTACGATCTGCTGTAATGCCACTATTATATGAGAGGTAATCAGAACGGGATCAATGTTATTATCCGGCATTGCACCGTGTCCCCCCTTCCCAATTACTTTGATATAGATTTCATCTGCACTTGCCATATACATTCCCGGCTTAAATCCCACCTTCCCCACCGGCAGTTGCGACATCACATGCTGGCCAAAAATACTGTCAGGGACAGGATTTTCAAGCACTCCGTCTTTGATCATCAAAGAAGCTCCCCCCGGAATTTTTTCTTCTCCCGGTTGAAATATCAGTTTTACCGTACCCTCAAAACTGTCTTTAATCTCTAGTAAAACTCTGGCGGCCCCTAGCAGCGATGAAGTGTGCACATCATGCCCGCAGGCATGCATAACGCCTACATTTAAGGACTTATACGGAATATCATTTTGCTCGACTATTGGAAGTGCATCCATATCCGCACGAAGGGCAATAACCTTTTTATCTGGATTTTTCCCTTTTATTAAAGCTACGACACCGGTTCCTCCAATTCCTTTTTGAGGATCAAGACCATACTCCTTTAACTTATTGAATACAAAAGCGCTGGTATTATGTTCCTCAAAAGATAATTCAGGATTTGAATGGAGGTGCCTTCGATTGGCAATAATATCAGGGGCAAAGCTTGCAGCCAGCTTCTTAATGTTTTTTTTTATATCCATGGAGTACTAGTCAATATAAACTTGTTCAGGAATGATTACAGCATTGGGAAACTGACGCTTTAACTTAACAAGCGTCTGGTAAGCTTCCAGCTGATCGAAGAAATCGCCCACTTTTACTATATAACTGGGTGAAATGAACTGTAATTTTGGTTTTGCTTCCGGCATCACGCGAAACACATCCTTACGTGCTTCCTCAGCATCATTCCTTGAATTACTATTGTGGACCATAACGGTGTACCTTAGATAAGGAAGATTTTTATTTATCGTTGCAATACTATCAAGTACTACATCCAAATGTTCCGTTACATCGAGCTCAGGGTCTCTGAAGGGTGCCTTTTCTACCGTTTCCTCCACCGAAAGCATAGGATCTACAAATTCTTCTATATCCGGCATCGTATGAGTCAGATCTTCACTATAATCTTCAGTTACTGCGGTAGGAACAGTCTTTTTGGAACAACTATACATTAACCCTGCGATAAGCAGAAGTAAGCCAAATTTTCTGATCATATCCTGTTATTCAATAATGACACATTTATTATTTAAAACATCCTCCTCTACCTTTTTATATTTAACATCCTTCAAAACACGCCCATCAGCATATTGTACATTAACCCGGTCATTTCTTCCTGCAACTTTCTGCGATTTCGTAGGGGCCATTTTTTCAACAGGGGGCCGGCTTCTTGTATCAGGACTTGAGGATTCCAGTGCTGAACGCGATTCTTCTTTAGTTTCCTTCAGGGTTTGTTTTGCCCTTCGAGCCCTTCTGGCTTCCTGTACTTCATCTGGTTCCTGTATGGGTATGGAAGCTTTCATTAAGAATGAAGTAGCTTCTTCATTTACCTTTTGTATAAGAAGTTTGAACAATTCAAAGGCTTCAAACTTATAAATAAGCAATGGGTCCTTTTGTTCATACACGGCATTCTGAACAGACTGTTTCAAATCGTCCATCTCCCGTAAATGTTCCTTCCAGGAATTGTCTATGATACTTAGAGTCGCCATTTTCTCAAGAGAAAGGATCAAATGTTTGCAATTCGTTTCAACGTTTTTTGCCAGGTTAGAAGCAATCCCTATCTGTTTTACACCATCCGTAAATGGCACGAGAATATCTTCAATCGTGGCCCCCCTTTCTTTATTTATATTATCTATAATAGGTTGCGACCGTAACCTAATGGCATCATTCTTTTGTCCATAATGTTTGAAAACATCATTGTACAGCCTGGCTGTTAATTCTTCTGCGGTTTTCTCAGTGAATTCATCCGGCGAAACTTTAAAATCCATTCCGAAAACACTTATCCCATTCAGTTTAAAGCCATCATAATCTTCACTGTTTTTAGCATTAGTTACCACGTCTTCAACCGTATCATAGATCATATTCATGATATCTACCTGAAGCCTGTCACCAAACAATGCATTTTTTCTCCTTTTGTAAATGACCTCGCGCTGGGAATTCATAACATCATCATATTCGAGAAGTCGTTTTCGTATGGCGAAGTTGTTCTCCTCTACCTTTTTCTGGGCCCTTTCAATCGATTTGGTAACCATGGAATGCTGAATTACCTCTCCTTCTTCTAAACCTAAACGGTCCATAATTTTGGCTATCCTGTCTGATCCAAATAGACGCATCAGGTTATCTTCCAAAGAAACAAAAAACTGCGAAGAACCTGTATCACCTTGTCGCCCTGAACGGCCCCGCAACTGTCTGTCTACCCTTCGGGATTCATGCCTTTCCGTTCCTATAATTGCAAGTCCTCCTGCTTCCCTGGATTCTGGTGTAAGCTTAATATCCGTTCCCCTACCCGCCATATTGGTCGCAATGGTTACAGTACCGGGTTTACCAGCAAAGGCAACCACCTCTGCTTCACGCTGATGCTGTTTTGCGTTTAATACCTGGTGTGGTATTTTCTTAATAGCCAACATCCGGCTTACGATCTCAGAAATTTCAACTGATGTTGTTCCGACCAATACCGGTCTGCCCGCTTTTGTCAGCTCTATGATTTCCTGAACAACAGCATTGAATTTTTCCCTGACAGTCTTAAACACTTTATCCTGGCGATCATCCCGAATAATGGGTTCATTAGTTGGAATTACAACCACATCAAGCTTATAGATCTCCCATAATTCTCCCGCCTCTGTTTCAGCAGTACCAGTCATCCCAGCCAGTTTATGGTACATCCGGAAATAATTCTGAAGAGTTATGGTGGCATAAGTTTGCGTAGCATCCTCGACTTTTACATTTTCTTTAGCTTCTATGGCCTGATGCAATCCATCTGAATATCTTCTTCCGTCAAGAACCCTTCCTGTCTGTTCGTCCACGATCTTGACTTTCCCATCGACCAGAATATATTCAGTATCCTTTTCAAACATTGTATAAGCTTTGATCAGCTGGTTGATTGAATGGATACGCTGTGCCTTCTCCGAATACTCTTTGATTAAATTGTCCTTTTTTTCCAGCCTCTCAGTATCTGTTAATTCTGTATCATTTTCCAGTACCGCAATTTCATGCCCGATATCAGGCAAAATGAACAAATTCTGATCCTCCCCTTCGTTTGTGACCAGGTCAAGTCCTTTTTCAGTAAGATCAATGCTGTTATTCTTTTCTTCAATCGTAAAATATAATTCCTGATCAACTTCAGGCATTAATTTGGCATTATCCTGTAGGTAGTAGTTCTCCGTTTTAAGAAGTATCTGCCTCATGCCAGTTTCACTTAAGAATTTGATCACGGGCTTATGCTTTGGCAAACCTCTGTGGGCTCTAAGCAGTGCCAGTCCACCGTCCTTTTCATTCCCTTCGCTGATGAGTTTTTTTGCTTGAATCAATAATTGCGTCGCTAGCTTTTTCTGATAATCGTGAAGTTTCTGTACCCTGGGTTTCAGATCATAGAACTCGTGCTCATCGCCTTTGGGTATTGGACCTGAAATGATCAATGGGGTTCTGGCATCATCTATTAATACAGAGTCAACCTCATCCACCATAGCATAATGGTGTTTCTTCTGGACCAGTTCATCAACATTTCTGGCCATGTTATCCCGGAGATAATCAAAACCAAACTCATTGTTTGTCCCATAAGTTATGCCGGCTCTGTATGCCTCCCGTCTGGCTTCAGAATTAGGTTCATGTTTATCAATACAGTCAACAGTAATCCCATGAAATTCAAACAATGGACCCATCCATTCTGAGTCCCGTGTCGCAAGGTAATTGTTTACCGTGACAATATGCACTCCTCTGTCCGCTAAGGCATTTAGGAAGGCCGGCAGTGTAGCGACAAGAGTTTTACCTTCACCTGTTGCCATTTCAGCTACTTTCCCCTGATGAAGAACGACTCCACCAACAAGCTGAACATCGTAATGCAACATTTCCCAGGTAATCTCATTGCCGGCTGCCATCCACTTGTTATGCCATATGGCACGATCTCCTTTGATTTCCACATGTGAATGCTGGGCAGCAATGGTTTTATCCCTCATTGTGGCTTCAACCTCAAGACTTTCATTTTCTTTGAACCTGCGGGCTGTTTCCTTCACTACGGCGAATGCTTCCGGCAATATTTCCATGAGGAAATCTTCCAACCGGTTATTCCTATCCTCTTCCAGTTTATCGATTTGAGTAAATAACTCTTCCTTTTCATGAACAGCTAAGCTCTCATCTGTGTCGATCTTTGTCTGTATTTCCTTAATACTGCCATCGATCTCAGATAATTCCTCTCCAATCCTCGACTTCAATTGCTGGGTCCGGCCCCTGAGGTCATCATCACTGATATCACGAAGTGTAGGATAAACCTCTTTGATTTTTTCCACATAAGGCATCACCAGTTTTATATCCCGTTCTGATTTTGAACCGAAAACTTTAGAAATACCTTTTGTAATTAGACCTATCATATTATATATGCTTATCTGTTATCTATATATTAAAATCAAAATTACATTGTTTTTAAAAGAAATGACAATCACTATATTTCTTTTAATGTTATTATCTCCATAATTACCCCACAACAATTAATTATAAAACAATTTACACTACAAATCCATATCTCTTTTCATAGATTCAAAATGTGTTATTTTTTAATTAATTTTTCTCGCCAGAATAAAAAAAGCATTCTTTTGAGCATCGGTAGTACCAAAAATATATTGATCACCTCCTTCTTTTATTCCTGCCCTTTTCCTGATCTCCGAAACAGACAACGGGAAATTTCTGACAGCAATATTGGCCTTTTTGTGCCCCGGCTTTTTTAAAAACTTGTGATAAGGCATACGGTCATACATTTCAAAAATCCTGCCGGGAAATCCAGGTGACAATGTGTCACTAAAATATAAATGACTGTTATTTGAAAGTTTGCTTAAATTAAAGTCAATTGCTATGGAATGAAACAAACCTGCCTTCCTTATTGCTGCATTCGGATCATATATGTACCGACCTGTATCAGCAAAATCCGATTGGCTGTTAAGTTCTTTGAGAATTGATGAATTATACTTCTGAGTTTCCCCTTTGCTAAAATTTACTGTTAATACTTGTATATCTTCCTCCTCACGTGAAGATTCAGATATCAGTAAAATTTCTTTACAATCATTATCGATAGCTAAAACATGAACTTCGCTGACCTGATCCAGCTGACTGAGGGAATATTTAATATCCAGGAATGGGGAAGCCTTTACAATTAATTTACCGGATATTGACAGAAGGGTGGGTAGAAACTGCAATATATCTGGTTCAGAATCCTCCAGTTTGAACACTTTTCCAGATTGAATTCTTCTTGAAGGATCTAAATATACCGTATCATAAAATTCAGATGCTCCTGTGCAGTTTAAAAATTCCTCAGCTTTTTGATTTATAACCCTTACATTTTTCAGGCTCATATGCGAAAAATTATATTGGGCAATAGCGGATATATCCGGGTCTTTTTCAACATAATCAACATTTTGGGCCTTTTTTGAAAAGAAACTGGTGTCTACACCCATTCCCCCTGTAAGATCGAGTAAGCGACCCCCACGAATTAATTCCAATTTATATTTTGCAGTAATTTCTGAAGATGCCTGCTCGATGGATACTGGTTTTGGCAGGATAATATTATCGAAATTGGCCCATGAGGGCACTTTTTTCTTTAATTTCTGTCTGGACAGAACCTGCTCAGATATCAATTTCCTGATCTCAGGGGAGAATTGATGCGACCTTAGGCTTAATTCAAAAGGATCTGCGGACTCGTTGGCCTTTATAAATTCAAATATCTCACTATTGAATTTCTCAGGGATCAACCAGCAAGATTGTTTTCAATCATATATTCGGCAATCTGAACGGCATTTGTAGCTGCACCTTTTCGCAGGTTATCTGCCACAACCCACATGTTCAGAGTTTTAGGCTGCGTTTCATCTACTCTCAGACGGCCAACAAATACTTCGTCTTTACCATGAGAATTAATAGGCATCGGGTAAATATTATTTGATGGATCATCCTCTACAATCACTCCCGGAGTAGCAGACAATATATCCCTTACCTCATCCATTTCAAATTCATTATAAAATTCCACGTTGACTGATTCAGAATGGCCTCCTACAACAGGGATCCTTACCGTTGTAGCTGTAACCAGGATATCCGGATCGCTGAATATCTTTTTTGTTTCATTCACCATCTTCATTTCTTCCTTTGTATATCCATTGTCAAGAAAAACATCAATATGCGGCAATACGTTCAGGTCAATATTATAGGTATAAGCCATAGGACCTTCAACACCCTTTCTTTCATTCATGAGTTGATCCACAGCATCTTTACCCGTCCCGGTAACAGATTGATAGGTACTTACCACTATTCTTCGCATCTTATACCTTTTATGCAATCCAGCCAGTGCGATGACCATTTGTATCGTAGAACAATTCGGATTTGCTATAATCTTATGCTGTTTTGTAAGTTCATGTCCATTTATCTCCGGAACGATCAGTTTATGATCCGGGCTCATTCTCCAGGCTGAAGAATTATCGATAACTACAGTCCCTGCTGCTTCAAATTTTGGTGCCCATTCAAGTGAAGTACCGCCGCCGGCAGAAAATATAGCAATATCCGGCTTCTCATTGACTGCGTCCTGCATGCCTATTACCGAGTACTCTTCTCCCTTGAATGCGATCTTTTTGCCTATTGATCTCGCGGAGGCGACCAATAATAATTCATCATAAGGAAAATTCCTCTCATCTATTACATTTAACATTTCTGTACCAACTAATCCTGTGGCACCAACTACTGCTATTTTCATCTTATTATTGTGTATAAAAAAAGTTTATAAAATCAGTGCAAATATCGACGGTTTTTATTATTTTCCATACATCTTATGCGAGTATTTATTTCAACCAGCTTTGCACTTATATTGTGCATAAATCTCTCATTTGGTCAAAATAGGAATATTGTCCTCAATGAATTCATGTTTGACCCTGTACCACCTTCAGGCCTTCCTGAAATTGAATATGTAGAGATCCTGAATATTACTAATGAATCAATTCAATTAGAAGGCTGGCATCTTAATGGCTATTTAATTCCCGATCTGACGATTATGCCCGGCCAGTTTCTTGTATTATGTAAGTCATCAGAGGCACATTTGCTCAATCATACTGTTTCAGTAGTTGGCATGAACAGTTGGGACGTATTAAACAATACCGGTCAGACCATCATATTAACTGACAGCAGGTCAATTACGGTCGACAGCCTAATGTATGACAATACCTGGATTTCGAACAGGGAAAAATCAGAAGGGGGCTGGAGCCTGGAATTGATTAATCCTTTAAAACCATGTTCGGGTAAAGATAACTGGACTGTATCTGAAAACATTAATGGTGGCACACCTGGTTTTAATAATTCGGTATTTGACTTATCCCCGGATATTGCCCTGCCAGAAATTGTCAAGTCAACGATTCTGGATGATCATACTTTACTGATCTGGTTCAATGAAGTAGTAAATTTCAATGAACACGACCTCTCTTTATCTTTTTTAATGATAGAAGAAAATATTAAACCTGATATTCTCTATAATGGATATTCTGACATTCAGCAATTAACATTTCCCGATCCTCTGGATCCTGGCAAAGAGTACAGAATGGAAGTAAAGAATCTGTCCGATTGTTCGGGAAATTTTATTCGGGATACCCTTATATATTTTGGCAAGGGGCTTGAACCCGGGTTTAACGATATATTAATTACTGAAATACTTGTAGACGAAACCCCTTCAATTGGATTACCAGAAAGTGAATATATTGAGATCCTCAATGCCACGGACCAACTTATCAGTATTAAAAATTCGTTTATTTTCACCAATTCAGAATTATATATGCTCCCAGAAAATAATTTATCACCTGGCGAGTATTATATATTAATTCCAAAGACAAAAGTTGAGCTTTTTAGAGATTTTCCCAGAGTATTGATAATGAACAGGTTCCCAAGATTAAATAATGACGGGAAAGACCTCGCCATATACAACAGGGATAATGGGACCATATTTTCTATGCAATATGATAATACATGGTATAAATATGCGGATAAATCGAATGGTGGATATTCAATAGAAATGATCGATATCGGCAATCCTTGTGGCGATATCAATAACTGGACAGCCTCAGAATCAGGTATTGGTGGGACACCTGGTGAAGCAAATTCAGTCCGTACTGATAACCCAGATCTTACCAGGCCCAAGATCCTTTCTGCGCATGCTCTGGAGAAAGAAACGATCACGGTGCTATTTAATGAGAAACTTCATGCCAATTGCTTTTATGATCTTGAGGTGTTTGTTAACAACCAGAATATGGCCGGTCTTTGGGCATATGATACCATTGAGTTCAATTCACTTGAGATATCCCTCCCGGATGAACCTGCCGGAACTTTAGAATATGAACTTAGTTTAAGCGGGATAAAAGATTGTGTGGGAAATTTAATGGAAAATGAGGCAAATTCAATTCAAGTGTCCGTTCCTGGAGATCCAGGTCCGGGAGATGTGGTCATTAATGAGATCTTATTTGATTCAAAACCAGGGGGAATAGACTGGATTGAAATTTACAACCGTTCTGAAAAACATCTGAATCTGAAGGACTGGTATCTGTTCAGAGAAAATTTTCCAACCGAAGAGCAAATAAATGTTATTTCTAAAGATCATTTTATCCTATATCCATTTTCCTTCCTGGTATTAACAGCAAACATCGAAAAAGTAATCATTGATTTCCCAAAAACTGAGAGTGAACACTGCCTCGAGATCTCGGGTCTGCCAGGATTACCCGATCAGAATGGACATATATCCATTTGGGCTTCCGAAAACATTAAACTCGATGAATTGCATTATAGCAATGAACAGCATAACCTTTTTCTCAGGGATACAGAAGGGGTTTCATTGGAAAGGATTTCTCCTGATATCCAATCCAATAACCCGGAAAACTGGCATTCTGCTTCCAGTAATTCTGGATTCGGAACGCCCACGGAAATTAATTCTCAGTTCAGGAATACTGGAGAAATTGCAAATCAGATTAAGATATCCCCCAGGGTAATTTCACCGGACCAGGATGGATTTGACGATATATTACACATATCATTAAGCAATCAGAAGCCAGGATACTTCACTAATATTTACATTTATAATATCAGTGGCATATTGATAAAGACCCTTGTAAAAGGGAGGCTTTTAGGCATAATTGAAGATATAACATGGGATGGATTCATAGATAACGGAAATATAGCGAATCCAGGCCATTATATTCTTCTATTAGAATTGTTTCATCCCGATGGAGATATGCTTATGGAAAAAATGAATTTTGTTGTAGCACAGAAATACTAACAAATATTATAACTGCAATAATTACAGCTGAAACTCCATTTAATTTCGAAAAATATATATCTCCATATTTTTTCCTTTCTGCTTTACCCCACGATACATTCCTTCGGTATTAAAGTCCATAGCATAATTGCCTTTTCTGTCTAAGCAGATAACTCCACCGGAACCTCCCATTGCTTTCAGTTGGCCATGAATCACAGAACCAGCTGCCTCTTTAACATCTACCCCTAGGTATTTCACTTTTGCAGCAATATCATAAGCAACAACACCCCTGATATAATATTCACCGTCCCCTGTGGAAGAAACTGCACATGAATTGTTGTCGGCATAAGTGCCTGCACCAATAATTGGAGAATCTCCAATCCTCCCAAATCTTTTATTATTTGTTCCACCGGTGGATGTGCCTGCCGCCAGGTTACCATTTGCGTCTAATGCTACAACCCCTACCGTTCCGAACTTATGATCCGAGAGTTCATCAATCCGCCCTGATCCCCCCTTTTCATTTTCAATAGCCCGTTGTAAACTTTTGTATCTTCTTTCTGTATAAAAATATGAAGGGTCCACGATTTCCAATCCAGCTTTTACTGCAAATTCCTCAGCGCCTGGTCCTGATAACATAACATGCGGTGATTGTTCCATCACTGCTCTTGCAGCAAGAATTGGATTTTTAATTGTTTTCACTCCTGCAACGGCTCCGGCTGTGAGATTACTTCCATCCATAATGGAAGCGTCCAATTCATTTTCACCCGTATGGGTAAATACGGCTCCCTTTCCTGCATTAAATAGTGGTGAATTTTCCAGGATCACAATGGTGTGGATAACCGCGTCAAGGGCAGAGCCTCCATTTTCCAAAATAGCATATCCAATATCTATCGCCTCAGCAATTTTATCTTTGTAGGCCTTCTCCTCTTCATCCGACATATTTATCTTTTTCAAGGTTCCTGCCCCCCCGTGAACGACCAGGGTAATAGGACCTTCCTTGTCCTGGCTGACAGCATAATCCAAATGGCATATAAAAAAGGCCATTACAAGTAAAATAGACTTTGTTTTCCTCATTTTTCGAAATCTTAAGTAAAATTTATATGCAATATTTAAAATTTTAACTTTTTTATGTAGCAATAAATGCACAAATTTGCGGTTCTAAAAGTAAATCCTGTCCTTCAGGCATTTCAAGCCGACAACAAGACAGTATATTTTCGAATTTAATTGATAGTACAATGGGTAAAGATGAAAAAAGTAAATACTCAGCTGATGAATTGCTAGAATTTGAGGCAATCATTAATGAAAAACTGGGAAAAGCAAAAAAGGAGCTTAATTATATCAAGGAAACTCTGAGTAGAAGCAATGATAGCGGTACTGATAATACTTCCGGTACAAGTAAACTATTGGAAGATGGTGCTGATACTATGGAAAAGGAAAGCCTTAGCCAACTTGCGGCCAGGCAGCAAAAATTCATCAATAACCTTGAGAATGCTCTTATTAGACTAAAAAATGGCACCTATGGTATCTGCGTTGATACCGGTAAGTTGATCAGTAAAGAAAGACTAAGGGCCGTTCCACATACAATGCACTGTATAGAAGCTAAGCTTGCTCAGAAAAAATAATTGGATTTTCTTTCCAATCATATCGAGGCACTTATATTTTCCTCCCCAAAGCCAATTAAGAAGGAAGAAATAAAAAACTGTCTCACTGAAATGTTTGATGCCGATATCCCAGATAAGGATATTGATCAGGCAATTAATGCAGTGATGGAAAAATATAAAGAAGAATCCTTTTCTTTTCAGGTAGAGCATGTTGGAGGGGGATATCAGTTCCTTACCAAACCAGCTTATCAGACAAGTATTGGGATACTTCTAAAGCAACAATCAAAAAAAAGGTTATCAAACTCTGCACTTGAGACTTTATCCATTATCGCTTACAAGCAACCTGTAACAAAATCTCAGATAGAACAGATAAGGGGTGTAAATTGTGATTATACAACCCAGAAATTATTAGAAAAGGAATTGATTGAAATTCTGGGTAAAGCAGATTCAATAGGGCGGCCTTTGCTGTACGGTACCTCAGCAAAATTTATGGAATATTTTGGGATCAACGACATTAGCGATCTTCCAACTCCTAAGGATTTTAGTTCCGAAGATAATACCATTGGCGAAGAGAAGATAGAAGAATAAACCATATGAATTCTTTTGATCAATGAAGAAAAGAAGCAGGAAACGCTCGAACCCAAATTTATTTGATCCAAACTCAAATCCTGAGAAAACCAGATCCCCTGAATATCAATTCCTGAAAAAACCCAATAAAGAGAAAGGGCCCATTGCTGAAATCCGTCTGAACAAATTCATAGCTAATTCTGGTATCTGTTCACGAAGGGAGGCTGATTCGTTGATCCAAAATGGCGACATTAAGGTAAATGGAAAAGTTGTAACTGAACTGGGCACAAAAATTAAACCAGCGGATAAGGTACAATATAAAGGAAAGATCCTTAGGCGTGAAAAATTCATTTACATCCTTCTCAACAAGCCAAAAGACTTTATTACAACCACGGATGATCCCCAGAACAGAAAGACCGTTATTGATCTGGTAAAAAACCATATTCCCGAAAGAGTATTTCCTGTGGGCAGGCTTGATAGAAATACAACTGGATTATTGATCCTTACAAATGATGGTGAATTATCTGAAATTCTGGCCCATCCATCATACAATATTAAAAAGGTATATGAAGCCCAATTGGATAAACCAGTTCAGCAAGACCACATTGATGCTTTAGATCAAGGATTAGAATTGGACGACGGTCCAGTAAAGATCGATGCTTTCGAAGTAATCTCCCCGGATGCCACTACCATAGGACTTGAAATTCATAGTGGAAGAAATAGAATAGTAAGAAGGATATTTGAAAAACTAGGTTATAAAGTGGTTCGTCTTGACCGGGTCATGTATTCCTTCCTGACCAAAAAAGACCTTCCGAGAGGCAAATGGAGGTTTTTAAAAGAATTTGAAGTGATCAGGTTAAAACAACTGGGGAAAAAACGAAAAAGATAATAAATCTGCTTAATTGCCCGTACACTCTCCTATTCTTTTAAAAATAATTACCATCCCACCAATCAGCCAAATTCAATTCAATTAACAGATAGCCATTGAAAATTCATGATAATATTTTTTTACTCTAAAACATATCGCTAAATTTCAATCATTAAATGATATAAAATAAACCCATTGATCATGAGAATGCCATTATTAAAATCTGCCTTTGCATTACTGTTCATGTCCTCAAGCCTATTTGCTCAGGAGAGAAATGTGGAGACATTAAAAATTGGACAAAAAGCACCCGAGTTCAGCCTGGTTGGGATTGATGACAAAACATATACATTAGCTGATTTTAATGAGTATAACATTCTTGTGATTCTTTTTACATGTAATCATTGTCCTACTGCCCAGGCATATGAAGACAAGTTTATCAGATTTGTGGATCAATACCGGGATAAAGGGATTGGTTTTGTCGGAATATCTCCAAATAGCCCTGCGGCCCTTAGTTTATCAGAATTGGGCTATTCAGATATGGGAGACGATTTCGAAGACATGAAGATCAGGGCAAGAGATAAAAAATATAACTTCCCATATCTATATGATGGAGATACACAGGAAGCATCCATCAAATATGGACCTGTAGCCACACCTCATGTGTTTATTTTCGATAAGGAAAGAAAACTCACCTACTCCGGGCGGATAGATGATACTGAAAATCCTTACATTGATCCCAAGGAAAAAAATATGAAAGAAGCATTGGATGCAATGTTGGCAGGACAATCTGTTCAGGTGCCTAGTACCAAAACTTTCGGGTGCTCGGTCAAGTGGGCATGGAAAGACACCTGGAACAAAAAACTTCTGGTTGATTGGGCTAATGAACCCGTTACCCTGAATGAAATTGATGCCGGGGGAATAAGAAATGAGATACAGAATTCAGGTGAAAAACTTAAGCTAGTCAATATATGGGCAACATGGTGTGGCCCATGTGTGATCGAATTCCCGGAGTTTATTACTATTGACCGCATGTACAGGGGTAGGGATTTTGAATTCGTCTCAATCAGTGGCGATAAATTGAATAATAAAGAAAAGGCATTGAGCTTCCTGACAAAGAAAGAGGCCTCAAATAAAAATTATATTTTTAAAGGTGAAAATTCTTATGACTTGATTGAAGCTGTTGATAAAGATTGGCAAGGGGCACTTCCATATACTTTACTGATTGCCCCGGGAGGAGAAATTATATATAAGGTTGATGGTCCCATAGATCCTTTGACAGTAAAAAGAAAAATTGTTGAATACTTAGGTCGATATTACGCTGATGATAATAATTAATTTTTAAACTATGAAAAAGAAAAAAAATTTACTGATCAACTTTTTGTCCATTATGCTGTGCATTGGGACAAGTAATCTTTTCGCACAAGAACAATTAAATGATGAAGACATTTTAAAATTGTATGATGGCCTGCGCGTGGCAGACGTTACGGATGGTCTGGATATGGTAGGATTGAGAGACGCCACCTTGATGGGCACGGAGATCGAAGCGCTCTGGAAAAATATTGATGACCTCTCACATATTTTCCACGGGATCGCAGTTACCGCCCGATATGTTCCAACCAATAAGGTCATTAAAAATCCGATGGAGCCGGATGAGTTCAGAAAATGGGAAGGCAACTGGTATGGCACTATATCGACTGAGCCCTTTGTCGAATTGCTAAAACAGGGATCAGCACTCGTCCTTGACGTTCAGGGTGACGGTGATACCGGATCTGTGGGTTCGAACAATGGTTTGATGTGGGTTAGCAAAGGTTGTGTAGGAATTGTATCAAATGGAGGAATAAGGGATACGGATGAGGTTATCAAACAGAAAATTCCAGTCTACTTGGATCATAAAAACCGTGGCCGGGGAATCCGTCCCGGACGAAACGAAATTGAATCAGTGAATAAGCCCGTAACTGTGGGAGGGGTATTGGTTTATCCCGGTGATGTAGTCGTCGCAGATGGTGACGGTGTGGTTATAGTTCCGAGAGAACATGCGCAAAAAGTAGCTGAATATGCAAAAAATATTCTGGATGGTGATAAGCAAGGCAGAAGGAAATTGTATGAACAATTGGGGATCCCCATAGATAAAACCGTTGAGATCGACAATTAAATAAATGCAAATAAAAAGCCATCAGTATTAACTGATGGCTTGCGTGGTGATGAGTGGATTCGAACCACCGACTCACGGATTTTCAGTCCGATGCTCTACCACCTGAGCTACATCACCGCCGTAAAGTGGGGCAAAATTAGTCAATTTTATATAAGAGGCAAAATTTTGAATAATTAGTTTTTATTTACTTTTCTCATGCATATTCTAGGTCAAATTCTGTTTGTCGGGATCCTTTTTCTTACCTCGCTTATTCTATACAAAAGAATAAAATTTATTGCCTCTACCATACGACTTGGAAAAGATCTGAAAATTGAAGGAGACACAAAAGAAAGGTGGAAGAATGTATTCCTGATTGCTTTTGGACAAAAAAAGATGTTCAGGAAACTTATTCCAGCCTTTTTTCATTTATTGATTTATGCGGGATTCATTATTATCAATTTTGAAGTCCTTGAATTTATCATTGATGGCATAACTGGCCAGCATCGATTCTTTGCTAGACTGCTCCTGAGTTCATTTCCTACCGATACAGGATATAGCGTTTTGTACAATGTTTTAATGAATGGATTTGAATTTTTGACATTGGCTGTTATTCTTGCCTGCATCATTTTCCTGATCAGAAGAAATATAATAAAAATCAAAAGGTTTTCCGGTATAGAAATGACAAGATGGCCTTTACTGGACGCAAATTTGATACTCATATTTGAGATCATTTTAATGACGGCCATCTTAAGCATGAATGGCGCTGATCAATTGCTTCAGAATGCTGATTATCCCGGTTACATAGGTACTGGACCATTGTACATTAGTCATACTTTGATCATACCAGTTATAAAAAACCTGGATGTGCATCATTTAATTATCCTGGAAAGAATTTGCTGGTGGTTCCATATTATCGGTATTCTAGCCTTTGCCATATATGTCACATACAGTAAGCATTTGCATATAATTATGGCTTTCCCGAATACCTATTATGCTAATTTGAATCCACCTTCTACCATGAACAACATGGAAGAGGTTATGAATGAAGTTAAAATGATGTTAGGACTTCAGCCATCTGATGGGAACATGCCTGAAGAAATAGCCAGGTTTGGGGTGAAGGATGCAACTGACCTTTCATGGAAGAGTATAATGGACGCTTTTACCTGCACAGAATGCGGCAGATGTACTTCAGTATGTCCTGCAAATCTGACTGGCAAAAAATTATCGCCCAGAAAAATCGTAATGGATGTAAGGGACCGTGCTGAAATTCTCGGTAAATCCAGAGGAAAAGAAGATGGGAAATCTCTTTTTAACCAAATCTCTAAAGAAGAGATTTTTGCATGTACCACTTGCAATGCATGCATTGATATTTGTCCAGTTAGTATTGATCCGGTTACAATAATATTGGGCTTGAGAAGATATATAGCCATGGAGGAATCTTCATCTCCAGCTGAGTGGAACATGATGTTTAATAATATTGAGACAAATTTTGCACCCTGGAAATTTCCGGCATCAGACAGGTTTAAGTGGGCTGAATCATTGACGTCAAATAAAAAGTAGCAGCATGAATAATAATCATGATATTGAAATACCATTAATGGCAGATCTGGCTGCAAATAATAGATCACCGGAATATCTGCTCTGGATCGGATGTGCCGGCGCCTACGATGAGAGGTATCAGATAGTAATTCATGCTTTAATAAGAGTTTTGAATTATGTAAAAATTGACTTTGCCGTACTGGGCCCTGAGGAATCCTGCACCGGTGATCCTGCAAGGAGGGCTGGGAACGAAATGCTTTTTCAGATTCAGGCTTTATCAAACATCCAGATATTGAAGGATTACAATGTAAAAAATATAATTACACCTTGCCCGCATTGTTATAATTCATTTAAAAACGAATATCCTGCCCTGGGAGGGAACTATGAAGTAATACATCACTCAGAACTCCTGGAAAAGATCATTACGGAGAATCCTGGATTCCTGGATCCCGGGGATAAATATAAAGGAAAAAAAGTAACCTATCATGATTCTTGTTATCTGGGCAGGTCAAACAATATTTATAACCCACCGCGGCAGATCATTGAGTCCCTGAAAGGAACCCTGACTGAAATGGAAAGAAATAAGGCAGATGGATTATGTTGTGGGGCAGGAGGGTCTCAGATGTTTAAAGATGCGGAAAATGGAAACAAAGAAATATACATTGAAAGAACTGAAGAAGTGTTAAATTCAAAAGCTGAAATTGTAGCAACGGCCTGTCCATTTTGTTTAACTATGTTATCTGATGGTATAAAATCTGTGGAAAAAGAGAACAAAATCAAGGTTCTTGATGTCGTTGAATTATTTGAGAAGGCATCTGAAAGGCCACTTCCCTAACAATTGTGGCTAATTATCGTTCTAAACATATATTGAAATAATCAAACTATGATTAATAACTTTGAGCAGCTACCGAATACATCGAGGATCTGGATTTTCCAGTGTACCCGGGCTTTATCACCTCAGGAGGAAGTGGAAATAGTGGATAAAGCTAACCATTTCGTAAGAACCTGGAGCGCTCATGGGAATGACCTCGAGGCCGGTGCAGCTATTCTTTACAATCAGTTTCTAATTCTTAGTGTAAATGAAGAGGAAAATGGTGCGTCTGGCTGTTCGATAGACAAATCTTTCAAGTTTATCCAGGATCTTGAATCAGAGTATAAAATAAACTGGCTGGACCGCTCAAAACTTGCATTTTATATCGATAATGAAGTATATATCTATCCTATGCCTGAATTAAAATTAAAAATTGATTCCGGTACAATTACCAAGGATACTTTAATTTTTAATAACTTAGTAGATAAAAAAGGGGATCTCGAGCATAAATGGATCATCCCTGCAAAAGATTCCTGGATAAAAAAATACTTTATGGCTAATTAATATTTGCCGATGAGAAGATTTAGTATTTATATTATTGTCCTTTTATTCATGTTACCTGCATGTAACATGAATAAGAAAATGGTTAAGAAAGGAGATAAGAAATACGATGTCGGGGAATATGAATTGGCTATTGAAATATATCACAAAGCTTTAGTTAAAAGTAACGATCCTGGTTATATCAATTTTAAAATAGGAGAAGCATACAGATTATCAAATCGACTCAAGAAATCTCTTCCCTATTACCAGGCAGCTGTAAAAAATGGTTATGCGGAAGATGAAGCGCTATATTATCTAGGTTTGGCATTAAAAGCAGATCAACAATACGATGAAGCGACTAAAGTCTTTGACAGATTGGTTTCGAAAACCACAAGCTCTGATTATAATTCGCTTGCATCAAAAGAGTTTGATAATGTTAGCACAATTCAGGAGATACTAGGAAAAAAGAATTATTTCAGAGTAAAAAACCTTACTGAAATTAATACCAATGGTGCAGAATACTCTCCCGTATATAATAATGGCGAGTTATACTTTACAAGTTCAAGAGAGGGAGGAAAGATTTATAAGGCCACTGGCACCCCTTTTACTAAAATCTATAGGGTTGAAACCCAAGGGGCTCGTGTTGACTTGCTAACCCTGAAGCCACTTGACAACCTGATCAATGATGACGACACAAATGATGGATCTGTAACATTTTCTGCAGACGGCCGCATTATGATCTATGCTAAAGGTAATAGTGGTAAAAAAAGAGGCACAAAAGATGTTAATCTTTATACAACTTCCAACCGAAAGGGGCAATGGTCTCAACCCAGAATGCTCAGAATAAATGATCCGGACTCCTGGGACTCTACACCCGCTCTCAGTGCTGATGGAAGAACCATGTATTTTGCATCTAACCGGGAAGGAGGATTTGGGGGAACCGATTTATATTCAGCAACACGTGATGGTAGAGGAAGATGGGGGAATGTCAGGAATATGGGGCCAGATATTAATACACATGGAAATGAAATGTTTCCTTATTCCTCAATTGACGGATCATTATACTTTTCGTCTGATGGCCATCCGGGATTTGGAGGATTAGACCTCTTTCGTGCAGAAAGAAGAGAAGGCAAACTAGTAGTCGATAATATGGGTTCTCCTATCAATTCCAATGACGATGATTTTGGATTATTCCTTTTTTCTCCAACAAAGGGATTTTTTACTTCTAACCGAGAAGGGGGTAGTGGGGATGACGATATATACACCTTCGTAAACAACGATCCTGATTTAAAGATTGTGAATTATTTCCTCACAGGCACTACGGTTACTGCTGATGATGAAGGAAATGAAACCATCCTTGCCAACACAGTTGTAAAATTATTTGACAAAGAAAATAACCTGATCTCTGAAGCAATAACCGGACGTGAAGGTACATTTAACTTTAGGGTATACACAGAAGAGGATTACTATGTATTGGGAGAAAAACCCGATTATTTAACAACCCGGATTATTTTCTCTACTATTGGCAAATCCATTCCAAAGGAAAGCCTTACAAAACTGGTCACCAATACCCAATTCACAATAAAAGTACCTCTTGACAAGATCGTGATAGATAAAGCAATTGTCATGGAAAATATTTACTATGACCTGGATGAAGATTATATCAGGTCAGATGCTGCTGTTGAATTGGATAAACTGGTGGCTATACTTGAAGATAATCCTGAGATAAAAATTGAGTTAAGTTCACATACTGATAGCCGACAAACAGCTGATTATAATATGGACCTGTCGAAAAGAAGGGCTCAATCAGCAACCACCTACATTATTGAAGCTGGTATTGATCCGGAAAGGATCACTGCCAAAGGATATGGAGAATCCCAATTGCTCATTTCGGATGAAGAAATTAACCGCCTGCCTTCTTTAGAGGAAAGAGAAGCAGCCCACCAAATAAACAGAAGAACTGAATTCAAGATCCTCGAGTATAACAAAAGGGCTCCGGAAGAGGAAACTGTTGAATTAATAGAAGAAACTGTGGAATGGGAAAACGCAGAGGATTGGGAGAAAGAAATAGAATGGGATAATATCGATTGGGATCAGAATAAATAATTGTATAAATTTCTATATCATAGCCTAAATTAAGTATTTACGCCATTCAGAGATCTATATTCCTTTTTAAATTTAACATATGAGCGACCGATATATGCAACGTGGTGTATCTGCCACAAAAGAGGATGTACATAATGCAATAAAGAATGTTGACAAAGGGCTATACCCTAATGCATTCTGTAAGATCATTCCTGACCTTATGGGGAATGATAGTGATTACTGCAATATCATGCATGCAGACGGAGCCGGCACAAAATCTTCACTTGCATATTTATACTGGAAAGAAACCGGAGACCTATCAGTTTGGAAGGGCATTGCTCAGGATGCAATTGTAATGAATACCGATGATCTTTTATGTGTCGGTGCAACCTGCAATATACTGTTTTCATCTACTATTGGCAGAAACAAGGCCATAATCCCTGGAGAAGTTATTGCTGCGATAATAAATGGAGCTGAAGAAGTATTGGAAATGCTCAGGTCGAATGGGATAGATATTTTAAGCACTGGAGGAGAAACTGCTGATCTGGGTGATCTGGTAAGGACTATTGTAGTTGACAGTACCGTAACAGCCAGAATGAAAAGAGAGGATGTGATCACCAATGAGAAAATTGCCCCCGGTGATGTGATTATCGGCTTTTCCTCTTATGGACAGGCTACTTATGAAGACCAGTATAATGGAGGGATGGGTAGCAACGGTTTAACTTCTGCACGTCACGATGTTTTTAACAAAATATACGCTGATAAATATCCTGAGTCATTTGATCCCAGTATCCCCACGGACTTATGCTATTCAGGAGGTTATTTATTAACAGATACTGTGAAGGGCCTTCCTGTTAATATTGGCCAGTTGGTTCTATCGCCAACCAGGACTTATGCACCAATATTTAAAAAGATCCTGGATGAATACCGTCGTGTAATTCATGGAATCATTCACTGCAGCGGTGGGGCCCAGACTAAAATACTGCATTTCGTAAAAAACCTCCATATTGTTAAGGACAGGCTAATCGAGATACCACCCCTATTTGAGATAATACAGAAAGAAAGCCGAACTTCATGGGAAGAAATGTATAAAGTATTCAATATGGGACACAGAATGGAAGTGTATATTCCCGAGGAATATGCAAGTGATATTATGTCAATATCAGAATCCTTTAATGTGCAGGCGAAAATAGTGGGGCATGTAGAACCCTCAGAGAAAACTTCCTTAACAATATCGTCTGATCATGGTGAATTTTCGTATTCGCCAGCTGATTGAACTAATTATTGTTTCTTAGATTTGTCATTGCAAGGACCTGAGCATTTGTGTATTTCGCATTATTGATATTATAAAAACCAGATAGGATCCGGTGCGCAATAACGGAATAGATTAACTCTTCATCAGACTGCTGGTCTTTACCAATCCAAAAGACCCTTTTGGGGTGTTTCTTCATATCACTGACATAATTCACCGCATCGGCGTATTGTTCCTGGGTATAAGTTAATTTAAAACAAGTAGTAACAGTTTCCATATCACTTTATAATTTTGACCTTTATTTCGAAAATATAAATAAAAAGAAACAATTATCAAAACGAAAATTTCATATATCGAAACCTCCAATTAAGACAATGTACCTGGTTATTTAAACGACAAATAAAATGAAAGTGTTTTAATTGATAAAGGCAAAGTGATAATCCGTCAAGAACAGGAATATTTTACCTGGGGTAATTTAACAATCTTTTCGGTGCATAATTATTAATATCGAGCCTGGACAAATCTATCCTGTGATATTGCTTACACCTAGAAAAGGAATTTTACATCAGAGAGCTCTCAGCCTAATTTCTGGGTCGAAAAATCACGGTTAGTACTAAGATTTATTTCCGAGATGAATTACTCAGGCGATAATGATAAAGCCCATGGATGAATTATTCCGCAGATAATGCCTCTGCTCCTCCAACAATATCCAGGATCTCCTTGGTAATGGCAGCTTGTCTCGTCCTGTTATATATTATCTGTAGGTCACTTAATAATTCATCTGCATTTTCGGTAGCAATCTCCATTGCAGTCATCCTTGCACCATGTTCTGAGGCATTGGATTCAAGGACAGCTTTATAAAACTGAAAACGTAAGGATTGAGGTATTAAATCTTGTTTTATATCAGATTTTGAAGGCTCAAAAATATAATCAGCCGTCATATTTTGCTCATTTTCGTCCGTATCCGCTGTTAATGGAAGGAATTGCTCTACGCACAGGATCTGTGTAGCAACATTCTTGAATTCATTATAAACCAAAACCACCTTGTCCAATTCCCTATTCAGGAAACTGTCCATAGCTGAATCAGCTGCTTCCTTAACATTATCAAAAGACAGTTGGGAAAATAACTGGCTATACTCTTCAATTACATTAAATCCCCTCTTTTTAAAATACTCATATCCTTTTTGACCGATTGGCAGTACGTATAACTGACCACTATCGTGGACTGAACTATATTCCTCTTCTATTAAGGCAAGTGTTTTTTTAACTACGTTACTATTGAAGGCCCCACATAATCCCCTATCGGATGTGATAAGTACAATTAACACCCTTTCTACATCTCTGATCTCAGCAAAAGGACTTGGTAAACTATCTTCCGTTGCTCTAACAACATTCTGAAGAATTTCGCTTAATTTCTCTGTGAAAGGCCTAAGTTGTAAAATCGCATCCTGGGCTTTTCTCAATTTTGAGGCAGCAACCATTTTCATGGCTTTGGTGATCTGTTGCGTTGATTTTACAGATCGAATCCTGGTGCGTACTTCTTTTAAACTTGCCATGAGGAGGTCTTAATTATTTTTGATCATTTATTGAATAATTCTTAGCGATTGACAAAGCAGTGTCACGTAATACTTTCTCAATTTCCTCATTATAAATACCATCCCTCAGTTTTTCCATCACCTTTTTATGTTTATCCTTTAGTTCACGGATATAATCCGGCTCAAATTCTTTTAGCTTTTCCAGTGGAACCTCATCGAGTAGTCCTTTGGTAGAGGCAAATATGATTGCAATTTGCTCTTCCACCGGTACCGGTGAATACTGATGCTGTTTGAGTATTTCCTGGTTACGCTGTCCCCTGGATATGGTAAGTTGTGTAGCCTGGTCAAGGTCAGATCCAAATTTAGCAAAAGCTTCCATTTCCCTGAACTGAGCCTGATCAAGTTTCAAGGTACCGGCAACCCCTTTCATTGACTTTATCTGGGCTTTTCCTCCCACCCTTGAAACCGAGATCCCCACATTAATTGCTGGTTTTATTCCTGAATTAAACAGATCGGTTTCCAGGAATATCTGACCATCAGTAATGGATATTACATTAGTCGGAATATAAGCCGATACATCACCAGCTTGCGTTTCAATAATTGGCAGAGCTGTTAGTGATCCTCCTCCTTTAATTTTGTCTTTCAAGGATGGTGGCAGGTCGTTCATGTTTTTAGCCACAGCATCGCTACGGATAATTTTTGAGGCTCTTTCCAGTAACCTCGAATGCAAATAGAATACATCGCCAGGATAAGCTTCCCTTCCTGGAGGCCTTCTGAGCAATAAAGACACTTCCCTGTAGGAAACAGCCTGCTTGGAGAGGTCATCGTATATTACCAAAGCCGGACGGCCTGTATCTCTATAATACTCTCCAATAGATGCTCCGGCAAAAGGCGCAAAATATTGCATAGGCGTTGGATCAGATGCATTGGCTGCCACAATAACAGTATAGTCCATGGCACCAGCTTTCTCAAGAACTGCTACAATCTGAGCAACAGAAGAAGCTTTTTGTCCTATAGCAACATATACACAATATACAGGTTCTCCTTTTTCAAAGAATTCTTTCTGATTTATTATTGTATCAACTGCTATGGCTGTTTTTCCTGTCTGTCTGTCTCCAATGATCAATTCCCGCTGTCCTCTTCCGATAGGGATCATAGAGTCAATCGCCTTAATCCCAGTTTGCAATGGTTCACTAACAGGCTCACGATATATTACACCCGGTGCCTTACGCTCTAATGGCATTTCAAATTTCTCACCCTTAATTTCACCTTTACCATCAATCGGATTGCCAAGCATATCCACCACGCGACCCAACATTCCTTCACCGACCATTATTGAACCTATCTGCCCGGTTCTTTTAACCGTATCTCCTTCTTTAATTTCTTCAGAATCCCCAAACAAAACTACCCCTACATTATCCTCTTCAAGGTTCAGAACAAGCGCTGTCACACCATTTTCAAATTCAACGAGTTCACCAGCCTGGGCCTTATTTAAACCATAAATCCTGGCAACTCCGTCACCAACTTGTAATACGGTCCCGATTTCCTCAAGCTCCGCTTCAGTCCGGAAATTTGATAATTGTTCTCTTAATATCGCAGATACCTCATCGGGTCTAACTTGTGCCATTATATTTTCAGTTTTTATATGCTATGAAACGATCAATTTCTTTCTTAAATCCCTTAACTTGGATGAGACAGAATCATCAATCTGTTTATCTCCAATCCTTAAAATGAAACCACCAAGAAGGTCTTCATTAACCTCTTCATGTATTTCAACTGTTTTATCTTTGCTGATTAATTTCTTTGTTAAGGATATAAATTCATTTTTAAGTTCCTCATCTAATTCAATTGGAGTAGTGATGGCTACAATCTCAATATTTTTATACGCCCTGTATTCTTTTATGAATTCTTCCCCAATCTCAGGTAGTATATCTTCTCGCCCTTTTTTTGTAATGATCTCAATAAACTTATAGGATAAATCATCAATTCTATTCTTGAACAATTTTTTAAAAATACCCAGTTTCTTATAACTGTTTATAATGGGATTTTTAATAAAATTATAGAATGGTTTAACCTCAAGACAGAGGCTGTTAAGCATATCTATATCTGCTTTAACTTTATCCAGCTTTTTGTTTTCAATAGCCAGAGAAATTAATGATTTGGCATACCTGACAGCTACCCTGTAGTTCGACATTTTTTAATTCTGGTTAAGGTCCTTCATATACTCCTCGATAAGTGCTTTTTGATTCTTATCGTTTGACAGGTTTTTTCTTAGTATCTTCTCTGAGATCTGAAGTGACAATTCTGCAACCTGATTCCGTATCTCATTAATAGCGGCTTGCTTTTCCAGATTGATAGTATGCTTGGCATCCTCTACCATTTTTTCAGCTATTTTGGAAGCATCATCTTTAGCTTCTTCTCTTATATTTGAAGCCATAGCTGCGGCATCTTTAATTACCCTATCCCGCTCTAATCTGGCCTCTGCCATCAATTTCTCATTATCAGCAGATAATTTCTCCATGTCTTCCCGTGCCTGTTCCGCAGCATTGAGAGCATCTTCAATTGAACCCTCCCTGGCTTTTAAAGCATTCATTATTGGTTTCCATACATACTTTGATAGTATAAGCAGAACGATCAGAAATGTTAATGTCTGCCAGAAAATTAATCCAATACCTGGGGTTACGAGATCCATATATTATAAATTTAAATAAGTTCAAATAAAAAGCCTGAACCAGCCAAATGCGTGAAATTCAGGCTTTAAAATTAGCCTTTAAATGATATAAGTAAGCAAACAACCACACCAAACAATGCAACACCTTCTATCAAAGCTGCAGCAATAATCATTGCGGTTTGAATTTTACCACCTGCTTCTGGTTGCCTGGCGATAGACTCCATTGCGGAACTACCGATTTTACCGATTCCAAATCCTGCGCCTAATGCAACAAGACCAGCTCCAATAGCAGCACCCATGATCGCAATGCTCATATCAAGTAATAAGAAATTTAACATAATTGTAATTGTTTATAGTTAAACAGAAAAAACACTTTCAATAATCACTTCTAGTGATGATCTTCTACGGCTGCACCGAAATACATGGCCGAAAGGATCGTAAAAATAAACGCCTGCAATAATGCGACGAACAATTCAAGAAAAAACATAAAAACCGCGAAGGCCACACTTAAAGGCCCAACCCAAATACTCTGAAATATAAATATCAGACTGAATAAACTCAAAATAATAATATGTCCGGCAGTTATGTTGGCAAATAATCGAACCGTTAATGAAAATGGTTTTGTAAATACACCAATTAATTCAACAACCGGCATAATCGGCAGCGGGATCTTCAACCACCAAGGAACTCCCGGGGTATTAAATATATGCTGCCAGTATTGCTTATTCCCACTTAACTGAGTGATCACAAAAGTAAATATGGCCAGGGTACCGGTAACAGCAATATTACCTGTTACATTGGCTGACCCTGGAAACAAGCCCATAAGATTGTTGAACCAGATAAAAAAGAAAATGGTCAATAAATAAGGAAGGAATTTTTCATACTTGTCCCCTATGTTGGGTCTGGCTACTTCATCCCTGATAAAGATGATGATGGGCTCAAAAAATGACTGAATCCCTTTCGGAGCCCTTCCATCATTTTTAGAGTACCCTTTCCTGACACTAAAGAATACAAGAAACAACAGGGCCACACTTACAAACATGGAAGCTACATTCTTCGTAATCGAAAAATCAACAATATGTCGCCCTTCCTCTACCGGAACAATATGCGAGTGCTCTATTTTATACCCGTTATAATCAATAAGTTTATGGTGATCATCATAAAAATTACTTGATAAAAAGACCTCTAATCCTCTGTCAGAGGAATACAGGATTACAGGCAAATATAAAGTCCCAAGCGGACCATCATAAAAATGCCAGATATGATCATCCACAACGTGGTGCAAGATCATATCTCCGGGATTAAATTCCTCACCTGAATCACTCGCTGCGGAAACATGATTAAAACCTGAAAAAATAAATATTAAACCTAACGTGAAGGCTAGTTTTTTTAAATAATTACTCGGTTTCTTCAACTTGTCTTTCACTGTTTAATCGGGGTTGCAAAATACTAATTAAGTAATATATTTCGAATCCAAGGTATAGTAAATACAGGATTAAAAAGTTCAATGCAAATATAGTAGAATTTACTCTATCAATGTATATAATTATAATAGCAATTATCACACTTACGAATAATCTTAACATCATGGCAGAAAAAAAACCTTTTGCTAATTTTTCCGCATCCTTTTGTGTGGTCTTTTCAATGATCACAATACTTAATACCGTAATAAGATAGAAATATAAGAGAAGATACCACTGATAGGTATAAAGTAACCCGGCGTTAAATTGATAAACCCCGTATTGTATAAAAACCAGTATAAGTGTATATAGTGTGGTTAATAGAAAAGCCTTTTTATAAGGATTTGCAATCATGATTTTGTTAGACTTCTGATAATTAAAAATAATGTGGCTAGTAAAAATACCAAAGTGGTTAAAGCCGTGAAAATATTATTTTCTATTCCCAGGTAATCATCAATTTTCATACCTATCCATAAACCTAACAGGATGGCAGCAATCATTTGAAAAGCCAACCCTGAATACCTGGAATACTGCTTAAGGCTATCAGGTTGTTTCGATTTTTGGCTTTTTCTCTTCTTTGGATTGTCCGTTTTCTCCAATTTTTATTTCAGCTTGTGCTACCCCCATTTTACAGCTTCCATTAAATGTTCCTCCAGATTCAACAATGAACTTGTTGGTAATGATATCACCATTAATAACTGCTGAGGGTTTCAAGATTAGTAATTCAGTAATTTTAATTTTCCCTTTTACTTCACCAGCCACCTCAGCATTTTGGGCAATAATATCACCATCAACATAAGATGATTGCCCCAATGCGATTTTAGACTTGCTTTTTACACTGCCTATGATCCTGCCTTCTACACGAATATTCCCGAATGACTCTATATTTCCCTCAAGGGTAGAACCTTTCCCTATGATGTTACTCGAGTTACTTAATTCTTCTTCTGACATTCTCTGGTTTTTATTATTGTTGAACATTAGATTGATTAAATTTTAAAAAGAAACAAAATCCTCTGGATTTACCGGTGTGCCATTATACCAGATCTCAAAATGTAAATGAGGCCCAGTGGTCAATTCACCAGTATTTCCAATAATTGCTATGATTTCACCAGCACTTACAAAAGTACCAACTTTTTTTAATAATGCCGCATTATGTTTATATACTGATATCAGATTGTTACGATGCTGAATAGCAATAACATATCCTGAATCCTGTGTCCAGTCCGCCATGATCACTGATCCATCGGCAATAGATTTTACAGGCTCGTCAGATTTTGCAACGATATCGATCCCATAATGCTCTTCGGACAGATCAAATGGCCCGGTTACAATTCCTGTAATAGGTGAAAAGAAAAATACTTCCTGTAACTCCTGATCGTACTGTCTATTCAGGCCAAGATACTCTTCACCAGCTTCCTCAAACTCCTTGCGAATTAGTGAATCTATTGGCAATAATTCGTCTTCACTTTGATTTGATCCCCTGTTAAGGATTTGAGGATTTCCTGAACGGGCAGAATCAATCCCTTCAAAATCCTCTAAAAGAATACTTTTAAAAGTGTTAATAAACATCTGTTTTCTTTCTGCTTCGTATGATAATGAATCGATCTTCAAAGTTAATTGTAGTAATTGTTTATTGGCCTCTAAAGTGGCACTCCTTGGATCGAACCATTGTGAGAGAATGGTTCTTGACAAATACAAGCTGAGGATTAGCATCACGGTCATTAACGCAAAGGAAAAAACGAGTAATTTTGCGTAGGTGAAACTGAAGGGAGATCTCTCAGACAAATTTTCCTCATTTCTTACTATTAGCAAGTATTTGGTTGTTAGCCAGTTTGAGAGTGTTTTTTTATTTTTCAATATTTATTGGTCTTAAGTCGACAAAATTATAATATTATCGAATAATTGATGTTGAATAATTGTATTAATTGTTAAAATAAAACGTTTATTTAACAGATATAATATCAGGTTTTGAATAAATATTTATTTACATACATTTTCATTATTTCTGGATTATTTCTGTTGGGCTGTTCATCTGAAAAGAAAAATTTTGCCAGCAAATCCTTCCATAATACTACCGCAAGGTATAATGCCTATTATATAGCTAAGCAAAAGATGCTGGAAGTGGAAACAGCCATAAATACAAGCCATAAAAACAATTTTAACAAATACCTGAAAGTTTTCTCGGATGTGGATTCATCTGTAATCCGTTCTATGGATGCTCAGTTGGACGACTGTATTAAAAAATCGTCAATTGCCATTCAAAGACATCCGAACAGCAAATGGGTTGATGATAGTTATGTAATCGTAGGTAAAGCCAGGTATTATCTGGCTGATTTTGTGAATGCCATTGAGACCTTTAAGTATGTCAATACCAAGGGAGAAGATGATAATGCCAGGCATGAAGCACTGATTTGGCTGATGAGATCTTTTATTGATTATAATGAACCAAACAATGCCATCGCTGTTTCTGATTATCTTAAAAAAGAGAAATTAAACCAGGATAACCAGGAATTACTGGCACTTACAAGAGCGTATTTTTACCAGCAAAGTGAAGACTATGATACCATGCTGGATTATCTTGTCGAGGTTGCCCCGGAACTTTCAAAGAAAGAAAATCTAGCTAGAATATATTTTATTATAGCTCAGGTGTACCAGGATAAAGGAATGGAAGAGGAGGCCTATAAATATTACAACAAGTGTTTAAAAAGCAATCCGGATTATGAATTGTATTTTTATTCCAGATTGAATAGCGCACAGGTATCTTCTCTCAGGGATGAAGGAGATGTAAAAAAGATAAGAAAGTACTTTAAGAAACTTCTTAAGGACAGTAAGAATATTGAATTCCAGGATAAGATCTATTATGAAATGGCAAATTTTGAAATAAAGCAGGACAATTATGACCTGGCCATTGAATATTACAAGTCATCAGTATCTACCAGTGTCCGAAACCAGAGACAGAAAGCTTACTCCTATTTAAAACTTGGTGAGATCTATTATGATCATTTTAAAAATTATGAAACAGCAAAAAATTACTATGATAGCACAGTGAATGTTTTACCCAATGATGATGAATTGTACGAATCTGTTACTGAACGGCACGTGATTCTAACGAATTTTGTTGAACAGATCAATATCATTCATTTGCAGGATAGTTTACTGACACTTGCTGATATGGATTCGGCAAATTTATATGCATATCTAGATGAGGTGATTGAGGAAAAACACAGACTTGCTGAAGAGGAAAGGGAAAAACTTGAAAAAGCCCAGAAAACACAATCCTATGCGCAAACAAATGTATATGACCCAAACATGGTCAACCGGAATACAGCTGCTTCGTCAACGGGATCAGCATGGTATTTCTACAGCACCTCCGCAGTAAGTACAGGTCAATCTGAATTCCGGCGTAACTGGGGTAATATAGAATTAGCTGACAACTGGCGCAGATCAAACAAATCACAGGCAGTTCCATTTGATGATGTAGGTATTCAGGAAGAAATAACTGAAGTCCAGGACAGCCTTCCTGTAGATGAAGGATTAAGCAAAATAGTTGAACGGGATAACCTGCTCGCCACCATTCCATTTACCGAAGAGGCGAAACAAGCTTCTCTGGATATGATAGAAGAGGCCACTTATCTACTTGGGAAAATCTATAATTTCGACCTTGAAGAGAAAGATAATGCAGCAGAAACTTATGAAAACTTTTTGGACAGATTTGATAATTCTGAATATAAACCTGAGGTATTGTATTTGCTTTACCTGGCATATAAAGACCTGGAGAACACTAAATACGAAGAGGTGGGTAGAGAACTCGTACTTCTATACCCAAACACAACTTTTGCGAAACTGGTATTGAATCCAAATTATGAGGAGGAAAGTGATGTTGCAAGTGAAAAATTGAAACAGTATTATAAGATTGCTTATGAACTTTATGAAATTGATAGCCTGGATAGCGCTTTGTTGCTAATCGATGAGGGTATGACAAAATATCCAGACAATAGTTTTTCGGATAATATGAGATTATTACAGATAATGATCTGGGGTAAAACAGATGGATTTTATAAGTATCAATATGAACTGCAGCAGTTTGAAAGTCAATACCCTGAAAGTGAACTTATTGATTTTGTTAATCATCTGATCACTTCCTCAGATGAATATCAGCAAGACTTAAAGCAAAGGAATATACAATACATAAAATACTTTGATCAGGTACATTTTTATGTGCTTCTATATCCGTCAGACAACCAGCTATCTGACGAACTACCCAAAATGATGGACGAATATAACCAACAAAATTTCCCAGATAGGGATCTGAATACTGGCAATCTTATACTTAATGATGATTACTCTTTGGTTTTAATTAATGAATTTGAGAACCAGTCAGATGCTGAAGGATATTATCAGTCAATAAATGGTGATGATTCACCATTATCTGAATATAGCAGCTATAAATTGTATAATTTTGTAATAACTAAGGATAATTTTCAAATATTATATCAGACCAAAGGATTGCAGGAATATTTGAATTTTTTCGAAATGAATTATAAGTAGATGTCTTCAAACGATAAAAAAAGCAAACGTATCAACCGCCTGATCCGGTGGATCTGGGGATTGTTTTTATTTGGATTTATATTCGGCATATTATTCATAATATCAATTAGAATAAATCTGGGTAATCTTTATGGGGATTTCCCTTCTTACAGAAGCCTGGAGAATCCGAAAAGTGAATTGTCATCCTTATTGTTTAGTGTAGATAATGTATTGCTTGGATCATATTATAGAAAGAACCGAAGTCAGATAGAATATAAAGACCTTTCTCCAGAGCTTGTTAATACCCTCGTTTATACTGAAGATTACAGGTTCTACAATCACTCGGGAATATCTTTCCCAGACCTGGTGCGGGTGGCTTTAAAAACCATCATCCTTCAGCAGGCTGATGCCGGAGGAGGAAGTACCATCACTCAGCAACTGGCCAAAAACTTATTTAAAACACGTACAGACCTGAATGACGGCAAATTGAATGATGTTCCTTTATTGGGTATGTTGATCATCAAGATCAAAGAAATGATCATGGCCGTGGAATTGGAGAAGAATTTCACAAAAAAGGAGATTCTGGCCATGTTCTTGAATACAATAGAATTTGGAGGCAATTCTTATGGGATTAAAGTAGCTACTCAGACCTTTTTTAATAAAGAACCTGCTGAGATCAATTATCAGGAGGCAGCCTGTCTTGTAGCTATGGTCAACAAACCGACCAGGTTCAATCCTGTGCGTAATCCGGAAGTAGCATTGGAGAAAAGAAATCAGATCCTCAGGAAGATCGCAAACTATGATGTAATAAGTCCTGAAGAAGCTGACTCTTTAACACAATTGCCGATTGAATTGAATTATAAAGTAGATAGTCATAATGAAGGGCTGGCAACTTATTTCAGATCATATATCCGGGATTGGCTGATGGACTGGTGCGACGATAACGGATATGATCTCTGGGAAGATGGACTAAGAATATATACTACCATAGATAGCCGGGCCCAACAATATGCTGAGACTGCTGTTACAGAACACATGAAATATCTTCAGGAAATGTTCCTGGAGCAATGGGGGGATAGAAATCCCTGGGTAGACGATAATGGGAGGGAATTGCGCGACTATGTCGACAACGCCATAAAACGGACACCCAGGTATAGGGATCTGGTTGAAAAATACGGGGAGAATTCCGACTCGATAAGGATTGTATTAAATACGCCATATAAGATGAAAGTTTTTTCATGGAATGGAGATATAGATACTGTATTGAGTCCTATTGATTCCTTGAAGTATTTTAAGAAATTCCTTAATTGCGGATTTATGGCAATGGACCCGCATAGCGGACAGATTTTAGCTTGGGTGGGAGGTATCAATCACAGGTATTTCCAATATGATCATGTAAAGCAAGGTACCCGGCAACCAGGCTCTACTTTTAAACCCATCGTTTATGCCGCTGCTATTGCCAATGGTTATTCCCCTTGTTATGAAGTAGTGGATGCACCGGTTACATTCAGCCTTCCCGGTCAGGATCCACCCACCTATACCCCACCAAATTCAAATGGAAAATATACCGGGGAAAGGATGACCATCCGAAAAGCCATGGCTAGCTCAGTAAATTCGATAACTGCATATGTGATGAAGAGTATAGGAGCGCAAAATGTAGTAAGCTATGGCAAGAGACTGGGTATTTCAACCCCGCTTGATCCGGTCCCGTCCTTGTGCCTGGGCACCAGTGATGTAAACTTGTATGACATGCTCGGCGCATATAGCACTTTTGTGAATGAGGGTATTTATACCGAACCATATTTCATTACACGGATTGAAGATAAAACGGGAAAAGTGCTTCAGGACTTCCCGGCAAGAACGAAGGAAGCAATAAATGCCGAAACTGCCTATTTGATGATTCATATGTTGAAAGGAGCTACTGAAGAAGTGGGTGGAACAGCCCAGGGTATAGGTATGGATATCAGGGAAGGAAATGAAATAGGCGGGAAGACAGGAACAACCAATAATGCATCAGATGGATGGTTCATAGGAGTAACCGAAAATCTCGTGGCCGGTGCTTGGGTTGGAGGCGATGACAGAAGCATACATTTCAGCAGTTGGTACAATGGACAGGGAGCAAGGACCGCAAGACCAATATGGGAAAATTTCATGAGGACTGTTTATGAAGATGAAGACTTAGGCATAGAAAAAGGCCCATTTAAACAACCCAAAAGAAAATTATCAATTGAGATCGATTGCAATGAATATCGCACGCTTAATACTGATGAATTGGATTCATTACAAAATGATGTCAATCCTATTGACGTAAGCGAAGACGATATCTTCTAAGAGAAAGGAAATAGATGGAAAAATCACTATTTTCTCCTGAGGATGTAAAAAAACTACCCAATAAACCCGGAATATATAAGTTCTATTCAGCGGAATCGAAAATTCTGTATGTCGGAAAGGCAAAAGACCTTAGAAAAAGAGTAGCTTCTTATTTCCGTGGAAACGTGTTTAAGGGAAAGAAAACACAAAGGTTGATCAATGAAACCAAACAGATCGAAATCACTATAGTCAATTCAGAATTCGATGCCATTCTTTTGGAAAATACACTGATAAAAGAACATCAGCCAAAATATAATATTCTTCTAAAAGACGACAAAACCTTTCCATTTATTCTTGTAACTAATGATAGATTCCCACGTGTTATTTCTACCAGAAATATGGACACAAGCAAGGGTCAGTACTTCGGACCTTATGCCAGTGTAAGGGCAATGAACAATGTGTTGGATCTGGTCCGCAATCTCTATTATTTAAGAACATGTAAATATCTTTTGACTGAGAGTAATATTAATAAACAAAAATACAAGGTTTGTCTTGAATATCACATCGGGAAATGTAAGGCCCCTTGCGTTGGTTTACAATCTGAGGTTGAATATAACCTGGAGATTAAATATGTCCTAAATATACTTAAAGGGAATCTTAAACCTGCCAGGGATTATTTTAAAGATCAAATGAAGGCACTCTCAGAGGACCTGGAATTTGAAAGGGCTGAAGAGGCAAAACAAAGGCTATTATTGTTAGATAAATTTCAGTCAAGGTCTGTGGTCGTTAATCCAAATATTACAGATGTAGATGTTTTCAGTATTGTTTCAGATGATGATCGGGGGTATATAAATTATTTGAAGATATATAATGGGGCAATAAACCAGACCATGAACATTGAAGTCAAAAAGAGACTGGAAGAAACGGATGCTGAAATTCTGGAATTATGGATTATTGAATTGAGAAAAAAATTTCAAAGTACTTCATTTGAAATATATTCAAATATATCTGTTCCTGCATATCCAGGTATAAACGTACTGGTCCCGAAAAAAGGAGATAAGAGAAAACTTGTAGAATTATCCCTTAAAAATGCCCTTTATTATAAAAAAGAAAAAAACACCACCGAACTTCAGGTCACTCGGAATGATAAGATCCTCATTCAATTACAGGAAGACTTACAATTAAAAACCATGCCAAAGCATATAGAGTGTTTTGATAATTCAAATATTCAGGGGCATGATCCGGTGGCTTCGATGGTCAGCTTTAAAAACGGTAGACCTTCGAAGAAGAATTATCGGAAGTATAACATAAAATCAGTAACAGGGCCGGACGATTTTGCTTCCATGCATGAAATTATCTTCAGACGATACAGACGGATCCAGGAGGAGAATGGTCCTATGCCTGATCTAATTGTGATTGATGGAGGAAAAGGGCAGTTAAATGCAGCCATAAAAGCATTGAATGAGCTGAATCTGTATGGCTTAATACCAGTGATTGGCATTGCCAAAAGGCTGGAGGAGATTTACTACCCATATGATGAAATCCCTTTGTTCATAGAAAAGAAGTCAACTTCCTTAAAGCTCCTACAGCAGATTCGAAATGAAGCACATCGCTTTGCAATAACTTTTCACAGAGATAAGCGATCAAAGACTTCACTGAAAAGCCAGTTTGACCAGATCCCGGGAATTGGCCCTAAAACCAGAACAGCACTTCAGGCTCATTTTAAATCGATGGAAAATATTAGCAAGGCTTCACGTGAGGAATTGGCAGCTATAATCGGACCCAATAAAGCAACGCTCTTAATTGATCATATAAAAAAAAGAGGTTGACAAATAAATGCCAACCTCTCGGGTATTCAAAAAACCTTTCACTAATATTCCCAAAGATCACTCTCATACTCAGCCAGTTGATATTCCTTCTGCTGAGATAAATACAGGGCAAGTTGTGGATCTGTAACTTGCTCTCTGATTGTCATATCCATGGGATTAGATACTTTTATAATTCTTCCATAAAACAGTCTCAGCAAAAATGCATCTGCCAGATTCCTGCTTTGACCAGGATTTTGAGGGTTATACCATATGGCAATCTCAGGGTTTAATCTGAATACCTTCTCTGCTTCCACATAATCGAATGAAGCAACAGGTTCCCTAATCCCAGTATTAATGTCAGTATAATATAATGTTAACGTTTTGATGTGGTAATACATCCTTGATCGAATTTTGTCAAAGAAAGCTTCTTCTTTGATCTCGAGGATATCGATCTCTGTTGGGTCCCTGGCAAAAACAGTTTGTACTGTTGCTCCCTGGCTCCCCCAGACATCATCACCGGCATCTTGTGCCCATGGATCTCCGCCTTCCGCTTCATCTGATGTGGGTTCTCCCCAGCCTTCACCTCCACCGCTACTGCTCCATGCATCATCCTCATCTCCTGTTTTCATTATCAATCTTTCTTCGAATTCCTCTTTGGTCATTCGCCTTTCAAGAGAATCAGAATGATAAGGGATTAACAATCCATCCCTGACTGCATCGATCAGGATCCTGGAAATTTCCCTGTTTCTGGCAAAAAAGGACTTGTTTATCTTTTCATTCATATATACACGGCGCCAAATGGTCATCCGATACATTTTATCTTCATTTGAGACAGAGTATATTGAATTACTTGGATCTTGTGCAAATCCAACTTTTGAAAATGCCAGCACAATAATCGTTAACACAAGAATACGTTTCATAACACCTATTTTTTATTATAACAGCGTAAATTGCTTTGTTATTTTAGTCATTGATACTTTTTCAGCATCATTTTTATAGTTAGCCCTTTGGACCTCGAAGATCTCTATAACAACACGGTCTCCCTTTCTTGCTATTGATCTCCAGGCATTCAAATTAAAAGCTTCACTAGAAGGTTCTTGTCTTTGCTTAATATCACCACCTGATGCCAAAGTAATACGCCATCTTGTGACTCTATACCTGGCCTCTTTAGGCAGTGCATTGGCAAAGTCAGGATCTGGATTTGCTTTCAAAATAATTTGTCTTGGCAACGCTTTAACAGTTACTCCTTTAGCTTCGTCAATTTCCTGACGTGTTTCATTCAGCAAACTAATGGTCGGGGAAGGAACTCTTCTTACAGGAAAAGTTTCAGAACCAATAAATACACCTCCACTATTTACATTTAGTTTTACTGATCTTGCGCCTGTAGGCAAAACAGTAATGGAAGTTCTATTATTAGGTTCAGGAAATACTTGTGCTCCAGTTGCACTGAATGTTGGCACAAATTGAGTTCCTAACTGAGGACACTGAACATTAAGTGGATTACCACAATTCAGATACAATGCCTTTACAGCATCCGAAGTAATCTGAAGTGTTGGCTTAACAACTATATATTCTATTTCCTCTTTGAACAAAGAGTCGTTGTAATTAATCTCCGCGACATAGGTCTGCTTTGATTGTCCATTTTTATCAAAGGACTTAGCAGTAGCCTTGAATTCTATTTTCCCAAAACCATCTTCAACAGGAAGCGGGCTTCCATTTCTGAACATTTCAGGATCAACAGCAGAAGACGATGCGGCAAGAAACAGATCGGCTTTGTAATTGGTGCCGGCAGCTACATATTTAGCTTCTGGTTTCGCCATTACAAATACTTTATCAAATTTTACTTCTCCTGCGCCTACCTGTTGCGCAAGAATTTCCAAAGCCGCTTTTTCATAAGACATTACTTCAGTCTCTAACTGAGTAACAGATGCTAATCCTGCTGCAGTCGGAGTATTTTCAAAATATAAAGTAGAAAAGTTTTTCATTTTCTGCTCTTTGTCATTTTCAAATACTGGATTATCTCTTCCGTCCAATGCAATATCCGGAAAATCTCGTCCGAGCTGTTCGCTCAGGAATTTAGAATAATCATTAAGCGTTTCTTTCAGCTCTATTCCTTTCTTCTTATTGATCATAAGGTTCGCTACCTTATCCTGGTCTTGAATGCCTACGATCTGCCCGGTTTCATCTCGTCCACCGGTTATAACTACCATTTCTTCTTTAAGCTCCTTGGTATACTTGATAATACTTTGGGTTTGAGCTCTTATTGCTTTAGCTTTATCCAAAATAGTATTGTCAGCATCTCGGTTTCCTCTTTCATCCACTGCATCAGATATCCGGACGATAATATTACCATTAGAGATGCCATTATCAAGTACTTGTTTTTCCAGACTTTTATTGATAAATATGAATCTATTCAATACTGTATTACTTACCTGCAAAGCCAGCATGGAAGTTAAAAACAGGTACATCATACCTATCATTTTCTGACGTGGAGATAATTTTGGTTCTGCCATAATTATTTATTTTAGATTAATAATTAATTATGATTTCATCGCGGTTAGCATGTTGCCATAAACCGTATTCAAATTAGCCAGATTGGATGTAAGTTGCTTAATTTCAGATTTAAACTGCTCAGCATCTTCTGTAGCTTTAGACATACTCTCAAGTGAGGTAGTCAGGTTTGAATAGAATTTATTCATAGCTTTAACATGGCTATTTGCATCCTGAAGCTCCAGTTCATAAACTGCATTCAATGATTCCAGGTTTTTGGTAACACTTTGTACCTGTGTATGATATTCCTTGGCATTCTGCGATGAATTGGCCATATCAGCTGTAGCTGATCTTGAAACGGTTGCCATTTCCTGCATTGCCTTAAGGGTAGTATCATAGGACTTATTTACCTCATTCATTACGCCGGTAGATTGTTTTAAACTATCAGCATAATCTTTGGTTATAGCTCCAACGTCACCCATATTGTTCATTTTAGAGACATTATCAGATAATCGCTGCATGCCTCTACCAAGGCTATCGACAAGTTCAGGACCAATTTTTGCCTGCTCTAACATTTTATCAAGTTTTTGAGACATCTGGTCTCCACCTTTCCCAATTCTTCGGGAAGCAGGAGCTGCACCTTCATAATCTTCGGCCAACTCAGGATATACTTTTGACCAATCAGGATCATGATGTGGTGGCTCGAAAGCACTTAAAAAGAATATAATAGCCTCGGTTGTTAACCCTACGCCAAGCATAGCCCCGGCACCGGGTAAGTGAAGAATCTTGAACATGGCTCCCAAGATAACTACTGACGCTCCTATACCATATATCTTTGGCATAATGGTTTTGTACAGGAGATCGTTGAATCCGCCTTTTTTGTTGCTCATTTTTTTAGGTTTTTTGATTAATGATTAAATTAATTTCTTGATTGTAAATATTACTAAAATTCAGTTCCGGATGACCTTCCAAGATAAGTCATGGCACATCGAAAACCGATAAAAGCTCTAGCTGTATCTTCGTACTCATAGGCTCTTGTACCGGTCTCGCAGAAATATGCGATGTCCTTCCAGGAACCTCCCCTGATAATCTTACGGGGTTCATTTTCATCAATATATTGTGGGTTCAAATCCCAAACCAATGGTACAGAAGATGGATGATACGCATCAAGACACCATTCCGAAACATTCCCTGACATTTCAAACAAACCATAGTCGTTCGAGAAGAAGGAATAAACCGGTGCGGTGTAAGCATATCCATCATCGAAATAATTCCCTCTGCCTGGCTTAAAGTTTGCTAATAAACAACCTTTAGCATTTCTTATGTAAGGATTACCCCAGGGATACTTCGCCATATCTCTTCCGCCTCTGGATGCATATTCCCATTCCGCTTCAGTAGGAAGCCGGAAATCCGGAAGGATCCATTCACCTCTGCTTTCACGATAATCATTAAGATAAGCAGTTCGCCACTGACAGAAGTAAGCTGCGGCTTGCCAATCAACACCAACTACGGGATAATTATCAAAAGCAGGATGGGCAAAATAATAGATCATTAAAGGATCACCTAGATGATGTGTAAAATCTCTGACCCATACCGTGGTATCAGGATAGATTTCGCGCATTACAAAATCTTCACCTAAAACACTAAGTGAATCTTCAAATATAGCATAGATAAATTGGCGATACTCATTGTTAGTGATTTCAGTATCATCCATGAAGAATCCACCAATTGTGATTTGCTTGTTGAAGTTAATTTGTGTAGCAGCTACATCCTGATCCGCTTGTCCCATGTGAAATGTACCAGCTGGTACGGGCACCATTCCGTAGGGGACGGGCATTCCTGTATAATCCCTGCCTGGTACACCTACCAGTTGACCTTTGTCATCATAGCCTTTTTTCCCGAATAGTCCGCAACCACCAAGAAAAAACAACATGAGAATCAATAAGGGAATTAACCTGGAATTAACACTTAATTTATTCATAACACCTGATTTATTAAGATTCCTAATTTCCTATGTTCTAACGATACAAATATATTTTTATTTTAGAATCGTAATTTTTTGTATTTATGTAACGGATAAAATTATTATCTATTTTAAATTAAACTTAAAAATCGTCGTAAAAATTGTATTATTAGTCAAAAATACAAAATTTTTTTTAGATCAATGCCTGAATCTTGGCGTTCGGATTATTCGTTTTTCGCCACCGGAAAGTACTGGTAATGTGTAACTTAGTAGAAGTTCGTGGGATGTTGGACTTTTGGCTTCCTGCGCATTGATTATATAATCAAATGAATAGCCTAATCTTAACGAATTGTCTTTCAGGAAACTATAACCAATCATTGCGATCATAGCATCAGACTGCCTGAAGGATAATCCAAACCATAATTTTTCACGAAAATAAGCAAGGAGAGAAATGTCGAACGAATATGTTGTCAGGTCAGATTTTACAAGTACTGAAGGCCTCAATACAAAATCGTAATTGATTTCATAGTCATATCCAGCAATAAAGTATAAATGAGTAACAAGTGCATTGGCTAATGAGTCGTTTCCAAAATTAAACTCAATGTGTATTAAGTGGCTGGCACTTAAGCCTAAATAATATTTTTGAGCACGATAATATATACCGGCAGATAAGTCGGGCTGGATCTGTGTCTCTTTCCCGGATTGCCTTAAAGGATCATCAGGATCTACCCACCTATATTGATCAAAATCGATCGACTGGGATATAACACCGGCGCGAACTCCAAAACTTAATTTTGAATTTTTAAATGCCAGGTGATATGCATAGGATCCTTGTATCTCTAAATTGTTTAGTGCACCCAACCGATCGTTGATCGCATAAAAAGCAGCACCACTGTTGATTTTGAATATTGGGAAATTTGCACTGATCAATTGAGTCTGGGGGTTGCCTGCTCCATCGAAGGTAGATTCATAGCCTAACCATTGTGTTCTGTGCATTGCTGAAAATTCTGCCGATCCCGGAATTCCTGCGTAGGCAGGATTATAGTAGATTTCATTTAACATATATTGGCTGAACTGTGGATCCTGTTGCCCGAATGTAACAAATCCAGAGACCAATAATATAAATGATATAAATCCGCGGCGCATCAAATCGAAAACAAATTACTCTATGAAAAAGTTTAGTAATTATGTTACTAATTTATAACAAAAACAATAGAAAGTAAAAAATCTTTGATTTGCTCAGATCTAATTCCGAGATTAATCTAATCCGTTAGCTTTCCTGATATACATTTCCAAAGCTCCTGTCATACTTGGGGCATTTGGATGCGGTGCCTCTATATCAAGTATCAATCCAGCCTCTTTTACAGCTTTTGCTGTAGTTGGGCCAAATGCCGCTATCCTCGTTTTTTTCTGCTTAAATTCCGGGAAATTATGAAACAAGGAAGTTATGCCTGAGGGGCTGAAAAATGCAATGATATCATAATTAACTTCTGCAAGATCTGATAAATCACTTGCGATAGTCCTGTATATCACAGCTTCTGAAAAATCATATTCATTTTCATTCAGAAAATCCGGTATATCATTTTTTCGGATGTTGCTGCAGGGAAATAGAAATTTCTCATTTTTGTGCTTTTTCAGAATTTCTATCAGGTCCATGGCTGTTTTAGAACCCGTAAATATCTTTCTCTTACGTATTACAATATACTTTTGAAGATAATTTGAAGTTTGTTCAGAAATACAAAAGTATTTCATGTCAGCCGGCATTTCAATCTTCATCTGCGCAGCAAGTTTGAATAAATGATCTACTGCATTTCGACTGGTAAAAATGATGGCCGTATAATTTAAAATATCAATTTTCTGAGTCCTGAATTCTTTCAGCGATACAGGTTCTATTTGGATAAATGGCCTGAAATCAATCTTAATATCATATTTGGATTTCAGATTATCATATGGAGAATAACCATTTTGTGGCTCTGGCTGCGAAACTAAAATACTCTGGACTTTTTGTAATCTCTCCTTTTCTAACATCATGGCTTTATCTATCTAATTTTAATTTATTCTACACGACATTGTGTATTAGATTCGATTTAAGCAAAAACTTTAAACCTACAATAACAGGTAATAATTCAGCACTGCAAAGGTAAGCAAATAAATACAATTTTGTATAGTTAGAAGAATTCAAAAATTTCAAATACAGGATAACGGCCCTTATAAAACTAATAATTACTATACTATATATGATAATATCTGTGAACAAAGCAAGACTGATCTGGATGATGAATACTGACAGTACCAATAACAAAAAGATGAGTAAGCTATAGAAATTTGTGATCCTTAAAAACTCAAACGTGTGAATGGTCCCTACCTCCCTCATTTTAAAAAGATCGCTTGATAAAGAGATTAAAATAAAGCGCAGCATGAACCAACCTAAGAAAAAGAGGAAAAGCCAAAGCCATTTGGCGAATAAACTACCGAAAGACGTCAAAGCATTGCTATTGTCCTGAAAGCCGAATTGATAGAGAGCTATGACAATAAAAAATGACAGAACAACGGCCAGGACAATTATGAAGACAAGATCAATTCTGGTTATCTTTTTCGACCGGTTCAGGAACTCATCAGTACTCGCCCTGATAAATGAATTAATAATATTATAATAATCATTGAATACACGGTTGCCAATATTTACCAATACTGCGTATAAGATCAATATGATAATCGCTCCAATTTTCATAAAATCCCAGATCGGCCCCCTGTCGAGTGGAAGAATAGATAGGTGATCCATTTTACTTAACAAAGACCGGTTCTTATCAGAATATGAAACGATACTGGTTTCAATATCATGAATTCCTTCCTCCGAATACAGTGACATTAACATTTGTGGCTGACCATATATTCCTGCCAGACTATCGATCGATAGAACAACTGAAAGAGGTTCAGATGCATTATAAACCAGTTTATTGTTAATAAACAAGGCAGACTTATTTTTGAATCTTAGTGAAATACCATTTTCCCGGTATTCATCCGGAACAATTACTATATATACATTCTTTGTTTTAGGATTAATTTCTTCGATATAGGGAACAAGAGCATTTTCTTCTTCAGAAAAGATCTTCCAGTCATTCTTAAGGTCTTTTATTTTATAATGAAACTGCCCATTCTGAGCATAGGTATCCAAAATTCCTGAAAGGAGTATTAGAATACTAAAAACAATTAAATTTTTAATCCGGGAATAAGCCACCTGATTTGGTTTTGTTTTACAAAAATATGAAATCAATCTTAGTCTATGTGATAATCCTGGTATATAATTATTATGTTGTTTTAAATGTTAATACTCAAATTAGAATCTTCCTGTATAACCAATATGAATTTTTGAAAACCTGATACTGAAGGGTTGATCATTTGACTTACCAACTGCATAGATCAAATTTAATAAACCGGCACCTGTTGATATACTGATCCCTGCTCCCACTCCGAAAGGATAATCCGTATATGATTCATTATTGATATCTAACCCAAGATAAGATCCATCAAAGAAAACCACTAATTGAGATTCATTCTCAAACAGATACCTATACTCCAATGTCCCAATGATATAATTTGAGGCATAAAAAAACATCTCGTTAAAACCCCTGATCGAATTTAAGCCCCCAAGTCTGAACAGGTCATTTAAGAATAATTGATCTCCATCCATATATCCACCCGAAAATTTAGCATGCAATATATTCCTTGGCCGAAGGCTAAAATATTTGTCAATCCAGAAGCGTGTCATCCATTGAAAACCCTGATCAGGGATATCAGAATAGTAATCATCATCGATATAGGCATTTTTAATAATATTTTTATTTCCGATGTCCGCATCTATTTTTATTTCCCAACCAATCGTTGGGAAAATGGGATGATCAAGAGAATTATATCTGTATAGTACACCATAATAGTTTAAATTATAGTCTGCATAAATTGGACTTTCCGAAACTCTTATGGTATCTGTTTCCAGCAGGCTGGAAACTTCACGACGGTAGTTTACACCAATTCTTCCTTTTGAATTGTTATTATAGAATATATTTAATCCTAGTTTTCTGGTAAGAAATGTGGTATCCTGCTTGTAAAGATTAAAAGCAAAACCAAAATCAATTGGAAGACGGAAAAAACCAGGATGATCATAAACCAGATCCAATTCCTGAGATTGAGAATTTACCTTTTGCCAGTTTAATCCCAATCGCTTTCCACTCCTGAAAAGATTTTCTAATTCAAGATATACCTGCCCAGTTACCAGGAGTTTTCCTGTTTCGTTTTCGTTGGGGAGAAATCCGATGATCCCATCAAACGCACTTGCCTTCTGATCGATAAGGTCTAAAGATACCCGGCATTGCTCATTAGCGAAATAAAGAACTGGCTGATCCTTTAAGGATAAATATGGTAGAGGATTGATCAAATCAGGGATGTTGTCAATTTTTCTTTGGTCATATACTGATCCTGGTTTGATTTTTAGATAAGCGCTCAGAAATGCGGGTTTGATCTTGTTTTTGCCTACCAGGCTCAGACTGTCAAACACTATATATGGTCCTGAATTAAAAGCCACTTCAGCTGATACCTGAGTATTCAATATTTCCAGGGCCCTGAGCTCTATGCTTGCAAATGGGTATCCATTATTTTCGGAATGCTCGATAATTTTTTCAAAGAACCTGGATACTTTTCTGAAGTTTACAATCTTCTGATTAAAAAAATTTGGTTTGTATCCGGTTTTGGACAACAACTGATCCGGCAAATTCCCTTGGGACAAAGTAGCCCACTCAAACCTTTCCCCCAATTCAAACCGGACACTAGTTGCTAGAGAATCTGTAAGCTCAAGATCATAATTTGCCAATAGAAATCCATTTTCATATACTTGAGACATCCATTGATTTAAAGCGCTCAGGTTTTTAACATCTTCCTGTAAAATTACCAGAAGGTTTAATTCATTCAGTTTACCCTTATCGGATTCAGAAATTAATACCCTAAAATTACTTCTCCCCTGACCAACAACCTGAAATATCCCTGTCAATAACAATAATAAAATGAGATATAGTATTTTTATTATCCGCACTAGAGATTTATTTTATGTAAAAATATCGAAAATTGGCAGGAATTTATCTTCATATCCCATTATGTAAGCAAGCATGTTACTACTGCGACTTCCATTTCAGCACATACCTCGGCTTAAAGTCAGGGATTGTCAATGCCCTGATCAAAGAATTAATACTACAAAAATCCTACTTGGGTAATGATACTATCGATACCATTTATTTTGGAGGAGGCACACCCACACTCTTATCTGCTTACGATCTGGGAATTCTTATCAATACCATATTTAATACATATAAGGTCAATCGCAATCCGGAAATAACTATTGAGGCTAATCCAGATGATCTAAGCACTTCAAAATCAAAGGAACTGAAAACTCTTGGATTTAATCGCCTGAGTATAGGGATCCAGTCATTTGATGATAATACGCTAAAATACCTGAACAGAATCCATGATTCGAAAGATAGCTTCAGAGCAATTAAAAATGCCGAACACGCAGGATTTGAAAATATAAACCTGGACTTGATCTTTGCAATACGTGAAGATCATATGGATATTTTAAAAGACGATATTGATAAAATGATTCAGGTTCATCCTCAGCATATATCAACTTATAGCTTAACAGTTGAGAGAAAAACTGTATTCGGAAATTGGACTAGGAAAGGAAAAATTGCAAGTGTATCCAGTGATAATGCCGCTCTTGAATTTGAGTATGTTATGGAAAATCTGGAAAGAGCCAATTACCTGCAGTATGAAGTGTCAAATTTCTCGAAACCAGGATTTGTTTCCATGCATAATAGCAATTACTGGAAACAAGTTCCATATCTTGGCATTGGCCCCTCCGCTCATTCATATAACGGCAATACCAGACAGTCAAATATTAGCAATAATTCTAACTATATAAAAAGCATAGAAAAAGGAATTATTCCTGCTGTTGAAGAAGACCTCTCAAAGGCCGATAGAATTAACGAACTTTTACTAACTGGTTTGAGAACAATCTGGGGAGTAGATCTGAATTCAATCAAAAAAAGGTTTGGAGTAGATTTAGAAATGTATAATAAAAGTTATATTAAAGACCTTGTTAAACTGAATTTAGCCACATTTAATAATGGAAAAATACAATTAAGCAAAAAAGGTATACTTATTGCAGATAAAATTTGTAGCGATTTGTTTTTTATTGATGAAAACGATTGAAGCTCTAATAACAATTTATTAAAATAGGGCCAAAATTAAGAGGAGATTATATTATCTTTGACAAAACTATCCTGAAATGACGAGCGAAGAGAAAAAGGCACTTCTTCTATTAAAGTCAGTGATATTTCACTATCACGGACTGGATGAAGATGAGCAAAAGATTCTGGACGAGACGGCTAAGCATCTCGATGCTCAGGATGAGTTGAAATGGGCGAATGAATTTATATCCAAAGATTACCTTTCAGCTTTCGAGCGCGCCCGCGAATATCTGAATGAAACCATTGGCAATTACGATAAATCTTTAAGGCTTGAGTACCTTGATCAGGTCTGGCAAGCCAATAATAAAAAAGGTTACATCACAGAAATGGAAGCAACCGCTATGCTTAAACTTGCTAAGGACTGGCATGTTGAAAACGAATTGATTGAGATGGTAAGGAAATAATTGATTATCTGTGATTATCCCGGATAAGAAACCCACATTTTTTTCACTAATTGTATTACTGGCCCTCTTAAAAATAACCCCTGTCATATCTCAATATAGTAATGACCAGAATATTGCCAGGGAAGATTCTTTGCGGGCAAGTCTCAATGAATTCCGCTCATGCTTTGATGTTAAGTATTATGATCTTTCGGTAACACCTAATTTACAAAACCACTCTATTTCTGGAACTAACCAAATTACAATGGAGGCCGTAAAAGAGTTCGATAGAATACAACTCGATCTCTTTTCAAATATGTTCATCGATTCAATTGAATATAATGAGAATACACTTTCATTTGAACGCGTGAAAAATGCATTTTTTATTCAATTTCCCGGGAGAATCAACAAAGGGGAGAGGATTTCATTGTCAGTTTATTATCATGGCATACCAACAGTTGCAAAATACCCACCCTGGGATGGCGGTTTTGTTTGGGCTAAGGATTCTCTTAACAGGGATTGGGTTGGTGTAAGTTGCCAGGGTATAGGAGCCAGTTTATGGTGGCCAAATAAAGATCATCTTTCTGACCGGCCTGATAGTATGCGGATATCAATAGAGGTCCCTAACCACCTTAAGGGAATTTCAAACGGAAAACTTATAGATCTAATAAAACTCGATTCCAACAATACCCGATGGATTTGGAAAGTTAGTTACCCTATCAATAATTATAATATAACCTTAAACATAGGTCATTTTGCTCACTTGAATGATTCTTACATGGGACAAGATGAGAAATTGGATCTGAATTACTACGTGTTGGATTATAATCTTGAAATTGCCCGGCAACAGTTTAATCAGGTTCAACCCATGCTTAAGTGCTATGAACATTATTTTGGGCCATATCCTTTTTATAATGACGGATATAAACTGGTGGAAACCCCATATTATGGAATGGAACATCAGAGTTGTATTTCCTATGGTAATGATTTTCAAAACAACGAATTTGATTTCGATTACATAATCATCCATGAAAGTGGTCATGAATACTGGGGAAACTGTATAACCATCAATGATATGGGAGAACTATGGATCCACGAAGGATTTACCACTTATATGGAATCCTTATTTATCGAATATTTTTATGGTAAAGAAACAGCTCTTGATTATCTGGCCCAGCAAAAAACATCCATTGAAAATCGTAATCCTATGCTCGGCCCCCTAAATGTGAACTATGACAACTGGATGGATACCGATATATATTATAAAGGTGCCTGGATGTTGCATTCAATTCGCAATACTATAAATGACGATGTGATATGGTTCGATCTATTGAAGGCGATGTTTCAGCATTTTAAATACAGAAATGTAACAAGTGAAGAAATTATAAGATATATGGATTCAAAGACCGGGTATGATCTTAAACCGATCTTTGATAATTATTTAAATAACGCACCTCCCCCTGAGCTAAGGATTAGAATAAAGCAAAGGAAAGAGAAGATTCAAGTGAAATATTCCTGGAAAAATGTAATTAAGGACTTCAATATGCCTGTAGATCTTCTTTATGGAACGCAAGAAATGCGCTTGTATCCCAAAGTAAAAAATCAGAAAACAGATTTCCTCTTAATAAAAGACGAAAAAATTTCTTTTGATACCCGCCGCAGTTATTTTTTGATTTCTATTAAATAAGTTGGTTTACAGGCTCATCATTTCCTTGAATTTGGACGATTGCCTGCGACTGACCTCTATACGGCCTCCGCCTTTAAGTTGCACCATCAATCCTCCATTGAACCAGGGTTCGATCTTCTCAACCCAAAGCAGGTTAATAATATGTTTTCTACTTGCTCTGAAAAAGGTCCTGTCATCCAGGCGTTCATCCAATGCATTAAGAGATTTATGGATCATTGGCTTGAAATTTTCAAAATATACCTTGATGTAGTTCCCGTCAGATTCAAAAAGTCGGACATCCGATAAACGTACGAACCAGCATTTATCCCCATCCTTAACAAATACCTGGTCATTGGCCCCAAGTTTTCTTTCTTTAAGCGGAAGATCCTGTAATGGTTCCTCCTCTTCCAATTTAAATAACTTCTTAATACTTTCAGCCAGCCGTTCCGGCTGTATGGGTTTTAATAAATAATCAAGTGCATTTACCTCAAATGCTTTAAGGGCGTATTCATCATAAGCGGTTGTGAAAATAACTTTTGGTACACTATCAAGCATTTCAAGCAGATCAAATCCTGTTTTACCAGGCATCTGAATGTCCAGGAAGAGTAAATCCGGATCCAATGTCTGTACTTTTTGATATGCATCATCCACATTGACAGCTTCTCCGATAATTTCAACCTCAAGATGATCCTTTAACAGATTTGTCAATTCTTTTCTTGCCAGTCTTTCATCATCAATTATTAATGCTTTCATATTTATGCAATTAAATTCAATCTAATAAACTCAGTAATACTCTAATAGTATTGAGGGATCTTAATTTCCGTTAATACAGTTTGGTTATTTTCATTTCCAATATTGAATGAAGCTGATTTCCCAAAAATAAGGTTTAACCTTTGCTCCGTGTTTTCAATACCATATCCAGTAGTGCTCTTTCCAGCACCATTTACATATTGACCACTATTCCTGATCTGTATCTTTAACTGATTCTCTTCTTGCCATGCCTTAAGACTTATCTGCCCCCCGTTAGTTAAAGTAGCCACTCCATGTTTGATCCCATTTTCAACCAATGTCTGGATCATTAGAGGAGGGATCTGATAAGAATCAGCTTCCGGCGAAATATCGATATCTATCTTTAGCCGCTCCTCAAGTCTAATGGCTTCAAGGTCGAGATAATCCTTAACGGTTTTTATCTCATCATTGAAGTCGATCAATTTACGTTTATTCATAATAAGTGAGTTCCTAAGGATATTAGATAGTTGAGTTATAGCTCTTTTCGATTTCAGAGGATCTTCATCAACAAGGGCACGGATACTGTTCAGGGCATTAAATATAAAATGGGGATTTAGCTGTGATTTAAGTTTGTTTAATTCGATCTCATAGATGATGGCATCATATTTTAAGGAAGCATTATACCGTTCGAAGTAGTGAAATATAAAATAGATGGCTGCCCAAATAATGTAAGCAACGACGGAATAGATCAGGTTTCCAAGCATTAGCATCAAGTCCAGATCATTTTCAATATTAATTGTCTCTAATAAAGTGGAACAAATAATGTGAACCAGGTAATTGCTAATACCCAGGACCAGTGAAAACAATAGAACTCTTGGCAACAATTGTATCAATGAAAGATCAAGCCAGTTGTTTTTTAAAATGACGTAGCGCAGAAAATGGGTAGACAATAAATAATACCCTGAAAGTATAAAGATGACTATTGATTGATTCAGAGTAGCAATCTCAGCAAAGAACAAAAGAAATATATTGAACATTGCCCAGGCTGTCCACCCAAACAATTGCAATATCCAATAGGCTTGTCTTTTCGAAATTTTAATATCCAAGATTCTGAGAATTTAATTATGTAAATCTATGCAGGTACTTAATTTAATCATCCTACATTTATATTAAAGGTATTAAAAATTTTTAATGGGTGTATTTTTCTTATATGGTACTACTAAAAATACATTTTATACCCTGTTGGCTTCTTGATTCATTAAATTTAAGCAATACATTAAAAACAACTTGATATATAAGTTACTAACCTCATTTCAGTATTTTTCTCCTTCCAAAAAATCTAAAGCAAAATATTATTTGGGTAGTTTGAACAAGAATCCGGTTTGCAATAAAAATAAATTAATCGCTTAATATAAAAACGGTATTATATTTTGTTATTTTTACATATAAATAATATAATTTTGTTTTAGTATTTACATATGTTTATTTTCAATATTTTATATTGTATAGCCATGAAAGCCATTATATATTTTTTTGTTGCAGTATTTATTATGTCAGCTGAAAACGTTAAGGCCGATGAAAAAGACACAAAGTCATCATATGATTATGAGTTTATGATTAGTGAGTACCTCGAAACATTGGATTATTATGAGAAACTGGAAACTCAGACCGTGAAGAAGATAATTATCTATAACTCTGATGGAAATGTAACAAGACAGATTGAGATTACCGAAGATATTGAAATATCTACCCCGGCAATTTTGAAACCGATTATAAACACTAGTGATTTTTTAACCTGCATAAATGGCGTTTCCTACTATATATGCAATAAAAATTAGTTGTGAATTAAAAAAAATTGAAAACCGGGAACTTTTTGAATGAATTATTGATTGTTAGTATTAGATAATTCATGGATGATAGGTTTTAGTTTTAATTTTTTGGTCAGGGTTGCGCTCCCCGCAACCCTGTTTTATTAGAATTATTAAACGGGAGTATTTATAATTGGTGTAATTCTAATGTATCTTGGTTTCAGGTAAATTATCCAAGTTCGCTCTTCAAATAATATCCCGTATAACTTTCCTTGACTTTTACCAATTTCTCAGGTGTACCGGAAAATACCAGCTGACCTCCTTTGTCACCTCCTTCAGGCCCCAGGTCGATGATATAATCAGATACTTTAATTATATCCATATTATGTTCAATTACCAGAACCGTGTTCCCTTTGTTAACAAGTTTTTGTAACACATCAATAAGATGTTGGATATCCTGGAAATGAAGTCCTGTTGTTGGCTCGTCAAGAATATAAAAAGTATTGCCTGTATCTTTTTTTGATAACTCAGATGAAAGTTTTACCCTTTGTGCTTCACCTCCGGATAATGTAGTAGCGTGTTGACCCAAAGTAATATAACCCAACCCGACATCGTTCAGCGTTTTCAAGGTTTTTAAAATTCTTGGCTGATGTTCAAAAAACTCAACAGCATTTTCAACTGTCATATCGAGTACGTCAGATATGGATTTTCCTTTAAACCTTACTTCAAGGGTTTCCCGGTTGTACCTTTTACCTTTGCAGGTTTCACAATGCACATACACGTCGGGCAGAAAATCCATTTCTATCAACCTCATTCCGGCACCTTCACAAGTTTCACATCTTCCACCCTTTACATTAAAGGAAAACCTTCCAGGTTTATAACCCCTAATTTTAGATTCAGGAAGTTCCGAGAATAGGGAACGGATGTCAGAAAAAACACCTGTATAAGTTGCTGGATTTGAGCGTGGTGTTCTTCCAATTGGTGATTGATCAATCTCTATGACCTTATCAATATGTTCTAGTCCTTCAATGGAAGAATATGGCAAAACCTCTCTCCTGGATCGATAGAGCTTACGGCTGATTATTGGATATAAGGTTTCATGGATCAGGGTCGACTTTCCGGAACCGGAAACCCCTGTTACACAGATAAACTTACCCAAAGGAAAAGAGACGTCTATATCCTTCAAATTGTTTCCTCTGGCGCCAAAAAGATGTACCACAGCCCCATTCTCATTCCTTCTTTGCCCGGGAATCTCAATCCGTCGTATTCCATTGAGGAAATCCGATGTGAGCGTTCCATTATTTACAAATTCCGCAGGGGGGCCTTCAGCCACAATATGTCCACCATGTAATCCCGGACCAGGCCCAATATCTATTATATGGTCTGATTCAACCATCATTTCTTTATCGTGTTCAACCACAATTACAGTATTACCAAGGTCCCTGAGGTCTTTCAGCGATCTGATAAGCTTTATATTATCTCGTTGATGAAGGCCAATACTTGGCTCATCGAGAATATACAGAACGCCAACCAATTGGGTTCCTATTTGTGTGGCAAGACGGATCCTTTGCGCTTCTCCTCCGGATAATGTCCTTAGGGGGCGGTTCAGGTCCAGATAATCAAGGCCAACATTAAGCAGGAATTTTAATCTTTTTCTTATTTCCTTTAGGATTCCTGCGGCAATTATTTTTTGCTTTTCATTTAACCTGGATTCCAGATCATCAAACCAAAGTTGCAACTTGCCAATATCCAAAAGGGCCAACTCGGCTATATTTCTGTCATCGATTTTAAAATGTAATGCTTCTTTCTTCAATCTTGCCCCATGACAATCGGGGCATTTCTGTGAAACAGTGTATTCTTTAACCCATTTCTGGATCTTCTCAGATCCTGAATTTTTCTGTTTTTGAAGAAAGTTTACTATTCCTTCAAACTTGGTATACCAATCCGTACCAGGATACTTTACCGACTTGACAGCCACGGGATTTTCATCTCCGAAAAGCAAAACATTAAGTACATCTTCAGGCAATTCCTTGATTTTCGCAGTAATCGACAGGCCTTTCCGTTTTAAGATGGCTTCGATCTTTTTAAAAATCCATATATCCCGGTACTCTCCAAGCGGGGCTATCCCACCACGGCTTATTGATAATTCATCATCAGGGATAACAGATTCTTTGGTGATCTCCTCAATCTGTCCAAGTCCATTACAAGTTGGACAAGCCCCATAAGGGCTGTTAAATGAAAACATATTGGGCGCAGGCTCATCATAAGATAATCCTGTTTCAGGATCCATCAGATATTTTGAGAAGTGATGTACATTATCACTCTTATCAAGTGCTATAACCAATCCTTTTCCTTCCCTCATTGCCGACTTGATAGACTCGGTCACCCTGTATCGCTCATCCTCTTTAACGATAAGTCTGTCAATTACAATTTCAATATCATGAACTTTATACCTGTCGACTTGCATCTTCGGAACAAGTTCCTGGATCTCACCGTCGACTCTTACCTTTGAATATCCTGTTTTCCGTATTTGAACAAATAGCTCTCTGTAATGGCCTTTCCTCCCCTTCACAACTGGGGCTAAAATGATTAGTTTTTGACCTTTAAATTGCTTTATTATCTGATCAATGACCTGGTCTTCCGATTGCCTGACCATTTTTGTACCGGTCAAATAAGAGAATGCCTCCCCGGCCCTGGCAAATAATAATCGCATAAAGTCATAGATCTCCGTAACCGTACCTACAGTTGAACGGGGGTTTCTCGAGGTCGTTTTTTGTTCGATTGAAATTACAGGGCTCAGCCCGTTGATCTTGTCAACGTCCGGCCTCTCCATATTCCCTATAAATGATCTGGCATAGGCTGAAAAGCTTTCCATGTATCGGCGTTGACCTTCAGCATATATAGTATCAAATGCCAGTGAGGATTTACCGCTCCCACTAATACCGGTGATAACCACCAATTTTTCCCGGGGAATGGTAACATTTATATTTTTCAGGTTGTGCTCCCTTGCTCCAAAAACCTCTATATGTTCGTGATCAGGATGGGTAGTAATCCCGGCTTCACGAATTTTACTTTTTGATGTCATTTATGTTTTTATGACTGCAAATTTAAAACTCTTTTAAACGAATCCTCTCTGAATTGACTAATAATGAATCCATCTCTTGAATGTTTGCACGAATTGAACCTGATGAATTCACCGGAACTTTAACGAAATATGGTTTTTTTGAAGATTTAACAGTTAATGAATTTTTGCGTAACCAGGGATTATGCCTTTTAAGGATCTTATAATTGATTCCCTGTTCAAAAGCAAACTCGGTAAGGTCAGGAATTGTTTGGTCGACTTCAATTAATTCAACATCTTCAACAGGGTAAAGATTGTCTTCCTTTATGTTGAATCCATATTTTTCCTGGTTTTCCATTATCTGCTTTATAGATAGTATTCGGAATACATACCTGGAGGTCTCCTCATTTAAAAGAAGGTCATAATAGGAATCCACTTTCTGTTTATCCATCTCCCTTGTCAAACCTCTTATTCCCATATTATAGGCAGCAGCAGCGTTTGTCCAGCTTCCAACTTTTGCTTTTGCTTTGAGAAGATATTTACAAGCCGCCTCCGTAGATTTTATCGGATCATATCTTTCATCCACCTGACTCGTTACTTCCAGACCTAATTCTTTAGCTGTAGAAGGTAGAAACTGCCAGAAACCGACGGCACCTTTCGGAGAACGGCTATTGCTCAAACCGCTTTCTATCATAGATAGATAAAGGAAATCCTCCGGGATGCCATATTCCTTCAAAACTGGTCTTATTTGCGGGAACCACCTATTACTCTTTTTTATCATGAATATTGTGCTGGAATGGAAATGAGTATTGACTATGATCTCATTATCAAACCTTTCCCGAAGATCGGGGTCATCCATAATGATTTTCTCACCGGCAAATTCAAGCTCCTCCGGAACAGGATAAACCAGAACATAGGTGTGCTCAGAATCAGTCCCTGCCGAATCGGTGGATTCAGCATCCCCTTGTCCCGGCATTTTTTCCAGTTTCGCTGAGAAGATATAACCAGCAACTAATAATAATACGATAATAATGTAAATTCCTTCTTTTCTCACAACGATTAAAAGTTTGGCGCCAACATATATCTGGCATAAAATTCATTGATCCGGCTTACTGCTTCCTCGGGTGTATCAACCAGGTGAAATATATCAAAGTCACCTTTGCTCACATTGCCTTCAACCTTAAACATCACATTATACATCCAGTCAAGAAGCCCTTTCCAATATTCAGTACCTACGAGAATAATCGGAAATCTTCCAATCTTCTTGGTTTGAATCAATGTTAAAGCCTCAAATAACTCATCAAGCGTACCAAATCCACCAGGCATACCTATGAATCCCTGGGAATATCTTACGAACATAACTTTGCGAACAAAGAAATAATCAAAAGATATTAATTTATCCGAATCTATGTATATATTATTTTCCTGCTCAAAAGGTAAGTGGATGTTCAATCCTACTGATTTCCCCTGAGCATCCTGGGCACCCCTGTTTCCAGCTTCCATAATACCCGGACCGCCGCCGGTAATAACCCCATAACCGCTTTCCACGAGTAATGAGCCTATTTTCTGGGCCATTAAGTAGTATTTATTATCCTCTGTGGTTCTGGCCGAACCAAATATAGAAATACATGGTCCAATTTTAGCTAACTTTTCAAATCCATCCACGAATTCAGACATTATCTTGAAAATAGCCCAAGAATCTGAACTCTTTATTTCATGCCAGTCTTTATCTTCAAAAGCTTTAAAGATTTCCTTGGCCTCATCTTTAAGTAGTTTTATATCCTTTCGTTTCCTCTTTTCTATGAGTGGATACCGAACACCCGCTTTTTTGTCTATCTTATCTGTTTTCATGCGACTTTGAGTATTAAAACATTATATAAAGCATCGTCTATTTTTTCAAACTTAAAATTAAACCCGGCATCTATTATCTTTTTTGATGACACCTTATTGCCACCCAAGATTATAGATGCCTTTTCTCCCAGAATCATTTTTAACATAAAACCTGGAACAGCTGGAAGAAAAAATGGCTTTTCAAGGATTGAAGCCATACTTCTTGTAAATTCCCTGTTGGTTACCGGATTTGGTGCCACCGCATTAAAGGTACCCTTTACACCTGGATATTCTATGCAATATTTTATCAGATCGATCAAGTCATCGAGATGAATCCAACTGATATACTGTTGACCACTTCCTATAGGAGAGCTTAATCCCAGGCTTGAAAGTTTCATTAATTTTGGAACGGCACCTCCAAAATAACTTAAAACCAATCCAATCCTTAATATTACAACTCTGACACCCAACTCACTGATCTTATTCACTTCCTCTTCCCATTCTCTTGTAACGGTTGCCAGGAAGTCATCCCCCGGTTTTATTCGTTCCTCATCGAGAAGTATTCCTCCAGTATCATGACCATATACTCCAATCGCAGATGCTGATATAAACGTTTTAGGTCTTTTTTTGGATTTAGCTATGGTATCGTATAGCAACCTGGTAGATTTTATCCGGCTATCCCGGATTTCCTTTTTCCTCTGTTCCGTCCATCTTCCTTCTCCTACACTTGCTCCAGCCAGGTGAACATAATGATCGGCATTTTCTACGGCTACCGGATCTATTATTCCTTTATCAATATCCCAGTATCGAAGAATGGATTCAGGATCATCAGATTTCTGCCTGCTTAATACCAGAACTCTGTAAGCGCTTAGTTTTAATATACGCATTAATGAAGAACCAATTAGCCCAGTGCCGCCGGTTATGCAAACAGTCTCCATTCCTGAAGTCATGACAAGGATTGTTATATTTTATGCAAAAAAAATAAAGCTAAAATTAGCTTTATTTTTTTTAATGGTTGGATTTTAAATATTAAAATTTAAAATGATGTGTCGTAATTTTCTTCCTTTGCTAGAGCTCCGGTATCATCATATATTTTCCAGATGCCACTCCGCTGTCCATCGCTATAAAACATTACATATCTTAATGTTCCCTTGGAATCCCAGATCTGCCACTTCCCATCTTTTTGTCCGTGATTATACCGAATCTCTCCTACTTTAACGCCTGAAATATCCCACTTTATCCATTTCCCATGTTTAAGATTTTCATGATATTCGCCCATTTCAATGATGTTCCCATCCTCACTATAAGCAACATAAGCTCCTTCTTTTATCCCATTCTTGTAATTGATTTCTTCCTTCACCTGTCCATTGTCATAATTGGTGGCGAATTTTCCATTAAGCAGATATCCTTCCTTATCATAAGCTTTTCCATTATTTTCTTCATAGGGTTGTGCACCTATTATCGCCGGAATACATATGATCGAGAGTATTGTGATTAGCCTTTTCATTGTCATGTTATTTAATTGTTAACAACGTCTGCATTATTAACGTCAATATTATGACAATGTTAAATAATTGTTAATAAAAATAATATGACATTAATCACTTTTTTAATGGCGAATATCAAATCTGAAAGGAATAGAAAAAATTTTGGAATATAAATACCTACCGCAAACCAACAAATAAATCGTTTTTCTGATGATCGAGTTGGATTTCGGTAAGTTCGGTGGATTCAAATGAAATGAAGGATACTTCTATGTCATACCTGCCCGGAATCAGTTCATTGATGCTGAAACGTCCTTCAAAGTCAGTATAATATTCCTTTTCAAGCCCTTTGATTTTGATCAGGGCCCCTATTAAAGGCTCGCCTGTACTTTCTTCTACTACGATATCCCGATAAGTCAAAAGTGGCATCTCCACGTGGGCTCCAGGTCTGATGGATTTGTAAGAAAAGTTAACAGACAAATGTTAAAACTTTCATAATGCAACAGTACAAAAATATTATTTCGTATTGCTGCCTTAACTGTTAAGTTTGTGGTAATATAATGTTAAGGAAATGTTAAATGTACCTTAATGCATTATAACCTGTAATTGAGTCCTAGTGCAAACCTGGTTCCCTCTGCGATAGGATTCTGTGACAAAATACTGATTGTTATATTCCTGGTTTCTTACTGTTTGATAATCCAATATGTTCAGCCACCTGAAATACACTTCAAAATGATCGCCAAACCCTTTGCTGACTGTAAAGTTCAGGTCCGGCATCAGGAATAGCTTTGGGATTACTGCCATTAATTTCATAAATATCGGGAGCACCTCCAAATCCATTGGCATATAATCGCCTTCCAAACATATTCATCGATAAAGTACTTTCGATGAACTTTGCAGGATTGGAATAAGAAAACAATAGATTTAAAATAAAGGGTGACTGCGCCTGAAATGGCCTGTAAGGTTTGAGGTCAGGATTCACCTGACTGCCTGTTATATACTCTTCTTCATCCAGTTTTACCTTTGAAAGGGTATAAGTGAAATTGAATCCAAATTTAAATTTCTCAGAGATGTTCTTTCTGTAATCAACTTCAAAACCACCCAGTTGACCATCTTCAGAATTCCCCATTCGTATCTGACCACCGGAAGCCACTGGGACTAATATCTTCACAATTGGATCTGTAAATGATTTATAAAAGGCACTTATGGCAAATATTTCACCTGGTCTGCTAAATAATTCATACCTGATATCGAAATTCTGGATCTTCGACATTTTAATGTTTGGATTACCGATAAAAAGAAGCCACCTATAAAATCCACATTAACAAATGGTGCCATTTCCCGCATATTTGGACGGGCCAATGTCTGGCTTGCTGAGATCCTTAAATTAGACTTCTCAGTTATTGCCCAGATAAGATTTGCAGAAGGCAACACATCCATTTGATCGATTTTGCCAGTCTCTGTATTGGGATCTTCAGATTCAACTTCGTAATCGGTTTGTTCCAGTCTCGCCCCCCAGAATAAGTTTCCATTTAGGTAAAAACTCCCAGACACCCATTAAATATGCTGAGGAAATAGTTTCATGCCCACCATAAATATTTGTAGGCCTGGTCTGGTTCAAATAATAATTACCGCTAATATATCTGAAGGGATTAGATGGATCAGTATATGGATTTTCCAGGTCAGGCAATATACCACTGTTCTCCTGTGCGAAAAATGGTTGAAAAGTTAGAGGATTAATTTGACCCGCCTGATTGAAAGATGTATACTCATCAAAATCCTGATTGGTCCCCTGTGACTCTAACTGAAACCGGGTTTCTCCAAATTGTCGGTCCTTATTTGAATACAGACCCCCAACTTTGATCATGTTCGAAGAATTCTTTCCTATTGGGATACTTATGTCAATCTTCCCATTTATCTGAGTATCTTCAAGATCTCTCCAGAAATGAAAGGGTAAATCATACTCGGCTTTTGTAATGGTAAAACCAGTTGGTGTTTCGTCGTTGGCGAAGATCCTTACATCCGGCTCATATTGCTCTGACAAGGTATAACTACCCAGCCATTCTATTTTCAATCCATTCCAGTCTCCAATTAAGTGCCTTCCAGATAACTGTGCATTAGCTCATGGACCGTTCGAGAAAATTGATGTTTCTGGATGTGAACGTGTGAGGTCCTGAAATAGCACCAGGGAAAAATTCCTGACAATGAAGCAGCCTGCTTCTCCGTATCATGATTATACATTGTATTAAGCTGTATCTCATTGGAATTATTAAACTGATAAGCCATACTTAGTATTCCACCGAAATTTGTATTTTCAAATGACTGGTTTCCACTTAAGTCAAGGTTTGTATTCAACTCTTCAGCAGCCGGATCACTTGAATATTCAAGAATCCTCAATATCCGGTCAGGAAACCTGGTATAACCCCGGTTATACCTGAAACCAACATTGTAACCGAAACTTTTTCCCAGAAACAGGCACCCTGTCACCAAAAGCGAAGTTAAAACTGTAATTCATGAGACTTCTTTTATACGTTGGGACGAAGCTGTTAACATTTAAATCCTTTGCAGTCTTATCAAACAAATCCCTTTCTGTATCATAGTGTTCATTGTTCTGTCTAACCTTAATATAGATTCCCTGATCACTTAGAAGTGTTTAAGTTATCTTGTATCTGTTAAATAAGCTGGAATTTCCCTTGATCCACTATTGCTGCACACGCCCATCCACCTTCTCATCAATACCTAGCCAATCCTTAGAACCCTTCAACAGGATCAGTATAAAATTCATCTTTAAAGGATGACTGTGGATTATATTCTCAATTTACACCCAAGATTTAAATAGAATTGATCAGGAAGTGATTTGGTAGTAATATTCACATTCCCCCCGGAAAAACTGCCAGGCTGGTCAGGGGTAAAGGACTTGGTAGTAACAATATTATCCACCATAGCTACTGGAATTAAATCCATACTGGGGCTGTTTCTGTAAGGATCAGTGCTGGGCATTATAGCACCATTAAGCTGAGTAAGAGAATACCTGTCGCCCAGTCCTCTCATAACAACATATTTCCCATCCTCTACAGATGCTCCTGTAACCTGCCTCATGGATTCCGCTGAATTGCTTACTCCGATTTTACGCATTTCAGAACTGGAGATACCATCTTGTACAGCGAAGGATTTTTTTTGCATTTTCAGGATTGAGGCTTCATTGTTATTTATTGCTTTTGCGGAGATTACTATTTCCTCAATTCAGTCTGATGTGTAAGCATTGCAAAATCGAGTTTGGTAACATCTCCACCTGTAACTTTTACTCCTTCGATTTTTTGTGTGGCATAAGACACATAACTGGCTACTAAGGTATACACTCCGGGCTCAATATCAAACCTGTAATTTCCGGATATATCTGATATGCCCCCATTCATCGTCCCATCAACTCTAACTGTTACACCTATCAGCTCTTCTCCTGTTTCACCATCTACCACCAATCCTGATATCACACCACTCTGGGCATTGACAAACGAATACATGAAACTGGAAAAAACTACTATTAAAAGTAGTTTCATATTTTCTTTCAACATCTTCATTGATTAATTAGTATTCTGATTTATAACAATTTTACCACATTCAACAAATTGAAAGATTGGGCGGTAGATTCTACATCCCAATCAATCATAATATTTCATTTTATAATATCAGGCCAATTTTCTAATCAGCCAAATATCCTTTCTCATCAAGAGCTGTCCATCCTTTGATCCATAACTCTGCATCAGGATCAAACGCCCCTTTATATCCTACTTGCTCCAATCCACCAGGAGTAAGAAGCCAGATTTTGTTTTGCAGCTTCTGCCGTTGGCCTTGGATCCAGGCTTTTACTTCCAATAGCCCCTTCCGATGCTTGCCAAGGCAGGGATCAACATCTGCCGTGTTTTGATTTTGTGTCATATGGGTGGCCAGATCTGAGCAATCAGGATCATCTCCAACCGGATCACCATTATCATCCACGGTAGGTTGGAGTATCCCTATTGCCGAAATATCTATGGTTGTATTTCCACCGACCCACCACATGTTATTCAACAGCTTCAGCTCTCCATCCTGCATTCTCTTGTAGGAATCTATCCCTTTTTCGTGAGCAAGATCCTCCACTTCAATTCCCTTATCTGTAAAGTCAACTATAATAGAATTGGCAACGGTTCCAGCGGTTGCATCCCGCATAATGATGGCAGGCGAATTCTTTGCATTTTCTGCACCGACCCCACTGCCAATAAATGTGGCATTATACAGTGTTGGCATGGAATAATATGGATCTTCAGTACCATCAGGTATGGCACCATCCCATTCTCCACCATGGTTTGCAACGTCATCGCGCTGAACGGCAAACCAGTATTGTGCCGCGCCGCTCCATCCGATATCCCAGTCAAAACTGTCGTCTTCTGCCCAGGCAACTACAATATGATATAGGGAAACATGTCCTCCAAAGAATTCTATCCCATCGTCAGAAGACGCAAATATTTCTACGTATTCAATAGTAGTTCCAGATCCAACTGCGCCAAGGGTTAGTCCTTGAAGTTCATCACCAGGGGCCAGTTCAGCTCCCGTATGACGGATTGAAACATACCGCAGTACACCTGAATTGTCCTCGTTATTGGTTCCTCCATACCGGCCCCGGGGTTCCGTTGCATCAATACCTTCAATCTGCCCTTCCGGTGACCCATCTATACTTACACGAGATTTACCTAGTAAGATCAAACCACCCCATAGACTATTGTCTTTCTCATCTAGCGATCCGGGATTACCATCATCAAGATCTGAGGTAAATATAATCGGTTCCTTGGCGGTTCCTTCTGCAAATATCTGTGCGTCACGTGTGATGATCAGTGCGCTTGTATTATCACCAGTCGTTGGTTGTGATTTAAATTTAACTATGGTTCCCGGTTCAATATACAGTTTTCCAACTTCTTCAAGATATACCAACCCGTCAAGTAAGTATATTCCTTATCACTGGTCCAATTATAATCTTCGCCACCAACAAGATCTGCATCTTTAATAATTACCATAGAAACTACTACCTCAACACTCACAGTACTTGTCTTATTATAAATATCTGTAATGGTGTAGGTTATTGTCTCATCAGATTCCGTATAAGTCACTGTACTTTTAAATGACCCCGTCGTACCTTCAGCTGTTGCCGGTACTGTTGCATTGTCACTATTTACAGTTATGGATTTTACGCCGGCTGAGGCAGTCCAGTTGATATTTACTTCTTCAGTTTCTCCTTCAGAACCTGATAAAGAAGTATTGTCAGCACTAATGGTTGGATTACCTGGGGCTCCCCCGTCATCGTCATCGCTGCATGATGAAATAACAACTGCCATGGCAGCTATCATAAAAATTAATAATAAGAGTTTCTTCATTTCAATAATTCAGTTTGTTACAACATGATTAATTATTGCAAAAATGAAGATTAGTTATTAAGTCTCGGGTCAGTAATTATTAGGAAATTGTTAAGATAAAAACAGCTGTATTAAGTTAAGGTTAAAATGGAAGAAATTTGACCGATGTTGGTTAACAAATAATTAACATGTAGCTAAAAATGTCACGTCATGCAATCTCAGGTTATGTTTTACTTAGATATAGGAACTTTCTTCAAAATCCGGTCCAGGATGAATTTTGTATCTACACCATCGGCCTCGGCCTCATAATTCAGGATCATACGGTGGTTAAGGACATCCATGGCAATTTCCTTGATATCCTCCGGGAGCACATATTCCCTCTCATCAAAATACGCAATAGCTTTTGATGCCAGGTTAAGATATATGGATGCTCGAGGTGATGCTCCAAACTGGATATAGCCTTTCTCTTCCTTCAGTCCAAATTCCTCAGGATTACGGGTCGCAAATACAAGTTCAATAATGTACCGCTCAAGAGATTCTGATATCCTTACCTTATTGATCTCATCCCGGATCTGGAAAATATCCTTTTTTGAAAGGATGGTCTTGATCTTGTCATCAAAACTCATGTTTGACATCCTCCGCATGATCTCCATCTCTTCTTCTTTTGTAGGATAATCCACAAAAACCTTCATCATAAAACGGTCAACCTGCGCTTCAGGAAGCGGATAGGTTCCTTCCTGGTCTATTGGGTTTTGCGTGGCCATAACCAGAAAAGGCTTATCAAGTTTGTAAGTGGTATCACCGATAGTAACTTGTTTTTCCTGCATGGATTCCAATAGAGCAGACTGTACTTTGGCTGGAGCTCTGTTTACCTCGTCAGCCAGGATCATGTTCGCAAAAATAGGGCCCTTCTTTACTTCAAATTCTGATTTCTGCTGATTGTATATCAAAGTACCAATTAAGTCTGCTGGCAATAAATCAGGAGTAAACTGGATGCGGTGAAAATTGAGGTGAAGTACTCTTGCCAGTGTATTAACAGTTAGCGTTTTCGCAAGACCTGGAACCCCTTCCAGCAAAATATGGCCCTGGGTAAATAAACCGATCAACAACCTGTTTACCATATATTCCTGTCCAACAACAATTTTGGAAACCTCGGAGAATACTTCCTTAATTTTGTCCTGATGTTCTTTTTTAATATCCTTGCTTTCAGCCATGATCTGAATTAATACTTTTTAAACGAATGCAAAAATATACATAAATGAATTAATAGTGAGATATACTTATGGATGAAATAATCTAATTTATAATGTATTTTTGATCTATGAAGAAGATTTTTTTAATACTGACACTATCTTCAATATATTTTTTCATTTCAAGCTGTGAAATAAGAAAGTTGAAGAAGATCCTCCTGGAGAACTAGAATATGTTCTTACCTGGAGTGATGAATTTGATGGTGAGACCATAGATGCGGGCAAATGGGATAAACCTGAATAGTAACAGACGGATCAATGAAGAAGGTCCCGATGGCTGGTGGCTTAAGGAAGATTCCTACCTTGATGGAAATGGCAACCTTGTCATCCGGGCAAGGAAAATTGACAACCGGAACGATGACAATGATCCCTATGACTATTCCACAGGAGCGATCAGGTCAAAGGGACATTTTCAGCAAAAATTTGGAAAGTTTGAGATCCGGTGCCAATTACCTGGTCAGGCTGGGCTGGTGGGTGGCTTTCTGGCTGATGTCAAACAGTGTGGCAATGTCGATAATTCCGGGGAGGATGGAACTGAAATCGACATCTTTGAAGGATTTGGATGGACAGACACACTGAACTTTGCATTGCATTGGGATGGATATGGAGATGATCACAAATCTGAAGGCTACAAAAAATCCATAGAAGGGATCAGGGATGGATTTCATACCTATGCGCTGGAATGGACTGAAGAAGAATATGTCTTCCTGGTGGATAATACAGAAGTATGGAGAACAAAGGCAGGAGGCGTTTCTAAAGTTCCTGCATATGTCAAGATCACTGGGGAGTTATCTACTGAAAGTTGGGCGATCAGTGAATATTGGTCAAATGATCCGGAATTGGCAGAATATCCGGATTATTTTATAGTGGATTATGTTAGAGTTTATCAGGATAAATCTCAACAGTAATTTATAATTTTAATTATGTGGACCTGCCCTGAATGTCAACAGAAGTTCATTAATCAGAACCATCCGCATTCCTGTAATGAAAGAACTGTTGAAGATTTTTTAAATAGGAAATCCGAGTTAACAATTGAATTGTATAATCATTTTATAAATGAATTGCGAAAATGCGGTAAATTCAAACTGCATCCAGCGAAATCTCGAATTGCCTTTGCAGCTGATATCCGCTTCGGTTACATTAAAACACTGGGAAAAAACTTTGTGGACATTGCGCTGACTTTCAATCAACCTTATCACGAAAATCTCTGCTTTTACAGAATAGGTGAAGTCCCCGGGGGAAAATATTTTCAGCATTACCTGCGAATCTATCGCAAGGAAGATGTCAATGATGAGGTAAAAAAGTATATGAAAATGGCCATTGAATCTGGCAACAGAAAATGAATTTAAGACTGTAGAAGATATTCACTTAATGGATGAAATTCTCATTCCGAATGAGAAACTATTCGGTGATGTTTTATCCATTTTTTAAAATTATATTGGATTATTGTTATGATGAAGAAACTGGACAAAAATTACTATACTTTAAAATCCGATCGTTTAAAACTGGTTGAAATTACGGTCAACGACCTTGAGGATATCCATTCCCTTCATTCTTTACCAGAAGTGGATGAATTCAATACTTTAGGTATACCTGATAACCTAAGGGAAACTAAAGAGTTCATGCAGCCTATCATCAAGGACCAGTTAAATGAAAAGAGAAAACACATATGTTGGAGTGTCAGGGAAATAAATAAAGATAAATTTATCGGATTAGCTGGCCTTGTAATATCTGCAGATCGATTTAAAATGGCCGAAATTTATTTTAAGTTATTCCCCAAATTCTGGGGACGCGGATATGCCCCTGAACTGGCTAAAAGGATCTTCCAGTTCGGGTTCAATGATTTAAATTTACACAGGATCGAAGCAGGGGTTTCCACTGAAAATGAAAAATCAATCAGGGTCCTCGAAAAACTCGGCATGACAAGAGAAGGCATACGGCGAAAGATCCTGCCAATAAGAGGTGAATGGAAAGACAATTTTCATTATGCTATATTGGATGAAGAATTTAAAATATCCTGAATGATTTTGTTAAACTGAAATTCCAATGTTGTTTTAAAATGATCAAATCAAGATCATTATCGTACATCCTATCTGGATTAATTGTAATAGCCTGCATATTTTACGCTAGCAGTCTGGTCTTTGCACAATCTCATTACATTGAAGGACATATTTCAGATCAAGCAACCAATGAACCAATCCCTTTTGTAAATGTATTTTTCAATAATACCACAATAGGCACGACAACTGATGTTAATGGAAATTATATTATTGGAGATCCTAAAAGATCCTACAAATGTGGGGATGTACGGGATCCGCGGAGCCAGTGGGGTAATTGCGATTAATACTGAAAAGAATTCTACTTTAGCCTTACGGGAAAGGGATCCCAATTTAATTATCAGGAAAATACCAGGTTATCTTAAAGAATCGTCAATTTACGGATATGCGCCGGGATCCGGGGAAGGATACGGATTGATATACTGGAACGCAAATTTACAGACCGATGATGCGGGTGAAGTGGAGCTTGTTTTACCAGGTGTGGACCTGCCTGACCATTATTTTATTTTTATAGAAGGAATTACTTCCTATGGCTTACCTTTTAACCACAAAATGAAGATCAATAATTTGAGTGGGCAAAAACTAGAAAACTGATATCAATCCACCCTATTGACTACCATTTTTTTATCATCCCATCCATCAGAATATTAAAAGATACTTTTTACTATATGTAATTTTAATCTTGATTAAATAGGCTGGAATAAGAGATTTTCATCGAGTGGAGTTTAATTATTTAAATTTTATATCCCCGATCGATCATATCATGGGCCTGCATTTATTCGACTTTGTAAACGAATACAGGATAAATCATGCTAAGAATTTACTCTTGGATCAGAAGCAGCAAGACCTCAGTGTTCTGGAGATTTTATATGATGCGGGATTTAACTCAAAGTATTCCTTTAATACCGAGTTTAAAAAACGCACAGGTGTAACGCCTACAGAATACAGAAAAAAGCACTCATTATCAATTAGTTAGATAAAAGTCGAACTTTCTCCCTGAAAAAGTCGAACCAATTTTTTTTCAGAAAAGGGTTCGACTTTTTTTAATCGGTCGCATACCTCATTGATTCCTATGAATTTTACCATGTCAATAAAATTCTGACTAAACTAAAAAAATCATTTTCACTTCACCCAGTTTCATAAACTGGTTGTTTTACTACTGAATGAAATCAAACTTATGAATAAACTCGCTATCATATTATCTCATTTAAAAGAAAACAAAGCATTCTATGTGATCCTGGTCTTAAACTGCACCATAAGTTTTGGTTTGCTATACTTCATTGAAAACCATGACCTGATAGAGCATAGATTCGAATTCCGGGAGGATATAAATAAAGACCACAAAGCACATGATAGCTTATCTACTGATATCCACTATAAGTCAAATAGGTATATATCTACAACTTCAGTACGGATAACTAAACAAACTACATTCAATGATAATTTGGAAAGGTTTCTATTTAGCTGTATTGGCTTAAGAATACATCCAAAGATGACCTGTAACTCAATTTCAATCTTGCTGGAAAGGCAATTTGTCATTGAACTTCAGAAAAAAATGAAAAATCAAATAAGGGTATTATAAACTTAAAATGTCAGTATTATGAAAACTAAAACAAAACACTTGAAAAACCTGATCCTTTTGGTATTGTTGATTACCTCATTAAATGCACTGAGTGCATATAGCCAGGAGTTAACACAAACTGTTAAAGGAAAAATAACAGATGCGGAAACACAGACCCCACTACCTGGAGCTTATGTAATTCTTGAAGGATCAGATCCGATTATTGGAGCTATCACCGATACAAATGGAAATTTTACTTTAAAAGATATTCTTATTGGTAGAAAAAGCTTCCGGGTTACATATATTGGTTATGAGGAAGTTTTTTATAATGATGTAAATGTTACAACTGGTCAGGAAGTAGTCCTGAATGTTAAAATGCGGGAAGCCATTAATAAAATGGATGAAATCGTAATTACCCCCGATGACATCCTGAGCGAACCCATCAACACTATGGCCAACGTAAGTTCTCTGCGGCTCACTACAGATGCAACATCCAGGATTGCTGCGGCTATAAACGATCCTTCCAGAACTGTACAATCTTATGCTGGAGTATCCTCGGTTGACGATGAGAACAATGAAATTATTGTCCGCGGGAACTCACCAAGGGGTATGCTTTGGAGAATGGAAGGCATAGAAATCCCAAATCCCAATCATTTTAGTGATGGAGAAGGTGCTACTGGCGGTGGGGTAAGCATATTAAGCACGCAGGTACTTGACGATTCGGACTTTTTTACCGGTGCTTTCCCGGCTGAATATGGCAACGCACTATCCAGTGTATTTGACCTTCAACTTCGTACAGGCAATTTTGATAAAAGAGAATATGCCTTACAGGTCGGTGTTATGGGCTTGCAGGCATCTCTCGAAGGTCCATTCTCAAAAAATTCAGAAGCATCGTATTTACTGAATTATAGATATTCCACAACGTCATTTCTCAATCAAATGGGATTTATCATCGGTGATTCAGACGTATTCCCAGAATGGCAGGATCTGTCTCTGAACATTAATCTTCCAACAAAAAAGTTTGGCCGGTTTAATATCTGGGGTATCGGCGGCATAAGCACCTCCGCTGAACTTCCGGTAGCCGATACGGCAAATTGGGAGTATAGAAGTGATCCTTATGGTTACGCTGAAAAACATGATCTTGGTATAGCAGGTATAACTCACAATTACTTATTTAAAAACAAGAAATCATACATAAAAACAGTTGCTACTATATCCTATACGAATAACGAGGAAGTCGAAGATTCATTAAGTTATAGTCTTGAGCCGACCCTGATAAACAATGAATCAATGATTTATAAAACCATAACAGCCAGCACCATGCTCAACCATAAGTTCAATGCAAAGAACATAATGCGAATCGGAGCAATTTATACACATCAGGCTTTTGATTTGCAAGCCCTGAATTTTAATTATGATGATAATATATTGGAGAAACAACTGGAACAGGAAGGTGCTACAGATAGGTTTCAGGCATATCTGCAATGGAAATTGCGCTTAGGGACTGCATTTGAAATTAACGCTGGAGTCCATCACAATTATGTTGCCCTTACAAAAGATTATAGCGTTGAACCACGATTGGGAGCAACATGGAGAATAAATGAAAAGCATAGTCTAAATTTTGGATTTGGAGCCCACAGCAGGGCAGAAGCAGCTTCTATATATCTTGCTGAGCAGGAACAAGCAGACGGATCAATTATCCACCCAAATACAGATCTGAAAATGACAAAAGCATTACATAATGTAATTGGATATAACTGGAGATTTGCGCCGGACTTCCATTTTAGAATAGAAGCTTATTATCAGTATTTATATGAGGTCCCTGTTCAGCTCGAGGATACTACCGGTACATTCTCAGCCCTGAATTTCAGGAGTGGATTTACCAACCTTAACCTGACGAATGAGGGTACTGGAAGAAATTATGGCCTGGAATTCACAATAGAAAAGTTTTTCTCCAGGAATTATTACTTTCTAACAACTGCTTCACTGTTCCAATCAAAGTATACTATGCCTGACGGTGTGGAAAGAAATACAGCTTTTAATAACCGGTATATATTTAATGTAGTCGGTGGCAAGGAGTTTCTGGTAGGGAAAAATAAGCAGAATATAATCGGAACCAACCTTCGAATGATTTGGAAAGGTGGATATCCTATAGTTCCCGTAGATCTGGATGCATCTATCGAGGAAGGCCGTGAGGTTAGGGATTACGACAGGGCTTTTGAAGAATCCTCACCCGATTATTTCAGATTGGATATTGGTGTAAGTTACAGGAAAAACAATCCCAAATGGTCATGGATCCTTTCCCTTGATGTACAGAATATTACTGGCCGCTTGAATATATATGATGAATACTATAATGCTGAAACTGAATCAATAGAACAAGTATATCTTACAGGATTAATTCCGGTTCTAAATTATAAAGTACAGTTTTAGCCTTATTAAGAATGAGTTCTGAATCTAATGAAATTAATAATCGTTTAACATAAAAAAACAAAGTAATGAAAACACAAATAATTACATCAACAATCATTTTAACAGCCATCATAATAATGAATGCCTGTGATAGCGTAAAAGACGTTATTCCCGGCGAAGATGTGATCACTCAGGAATACACTTTTTCAGGGTACGAAAACATTGAAACGGAATCTGCATTTACCATTTACGTTAATTTCTCTGATACTGAGGAATCAATTGTGGTAGAATCTAATGAAAATCTTTTTCAATATATAGAAGTAACTAAAAGTTCAGATAACCTAAAGATCGGATTCAGAGAAAATATAAGCATCAAAGGATCTGCTACTTTGAAGGCTTATATAACAACTAAGAATATTAAGGGATTTCTTGCCACAGGTGCTTCAAGGTTCATAGTTGAAGATGCGATTGAAACGGATGATGTTACCGTATTCTTATCCGGAGCAAGTCAGTTCGCTGGTGAAATATATGTTGAGACTCTGGATGCTGATTTGAGTGGAGCCAGTTCCATGGACATGGAAGGATAAACAGCATCCTTTGATATTACGGCCTCAGGCGCTTCTATTGTTGGAGATTTTGATTTTAGCACCGATTATTTGAAAGTTAATTTTTCTGGTGCAAGCAGTGCTTCTCTGACAGTTACTGATAAAATGGATGTTAGCGCTTCAGGCGCCAGCATGGTAAAATATAAAGGAGATGCAGTTATCAACAGTCAGAACCTGACCGGTGGGTCACAAATTATTAATATGAATTGATTGGCCCCAGATGAAAATTGACTTATTAAACTTAATACGTGATTGGTTGATTTAAGGATCTAATAAAAATCAAATCTTATTAATAAAAACCTCAGTATTCTTAATGAATATTGAGGTTTTCTATTTTCAGTCAAGAGCAGATTATTCCCTGGCGGCAATCCTAGATTTTAGTTCAGCCACCTTGTTTCTCTCGGTCTGCAATTCTCGGCCCAGTTTTACTTTATTTTCCTGAGAAGATTTACGGTATTCTTCAAATTCTTCATTAAGGTCAGTAAACTCTTTCCTGGCAATGGTGTACAATTTCAGGCTCCTGGTATGACTACCATAAGCTATTATCAGCAAAACGACTAAACCACCTATAATTCCCCATAAAATAATATTATATGTGGTTTTTGAAATCAATAGTCCTAAAAAAGAGATACTCCCTGCTACTTTTTGTGTTTGTTTTAATTCATTATCCAACTCCTGGATCTTTTGATTTAAATTTTCGATATTTTTATTTAGGTCCGCAATTTCCACTTTCCCGTCAGCTATGTTTTGCTTGTACACCCGAAGTGTATCCTGCACCTTTGTCATCAAAGTGTTTATAGAAGTGATCCTAAATACTTTGTATGCATTATATGTTTCCGAATTCTCATACAAATATTTATAATACCCTGATATTGATTGATTTACTTCAGAAACTTCATCTTGAGAATAACCCAGGAATGGCAAAAAAATGATTATGGAGAATACAACACAAAGCTTTTTCATGGTCAAATATTTTTCAAAATAAATGGACAACATACACTATTTAACAAACACCTCAATAGGGTTTGCCAGTATCATAAAACTTAAGGCTTACCCGGCATTTTGTTTTATCAGATCTTTTGTTGAGACAAAGTTATTAATAAATAACCGAATAATATTTTGCCTTATAGATTAAACGTTCAAACCCATGTCCTTATTATTCGTAAATATGATAATACATCAAGGTATAAAATTCAGTTCAAGGATCATATTTATTTGATAGAACGATTATAAATTATCTTTTCTTTATAATAAATAGTATACGGAAAAATAATGACATATACTTCCCCCAAGAACAAATAAATGCCATATTGGATGGTGATAGGGTAGCCTTTTCCATACATAGAAGATTACTCCGAGCGTATAAAACAATCCACCAGCTGCGAGATACACAATACTTATAGCCGGCAAGTTCTCGATCATTGCTGGTGCTATAAATACAGCCAGCCACCCCATTACAAGGTATATTATTGCAGAGATCCATTTTGAACTGATCTGGGTTGCCAGTTTTATAATAATTCCTACAAAAGCAAACACCCAGATAATGGCAAACATGGTCCAGCCTGTGTTTCCTCTAAGGCTAGTCAGTAAAAATGGTGTATATGTGCCTGCAATCAATAAATATATGGCCGAATGATCCAGCTTCCTGAATTTTTTCTTTATTTTCTTGTCATTCACAAGATGATACAATGATGAAGAAGAATACATGATCAGCAATGAAATTCCAAAAATTATGCAGCCGGTCAGGTACCATTCATCCTTAGCTTTTAGAGCTCTAAAGATCAAAATTAAAAGACCTGCTATACTTAGTATTAAACCAAATCCGTGTGTAAGCACGTTCGCTAATTCTTCATTCTTTTCGTATTGACTATGGAGATGAATTTTTGCCATTAAAAACAGCTTTAAAAGCTACATGATAAACTCCGAAAATACGATATAAATTTGAAAACCACAGACAAGAATAGTATGGATATTTTTCAAGATCCATTGTGGGAGTCAAGTATCTGAAAAACTATCGAGAAACATCACAGGTAATTCAAACTAAGTGGTCAAGGCATAATTTAATATCAGCGCAGATCAATTTAATCGATATTGAATTCAAATAAATGAGATCTAAACCTTTTGCTGAACAGATTGTTACATACTAAGTAAAATGAACCAAAATAAGAACTCAATATGTTTGGATTATTCAAAAAGAAATCACCAATAGATGCTCTTGAAAAGAAATATAAAAAGCTTTTAAAGGAGGCATATAATCTTTCAAAAGTCAGTAGAATAGATAGTGATAAAAAACAGGCTGAAGCCCAGGAGGTCCTGGAACAAATTGAATCTTTAAGAGAGGCCTCATAGTATCTGATTTTGAACATAATCAAATGATGTTTACTGAATTCCGCATGAATAAATAGTCCATAGATCAAATCACTTTCAGGTGTTTAGGTGATTGAATAATCCCCTGTAAATGATGATATATTCTATTGCCCATCATCTAAAATTTCTGATATTGAATAAAAGCTAACCAATTACAAATATTTTCAACATTTTTTGCAACCAAAACGAAAATAATTTGTCTAAAAAAATAGGACTGCAGAAAAGATCTGTATGGCTTTTCACTTTAGTCAAAACAAGATGCTTTTACATCACCTAAAGATCACCTTTCGATATTTCTTAAGGAATAAGGTGTACAATACATTAAACATCTTGGGGCTGTTATTGTTATGCTTATCGCACTTGCAACAGTATGTTCCAATCTGTTAGAGCAGCCCTAAAGAAACCAACCGAGGCTTTGCGGTATGAATAATTTCAATCGATTCATTCTGAAAAATATTTCTTTATATATATTAGGCTAAAGGCTTAATAATCCACTATTTGAATAATTCATTTCAATCTAACACAAGGCATCATTGTCGTATCTTCATTTTCATTAGGTTTATGCATTAAAATAACATAAATTGAAAGATTGTAAATGATAATAAGTTCCTAAGATCACATGTTTTCACTGCTCACAAATTTCAGATTAGGATCAAACAACCGAATGGCTTGTAATCTTTTAGATAGATATAAATCAATTGTTGCGTTTAACTCTTAGGTGTAAAACAGAGCATATAAAAATAAACTTAATAAACGAACCACCTAACCATAATTCCAAGCATAAAAAGTAAAAAACCAATAAACCTTTACAACCATGAAAAACAAAGTAAAACTATTTCTGCAGGGGATTCTCTGCATTGGGATTTTGACATTGTCCAGTTGCCAGGATAAAAAGATGAATGGAACAATTAACGAGGCATCATTAACAGCTTCCAGCAAATTGGATTTTTACGGATTTAAAAGTCAAGTTGAATGGGGTGAACACCTCGTATTGATTGGAGGATGCCACGATTGTCATACCCCAAAGAAGATGACAAATCATGGGCCGGTTCTGGACACGGCATTATTTCTATCCGGCCACCCAAGTAATATGCCTCGTATCGATATAGACCGAAAAGAGATAGAGGCAAAGGGACTCGCAGTAGCGATGGACCTGACAGAATGGGTTGGCCCCTGGGGAATTTCGTTTGCAGCCAATCTTACCCCCGATCCTACAGGTATTGGGAATTGGACTGAAGATCAGTTTATCTATGCCTTGCGCAACGGTACAGCCAAGGGAATACCTGGTTCAAGACCTATACTTCCTCCTATGCCCTGGGAAATGATTAAATATATGAGAGATGATGAAATGAAAGCCGTTTTTGCTTATTTAAAATCAATTAAACCTATTAACAATTTGGTCCCTGCTCCGCTTCCTCCAACAAGTGTCGCAAACTAATATTTATTCTTTGTTGATTTAATTTGGTGAAATTTTAATCCTCATAGATTAGAATTTCACCATTTCAAATGATATTAGATTTCGTGTTCTTCCAGAGGAGAATACCAATAAATATTTCTTTAATTATATCAATTTTCTAAAAACAATTTATATGAAGGCCTGTTTCATTGTTATAGAATATCTCAACTAAACCAAATTTCTGAAACCATGACATCAAAAAAAACAATTGTAGTGTTCGGCGCAACCGGCGCTCAGGGAGGAGGACTTGCTAAAGCCATACTCTCAGATCCAAATTCTGAGTTTCAGGTCCGTGCAGTGACGAGAAATGCAGATTCTGAAAAAGCTAAACAGCTAGAAGCACAAGGAGCGGAAGTTGTTGAAGCGGATATAGACAATAAGCAAAGCATTGTAAATGTGCTGAAAGGAGCATATGGAGCCTTCTTTGTTACTTTTTTCTGGGATCACTTTTCACCTGAGAAAGAATATGCTCAGGCAAAGTCTATGGCTGAAGCGGCCAAAGAAACGAATATGACGCATGTTATATGGTCAACACTCGAGGATACAAGGAATTGGGTGCCAATTGATGACGATAGAATGCCCACTTTACAAGGTAAATATAAAGTTCCTCACTTTGATGCCAAAGGGGAAGCCAATCAGTGTTTCATAGATGCTGGCGTGAATACCACATTCCTTATTGCATCATTCTATTGGGAAAATTTGATATATTTTGGAATGGGTCCAAAAAAAGGACCAGATGGTAATTTTGCAATTTCCTTTCCGATGGGAGACAAAAAACTGGCTGGTGTTGCAGCAGAAGATATTGGCAAATGTGCTTATGGAATATTTAAAAAAGGGCTGGAGTTATCAGGAAAAACCATTGGGGTTGCAGGAGATCACCTGAATGGTACAGAAATGGCCAATAGCCTATCCAAAGCCCTTGATATAGATGTTAGCTACAACGAGGTAAGCCCGGAACAGTATCGGGGATTTGGTTTTCCCGGTGCAGACGATCTGGGGAATATGTTTCAGTTTTACAGGGATTTTGAAGGAGATAGTCTGAAAGTGCGTGACCTTTCATTTTCAAAATCTTTAAATCCAGAATTAAAATCATTCGATGATTGGCTTCTAACGTATGCTAAGAATATACCCCTGGATTAAGAATATAATATCTCCGATATAAAAAACTAATTAGCTTTTAATTCAAAAAGCTCTATTAAGTCCCTGTTACAGGCAAATAGTCATACTAGCTTGTGTAGAACAGGGACTTACCTATTAAAGGCCAATCCCCAACGCTTTCTGGAGGCGGTGCAACCCGAAATGTTTCACTACTTAGCTGATTACGGGGAAATATCCGACTGATAGGAGATACATTCTGAAAGATATATGCTTATTTATTATTTACTCTCTCTATACAAAAAAGTCCAATCTTCTTTTTCTTCCCTCTCAGCTTTACGGATTCAATAAATGTAGAATTATAGGATTCGGCCAATGCAAGTTTTCTTAACAGTTTTGAAGAGATTAAAAGCTTGCATTTATAGTGATTACATAATTCCTGTATTCTGGAAGTAGTATTCATTACATCTCCATTATACACAATAACCCGCTTTAAATCCCCTATTTTTGCAGTAATTACTTTTCCCGAATGTACGCCAGCTTTAAACACTGGCACTAAACCATACCTATCAAAGTATTTTTCCTTTTTTTGATCCAGTCTATCCATAATATCAAAAAATATTTTAACACAGCGCACGTCTTTCAAGCCAACCTTTGTTTTCCAGGTAAGTACAACTTCATCACCAACATACTGGTATATTTCCGCTTTATTTTTCAATACAGGTTGTGTTATCTCGTGATAAAACTCATCAATCAAGGCATAATATTTCTGATGGCCTAACCTTTCAGCTACTGTTGTCGATGATTTCATATCCAGGAACATAAAGATCCTGTCTTCTTCGACCGGTTTATAATAACTCCCCCATAAAAATTTTATTAATACTCCTTCCCCTAACATCCGGTTTATCTGGATATAAAATACCAGCAAGGTATAGATCATAAGGGTATAAATTAAAAGAGAATAAAAGCCAGGTGTAAAAAGTTCAAACCAGAATCCTTCAATTTCCTTACCCTCATTTAGTTCAAGCATAAAACTCAATGAACCAGCAACCAATGAAATGATAATCGTATAAAGAACGGTCTTAAGGATCAAATGCCAGAAAAAAGGCAATCTGTGAAACATGTGTTGGAATCTGGTAATTATAAACAATTCCAGGATACCAAAACTCAATCCAAGACTCAACCCAGTATATATGCTTCTCAGATCGACAAATTCTATATCTATATATTGATATATGACAGCCGAAATGGTCGATATCACACATATGGTAAAAAGTAATTTGAGTTTCCTTTTTAGTACCGGTTGCATATGCAATATTCTTTAGAATTAAGTTCTTTTCAAATAACAACTTAATTTTAAATTTGATGATTTACATTTATTGCTGTGGAATCAATTTCATCTCAACTCTTTTCTGTTCGGAGCCGGGAATGAGTGTTCGTTTTCGAACATAGATCTATACTAATCTTACATAAAATTTACCAATAACACTTATTAGAGTTGTATTTAAATTTTGGCACTCTGATTGATATAATTATTTTGCTTTTTAACTGAATTGCCAAACTAAATTTTTTAAAACATGCTTTGGAATTATTTCAAAATCGGATACCGCAGTATTTTAAAGAACAGACTCCCCTCCATCATAAATACAGTTGGTTTGGGAATAGCCTTTGGATGCTTACTGGTATTATTTTCCTTTTTAGACAAAATCTACAATTTAGACGATTGTCATATAAATGGAGATCGGATATACCTCATTGAAAGTGTTATTGATCAGGATGGGCAGAACCGAATTTACGGTACCTCGCCATTTGCACTTGCTCCATCAATAAAAGCTGATTTCCCTGAAGTCGAAGAAGTAACAAGGATGCAATATTCCAGCGCCGATTTCAGGTATGAAGACATGGTATTCAATGAACGGGTGATATTTGTCGACCAGGGATTCCTTGATATTTTCAGTTATCCAATTCTTAAAGGGTCCAGAAATTCTTTGAAACAGAATGATCGGATAATTCTAAGCCGGAACATAGCTGAGAAATACTTTGGCAAGGATGAAGCCATTGGGAAACAGGTTTCAATGCTTTTCAGCATGAATGGCAAGGAATATAAGGAATCATATATCGTAGGCGCAGTGGCTGATAAGGCCCCATACTCAGCATCTTTGAGATTTGACATACTCATACCATTTGAAAATAGAAAAAATCTAGGTTTAGATGAGAATGGAGACTGGAGGAATTTTACTAATGCCACCTTCGTTATGTTGAATGAACCAGGACAGGTTGGCAACATTTCAGATAGAATTAACAATTATAAAAACCATCAGAACCTGGCAAATCCTGACAGGAAAATTGTTGAATTTTTATTTGACCCTTTACCAGGCATGTCACTAAATGCATTCGGAAAAGAAGCCATGTTAACTTATGGATCACATCCTACGGCAAGAGTTATGTTAATTGTAATTGCAATATTCATTCTTATTCTGGCCATATTTAATTATATCAATATTGCAATTGTATCAGCTACTTCCAGACTTAAGGAAATTGGATTGAGGAAGGCAATAGGAGGAACACGAAAACAGATCATTTTTCAGTTCATAAGTGAGAATGCCATTTTATGTCTTTTAGCCATGGTCTTTGGATGGATACTCGCCTCCGGATTTTTATTACAGGGATTTAATTCCATAGCAAATCCATCGAATCCTTTGGTTTTTAATTATCAAAATCCCGGATTATGGATTTTCATTATATCTGTTTTTATAGTAGTTGCTTTTGGCTCTGCTGCATATCCTGCATTCTTTATTTCAGGATTCAAACCAATAAATATCTTTAAAGGAAATCTTAGGCTCACAAGTAAAAATTACTTCACCAAATCCATGCTGGCAGTCCAATTTATCATTTCCTTCATTACCATATCATTGGGTGTTGTATTTGTAATGAACGAAAGATATATTAAGGACCGCGATTGGGGCTATGATAAGGAACAGACTGTAGTCATACCTTTAGCATATACTGATCAATATTCTGAGTTAAGAGACGAGTTTATACAAAATTCATATATTGATGTTATTACTGGTTCAAGTAATCACATCGGATACTGGACCGAGGAAGACGTTGTAAATTATAATAATGAACAATATTCAAGCAGGAAGGTCTTGGCAGGCTATGAATATCTTGATGCAATGGGTATAAGACTTAAAAGCGGACGTTTCTTTGAAATTAATAGCACAACTGATAAGGATGAATCATTGGTTGTAAATGAAGCCTTTCTAATCAAACTGGGGATAGATGATCCGATAGGTGAAAGGGTAATTCTTGATAGCACCGCCCATTACATTATCGGTGTTGTTGATGATTTTCACTACATGCATTTCAGGCATGAGATCAAACCAATTTTCTTTAAGGTAGCCGATGAAAAATCCTTTAACAATATTGTTTTCAGAACTTTGCCGGGCCAAGCAAAAAAAGCAGAAAAGTTTGCCAGAAGTACCTGGAAGAAATTATACCCGGACAATACTTATGAGGGATTTTTCCAGAATGCTGCCTTTGATCAATACTACAGGGAGAATGAGGGAATATCCAATCTAATGATTGCTATTGCCTCAATCGCTGTCCTGATATCTTGTATGGGGCTCTTTGGTCTTGTATCCTTATTCATTAACAAAAAGTTGAAAGAATTTAGTATTCGAAAGGTAATGGGGGCATCCGTAAAAGAAATTACAATACTGGTTAATAAGGGATTTATGTGGGTAATAATTATTTCAAGCTTAATAGGCATACCCTTATCCTTTTTGTTATCAAAAGCAGTTATTGAATCTATATTTACTTATCATACTCCTATAAATGCTATCCCTTTTACCATTACAGCCTTTATATTAATTTTCACGGCGCTAGCTACTGTGTCTTCACAAATCATGAAGGCCATTAAAGTAAATCCGGTTGAACAGCTAAGGAATGAATAAATTGACAGGCAATTAAATAAAATAGGCTCAATAGTTTTAATGTGGGCCTTTTTTAATGTTGATGAAGGAAAAGGAATGATTAGATAATGGCAGGTTAAATGAAATAATAGTAATTTAATAGTTAAGAAACAGAATTTTATTCGTTCTTATATATCATAAATTGATATAATTCGAAGCGCAAGATGTGGTATCTCGACAATATAAATCTATATGATATTTTATGTCCCCCTAAGATCAAAGGATATGTTGATAAACATTTCATAAATCACAAGAAGAATGACATCATTTATAATCAGTCCTCTCCTATAAATAAGGTTTACCTTGTAAGCAAAGGAAAAGTAAAAGTTGTCTATTATACAGAAGAAGGGAATGAAATAATAAAAGCAATCCTGACTAAAGGTGAATTATTTGGAGAGAAGGCACTACTTGGTGATCAGGCTCAAAATGAACAGGCCATTGCATTAACTGACAATACACAATTGTGCCCATTATCTTTGGATAAAATGTATGAATTAATGAGGGATAATGGCCGGTTCAGTCTTGAGATCAGCAAGATCATTAGTTTTCGTCTAAAAAAAACAGAGAGGAGATTGGAAAGATTACTTTTCAAGGATGCTAAGACCCGATTACTAGAGTTTATACAGGACCTGGTAGAAGAACAAGCAGCATCTGCAAAAGATGCAGTGGAAATCAATCATTTCTATACCCAAAATGATATTGCAAACCTTATTGGAACAAGCCGTGAAACAGTAACAAAACTTCTAAACCAATTTAAACAGGAAGGAATACTTGAATATTCACGCAGGACCATCACCATTTACAACAAGGAGGCTTTTTCAAAATTGTCGTCACTCTGACATAATATTAAGTTGTCCTGCAAATGTGAAATAGCACACATTTCATGGTTCAGCCTTCGCCTACTTTTGAAATCAAAAAACTTACTAAAATGAAAAAGACAAGTTATTTGGCAATGGCTGTCTTCTTTGGCCTTGCACTTATCTCATGCAAAGAAGACGAAAAAATCAATCCGGTGGCTACCTTCACGGTGACCATTCAAAATGTTTTTGAAGGTAAGGAATACTTTAATTCCGGAACTCTGGATTTAGTTACTCCCGGAGAAAGTTATTCCTTCTCTTTTGAGGCTGGTAAAGGACATTATCTTTCTTTTGCTACCATGTTTGTACAATCAAATGATCTGTTCTATGCACCTGACGAAAGCGGTCTTGCATTGTACAACGATTCCGGAGATCCCGTAACCGGAGATGTAACAAATATGCTGTATTTGTGGGACGCCGGTACTGAAGTAAACCAGGAACCTGGTGTTGGTGCAGATCAGGCACCCAGGCAATCAGGACCGGACACAGGAACGGACGAAAGTGGAACTGTCAAATTACTTACGGAAGTAAATGATGGATTCAATTATCCCCCAATTGAAGAGGTTATTTCTGTTATGCTTGAGCATGACGGGAAAACGATGTTCACAATTACCATAAAAAATGTCAGTAATACAGGTAGTTTTCAAACACCACTGGCTCCTGGATCATGGATTATTCATGGTACTGGCAATCCAATATTCACATCAGGAAGTACAGCCTCTGATGGATTGGAAGATCTGGCGGAAGATGGTTCAAATACTATCCTGACAGATGCATTTGAACAAAATAGCGGATATGTTTCCCCTTTTGCTCCTGGTGTCTGGGCTGTTTATAACATGGCAAATCCCTTATATTCAATCGGACAAACAGCATCCTCTGATCTTGAAATGCTTGCTGAAGATGGAGAGCCAGGCGGCTTCTCATCAAGTCTGACTGGTCTGCCCGGAGTTGATATGCATGACGTTTTCACAACGCCTGTTGGAAGTAGCGGACCTGCGCCAATTTTCCCTAATGAACAATACAGTTTTCAGTTTGAGGCAAATCCAGGTGACAAACTCTCTTTTGCTACTATGCTCGTTCAGTCAAATGATTTATTTGCGGGTATAGAATTGGATCTATTTCCAAATGGAACACCAATATCAGGAGATATCAGCAATCAATTAAGATTGTTGGATGCCATGTCGGAAACAAACGAATATCCTGGAGCGGGCAATTACCAGGCACCCCGACAATCCGGACCTGATATGGGAGAGATGGAAAATGGAACCGTAAATGAGGTTAATGATAGCTTCAACTATCCAATACTATCCGATATCTTGAAAGTAAGTATTAGTCACATGAATTAGGGATTATATTATCTTTTAAGAATTCTATTTAAAGGCCGTTCATTAATTTCTTTGCGGCCTTTTTCTTATTTCTAATACTTACAAAAAGGAATTGATATCACATTTTAATCACTAAGCAATGTAAGTATCTTTTGCCTTTTCTTCCGGAAGGCTTTTATATTGATATCATAATAATCAAACTGGTATACTACTTGCCTGGCCAGTTCGGCAGCTTCATCAGGATTTTTCTCCCCAAGCATACTTAATAATTCATGGTCAACGAGACCATCCCGCATAGCCTCAAGGCGGATACTGCTCAAAATTTTATGATCACCTGGATAACATATCCAGGCATCACCACCTGGAAGAATGGTGCCGGATTCTAATTGTATAGAAGTGGTTTCATCAAAAGGATCTCCCTCCCGCCAGAAATTAAATCCCCAATGCAGATAACCTGGTATATCGAACCGGTAATTGATCCAGTGAAGGATCCTTGTTTTGATCAATGGTAATTCAATAAACCGGTTGGCATATTCCCCTTTTGGATTGAGACAAGTGTAGAACCAAATCTCATCACCCTGTTCTGCCCTCTCTTTATAAAAATCATAATCGATATGCATGTAATCCAACTGAGGCACCCAGATGTCAACAGTTTCATTCACATCTTTAGAATGACAGGCTTCAACAATTTTTAGGTCCGGTGCCAATTTATCAATGAAATTTGCCACTTCTATATAGGTATCCACATTTTCAGGTATAGGTTCATCCATTAAATGCTGCATATAAATATCATTCCACCCCTTTTCATTCAGATGTTTCATTAATGCAGGGATAAAGACCTTATAAAAAGCCCGTGCCGTATCATTTTTAATAGAGAATTTTTTAAAATAGGTGGTATCCGGTTCAATTATAGGAGCAAAGACTACAAAATCACTTACCCATCCGCCTTCTCTCGTTCCAATATGCCCCCCTTCTATCCGACCAATAACTCCTTCCTCAATGAAGATGTCTACTGTTTTATCGAAATTCGTAAAATCAACAGTATAGTTTCCATTCTCGTCCAATCCAAATTCGGATAACCTCAAAGGTGAGATTATCGAAATATTCTGCCGGTATTCAGCCATTTTGGATGCAAGCATCCGTACAAAAGTCCAGTAATCATCAGTATAAGGCTCCACAAACCCTCCCATAGCATGTTTGATGTTCCCAGGACTGGTATTATACCAATTCGTCACCCACAATCTTGTTTTTTCAATGGTCACGGGATAAACCTTGACCTGGATAGATCGGGTAATTTCAAATTGCTCTCCATCCATTTCTCCGGTCAACTTAACCTTGCCTTCATACATACCGGGCCTGGCATCAACAGGGATCTCAATTGTTACCCAAATGGGTTGAGATTCATTTGCCATCAGGTCAATACTTTCCTTTTCCAGAATTGGATCAGGATACAAACCTGAGATAGGATTGAGTTTATCGCGGGAGTGATTGGGTGTATTTCTGCCAACACCGACATAACCTACATATCCCACCTTCACATTAAGTAAAGTATTACTTTCATAAGATAGATCTAGGACCTCCAATTTCAGATCCGAAACAAATTCCTCCATACTTCTTACTACCCACTGGAAGCTAGCATGTTCTCCCCTGGCTACATGGGTAACAGGCTCAGTTTCCCTGAAAAAAGCAGTCTCCTTAAATATTTTCTCAAGTGGATCAACCGATTTAAAAACCAATTCCTTCTGCAACTCTTCATCGGAGATATTACCTCCACAAGAGGTTAGAAGAACTAATGAGAATATTAGGACTGTCAAATTCGAAAATATATTAAAAAGAATTACTCCTGGCTTAACGGTAATGGCTTTCATGATATATGTATTTTGTTTAAAAAGTAAGTCAATATAATAATCATTGTGGTCCAAAACAAAAGATGAATTGCTCCTTTGGAAATTAGGATAAATATTCAAAAGAAACCAGTCTGATGTTCTTAATAATTTATAGACTAATTGCCAGACCAGTCCTGCTGTAGGAGATATTATTGATTTATGGACAAGAATTAATTTCCCCGGATTAGATCAACCCGGTCTTTTATACGCAAATACCCCGCTAACTTCAGGTCAGCAATATCACTGAATTCAGCACTGATACGTAAATTGTTGGCACCCTGGGTCATTTCGATGCCTTCAAGATCTAATTCTTCTATGGCCTTCATCCGACCCTTCTCATCATAAATCATGATCTTGTTATCACCACGGTATGTAATTGAATAATTCGGTTTTAATTCCACATCTAAACTAAGGGTTTCATAACCATTATATACAATCGTAACCTGGTCAATAGATCCGGTCTCACCAACTGCACCAATTACCAGGTAAAGGTTTTGAGCGTCCTCAATATCGAATTCAACAGAAACATCATTAGGTTGGCCTGGCTGGACCATTTCATTAAGTAATTCAAATTTTTCCTTTTTGTAATATTGTAATGCATAAGAAGAATCATCGGGCTTACTTAAACTGAAATCATTGTTTACATTTTTCAGGTCTTCTATTTGAACATTATTGAAAACTCTATTAAGCCGTGCTTCTTCCCAAACATTTATGGCTTCAGCGATCTGAGTAAATTCTTTGTTCTGTGCCAGGCTGATAAGTTTTGTATATAGGGCATACCCTGCATCATATCCCGCCGATCGTGCCAACATATATTCAAATTCTTGAAGCGTAGTCGAAGAATTCAGGAGGAACCAACCCAGCATATTAGGTGTGTAATTTCTTTTAAGCAATGCCTGGTTCTGGTATCGGTAATGACCCTGGCTTTTTGTAAATCCCCCATACCACGGTTCGCCCCAGTTCAGATAAGAATTGACATGCCAGTAGTAGTGGTTAGACCGGGAAGACCCATTTCGCAATTCGTGATTTACCAGACTAACAAGTCTGTCACTAAAATAATCCATGCCAAAATCACCTTCACCTGTTCCCCAACCCCCTTCGTGGCCATCAAAATCCAATTGGGCAACACCGGTATAATTGAAAAAGTCGGCAAGTCTGTCTATCATCTCTTTTTGCAATTCAAAATTTGGAAAAAAGGTTTTATAACCATGATCTGCTAACCTGGCAATTTCTTTCCCGGCAGCGTGCTTTGTAATTTCAGTGCCATATGCTCCCCGCTTGCATTTTAATAATTTATAAGGTGGCTCTTCAGAAACCTGTCCAAATTGAATGATCTCATCCCCAATACGAATTGCCTGACATGTATTCTTGACTTCATAACCAGAAGGATCTTTGATAAAAATTTCTTCAGCATCAATTGGCATATCTTGAGTAATAGTTGTCTTACAGAAAACCATCAAATTTTTATGCGGAACAGGTGTCACATAAGGATCATTTGTTGTAATAAAATTTGTGAGGGTATGAACACCAAGCCGTATTCCTCTTTCTCTGGCTTTTTCGACACATTTCTTCATGCCATCCCAGCCATTGGGGAATTGGGCTTCTATCAATTCAAAATGCCCCCAGTTTTTAAAGGGATGCTCATGATATATTGTATTATATTCCAGTTTTTCACAATAATCCAGACAGACATCAATACTCTCCTCCGTAAAAGTGGTTATCAGGTATGGTTTATTGGCCTCCCTGCTTCTCTTCACCCATTCACCATTGATGGTTGTATGTGGAAGCCCTTCCTGCAATTCAATCATTTCCAAAATATCCAGTACCCTGGATTCGGATGTACCAAATAAGGCTATGGCACTGCCCTTTATCTTTCCTTCCGGATTAGCTGGAATAAAAGCGTTGGGAATCTGATCATTCCATATATTATGTACACGATCTTTATCCCGATTAACACAGTAACCCTGCAGACTGGAACCATAGCTTTCCTTTGTTGCAGCTTGTACCTCTTGCCTCATCACTCCCATCAGCATTAAGGATCTTTCCACCAGTTGTCTTTACATTGAGGCTCTGATAACCCAGGGCATATTCTGAATTCCTAACAACTCCAACATATTCGCCAATGGTTTCACTGATGGTGGTGGCAAAAGGTCCCCATAATAAAACATCTATCTTATCTGCATTTTCTACCTCAACGATTCGAAATGTCAAATACTCATCTTTTACTGAACCTTCTACTGAAAGGATAATGTTGTCTACAAAGGTAATTTGCGCAATTTCATCCTTCCATTCGATTTCTTGAGGGAGTAATTCTTTCCCGTCAGCCTTAATACGAATGAGGTAACTATCTACTGCAGGTGGCAAATATTCCCGATCACCATAAAAACTGACAATACCTGCCTGAGGACCAATACTGACTTTTAGACCATTTGTCTCAAACAATTTCTGCGCATGGACAGACAAAACTGCAGATCATTGAAAAAAGAATAAATATAATTCTCTTCATTTCACATCATTTAAACTCCCTGGAATGGATAGTAAAAATCTCCTCCCAAATAATCTTAATGATTTGTAATCCATTAAAAATATAATTACACAGATCAATGAAACTAAAAAATAAGAGCCATAACTACTAAAATAAAGACGAATAATCCGAATCCAAAGCCGGATAATAGGTTTTATTATAAAAATTCATCAGAAATTAAAAAGATACATTATAAATTTTATCAGGAATAATCACCTCAAAATAATACTGCCATATATAAAAACACGTTATAGGTATAATTTTATAATAAAGTAATTAATATTCGTCTTGTAATTGAAATATGGAATTTTTATTTATTAATTAATGTTCAATCATACGTAACCCTAAATCAAAAAGCTATGAAACGTATTATTTTCATTGTAACAATTTTCATCATGATTCAAATATCCTGTTTTGCACGGATGAGATTGAAAAAAATCCTCCTAATATTATTAAGTTAAATCCAATAAGCCTGGCTTTTGGAAACATGAATTTGATGTATCAAAGAGGGATAAGTAAATCTTCAGCTTTACAAATTGGAGCCAATTACTGGTATAGATTTTTAGGGACTGAAGTAACTGGCTTCGGAATCCGGGGTGGATACCAATTTTTCGTTACGAATAAAACAAAGTATGCTCCTGAAGGATTTTATGTTGGGCCAAACCTATCATATAACTCTTTAACCGAAAAATCAACAGATGTGAAAGCCACGACTTTTGGAGTTGGATTAATGCTTGGTTATCAATGGGTTTGGAAAAGTGGGATTGCATTGGATCTGGGAATTGGCCCAATGTACGTATTTGCCAATGAAGAGGGTACGGAAAATTCCTTTGAAGGTTTTCTTCCCAATGTAATTATTGCAATTGGCTATAATTTTTAATTAATATCGGATTGAAGGAAATGGCTTACCAAAAGTAATCTAATACGCTTCGATCTTTGTTATAATTATCTAACGTTCCTGTTAAATCTGAAATTTCATCGGAAAGTTCAGATGATGTCAATCCCTTTTGTTCCAAGTTGAAATGGATCAATTTCGAGAAATACCAGGTGCGTACACTAAGTATTATTTTAATAATTCAAGACTTGAGTATTTAGATTGGTGAATATGCTACATTTGTTCACTATATTCATAATTAAACCTGAAAGGTGTGCTAGTTACGGTTACAAGAAAGGATGTAAAATTCAATCCCGATCCAAGCAGGGTAATTGCCCGCTTTCACTATACCAATGATGAGAGAAGCAAAAATATAATCCGAAAAGTAATTAATCTGCCAGACGACCTGGCAAAAAAAACGCTTAGCGAGGTGCTTCGAGATTATTCAAAACGCCACAGAAGTATTTCAACAATATTTGAAAATCATTTTAATAGATTGTCTCATTTATTCAATGAATTGAATATCAATCCTGATAATATTGGAGAATATATGAAAGTGCTAATTGGGTCTTATTTCACTAAAGAATACTCCATTGAATCCGCAGCTTTTTTCAATCCATCTATTGTTGAAGACCCATATCAAAGTGAACTTAAACCTAGAGAAAAACGTGTAATCCTGAGTTTCAGAGCTACCGGAGAGGGACATATTTCCTCAATTGTATTTCGAAGCGGTATTCTGAATGAGCATAATGATTTGCATATTGATCCTGTGGGGAAGATGTTGAATGAGGCTGAAATCATCAAACGGCATATTTACGATAAAAAGTCATTTCAAGATGATTTGTATGAATTACAGAATAATAATAAAACTATTACTTCAAAGGTATTTTCTAAGCTAGGCGATAACTTTACCTACGGTGAACTGGAAAGGAGTGTAAAAGAATCCAAAAAGGAACTTCGTTTGTCCGCATCAAAGGAGATCCTGTTTAATCAAATTATGTGGTTGGCATCTTCTCATTATGAAATTGAGTTTTCATTGGACACTTCCATTTCTGAGAGGGTTATTTTTCCCGTCTCTGAAAACGAAAGAAACGGAATTGAAGATGCACGATTTGTTAAATTTGTAGATGATGACGGCGAAGTGACCTACTATGCAACGTATACTGCGTACGATGGTTTGACTATATTGCCAAAATTGCTTGAAACCAAAGATTTTTACAATTTTAAAATTAAACCAATCAATGGTGAAGTAGGCAGGAATAAAGGCCTGGCTTTGTTTCCAAGGAAAGTAAATGGAAAATATGCTATGCTTTGCAGGCTGGATGGTGTTAATAACTATATCTCTTTTTCAGATGACATTAATATTTGGCATGAAGCCAAACTCATTCAGGAACCAAAATATCCCTGGGAATTTATTCAAATAGGTAACTGTGGATCTCCTATTGAAACAGAAGGGGGATGGCTTGTATTAACCCATGCGGTAGGGCAAATGAGGGAGTATGTTTTGGCTGCCAGTTTATTTGACCTTGATAATCCTGAGAAAGAAATCGGAAGATTAAAAGTTCCTTTGATGGTGCCAAATGAGGCCGAAAGAGAAGGATATGTGCCCAATGTATTATATACATGCGGGGCAATAACTCATAATGGCATGCTAAATATCCCCTATGCCATGTCGGACTATGCCTCAACCTTTGCCTGCGTTAATTTAAGTGAACTTCTGGACGAGTTGAAAAACTCCCAATAACACCTGAATATTAATAGATATCTATTGCTAAAATCAGCCCTCCAACATTTTTTCTTGGATTTTCTATAAAAATGGCATTATTGTGTGTCAGTATATACTGAAAATATGTGAATGATGTAATTATTATCTTAAGTCGAGTAAAATATGCGACGATTAAAAGGTTCACCTTTGTATCATTATTATTTTATAATATTTTGCCTTTGGAGGTGCTATTTTTAATAAGTAAAAAGATGACTTCCTTTACGACACTCGGTTATTCTATACTCGCAAGGAGGGAAAAGACATAAGAATTATGGAATTACATAATGGCATACTTATCCTGAATGAAATGATGGTTCAAAAAAACTATAACCCCAATTTTCAGGACTGTGGAAAACAAATATCAAGAAAGTGAAATTATCTATGCAAAAATTGACCCTACCGTGAAATTAATTGTAAGACGCTATATAAAAAAGATAAAATTACTGTAAAGTCCAGAAAGACCTTAGCCATAAAGACCTTGTCTATTTTGAAAGGTAGCTGATTGCGAACTCAACCAATGCAGGCAAGAAGTAATTAACCTTATAATTAGATTTTAAAAAAAATAGTCCTGTATGCCCTCTTTTTTTTGTCTAAACCGGTTATTTTTTCAAACCTTAAAATGTGTGAATGATGTAACTCTTATTTTGAATTATGTAATGCATTATGATGGCATCTGAAGTACTTTTATTTAGGTTATTGCATGCTTGTGCGGTTGAAACTAGGTCTAAACAACATGAAATGACGATTAAAATTAAATTCCAATCCCGGTAATTATCGCGAATCAATGAGAACGGATATATTATGAGGGCTTATATTAATTTGCAACAGATAAACATTTAAACACATGAAAAACTTACTTTATGTTATTGCTGTATTGCTTATGATCATTTGGGGTATTGTTTTTTTGGGGTTTAATCCATCCGGAGCAATTCATTTACTACTTCTATTAGCTGTATTTATCATATTCATCAGGATGGTTTTCAATAAACAATTATCAAATAAATGATGGGTATTATAATTGATTATAGATGGATTTATCACATTCAAGAGTTCAGCAAAAAGACCATTCACGGTCAAAAAATATTGTTATTATTGTCGCTCACCCTGATGATGAAACATTATGGGCTGGGGGCACAATCATGAGCACTCTATCATGGCAATGGTTTATTGTCTGTCTTTGTCGTGGAGATGATAAGGATCGGGCACCCAGATTTTATAAAGCATTAAAAATTTTAAAATCAGAGGGCGTTATGGGGAACCTTGATGATGGGCCTGATCAAAACTTGCTGAAAGAAAAAGAGGTAGAACAAAATATACTGCACTTATTACCGGAAAGCATTTCGACCTGATAATATCCCATAATCCATCAGGAGAATACACAAGGCATATCCGACATGAGGAAATAGGCAAAGCTGTAATTAAACTTTGGCATGCCAATAAAATATCTGCAAAAGAACTGTGGACTTTTGCATATGAAGATGGCAATAAGGCATATTATCCCAGGCCTAATGAAAATGCTATCAATTTACCGAACACTTACCAAACGGATTGCAATTGAAAAAATATAACATCATTACAGAAACCTATGGATTTGATAAATTCAGTTGTGAAGCAGAAACAACACCCAATGGCAGAATCATTTTGGCAATTTACTGATCCTGAATGATGCCAGAAAGTGGCTTGATAATGGAGGTGTTTTAGCATGAAGGTATTGGTATTATTCGATTATCCTCCTTCACCCGGAGGGCTCGCTACTCAGGGAGATCTACTATACAAGGGGCTTCTTGAAATGGGTGTCGACGCCCATGCTGTTCATTTTGAATCGGCACAGGAGAAGGAATGGTACTATCGCTGGTTTGAACCGGATGTTGTGGTTGGGGTCGGTTATTGGGGCCACACACCTCATTTGGTACTTCATCCTCAGCGTTATGGCGTGCAGGCGGTACCATGGCTGGTTGCCGATGGTTATATTGCCAACTACCAGGAGGTTTTGAATGCGCTTCCCTCTTATTCTGGTAACCTCAAATTGGGTAAAGGAGATGTATGTCCGCGATGGGATCAATGGTGATAATAATTGAAGTGTTACCTGTTGGTTGCGATACTGATTCTTTTATCCCCCTTGCAATAAGGACGATCCTAAAATATTGGCGGTTCGTGAAGCACTGGGTATTTCACCCGATCAGTTAATGATTCTCACTGTTGGTGGCGATGCTGCCTCAAAAGGCGCACAGGAGGTAATGCAGGCCCTTGCTATTAATTGATACCAAAGCACCCGATTGGAAATATATATGCAAGGTTTGGCCACAACCACGAACCAAAGCTCAAAACCTACTGGACCTTGAAATGGCTTCACAATTGGGTATCGAAAAGAATGTCCTATATACCACCAATACTATTTCAAGAAAATTCATGCCATACCTGGTGGGAGCATGCGATATATACGCGGCTCCATCCCGCCTTGAAGGCTTTGGAATGCCACAAGTGGAAGCTGGTGCATGTGAAAAACCGGTTATAGGAATTAAGGCCATGGGAATGTTGGATACACTTATACATGGCGAAACTGCCTTCCTGGCAAAGATTGCACAGAAAATTGTAGTAAACGAAGTAACACTTGGGGATGAATCTGGCTTTGAAGATAAACAAAGAGTGGTATTTGAAGTACCCCGGATAGTGGATTACCGTGCAAATGTGAATGATATTGCCAGGTATTTATTGATTCTTATGAATGATGCAGCATTTGCGAAAAAAATGGGTAAAGCAGGCAGGGAACGTGTAGTGAAAAATTTTGACTACCGTGTTGTTGCAAAACGTTTTGTTCAGATAATGAATGATAAATTAGGTATAAGGTAATTTGTAAATTATTTAAATGCAAACAATAAACTGGAAAGAAATAGAAAAGGCGAAGAAAGCTGCCCTCGAGGTATTGATTCATAATGCACACGGACCATATCATGGACTGCCGAGGACTGCAGGGTGGGGATATCCTGAACCCTATACAAGGGATTTGATGTTTTCAATTTTTGGGATTGCTGTTTCAGACAATCAGAACCTCATAGAGAGCATGAGAAAAGTACTGGAAACATTGGCAATAAATCAGACAGAACATGGTCATATCACTTCACTGGTGCACGACAAGTGAAATCGGGGGGCAAGTGATACCACTCCATTGTTTTTGCTGGCTGTTGGCATTTTCAGAAAAATAACGGGTGAATCATAGACTTTTTTAATGAAGCAGTTGAAAAAGCCTTGACATGGATGGAGTATCAAAGTCCATCAGACAGGTACCTGGTTGCTCAGCAACCAACAAGTGATTGGCGCGATGAACAATGGGTGACTGGATATGGTCTGTATGTAAATACTTTTACTTATAGCTATCTCAGGCTTGGAGCAGAATGAAAGAGCAGATAAGATGCTTCAACGATATGCCATGGCAGGTTTACCATTACCGGCGGAGAGATGCACCATCATGTACACGAAGGTCTTGTGGTTAAATATAAACCTTATTATGCTTTCTGGTCCTATAAAATTTATAGCAGTGAACGATTTGACCTGCTCGGTAACAGTCTTGCCATTCTCTCCGGATTAGCATCACATTCCCGGGCTGAAGAAATGGTTTCATGGATCGAGGAAACGTGTGCAAACATGAAAAAAAGAAATGAATTGGCAGTTGACCTGCCACCAAATTTCTTCCCCTTCATAAAACCTGAAGATCCGGACTGGCATGAGAGATATTCGTTATATAACAATCCAGGGGAATATCATAATGGTGGTATTTGGCCTTTCATATGTGGATTTTATGTGGCAGCCCTGGTTACAGTTAAAAGATATAGACTCGCTGTAAAAAAACTCCTGACGCTTACCCATATCTTAAAATCTTCTAACTCTGGCAAAGTTGACTTTTGGATTTAACGAATGGATAAAAGCCCAGGATGGTAAACCCATGGGTCAGGACTGGCAAACCTGGAGTGCTGCCCTTTATCTATATGCCGCAAAATGTGTAGAAGAAAGAAAAACACCTATTTTTGACGAGATACGTAGGCAGCCAACTGAACCTAAATTGGAAGATTAGTACAATACTTGTAACAAATCAAGTACCTGGTAGAGTGACTATGATTTTCACTGGTTTAATAATTCATAATTGTTATGGGAACACATTTATACTCAAGTTTACATTTGCGCATTTTTTATAAAATGCAAGAATCATGTAAATCTTATAATTAATTGCGTAATGGTTCAACAGATATTTGAATCTATTTTTGTAATTAATATATCTTTTCTTACTACAATAGGGTAATATTATGAAAAAAGTGTTGATTGCTCTGGATTACGATCCTACTGCACAAAAAATTGCAGAGCAAGGATTCAAGTTGGCCAAAGCCATGGGTGCGGAGGTTGTATTATTGCATGTAATATCAGATCCGGTTTATTATACTTCCAGGGAGTATTCTCCGATCATGGGGTTTGACGGATACTTGGAAATGGGTCCAATGTTATTGGAAAGTATTGATGGATTAAAAAAAGCATCTCAGAAATTTCTCAACAAGTCAAAACAACACTTGGGTGATGAATCTATTCATACCCTGGTGAAAGAGGGCGATTTTGGTGAAACTATATTGAATACTGCAAAGGAAGTACATGCAGATACTATAGTAATAGGCTCTCATAGCCGGAAATGGTTGGAAAATATTGTTATGGGAAGTGTGACGGAAAAAATTTTGCACCACACAACCATACCCCTATTCATCATTCCAACCAAAAAACACAGCTAACGGAAACATATCTTCCAATTAATATTAAGGATCAAGTGCCACCCTGGTAAATATAAAGTAAATTACTAAAGAATATAAAGTCATCCATATTCAAGAATTTTAGCCTTTTTTCATATTTCTTTAAATTGCTAAAGAATCCAGGTTTATATCTGTGAACATTCGTGTAGGAGAAGCTGCCTCATACAATGATCCATCTTTGTTGTTATAATAAAGGTGATTCTTTGCCCGTCCCAAGGGGTAGGCTGAATATGAGAATACATGAATCGCTTTAAAGAAAAAGGGAAATCATTGCTTGCCCATGTTATAAAATGTATTTATCGTCAAGGTCTATTTTGTCTTCTGAATCCTTTTAACCTGATATTTCAATCGGCATCGGAATAAGTGTGAATGCTGCCAGTACTAAAATTGATTTTTTCATATCCATTATGTTAGATTGGATTACATATTAATATTCAATTACCTAACAAAGATGGAATCACTCACGTTATGATGTTTTACACATTTATGTGAATAACTTACACATTTCACACATTTCCCAGGCTGTACTTACACTTTTGCTTCAGCGGTTTACAAAAGGAAGGAGAAGGGCCGGTTACTTTTTTGAATTGGCTTTTTAGCGTTGGCCTTATGTCTCTAAAATTAATTCATATACTAAAGATATAATCCCGACTATTAAGTGTACCTTCATTTATAATTTAATTAATATTATGAATAAAGGAATAGTAAAATTTTACAATTATTCTAGAGGTTTCGGATTCATTAAAGATGCAGAATCACCGAAAGAATACTTCGTTCATTCCTCTGGATTAAAAGATAATATCAAGGAAAATGATGAGGTAACTTTCGATTTGGAAACAGGGAAAAAAGGATTAAATGCTGTAAATGTTAAACTAGCTTAGTTATTATTATAAAAAAGTTAAAAAATTCTTGGCCTTGTTTTAAGTAAGGCTTTTTTGTTTTGATCACTCAATTTACTCAAAAGCGAATGGAAATATTAGCTTATACAAGCTTTTGAAACCATTATCAATCATATTAATATTTTATTATACCCTATATTCCACTGGTCATATATTTAGAATCTTATCATAAACCTCCAGATAAGCTTCAATCATTTTAAGCCGGCTAAATCTTGATGTAGCCCATTCCCTGCAATATTTCCTGTTTATTGACTTAATGTTACCTATCATCTCGACAGCTTCATCAATTGTATCTACCAGAAACCCCGTCTTCCCATTAAGAATGATTTCAGGCATTGAACCCCTGTTAAATGCAATAACCGGAGTACCGCAAAACATGGCTTCTACCACACTCAGGCCAAAAGGTTCTTCAAAACTAATCGGATGTAATAGGGCAAAAGCGCCACCTAAAAGCTTATTCCGTTCATCTGGGCCTGAATTGCCTACATAAACGATATCATTATCATTGATAAATGGCTTAACCTTTAAATCAAAGTATTCCTGATCCTGAATTAAACCAGAAATGATGAGCTTTCTCTTTGATTTCTTAGCAATTTGGATGGACTCATACACCCCCTTTTCCGAATGAATCCTGCCGAAAAAGAGTAGATAATCTACTGAACTCGAATTGAATGTAAATTCATTAGTATTAACACCGTTGTAAACAGTTGCTATGTAGTCGAGTTCAGAGCTCCGATCGGAATTGCTTATAGAAACGTAATAACCAGTGTTGTTATATTTTTTATATACCGGAAGAATTTTTGGAGAAGAAAAACCATGGATCGTAGTCACCATGGGTGTTTTTGTCAAGCGAGAATAACTTAAAGGGAGAAAATCATAATTGTTGTGGATTAGGTCGAATTGATCTGCCTGCTCCATCATATGGCTAATATGCAGACACTCCCATACTTTTGGATCAAGTTTTGAATATTCAGCATAAGGCTGTTCACAAATGTATTCTAGTTTACCTCGGGTGACAGAGTCGCCGGTGGCAAACAATGTTACGTCAATGCCCTGTTCAACCATTCCCTCAGCAATATTAGATGATATTTGTTCCCAGGGGCCATATTTTCGTGGAGGCGTTCGCCAGGCAATAGATGAGAGTATTGCGATTTTCATAATCTATATATTTCAATATGAAGCTAATTATACCTCTGAATTTATTGGATGAAAACTATGCTCAGTCTGACCAGAATATTTATATTGGTTGCCGTGAATTGTTAATACAGTGGTCAACAAGATCATTCAATTTGGCTGTACCAACACACATCACTTTATCCGCACCACCCCAATATATTTTAATGCTTCCATCGCTTTCCGGAACAGCGCCACAGGTGAACACTACGTTATGGACATATCCTGTAATTTCATAATATTCTTCGGGTTGAAGAATCCATTCATCGCCAACAGCAATAATTTTTGAAGGATCTTCCAAATCGTGCAATGCCACTCCCAATCTATAAACACTTCCATCCATCGTTGGAAACACACCGTGATAGATGTTTAGCCAACCATGGGATGTTTTAATAGGGGGTGCTCCGGGACCTATCTTCATCTCATCCCAATGGTATTGTAATGGTTTCATTATTAGTTTCGATTCGCCCCAATACTTTAGATCTGGAGAATATGATATCCAGATTGACCAGGGGGATATTTCAGAATGAGGGCGGTCAAGTCTTGCATATAAACCTCCAATTTTTTCAGGAAAAATTACAACATTTCGGTAGTCGGCTTCGGTTATTAATGAAAATCTTTCGACAGACTTGAAATCTTTTGTTTTTGCCAGTCCGATGCGCACGCCGTGCTTGGAATAAGCGCTATATGTAATTAGAAATTCATCATCTAAAAAAACTATGCGTGGGTCTTCTATGCCATAGGCTTCATATTCTGCAAAGATGTGTTCAGTTGCAGGCTCCATAAAAGGTTTGTCGTCAGCTATAAAATGGTATCCATCGTTGCTTTCTGCCTTTCCAAGTATACTTCTTCCATTCATTTTATGCGAGCGAAATATCATAACATATTTTCCCTGAAATTTTATTACAGCAGCATTGTGTACTGTTGCAACAGGGTAAGGAATATCCTCTTTTGTGAGGATTGGATTATTATGATACCTGCTTATTAACATTGCTTTTATCTTATTTGAAGGAAATAATAGTGGTTATCTCAGCCACTATCTCTATTGCTTGCTTTTTTAATGGCAAGTTTTAGACACTAATTAAATCAGATTTATGAAATTCTTCATAAGCCTGCAAAACAGTTAAATGAGAAATTAAATAAGCAAGAGAACTTTCCGCTCCCTGATTACGATTTACACCATAATTCTCAAACCCATCACAACATCCTTTGGTTTCAAAATCATACAGGCTCATCCGCAAATCATTTTCTCCTAAAAACCATAAGAATGAATTATATAACTTAATAAGGTAGTCTTTGTTTTTTGTTAGATGATAAGCCTGGTGATACATTAAAACCATAGCCATGGCATCAATGGGTTGTTGTGCAAAAATGGAACGCTCCTCCTCCTTTTTATACCATTTTTCATTTCCAATAATCGACAAGTAGTTATCTTTAAGGGTATGGCCCGACAGAAAATTCATGCTTGCGATCGCGATTTTTGTTATTTTATCATCGTTAAGTATTTCTGCTGAATGCAAAAGTGCCAGTGGCAAAATGCCATTATCATAGGCAAGTAAGGATTCAAACCATTTCCAATCAGGTGCTTCGTTTTCATGATAGTGATTAATTAAGTTTTGCGCAAGGTTTCGCAATCTTTCTGTCATTGAATCATCTGATGGATTACTTTTCACGTAATAGCTTATTCCGATCATGGTATTGGCAATACTCCTGATGGACATCAGTTTTTCAAAATTAGGAGAAGCGTTAAAAAAAATTAGTTTTCCTGTTTGGTAATAGGCGTCGTTAGGTGCATTCCCTAACAAATATCCTAAAGCCCAAATGGTTCTTCCAAAAGAATCTTCGGAGCCAATCTCGTCCAAGAAGTTTCTGCTAAAGCTAAGAAAATTCCTAAAAGTTCCATCTGCATTTTGCATATAATGAATATAGCTCAAATAAATGGGTGATAATTCTAGTGCACTCCGGTCTTTCTTTTGTCGGTATGCCATGAGCACCATAAGCAAAGCCCTTGCATTATCATCCAGGCAATAGCCTTCTTTTAAATTAGGTATACCAAATTTTGCATGTTGAATGATGCCTGTATCGTCTGTTAGGCGCTTTATATGAGCTAGAGAAAATTGCGGAAGAATCAGGAGGTCAAGTTCAGTATCTTTTTTTACAATAACAGTTAGCTCTTTCTTCAGTATATTTTTAATGAGTTTGACATACTTCTGACCTATTTTCGGCCATGTAATTTTCCGGCCATAATCATACGCTTTTCTTTTAAGTTCATTTAGTTCAATAGGTTTATCCAAAAGTTCTGTTAATGTGGAAGTGAGACTGTCTGAATCATTAAAATCGAATAATCTTCCCCTTCCTTCAGATAATAATTCTTCAGCATGCCAATATGGAGTGGAAATAACAGCTGAACCAACTCCAACAGCATATGAGAGTGTTCCGCTGGTAATTTGGGCTTCATTCAAGTAAGGTGTTATATAAATATCGGCTGCACACAAGTATTTAAATAAGTATTGTTCGTCAACAAACTCATTAAGAAACACGACATTGTTTTCAAGCCGCAGGCTCTTAACCAGACGTATTAGAAATATCCGGTATTCTTCACCAGAATGCCGCAACACATTGGGATGGGTTTTGCCTAATACGATATATATAACGTCCGGGTGTTTTTTAACAACCTTCGGCAATGCTTTTATTACTGTCTCGATTCCTTTATTGCGTCCGATAAATCCAAAAGTTAGTAATACTTTCTTTGACTCTAATTTGAATTCCTTTTTTGATGACGCTTGTTCAAAACGAATGTCAGGTACACCATGTTCAATAAAAACAATTTTATCTTCAGGAACTTTATAAATATTTATCAGGAACTCAATAGCTTTATGACTCATCACAACTATTTTATGAGCCATTTTACATATCTCCCTTAAAATTGCCTTTTCGTTATAGGAGGGGTCTTTAAGTATAGTATGTAGTGTCACGACAATCGGCACTTCCAGTCTATGCAACAAAGGCAGAATATAAACACCGCTTTGGCCACCGAATATCCCAAATTCATGTTCAAGTATACACAGATCAACACCACTTAAGTTAATAAACTCGACCGCTTGCAGATAATCTTCCTGCTGTTCTTGCCTGATTGTCAGTTTTACTTCTTCAGGATATTCATATGTAAGGTTATTGTCATTTAATGCGACAACAAAACACTTATGTTTAGACTCCTCCTTTTGAGTGCTAATTAATATTGAATCAAACAGATTTTTTAGTGAAGGTGCCAATTCCGCATTCCCTCGGTGGGTAAGTACCAATTAAAGCCAGTTTCATACCTTTTAATCATTTAGTGAAGTGAGTACATCCACACAATCAAAAAACTGATTCTTTTTTTGATTGTCAGAACAAAGAACTACTGCTAATGTCTAAACCAGGCTAAAAATTGCTTTCGCTGTCTTTTTCTTTACGTTTGGCTGCCTTTGCAGCTCTTTTCTCCTTCAGGTTTTTAACTGGTGCTTTTTTGGTGTTTTTTCTTTTTACACTTTTTTCTTTTGTCATGATTTTAGTTTTTAGAATTGTAATATAGAATTTGAGGTTTCAGAGAAACCAATTTTTACATTTACTTTAATATTCAAATAGATGAATTCATTGGCTTGTTGTTCGATTTTTACAGTTAGCTCCATTAGCTGTCTTTTATGCGCTCTCTATTGATACTAGAATTTTAATGATCAAATTCAATGATAATCATTTCAGCTACTTCCTTTATATGGGGCTTTCCTCGTACCCGCTTTTTATAATTGTGGATATCATTTTAAATCTTTCATTGGCTCTGACTGAATTGGAGGTATGGGCAGGTATTATAATCGCCTGACCAATATGAATCAAATTAGATCTCCCATCGATAATCACTTCCGCTTTGCCTTCGATAATCTGTATAAAGGTGTCGAATGGAGAGATTTTTTCAGCTAAAACTTCTCCGGTATCAATGGCCATAACGCTTACGTTTCCGGTTGTTTTTCGGATCATGGTTTTTGTAACGACCGAGTTCGGGACATATTCAATTATTTCAATCAGAATGTGGGCTTTCGATTTTTCTATTTCAGTAGTTTGCATGAGTTTTCCCTCGGGATTAACTTCTGTAAAGATACCTTATGTGATTTGCGGAAGTGTTATACAATAAAAAGGATTACTTACATCATTCCCACATTTAAGGATGATTATAAGAAATTTAGTTCCTCAAACCATAAACGGTTCTAAAATGATAGCCATAAACGGTAAAGGTTAAAGCATCTACTATGGATCCTGGCCGATGGAGTAGTGTCCATATAATCAACTTCCAATACTCGTATCGGCCTTTATTTATAATTCCTATTACGAAAAGTGATCTGATAAGACCTATAATAATTGATAAGTCTATTTTTGTTCTCCCATTTGGGATTCGTTTATAGTTTAATAATAGCTGCCGTAATCGTTTATAATAAGGTTTAATTGAATAGATATTTTGAATTATACTTTTATATCCATCCAATAAGTCATGATGATTCATTTTGGGTATAAAGTTCATTGATTGATCAGTATTGTTCCCTGTGGCCGCCTCAGTTATTCTTTTTTCTACTTTTAGTTGCTCATATAATCTGGTGTTTTTAGGTGCATTTAACAGCCCAACCATTGCGGTAACTATTCCGCTTTGTTGGATAAAATCGATCTGGCGTTGAAAAACGGATGAGGTATCTGTATCGAAACCAACTATAAATCCACCCGAAACATGCATTCCCGCAGATTGAATTTTTTTTACACTCAAAAGCAGGTCCCTGTTTTTGTTCTGAACTTTATTGCATGCTTGAAGTGATAATTTACTAGGTGTTTCTATGCCAATAAAAGTGGACCTGAAACCAGTTTCCACCATCATTGCTAATAGTTCTTTGTCATCAGCAAGATTAATTGAGGTTTGTGCGTTAAACGCAAATGGATAATTATGGTTGTGCATCCATTTTTTCATGACAGGCAGCAGACTATTTTTAGATTCCTTTTTGTTTCCAATAAAATTATCGTCAACTATTGATACCGTTCCACGCCAATTAAGATTATAAAGTCTTCAAGTTCTGCGGTAATCTGTTGGGGATTTTTCATCCTGACCTTGTTTCCCAGCAGCGAGGTAATTTCACAAAAATCGCATGAATAAGGACAACCCCGGGTGACCTGTAAATTCATTGAAGCATAATCATTTATTGATAATAAATGGTAATCGGGCACGGGTGATTTTGACATATCAGCAAAATCTATGGTCTTGTAAATTCTTTGTGGTATCCCATTATTTAAATCATTCAAAAAAATGGCATAGTAATCTCCGCTTCATTTAAAATAAAATGATCTATTTGACGGATAATTATGATATTCCTGTGTAAAGAGAGGACCTCCAGCGACTATCTTTTTGTTCCATTTTTTACTTTCAATAATTACCTTGTTCACCGATTCTTTTTGAATATACATGGCACTTATAAAAACATAATCGGCCCATTGAATATCACTGGTCTTAAGCGAAGTGATATTCATATCTACGAGTTTTTTCTTCCAGCTTGAAGGAAGCATAGCCGATACGGTTATTAGTCCAAGAGGAGGAACTGCAGCTTTTTTAGAAATAAATTTTAAGGCATGTCTAAAACTCCAGAACGAATCCGGACAATGGGGATATACTAATAATATGTTCATTGCTATGAATTATTTATTTGGAATAATAGTTACTTAAGAATCTATTTCAGAGTCTTGCTTATTGTACAAAAGACACAATTTAACAAATCAATTCAACCAAAAGTAGGAAATTCGGCAGATAAGGAACCATAAATGTCATTACATAATTCTATAAAATATTTACATAATTCACACATCTTCAAGTGTATCTACGACGTTTATTTTTGAGTTTTTTAAAGTGGGAAGGGGTGAGACCAGTAAATTTTTTAAATTGATTTGATAGATGGGCAACACTGCTGTAGTGCATTTTGTAGGCTATTTCAGTAAGATTGAGTTCGTCATAAACAATCAATTCCTTTACTTTTTCTATTTTATGGGTCAGATAAAATTTTTCAATGGTAACACCTTTAACTTCTGAAAAAAGATTGGCAAGATAGGTATAATCGTAATTGAGTTTTTCACTTAAAAAATCTGAGAGGTTCACCTTTATTTGCTCTTCTGAATAGTGGACTAATTCGATAATCGCAGCTTTTATTTTTTCAACAAGAACACTTTTTTTATTATCCATCAGAAGAAGTCCTGATTTTCTTAAGGCGATATCTAATTGTTCCAATTGTTCAGGCAAGATATTCTCAATAATATCTGCCTCTCCAATTTTTACATTTACATATTTCAAACCAAGTTTCTCCAGTTCGGACTTCACTACGATCTGGCAGCGAATACATACCATATTTTTGATGTATATTTTCACTAAACTTAAGTTTTTATAGAATTAAGTTTTAGAGAAAAAAGAATAAATTGTTGAGCATTGGGAAAATACTATATGCATTGTTAAATAAATATATGAATATAGGTTGTTTAAGATACTGGAGTTCAATATATTAGACAATAAATACCTAACTTAACTATAGGCATTTAGGTTGAAGTAAATGCCATTTTTAGAAAAAGATTCCTTCCAAGCGAAAAGGATTCTCTTGACTCCACTAAAATCGCTGGATATCTTGTCAAAAAGGATTACCTTAATCAACTATGACTAAACAAAATCGTCAATCTAACTACATTATATTCGCCAGCATTGTTGACTATTCTGAAATAATGAGTTCAAATGCGAAGAAAACTAATAATGCAATCTTTTAGAAAGAAATATTAAAAACAATCCATTGAATAAAATAGTGATAACAAATAGTTCAGTAAATAGAAGATGTTTTCCTGGTCATTTTTACATTGTCTGTCACGCTGAATTATGTACATAGAAATTCCACATAAGGCTAGCTTGAATTCTGAAGGAACCACTTATGGAATTAGTAATTTGTGCGTGAATCCTTATTATATAACAAGTGTTATCACGGGTAAATAGCAGGAAGAAGAAACCAAGAAGCATGAGACAACTAAAAATTTTAAAGCAGATCACGAATCGTGAAAGTCAATCTCTTGACAAATATTTGCAGGAGATTGGCAAGGTTGAATTGATATCGGCCAATGAGGAAGTGATACTGGCAAAGAGAATTCGGGAAGGTGATCAATTGGCTCTAGAAAAATTGACCAAAGCCAATCTGCGGTTTGTTGTTTCAGTTGCGAAACAATACCAGCATAAAGGCATTTCTCTTGGTGATCTTATTAATGAAGGGAATGCGGGTCTGATCAGAGCTGCTTCCAGGTTCGACGAAACACGTGGATTTAAATTCATTTCGTATGCGGTTTGGTGGATTCGTCAATCCATTATGCAAGCTCTGGCAGAACAATCCCGGATTGTCCGACTTCCTCTGAATCGCGTTAGTTCACTCAATAAAATTTTTAAAGCGTTTTCAGAACTGGAACAAAAATATCAGCGTGATCCTACGGTTGAAGAACTGGCTGAAGTGCTTAATATAGGCTCTGATGAAGTGTTATACGATATGAAAATTTCGGGAAAACAGGTTTCTGTGGATGCGCCTTTTGCGTATGGAGATGAAAATAACCTCCTCGATGTGCTTGAAAATGATCATAAAACACCAGACTCAGAATTAATGGATGATTCATTATGTGGAGAGGTTCAACGTGCTCTTGCAACCCTCACATCACGAGAATCGGATGTGATTTCATAGTATTTCGGACTAAATGGAGAGAATACAATGACCCTGGAAGATATCGCACAGAAATTTAACTTAACCAGAGAGCGTGTCCGCCAGATAAAAGAGAAAGCTACCCGCCGGCTCCGGCAAAATTTCCGGAGCAAAGCTCTAAGAACGTACCTTGGATGAAAAATCAAGCTTGTTTAAATTGGGCATGCAAACCTTGGACGATCAGGAAACTCCACATAATAGTTGCTGGACACTTGTTTTAAAAAATTTGAAAACAAGTGGAAGGTAGTCCAAGAAAATAGGATCCATACCCATTGAGAATTTTTGCTTTTATTTCGAGTTACTTTTAAGTTAAAAAGAGAATTAACACAAACACAAGGAAAGATTATAAGATTAACAGAAAATGAATTGATTCCTCGTGAATGTTCAATATAAGACCTTTGTGCTATGAAAAAATCATGGTTATCACTGATTTTTATTTTTGCTTTTTCAGTACTTTCAGCCCAGGAAAAAAGCAGTTACCGAAACAGGAGAAGAAGTTGTCCTCTATGCAGATGGGACCTGGAGTTACCTGGCTTCAGAATCTGAATTTAAAGAAATCCCTGTAAATAGTGGAGCTTTTGAAAAATCCAAGAATGCCTCGTTCCTATTGAAAAGTTCGAGAGTCAATCTGGGATTCTGGCTTGACCCTAAAAAATGGTCATTCAAGAAAGCGGCGAATAATGGAGACGCTGAATATGAGCTCCAATTACGGGATGGTGATTTATATGGTATGATCATTACCGAAAAAGTAGAAGTCCCACTTGAAACTTTAAAGGATATTGCTATAAAAAATGGAAGAGCTGTAGCCCCGGATCTGAAGATTGTCAAGGAAGAATACAGGACAGTGAATGGAGCTAAAGTATTATTGATACAAATGGATGGGACAACTCAAGGAATTAAGTTCTCCTATTACGGATACTATTTTTCAAACTCAAATGGAACAATTCAATTTGTAACATACACTTCCCAGAATCTGCTAGATAATTATGTAAACGATTGCGAAGAACTTCTCAACGGATTTGTAGTTATGTAATTCAGCTTATTTGCAATTTTGGTTGGATATCGACATGTAAATTTTCAGTAAAACCATGAACGCCCCAGTGTTCAATCCTATTTCAAAATAGCATAGCCCCCATAGTGCCCATGATGCGTAATAGATAATGGGATGTTTTGGGCCTGGTTGTTACGATAAAGAATCGGTATACCGAATTCATCTTTCTTGATCACTAAAGATGTGGCAGTTACATTTTCCAGTTCTGCAATAGCATACAAAAGATTTTGATAACTTGTGTAATGCTGATTTGAATACGTTGCATTTTCCAATTTAAAACAGTTGCTTATAATGTTTTCGGAAAAATCATTGAAGGCTATTGTGTAGATAAAATCTTTATCAATTGTAGTATTTGTTTTAAACGTTTCATGGAATATTTCAACAATTCCACCATTAGAAGTAAGTAAGTTACATTTTACCTTTGCTGGCGCAAAAAATTTCTTAGAATGTTGGCGAACATAGATTTTATAGGCACTTTCCTTCATGCTCCATAGCATCCATATTGTTTGAAATGGATTTAATGAATCTGATATTATTTTCCGTTCCTTAGCAGAAAAAACCTTATCAATAAAACGATCTCTTTTCCAATTCGGGGAAGATGATGCGAATTTCAAATCGATAATGTCATTTCCAATCATTATTCCTCTAGTCTGGTATTAATTATACCCATTGCACCTTCAACGGAAATCATTTTTTCCATATCATCATTTTCGATTTTAATGTTAAACTCGTCTTCAATATCTAAAATAATGTCCACTAAGTTTGCGGAATTGATTTTTAGATCTCTTATGAAATCAGTTTCCGAAGAAAGTTTTTTAAAAGCCTCTTCATCCTGGACATAAGGCACTATGATCTTTTTCAATTTCGCGATTAATTCTTCCGGTTTCATATTCATTTTCTATTCAGAATAGGTTTTAAAAATAACACAAGCATTTACATCTCCAAATCCAAAACTCGCCTTCATTGCAATGTGTAACGATTTGTTCTGGCATTTTGTTGGAATCTTTTCCTCATTAATCAACTCCAGGATCCTGGGATGCAAATCCTCACAATTTAAATTGGGAAATATAAACTGGTTTTTTAGCTGAAGTACGGTCGCTACACTTTCTACAGACCCGGAGGCCGACAAACAATGCCCAACCATAGACTTTAAAGAATTTATGTACGGAAAATCTTTCCCGTTTCTATTTAAGGCCTTAGTCCAATTCTCAATTTCTAAAGGATCTTTCGATGTAGCTGTTAAATGACCATTGATCGTATCTATATTTTCAGCATCTATCCCGGCATCTTTTATGGCATTTTTAATGCATAACTGTACAGCTTCTGAATTGGGAGCAGTCATTGTGCCTCCATTTCGCTGACCGCCAGAGTTAATCGCCCCCCCCAAAACCTCAGCGTATATTTTAGCTTTTCTTTCCAGGGCACTGTCCAAGGATTCCAGGATAAAGGCTCCCGCTCCACTTCCGGGAACGAAACCGGATGCCGATGCACTCATAGGTCTTGATCCCTTTTCGGGTGTATCATTATGTTTATATGTCATCACCTTCATGGCATCAAAACCGCCCCAGATATAAGGGCCATCATCAACACAACTACCTACAAGCATGCGCTTAGCTTTCCCGTGCCGAATACGTTCAAATCCCATTAATATAGCTTCGGTTCCAGTTGAACAAGCTGAGGAATTGGTTGTTACCTGATTCCCTAAACCCAGTATGCCACCCAAATAAGCACTTATACCACTAGCCATGGTTTGTACAACAACAGTACTGCCTAATCGTCTTACTTGTTTGTCATCCACTTTATAAATAGACTCCCTGAATTTTTCAATTCCGGAAGTACCTGTTCCAAATACGGTTCCGCTATCATAATCTATTTCACTTTCAGAATCTACTTGTAATCCTGCATCTTTCCATGCATCGATTCCTGCAATGCACCCATACATAATACCCGAACTATTAAATCCACGTAATTGTAAAGGTGTAAGATACTTTGCTTTTAAATCCTCTGAAACCTGGGGAATACCTCCAATGCAACACGAAAAATTCAAGTCTTCAAGTGTTTTATGGAATGTTATGCCGGAAATTCCTCCCCTGATGGCTTCGGTAAATGCTTTTATGCCAATACCATTCGGTGCAATCACTCCAAGTCCTGTAATAACAACCCTATGCATTATCTTTTACATTGATCATACCAGATATCGTACCTCTGCAAACCATTTCATTATTCACATTAAAAAGCTTTACATTACATTTTAATTTATTAAACCGGAAGTATTCTTTATCAGAGATGACTTTCACGCTTTCACCAGGATATACAGGCAGGTAAAAGTCGTTTTGATTGGATGTTAAAGCTATTTGAGGGAGATTTTTGTCTTCCAAATGATCTCTGAATATATAAATTCCCAGGCAGACTACACCAATCTGTGCCATAGTCTCTGTGAGGATGACACCAGGTGTGACGGGATGATCTTTAAAATGGCCTTTATAAAAAAAAGCATCTTCTCTATAGGTATAAAATCCGGTTATACTTTCATCCGAAATTTCAGTAAGATCATCCACAAAAAGAAAAGGTTCTTGATAAGGCAATAATGCTATGATATCTTTTGATGTCATCATTTATGTTATATCTAATGAATACCTTTTATGGCATCATGTACTTAACTCATATGTTCTCCACCATCCACTTGAATGATAGTTCCATTTATCCATGAAGCTTCATCTTTACTTAATAAATAGACTACGTTGGCCACATCCTCAGGGATAGTGAGCCTTTTAAATGGATTCCGACGTAATGTATGCTCTTTTATTTGATCACTTCCCGGAATGAGGCGAAAGGAAGACGTTTCGGTCACTCCTGCCTGAATGCAATTTGCCCGGAGCCCGTATGGTGAAAACTCGAGAGCTATACTTCTTGTGATTGCTTCAAGAGCAACTTTAGCTGCTGAAACCGCTGCATAGTTTTTCCACACCTTAGTATTCCCTTCACTGGTAAAACTGATAATCCTGGCATCATTCGAAAATAATTTTGCATCAAAGAGTGCGCTCACCCAATCATACAGGCTTATAGCCATTGCATTAATTGTTAAACTGAAATCATCGTTTTTCAGAGTTTGCTTTTCTTCATGAACCATGGGCTTTAGATTACCTTTTGCGATACTATGTACCATTACTCTAATACATCCTTCTTTACCCAGAATCTCTTTCAATTCCTTAATGATTTCTGTTCTTCTTTCAGGACTTATAGCATCGGCATTAAAGGCCTTGAATTCTACCCCTTCATTTTTTATCTTTTCAAACTCTAAGTCAATGATTGCCTGACGGACTCTTGAATCCCGGTGGACAATGCAGATATTGCATCCATGTTCTGCTAATTTTTTAGCCGTTGCCAAACCTAATCCACTGGAACCGCCGATGATTACTGCCCAATAATTCTTATTTTTAAATTCTTTCACCATTCTAATAAAATTCTTTGTGCTGTAAAACCGGGGCCAAAACTAAGCATCAAACCTATGTCCCCTTTAGGTAGTTTTCTTTCCATGAATCGTTCCAGAACATATAATACTGTTACACTTGACATATTCCCATATTCTTTTAAAACCTCACGTGTGTCGACTATATTTTTGCCTAAAGAACCAAATAAATCTTCGACCGTTTGTACAATTTTTTTACCCCCTGGATGAAATATTAAATGATCAACATCATTTATGGTAATATTATTTCGTTTCAAAAAAGGATATATGATTTGCGGAAAATGTTCCGAGATCCTTTCGGGAACTGACTTGTCAAGAACCATTTGCAATCCCGTATTCCGTAGTTTGAACCCCATCATATGTTCTGCATTATAAAAATGGTACATTTCCTCATCGATAATTTCGGGGCCCTTTTCATCTTCATAAGAAGATAATATCACACTCGCCGCACCATCTCCAAAAATAGCAGCACTTACAATATTAACCATAGAAAAATCCTCTAATTGAAAGGTGGCGGTTGGTGATTCTACAGCGATTAAAGCAGCGCGTTTATTGGGATTGGCTTTAAGAAAATTACGTGCATAAATCATCCCTGAAACACCCGCCACACATCCCATTTCTGTTACGGGTAATCGTACGATATTTTGTTTCATCTTCAGGTTATTTATGAGATAGGCATCTAATGAGGGAATCATAATTCCGGTACAACTAACAGTGATGATATAATCGATATCGTCTGGTTGCAGGCTTACTTTTTCAAGTGATTTAAGCAAGGCTTTTTCTGCCAAAATGATAACTTCTTTTGCGTAAATATCATTTCTCTCTTCGAATGAAGTGTTTTTAAACACTTCTTCGGCATCCATAATTGAATATCGCCTGTCTACCCCTGCATTCTCAAAAATCTTAAAAACCTTTCGTTGAAAACGTTTATTTTGACCCGAAATCCATTTTTCAAGATAAGGCAAAATATCTTTTGTGGATCGGGTATACTTAGGCAACTGCTTAGCTACTGATGTAATTCTTACACTCATTTATTTATTTTGAATGATCCATTGATAGCGAAAAGCCCATTTCCATCTTATTTGATACTTCGCGCCTATTTTTTTTGATATAGTTTCGAGATCCCGATGTTTAAAACCTTTCAAAATCGAGATCAATCCATCCTCTTTTACCATATTATTACTTATCAGCAAACATAACATCCTGAATAAATAATATGCCATCGGGTGCCTGTGCAAATCGTTAACTACAATTCCCAAAGATGCTTTCTTTAATATCTCAGGTAGAAATTCAATGAGCTGCTCATCTTTAAAATGATGTAAAAATAAAGATGATAGAACTACATCATATTCAATGGATTTAAACTCATCGGAAAATATATCGCAATGTTGAAAGCTTATTTCAGGATACATTTTAGATAATTCATCTGCATATGCTACCGTATCCCTATTAGCATCTATTCCTATTATTTTAAATGAATATCCATTCCTATAGAAATAGTTAGCAACATCCCGTATTACATCTCCACCACCGCATCCTATGTCAATAATATTAATTGTCTTTTCCTTTGGATGCCCATTTATTAATTCCTTTAATCCGTTTATGGTTACTCGATTACCTCCTAACCATTTGTTAATACCGGCAAGTTTATCCAATGTGTCGCGCAGTAAAACACCATTATTGGAAAAATCATCCATTAACTCTTCTTTCTCGGATCTATATTTGGTATTTACAAATAAACTCATGGCGTTTCCATTGGTTTTCCATGTGTGTATTTTATTATTATTGGCAGTACCCCCGGAAATAACTGTAAAAAAACCATCATCACTTGTGCCAATCTCTCCCCATTAAAGATAGAAGCTAATAAATGTCCTATTCTCAACCGCCTATTAAAAGCTTTCTTCCATGCTTTTTGATATTCCTTTTCTAAAATCGCTCTCGATCCAATGTCTGAATTTAGATAATTCAGAATAAGTTTAGAAACCATCTGTCCACTTCGAATTGCCATGCTCATTCCATTTCCACATAGTGGATGAATAAGTCCAGCTGTATCGCCACACATTAAAATATGATGTTCAACGGGCTTTTTAGGAGAAAATGAAATTTGGCTTATGGTTAAGGGTGATTTAAACACGGATTTTGAATCAGTAAATATGGATTTTAATTTTTTGTTCTTGAAAATCACCTGCTTCTGAAACTCATCAATGTTTTTGTATTTCTTAAATGATTTAAAATCTGTTATATAACATACATTAATGGCATCATCTTCAACTTTTGAAGTACCACAGTATCCCCCTTTAAAATTATGCAATCCAACCAGATCGTCAGGAAAATCCCCAGTTACATGTGTTTTTACGGCCAGGAATGGTGATTTCCTGTTTATAAATCTTCTTCTTAATCTGATATCCACTTCAGAACGTTTCCCATAAGCACCAATTACAATCCTGGATTTATAAGTTGTATCATTTTTCGTAAGTACAATAAATTCATCGTTGCGAAATTGAATATCTGTCACCTTATCCTGGATTATTTCAACACCTTTGCTTTTTGCTTTCTCAGCCATTGTCATATCGATTGCATAGCGACTTATGCCAAATCCACCTAAAGGCAGCCGACAACTTACTGATTTATTATTTGGAAGACTGAGTTCGAAATTTTTGATTCTTTTTGCTCCCATTTGAAAAGGATCAATTTCCAGAAACTTGAAATAGGGTAAAACCTCATTTGAAATGTATTCTCCACAAACCTTGTGGGTAGGATATTTGTTTTTTTCAATAACCAGTACACGTATATTGTTTTTTGAAAGATGAATGGCACTGGTCAAACCGGCGAGCCCACCTCCAACAATGATAACATCGAATTTTTCTAATTTCTGATCTGGAAATTTCATATTCTACTGATAGGTGTATTGATGGTGATGGGTTTGAAGATAAAGAATAACCAACAAACTATAAATATAACACTAATTTGATTTGTAATGTTATAATATATTCTCATCAAGTTCAGATAATTATTGAATGCCCACTATATCAATATTTTTACAATGTATAAATCTATCTAAATTCATTTAATATTGCCCATTATCAATACTTGAAAAATAATCTTTCGAGCATGTTTAGATTGAAAAGGTCCTCGTATTTTGTTGCATCCTATTTGCAAAGCTGTAATTACATTCGTAATATAAGCTTGAATATTTTTCGATTAATATGAAGAAGGTCGTTGTCGTAGGATTTGGGTTCATGGGAATGACCCATTCCCTGAATATTTTTAAAAACCAGGATCTTGAACTCACCGCCATTATTGATAAAGATATTGAAAGTATCGAACAGAAACTGAAGCAACCTGAAGGCAATTTTTCAACAGGTGATATTGATCCTGAAAAGATTAGAAAAGTAAATAAATATCATAGCCTTTCCGACTGTATTAATAATGAGAATTTTGATGCCGTACATGTTTGCGTACATACAAATTTGCATTATCAGATCACTAAAGAAGCATTACAAGCAGGGAAACATGTTCTTCTCGAAAAACCTTTCAGCCTGGATATTAAGGAATGCCGGGAATTGATTGGATTGGCGAACGAAAAAGACCTGATTCTGATGGTGGCTCATGTGTTGAGGTTCGTATCACCCTATCTGAAACTGAGTTCATGGATAAAAACAGAAGAATATGGAAAGCTTAAATTCCTTTCATTGACAAGATTTTCAGGACTACCAATGTGGGGACAATGGGTACAAAAGCAATCCTCATTCGGGTCTTCCGGGGGTGCTCTTTTCGATTTATTAATTCATGATATCGATTATCTGAACTTTGTGTTTGGGAAGCCCGATAAGATCAAGAGCAAATACCTCCCGGGAAAATTAAGCGAACATGATTATATAAGCGCCTGGTGGGAGTATCAAGATTTTATGGTTAAGGTGGAAGGTGGAAATACTTTCCACTCGAATTTCCCTTTTCAAGCTGGATTTATGGCAGAATTTGATAAAGCAAGTGTTTTATATTCAACCAATGATCCTGATTATATTCAAGTTTCCAATCATAGTGAAATCAAACGGATAAAATTGGATCAGGAAGATGGTTTCTATAATGAAATTAACTACTTCAAAGAATGCCTAATGACGAATTCAAAACCTGACTATTGCTCTCCTGAATCTGCCTTGGAATCTATCGAATTGTGTTATCAACATTTAAAATAAAAACTTAGCGATTTTAGTATGAAGAATGAATTAGCTATAAATGGTGGCCCTAAAAGCATTAATAAAAATTTCGACTGGCCCATATTCGATGAAAATGAAGTAAAAGCCATATCAGAAATTACTAAAAGCGGTAACTGGGGGAATCCGGATTGCGCCGGGATTGTCGAGGATTTTGAGAAAGAATTTGCAGCTTACTGTGGAACAAAATATGCATTAACTTGTGTTAATGGTTCAGTTGCTTTGCGGCTAGCACTGATTTCATGTGGCGTGAAACCAGGCGATGAGGTGATCATCCCTCCTTATACTTTCATAGCTACTGCTACTATAGTACTGGAAGCGAATTGTGTGCCGGTATTTGTAGATATTGAACCAGACACATATAATATCGATCCGGTAGAAATCGAAAAAGCCATAAGCGATAAAACGAAGGCAATTATTCCTGTTCATTTTGCTGGATTATCCTGTAATATGAATGCGATAATGCAAATTGCAGAAAAATATGATCTTACTGTAATAGAAGATGCATGTCACGCACATGGGGGTGAATATCAGGGAAAGAAAATGGGAAGTATTGGCCATGTTGGTTGTTTTAGTTTCCAATCTTCTAAAAATCTGACTAGTGGAGAGGGAGGAATGGCCATTACCAATGACGATTATTTATATAAAATGATGAATTCGTTGCGGAATGTAGGAAGGATTGAAGGTGGTCAATGGTATGAACACCATTACCTGGGATGCAATTACCGGTTAACGCAACTGCAAGCATCTTTACTCCATGAACAATTGAAACGACTTGATGGCCAAACCAGGTTGAGGGATGAAAATGGCAAATATTTGGCGGAATTACTTGGAAAGATTGATGGCATCAGTCCGCTTAAAAGGGACATAGGAGAAACTTTGCACACATATCATATCTTTATTTTCAGGTATGATAAATCTAAATTTAGTGATTTACCAAAAAGAAAATTCTCTGAAATGCTCGCAGCTGAGGGTGTCCCCTGTTTTATGGGTTACCCTGAACCTCTATATAAACAACCTTTGTTTCAGGAAAAGAATTTCATGTGCTATGCCATTCCTGAAGAAGTATCCTATAAGGAAGTTTCATGCCCCGAGGCCGAAAAAGCTTGTTATGAAGATGCTGTATGGATTTTACAAAATACGATGCTTGGGACTAAGAAGGATATGGAAGACATCGCCTCGGCAATTAGAAAGATCCAGGATTCAGTTATTTCCTGATATCCCAATCAAATTTGTCATGTCTTGATTCAAACGAAAATCGCACGATAGAATTAACAGGTTCTCTGTTAATCGGGATCATTTGTCCTCCAGGATCTCTATTTGATTTTTCCTTTAATGCCTGGATCTTTTAAAGGTTAAATACGATCCGGGTTACGCCCTTCGGCCAGTAGTATTTTAATTTTGAATCATTAATCTCGTTGTACTCAATTTCAGCAGTCAGGCTTTTTGGATTGTATTTCATTTCAAGGTTGAAGCCCTCACCTTTCAACTTTAACACCCCATCAGAATCCTTTTCTACTTTGCAATAGGTTACAAAATTCATGGTCGTTGGTTCATTATTCAATTCCCTGAAATGATAATTATCAGATACAACAAATTTCTTCCCCCTGTCAAGTCGATAACTCCTCACCCACTTATCGATACCTGCGTCTAAGACGTAAGCATCTGAGATGTCAGTTGAGAACACTATTTTTTTAGCATCTGCCTGAAATGTAGTGTTTTTGGCTTCGTATTGACGCCCCTCCTTCTGGTCATACCCATTTATTTTAGGTAAATTGTGATACTGAGATTGCATGGTCCAGATCTCATATCTTCTGTTGCTGAAAGTCTTAGCTACATATTCTTCCCTTCCAATATCGATCAGACATGGCTTACCATCGAAATACAAAACACATGAGCCCAGATCATTGTGGTTATGACTTTCATTATTATGACCGCCTTTTGCTGCAAAGAAAAATCCTTCCACGGATCCAGCCTTATCTCTTCCTCCGGCGATTTCCGTATCAGGCAGCCAGAAATCGCTTATGAGTGCGTTTTCTGCTGGTGCGTTTCTGATCTCATCCAATAGCATTAATTGAATGAGTTGCTCGTCTATTTTCCCACCGGGAGTCACCTCTCCCCAATTCTGGATTTTCGCCAGATAAGTGCCAAATTTTTGCATTACGGGGTCTTGTATATCTTTCCCATAGCTATAGATTATCTGGGGTCTGCTTCCTGTAGTGGCATCCGCATCAGCAAAATTGATAAAATAAGGATAATTGATATAAGCCTTATAAATATATGAACCCATGTTTTTTATTAACTGATCATCATAAACATTGAAACTTCCTTTTGTAACCAATTTCAATAGATCGAGGTTCTGGTATAAAGAAGCTCCAGCCCTCCCCCAATAGGATGGCCCCTCATCACAACCACCATCATCAGGGTATTGATTAATAAAAACATCCAGAGAACGAATTACTTTTTTTACACCATTAACTTTTTTGGTCTGATCGTTTTCCATAATTGCAATAGCTGTCAGCATATTATGATTGGTCCACGGATTCCAATTATTTACATTCCTGCTTCCATCAAGTCCCATCCACCAGAAATCATCCCGTTCATAATACGGGATTATGGCTTTATACATGATCTCATCTTTCAGCCTGCTGGAGATCAGGGGATGTATCTTGTCAAATTCTTCATGAAAAAGAAACCAGGTCCAGGAGAGTATATTAGCGATTTCTCCAACTCCCAGGTCTATGGAAGGATCTTTGATATCAGGAAGTCCGTTAGGCTCTGGCAAATGTGCAGACCATCCCCACCATGTTTGCTCACTATAATACCATACTCCATTGATAATCTGGTCCACAAACCTTCCATTTCCTTCTATCAATTCTCCCATAACCAAAGCCATTAAAGCCGATCTGGGCGCGGCGTATACACTCTGTCTGCGATCTCCGGAGCGAATGATTTCCAGGTAATCTGTAGCTTTTACTACCGGCCAGTCATAGTCGAGCTTTTTCTCAGCGTTTGAAATATATTGATCCTTGAGCTTCTCCGGTAGCCCATTCCAGAAATCACGGTCTTTATAGGTCGGGAATCCAATTTCGGAAAAATCTTTCACTAAAACTTCCTCTAATCCAATCTCATTGGATTCATTTTGTAAGATGTCTCTTTTATCAGAGGAAAATCCATTCATTGAGGTGTATACCAATAAATAAAGCAGGAAGGTCCGTTTCATTATCATGTTCTGTTCATTATCAAAAAATGCAATAAAATAAAAAATGAATATTTATAAACCAGAGAGTTCTCAGCTATCCTTAACATTTCAAAATTGCAATCTCCGGAATCCAATTGGGTTATTAATAAAGGAAAGATGATTTTATCAATGATAAATAGGCCAATTGTCAATTTCTAAGATTTCGATATGCTCGAAACCTTTTCCACGGCATAATCGACATATTCAAATTTCTCAAGTCCTATGGTTACTGCATGAATATTTTCATTCTTAATAGAGAAATTCAGTGACTTGTTTCGTTGTTCCTCACTGGACATCTTACCATCACCAAAAATTTTCATTCCAATTATTCCTTTTCCGTTGTTATTAGCTGTTTCAAGGATCTTCATAATCTCTTCAGGTGTGCCATCCATAACCATCTGATAAGGATTAATTCTGGCCAGGATAATATCCACCCATGGATCTTCTGCAGCAACTCGAAGTGCATCGATATTATGACAGGAAACTCCAACTTTTTTGACTTCACCTTTTTGCTTGACCTCATCAAGCTGATCCCGGAATTGCTGTTTCTCCTGTATCCAGTTACCACTTTCCATAGCATGCAACAATACGATATCAAAATGATCTGTACCCAGTTCTTTCTTGAACCGATCTAATGTTTCTTGAACTGGCACAACCGTATACCAGTCAACATTGGTAGTCCAGATCTTTGTTAACAATTGAAAATTATCCCTGGGTATGGATTTAAATAACTCCCCGACAAACTGATGTGTTCCATAAAGATCGGCTGTATCGAGAAAAGTTACACCCCGTTCATAGGCATAAGGGGCTACCTTTAAAAAGGTATCAACTCCCAGCCTAGTAAATTTTGACTGACGTGCCCAACTGCTGTTTCCACAACCAAGGGCCAACCTTGATACCTTCAATCCGGTTTTGCCTAACTCAACCTGATCAATTTCTGCATTTTTAGAGCTTGAAAAACCTGGGATAGGCAATCCAGCGGACATGGCTGACATCCAGGCTACACTAGCCTGAATCATTTCCCTTCTTGAAAATTTCTTCATAATACTAAATTTACATTGGATTACAATCGTTAAAATACGATCAAAAATCCAATAAATCTAGTATTTTTCCATTCTTGAACCTCATTCGTATCTTATGGCATTTACAGGATTGGCTGTTGAGGCTTTTATAAGTTCATAGCTAACTGTTAAAACGGTAATTCCAAACACAATTCCAATTGCACTCGCAATTATGGTCCAGTCAATTGCAATATGATATGCAAATTGCTGTAACCATTCATTTATCAAATAAAAAGCTATGGGCCCAGCTACTACTGCCGAAATGATAAGCATTTTAAGGAATATACCCAGGAATAATGACAGGATTTGCATTACGGTGGCCCCCATAACCTTTCTGATCCCTATTTCCTTGGTTCTCTGCTCTGTCATATAAGAAGCCAGTCCAAACAAGCCAAGACAAGCTACAAAAATAGCTACAATAGAAAAGCTTTCAGTAAGATTCGACATTCTGGTTTCTGACTCATACATCCTGCCAAATTCCTGATCTAAAAACCAGTAATCAAATCCGATGCCTGGAAATACTTCTTTCCATTTTGATTCTAGTGTCTGAATATGCGACTGTACGTTTTCCGCTGGCAGAGATACATATACAATTTGATCAACTGAATGGGGCCTGGCACTAATTCTTAATGCCTCTATGGAATGGTGCATTGACCGGTAGGGAAAATCTTTGACAATTCCAATTACGTTTGAAATCCTTTGAGTCTGAAGATCTTCAATTGTTAATCCTACAGCTTTTGAGATATCAATTCCAAGATTTTGAACTGCTGCTTCATTTATCAGACAGGAATTTGAGTCAGCTGGATTGTCAACATTGAAACTTCTACCCATTATAAGCTCCAGATTAAATGCCTTAGGGAAATCATAATCTACACTCAACTCGCTCCACTGGTAATCCTGATCACTAACTTCTGGAACTTTTACTTCAATCCCGATTCCTCCGAAATAATCCAATCTTGGTAAATGATTGGCCATAGTTACATATGTGAATGTTGGATCCTCCACGACTGTATTTTTAAATGCTGAAAATTTCTCTATAGGTGCATTCCCACCATATCTTATGGAAAGGATTTGTTTTCCCTTTTCGTTAAGTTTGGAAGATTTCAAATAGTTTATCTGTTTCATCAATACGCCTGTACAAATCAACAAAAAGAAGGTTATTGAGAATTGGAAGATCACGAGGATCTTTCTTAGCGGATTTGATCCCTTGGCACTGAGTTTTCCTCCTCTCAGAACCTCAATTGGCTTGAATTTCGATAAATATAATGCAGGATAACTACCTGCCAGAATAGATACCAGTATGATTATCACCGCCATACCGCCTAACAACCTGATATTAAAAAATGTACTGATAACGAAATCTTTTTGGGCCAGGGTATTGAATATTGGCAATATAAGAATGGCTAATACAAAGCTTAGAAAAAGTGAAAGCAATGTTGTCAGGAATGATTCAATGATGAATTGTAAAATTAGCTTAGACCTGTTACTGCCCATGACCTTTCGCAATCCTACTTCACGGGAGCGCTTAGCAGACCTGGCTGTAGCGAGGTTCATATAGTTTATACTGGCAATTACAATCAGCAAAATTGCTATTGATCCAAATATATAGACATAGGAAATGTCTCCTGATCCTTCAAATACCCACTGTACTTCCTTATCAAAATATAAATCATCCAACCTCCTGAGAAAAGGGATAAAATTACCCGCTTCGTCTCCTAAATTATCGAATACTAGAGTTCCGAGCTGATCTTCAATACCATCAATATCAGTTCCATCTTTAAATACTATGTATGAAGCCATAAATCCCCGAAGCCATCCTGTAAAAAGATCATCGAAATTTGCCCATTCGATAACGGATCTCATGGCTTCTATATTTACCAGATAATCAGGATTAATATGTGAATTGACAGGGTAATCCTCATAAACAGCAGAAACCATTAAATCTATTTCTTTATCACTGGTCGAAAAAGGGTGTTTTATAGTCAGGATCTTTCCAATCGGATCTTCATTTCCAAATATATTTTCTGCAGTAGACTCATTTAATGCAATGGCGTTGACTTCCTGAAATGGATTAGATCTGTCGCCATGAATAACCTTAAAATAAAGGACTTCAGGGAAACTCTTCTCTACGAAGATCAATTTCTCGGTTAATAATATTTTATCTTTCTCCTTATAATTTACTGATGTTGGGTAGGGAATAAACATGGTTCTTAAGATAGATTGAACCTCGGGAGTTTGATCCTTTAACTGGGAACTCCATAAGGCAGGAGAAGATGAATAATAGTTTTCATTCCCATCATCAAAAATTCTTTGAGTCCCTCTTCTATATGTGTTTTCAGAAAAAGGATGTATCGAATCGTAACTGAGTTCGTCAAGGATGTAACCAAAGATTAAAAGTGCTCCTGCTAATCCGATGGCTAGTCCTGAAATATTTATAAATGTGTATACCTTTTGACGTGAAAAGGACCTGATGGCTATTGTAAAATAGTTGCGGATCATGTTTTGTTTCGGTTTGGTTTACTCATGTTAAATACTGGGAATTTTGACAATAGTTACATTGTGTTATATAATACCTATTTATCCTTCCATTTCAGTTTGAAGAATTGAATTCTTTAAGATAGAGGCACACCATTCCAGTCTTAGAGTCAGATATTCACAAGATTGAATTGAAATCGAATTTGTTTATTAAACCTAAATTCTGAGTCTGGTTTTAAGATCAATAGAAAAGCTAAGGATCTATTAATAGAAGAAATACATAATAACCATCGGGCATCATAAATCACTTCCTTTGAAGGATATTTTTCTATAGAATAAAACACATGTTCTAATTCAACATTTTTATATATTCCTGTAGATAAGTCCGGCAGATTTGCTTTTTCATTATTTTGGGAAGCCAGAGTATCCATCAACTCAGTGCCTTCTATTATGGGCAATACTTTTGCATATGAATTTGAATGAATTGAAATCCCCAGAAAAAATATTAGGACTAAGGTTATTAGCAAAGTCTTCATAAAATAAAAATATTTGAGTTTCAGCCTTTATTGATATAGATGGGTATCTATTTGAAATAGTTTTATAATATCTGATGAATTTATTCCGATGATGGCATATTTCCCCCATTTAGCGGGATAGATCTATGGAATAAAAATGAAAATGTTTATTTAGGAGCTTATTTTGTAAGGAGAATTGGATTTCCTGAGTTCACTATTATCAAAATAATATTCTAATTTATTGAGGTTCTAAAAGACCGGTAAACTCATATATCAATGAATTGCATTTATTCCTTTTAATTAGGGCTAATTGATTTATTTATTGTTATCTCTCAATAATTCAAAAGTTCTGAATTGCCAGGGTTTGAATACAACCTCCTCCTTGATTGTATTTATTTTATTTCCTTTAAGGTCTATTTCCATAAACTCAACACCATTTAATTGGCTTGCAATAATTGACTTTGATTCTTTTTTATGGCAATTATAAAATCTTGAGATTATTTTGTCATTATCAATATACAATGCCGACAAGATTACATGATCTAATGACTTATTAAAAATCCCAAATTCAGGATCAATCTTGCCTCCTTTTGAACTACTAGCTTTACTAATAAATGGAAGATTAAAGGCCAGAGCTTTTTTATGGAGCTCAGCTTTTTTTTGTATCACATTGTACGGATAAATTGCAAATTCGAAAATGTAATCACCTTTTAGCATCCTTGTTCCCCATATATAATACATGGCATAAATCAATGGTATGGAATTACCTCCATCCTCTTCTTTAATGAGACACATAGTACCTTTATTGAAAACAGCAATTCCTTTATCGTTATCTTCAATTGCCGTCCAAAAATTGCCCTGGATATACTTGTCGTCAGTTTCAGCAACTACAAAGGGTAAATCCCTCACTCCCTTAACTGGATTATCAAGATTTGGGAAAAATTTAAACCTGAGCTTTTTTTCATGAAGGAAAGCAGAGGTGATTTCTCTTTTATTATCACTTAATACACCTATCCTCTGGCTATCAAGCCGGATGGTCACTTTACAGTCAATCTGTGGAGAGCCCTCATTAATTTTTAATTGTAATTCATAGGGTATGTCATCTATGAATCCATATTCTGTTGCTATTACCCATGGTATTTCAGGATTAGTCTTTGAAATTATCCATTTTCCTGAAGATTCAGAATCTTTCCCGTTGATCATTCCTGTGAGAAATGCACTTCTTTTTCCTGATTTGAAAAGTTCCTCACCAGTTTCTTTATCAATTAATGATTGAATTCCTCCATTTTCTGATAAATGTATATCATATACCGAAGTATTGATTCTTAATCTTTCAGCGTCAACCGTAATTGAAGTGGAATAGTTTGGTTCAAAGTCTGGAAGTGAGTGTATAGTGTAGGCCTTAAAACCAATGTTATCAATTTCTGCTTGAAAAGCAATATCGCATTCCATGATATGCCCACTCGAATATCTGTCTGCACTCAGAATAGTTGAAGGAACGCGTTCATTTTTATAATAAACAGCGGCATCCTTACCTTCCCCTCTTTTAAAACGCACCTTTGTCTGGACCCAGTGTTTAACTGACCAGGATAAAGGATTAAATACGATCACCTTTCCATTTCCATCACCTTTCACCAATAGAGATAAGTCTTCCAGTATCAGTTTTTGAATACTATCAGATTTTTGTAAGGATTGATTCAGGTGCTTTCGTGCGTCCGGCAATAATCCTACTATCTGTATATCATGATGTTGAGCAAGTAATAAATTTTTCCAGGATTTATCGAGTGTCTGTTCATAGTTTTTACCATTAATCATATAACCTAACGCCGCAAGTCTCTCCGTTGATAATAATTGTACTTCAGCTTTTCTGCTCTGGTTCCAGATTTCATTTCCACAATATCCCCATGGCATTCTAACCGTAAAATCATCTGGTTGGGTTTGAAATTCTGCAGCTGGTTCAGGATAAAGTGATAATAAATCATCTAATAAAATCCATTTGTAAGAATTACTCCCTTTGTATTCATTAACAAGCTCTTCCTTCCTGAGATCAGAGTCATCAGCTCTTGTTGCAAGTAATGGATTTATATTAATAAATTGTTTTCGATAATCTTCCAATGAAGTCTTAGCATCTGGTCCGGGATATCGCGTAAGGATCCAGTTATCTATAGGTGTTTTTCCAAATTCAGCACCTTCACCAACATAAGTGGGCACCGTCGGAATTTTTGACCCATCCATTCCAATCCACCATCCATAAGGTTCATTATAGGTTGGATTATAACCATACATCATATAATGAGTACGCATGATTGCTCCTTGAAAACCAAATCCTTTTAAAATCTGAGGTATTTGTGCATGCATAGCATGTTCACTCATCAGGTAAATCTGGTTTTCGTAATTAAAATATCTACGGTTGGCCTTTAAAGCATATCCAATTTGACGTATGTTAGATTCCCCTCCTATGAAGGTAGATAAGGGTTGCCCATACGTGCAACTACCTATTCCAAATCTTCCCTCATACTTTTTAAGGTAATTCTGGATCTTTGATAGTAATTCTGGTTGGTTTTCGTTTAAATAATCATATACGTATGCTTCATTATCGAGACCTATCTTGAATCCGGGATATTTTTCTAACCAGTCTATTGCATTATCAAGCCTTTCTTCAAAGTGATCAGTACCCCATAATATTAATCCCCCATGGTCATATGTTAACATATACATCGGATTTTCCGGGGGGCTATTGCTGTTAAGTGTATCCTGGGCTGAACTAAGATTGGCAAAAATAAAAAAACCAACTAAATATGGAAGATATGAAGAAACAAGTCTTGTCATTTAAATGAAAAATTGAAAAAAGTTTTAAAAAGTAGTCGTAAGTATTTCTAACAATATGAAAAAACCCTAAAAATCTGTATCAGCCTCCATAAGATCCAATTCCTTTATCCAAATGTTCCGATATAAAACCGGATGACCCTCAGCTTGCAACTTCAATCCTCCCGGGCGATCTGTAATGCCCTTTCCATTATCGTTGCCCCCATCGAGACCTGAATTCGGTCCTCCCCATACCTGACTGATGACCTGGTTTACATGGACTTTTTTACCATTGAAATAGACTGTGACAATAGGTTTCTCAGTGAGTTTATCATTAACGAATCTTGCCGCTCTGAATTTTATATCATAGGAATTCCATTCTCCAACGCCATTATAGGCATAATACGGTGATTCTGATTCATTAATGACAGCGCCCATGCCATGTTTTGTCGAATCACCATCCAGGACCTGGATTTCATACCGGTTCTGTAGATATACCCCACTATTTCCTTTAGGATATTTAATAAAAAATTCTACATGGGCCCTGAAATCTTTTAATTTTTTCCTGGTTACAATATCGGCGCTTCCATACAAACCACCAGCAGCGGCGGGATCATTAGAATTCATTACAGTGCCGGTCCCTTCGGGATCATCTTCAATTTTCCATTTAATTGGAGGTTCAGCTGCAAACCTGGGGCCTTCCCAATACTCCCAATTCTTATCCAATGAAGCTCTGCTACCATCAAACATTACAATGGCCCCATCCGGAGCTTGAGCTCCGATACCAATATGTTTATCAGTTTTGTCCTTAGGAATTAAATTTCGTTTCGTAATAAACGATATGCTTATTAGAGCTAGTAAAATGATAATTAAATGTTTCATGGTTTTAATATTATTCCGGTAAGTTACAAAATAATTGATTACTGATCTAACAATCTAGATATAAGAAAAGATTATATCATTTGCCAGTATTTGCTAATTGTTTTGTGTTGGTTTTTTTAAGCATTTACATATTGGTCGGTAAAACATATTGTCAGAAAGCTTACAATCATGCCTAGTAAAAAATTAAAGTTTGATAAATACTATTGATAAGGGTATCTTGACATTTACAGAAGCTGATTATTATGTTCATACTAAGAATTTCAGTTACATTATTTATCCTCCTCATTACAATATCTCCAATAATGGCCCATGTTGAATTATTAAAGCCAAATGGGGGAGAAACATATAATCCTGGCCAGATTATACAAATAGAGTGGCAGGAAGTCCTGAGGCATGAACCTTTGAACTGGGATATATTATTTTCCAGTGATGGGGGCGTCAGTTGGGATACTGTGAAATCAAATATCCCCATATCGACTATGAATTACTCCTGGGAACTTCCCAACATTGTAACATTGGCAGGTCGTATTAAAATTGTGCAGGATAATGCTGATGTTGATTATGAAGATATTAGCGATGATTTTGTTATTTCTTCGGTGACAGGACTTAACCAGCCAAATGAAGTTAAAAAGGTGAAAGTTTACCCTAATCCAATTACCGATTTTTCATTAATAGAAATCGAGAATCCTGGAAATAATTCCCATACCATCACAGTGTACAATTCACGTGGCCAGCCCATCAGGTCCTTGCAGGATATCAAAACGAATAGGATTCCCTTGGAACTAGGGAATCTATCTAAGGGAATTTACTTCTTTCAATTGAATTCCAAGACTGAACTTTATTTTAAGGGGAACTTTATTGTTCAATAAAAGCATCAGATATTTAGCTGGAAATAATATAATGGGGAGAAGATATATGTAATAATAAAATCGTCAGGGACAAATTCTATGATACTTAGAGACTCGAAAAAAATGAATTTCCCATAACCATTAGCAACATAAAATATGCTATTATTAAGTAAAATCTGTTATTATCCGGGATTAATGCATATCTTTGTAGACAGATAGAAGTAAATCTCACTAAGCATTTGGCTTCCACCAGCAGTTTAAGGCATATCTTTGTGAAGTTTATTTCTCTCTTAGAAAATAGAATTGATGTATTGGAGATCAGAATTTTCTGATGGATCCAGCATTTTATTTAAAGACCAAATATGTCAAGATCACAAAATAGCTTTATTAAAAAACAAAGGGAAAAAAAGAAGGCGCAAAAAAGAAAAGAAAAAGAAGAAAGACGCAAAGAGCGAATGGAAAATAATAATAAAGGAGGTGATCTATCAAATATGATGGCATATGTTGATGAATTTGGAAATATTACTTCTGAACCACCAGAAAAAGATAAAAAAGAAGATAAAAAAGAAGAACCTAAACAATAAAATACATCAGATGACATTTTCAATATATGAAAATGCTGTATAAAATGAACCTCGTCTAATTAATTTGCCTCGAGTAGCTAATCAATCAGACCCCCAGAAAACATAATAAAAAGAACATCAAAAATTTAAAATTTTCAAGAGTTACCGACTCGGACTTTTCAAGGATAATAGGAAATAGAGTTACCGAATGTTTAAAAGCGAATATTCCTTGTCGGATCAAATTATATAAAAGTGAATCAACAAAATGAATAATATAAAAAATAGAAAATCAGATACCCGAAATTTCAAAGGAAGGAAAAGCTTCCAACAACAGGGTTCTAAACAAAAGAATACAAGAAAAAAAATATCATCGATTAAGGATCCAAATATGCTGGTAAAAAAGGCAATTCTTAAAGAAGAAATTGCTTATACCCCTTCAAGATCATTTAATCAAATGCCTATTAATGAAAAAATTAAAACCAATATAACAAAAAAAGGATTTGTTCAGCCTACACAGATTCAGGACAAAACTCTGGAATACCTTATTTCGGGTCGTAATCTTATGGGAATAGCAAATACAGGAACTGGTAAAACAGCTGCATTTCTAATCCCTATTATTGAAAGATTGCTTCAAAATTCGAAGCCATTTACATCATTGGTAGTAGTTCCTACAAGAGAGCTGGCACTACAGATAAAAGAAGAATTTATAAGTCTTTCTAAGGGAATGGGATTGTACGCTGCTTGTTTTATCGGTGGCACTAACCTTGGCAGAGACATCGACCAATTAAAAAGGAGAAATCATATAATTATTGGCACACCAGGACGGCTATTAGACCTTTCCCAGAGAAAAGCCCTTCGACTGCAGGAAATTTCAGTATTGGTATTAGATGAATTTGATCGAATGCTTGATATGGGATTTATTGATGACATACAAAAAATGGTGCAATTAATGCACAACAGGAGACAGACCATGTTGTTTTCTGCATCAATTGATAAAATGCAAGGATCAATTGTTAATCAGATGGTTCAAAATCCCGTGGAAGTAAAAGTAAGTTCTGGTACATCAACCAGTGATCAGGTCGAACAGGATATCATCAAAGTGCCTATAGGAAGTGATAAATTTGAAATGCTTCGAAACTTAATGGATGATAAGCAATTTCAAAAGGTATTGATATTTGCAGAAACAAAAAGATTGGTTGACAGGGTTAATAGAAAATTAAATCAATCAGGGATAAGATCTGATCGTATCCATGGAGATAAAACACAAAATTATAGAATTAAAGCCCTTGAAAAATTTAAAAGAGGGAATGTGCAGGTCTTGGTAGCTACTGATGTGGCTGCAAGAGGTATAGACGTGTCCAACGTTACGCATGTGATTAATTATCAACTCCCTATGAGTTTTAACAGTTACCTACATCGAATCGGAAGGACAGGCCGCGCCAACAACTTAGGAAAAGCATTAACATTTGTTGATGAAACAAATTATTTATAAAAGTACTTTTAATAACAATTACAATTTAAAATGAAAGAAGGAACAGTAAAATTCTTTAATAACTCCAAAGGATTTGGATTTATTAAGCCAAATGATTCAAGTGATGACATTTTCGTACATGAAAGTGGCCTGATCGATGAAATTCGTGAAGACGATAAAGTTAAGTTTGACGTAGAACAAGGGAAAAAAGGATTGAACGCAGTCAACGTAGAATTGATCAAATAATTCTTTTTAATTTAGAATAAGAATTTGAATCACAGAGGCAGCCCATATTTGGGCTGCTTTTTTTGTTATTATGAAATTTAATTTATTTCTGTTTGTAGAATTCTCTCCACTTTTGATATAGCAAGGTTTGCAATATTGTTAGATTCTGACATACGTGAAGCTGTACTTATCGCATCAATTTCATATTCAGATATAACTTCATCACCTCCACCCGAAGTACATATCAAGACTATATTTGAATAATCTGGGAGACCCTCCAAAAAACTGCTTACGTATCGAGGTATTTTATGAGCCTTGGTCGTATGAATTATTATTATCGCTTTCCAATCTGATGCATTCTCTTTCTTAAGTGATGTGCAATCAATAACAGATAAATAGAGGGTATCATTTTTAAGTTTCTGAACAATATTTTTTAAAAGATCATTCTTAAACTCACTTCCCTGACTAGCTATCAGAACCTTAGTTGGAGCATTTGAATTACCTGTATGATATGGCTCAATTACACCTTGCCAATTCATTGTAATATAAATAACGATAAGTATGATAGCAATTATGATTGGCGTTGATATTCCAATGAGTAATATTTTGATCCATTTTTTCATATCAGTTGTTTATAAAAGGAACTAAAAAATACATTTGTGAACTTTTTTCATTTTAAAATAACCCCTATATGCTTGCTGCTTAATATTTAAAGCCCATCCATGCCTTAAATATCAGATTATCAAAGTTCTTTTCTATTCGTACCTGAGTGCATCAACCGGATTTTTCAAGGCGGCTTTAACAGATTGATACCCAACAGTTAATAAAGCAATTACCAATGCTAAAACTCCTGCTACTACAAATATCCAAATGGATATATTGGTTTTATATACGAAATTCTCCAACCAAACCCTCATAATGTACCAGGCTACCGGAGCTGACACAATGAATGATATTATCACCAATTTTGTGAAATCTGTTGTAAGAAGCATTATGATATCTTCTGTCTTAGCACCGTTTGCTTTTCTTATGCCGATTTCCTTTACTCTTCTTTCAGCCATAAAGGAGGCTAAGGCGAACAAACCCAGACAACTTATAAAAATTGCGAGAATGGCAAAAAACTGAAAAATCTTGCCTGTTCTTTGCTCAGCATTATACAGACTTTCATAATCTTCATTTAGAAACTTATAATAAAAATCCCTGTTGTCTGAACTATACTTTTTATATGTATCCTCTATATATGCTATACTTTCCTGGATATTCAAATTACTAATCCTTAGAAACATCACATAATTCTGTTCACTTCTCTGGAATAATATTAAAGGTTCAATCTTATTATGAAGAGATTTGAAATGAAAATCTTTTAATACTCCAATGATCCTGACATCAAATCCAAAGAAATTGATTTCGCTTCCAATAGGATCTTCCAAGCCCATAACGGATAAGGCCTGTTCATTGATGACCACAGCAAGGGTATCCGATGGGATCTCATCTGAGAAAAATCTTCCTTCTTTTAATTCGAGCTTAAACGTCTTTTGATAATCCGTGTCTACTGAGAGATTATGAAACAAAATGATATCGTCTGGATCTTTTCCCTCCCATTCAACGTTTGAGGAGGAATTAGCAATATATGTTGGAAACTGGTCAGAAGTTGAAACACTGATAATATCAGGATTCTGTAGCAAATCATTTTTAATTACCTGAAAATTCTGCTGCATTTGTCTGTTCAAAAAAACATATACAACATTATCTTTATCCAGTCCAAGTTTCTTGTTCTTCATAAAATCCAGCTGTCGCGAAATAATTAAAAAACCGATGATCAGGAATAATGATAAAGAAAACTGGACCATCACCAGCACTCGCCTTAGAATAGAAGCTCCGCCACCCCGATGCTGCAATCCTTTCAGAATTTCGACACCTTTAAATGAAGACAGATAAAATGCAGGATAACTGCCGGATATCAAACCAACAATAATAATAAATGAGACAGAAAACGTAATAAATTCCCAGCTTGAATATGGAATAGATAAGTCTTTTCCACTTATATCATTAAATATGGGAAGAAAAAAATCCACGAGTACTACAGCCAATACGTAGGCAATAAAGCACACCAGAATAGATTCAGTCAAAAATTGACGTACCAGTTGATTTTTAGAAGATCCTACAACTTTTTTGAATGCAATTTCACGGGCCCTGTTATTGGACTTGGCTGTGGTTAAATTCATGAAATTAATGCAAGCGATCAACAATACAGCAATGGCAATTACGATAAAAATATTGACATATCTGATGTCTCCATGACCACCAACATCAGCCGTGTATTTGCCTGAAGAATACAGATGGATATCTTTAACCGGTTGCAGATAAATATCGGTAACGGAACCCTCGTTATGATCCTTGATGATATTGATTATTTTCTCATTTATATTTACAATGTCATGATTATCATGCAATTTCACATAGGTATACAGCCAGTTATTTCCCCATTGTTCAAGATCAAATCCCATATTTTTTAATTGCTCTCCGGATAGTAATAAATCAAAATTGATATGAGAATTGTCTGGAAATTTATTTATTACACCAGTTACTTTAAAATCACTTTCTTTATTGATTCTTAGTGTCTTTCCTATCGGATTCCCTTTGAAATACTTATCTGCCATTTCTTTGGTTAAAACAACTGAATTCAGATCATTTAAAGCATCTTCCCTATCCCCATGGATAAAATCAACAGTGAAGATTTCAAAAAAGTCCGCATCTACATAGGCCGTGTTTTCCGTAAAAGTATGGTTTCCCTTTTCAATAGTTGAGTAACTTGTTTTATATCGAGTGGCGTGGGTGATCTCGGGATATTCATCCTTAAGGTTTTTTGCCAATGGAGCAGGCGTTACGGCAACCGGAAACAGATCTCCACCGGCATAATACTGATTTTCTACAACGCGGTATATATTGTCGATATTAGAATGAAACATATCATAGCTTCTTTCATCCTGCACCCATAATAAAATGGCCAGAGTACATGCCAGTCCAATGGATAGACCTGAAATGTTTATAAGGGTATAGAACTTATTCCTTAAAAAATGCCTAATAGCTAACTTGAAGGTAAATCTGAACATTGATGTAAAAATTTAAAAATATTCTTAAATCGAAATAAAGACGATCTCCGGGGACTGAAGTTACACAATTTAGTGATTTTTTAATTTCCGGGAATGAATTCCAGGTACAAATTACAGATCATTAAATTTTCTTCCATAATTTTTATTGACCTCAATATTTAATACCTTTATCCCAACCAATTTTATTAAGTAAAAGATATCACAAGAGGGCACCGCGTTTATTTATGCTTTTTTCACGATCCTTCCTGATAGCCCTGTACTACAAGACTCTATATGTATAATTTAATATTCTGTTATCCTTCAAAGATCAAAGAGAACATTGGCACAGAATTGCTTTATGGCCCGCTATCTCTTGCCTATCTATCCAGGCATACGCCTGAATATTATAATAAGGTTTTATATGATGAATATGTTGGAGAAGATATGGATCCTGAGACTGTTGATGCTGATCTGGTTGCCATTTCCTCTTTAACATCCGGAATTTCCAGGGCTTATGAAATTGGTGATATCCTTAGAAAAAGAGGGATAACCTGTGTAATCGGTGGGGCTCATGTTACCGCTCTTCCAGACGAAGCACTCGAGCATTTTGATGCAGTGATCATGGGCGAAGGGGAAGGTCCATGGAAAGATTTCCTGAAAGATTTTGAAAACAATTCTATTCAAAAAAAGTACTACGGTCCAATGAACGTTTCACTGGATTCTTTAGGTGCCCCGGATCGAAACATGATTCACAGAAATTATCAATACGCTTCGATAAACACGTCAAGAGGATGCCCATATAGCTGTTCTTATTGTTATCTGACTGTTTTCAATGAACGAAAATACCGTGTCATACCTCATGAAACGGTGCTTGATGATTTTGAATCGCTTCGTGATGAATCCATAGTTGTTGTCACAGACGAGAATTTCATAGGATATACAAAGAAAGATATAGAAGATAGAAAAATTCTGCTGAGGAAAATGATCGATAGAAATTTCTCATTTTTATGGGGATGCCAGTCTACAGTGAGTTTAGCAGATGAACCGGAGTTAATGGATTTGATGTATGAAGCTGGATGCAGGGCTGTCTTTGTAGGATTTGAATCAACCAGTACAGAAGACCTTGCGGAAGTAGGGAAAAAACACAACATCGGAATTAATTACAAGGAGATTGTGAACACATTACATAATCATAAAATTGCCGTAATTGCTTCCTGCATTCTTGGCCTTGATAATCAGAAAAATGGATATCATAAGCAGCTTATTAAAGACCTGAAAGAAATCAAAGCAGACTTTATACGTGTGTTTTTAATGACTGCCTGGCCTGGCACTCCGCTTTATAATGAATTGAATAAATCAGGCCGCTTAATTAATGAGTGGGATAAAGTCAGAAAAGATATCCCATCCATAAAATTCAAGAATTATACCCATAACGAAATAATAAAGGCCCGTAAAGAAGTGATGGACTCCTTTTTTAATAAGCGGAATTTACTCAAGGTAATATTACGCTGGATATTTATTGAAAGATCTTTGATCACAACTTTTTTAAAGATCAGTTATAGAAATCGTTTTTCTGAAAAAATACGGAATTCACGAGCTTATACCTTTTCAAATGAGGATTAGATCAGTGGCACTCTGTTAAAGAATTGCAATAATTCTATTTGTAGCTTTGTACTCTATTTTTCTGCATTGGCACCAGGACAAATCCAATAGACATAATTAGCAGTTGTTTTAAAAGATGGATCATGAATACCCCTGGTTTCTGCTAGATGTTTTTGTGTATGATCTAATTTCATATGCTTGTCATGATCACTTTTAGTTGCCCATGTTTCTGTAATGCAAAATCGGGTACTATCGTTATAAGACTGAAACAAAGAATAGTCCAGGCATCCCGGTTCTTTTTCTAACACCTCAACCTTACAAGCATCAAATGATTGTTTTAAAAGTGCCACATATTCTGGTTTTACTTTTATTTCGAAACGCATGACAACTAGCATTGAATCTTTGTTATAATCACAGTCGCTATTTGAATTGTCATTGCTGAAATCATTTGTAAAAGAACCCAATATTAACAACCCGATTAATCCTAAAAAATATCGCTTCATAATTATAATTTTTTTAATCAAATTTTTGCGTGACATAGTCTATTTCAATTGACAATATTAGGTAAACTTTCAGCTAAAATCAGATATAGTAAAAGAAAAGGTTAACTAAATCTTGTAGAAACCTACAAAGGATTATACTAAAGCTAAAGGTTTAGTCTTGAGAAGAATTAAAAAGGTTAAAGATTACTATTAAGAATCAAATCAGGCCATATAAATTTTATGTAAACGACTTGATTCGAAACACAATCTATGGAAGCAATAATCTCTGCAACCATAAATTCATTAGATGTGTCAATAATATATCAATAGGTTCAAAATTTTTAATAAACTGTGTTGCTTTTGATCTTAACATAGAAATATCACTCTCATTTTAAAAATGAGATTATAGGTTTATCCCTCATAATTTTTTTGGATGGAACACATAAAGGTTTGAAAGCGATTTTTAAAAACACCGATCAATGTAAGAAATGAAAAAATTTCTATTTATAATATTATTTATCTCCGCTGAATCACTATGTTGTACGTGCTCCGAACCATTTTATTCCAATTTCAAAGACGCCTCTCTTCATCCGGTCTTTGAAAATAATTTTGAGCTTATTGTTCAGGCTAAAATAATTTCTTTTTCGCCAGATAATTACTTTATGGAAATAGAAATTATTGAAGAAATTAAAGATTCTGTTTCCTTAGATAGAATTATTGTATCCGGTCAGGACGGGATGAATTGTGCGTTACCCCTCCATACTGGTTTATTCGAAATTTCTGATACAGTAATATTCAGATTAACAAATGATTTTTATAACAGGCAAGATACTTTCGAATTAAGCGATTGTAGCTTGAATTTTCTGAAATATGAGATGGGTTATGTAAAGGGTAATATTACCAATGTGGATACTATTATGAGTTATCAGGAATTTAAATTTTTATTTAATAATGCTATTATTAACTCTGTAGGAATACGTTCGGAGGTAAATGAATTTCTTCTGTACCCGAATCCAGCTGACCAGTTTTTAATAATTGAACATAATTCAAGTATCCCAATTAACTTATATTTTTATGATTTTACAGGCAGGTTATGCAAGCAGGTTAAAAGTTATACAATTGGAAAAATTAATCTTTCAGATTTGAATACAGGTGTTTATATAGTAAAATGCCCTAATTGTAATGAACAACAATTTCAAACACAGAAAATTATTCTAAAATAAAAAATTAAGTTTTTGCGTATCAACTCTACATTTCCACCCTTAAAACAAAAATAGCTGACGATTTGAATTTACGCTTTAAGCCCTTCAACTCTTTTTAGGGCTACTTATTAGTTGAAAATTGGTATTTATGATCGAAATAACGGATATATAAAATTAGCCTGATACCAACCTATTCCTCATTTCCTTAAATATTTAAGAGAATGTTTTTATATGAATCTCAATAATGGAAATAGAGGGCTAAAAATTTGATAAAACTGTAACGTTTCATTATGCCTAAATGCTTCATTATTGAATTTTTCCCAGCGTAAAATAGTCATAGTACATATAAAAAGTCTCCATGCTTATTTTATAGACACTTTTATATTCATTAGAAAAAAAAGCATGGTCCTAAGTTAGCAGAATATTGGGTTCTACTTCTGAGGATTTAAATGATGAAGTTGTAGCCCGACTGAAGTTCTTGGTTTGAAACCCATCCAATTTTCATCATTAGCATTTTCAACAACATCCAGGTACGGTTTATAGCTGTCCATATTCTTAAGGTGAATACCAAGGAATACTGTTACAAAATGCTGATTTATATTGCTGATCCTACGCTCGTCCCAGACAGAATCTGCATATCTTAAATATTCATCAATATGTAAACCCGGTTCTAAGGACTCGGGTGGAGGTGGATTTGGGGCTACATTGTGTCGTGCATTGAGATAAGTGAGCAGGTATCTGTCCAAATTTACTGCACCTTCAAAAATGGCTTTTGTCCCTTTTTCATACCCGGAAATATCATCTTCACTTCCTGCTATAAGCAAGGAAGGTATTTTTATCCCCGCCAATCCTTCAGCATTCCATACAGCCCGTTGCATCCCCCAGGGTGCAAATGCGACTACAGCCTTTATCCTTGAATCGATAGAAGCTTCAAATTCAGGATTTCCAATAACTCGTTTATTTAAAGCAGTGCTTCCTCCTGACATTGTACTAAAGAAGTTAGCAGCTTGCGGACTATATCCAGCCCCAACTACATTGATAACACCGTATCCACCCATGGAATATCCAATTAACGCTGTTAGATCAGCATTTACGGTGCCAAATAAGAAGGAATTGCTTTCCTTTCTTAACTGAGCTATTTGATTTAAAACAAAAAGATCGTCTAAAGAGCGGTTAAGTAGTGTGTTGTTAAATCCAGCTGCATCTTTAAAAGTTGATTCCATATGATCTATGGATACAACAACATAGCCTTTAAATGCAAGATTTTCGGTCAAATACGTAAATAACAGCCTGGAACCTGTGTATCCATGAGATACAATAATCAAAGGATAAGGCCCTCCGCTACGGTCTGTTTTTGCAGATCTACTTGCTCTACCTGGAAAAGTAAAGGGTATAATTGGTCTATCGGGAGAATTAGCATTACCCATAACATCTTCATAGATAACCAACTCTTCACTTTCATCAGAAATTTCTGCCGGATACCACACTTCTATTTTTAGTTGTCTATCGTAAAGGGAATCCGGACCTTTTCCATAATTAAGGATATCGATTTGATCTTTGTGTATTAGATCGATAGTTTGAACCCCAACCGCATAATCACCATGCCCAGCTAGTTGAGGTGCATCTGGCAATTATGATCAAATGAAGAAACTACTAATTATTTGCCTCCATCTCCAGTATTCCCTCTATACTATATTGGATTTCTTTCTGATTTCCCCAATTCTAAAATCCGCAAAATATACCTCTCCCCAAACAATCCTCAAATAAAACTTCTTACCCAAAAAATAAATACCAGTGAATTAGTTTTTTATAATTTCTAAAATCGCTATTTTGAAACTGTTATTTCTGATTTTTTAAATAAATTCATTCATTTTTAAATATACCACTCATGAAAAAATTTACACTTCTGTTTGCTTTAATAATAGCAACCTCTGTCCTCACAAAGGCGCAGGACAAACTGGATGAACTGCTTCCTATTAGAGGAATAGAACTTGCAGCTCCGGATAAAGAAGATCTTGATGCTTTTGTCAAATTTATTGAGGATGAATTGATACCTCTGAATGTTAATACTCTGTTACTCAGAATTGACTGGAATTACCAATATAAATCACGGCCTGAACTTCAGGGTGAGGATCCCCTCACGGAAGCGGAAGTAAAGAAAATTGTAAAAGCCTGTAAGGCTGGTGGTATTAGGATAATTCCTCAGATAAATCTTCTGGGACACCAATCATGGTTCTCTAATGTTGGGAAATTGCTTGAAGAATATCCCCAATTCAATGAAACACCACATGTTCCGACAGACGAGGGTATCGACAAATGGCCAAATGACTACGGACTATATTGTTTAAGCTATTGCCCATTACATCCAGACGTGCATGAAGTAGTATTTGATGTTGTGGATGAAATAGTAGAAGTATTTGAAACAAATGCTTTCCATGCAGGGATGGATGAAGTGTTTTATCTGGGAGATGATAAATGCCCTAGATGCTCAGGACGTGATAAAGCTGAACTTTTTGCTGGAGAAGTCACGAAGATCAGCAATCATCTGACACAAAATGGAAAAGAATTGTGGATCTGGGGAGATAGATTGCTTGATGGTAAAACAACTGGTATTGGTTTCTGGGAAGCCAGTTTTAATAATACACACCGCGCTATTGATATGATACCAAAAGATGTGGTGATCTGTGATTGGCATTATGAACGACCGGATCCTACCGCTGCCATTTTTGCATTAAAAGGATTCAAGGTAGTTACTTGTCCCTGGAACAAGGCACAACATGCTAAAGTGCAATTGCATCAAATGGTTAATTTCAGGCAAAATGCCACACCTGAAACCAAAGAAAATTTCTATGGTATGATGCAGACAACCTGGTCTGGAGCCGGAAGATTTATGGATGGTTATTACGGCAGAGAAGATATAAAAGACCGGAGGGGGGATAAAATTGAATGCTTCAAGGTTTTATATGAGGAGATCAATAAGCTGGATGATTGAACAAAAAACCAGCACTTGAAAATTTGAGACCTTGTCTCAATGAAAGTGTCGTAGACTCAATTAAGATAACACAGACAGATAAACCTCTTTAAGGTAATTATGGCCTCTGAGCGGACACCAAATCCCAGTAGCATGTACAACTACAGGGATTTGTTTTCAGCTTTATGTACCAGGAGTTAAAACTAAACCTATACAGCCTCAAAATTTGGGATTAACGTTTAAATGTTAGTAAATTTTATATTCTCAAATATGAATAGCTTGAAGGAATATGAATCAATCTGATCTTCAATATTAATATTACCTAGCATAACAAGGTTACAATTAGAGCGTTATATGAATGGATAAGAGTACGTTCAACTAAATATTTGTTATTCATATTGTTTAATCAGCTTTTGTAAATTAACCCAAAATGAAAAAAATACCCATATCACTCGCATTATTTGTCTTAATATGGATTGTGGAAACCAGTTGCTCATCAAAGATATATGTTGATTCATCAGGTAATGTACACACATACAAGAATAAGAAAGAGTATTATAGTCATTCATCTAGGACATATGCGCCTGGGCAGGAGAAAAAGGAAACTCGCAGTCAATCAGCAAGAACTTATGCGCCTGGACAGGAGAAAAAGGAAACCGGTAGCCAATCAGCAAGAACTTATGCACCTGGGCAGGAGAAAAAGGAAACCGGTAGTCAATCAGCAAAAACCTATGCTCCTGGACAAGAGAAAAAGGAAACTGGTAGCCAATCAGCTAGAACTTATGCACCAGGTCAAGAGAAAAAGGAAACTGGTAGCCAATCAGCAAAAACCTATGCTCCTGGACAGGAGAAAAAGGAAACTGGTAGTCAATCAGCAAAAACCTATGCGCCTGGACAGGAGAAAAAGGAAACTGGTAGCCAATCAGCAAGAACATATGCGCCTGGTCAGGAGAAAAAGGAAACTGGTAGCCGATCAGCAAAAACCTATGCACCTGGTCAAGAGAAAAAGAATACAAGTGTTCAATCCAATAAGCCTAATACATCAAATAAACAAAATAATGTGGTTGTAACCCAGACAGAAGATGTAAAAGTATCTGGTCAGACTGATAGGACTTCAAATAATCAATCTATTAAGCAGAATACTTCAAGTCAGAAGAATAATGCATCTGTAAGTCAAACGGCTGATTCCAAAGTTACCGGACAAGAGAAAAAGACGACAAGCAGTCAATCCAACAAGCAGAATGTTTCAAGTCAACAGAATAAAGAGACTGTAAACCAAACAGTTGATTCGAAAGTAACAGGTCAGCAGAAAAAGACAACAAGCAGTCAATCCAGTAAGCAGAATGCTTCAGGTCAGCAGAATAATGCAACTGTGAATCAAACGGCTGATTCTAAAGTAACCGGAAAAGATAAAAAGACGTCAAATAGTCAATCCAGTAAGCAGAATAATACAACTGTAAGTCAAACAACGGATCCGAAACCAAACGATCAGGAGAAAACAGAGTCCGTGGATCAATCGAAAAAATCAAAAACACCTGATCAGGGAAAAAAGAAGAAAAAATAGGTATGAGAAATCTCCTTTATTGAATTATCGAAATCGCTCGAATTTATTTCAAATTAATTTTTCACCTGGTTTTATATGTATCAACTTAAACTGAGTTAAAGCATTAGAAATATACTTTATAACCCATGCTGAAGGGCAATAAACGATCTCCTAACCTTAGTCCCTAATCCGCATAAATTACTGTGTCGAGAAACAATCATTAAATTAATCATTCCGCTTTCCATTTATTTAATATCAGATTTATATGAAATATTGGGATTAGGAATGTCGGTTGTTGAGTTGACATGAATAGATGGAATTATTGGGCAGTCACTTAGGGAATCACTCATTATAAAACTTGTTTCGAATTTATTACACAGCATACAAATCGAGCAAAACTTCAAGATAATTTATGTGTTTAATCTGCTTAATTAAGTGATTAAGTATTTGCTGATTATGAATCTGAGATATGTCAAAAATGAGCCTGGTTCAAATAAACATTTTATGTAATGATAACAAAGCTTAAGAACGATACTTGATTTAAAACGATAGAAACTATTCCTGAGCTTTCTTTGTTGATATTATTTTAATATATATATTATCCAAACAACAAATTTTCAAGAAAAATGAGACATGTATTATGTTTTTTACTGTTTTCCATTTTTTTTAACATTGCCAATGGCCAAACATCTCATCTTTTTGAATCCGAAGAAATTTTGGAGTTGACTTTGCAATACGATTTAAAGTCTGTTTCCAAGGATCGAGGTGAAGATCCTCAATATCATCAAGCAACCATCCATTATAAGACCAATCAAGATACTTTCGATATCCCAATAAAGGTAAGGACTCGAGGGCATTTCCGTAAGATGAGCACGAATTGTAAGTATCCCCCTCTATATCTAAACTTTGCAAAATCATCCACACCGGAAAATTCAATATTTCGCGGACAAGATAAGATAAAGTTGGTAACTCCTTGCCGGGGAGATCAAATTGTCATCCATGAATATTTGGTTTACAAATTGTACAACCTTGTTACCTCAAAGAGTTTTAAAGCCAGACTGGTCAAGGTAATTTATCATGATAAAGTGAAAAATAAAAGCACAGATCCCTACTTTGGAATCTTACTGGAAGATGAAGATCAGATGGCAAAACGAAATAAGTCATTTACTGTTGAAATCAAAAATTTAATGCCGCAAAAGACAATAATGGCGGATTTCTTAAATATGGCCGTTTTCCAATATATGATCGGGAACACTGATTGGTCTGTACAGTATCAGCAAAATGTAGTGCTGATCACTGATGATTCCACTCAGGCACCTTCAACTGTACCTTATGATTTCGATCACGCAGGAATTGTCAGGGCGCCATATGCTAATCCTGCACCGGAACTTAAATTGCATTCGACACTACAAAGGAGATATAGGGGATACTGCATATTAGAAATTGATCAATATAATAGGGTATTTAATACTTTCAATCAATTAAAGGATGAATTCTATGCAGTCTATATCGATAATCCATTATTAAGCAAGAACTATATTAATCAGACCATTAAATTTCTTGATGAGTTCTATGAGACAATAAATGATCCAAAAAAGATTAATCAAGATTTTAGTTACCCCTGCGATCCATCAGGAACTGCGAATATAGTGATTAAGGGTTTAAATTAAGATTGATCAAATCCAGGTTCAAAATCACCTATTAGAGAGATATTATTGAAATAAAATTAAATGACAAATGGATTGACTTAAAATCAGATGAATAAATAAAGTATGTATTAGCCTTTATCCCAAATCAATCCAGATTACTTTGAAAGGAAACACGAACATTCAGAATCAGAAAGAAGGGAAAGCATGAAGGATAATCAGAAATCTGACATATCTGGCGTCTTCACTAATTTAGTGAAGTTTATGAAACCATCAGAAATAAAATCTGAAGATGACAAATACTTTGAATTCTCATTTGGAAATCTCACTCTTAAACAAATAGATTCACAAAAGGATATTTCTTGGAATTATATATCATATTCTTTTAAAAAGAAATTCGATTTTGATAGATTGATTGAAATATGTAAAGATGAAGATTATTTAGTTTCTAACTTCAATCCAATTTCAAAAGAATTATCAATAAATATGAAGGAAGAAGACGAGGTTAGTCTCACCTTAAATTTTAAAAATGATAATTATTATGAAGAAATGAGATTTGCTCAGGGGCATTATTTAGACGATGAATTTTTTGATAAGATCCCAACAGATGATTGGATCAAAATTTTTACACCTGCATTATGCATGGAAAAAGAAAAATGAGGTTGAATATAAAGATAATAGTTCTGGGGCATAGTAAAGAATTCAATTCGTTAGGAATAACAGATTTAATCACATATTAAAATCATCCATCCAATTGTCTTTTCATCTCTTCTTATTCCATACTCCCCTCCACAGCAAACAAAAAATCCCTGCAACAAGCACTGCTACAGGGATCTAAGTTTGGGTTTTCGTACCCGGAGTGGGACTTGAACCCACACGGCCTTAACGGCCACAGGATTTTAAGTCCTGCGTGTCTACCAATTCCACCATCCGGGCAGATATATATTTATTGATTTTTGAATGAGTGATTAAGTGATTTAAGTTTTTAATTGCATACTTACAGTCTTTCTCGCCTTTGAAAAGATTTTTATAAACTCCGTTGCTCTTTCCAATAAGTTTTTGACTTTAAATCATAAGAATCCATTTGTAAAAGAACTATAGCAGGTTGATCTAATAATTAACAATCAATCATTCACTCAATCAATCATTCATCAATAAAAAAGAGCGAAAGACGGGATTCGAACCCGCGACCCCGACCTTGGCAAGGTCGTGCTCTACCAGCTGAGCTACTTTCGCTTTTCCGCCATTTCGCAAACGGACTGCAAATTTATATTACAACTTTGAATATACAATAAGATTTGTCCAAATTTTTTGAAAAACAGTCATTTTAAATGCCCTCAAAGAAGGATTTATTCCCTAATTACCAAGCGTTTGAAAAATACTATTTATCTTTAGCAACTTTTTTAAATGAACAAAATTCGAGAGTGATGAGTAATTCAAATAATACTTTTAAAGATTATATCGATTCAAATAAACAAAGATTTCTGGACGAACTTTTTGATTTGATCAGAATACCTTCTATCAGCGCTGATAGCCAGTACAAAGATGATGTCAGAAAGGCAGCAGAATTCCTCAAAGAAAAAATTCTGACGGCCGGTGCTGACAAGGCGGAAGTTTATGAAACTGCCGGTCATCCGATTGTCTTCGGAGAAAAGATCGTGGATGTTTCCTTACCTACCATTTTGGTTTATGGTCACTATGATGTACAGCCTGCCGATCCTGTAGAACTTTGGGAAACGCCACCTTTCGAACCTACGATCAGGAATGAAAAGATCTATGCAAGAGGTGCCTGTGATGATAAAGGCCAGGCATATATGCACGTGAAAGCATTTGAAACCATGATGCAGACTTCCACCCTTGAATGTAATGTAAAATTCATACTTGAAGGTGAGGAGGAAATAGGCTCCAATAACCTTGAAGTTTTTATTAAGGAATACAAGGATATGCTAGCCGCTGATGTAGTATTGATTTCTGATACTGACATTCTATCTAACGATACTCCATCCATAACAACAGGACTCAGGGGACTAAGCTATATGGAAGTAGAAGTTGTCGGCCCAAACCGTGACTTGCATTCCGGTATGTATGGAGGCGCTGTGGCCAATCCCCTGAATATACTCTGTGATATGATCGCCTCTCTGAAAGATGAAAACAACCGGATCACTATTCCCGGTTTTTATGATAAAGTGGTTGAATATTCCAATGAAAAAAGAGCAGAGTTTGGTAAAGCACCATTTAGCCTTGAAAAATATAAGAAAGCGCTTGACATCCGCGAAGTTGATGGTGAAAAAGGATTTTCTACCATCGAACGGGTGGGCATCCGACCGAGCCTTGATGTGAATGGTATCTGGGGTGGCTATATGGGAGAAGGTGCAAAAACCGTGTTACCATCAAAAGCCAATGCTAAGATATCCATGCGATTGGTCCCAAATCAAAGTAGCGATGAAATCACTGAATTGTTTACCAAACATTTTGAATCTATTGCTCCCGATACAGTTAAAGTTAAAGTTTCACCTCATCATGGGGGGGAAGCGGCTGTAACACCTATCGATTCAATTGCTTATAAAGCAGCCAGCGAAGCATTCCATGAAGGCTGGGGTAAATATCCCATACCAACTATGGAAGGTGGCAGTATTCCGATAGTTTCTCTCTTTGACAAGATACTGGGACTCAACACTATATTATTTGGCTTCGGTTTGAAAGAAGACGCCATACATTCCCCAAACGAATCATATGGATTGTTCAATTTTTATAAAGGCATTGAAACCATTGTTTTGTTTTACAAACATTTTGCCAGATTAAGTAAATAAAGTCGGACAGGGTACAAAATGTCCTGTATAAATGAATAGGAGATAACCTTATAAATATACATGCGTATGGCTTAATAGTCATGCGCATTTTTATTTACTTTGCATGGCAATAGCTCATAAAGAGTAAAAAAGAGATTATGAAGATCAGTTACTATACCAAATCGATACAATTCTTACTGCTGTTTACCTTTCTTATTACTGGTACTTATTTGAAAGGACAGATCCTGGAACCGGCTAAATGGTCAACCGCTACTTCAGTAAATGAAATTGCGATAGGTCAGGAACTGGACCTGATCTTCAACGTGGTAATCGATCAGAACTGGTATCTCTATTCTTCTGATTTTGATCCGGACCTGGGTCCAATCGTCACAGAGTTTACATTTGAGCCCGATGACAGTTATGAACTTGTTGGTGGGATCAGGCCAATTAATCCTAAAAAGAAATATGACGATCTGTGGGAAGGTGAAATTACGTACTTTAAAAACAAGGGACAGTTCAGACAGACTGTTAAGGTCCTCACCCCAGACTTTAAAATTTCAGGCAGCTATATTTATCAGGTTTGTTCTGATATAGATGGAAAATGCATTAATTTCGAAGAAGAATTTATTTTCGATGAAGTTAATGTGTTAGGGGAGGGTGAAAGTAAATCAGAAAAATCTGCAGAGCAACCAGCCAAAGAAACCAAAACTAAAAACACAGAAGGAACAGATCCTGAGGATAACAAATCCATACCTCCTATTGCAGCCAATCCTATAGATCTTGATAATGTCAATAAGCCGTCACAGGCGCAAGAATCTGCTTCAACAGAAATTGATAAATCAAAATCTCTGCTTTCTCAGAGAAGTTCTAACGATCCCTACTCATTACTGGCTTTTATGGTCATCGCATTTTTGGGCGGGTTGGCTGCACTTTTAACACCTTGCGTTTTCCCAATGATCCCTATGACGGTCTCTTTCTTTACCGGAAGGGCTAAAACCCGGAAACAGGGAGTAAAAAATGCACTATTATATGGTTTCTCCATCATTCTGATATACACACTTGTCGGATCCATACTAGCGCCTTTTATGGGAGCAGAGATGGCTAATGTGCTGGCCACGCACTGGATACCCAATGTGATCTTCTCACTGGTATTCCTCATCTTCGCATTATCATTCTTTGGACTATTCGAAATTACCCTGCCTAGTTCATTTGTGAATAAAATGGATAAGAAAGCAGATAAAGGTGGTCTGATTGGAATATTCTTCATGGCTTTTACGCTGGTTCTGGTATCCTTCTCGTGTACAGGTCCTATTGTAGGCAGTATCCTGGTTGAGTCTGCTGGCGGATTGGTATTGAAGCCCATACTCGGTATGCTTGGATTTTCACTGGCCTTTGCCATTCCATTTACCTTGTTCGCTATCTTCCCGGAATGGCTGAATACCCTGCCTAAATCAGGGGGCTGGTTAAACACAGTGAAAGTGGTTCTTGGATTTATTGAACTGGCATTTGCATTAAAATTCCTGAGTGTCGCAGACCAGGCCTATCATTGGGGATTACTCGACAGAGAAATTTACCTGGCATTGTGGATCGTGATTTTTGCCATGCTGGGATTCTATATACTAGGAAAGATCAGGCTTCCACACGATAGCAAACTTGAAACGATTGGCGTTGGCCGGCTTATGATATCGGTGGTAATTTTTTCCTTTGTTATATATCTTATGCCGGGAATGTTTGGAGCACCTTTAAAGGGTCTGGCCGGATACCTGCCACCTATGTCAACCCATGACTTCCCATTGCTTGATGAAGTAAGGAATAATTCAGGTTCCGGTATGATGGCTTCTGATATGGATGAATTATGCGATTCACCGAAATATGCTGACTTTCTGCACCTTCCTCATGGTATAAAAGGATATTTTGACTATGAACAGGCAATTCAGTGCTCTAAGGAAAAGAACAAACCTTTATTCATTGATTTTACCGGCCATGGATGTGTTAATTGCCGTGAAATGGAAGCGAGGGTTTGGTCCGATCCTGAAGTGCTGGAGATTTTGAAAAACGACTATATAGTGGTAGCCTTATATGTAGATGACAAAACGAGCCTTCCTGAAAACGCCTGGTATACGTCTTCTTATGACAATAAGCTGAAAAAATCCATAGGTAAACAAAACGCGGATTTTCAGATCACCAGGTATAACAACAATGCGCAGCCTTTTTATGTACTTCTGGACAATGATGAAAATATGCTTTTGCCACCAAAAGCATATGATCTGGATATCCGAAATTTTGTTGATTTCCTGGAAGAAGGGAAGAAGAATTTCACTGCCCGATAGACAGAACAGGCATCTATCAATAAAAAAATCGTTATAAATGGTTTCTTAAGGTTTCAAAGAATCAATCTTATTATGATGTGATCTATCAATTACAACTTTACGATCTAAGCTAAATAAGTGGTCTTATCTTTTATATACAATCTGTAATTTCAGAGCATATTGAAAATATTTCCAGGAACAATGAATTAAAACTGATTTGAGCTTTGCTCCCTATGGCATGAATATGGCATTACTGAACATCAGTTTTCCATTCTCCCAGAAAGATCTGAATAAAGGATTGTCAACAAAATACACTACCTCGCCTGCTCCCCTATCTTCCATACCAACAATCAGGGCCTTATAGGTTTTAGCCTGACTATTACTACCAGAGAATCCACTTACCTTATCTTGTGAGCCTGAAATCATAGCCACATTCCAACCATTATCCAATACTGCATACCTGTTGTCTACTGTTTTTAATGTGAAATAATATTCAGGGTAGCCAAAACCGATAGGATGGCTATTGTCAAGCGTTGTTTTATATATGCCACCGTATACTTTGTTCTTTATATACATGCGTTCATCTTCTGCATATTTTCGTAGATAATCTGGATCTTCCTGAAGCTTTTGTAATTCCTCCTTTTCTTCATCGTCCAGATACGGCTTTAGATTAAACTGGTCTTTGTCAGCGAAATATCTCAATGCTCTTCCTATGACAACCAGTCGGCCGCCATTAGACACCCAGCTATTCAGTTTTTTCAATTGATCCTCATTCAAAAAATCACCATAAAACCCCTCAGGAATAATAATCACATCCAGGTCATTCAGGTCAAGCCCACTGAAATAACTGGTATTTAAGCGAATCAGAGGATACTGTAAATCCTGCTCAAACAAATGCCATATTTCTCCAACATTATTTGACCAAACATTCTCTCCATACAATACACCTACTTTCAATTGATTATCCAAAAGTTTAAGCTTTGAAGAACCCAGGTCAGGACCATCATCAGAAAAACCGGAGTTTAATGGCATCATATCCAATTCAGACTTCTCAGATAATTTTGTCATAACTTCCTGGATATTATCCTTAAAATTTCTGTTATCCCCCATTAAAACGAAAAAACTTCCTGCCGGAAAATTCATATCCCCGGTGGTAAGTGGAGCATAATTTGTTCTTACATTCAGGCCACGTTGTAGCAATACTGACAAGGCCCTGATATCCAACACTGCATTCCGTGTAAATGCAAAACCATATGGTTCTCCATCAATATTTATATCTGAACGAGGTTGACTAATGAATCCTTCTTTATCAATACTAATCGTTTGATCGGTGGCATAGGTCTCAAGTCCAAATGCATACGGAATGGACCAGGAGGTAATATCATAAGTCATCGAATCAACCAATGTTGAAACGGGCTCAAACAATACCCTGAGCAGAGTTGATTTTGTCTGCTGAACGGGAATTACAAGATCGGATGGTTCAATAGTGACAGGTACGTTCCGGTTCAATTGATAATCAAATCCTTTGGTCGATTTTACATTATTCAACTGCCCATATTTGATCCGGTGATGATCAAGTAATTCAATCAATTTCCGGATCTTTTTATTCCCATTCTGATTTTTAACAACAAATGTATTGAAGCCATTTGCTACTGTTTTGCGGGCATTCCTGAAAAACTCAATATAGTTCTTTTCAAGGTCATCAGCATTTTCAGAGGAAACTTCAATAGTTGACAAACTGGTTGTATAATGATGTGTTAACCTGTCAAGCAAGGTCAAAGTATCACCCGTTTCAGTTTTTATTCCCAATCCAGCCCTTCCACTTCCGGCTTGTTCATAGGTCATTCCAATAGCACCATTAAAGGTTGGATAGGTATCCCCGTATCCGGGATAGAAAAGATCAAATCGTTCTTTTGTAAAATACAGCCAGTTGTTCTCATCAAAATACTTTGCGTGATTCTTGCCTATTTCAGTTTGAAACTCTTTTTGCCATTCTGTAATCAAGGAATGATATGGCTGGGCTGCAGGGGCGAAATAATAAGGACTGTTATATGATTGTTCATGAAAATCAACATGTATCTGGGGTAACCATTCATTATATAATATGATACGTTTCTTCGATTCTACCTGACTCAACCAGGCCCAATCCCTGTTTAAGTCGAACAGATAATGATTCGATCTTGCTCCCGGCCATGCCTGGATGTGCGACGTTCCAATAGGATTCGTTAGCAAGATGTTGGATTTATTCTCATTATACCAGTGAACATATCTGTCTCTCCCATCCGGATTGACACAAGGATCGATGATCACCACCGTTTTCTCCAGCCACCGGTTAACCTTTTCATCCCCACTGAGGAGTTTGTAAACTGTGGCCATAGCCGCTTCTGTTGAACTCGCTTCATCTCCGTGAACATTATAACTCAACCATACAATTATCTTTCCATCTTTTTCTGGTTCTTCAGGCATTTCCCCCGCCTTACGTAGATTATTTATGCGGATACCTTCAAGGTTCTTGATGTTTTCTTCTGAGGAAATAAACAGTACATTCAATGATCTTGCTTCATAAGTTTCCCCATAGGTTTTGAATATGGCCTTTGAAGTCTGGCTGGATATTTCCTCCAAATATCCTGTTACTTTATAATGTGGTGTAAAAGCATCACCTAATTTATATCCCAGGTATTCTTCAGGTGAAGTTATTTGGGTTTGGGACCAGGATTTCAGATTCAAAAAAAGGCTAACAATCAGAGTTAAAACAATGTACTTTTTCATTTTGGAATTTTCTATTTTTTCATAACAGCTATCTGCAATCCCTCGAAAGGAGGAAATTGGTGATTTTCAATTGACGATTTTATAATTAACAAATATAACCGGATGTATGGTTATAAGGTATAATTGATACATAAAACCAGACCACCGGGATGTTTAATCTAAAATTTTTGCGCTTTTAGTAGATCTATATAATAATTGATCCTCAAGTAAGTATTAATGTGCGATCAATATTAAGAGGGGTAACTTTTATTAAGAATCTGATCTGGTAATTTAACAGGGATAAAGACAACACTTTTGATTAAGAATTGGATCATCTAATTTTATCCTGGGCTCAAGCAGAAATTTTGATTGGGAAACGGACTTCAAATTTGATCAGAAATCCAACAGGTAATTTTGACTGGAATCAGTTTATTATTTTGAAGAAAAATTAATCAAGGATAGGTCCCGCAACTTAATCAGATGTGATCGCAACAAGCGAATCTGGTATTGGGGCTGCTTATTGTCTGGGGTATTTGCATTTCAAATGTACCGGGAATAAAAAGCTAATTAATAATGAATTTAATTTCAGTGAATTAATTATGCAGGCAAAAAAATCCTTACTCTCAATCCCCCATTATCTGAAATATTGCCGATCTCGATTTTGCCGTCAATCAATTCCACGAAGCTTTTAGCAAGGTACATGCCAAGACCTGTGGTTGATTCGCCCATGGTAGGTATAGAGCTTAGCTTGGTATACTTTTCAAAAATCAAGGGTAATTCTTCATCAGAAATACCAGGGCCCCCATCTTCATAAATGATAACAACTTCCTCACCCCTCTGCTCTAGTTTGATCCTGACTTCAGTGCCATCCTCAGGGTATTTTATAGCATTCGAGAGCACATTAGTTAGAATTTTTTCCAACAAATAAGAATCTGTTCGTATATCTGGATCTAAGCTTCCCTTTTCGAAACTGATCTTTATTGATTTTAATCCCGCAAGTTTGCTAAAACTTTGACTTACTTTTTCTATTAAAGGTATTAACCTGACGTCCTCTTTTATAATTGTAATTTTATCCTGGTCAAGAGATCTTATATCATGTAAATTTTTTACCATCTCCATACCATTTGCAAGAGAATGATACATACGATCAAAATAATGTCTTTGACTTGGATTTATTTCATCTCCATTTTCAAGATCCAGTAGCTGCATCATAGCAAATAGCTGAGTAAATGGAGCCCTGATGTCATGAGATATTATTTTCAGAAGACTTTCATTTTCCTTTTGCAGTTTCTCAATTATTTTCTGCTTTTCAGCTAAAATAAGGTCTATATCTCTATATGAAGCACTGTTTTCCATCATCAACCACACCTTTAATTACAATATTAAGTATATAAAAATAGTCATTTGTAAAGTATTGATCTAAAGAAAACAAAAATTTAAATTTATTATGCATGCATACTATTTTTACGTATATTAGAATATATACATTATGGAAAGGAAGGAGTTAATAGATTATAATGTAAAAGCCACCTGGCATGCAATAGCAAGGCTCTATAACCAATATGCAGCCAAGCATAACATCACTACGTCCATGGCATTTGTACTTCTAAATATTGATTCAACAGAAGGAACACCCGCTACGAAAATCGCACCACTAATGGGAATGGAATCCAGAAGTTTAACCCGGATACTGAAATCAATGGAAACCAAGAAACTGATCATTAGGAAAAAAGATAATATCGATGGACGCATGGTTATCATATATCTGACTGATCTTGGAAAAGAAAAAAAGGAAATTGCCAAAAAGAAGGTCAGGACATTTAATACGGTAATCAAAGACAAGATCCCTCAGAGAAAACTTGCAACCTTCTTTGAGGTAATCGATACAATAAATACTAATATCGAAAACGGGGAAATTAAAAAGCATTTAAACTCGGATTGAAAATCAGGAATTGATCATTTAAATATCATATGAAAAATTGCACAGCTCATACTAATCAAAATATTGTATTAATAAGGGCAAACATCTGGCTGCCTGTTTCATCAGATGGAAGCAATTTATTATAAAAGTAAAACGATATGAAAAGAACCATTAAAAAGGCTGCAGTTTTGGGATCTGGAATAATGGGATCACGAATTGCATGCCATTTTGCAAATATCGGACTTGAAGTCCTCCTTCTGGATATTGTTCCCAAAGATCTTTCACTAGTGGAAAAAGAAAAAGGTCTTGATCACTCATCAGTTGAATTTCGTAACAGGATAGTCAATGAGTCTTTACAGACAGCGATCAAATCCAATCCTTCCCCCTTATATCATAAAAACTTTACTGACAGGATAAAAACAGGAAATTTCGAAGATGATCTCAAAAAAATATCTTCCTGTGACTGGGTGATCGAAGCGGTAATCGAAGACCTTGCGATTAAGAAAAAATTATTTGAACAGGTTGAAAAATACAGAAAACCCGGTTCTTTAATTACTTCCAACACATCTGGGATACCAATTCATTTGATGACGGAAGGCAGAAGTGAAGATTTTAAGTCTCATTTTTGCGGAACACATTTCTTCAATCCGCCCAGATACCTGAAGTTACTCGAAATAATACCAACTGATTTTACAAATAAGGAAGTAGTTGAGTTCTTCGAGGAATATGGAAAACTTTTCCTGGGCAAAACGACGGTTCTATGTAAAGACACCCCGGCTTTTATTTCAAACCGTATAGGTATATATGCGATACTAAAAGCCGTACAGTCTATGGAGAAGCTGGGATTGGGCATAGATGAAGTGGATAGGCTCACTGGCACAAGCATAGGAAGGCCTAAATCAGCTACCTTCAGGACTTCAGATATTGTTGGTCTTGACACTTTGATTAAAGTGGCCAACAACCTTTACGATTCTCTGGATAATGATGAGCAACGTGAAATGTTCAAACTTCCTGAAATTATTTATGAACTGGAGAAAAGAAAATGGCTTGGAGAAAAGACAAAACAAGGTTTTTATAAAAAGACCAAGGACAAGAAAGGGAAAACAGAAATCCTGACACTAGACCTGAAAACTTTTGAATATAAGCCAAAAAAGAAAGTAAAATTTGCCTCAATCGGTGCTTCAAAAGGTACTGACGACTTAAAACAAAAGTTTAAGATCCTGTTTTCCGGAAAGGACAAGGCAACTCAGTTTTATAAAGATTCGTTTTACGGGCTCTTCCAATATATCACACACAGAATCCCTGAGATCACCGATGATCTGTATAAGATTGATGAAGGTGTAAAGGCAGGATTTGGATGGGAGATGGGCCCGTTTGAAACCTGGGATGCCCTTGGCGTGGCAAACACCTTAAAGGAAATGGAAAGTGATGGTTATATCCCTGACAAGTGGGTTTACAAAATGCTAGAAGAGGGTCAGGGTAGTTTCTACGAGATCAAAGACGGTACAAAATTGTATTATGATATAACTTCCGGATCAATGAAAGCCATTCCAGGCATGGAATCATTCATTATCCTGGATAATATCAGGGATAACAACCTGATCTGGAATAATGCCGGTTCTTCTATTCTTGATCTTGGTGATGGTATTCTGAACATAGAATTCCAGTCCAAGATGAATACCATGGGGGGCGAGGTACTTGAAGGCATCCATAAAGCGATAGATCTTGCAGAACAGGATTATAGAGGACTTGTTATAGGAAATCAGGGTCAGAATTTCACAGTTGGAGCCAACCTGGGTGTATTGTTCATGTATGCGATAGAACAGGAATATGATGAAATCGATGTCATCGTAAATCATTTTCAGCAAACCATAATGAGGGCTAGATATTCAAGTATTCCTGTGATTGTAGCTCCCCATACCCTTACCCTTGGGGGTGGATGCGAGTTAGCCCTGCATGCTGATGTTGTACAGGCTGCTGCGGAAACATATATTGGCTTACCAGAAGTTGGTGTCGGTATCATTCCGTCAGGAGGGGGCACAAAAGAATTGACCAAAAGGATATCTGATGCCTACCAGCCAGGAGATGTTGAAATGAATGACCTCCAGAATATATTTATGAATATCGGAATGGGAAAAATCGCAACATCTGCCTATGAAGCGATAGATATGAAGATATTAACTCAAAAAGATAGGATAACCATTAATAGTAACAAACTTATTTCGGATGCTAAACAATCTGCACTAAAACTGGCAGATGCAGGCTATTCAATGCCTAACCCAAATCAAAAGATCCGGGTGCAGGGAAAATCAGGGGTTGCTCTTGTACTTGCAGGAGTAAATGGCATGCTCATCGGAAATTATATTACTGAGCACGATGCTAAGATCGCGAAAAAAATAGCGAATGTTATGTGTGGTGGAGACCTTTCGTATCCCACCGAAGTAACTGAACAATATTTACTCGATCTTGAACGCGAAGCTTTCCTTTCTTTATGTGGTGAAAAGAAAACGCTTGAAAGAATACAGGCCATTTTACAAGGTCAAAAACCACTCAGAAATTAGTTTAAGAATCAAAATAAAATATTATGGACGCTTATATAGTAGCAGGTTTCAGAACAGCTGTTGGAAAGGCTAAAAGAGGCGGATTTCGATTTACACGTTCAGATGATCTGGCTGCATCTGTTATTAAACACTTGCTGAAATCCATACCCGACCTGGACCCATTGAGGATCGATGACCTGATCGTAGGAAATGCAGTCCCGGAAGCGGAGCAGGGAATTCAGATCGGTAGAATGATCTCTCTTCTGAGCCTTCCGAAAGAAGTTCCTGGAATGATGATCAACAGGTACTGTGGTTCCGGTATTGAAGCCATAAATATTGCCGCATCTCGTATCCATGCCGGTATGGCTGATTGTATTATCGCCGGTGGAACAGAAAGCATGTCACTCGTTCCGATGCTGGGTTGGAAAACAGCTTTGAATTATGATATAGCTCTTAATAACCCGGATTACTATATTTCAATGGGACTTACAGCTGAGGAGATTGCGAAAAAATACAATATCTCCAGGGAAGACCAGGATGAATTTGCCTACAACAGTCATATGAAGGCTATAAATGCTTTGGAGACAGGATTATTTAAGGATGAAATTGTTCCTGTTCATGTCACTGAAACTTATCTAAATAAAGATATGAAAAAACAATCCAGGGAATTTACAGTCGAAACTGATGAAGGTCCCAGAAGAGATACAAGCCTGGAAGCACTGGCCAGATTAAAACCTGCTTTCAGTAAAGATGGATCAGTTACCGCCGGGAATTCTTCACAAACCTCTGATGGAGCGGCGTTTGTCATGGTTATGTCTGACAAACTGATCAAAGAACTTAATTTAAATCCTATTGCAAGAATGGTCAGCTACGCGGTTGCTGGGGTAGAACCAAAAATCATGGGTATAGGCCCTGTCAAAGCTGTTCCAAAAGCTTTGGAAAAAGCAGGACTGAAACTCAATGACATTGAACAGATCGAGCTTAATGAAGCTTTTGCAGCACAAGCCCTTGGAGTGATCCAAAACCTGGATCTTAATGGAGAAATTGTAAATGTGAATGGCGGGGCAATAGCCTTAGGGCATCCCCTGGGATGTACAGGCGCCAAACTGAGCATCCAGCTTTTTAATGAAATGCGAAGAAGAAACCAGAAATATGGAATGGTTACCGCATGTGTAGGTGGGGGACAAGGTGTTTCCGGAATTTATGAATTACTGAACTAAATCTTAAAAGTATGACAACCCAGTTAAATGAAAGTTTGGTAAAGGGTGGCGAATTTCTTATTAAAGAAACAGCTTCCAAAGATGTTTTCATTCCTGAAGAATGGAGTGAAGAGCAAAATATGATCGCTCAATCATGCAATGATTTCATTGATACTGAAATCTTCCCAAATCTTGATAAAATAGATTCGATGAAACATCCGGACCTGATTCCATCCTTGCTTGAGAAAACCGGGCAATTGGGATTTCTTGGATCGGCTATACCCGAAAAATACGGAGGATTCGGAATGGATTTTAATACTTCCATGCTCATTGCTGAGTCATTTGGGAAAAGTCACTCCTTTGTAGTCGCTTTCCTTGCCCATAGTGGTATCGGGACCTTGCCAATATTATTTTATGGAACTGAAGACCAGAAAGAGAAATACCTGCCGGGATTAGCATCCGGAGAAAGAAAGGCAGCATATTGCCTGACGGAACCTGATGCAGGATCTGATGCCAATGCCGGAAAGACCAGGGCACTGCTTTCGGATGACAGAAAAAATTTTGTTATCAATGGTCAGAAAATGTGGATAACCAACGCCGGATATGCAAACTTGTTCATTGTGTTTGCAAAAATTGAAAACGACAAATACCTTTCTACTTTTATTGTCGAGAAAAGCTTTGGTGGTATCACCATGAATGAAGAGGAGAAAAAACTTGGAATTAAAGGGTGTTCTACGCGCCAGGTTTTCTTTAACGACTGTAAGGTGCCAATTGAGAATCTCCTTGGCAAGCGGGAAGAAGGCTTTAAAATGGCATTGAATATTTTGAATATTGGCAGGATAGACCTGGGTGCGGCAACCATGGGTGGATCTAAACTCGCATTAAAGAATTCCATTCAATACGCAAATGAAAGGAAACAATTTGGTGTGCCTATTGGAAACTTCGGTGCAATAAAACATAAGCTGGCGGAAATGGCCACGCAGATCTATGCTACAGAGGCCGCATTGTTCAGGACTGGACACAACATCGAGAAAGCTTCAAAACTATATATAGAAGAAGGGCTTGATGCTGAATCAGCTAAATTGAAAGCAATAGAAGAATTTGCAATCGAATGCGCTATTCTTAAAGTTCATGGAAGTGAAGTCCTGGATTTTGCTATTGATGAAGCTGTTCAGATTCATGGCGGGATCGGATATTCGGCTGAAGGCCCGGTTGAAAGGGGTTACCGGGATGCGAGGATCAACCGTATTTTTGAGGGCACCAATGAAATAAACCGTCTTGTCACCATTGATATGCTATTAAAAAGGGCGATGAAGGGATCTCTTGACCTTATGGGGCCTACCATGGAAGTCCAGAAGGAATTAACCTCGATTCCAGATTTTGGGCATAACGGTGAGGAAAATCTATTTGAAAAAGAGAAGAAAGTTCTGGCCAATTTGAAAAAAACAGGGCTAATGATCGCAGGCGCAGCAGTTCAAAAACTAATGATGAAATTAAAGGAGGAACAGGAAATACTTATGAACCTTGCGGATATGCTGATTGAGGGCTATGTTGCTGAATCGGTGATTTTACGCGCAGAAAAGCTTGCCAACTTGAAGGGAATTGATGCAAGTCAAAGACAGATCGACATGGCGAAAATATATTTGCATGCCGCCATGCATAAGATCACCATTGCAGCAAAAGAAGCGATTTATGCATTTTCAGAAGGTGATGAACAACGAATGTTACTATTAGGTCTAAAAAGATTCACGAAGATCGATCCATTTAACCTGAAGGAGGCACGAAGGAAGATCGCCAACGAATTGCTGAAAAGAAACGATTGTTGTTTCTAGTGAAATTAAATTCTTCAATATTATAACAAGATTATTTAGAGGGATTAGTGTCTTTATAGAATCTGCAGAAGTCTGAGTAAATTCAATTTCAGGGGCATCTAAGATAGTTCCCCCCTGGAAAAATTAAAGTTGGAATTTTACCTTGGCAAAAAAAAGAGGCTTTCATGTATGAAGCCTCCTTTCGTATTTTATAGATTTAGTTTATGAAAGTTCTTTCCCTACTTTTTCCAGTAGTTTTTTAGTGGCTTTAATACCTTCATATTCTGATAGTTCTGAACCTTCATACTCAATGCCAACATATCCGGTATATCCCGCATCTTTCACTATTTCCATAATCTTCAAATAATCGATATTTGATTCATTCCCTTCTGCATCGAAAACAAGAGATTTGGCGCTAACACCTTTTGCATAAGGCATTAGGAGTGCCATTCCTTTATATTTGTCAAACTCATCAAGACATATGCGTTGCCTGTTTTCGTATTTGGCCTCGATGCAGAAGTTCCCAAAGTCTGGCAAAGTTCCACAGTAAGGATTGTTCACTTCTTTCATCACACCCGTTAACCAATCGCCATTGGAAGAGAATCCGCCATGATTTTCGACGATTACACCGATGTCTTCCTTTTGTCCATATTCTGAAAGCATACCAAGTCCGTCAATAGCTGCTTTCTGTACTTCCTCGTAGGTACCTGTTCCTGCTGCATTGACCCTGATTGAATGACAACCCAGGAACTTAGCCGCATCTATCCATTTGTAATGATTTTCAACAGCTGTTTTCCTTTTCTTTTTATCCTGGTCGCCTAAATTTCCCTCACCATCTATCATGATCAGAACACTCTTCACTCCTAAATCACCACATCTCTTTTTCAACTCAGACAAATATTCTGTGTTTTCGGCTTTATCCTTGAAAAACTGGTTAACATATTCTACTGCGTGGATATCGAAATCATTTTTAGCTGTGGCAGGGAAATCGAGGTTATCGAGATCTCCATTACGCAATGTTCTATGTAAAGACCATTCAGCGAGTGAAATTTCAAAGAACATATCTCCATTTATCTTTCCAAATGTCGAAATTCCGGGTAATGAAGAAAAGAGTCCTATTCCTGCTGATGCAGTCAAACCTTTCTTGATAAAAGTTCTTCTATTTTTATTCATCATTTTATCTAAAATTTAGAAATTAATATAAATCATACGTATTATTACCAGAAAAATTAATATTGAACCACTAAGTTATATTTTAAATCCATTATTTTCGCTCTGATTTCTGAAATTTAACATTTATGCAGATCCAGGAAGTTAACAATCCAAAACTTGCCAAGGAATTTATAAAGACCGCCATTCCTATATACAAAGATTATCCAAACTGGATCCGTCCGCTCGATAAGGATATTGATGCAATTTTTAATCCAAAACAGAATAAATATTTCAGGAACGGTGAATGCACACGTTGGATCCTGAAAGATAATAGAGGAAAATCCATAGGCAGAGTGGCCGCTTTTATTAATAGAAAGATTGCCTCGAAAGGAAATGATCAACCTACTGGCGGGATGGGATTTTTCGAATGCATCAATGATCAAAAAGCTGCCTTTAAACTCTTTGACCAATGTAAGGAATGGCTTGAGGGACGGGGAATGGAAGCAATGGATGGGCCAATAAATTTCGGAGAACGAAACGAATGGTGGGGATTGCAGGTGGAGGGATTTGAAATTGAGCCAAATTACAGATGTAATTATCAGCCACCTTACTATAGGGCCTTGTTCGAGGCTTATGGATTTAAAACATATTTCGAGCAACTGACCTTTGGTAGAAAGATCGTGGGTCATATCTCAGAAAGGATGTTTGAAAAAGCGGAGAGGATTGCTGAAAATCCAAAATATACTTTCAGGACTCTTGATTTAAAACAAATTGACAAATACACCGAATATTTTCATACGATATACAATAAAGCCTGGAGCGGCCATAAAGGTGTTCCTGTTCTATCTATACAACAGGCTAAACTTCTAATAAGGCAGATGAGGCAAATTCTTGATCCAAACATCATGTACTTTGGTTTTTATGAAGAAGATCCAATTGCGTTTTTTATAAACATCCCGGATGTAAATCAGATCTTCAAACACGTAAATGGTAAATTAAATCTAATTGGTAAATTAAAGTTCCTTTATCATAAGTGGCGAAAAACAACCAACAAGATCATAGGTACTGTTTTTGGAGTTGTTCCGGAACACAGATCAAAAGGTGTTGAAGGGGCTATTGTTATTTATGGCCGGGAGGTCTTATTTGAAAAATACAACCGGTATGAGAACCTGGAAATGAATTGGATTGGAGACTTTAATCCCAGAATGATTCATACAGCCCAACAAGTAGGCGTTGAGTTGTATAAAAAGCATATAACCTACCGGAAATTGTTTGATGAAAGCAAACCTTTCAAAAGACATACAGTTTTAAGGTAATACTAACACTGCATCACGTAACTACCCAGCCACTTGATGTTGTTCTTATGCCTGTCAAAGACAGACTTTACATTGAGATCGTCAACATGTCCTTCCAAATCAATATAGAAATAATACTTAAATTTTTTCCCTTGTTTGGCAGGCCGGCTTTCAATTTTGGTAAGGTTAATATTCGCATGGTAAAAATCCTGGAGAAAATTTGCCAGACTTCCAGGTCCTTCGGGTAGCCTTGCCAGGATGCTTGTTTTATCCTTCCCGCTTTTATCATTCTTTATATCCTGGGCAATGATCAAAAACCTGGTGAAATTATCCGGGGAATCTTCAATATTATCATATAAAATTGGAAGATTATAGGTTTTTGCTGCTATATGAGAACAGATAGCGGCAGCCTGGGAATCACCCAAAGCAAGTTTTACTGCTTTAGAAGTCGAATTGGTAGGGATCTGTTCAACATTTGAATCACTGAACGTCGAATATAAAAACTTCCGGCACTGCCTGAAAGCAATATCTTTTGAGTAAATCCGGTGTATGTCCTCAACCCTGTCAGAAGTAGTGGCAAAAGCAAAAGTAATGGATAAGGGTATTTCAGCAATTATGTTTAAATCATACAATCCCAGGTTATCAATGGTCTCATTAACTACTCCTTCCTGGTTATTTTCTAATGGGACAATCCCGTATTTTGCCCTTCCTGCATTAATCGCTTCAAATACTGAAGGAATAGTTGCTAATGGAAGGTATTCACTCATTGCCCCAAACCGGGATTCGGCCGCCTGATGAGTAAAACTACCTTCAGGACCAAGATATGCGATCTTCTCAGGAAGTTCTATATTGCGGCTTATGGCAAAAATTTCCTGGTAAATAGCTTCAACAGCAGCTTTGTTTAACTTCCCGGATGCTGATTTGCTAATTTTGCTTAGTCGATCAATAATACTTTTCTCCCGTTCAGGTTTGTATATATTAGTTTTACTCCTTGTCTTGGCTTCTCCAATTTGACGTACAAAATCCATACGCTTATTGAGATATTCGAGGATCTTATCATCTAACAAATCTATCTGCCGCCTTAGTTCTTCAAGCTTCAAGTTCCTATACGTTTTAATTTCAAAAGCTATTAATATTTTTTAAGAGGCTTGATCCTGCCTAAACCTTTAATTTCAGTATTGAGGTCCTGGGGATCACCTCCATATTTTATGCTTCCAACACCTTCAATCTTGGCATTCAGTTTTTCTGTAACATATACTTCCGCACTACCTAAACCTCCCACAGACACTTCACATTCCTTGCTTTCAAGATCAATAGCTTCCAATTTTCCAGCACCCGTTAAGTTCAACTCCTGATGGCGAACTTCTCCAGCCAAGCTAATTACCCCGGCACCACTTAACACGACTATCAATTTATCACTATTAATCTTAAGATCAATTACACCTGCCCCTTCCATACCAATTTCAAGATCTTCCGAAACAATAGTCTCTTCATTTTTTATTAATGCAGCACCCATGGCTCTGATATCCTTTAAGAAGAGGTAATTTACAGTGATCCTTATCTTTTTTGTACTGATTAACTTTTTTTCCTGTGATATTCTAAGGATTCCTCCCTTAACCTCCGTGTCAATAAATTTTAACAGGTTTTCATCCGTATTAATTTGCACCAGCGGATTCTTCCCCTCTCTTAGGATTACTTCAAAATTTCCGGCAATCCTGAGTCCATCGAAATCACTTACTGATCGCCGCTCTGTTACGATTTCACCATTTCCTTTTTCAAATTCCTCAAGAAATTCACATTGCACGACCAGCAAAGCAATAACGATAATAAGAATAATATTAAAATACGTCTTCATTAAAAAAAACTTCAAAAACTGAATCTAATAAATTAATCTGTATATTGAAAAAATAAGATTAATGCTAATTTCAATATTTAATTGTGAATATAGAACACTTCAAGTAATTTTGGGGCTTTTCATACCAACAATAAAAAATGATTAAAGATCGAACCATATTTGAATTTATCAAAGAAGAGGAACACAGACAGAAGTCTGGCCTTGAATTGATCGCCTCTGAAAATTTTGTCTCAAACCAGGTAATGGAGGCAATGGGAACTGTTCTTACCAATAAATATGCCGAAGGATTGCCCGGTAAAAGATATTATGGAGGTTGTGAAATTGTCGATAAGATAGAATCTTTGGCAAGGGATCGTGCAAAAGCGCTATTCAATGCCGAGTGGGTAAATGTCCAACCTCATTCCGGAGCTCAGGCAAATGCTGCGGTCATGCTGGCATTAATAAATCCAGGTGACAAAATACTTGGATTCGATCTCTCCCATGGTGGTCATTTAACCCATGGTTCTCCTGTTAATTTCTCCGGGAAACTATACAATCCATCATTTTATGGTGTAAAAGAAGAAACAGGGAGAATTGATTGGGATGAAGTGGAGAAAATTGCTGATATTGAAAAGCCGAAACTGATCATATGTGGAGCTTCGGCATATAGCAGGGAATGGAATTATAAAAAACTCAGGGAGATAGCTGATAAGCATAATGCATTCTTAATGGCAGATATTGCTCACCCAAGTGGTTTAATAGCCAGAGGATTACTCGATGATCCTATGCCTTATTGCCATGTGGTCACAACTACAACTCACAAAACTTTAAGAGGGCCAAGAGGAGGCATGATTTTAATGGGTAAGGATTTTGAAAATCCAATGGGTTTGAAAACACCAAAAGGGAAAACCCGAATGATGTCTTCCCTGCTTGATTCAGGGGTATTCCCCGGAACACAAGGTGGCCCTCTCGAACATGTTATCGCAGCAAAAGCGGTTTCTTTTGAAGAAGCCTTATCTGACGACTATCTAACTTATGTGAAACAAGTCCGGAAGAATGCCCAGGCTATGGCATCTGAATTTTTAAGGAGGGATTATAAGATTATTTCTAACGGAACAGATAACCACTTGATGTTAATAGATTTAAGGTCGAAGGGATTGACCGGTAAGCAAGCTGAAGATGCACTCATACAAGCTGATATTACTATAAATAAAAATATGGTTCCCTTTGATGACCGATCACCTTTTATTACTTCAGGCATGCGAATTGGAACTGCAGCCGTTACTACCAGAGGCCTTCTTGAATCAGATATGAAGCGTATTGTAGAATTGATTGATAAAGTATTAGCAAATATTGATCATGAAGAAGTAATTTTGGAGGTCAAAAAAGAAGTAAATAATTGGATGTCGGATTATCCGCTTTTTAAGTAATGTAACGTGTCAGAAACGGTAGAAAAAGAGATGTCTTTCCTCGACCACCTTGAAGAACTCAGGTGGCATATTGTTAGATCATTGGCGGCTATATTGGTTTTCGCCATAGTTGCGTTTTTAGCTAAAAAAATAATATTTCATGACATAATCCTGGGTCCCAGCAGACCCGATTTCTGGACCTATCGAATGTTATGTAAAATTAGCGAGATGATCAACACCAATGTATTATGTATTGAGGAACTTCCATTTATCATACAGAGCCGGCAAATGACGGGTCAGTTTATGATGCACATTACTTCTTCTTTCGTGATTGGTTTGATCTTTGCTTTTCCATATGCTTTCTGGGAAATGTGGCGATTCATTAAGCCTGGATTATATGATAATGAAAAAAATGTAGCCCACGGGGCTGTATTCTTTGTTTCACTATTATTCGGATTGGGCGTTCTATTTGGGTATTTCGTGGTCTCTCCCATCTCTATTAATTTTTTATCGAACTACCAGTTAGATCCAAGTATCAGCAACGAATTTGACATTATATCTTACGTTGGAACCATATCAATGCTTGTATTGGCCTGTGCTATCATGTTCCAATTACCAATTGTAGTTTACTTCTTAACCAAGGCCGGTATTGTAACTCCCAAAACCCTGACTACCTATAGGAAACATGCCATTATAATTATTCTTGTAGTTTCTGCAATTATTACACCTCCTGATGTGGTCAGTCAGATTTTAATCGCTTTACCTTTGCTGGTTCTCTATCAAATCAGTATTTTTATTTCTAAAACAGTAATTAAAAATGATCCTGATTTAATATTACAAGACGATTAAATAATGGCATACAAGATAGCAATCGGTGGTGATCATGCTGGATTCCAACTCAAGGAAATTATAAAATCCAAATTGGAGACTGAAGGTTATTTCCTGGAAGATTTTGGTCCATTTTCTGATCAATCCGTTGATTATCCCGACTTTGTTCACCCTGTTGCGAATTCTGTTGAGAGTGGTGAATATAATTTTGGGATTTTAATCTGTGGAAGTGGAAACGGTGTCGCAATGACCGCCAATAAACATAAAGGTATAAGAGCAGCAGTATGCTGGAACAAAATGTTAGCTAAACTCGCACGTGCTCATAATAATGCCAATGTTTTGTGCCTTGCTGGAAGATTTTTAGATGATGAACTTGCCATGGAGATTGTAGAAACCTTCCTTAACACCGGATTCGACGGTGGAAGGCACATAAATAGAATAAAGAAAATTACTGATTTTTAGGTTTAAGGCTATAAACCTGATTACTGCTCTTCGTATACAATCTTGACAACTCAGGAATTCTTGAAATCAGTTCTGGCATGGCAGATCTTTCATCAATAATTTTTTCCGGAAGGTCCTTATTAAAATTCTCAAATATTTCAATAACTGTATTATAATTGTCAATTTGACCGATCTGATGTTCAAGCATAACCCAGGACAAATAAGGAGTTGAAAGATGATTTCCAAAATATTTGCCGGTACCATTCCCCAAGACGAGAAGCCTTTCACCCTTTTTTTCTTTAAGCGTTATTTCAGATCCTGCATATTGATTTGAATAATCCAGAAAATCATTTCCTTTGATCAGGCCAAAGTTTGAATTATAGTTTTGAAAAACAATTAGCGAAAGGAACACTAAAAAGAAAATCTCAGCAATGACTATTTTTCTGAACATTAAGAAAAGATGGGCAATAAAAAAAGCCATTACAGGAATAAGCACTATCAGAATATGTGAAGCTTTATGGTAATCTAAAATCACGATCAGCATCCCAAAAATCACATATAGAAAATAGTATTTCTGTAACCTAACCTGGTAATTAATAAATCCAAGAGATTGCATAACCCTGAAGAAAGAATACAAAAGTACTAAACCTGGGATCAGAATTATCCCAAGAATACCCTTCCATGAGATCAAGGCGCTCTCATTTCCAGCCATAAATAAAAAATCAAGATTGAAATAAAATTCATTAAGTTGATTATACCAATAAAATTTCAACCATGTTAGGAAAATTGGAAGAAAAGCACCAAAAACTAGCAATAAATAGCGTCTAACTATTGTATTTGTGAAAAAGATAAGAGCAATTAATATGGGGATTATCAAAACAATATACAATGGATAAAATAATGCGGCTAAACCCGAAAATAGCCCGATCTTTAAAAAATCCTCATCCGCTCTCTTTCTTCCTTCAATTATCCTGAAAGTATAGTTAACCGAAATTAAAACGAATGTTAAACCCATGAGTTGGGGGGAAAGTGTAATATAATCTTCCATTCCCATCATTAGTATAACATATATCAATGAAGGAACATATGTGTTTTGATTATACGCCTTGTATTGAATAAGTCCATAGTTAAATATAACGGCCTGTACGATTACTAATAATAAGCCCAATATCCTGTATATAAGATATCCATTTGGAGCTAATAAGGATAAGAGTCGGTAAACCTGTGCAGATAAGGGGCCTATTGGATAATAAATATCAATATACAATTCTCCTCCATCTAAAAGTTTGGCGCCTACCATATGCCACTCAATCTCAGGTAAGGTAATACTTATGCCGGAAATGAATAATGGTAGCTGAATAATAACAGCTATGAATAGTATTATAAGTATCTTGTAAGGATCGTTTATTTTAAAAAGAGAAAGCAAATCTATTAATACTTTTATTGCAAATGTAGTAAAATCCGGACCTATAATTAATGGCTATATATTATAATAATTGTTTAATATGATGATATTTGTAAAAAATAATGGAAAGTAAAAGACAATTGAAGTTTTCTAAAATGATCCAGAAGGATCTCGGTGACATATTTCATCATGAGATCACGGACCTTATTGGAAAAGCCTTTATTACTGTTACGCAAGTAAGAATGTCTCCCGACCTGGGTGTGGCAAGAGTATACCTCAGCTTGATGATGGTGGATGATAAACAGGAATTGATTGACCACATTATCGAAAGAAAGGGATATATAAGAAAACTCCTTAGTGATAAGATCGGAAAAAAAGTCCGTGTGATTCCTGACCTGATGTTCTTCCTCGATGATAGCATGGAGTATTCCGATAACATTGAACGGATCCTGAAAAACCTTGATATCCCCCCAGAATAGAACCATTATATCTTGAACTTACCTTTATTCATAGCCAGGAAATACTTTTTCTCAAAGAAAAAAAGAAATTTCATTAATGTTATTTCATTGATCTCTATGGTTGGTGTTTCAGTTGGGACGATGGCGTTGGTGGTTGTCCTGTCTGTCTTTAACGGATTGGAAGGATTTATCCGGTCACTGTACAGCTCATTTGATCCTGATATAAAAGTAGTCCCACTTCAGGGGAAATCATTTTTGATGGATTCGTTATCATTAAATTTGATCCGAGATCTGGAAGGGATTGAATTTGTTTCTGAAATAATAGAGGATAATGCTTACGTTAAATTCCGTGATGCCGAAATGGTGGTGAAACTAAAAGGGGTAGATCATAATTTTATTAAAAATACCCGTTTAAAAAACAGTATTGTTGAAGGCAACCTTGTTTTAGAAGATGACAAGATCCCGTATGCGGTGATTGGTCGGGGTATACAGTATACTTTGAATATTACTGACCTGGGTGATTTTTATCCATTACAATTTTATTACCCTAAAAAGAGAAGAGGAAGTTCAATTAATCCTGCTCAATTAACAAATAGAAGAAATATTAATATTGGCGGCATATTTGCAATAGAGAAACAATTTGACATGAATTATATTCTGGTTCCTATCAGATTTGCAAGCCAGTTGATGGATTATGGGATGAAGAGAACAGCACTGGAAATAAATATTAAAGAGGATGCAGACCAAGAAAGGATCATATCTGAAATCAGAAAAATTATTGGCAATTCATTTAATGTTCTTGACAGCGATGAACAACACTCCTCTTTAATTACAGCCATCAAAATAGAGAAACTATTTGTATTTATTACCTTTTCATTTATTATAGCTGTTGCGGCAATTAACATTTTCTTTGCCCTTACAATGTTGGCCATTGAGAAGAAAAAAGATATTGCCGTATTGTATGCTATGGGATCAAGGAGGGCACTTGTTAGGTCTATTTTCCTTAATGAAGGGGCAATCATATCCTTTAGCGGAGCGATAATTGGAATGGCCCTCGGTATAATACTATGTTTTATACAGCAGCAATTTGGGATAATTTCTATGGGAGTCGACACATCTGTAATTGATGCTTATCCGGTTGAAATGAAATTAAATGATTTTTTGTTTTCGTCAGCCAGTATAATATTGATTACTCTGGCGTTTTCCTCAAGACCAGCTTTTATTGCTTCCCGGTCTTCAGTTTTAGATCAATTATAATTATTTAATTCTTCCTATTACCATGGCTGTTTTATAAAATGAAATAAATTTGCATTGTTCTGCATATGAAAAAAATTTTGTTTGTCATATTACTATTTTCAACATCCCCCTTGATGGCACAGTGGAATGTTGGCCTCAAAGGAGGTGTTAACATTACCTGGATAAACTATGATGCGAGATTTAATCAGAAAATTGTTGAGCAAGATTTTAAAATGGGATATATGGGTGGATTAACCTTTCAATATTTCAATCAACCTAATATAGGGATCCAAATGGAAGTCTTGTATATTCAGAAAGGATTTAAAACTAAATTAGATACACTGGAGAATATTCAATACGAAAGAACAATTGATTATTTATCCTTACCCATGTTGATGCACGCATATATAGGGAAAAAGAAATTCAATATGAGTATTTTGCTTGGCCCCTTTATCAGTTATGCTCTTTCTTCAAATGAGATATATACAGAAGACAATGAAAGCAATCGACAGGATTACGAGTGGAATCGAGAAATTGACAATCGGTTTGAATTTGGAATACAGGCTGGCCTCGCATTTCGGAATTCTTTTAGCTTTGGGATAATTGAACTGGAAGGCATGTTTTCCTTTGGTCTGACCAGCATATACAAATGGGGGGCAGTTAATAGTGACCCGGATAAAGATATTTTTTTTCCTATTCCTGAACAGGCACAAAACCAGGGAATACAAATTACCCTGTCATATTACAGATCTTTTGGCAAAGTGCCTGAAAAGAAATAATATCTTATGATTTAACCAATTCCATAAGGTATTTCCCATACCCGCTTTTAAGTAAAGGTTTGCTAAGTTTCGCTAATTGTTGGGAAGATATGAAGCCCATCCTGTAAGCCGCTTCCTCAATACATCCAATTTTCAATCCCTGACGGTCTTCAATAACCTGTACAAAATTAGAAGCCTGAATTAGAGATTCAAAAGTACCGGTATCCAACCAGGCTGTACCACGATCTAATATGCCAACAGATAGTTTCTCCCTTCTAAGATAATTCTTGTTAACATCTGTTATTTCCAACTCGCCTCTGGGTGAAGGTTTCAATTCCTTTGCTATGCGGACTACCTCATTATCATAAAAATACAAACCCGGTACTGCATAATTCGATTTGGGGGAAACCGGTTTTTCTGCAATTGAAATGGCCTTGTTCTGATCATCAAATTCTACAACCCCATATCTTTCCGGATCTTTCACATGATAGGCAAATACTACACCTCCATCCGGATCATTGTGTTTCTGTAAAATTTCAGATAGTCCAGTACCGTAAAATATATTATCCCCGAGAATAAGTGCACAGGCATCGTCTTTTATGAATGATTCACCAATAATAGAAGGCCTGGGCCAATCCTTCTGGGTTTTCCTGAACAGCATATTGAAATTCACAACCAAACTGAGTCCCATCTCCCAACAGTTTTTTAAATAAAGGTAAATCATGCGGTGTCGAAATGATCAGTATCTCCCTTATCCCAGCCATCATTAATACTGAAAGGGGATAATAAACCATAGGTTTATCATATATGGGCATCAATTGTTTACTTATAGCTATGGTTATAGGATGTAACCGCGTACCTGATCCACCTGCTAAGACTATGCCTTTCATAAGCTATATTTTATAATATGATCTATAATAATCCTGATAATTACCTGAGGTGACATTTTCTAACCATAAGTGATTATTTAAATACCACTCTACGGTATTCTCAAGTCCCTTTTCAAATGTAAAGGAAGGCTTCCATCCTAGTTGATCAGTTATTTTTGAGGCATCTATGGCATACCTCATATCGTGCCCCGCCCTGTCTTTCACATACGTAATCAATTTTTCTGAGGTACCATTGGATCTTCCCAATTTTTCATCCATTATTTTGCAAAGTAAATGAATAAGATCCAAATTTTTCCACTCATTACCACCCCCGATATTGTACGTATCCCCCATTTTACCCTTGAAGAATACAACATCAATGGCTTTGGCATGATCTTCAACATGTAACCAATCACGAATATTTTCCCCTTTGCCATATACGGGTATGGCTTGATTGTTCTTAATATTATTAATACATAATGGAATTAACTTCTCAGGAAATTGACAGGGTCCGTAATTGTTTGAACAATTCGAAATAATTATTGGTAGATTATAAGTATTATTATAGGCCCTGACAAAATGATCCGAGCTTGCTTTTGAGGCGGAGTACGGCGATTGCGGATCATAGGCTGTCGTTTCAATAAAATACCCACCATGGTCCAGGGATCCATATACTTCATCTGTAGAGACGTGATAAAACCGCTGGCCATCAAACTCCTTCCAGGTTTTCCTTGCAGCATCCAATAGATTTACTGTACCAAAAATATTTGTATTTAGAAATTCAAGAGGATTTTTAATTGACCGATCAACATGAGATTCTGCCGCAAGATGAATTACGGCATCAAACAATTTTTCATTAAATAATTCAAAAATAAACTGGCGGTCTGTTATGTCCCCTTTTATAAAGGTGTAATTTTCTTTTTTTTCTATGTCTCGTAAGTTTTCTAAATTACCAGCATAGGTTAATTTATCTAGGTTGTAAATTTCAGTGTCCGGATACTTATGGACAAATAATCTGACAACGTGCGAGCCTATAAATCCGGCTCCTCCTGTTATAAGGATTTTCTTATGCATATGAAGGAATTCATTTCTTTATGTAATCATTAAAATTGTTATGATTGCTTTGAAACAAAGCTTCTTTTGGCAGGGACTTGAAATAATCATAGGTGATTTTCAAGCCTTTCCTCCTGCTGACCTTAGGTTCCCAGTTTAATAACTTCCTCGCCAAAGAAATATCCGGCCTTCTTCTAGCCGGATCATCTTTAGGTAATGGTTTATATATGATATTTAGATCCGTCCCGGTCAGAGATCGGATTTCTTCCACAAACTCTTTAATTGTGATTTCATCAGGATTGCCAATATTTACCGGATTTACATAATCACTCATCAATAATCTATATATCCCCTCTATAAGGTCCTCAACAAAGCAAAATGACCTTGTTTGAGATCCATCCCCAAAAACCGTGAAATCTTCTCCTCTTAGTGCCTGGCCAATAAATGCAGGCAATGCTCGGCCATCATTTAACCTCATCCTTGGACCGTAGGTATTGAAAATTCGAACAATCCGGATATCTATCCCGTGAAATGTATGGTATGCCATTGTTATTGTTTCCTGAAACCTTTTGGCTTCATCATAAACACCCCTGGGCCCAACCGGATTAACGTTTCCCCAATAATCTTCTCTTTGAGGATGGACCAATGGATCACCATAAATTTCAGATGTGGATGCAACGAGTATAGTTGCACTTTTGGCCTTAGCGAGACCAAGCAAATTATGAGTTCCCAGGGAACCTACCTTTAAGGTCTGAATAGGTATTTTTAAATAATCAATTGGTGAAGCAGGAGAGGCAAAATGAAGGATATAATCAAGTTTACCAGGTACATGAACAAAAGAAGAGACATCATGCTCGTAAAAAGCAAATTCTTTTAATTTGAATAAATGTTCTATATTCCGGAGATCCCCGGTTATCAGGTTATCCATACCGATCACTTCAAATCCCTCGTGAATAAATCTGTCACATAAGTGTGAGCCAAGAAAGCCTGCAGCTCCCGTTACCAATACTCTCTTTTTAGTCATGAATCTCTTTTCTTCCTATGCTAATATAATTAAATCCATATTTTCTCATGGTATCAAGCTCATATAAATTCCGTCCATCAAATATCACCCTGTTTTTCATAAGTGATTTCATCCTGTCAAACTGTGGGGTTCTGAAAACCGGCCATTCAGTAACTATTAACAGAGCATCCGCATCCTTTAACGCCTCATATTCATCCTTACAAACAACTACTTTGGGCAGTGATAAATTTATTACATTCTCAGAAGCTTCTGGATCATAAGCTTTGACCAGGGCCCCTTCTTTGACCAATTCTTGAATATTTGCAAGTGAAGGTGCTTCCCGAATATCATCTGTGTAGGGTTTAAAAGCTAATCCCCAAACAGCAATCGTCTTTTCTTTCAGGTCCTGATTAAAATATGTTTTTATTTTTTGGATCAGCTTTATCTTTTGGCTTTCATTTATAGACATTACAGCATTCAGGATCTTAAAATCGTAATTTGCTTCATCAGCTGTTTTAGCCAAAGCCTGCACATCTTTGGGGAAACAACTCCCACCATAACCAATACCGGCAAAAAGGAATCTCTTCCCAATTCTGCTATCGGTTCCAATACCCTTTCTGACCATATTTACATCGGCACCTAATATCTCGCAAAGATTCGCTACCTCATTCATAAATGTAATTTTCGTTGCCAGAAATGAATTTGCAGCATATTTTGTCATTTCTGCAGATCTTTCATCCATTATTAGTACAGGATTACCCTGTCTGACAAGAGGCGCATATAGTTCTTTCATTAAATCAGCAGCTTTTTCTGAGGAAGTGCCAATGACAACACGATCCGGTTTCATAAAATCATCTACAGCGACTCCTTCTCTCAAAAACTCCGGATTAGAAACCACATCGAATTCAAAATTTGCCTTTTGGGATACAGTATTTCTAACAAGTTCTGTCGTACCAACAGGTACAGTAGATTTATTAACTAAAATGGTATATTCTGATATTAAAGATCCAAGTTTTCCAGCCACATCTATCACATAATTCAAGTCAGCTGATCCATCTTCATTTGGTGGTGTGGGCAATGCTAGAAAAATAACCGTTGATCCTTTTATGCCTTCTGCTAGATTTGTGGTAAATTTCAACCTGCCTTCCCGCTGATTCCTTTGAAAAAGAACCTCCAGGCCTGGTTCATATATTGGAATTTTACCGCTTATAAGGCTCTCCACTTTCCCCTTATCTATATCTATGCAGGTAACATAATTTCCCGTTTCGGCAAAACAGGTCCCGGTAACTAATCCGACATAACCGGTTCCTACTACAGATATCTTCATGAGATTATTGTTTAAAAAGTAAAACTATTCCATCTCCACATTATTGTCATCCCTTTTATTATTTTAATTGTTAAAAGATGAAAAATGCGCCTGACAGGAATTTTCCTTTATTTATTTTTGATTTCAGATAAGTTCATTACCTTTGCAGTCCGTTTCGAAATAAAAGTAAAAGAATGATTATAATAAACGTTAAAGAAAACGAATCGATTGACAAGGCACTGAAAAGATTCAAAAAGAAATTTGAAAGAACTGGAGTACTTAAGGAAGTACGTGCAAGATCTTTTTATGAGAAGCCAAGCATTAAAAGAAGAGCTGTTCGCATAAAAGCCGCATACAGGCAAAAAATGCAAACTGAAGAAAGTCAATAATCCTTTACTTTTCGCAAAAAAATCATTAAGTTAGTTTTCCGTTGAATGGTGGGAATATACTTGATGGTAAATTCATTTCTTAAATATCTGCAGTACGAAAAAAGATACAGTCAGCATACAATCACATCCTATAGTACTGACCTCGAACAATTTAGCAAGTTCATAATATTCCATTATCCCGACACTAAAATTGAAGCAGCTGATCATAAAATAATAAGAGAATGGCTCGTTTCCCTGATGGAAGAAAATAATAATCCAAGATCCATAAATCGCAAAATTGCTTCCTTAAGGTCTTATTATAAATTTCTTTTAAAACAACAAGTGATTGAACGTGATCCTACACTGAAAATCAGGGTTCTAAAATCCCCGAAAAATATTCCGCAATTTGTGAAAGAAGTAGATATCATCCGCATTCTGGATGAACACGATTACGGAGAAGGCTTTGAGGGCATAAGAGATAAATTGTTATTAGAGTTATTGTATGGCACAGGGATTCGGCTTGCTGAACTAATTAATATTAAGGAAAATGATATTAATTATTATGATGAATCCATAAAAGTGTTGGGTAAGCGGAACAAAGAAAGAATCATTCCCTTATCAAAGGAACTGATAACCCTGATAAAAATATATAATACAGAAAAAAGAAAGAATTTCGCCACAAACGAAATTGATCATATTATCGTTACTAATAAAGGGAGCAAATGCTATCCTATGATGGTTTATCGCACAGTGAAAAAGTATCTGGATATTTTTACTACCATTGATAAAAGAAGCCCTCATATTCTAAGGCATACATTTGCAACCCATTTGTTAAATAAAGGTGCTGAGTTAAATGCCGTAAAGGATTTACTGGGTCATACCAGTCTGGCTGCGACTCAGGTTTACACACATAATTCGCTTGAAAAACTCAAAAAGGTGTTTGATCAAGCACATCCAAAAGCTTAGTTTAATTATTAAATTTATTGGTTATGAAGGTACAAATGCAATCTGTCCGGTTTAACGCTGACAAAAAACTTCTTGATTACATTCAAAAAAGAGTAGATAAACTCGACCGAATTTATGAAAGAATTACAGATGGTGAAGTTATCATGCGCGTGGAAAAGAATGATCACAGCATGAACAAAACGATTGAATTTAAAATTAACATCCCCGGAGAACAGCTTTTCGTAAAAGAAAAATCCAGAACTTTTGAAGCTGCCACCGATAAAGCTATTGAAGCATTGAAACGCCAGCTTAAGAAGTATAAGAATAAAAAAATTGGAAGATAAAATTGCCTATGAATCTGTCTGCCTATATAACATGGCAGGCAGATCATTTTATTTCAGACCAAACGCATTCTTTACCTTATCTACATAATCCAGTTTTTCCCAGGTAAATAACTCTACTTCGATCTCTTTTTTTTCGATGATGCCGTTGTTGGGCCTCTCGAAACTCTTTTTGACAACTTTTGGCTCACGACCCATATGGCCATAGGCAGCCGTTTCCAGGTAAATTGGATTTCTTAGTTTTAGGTTTTTTTCTATTATTCCAGGACGTAAATCAAAAATTTGCTGGATCTTTTCAGCTATTTTACCATCATTTTCTTTCACATGGCCAGTGCCATACGTGTCGACAAAGACGCCCATAGGTTTAGCGACACCAATGGCATAAGACAATTGTACCAGAATTTGATCCGCTACACCTGCAGCCACCAGGTTTTTTGCAATATGCCTTGTAGCATAGGCGGCCGATCTGTCTACCTTACTTGGATCCTTACCTGAAAATGCACCTCCACCATGTGCTCCCTTACCACCATATGTATCCACAATGATCTTTCTTCCTGTCAAACCAGTATCTCCATGAGGCCCCCCAATAACAAACTTTCCGGTTGGATTTATAAAATAATTGATGTCACTATTAAATAGTTTTCTTATATCAGAGGGTAAATTTTTTATTACTCTTGGTATGAGTATGTTGATAATATCATGTTTTATTTGATCACCCATTTCTTCATCAGCCCTTGCTTGACCAGCAATGGTATTATCTGTGGGCTTAATGAATTCATCATGCTGAGTAGATACTACTATGGTATCAATCCGTATAGGTTTATGATCATCTGAATATTCTATCGTGACCTGTGATTTTGCATCAGGCCTGAGATACTTAATTTCGTTATTTTCCCTTCGGAGCTTGGCCAACTCAATGAGTAAATCATGGGCAAGTGCGATAGGTAAAGGCATATAATTCTTTGTCTCCTTGGAGGCAAAACCAAACATCATACCCTGATCTCCAGCGCCCTGTTCCTCTTCTTTTCCCTTTTCCACACCTCGGTTAATATCTGAGGATTGTTCATGAATAGCAGAAAGAATTCCACAGGAATCACCTTCAAACATATAATCGCTCTTCGTATAACCAATCTTATTAATAACATTTCTTGCAATTTGCTGAACATCCAGATAGGTATTGGCCTTAACCTCACCGGCCAGAACGACCTGCCCGGTGGTTACCAGGGTTTCACAAGCTACTTTGGAGCCAGGATCAAAAGCTAAAAAATTATCGACCAATGCATCGGAGATCTGGTCAGATACTTTATCAGGATGGCCTTCAGAAACAGATTCGGATGTAAATAAATAAGACATAATATGGATTTTTTCTGATTGGCAAAAATATAACTTAATCACATTAAATGTATACTGGAATAAAAGAATAAATTGTAGGGTTTTTATTTTTACGAAATTTAATCGTTCTTAGAATGAAAAATTAAATGCAGCCATGAGTTCCTTTGAAAACATTCTGTTACACACTGAAGATCAAATAGCCACCCTGACGATTAACAGACCTGACAAGCTTAATGCACTAAATAAAGATACCCTTTTGGAGATAAAATGTGCCTTTCAAAAGATATGCCTGGATGAAAATGTTAAGGCATTGATAATTACTGGTTCCGGAGAGAAGGCATTTGTGGCCGGCGCCGATATTAATGAGATTGCTGCGCTTGATGAGTCTAATGCAAGGTCCTTTTCTGAGAATGGCCAGGAGATCTTCAGCTTAATAGAGAATTCTCGAAAACCGGTGATCGCAGCAATTAATGGATATGCCTTAGGTGGAGGATGTGAATTGGCTTTATCATGCCACCTTCGAATAGCATCACTTAATGCCCAATTGGGATTGCCCGAAGCCTCCCTGGGAATATTACCCGCATTTGGAGGCACACAGCGATTAACACGTTTGATAGGCAAAGGTCTTGCCCTCGAAATGATGTTCACCGGAAATATGATCTCTGCAGAAAGAGGAAAAGAAATAGGTCTTGTCAACCAGATTGTCAATCATCCATCAGAACTTATCCCCGCTTGTAACAAAATTATAAACAAAATTCTCAGGAATGCCCCGCTATCTATTAGCAAGATAATATCAGCCTCAAACGCAGCCTATTCAAAAGATGGATATCTGGTAGAAACGGATTGTTTTGCTGATCTAATTAAAACCGATGATTTTACTGAAGGGACAAAAGCTTTTATCGAGAAGAGATCCCCGCAATTTAATGGATCTTAAAGCATTTAATTAATGGGCAGATTAACATCTCTGGTTAAAGAAACTGCAATTTATGGGGTATCCAGTATCCTTGGCAGAATGCTTAACTGGCTTCTGGTTCCTTTATATACTCAATATCTGCTTCCAGCCGAATACGGGATTGTTACTGAACTTTATGCTTATGCAGCTTTCCTGCTGATTATATATACCTACGGTATGGAAACTGCCTTTTTCAGGTTTACCAATAAATTGGAAAATAAAAGACAATTTATCCTGAATCAGTCACAGGCATCTATTCTGGTCTCCAGTATTCTTTTTTCAACACTTTTAATCTCGTTTTCGACACCTATCATAAACTATCTTGAATATCCTGGGAAAGAAAAATACGTAATCTGGTTCAGTTTAATTCTTGCTATTGATGCTATCATAGCCATTCCTTTCGCTAATCTTAGACTACAGCAGAAAGCCAAAAAGTTTGCCTGGATCAAACTTGTCAATATATTTCTTAACATCGGATTCAACCTGTTTTTTATTGTTTTATGTACTTATGTTGTAAATAAATCTCAGGAATCATCATTTAAAAATTTAATTACACGCTTTTTTGATCAGAACGAACTGGTAGATTATATTTTCATTTCCAACCTTATCGCCAGCGGGGCAATGCTTATTATATTTTTAAAAGAAATAATTAAAATTCGCATTAAGTTAAACTGGGGTTTACTTTCTGAAATGTACAGGTACGCTTTCCCAATCATGATCATGAGCCTGGCAGGTGTAACAAATGAAATGCTCTCCAGAGCAGTCCTGAAGAAATGGTTGCCGGAAGGGTTTTACCCTGGATACTCAAACCAGGCGGCATTAGGGATTTTCGGTGCTGCTTATAAGTTATCAGTTTTTATGACACTTTCTATTCAGGCATTCCGGTATGCAGCAGAACCATTCTTTTTCTCAAGGGCTAAAGACAATGACTCCAGGGATCTGTTCAGTTCGGTTATGTTCTGGTTCATAATATTCGGAAGTTTCATATTGGTGGTCATTGTACTTAATCTGGACATAATTGGATTTCTGTTTCTAAGAAATGAAGCATATTGGGACGGATTGATTGTAGTTCCTATTTTACTTATTGCCAATTTATTCCTTGGGATATATTATAATCTTTCTATCTGGTTCAAATTAACCGATAAGACATATTATGGTACCTTGATTTCAATAAGCGGCGCAGTGCTCACCATCATATTAAATTACATTTTTATCCCTATCTGGGGCTACCTGGGAAGTTCACTAGCCACCCTTGCTTGCTATTTTTCAATGGTGGTATTTTCTTACTTTTTTGGGAAAAAACATTATCCGGTACCATACAAAATTGGAAAATATCTGTTCTATATAATACTGGCTCTAGTATTAACCTATCTGGGCTATAATAAGCCTGAAGATTATACAATAAAGTTTAAACTATATCAGTTTACATTAATACTGTTGTATGTCATCATTGTGGCACTTCTGGAAAGAAGACAATTGGGATCCTTATTTAAGAAAAAAAGGAATGAAAGTTAAAATCGTTAATAAATCAAATAATCCAACTCCACAATATCAGACAAAATTATCTGCTGGTATGGACATACATGCCTTTGTCGAAAAAGACATCTATATTAAACCCCTGCAGCGGATATTGGTCCCAACTGGTTTGTATTTTGAATTACCTCCGGGATATGAAGCTCAGGTAAGACCCAGAAGCGGACTGGCAGCAAAAGATGGAATTACAGTATTAAATACTCCCGGGACAATTGATGCAGATTACAGGGGTGAGATTAAAGTTATCCTTATAAATCTTTCAAATGAAGAGTTTACCGTTAAGAATGGGGACAGAATCGCGCAGGTTATAGTGAGTAAATTTGAAAAAGTGGAATGGGAAAAAGTGGAAGAACTTAAGGAATCAGGAAGGGAAGCAGGAGGATTTGGAAGTACTGGGACCTGATTCTTGCATTTTCTTTTAAACTGATAAATTGATTTAAATTTAATATTCTAATTAGTAAAGGTTAATTTTGTGTGTGTTCAAAAAAAAACGAAACCATTAAATCATTTAACATAGTTCCCCTCAGGAATACCTTCATGTATAATTTTATTCGGAAAATATTACCGATTCTTTTATTGGGAATATCTTTAACATTCCTGGATTATACTGACGGTTATGCGCAAAGGTCAAAAAAGAAAAAAAAGAAAAAACAAGAAGAACAGGTTGATGGAAATGTAAATAACCTCAGACTGGCTGAACAATTTTTTACAGAGGGTGAAAAATATTTTATTCTTGAAGATTATACTAAAGCCCTTGTTTTTTTTCAGAAATCACTGGAACTGGATCCTGGAAATGCAGCTATTAATTTTAAAATATCTGAAATTTACAATATAAATAATGATCTTGATAATGCATTGATCCATGCCCTGGAAGCTGTCCGGCTCCAGGACGACAATAAATATTACTTCTTATTATTAGCTGAAATCTATAAAAAACAGTCAGATTATGAGAAAGCGGCTGAAGTATATGAACAGCTCGTTGAACATATTCCGGGAACGGAAGAGTATCTGATCGAAACAGCTACTTTGTATATCTATTTGAATAAAATTGATGACGCATTGCGTTGTTATCGCAGGGTCGAGGATAAATTTGGAATTAATGATCAGGTTTCTATTCAGATACAAAATATACTTTTAAAACAGAATAAACTGGATGAGGTTATAATAGAAAGCAAGAAACTTATTGAAGCTTTTCCGGATAGACCAGAATACGTTGCAAACCTAGCAAACAAGTATATTGCTAACGATTTGTATGATGAAGCTACCGAATTGCTGGAAAATTCCATTGAAGATTTTCCCGACAATCCAATGTTGTTAAGCCAGTTGGCTGAGGTTTATAGAAAAACAGGACGGGTTGAAGAATCCAAGGAAATTGTAGAGGTCATTTTTGAGGACCCTAATTATAAACTTCAAGGAAAAATTCAATTTTTAGCTGCATATTTTGGAAAAGAACTATCTGATTCCGAAAAGGAGTATGTTATTGAATTAGGCAAAAAGATCATCAACTATCATCCAAATGAACCGGATGCATATGCTATTTTCGGAGATCTTTATCAGAGCCTGGGGGAACCCGAGGAAGCAAGAATAATGTATATGAAATCCCTGGAACTGAATCCATCCAATTTAAATGCATGGCAGAATGTCCTTGATTATGAATTCAGAACCAGTGAGTTTGATAGCGTTATAGTCCATTCTGAAAAGGCTATAACATATTTCCCCAACCAATCTTTGCTTTACTTTTATGGCGGAACGGCATATCTAAGTAAAAACGAATACAAAAAAGCAGTTCAAATGCTTGAGCCGGGAAAAAAATACTCGTCATCAAACCTTCAGCTGCTTGCCTTATTCAATGGCCAATTGGGCGACGCCTACAACGGCATGGAAGATTATGAGCAATCTAACAAGGCCTATGAAGCAGCACTTGATTATGACCCGGATAATGACCATGTATTAAATAATTATAGCTATTTTCTATCCTTAAGAAAAGAAAAGTTAGACCTTGCCGAAAAAATGTCCACCAAATTAGTAGAAAGAAATCCTGAAGATCCAACTTATCTTGACACATATGCCTGGGTTTTGTATAATCGTGGCAAATATGATGATGCTAAAAAATATATAGAAAAAGCTATCGAATTTGATCAAACCGGCAGTGGTACCCTTGTAGAACATTATGGTGATATTTTATTTAAACTTGGAGAAGTAAATGAGGCAGTGAAACAATGGGAAAAGGCCAAACAACTAAATGATACGACTGATCTCCTAGATAAGAAAATAGCCGACCGAAAATTGTATGAATAAACGCATTCTCCTATTTACCTCCCTGATCTTTCTCTTCACATCATGTAAAAAAGATTTGTTCCAATTAAATTATTCTGATAAAAAACGGCTTAAAATTGAGGAACTAGATTTCGAATATCTTCAGGCTAAATCCAAAATTAAGTACGACGATGGAATTCAGAATTTTAACGCCAATGCCACTATACGCATCAGGCAGGACAGCTTAATCTGGATCTCAATATCCTCAACGGGTGTCGAAGCGATTAGGTCAATAATTCAGAAAGATTCAATTTTTGTTATTGATAGAATAAACAAGGAATACAGGGAATTTAGTTTTGATTCTTTACAAAGGGCGTATAATATCCCGATAGATTACCATATGGTTCAGTCGGTATTGATTGGCAATCTCATTAAAACAAGAAAAAACAATGACAAAGTACTAAAAAATGATGATTTCTTTATTTTAAAACAAAATTCTGGCAATCTGACCATCGATAACTTTGTGAATAAAAAAACCATGAAAATCGAAAGAGTCAAAGTAAGGGAAACTCCATCAGAAAGTAATATGGAAATAAAATACGAAGATTTTCAAATGACGAATGAAATTCTCATCCCTTACAAAAATTCAGTATTTTTGACTTATAATAGGAATAATTCAGAATTAGTATCACATTTAAATATTAATTTCAGCCGTGTAGCAATTAATGAAAAGAAAATAAAGTTCCCATTTAATATTCCAAACAGGTATGTGTCCAAAGAATAAGTGGATTTATTTAATATATGGACTATTACTTTTTTTTCCTCTTTTTGCTTTCCCGCAAAAATCAAAATCACAGCTTGAACAGGAAAAAAGAAATGCGATTGATAAGCTAAAAGAAGCACAAAAGATCCTTGAAGAGACTGAAAAAAAGAAGGAAGTAAGTGTAGGCCAATTGAATGCATTAAATCAACAGATCGTTGCAAGTCAGAGTATAATAAATTCCATTAGCGGTGAGATAACAATTTATAATAATGAACTTCTTGAATTGAATGAAGTAATTGAATCTCTTGAAGATGATCTAGATCATCTGAAAAAGGAATATGCAACCATGGTGTATGCTTCTTACAAAGCTAGTTTCGGATTCAGGAATATTCTGTTTATTTTCTCTGCAGAAACTTTCAATCAACTTCTTCTCAGAGCCAGGTATATGGATCAATATACTGAAGCCCGAAAAAGGCAATTATCTCTTATTCAAGATGTTAGAATATCCCTTCAGGATCAGATCGCCACTCTTGAAACTAAAAAACTGGAGAAAGACCAGCTGCTTAACCAGGAAGTAACACAAAACAAAAGCCTGGTTACACTTAGAAAAAAACAAAACACGCTGATCACCTCTTTAAGTAAAAAAGAGTCTGACATAAAAAAAGAATTGCAGGATAGAAAGAAAGCGATAGCCCGTCTTGACAAACTAATTGCGGACATTGTAACAGCTGAGATAAAAGCTTCATCGAAGGGTAAGTCAAGTACTGAAATTGAAATGAATGCCACTGAGACAGCTTTGTCCAAGGCCTTTGAAAATAATTATTCCAAATTACAATGGCCGGTCTCAACTGGTTTTATTTCTGCAAAATTTGGAACAAATCCCCACCCGGTTTATAAAAGACTGAAAGTCCCAAACGATGGTATTGATATTCAAACCAATGAAAACCAGGAAGTTCGCTCCGTATTTGAAGGGGAAGTAAAAAGAGTCGCGGTTGTACCAGGACATATGAGGTATGTTGTCTTAATTCAGCATGGTGATTATTTTACAGTGTATGCCAAACTAAAACAAGTTTTCGTAGGACAAGGCGACAGGGTAAATGCTAATCAGCGGATCGGAGTAGTAAATACTGATAGAAATGGGACTTCTGAAGTTCAGTTCCAGATCTGGAAAAACACCCAGAAATTGAACCCTGAAAACTGGATCGCGAAGAAATAAATATTTAATGTATTTGATTTGAATTTGAGAGAATGCGAATATTAGCTATATTTACATTCTAATTTTTATGTGAATGATGGAAATGTTAGGATACATACTATTATTTGGGATGCCAGGTGGCCCGGAGTGGCTTATCATAATCCTATTTGTAATCATATTTTTTGGTGCTAAGAAAATACCTGAATTGGCAAGAGGTCTTGGAAAGGGCATCAGAGAATTTAAGGATGCAACAAAGGGTGTTAAAGATGAGATCGAGGAAGGCATCAAATCAACCGATAAGGAAGTAAAAAAAGCTACTGAGGATTGAGAAAATACAATTCCCTAAAGGATATTAAAAATGATATCCGGGAAGGTATTATCGATTGCGCCCAGCTGGTTGAACATTACCTTAAAAATATTAAGGATAAAGCTTACCTAAATGCCTTCTTAGAAGTCTACGGAGACGAAGCAAGAGAACAAGCGTTATCAGTTGATCAAAAAATCCGTGCGGGTGATGCCGGTAAATTGGCTGGAATGGTAATAGGGATTAAAGATGTCCTATGTTATAAAGATCATTCCCTCCAATGTTCAAGTCGCATTTTAAACGGATTTAAATCTCAGTTTACCGCCACAGCTGTACAAAGACTCATTGATGAAGATGTGATTATCATCGGAAGAATCAATTGTGATGAATTTGCTATGGGATCCAGCAATGAGAATTCAGCATTCGGTCCTGTAAAAAACGAAATCGATCCTGAAAGGGTACCCGGTGGGTCTTCCGGGGGTAGCGCTGTCGCTGTCCAGGCAGACATGTGCCTCGCTGCCTTAGGTACTGACACCGGAGGATCTGTCAGACAACCAGCAGCTTTTTGTGGGATAATAGGTTTGAAACCCACTTATTCACGCATATCAAGATACGGCCTTACGGCTTATGCATCCTCATTTGATACGATTGGAATACTTGCCACAGATGTATATGACAATGCCCTGTTACTTGAACTAATGGCAGGAAAGGATGAATATGACAGTACGGTCTCAAAAAATCCAGTTCCGGAATATTCTCAAAATCTAAATTTCAAGGGAAAGGCTAAAATTGCATATATCAAGGAAACACTTGAAGATCCACGCATTGATTCAGAAATCAAAGAAAGAATAAAAGATGTTCTGGATTTTCTTAAAAATGAAGGACATAATGTAGATGCAATAGAATATCCACATCTGGATTTCGTTTTACCTACGTATTACATTTTGACAACCGCTGAGGCAAGTTCTAACCTCTCCAGGTATGATGGTGTAAAGTACGGCTATAGAAGTCCAAATACTGTCGATCTTGAATCGATGTATAAGAAATCACGGTCTGAAGGTTTTGGAGAGGAGGTACAGAGGCGTATTTTATTAGGAACTTTTATTCTCAGTGCCAGTTATTATGACGCGTATTATACTAAAGCTCAAAAGGTTAGAAGAATTATTAGAGATAAAACACTTGAAATATTAGAGAAATATGACTTTATTGCGTTGCCAACTACACCGACAACTGCATTTAAGATAGGAGAAGTAAAAAATCCATTAGATATGTATTTTGAGGATTTATTAACTGTACAAGCGTCTGTTGCCGGAAATCCAGCGGTATCAATTCCAGTTGGAAGTGATAGTAAGGGTTTACCCATTGGTTTTCAATTAATGGGAGGATACTTTAAGGAATCTGACCTCCTGGCATTTTCAAAATATATCCTGAAAAACTATAAATAAAAAAGATGGCCAAAGCCCGGATAAAATATACATTGTTGACTGCTATCTTTTTCGCGATAGTTACATCTCCTCTTTTAAGCCTTGCTTATTCTTCCTCTATCCATTCCTCAAATGACACATTAATTTATCCGACTTACACCTATGAACATATTCCAGATTATACATATGCAGAGATCGAAGAACGATTTATGCAAATGGATTCGGAGATTCCTTTAAGCTTTAACACAAGAATTAAAGCCTTTATAGATTATTTTACAGTTAAAGACCGGGAATACACTAAAAATGTACTTGGAAAAATGCACATTTATTTTCCACTTTTTGATAGATATTTTGAGGAATATGATATCCCGTATGAAATAAAATACTTGTCTATCGTTGAAAGCGGACTTAATCCAAAAGCTAGATCCAGAGTAGGAGCAGTAGGCTTATGGCAGTTTATGCCTGGAACTGCCAGGATGTTTGGCCTTAAAACAGACTGGTATATCGATGAGCGAATGGATCCGGAAAAATCAACGAAGGCAGCTGCCAAATATCTTAATTCCCTGTATTCATACTTTGATGATTGGGAACTCGCCATGGCTGCTTATAATTGTGGCCCAGGAAATGTCAGGAAAGCCATTAGAAAATCTGGCTATAAAAAGAAATTCTGGGAGATATATCGGTACCTGCCCAGGGAAACCAGATCCTATGTCCCTCAGTTTATGGCATTTATGTATCTTATTAATCATGCTGAAGAACACAATTTCTTTATTGAAGAATACGAAGAATATATTCCTGAAACAGATACGATAATGGTGAATGATTTTCTCTATTTTAAAACATTTGCCGACTTAACAAATACTTGCCCCGAAGACCTGGAAAAAATGAATCCTTCTGTAAGAAGAAGAGCATTCCCGGAAGGAGGTAAATTCTATACATTTAACATCCCCGCAGATATAAAACCTTATGTCCTTGAAAATAGGAATTATATACTCGATTCGGCAAAAAACACAGGTAAGGAAGAACTGGAATATCTTGCAAGGAACTCTGTGGGAAGTACCTGGGGACGTGATAAAATTGTTCATATTGTAAGGTCAGGAGAAGTATTAGGAACGATCGCTGAAAAATATAAGGTCCGGGTTTCGGATATACGATCCTGGAACAATATTAATGGGAATCTGATAAGAATAAACCAAAGACTAAATATTTATGTTAGTCAAAGCTATTATAACAGCATTAACAATCAGAATATCATTGTAAAAGGACAAACCCCATCAACCCAGACTCCATTACGCCAACCTTCTGCTTCCGGCAAAGTCCATATAGTACAACCGGGAGATAGTTTATGGGAAATCTCCAGGCAGTATGAAGGCCTGACAATTGAGCGTATAAAACAACTAAATAATCTCAAATCAAATAAAATTAAACCAGGGCAAAAATTAATTATTGGATAAGTACAAATTCACTCCTTATAATCCCTTTTTTCATTATCTTAGAGAAAAAATTATATTATGAGAAATTCTATAGTACTTTTCATAATTGCCTTGATTTTTTCTTCCTGCGAAAGTTGGCTTGGAGAACAGGCCATGCCACAAGCAAGAGGTGAATCAGGTGAAATAATTCTCGTGATTGACTCTGCCAGATGGGCGGGTGATATAGGCAAAGAACTTAGACTTACATTCCGGGAATTGGTTGATGGTTTACCTAGAGATGAACCCCTTTTCGATCTGAGGCAGATAGTACCCACTGATTTTAAAGGAATTCTAAAGAATGCTAAAGATTTGGTGCTGGTAATTCCTGTAAATGACAATAATCACGAAGGACTTAAAATGAAAAACCTGTTCACAAAAAAATCACTCGATTCATTACAGGAAAACAAGGATATATTTCTGATCAATAGAAAAAATCTATTTGCCAACGGGCAACATGTTGTGTTTTTGATTAATCATGATGATGCTTCATTTGAAGATCAAATTGAAAAGGAAAAGGAACATATTCGCTATCTGTTCAATAGGATTGAAGAAAGAAGGGCAATGGAACGAATGTTCAAAATCAGCGAAGAAAAAACAATCTCAAATAGACTATTGACTGATTTTGGATATAACATCCGAATACCATACGGATTCCGGATTGCTGAGTCTTCTGAAGATTTTGTCTGGTTAAGACAGGCAGGACGGGAAATTGATAAAAGTATCTTTATTGCCTTTAAAGACTATACAGAGGAAAATGCATTTATAGATGAAGAAATAATAGCCTGGCGGGATGAAATTTGCGCAAAGCACATCTATGGTAATCCTGAAAACCCGGAATCTTTTCTTTTAACTGAAACAATAGTGCCCCCATCATTTACTGAGGTCAATTTTGACAACAAATATGGCAAAAAGGTTCTTGGCCTGTGGAAGACAAATAATATATCAATGGGAGGACCTTTTTTGGGCTATACATTTGTAGATGAAAACACAAACAGGTTGTATTATATTGAAGGATTTGTTTATAGCCCTGGGGTTGATCAACGTGAGTTAATGCGGGAGATGAATGTTATTCTAAAAACATTTAAATCGAATCCTGAGTAAAGTGCAATTTCAATATACTAAAACTGGCATTTTAACACATTGGATATAAAATTGTATTATTTTACTATCCTCTTAGCAAATCTTTTAAAAAACCGCTTAGATAAATGATTTTTTCAAGAAAAAGTGATGACTTTTTCCAATATACTTAGTGTCAATTTCGTTTTTTTAATATAAAATTAAGGGTATATGATTGGATATTTGTCTGGCGAGATAACAATAGTTGATCCTACGTTGATTTTAGTAGATGTGGGGGGTATTGGCTACGAGGTTAAAATTTCATTAAGTACATATAGTAAACTGAAGGATTCAAGGAAGGGTAAAGTATTTACTTACCTCCATGTTAAAGAAGATGCCCACACCCTTTATGGTTTCTATAGCCCCGATGAAAAATCCCTTTTTGTAAAGCTTATTTCCATTTCCGGAGTAGGACCTAGTACAGCAATACTTATGTTATCATCAATGGGAGTTGTTGAGATTCAAGAATCAATAGCTAGTGAGGATGTAGCTACAATCAAAAGAGTTAAGGGAATTGGAACCAAAACAGCTGAGAGAATAGTACTTGAACTTAAGGACAAGATACGAAAAGAAATTGGTGGGGATAGAATAATTGATGTTGTTCCTGATGGCTTTAACATTATTAGGGAAGAAGCAATGATAGCCCTCGTAACCTTAGGAATTCAGAAATCCATGGCTGAAAAAAGTATAAACCTTATCCTGAAAAATGCTGAAAAAGATGTTACCCTGGAAGAAGTAATTAAACTAGCCCTGAAAACTTCATAAATATATTTTTTAAACTTTGTCAAAGCGAATCTGCATATTGATCTGGTTTGTTTTTGGGGTTTTGACCTTGACCGCCTTGATGTCCAGCGCAAAACCCGGAATAACTATGCCTTTTATTCCGGCAGGTATCAAACAAGATACCCTTGACCAGGATTCTATAAAGGCAGATACCCTTGACAAACCTTATGAACCATCCCGTCAACCTACATTCTACCCAGAAGACCGATTCGGAGATCCATTTATTTATCAGCCTACCATTTCGCCTCTCTTCTTACGTGATCCATCAAATCTGAAGCTGGACATTGAAATTGACACTGCGAATGATTACACCATTTACGAAAGGATGGGGGATATGAACTACCGTCCTACTTCTACCATGACTTTTGAGGAATTTCAAAAGTTCCAGGAAGAAAAAATGATAAAAGAATACTGGCGGAACCGCTCAGTAGGATTGGATGGTGAAAGTGCGGTTAGTGGAAGGAGGCTCATTCCACCAATTTACATAAGCCCTGTATTTGACAGAATATTTGGTGGCAGCTATGTGGATATTCGTCCAAATGGTTATGTTAACCTGGACTTTGGTGCCCGTTACCAAAGAATCGATAACCCAGCTATACCAATCAAACAGCAACGTAACGGAGGTTTCGAGTTCGACCAACAGATCAGCATGAATGTTGTTGGTAAAATAGGTGAAAAGCTTGCGGTTACCGCCAACTTCGACAACAACAATTCATTTGATTTTCAAAACAACCTGAAAGTTGAGTATACTGGATTTGAAGAAGAGATCATAAAAAAAATTGAGGTAGGAAATGTGAGCTTGCCATTGAGCAACAGTTTGATAACCGGTGCTCAGAATTTGTTTGGGTTAAAGACCCAATTACAATTTGGGAAATTGTTTGTTACTGGAGTCGCCTCCACACAGCGGGGGAAAAATGAAGTATTGACAATACAGGGAGGAAGCGAAGGCCAGGGAGAGAATTTCAGCTCAGGGCTTCTGATTATGATGAACGCAGACACTTTTTCCTCGGTCATTTTTTCCGGGATAATTATGAACGATGGTTGGCAAGCTTGCCCCAGGTTATGTCGGGTGTAAATATTACAAGAATTGAAGTTTATGTCATTAACAGGAACAACAATACTTCAACACTCCGGAACTTCCTTGGAATGATGGATATGGGTGAAGGTAATGTAATATACAGGGAAGAAAATCCTTATATTGGTCCTGGCCAGGGGAATGTACCTAATGACAACAAAGCGAATAACCTGTTTAGCTCCCTTCAAAGTGATCCGAATATCCGGAATGTTGATCAGGCCAGTTCTATCCTGGAAAATGAATGGAATCTTGTAAAAGGGACAGACTTTGATCTGATTACCTCTGCCAGGAAACTCGATCCTAATGAATATACCTTTCATCCTTTGTTAGGATATATCTCCCTTAACAGAAAGCTTCAGAACGATGAAGCTCTTGCTGTTTCGTTTGAATATACTTATAATGGACAAAGGTTCAAGGTTGGGGAACTAACAGAAGATTATCAGAACGTCTCAGAAGACGAGGTGATTTATCTTAAATTGCTGAGACCAACTAAGATCAATCCCACAGTTCCAACCTGGAATTTAATGATCAAGCATATCTATAACCTGAACACCAGTCAGATCAATCCTGAAGGATTTGACCTGCGGATCATTTACAGGGATGATAAAACAGGTATTGATAATCCAAGTTTGCATGAAGGTAGAAATACAAAGGATATACCACTTGTACAATTGTTCAATCTCGACAGATTGAATAGGAATAATGATCCACAGAAAGATGGTCAATTTGACTATGTAGAAGGTATTACTGTAGATCCGCAAAATGGCACGATAATATTTACAGTTCTGGAACCTTTTGGCAGTTTCCTGGAAAGTAAATTTGATCCGGATGAACAGGCACTCAAAGAAAAATATGTTTACGACACTTTATATGGTACAACAAAAGCGGACGCTGAGCTTGTAGCCAGACAAAACAAATTTGTGCTCATTGGTACAGTTACAGGGGGTTCATCAACCGAGATTATTCTGCCTGGAATAAACATTGCCGAGGGATCTGTTCAGGTGATTGCAGGAAGTATCCCCTTAAGTGAAGGAATTGATTACAGGGTAGATTATAACCTTGGAAAAGTAAGCATCATCAATCAATCTGTATTGAATTCCGGAAAGCCAATCCAGATAAAATACGAAAAAGCCGATCTGTTTAATTTCCAGGCCCGGACTTTGCTGGGCAGCCGGTTGGACTATATCCATAATGATAAGTTTAATATCGGAGGCACCATTCTATATCTGAATGAAAGGCCTCTTGTAAGTCGTATTAGCGTAGGTGATGAAACCATACGAAATACGAAATGGGGGCTGGACCTGAATTACCGGACTGAATCCAACTTCCTTACAAAATTAGTGGATGCCATCCCCGGAATTTCTACCAAGGAACCTTCCATGGTGTCTTTAAATGCCGAGATGGCTCAACTATTACCAGGCACCTCTAATATCGTTGATGGGCAGGGAACTTCCTATATTGATGATTTTGAATCAGCCATAACCCCATTCCGGCTGGGGGGTAATATGTTGTCATGGAAATTGGCTTCTACACCAAAGACTGATGATGGTTATTATGATGGCGGTAGTCAATTGCCTAATGATCTTTCAATTAATTATTCCCGGGCGAAACTGGCCTGGTATATCATCGATAATGTATTCTATAGAACCTCCGGTAATTCAAGACCACCAAACATAACAGAAGAGGACCTTCAAAATAACTATAGCCGCGCGGTAATTCCTCAGGAGATCTTTAAATTCAGAGACAGGGAAGTAGTAAATACAAATTTGCCAGTATTTGACCTGGCTTTCTATCCGTCTGAAAGAGGTTCTTATAATTATAATCCAGATCTTACGAACGATGGTACTCTACAGGATGTTCGACAAAGTTGGGGAGGTATTACAAGGGCCATTACTTCAGATGTCGATTTTGACCAAACCAATATTGAATATCTCGAATTCTGGCTTATGGATCCTTTCATTAATGCAACCAACGGTGATTTAAATAATCCAAATGGATTAATTAACGACGGGATCAATCCACCAGCAGCCAACACTACCGGGGGCAAGTTGATATTTCATCTTGGAAGTATTTCCGAGGATGTGATGAAAGATAGCCGGCACGCCTTTGAGAATGGACTGCCAGCTGATGGGGATTCTTCCAGGACAACCAACAATGCCTGGGGAAGGGTAACACAGGAACAATACCTTACTAATGCTTTCGACAATTCCGAGATAGCAAGACCCAACCAGGATGTTGGTATGGATGGGGTAATAAATACGAATGAAGCAAACTACTTTAATGATTTTGTTAGTAATATAAACGTAAGTGCTGATGCACGCGATAGGATATTGGAAGACGTCTCAGCAGACAATTTTCAATATTTTCTTGGCTCTGAGTTGGATGATGAGGATGCAAAAATACTTGAAAGGTATAAAGAGTTTAACCTGACGGATGGGAACTCCCCCCTGGTCACAGGAACGACTGAATATACACCTGTAGGAACAACTTTTCCGGACAATGAAGACCTGAACTTTGACAATACCTTAAGCGACCTTGAAGAATATTATGAATACGAAGTGGACCTGAGGCCGGGAAGCCTGGAAGTTGGGAAAAATTTTGTAAGCGAAGTGATAACTAATGAAATTAACGGACAGAGGGTAAATTGGTACCTCATCAGGATTCCAATACTCAAACCAAGCAGGATACAGGGTAATATTGTTGGATTCAAATCCATACGATTTATAAGAAGCATTATGACGGATTGGGAGCAACCTGCTGTTCTAAGGATGGTTAAATTTCAACTGGTAGGGGCACAGTGGCGTCGTTACCAACTAAGTCTTAGAGAAAAATTTCTAATGGAGCCACCGGAAATAATAAACTCAAATTTTGTATTTTCTGTAGTCAACCTTGAAGAGAACGGATCCCCTGCCGAAGGTGAAACCCCGTATGTCCTGCCACCTGGTATTGAACAAGATATAGATAATACTTCTCCGATATACAGGCAGACCAATGAACAATCCATAAAACTCACAGTGGATGGATTGGTAGATGGGGATGCACGTGGTGTATTTAAGAATGTGGCCCTCAACCTTGTTAACTATGGTCGGATCAAGATGTTTTTCCATGCACAGAACAATGGAAACCAGGGGGATTCAGCTACTGCATTCCTTAGATTGGGCACGGACATGGTTGATAACTATTATGAGATCGAAGTGCCACTTGTTTATACGCCGAAAGGAAGTACTGATCCTAATGTCATTTGGCCGGAAGAAAATAATATCGATATGGAATTTGATGATCTGTATGCCTTGAAGAAATTAAGGGATAAGGGGGGATTAAATATTAACATCCCATTTTCGAGAAATGTAAATCAATATAAGATTACGGTCGTTGGACGACCTGACTTGCATGATGTTCAAGCCATGATGATAGGTATACGGAACCCGAAAACCCCGGATGGGGATCCCATAAGCATACACATTTGGGCCAACGAATTACGTGTAACTGATTTTAAGAACGATCCAGGCTGGGCCGCTAACGCAAGACTTGACCTCAAGCTGGCAGATTTTGCAACCATAAATGGGGATTTGAGATATAGTTCAGTAGGATTTGGTGCTATTTCGCAACGAATATCTGAAAGAAGAAGGGAAGAAGTATTGGATTATGACATTTCAGCAAACGTTGCCCTTGATAAATTCATCCCCGAAAAAGTAGGTTTAAAAATTCCAATGTATGTCAGTTATGAAGAAAGAAAAATAACTCCAAGCTATGATCCACTTGATCCGGACGTCCCCCTCGAGGCGACCTTGAGGACTTTTGATAATCAGGAGGAAAGAGATGCCTATTCAAAACTCGTACAAGACGTAACAACGAGGAAAAGCATCAATTTTACGAATGTCCGTAAGGTGAAAACAAAGGAAAATGCGAAAAGCAGGATATATGATATCGAGAACTTTTCTTTTACATATGCCTATTCTAATGCTTTACAAACAAATATTTACAAACAGGAATATATAAATAAACAGATGCGAATCGGATTGGCTTATAATTGGAGTTCTACTCCAAGAACCTATGAACCTTTAAAAAATTCCAAGGCTTTCTCCTCTCCCTGGCTTCAGTTGATCAAAGATATTAATCTGACACCAATGGTTTCAAACCTGGGTTTCAGATGGGATTTGAATAGAAGATTTTTAAAAGAACAACTACGGAATGGTGACCTAACTACAGAAGGAATTTTACCTACTTGGGAAAAATCCTTCTTTTTTGACAGAAATTATAATTTGAGATGGAACCTGACCAAAAGCATTTCAATTGATTATATGGCGAGAGTCAATGCAATTGTCGATGAACCAGCTGGCGATATTGATACAGATGCAAAACGGGATTCCATTAAAACGAATCTCAAAAATCTTGGACGTATGAAAACCTATGATCAAGATGTAGGCCTGACCTATAGAATCCCTATTGACAAAACGCCATTGACTGATTGGATCAATTCAGATTTTCGCTATAGGGTGGGTTATACTTGGAAAGCTGGAGCGACCGACCAGTCTGATACACTTGGAAATACAGTTCAGAATCAAAGGGATTGGGGCTTGAATGGCAAATTTGATCTGGTAAAATTATATAATAAATCTAAACTGCTAAAAGATATAAATAGCCCCAGCCGCAGTTCAAGGCGCCCGACTACTTCCCGAACGCAAACACAGGCAGATACTACTATTCAAAAAAGAGACAACAAGTTTGGAAAAGGATTTTTGCGTTTTCTGATGATGTTACGGTCGGTGAATTTCAGCTATAATAACAGGCAGGGAACTGTATTGCCAGGTTATACTCCATCAGTATTCCTTTTTGGTATGGACTCCTCATTTTCAGCTCCAGGATGGGACTTCGTATTTGGGAGTCAAAGCAGGGATATTCAGAGAAGAGCCGTGGAAAATGACTGGCTAGCCAGAAGTGAATTTTTATCGTTTCCGTTTACTCAATATAATAATATTGACATAAAACTAACCGGAAACATCGAACCTGCTCCTGACCTGAGGATTCAACTTGTAGCCAATAAAGTAAGTTCCGACAACTTCCACGAAATATTCCGATACAATACAGATACATTAGGTGATGGAAGCATCGGGCAGGTCCCGGTCCAACTGGCTCCAACAAGAACAGGTAGTTACAGTATTACTGTTGTTACAATCGGCACTTCATTTGTTAAAGATGCGGAGGATAATACCAATCAAACATTTGAGACATTTGAAGATAATAGGGATATTATCCGGAGCCGGCTTAACGCTATTAATCCGTCCGGTGAATTTAATTCCAATTCTCAGGACGTGCTCATTCCCTCTTTCCTTGCAGCATATCAGGATAAGGATCCAAATACTATTGCTTTGACTTCTTTCCAAAATGGCCTTTACCTAACTGGAGACTGGATTACTCAGGGCTTGGTAAAATCGAGGCTTTTAAAAACATATTTTCATCCATTAATATTACACATGCCTACAGTTCAACCTACTCGGTAAATAATTATGCTAACTCTTTATTATATGATCAGTTCATTAATCTGGATAATGCAATAGAAGATACACCACCGGGATTTGTACAAAATGAAAATAATGATCTTGTACCTGTTTATGTAATAGCCCAGGCAATCATATCAGAAAGGTTTTCTCCTCTTATCGGGCTTAACCTGAGGACCAAAAATCGCCTGACTGCCAGGATAGAATATAAAAAAGAAAGAAACCTGGCACTGAATATGTCTAACGCGCAGATCACTGAATTAAACAGCAAGGATTTTTCTGTGGATGTTGGATGGACAAAAACAAAATTGAGATTACCCATCAAATTCAGGGGGAATACCGTAGTGCTTGATAATGACATCCAATTCAGGATCAATTTTACTATTCGTGATACTAAAACGGTGCAAAGAAAAATTGATGAGACTAACACCATAACCCAGGGAAATATTAATTTCCAATTGAGGCCAACCATTCAATACACCATCAATCAAAGATTGAACATGACTTTCTATTTTGAAAGGAATATAAACGAACCGTTGATCTCAAGCTCATTTAAGAGGGCAACAACTTCTTTTGGAACACAAATTAGATTTAGTTTAGCACAATAATTCTTTAATGGATTATATTTGAACCAGTAAATTTCAAAACATAATAATTATGAATTTTCCAGAGGATCTAAAATACACAAAAGACCATGAATGGATCAAAGTTGAAGGCAATATAGGAACCATCGGCATTACAGATTTTGCTCAAAAAGAGCTAGGAGACATTGTATATATAGAAGTAGAATCGGAAGGATATGATGTAGATGAAGGGGAATCATTTGGCACGATAGAAGCTGTTAAAACAGTTTCGGATCTTTTTATGCCAGTATCCGGTAAAATTCAGGAGTTTAATGAAACCCTGGAAGGTGAACCAGAACTGGTCAATAGTGACCCCTATGGTAAGGGATGGATTCTTAAAATTGAATTAAAAGATGCCTCATCTGTAAATGAACTTCTCTCAGCAGAAGATTACCAGAAATTAATTGCAGAATAGGTCTTGAGATTATATTCAAAGTTTTTCCTGGTATGGATACTTGTATCGCTTATCCTAACCTGGACCCCTGGTGAAGCACTGCCAAAACATGATTTTTTGAATATTACTTTTGCCGGATTTCTAGCCCACTTTGGGATGTTCTTTATCTTTTCATTCCTGCTTACAGGGATTATGTTGGGAAAAGAAGATAAGGCAATCTCCAAACAGAATGTAATAACAGTAGTAATTCTTTGGTCACTTGTTTTTAGTTTAATTACAGAAACCGGACAGTATTTTATACCCGGAAGACACTTTCACTGGCTAGATTTAATAACAAATTTCATAGGTTCTGCTATTGGGATTTGGATATTTTTTCTAAAATTTAAATACTTTTCGAATTAGACAAATGAAAAATATTTTATATCTTTGATATTCGTCAAGGTATAATTTGGCAAACAAATAAAACGTTATTGTTATGGAAGCGAAAAAGAATCCAAAGGCCGATCTTAATAAAAAGACAGGATTATTCCTTAATATTGGGTTGGTCGTCAGCCTTTTATTAGTGATTACCGCATTTGAGTGGAGGTTCTATGATGATGGTGAACTGATGGATCTTGGTCAGGTTGCCGATGAATTTGAAGATGTGATGGAAATTCCTCCAACCGAACAACCACCTCCTCCTCCTCCAAAAATTCAACAACCTGAAATTATAGAGGTTCCCGATGAAGAAGAGATCGAAGAGGAAATTGAAGTCGATCTTGACGTTGAGATAACAGAAGAAACTGTTGTTGAAGATATTGTATTCGATGAACCTGTTGAAGAAGAGGTAGCAGAAGAAATATTCACGATCGTGGAAGATCAGCCTCAACCAAAAGGTGGGATGGCTGCTTTTTATGAGTATATTGGTAAAAAACTGAAATACCCTGCCCAAGCACGAAGAATGGGTATTGAGGGTAAAGTGTTCGTTGAATTTGTTGTTGATAAAGATGGTACCATAACTGATGTAAAAGCCATCAAGGGTATAGGTGCAGGATGTGACGAGGAAGCAATTAGGGTTATTCAGTCATCTCCAAAATGGAATGCTGGTAAGCAAAGAGGCCGTCCTGTAAAAGTAAGGATGATCCTTCCGATAACCTTTAAGTTAGGATAAACATAAAAACATTAATACGATCCCGCCATCCGGCGGGATTTTTTTTTGCATAATACTTGCCCGGTTCACTCTCAATTATAATTTTCAATATTTGTTCCTCTACTTATTGAGATTTGAACATATAAAACCACTGAAATATGTCTTTACTTGAAACATCATATACAATTTATGTTTCCTAATCCATCACCTTCAGGTCTTTATTAAAAACCAATCCAATATTATTATCGTTAATAATGTTAAAAGGGTACTAAATAATTACATTTAGTTTCCGTTAAGTTCTTTAAATAGCAAATGCCATGAAAAAGCTTGATAAATATGAAAAAAATGGCATTTATCGGAAAAATAAAGGCCATTATAAACCGCAAAAATCCAGGAAAAATCAATGTCTTCTGGTTAGTGATTTGATAAGGGTGAAATTTGCAAAAGCTTCCAAACAGATTCGCCTTTCAAAGCTTTTCTTCTGTATAGGATTATGTCTCAGTCTATTAATAATTATAACTGCATTCGAGTGGAAATTCTTCGATGATGGAAAAATTGTAGATCTGGGTAAAGTATCTTCAACCTTTGAAAACATTGTAGATGTCCCTCCTACCGAGCAACCGCCAGCTCCAAAACCAAAATTCGTACAGCCAAAGATTATTGAAATACCGGATGAAGAGGAGGTAATGGAAGAGATTGAAATTGATCTTGATATTGAAATGACTGAGGAGCAGATAATAGATCAACCTGTATTTATACAAATGGAATTAGAGATCGAGGAGGAAAAGGCCGAGGAGATTTTTACTATTGCTGAGCAACAACCGGAACCAGAAGGGGGATTCAGTGCATTTTACTCCTATGTAGGTCAAAATCTTAAATATCCAAGATTAGCACAAAGAAGCAATATACAGGGAAGGGTTTATATACAATTTGTTGTAGAAAAAGATGGTAGTCTGACTGATATCAAAACAATGAAGGGAATCGGGGGAGGATGTGATGAAGAAGCATGCCGAATTATTGAAAATGCCCCAAAATGGAAACCCGGCAAACAAAGAGGACAGCCGGTAAGGGTAAAAATGATAATCCCGATACACTTCCGTCTTGAAGAATCAATATAAAGAGTGATCAAATGATATTAAAGGATATTTAATAACTGTTCTTTGATCTTTTCAAGGCTATCTTTCATCAGAACGACACTCCTTGTTATGGGGGCATAATTGGCTTTAGATCCTATAGTATTAATCTCCCTTCCTATTTCCTGGGAAATAAAATTAAGCTTTTTACCATTGGATTCTGGCGAATTCATTTCGCTTATAAAATAATCCAAATGTCCCTTTAAACGTACCTTCTCTTCGCTTATATCCAATTTCTCAAGATAATAAATTAACTCTTGCTCAAATCGGTTCTCATCATAGTTATTATCCGGTATAAGTTCATTAAGGTTGCTTTTAATTCTATCTCTTATTTGCACTACCCTCTCCGGATCCAGTTTATCGATCTCTATAAGTGATTTTTCTATCTCTCCAATATAAATATTTAACTCATTTGATAAGTTTTCTCCTTCCTGAGTCCTGAATACGTCACAATAACCAATGGCCTCATTCATAACTGACTTGATGTGCTCCCAATTTGCACCTTCCTCATAGTTGATTTCAGGAGAGATCACATCGGGGAGGTATAAAGCAAGCCGGAATATATCTGCCTTATCATCAGATAATTCTTTTACCAATGAATTAAGTTCATTGTAATATTTAGTAAACAATGATTTATTGATCACCTGAGGCTGACTTCCGGTGGCTTTATTTTGATAATCGATAGCTACCGAGATCTTCCCTCTAATTAAGGATTTCTCTAATATATTCCTTACTTCAATTTCTTTCTCAGAAAATACTTTAGGCATTTTAATGATGGTATCAAAGAATTTTGAATTTAAGGATTTAACTTCCACAACAATGTTCAGATCTTCAGTAAATGATTCAGCTCTGCCAAATCCTGTCATTGATTTAATCATAGAATCAAATTTATCGTAATTGATTTAAATATAATTGAATTGTATTCTCAAATCCAAGATAAATCGAATCACATATTAAAGCATGACCAATTGATACTTCATCTAAAAACGGTATCTTCTTCTTAAAATATGATAGGTTCTCGAGAGAAAGATCATGACCAGCATTCAATCCAAGGCCTTCCTTTTTGGCTAATTCCGCACAATCAACGTATGCCTTAACCGCTTCTTCTCCCTGTTCAGAAGGTAGTTCTCAGCATAAGGCTCCGTATATAATTCAATACGGTCTGTCCCGACTTTCACAGCACCTAAGACCATGGCTTTAACTGGATCAACAAATAATGATGTTCGTATTCCAGAGTCCTTAAGTTCAGCTATTATATCAGAAAGAAATTCTTCATTTTTCATTGTATCCCAGCCGGTATTGGATGTTAAGACATCGGGAGGATCCGGAACCAGTGTGGCCTGGTCAGGTTTTATTTTTTTAACCAGGTCCATGTATCTTTTATCAGGATATCCTTCGATATTGAATTCTGTAGTTATAACAGGTTTAATGTCCAGTACATCCTGATATGTAATATGCCTCTCATCAGGTCTTGGATGAACAGTAATTCCTTCTGCCCCAAATCGTTGGGCATCGATAGCTGCCTTAACTACATCTGGATTATTACCTCCTCTTGAATTGCGTAATGTAGCAAACTTATTGATATTTACACTTAGCTTAGTCATTGTAAATTTTATTATTAAATTTGATTGCAATTTAGCATTATTATACTTTCTAATGAAATAACTCATGAGCCTAAAAGAACAAATTGACGCTGATATTAAACAAGCCATGCTCAATAAGCGTAAAGATGAGTTACGTGCTTTGAGAGCAATTAAATCTCTTATCCTACTTGCTGAAACAGAAAAAGGAATGCAGGACCAGTTAAATAAGGATGTTGAAATGGGTATTCTCATGAAGGCGGCAAAACAACGTAGAGATTCATTACAGATCTATGAAGATCAAGGGAGGCAGGATCTCGCTCAAAAAGAAAAAGAGGAACTGACAATCATAGAACGATATCTGCCTAAACAAATGTCAGAAGAAGAAATTGAAGTTGAGTTAAACGCGATCATAACAAATATTGGTGCACAGGGTATGAAAGATATGGGAAAAGTAATGGGACTGGCATCTAAAAAACTGGCAGGTAAAGCCGAGGGAAGGAAAATTGCTGAACTAACTAAAAAACTTTTAGCTAATTGAGAACTCTGGACCTTATACTTTTAATTCCTCTACTGATTGGTGCATACATGGGGTACAAAAGAGGGCTTATAATGGAACTCGTGGGCATAATTGCATTGATTATGGCAGTATTGGGGGCATTTAAACTATTACATACCGGTATAGAATTCTTAAGTAAATATATTCCTGCATATAGTAATTTTATTCCATTCATTGCTTTTATTGGTATTTTCATCGGCATCCTTATTTTAGTGAACATGCTGGGCCACGCTACCAAAAAGTTTCTGGACCTTACTATTCTGGGAGTATTTGATAATTTCGCAGGAGCAATAATTGGTATTTTTAAATGGGCATTCCTCGTCAGTATTGTTTTATGGCTATCCTTACAGGTAAATCTTGTGGTCCCCAATGCATTAACGGAGAAAAGTATATTATACCCACATATTGTTGGACTGGCTCCTAAAGTTGGAGAGTATATCTCGGCAATTTTCCCATTCGCCTCCGATCTATTCGAATCAATAAAAGATTTATTTAATTAGATAGAATTGATATTGCTATTAGATAATTTCGATTCCTTTACCTATAACCTGGTGGACTATTTCAAGCAATTAAAAGTTACGCCAAAGGTGTTCAGGAACAATCAGACTATAGACGAAATAACCAAATATGATTATAAAGGAGTTGTACTATCTCCCGGGCCTGGCCTGCCTGAAGAATCCGGGAACCTGCTGGAGGTGATCAGATACTATAAAAACCAATTGCCAATTATAGGAATATGTCTCGGTCATCAAGCCATTGGTCAGTTTTTCAATGCGCCTATTATTAATGCTGAAAAACCCATGCATGGTAAAATTTCAAATGTCTTCCTTGAGAAAGACTATTTATTCAAAAACCTGCCAAATGAGATCCAGGTTGTAAGATACCATTCATTAATTCTCAGTGATTTACCGGAAAGTTTAGAAATAATTGCCAGGACAGAAAAGAATGAGATCATGGCGATGCGGCACAGGGATTTAAATATCCGTGGATTGCAATTCCATCCGGAAGCTATTCTCACAGAATTTGGGAAAATGATGCTGCTGAATTGGGTAAGACATAATGATGTATAAAAAGAAACAGATTCATTTTTTTTATTCAAGTTTTGTGTATTATTGTTCAGGATACAAATAAATTTAAATCAATTTAAATGATTGCAGAAGAACTCATAAATGAGATGATCCCAGCATTATCGATGAAAGATAAAGCTGAAAAGGCCATTTTATGGATGGGTGAATTACGTACAAATTTTCTGCCGGTTATTGAAAAAGGACTCTTCAAAGGCTTTGTAAGTGAAGATGTTATTTTTGAAAATAACGATCTTGAAAAAGATATCCGGGAAATAAAACTTATTGCTGAGAATTGCTATGTTAACCATAAACAGCATTATTATGACCTGATTCGCTTAATTAAAGACTATCATATTGACCTGGTAGCCGTTGTAGACGATGATATGAATTATATGGGAATTGCAACAATTGATGATATTCTCAATGCCGTATCTGAATCAAGTGCTATCCAATCACCTGGTGCCATAATTATTTTATCGATTAACAAAATAGACTATTCTCTTGCTGAAATTACGCGTTTGGTAGAAGAAAATAATGCCAAAGTCTTAAGCACTTATGTCAAAACTGATCCTAATGATTCAAATAAATTGTTATTAACACTTAAAATTAATATTCTTGAATCTAACAGGATCATAGCCACCTTGGAACGATTTGGATACAATATTGTTGCTCAATTCCTTGAAACGGAAGATGCAGAAAGCCACCAGGACAGGCTTAACCTCTTATTGAAATTAATCGACATTTAATCTTTTAAATTGTAGATCATTTCAATTTTGCCCCAATAACTTAAATAATATGTTGATTCTGAAAAAAAATTAAGTGTTATAAAAAAATTTAATTATTTTTAGACCGGGATTTTTCAAGGAATAAATTTTAATATTCGGATATTTTTAATGAGGAGGAATTATTTCTTTCTGTTTTTCTTACTAACGTTTATTTCGTTATCACAGATAGCCTACCCCCAAAAAAATATCAAAAAGAAAAACAACTTAAAAATTTCTAATTACAGGGGAGCGATAAATACCTTCGGCAATAAAAGGTATTTTGCATTTGGAGGAGGGGTCAATATATTAAATTATTTTGGAGACCTTGCTCCTGCTTCCGGTTGGGCAAGTACCGATCTGAAATTCACCAGGCCCGGGATCAGTTTATTCCTTGATTATAAATATGCTCCTCGTGTGACCTTTCGTCTTGCTTTAGATATGGGCACCATTACCGGCGATGATTATGTTTCCGCTGATCCTAATGATGATTTGGCAAAATACAGGTATATCAGAAATATCCAGTTCAGGAACAGGGTATATGAACTTTCTTTCCAGGCTAAGATTGATCTTCTTACCAACAGGGGCACTTACATAAGTCGGCCGGTTTTTAATCCTTACCTGTTTGGCGGGATTGGTGTATTCTACCACAATCCAAAAGCTATGGCTCCTGAAACTGATCAGTTGGGCAACAGCATCCCGGAAGCAGGAAAATGGGTAGCCTTACAACCTCTTGGAACCGAAGGGCAATATAGTGATGCTTATGACGTTAAGCCCTACAGTAAGGTACAAATTTCTGTGCCCATCGGATTAGGCTTCAGCTATAAGCTTGGCAATAATCTTGATTTCTCTTTTGAAATCGGGTACAGGATTTTGTTTACGGATTATATTGACGACGTTAGCAGGAATTATGTTGATCTGGGAATCTTTGATTCTCCTTTGGCGAGGGCATTATCTGACCGTTCACAGGAACTTACTGCAATCAGATCAGGAGAACCCAGGGATTTCGAAAATGTAATTCTTCCAAATACGACAGAATATACGTATACTTCAGCTTATGATGGAAATACGTATACGGTATTTGCAGGTTACGGGGATGGACATCCTTCAAGCATCCGTGGCAATTCGGGCGACAATGATATGTATTTTGTCACCAGTTTAAAAATAACATATATTTTTGGTGGAACTTTCCAGAATGCGAAATTCAGATAGATCTAATCAAGGGCTCAAAAGCATTTTTGGGACTGCCAAAATTGGAATATATAAAATACTTCTCCTTTTTTTTCTATTAATATTTACTTCTTTCAGCAATTCATTTGGTCAATTAACTGAGATAGGATTCCAGATTGGAGCTTTCAATTATACTGGTGATCTTTCAAATGGATATAGCTTAAAGAACCATAGACCTGGAGCTTCTGTTTTTCTTAGAACCAACTTAACAGATGCGGTAGGTTTAAAATACGGTATTGCTGCAGGTATGATTCATGGCAGCAATGAATTCTTTGATGATACCGAAAATCAGATGACATCCATTTCTTTTAATACAACCATCTTAGAGGCATTCGGTTCTTTTGAATTCTATTTTCTAGATTATAAAAGCAAGCATTCCAGAGTTCACTGGACACCCTACCTGAGTCTTGGGCTGGCTGCATTTACTTACTTTGGAGATGCTGCCAGTAATTCAAATCAAAGCAGGATCCAGCCAGCTATTCCTATTGGCATTGGTTTTAAATACCAGGTAAGTAAACGAATTGACCTGGGTCTGGAAGCAAGTGCAAGAGTTACGTTTTTTGATTATCTCGATGGTATCGGGGAAGGGGATCCAATTGGTCCGGATTATGTTTATGCTAACCAATATAGCTTTGACACATACTATTTTATAGGATTTACACTCAATTATACCTTCTATATCATCCCTTGCCCCTACGATTGGGAATGATTCTATCCCTGTTTGATTTTAATTCTTAAAAAAATACGCCAATTTTGCAGTCTGCTTTAAAAAGCAATTGATGATGTCAAATGAAATAATAGATAAAAGCAATTTACCCAACCATATCGCTGTGATCATGGATGGTAATGGAAGGTGGGCTAAAAAGCAAGGAGCAAGACGTATCTTTGGGCATCAAAACGCAATTAAAGCAATCAGGGATATTTCAGAAGGATCTGCGGAACTGGGCATTAAGTATCTGACATTATACGCCTTTTCAACAGAAAACTGGAACAGACCAAAAGCAGAAATAAGAGGCCTTATGGAATTGCTTGTGTCTACCATAAGAAAGGAAACTGAAACTTTGATCAAGAACAATATAATGCTTAAAGCAATTGGTGATATTGATAGCCTTCCCCCAAAATGTCAGAGGGAACTTAGTGAAGCCATGGACATCACCAAAAATAATTCAGGCCTGACCCTAATACTGGCTTTAAGTTATAGCGGACGTTGGGATATCGTTCAAGGGATAAAAAGTCTGTTAAAAGATGTTAAAAACGACCTTATATCAGAAAAAGATATAAATCAGGAATTGTTTTCACGTTATCTTAGTACTTCAAATATACCTGATCCAGAACTTTTGATTCGAACAAGCGGAGAAATGCGGATTAGTAATTTTCTATTATGGCAGATGGCTTACACGGAATTATATGTAACTGAGTTGCTTTGGCCTGATTTCAGGAAACAACATTTGATTGATGCCATAATATCTTATCAGAAAAGGGAAAGAAGGTTTGGAAAGATTAGTGAACAGGTAAATTTGGAGGGATGAGAAAATTTTTAATAATAATTATATTATCAATACCTATTTTTAGTGCCTACCCCCAGGTCGGTCTGATTAAAAGTGATAATGGAAGTGCTGATAATGTTGATATCCAACTTGATTACAGAAATCCTAAAGTTTTTGAAATTGCGAATATTGAAGTAACTGGTGCTCAATTCCTTGATATCAATGCACTAATTTCCATCAGTGGATTGAAAATTGGAGATAAAATAAAAATTCCAGGAGATGCTATAAGTGGCGCTATTGAAAAGCTATGGGAGAATGGGATTATCGGTGATGTGGGAATCTATGTTTCAAAAATAGAAGGCGAACTGGTATATCTGAATATTGATTTGAAAGAACGTCCTCGGATTACAAGAATAAATTTTGATGGCATTACCAAATCTCAACAAACAGAACTCAATGATCAGATAAAACTTATACGCGGACGTGTATTAACGGATGTATTACTAAAGAATACAGAACTTTCCATAAAGAAGTATTTTATTGAAAAAGGTTACCTGAACACAGAAGTAAATAGTATTCAGAAATTAGATACTCTGGTATCCAACGGAGTGCAAATCTCTTTGGAAATTGATAAAAAATATAAAGTCCGGATCAATAGGATTAATATATATGGAAATTCTGATGTGGTCGATTCCAAGCTCAAGAGTAAAATGAAAAAGACCAATGAGCATATAAGGTTTTGGCTATTTAAAGACCTCACTAAATCTATTGCAAACTTGAATGGCAAAAAATTCAAGAATTTCTTTACAAAAACAAAACCCGTATCAACTGCTGAAATTACGGAGTATCTGAACGAACAGGTAAAGTTAAATTTCTTTAAAGGACAGAAATTCCTAACTGAAGAATATCTCAATGATAAAAAGAGCATGATCACCTATTTTAATTCTAAAGGATATCGTGACGCTCGAATTATCACTGACTCTGTTTACAATATAGGGAACAATAAAATTAACATAGACATATCCATTGAGGAGGGTATGAAATACTATTTCAGGGATATTATCTGGACCGGAAATTTTATATATGAGGACGAGATCCTTGACAGAATATTGGGAGTACAAACTGGGGATGTATACGACATGGAACTCATCAATACGAAATTAACATTCAATCCTAATGGTACTGATCTGGGAGCATTGTATCTGGATAATGGTTATTTGGCTTATAGCTGTACCCCGGTTGAAACTGAAATTGACGGTGACTCTATTGACGTTGAAATGCGTATACAAGAGGGCCGGCAATTTGATATCAATAAGATTATAGTCAAAGGAAATGAAAGGACAAATGATCATGTTATACTAAGGGAGATCAGGACACTTCCAGGTCAGAAATTCAGCCGGGCTGCATTAATCAGAACTCAGCGTGAATTATCCCAGTTAGGATATTTCGATCCGGAGACAATTGGGATCAACCCTATTCCGAATTTTCAGGATGGAACAGTGGATATTGAATACTCGCTAACTGAAAGACCAAGTGACCAGATAGAATTATCCGGTGGATGGGGTGGTTATTATGGTTTTGTAGGAACTCTGGGACTTGTATTCAATAATTTCTCATTAAGGAACCTGACCAAGCCTAAGAAATGGCATCCTCTGCCAGTTGGTGACGGGCAAAGATTATCACTTCGTGTACAGGCGAATGGAAAAGCCTATCAGAGTTATTCATTCTCATTCACAGAACCATGGTTAGGTGGTAGAAAGCCAAATGCTTTTACCATTTCTCTACAAAGATCTTCCCAAAGGACCAATGCCTTCAGCTCGGTTGAAACACAGGGATGGCTCAAATTAAGTGGGATAACCTTTAGCCTTGCAAGAAGGATCCGCTGGCCTGATGATTACTTTACCTTAAGCAATTCTCTCAATTATTATATTTATGATCTGAACAACTATGGTTACAGACTTGGCTTTTCAACCGGGGTTGCAAACAATATCACATTTAATACAACATTATCCCGAAATAGTGTAGATCAACCCATGTATCCAAGATATGGTTCAAATATTTCGTTGAGTGTAAGCTTAACACCGCCATACTCATTATGGAATGATATTGACTATGAAACTGCTGATAATGCAACCAAATATAAGTGGATCGAATACCACAAATGGATGTTCGATGCTAGCTTTTTTCAAAAACTGGCAGGAAATTTGGTAGCTAATGCTAGGGTGCACGTTGGTTACATGGGTGGTTATGGTGCACCAATAGGTCCATTTGAGAGATTTGTGATGGGCGGAAGCGGATTAGCCGGACAAGATTTCTTGCTGGGAACGGACATTATCGCGTTACGTGGCTATGAAGACAGGGAAGTTACTCCAAGGGATCCTGTTACCGGAATTGAAGGGGGGACAGCCTATAATAAATTGGTCTTTGAATTAAGGTACCCGATATCTTTAAATCCATCGGCAACCATATATGTTTTAACATTTGCAGAAGGTGGTGGCAACTGGATTCACGGATATCAGTTTAATCCATTTAATACATACCGGTCAGCCGGTTTAGGGGCCCGAATATTCATGCCGGCATTTGGTTTGCTGGGTATTGATTGGGCATATGGTTTTGACAGGTTACCTGGACAGCCAAATGTTAGTGGGTCGCAATTCCACTTTACAATTGGTCAGCAGTTTAGATAAACATAATATTATGAAACGCATAATTCTTAGTTGCTTGTTAGTAGTATTTGCGCTGAGCAGCGTTTTTGCTCAGAAATGGGGTTATGTTGATACGGAATACATTCTAAGTAAAATTCCGGAATATAAGGAAGCGCAAGATGAAATTAATACATTATCTTTGAGCTGGGATCAGGAAATACAATCGATGTACAGGGAAATTGAATCCCTGTATGATAAACTTCAGGCTGAAGAAGTATTGCTGACAGCAGAAATGAAGGAAGAGAGATTGGCTGAGATCCAAATAAAAGAAGAGGAAGTAAAAGCTTATCATAAGAAGGTATTTGGATATGAGGGCTTATTTTTTTTAAAGAAGAAGGAACTTATAAAACCAGTGCAGGATAAGGTTTTTGATGCCGTTGAAAAAGTGGCTAAAGACAATCGGCTTCAAATGGTATTTGATAAATCCGGTGAACTTGTACTAATATATACTGATCCAATCCATGATTATACTGATTATGTTTTGGAAGAACTTGGATTGGGAGATAAGAATGATGTTATAAAATGAAACGGCTAACCTTTTTTAATCATTGATCTTAATAAACGAATGATTAAATAGTTTAGTGAGAACGGAGCGGTTACATCCGCTCTCAAAATTTAAGATAATATTACTAATTGACTTGGAAATTTTAAACGGATGAATAAACACTTAAAAAACACAATAATGAAAAAGATATTTATTGTAATTACTTTGTTTACGGTGATAGCAGTAAACAATAGTTACGCACAGTCTAATTTAAAGATCGGTTACACAAATGTGGATTATGTATTAAATCTACTTCCTGAAGCAAAAGAAATAGAAGCAGAACTTACCGCATATGGGAAACAACTTGAATCTCAATTGCAATCCAAAATGGCCGAATTTCAGGAGAAACTTAATGATTATCAGACAAAAATGAGCAGCGGTGAAATGTTACCTGCTGTTGCCAGAGATAAAGAAAATGAGTTAAATGGATTAAGACAATCTATTGAGAAATTCCAAAGGGATGCAGATGCTTCTCTTCAAAAGAAGCAAGTAGATCTGTTGCAACCTGCATATGAAAAAATACAGAATGCCATTAATGTTGTTGCGGAAGCAAATAGCTATTCTCATGTTTTTAGCAGTGATGTAGGCGCATTTGCTGTATTATTATATGCAAATGAAGAATCAAACATAACTGATCTGGTTCTTGCTGAATTGGGTATTGAAGCACCTGCTGAAGCTAGTGAATAAGATCACTTAACAGATATTTTGTCCAGCAAATGCAGGACAAAATATCTGTATTTATTAAAATGATCGTATTCCCGCCATTCCTAAAGCCCTCTGACCTAACAGGGATAATACCTCCAGCCAGTAAAATTCCTGAAAGATATATTGATCAAGCTAAAACCATTATTGAATCCTGGGGACTGGAGGTGATTCTATCTAAAAACTGGGATAAGAACCACTTCGATTTCGCTGGTACTGACAAAGAAAGATTTCAGGCATTTCAGGAACTCTTAGACAATAAAGAGATAAAATGCATATTCTGTGCCCGTGGAGGATATGGAACTTCCAGGATTATTGATCAACTAGATCTTAATGGATTTATCTCATCTCCAAAGTGGATCATTGGTTATAGCGATATTACTGTTTTGCTTAACAAACTTCTCAGTCATCAATACAGTGGCATTCATGGGCCAATGCCAATAAATTTTCTCGAAGATAATTCTGAAGAATCACTTCAAATTCTTAAAAAATTCCTGTTCAATGGTACATATCCAGAGATAAGAATTTCAACCAACAAACATAATCGACCAGGATTTGCCTCAGGTGAGTTTGTAGGAGGTAATTTAACCATGCTAACAAACAGTATAGGAACGTCAACTCAACTGAATACCGACGGTAGGATTCTGTTTATTGAAGATATTGATGAGAGAATGTACAGGGTCGACAGAATGCTTGTGCATATGAAAAGAGCCGGGATGTTCAAAAAATTAAAGGGATTGGTTGTCGGACATTTTACGGATATTACTGAAAGAAAGGAATTTGGGTATTCTATTGAAGAACTGATCCTATGGCACACTGAAAAATTTGATTTCCCTGTTTGTTTTGGGGCTCCCATAGGACATATCATGCCTAATTATCCAATTATTGTTGGGGGAAAAGTTTCGCTTCATATAGAATCAAACAATGCTACACTTGCTTTAAAAGAAAATCCCGGCAATTAATCCAATTATAATCAGTAGAGGCGCCAGGGTATTTACAAAATTTAACAGGGTAAAAGTACCTACTATAATCCCCAGGTTCATCAAATTCATTTCAATAGGTTGTATCATAAATACAGTAGCTGTCATTAACAATCCCGTACTTGCAGCAGTAATGCCTTCAATAGAGGCTCTGATCACCCGGTATTGTTTGAGGCTATCCCAAAATCTGATTAAGAAATAAATAAGGAATGTTCCAGGTAAGAATATACCAGCGGAAGCAATTAATCCGCCGGCAATTTCGCCTAATATTCCATATTCCCTCATAGATAAGGCTCCAACATAAGCGCAAAAGGAGAATACAGGGCCAGGTACGGCCTGTACAAAAGCAAATCCTACGAGGAATTCTTCAGAACTTAAATAATCTTTGAAGTCAACAAATTCAGTAAAAAGAAGTGGGACAAGCACATGTCCTCCGCCGAAAATCAAACTTCCATTCCTGTAAAAATTTTCGAACAGTCGAACAGGTAATTCCTTAGTATAATGACCGATAAGCGCAGCAATGATGAAAACACCAGCCCAAAGAAGAAAATTATTCCATCGTATTTTTATCTTGTCTTTATCCTCAACCTGGTGCTTTTTGAAATTGAAGGCTGTTAATCCTCCTGCTCCAATTAGAATTAACGGTATAAGAAATGGTGACGGAAACATATATAGCAAAAAAGCCGAAAGGCTCATAAGCAAAAAGGATGTTTTGGTTCGTACTACCTTCCAGGCAATATGAATAGAAGCATAACCCACAAAACCGACTGCCATGGGCTGTATGAATCGGGTAAAATTGATTGAAATATCCTGTTCATGAAATTTAGACATTAAAATTCCCAAAAAAGTCATTATCGAAACGGCAGGTAAGGCCCAAAAAAGCAAGGTAAGATAAGCCAGTTTATGTCCTCCTATTCTATAACCCAAAGCTGTAATGGTCTGTGTCGAGGTAGGTCCTGGTAAAACCTGGCATAAGGCATTCAGCTCTATAAGGTCTTTTTCTGTCAGGTATCCCCGTTTTTCGACAAAGATCTTCAGGAATAAGGCAAGATGAGCTTGTGGGCCACCAAATGCACTGACTGAAAGTAACAAAACATCCCGAAGAAAAATAATATGTCGAATTCTCTTAATCAATTATTAACTCCATAAAAATTGAGAAATAAAAACTTGTAAAAAATATCCACTTAACCAAGAAATTTCAATAAACATTTTCAATTAGAAATTTTAAATCGTGTTTACTATTACTGAATTTCAAAAATCACTAAATTATGTTTCCAATAGAATAAAGTTAATTATCTGGAGTTCTAAAACATTTAATAAAGCTAAAAATTTGAACAATGAAGAAGTTCTATCTAATCTTATTGATCTCCTTTGTTTCCTTTGAAACTCGAAGTCAATGTAATACATACTTCAACTTTAAGGAGGGAACAGAGTATGAAATGACCCATTATTCGGCAAAAGATAAAGTCACAGGAAAATCTTTATCTCAGATACTCAGTGTTGAAGATAATGGGGGTGTATTAACAGCTCATATTAAGGGTACGGCATTTGATAAAAAGGGAGAAGAAATAACCAGTATGAATTTTGCATACATTTGTGATGATGGGGTACTGAAGATGGATATGAATAAGTTTATTCCCAAAGATATGTTTGGCGGCGATTCAGATATTGAATTTGAAATGGAAGGAGACTATCTGGAGATTCCAAAAAATCTGGAAATTGGTCAATCTCTAAAAGATGGGATGATAAAAGGCAAAATGACTATGGAAGGAAATCCTGCTATGGCAAATATGGCACTATCTGTTAAGATTTTCAACAGGAAAGTTGAGGCGAAGGAGGATATAACAACTCCTGCAGGCAATTTCTCCTGTTATAAGATTTCATATGATATGGAAAGTTCAACAAAGGTTATGGGTATGAACAACAAAGTAAACCTGAAAGGAGTTGATTATTTGTCAGAGGGGGTAGGAGTAATAAAAACAGAATCCTATAACAAGAAAGGAAGCTTGTCTAGTTACTCTCTGCTTACCGGGTATAAATAGTTCCCCCTGCTTGGTCAAAGCTTGTTTTCTTAAGATCGCAATTGAATATGTAATTCATTTAGTTGATCATCGGATATTGGTGATGGTGTGTCAATCATAACGTCTCTACCCGAATTATTTTTTGGGAAAGCTATGTAATCACGTATCGAATCAGTTCCCCCAAATAAAGCACATATCCGGTCGAAACCAAAAGCGATTCCGCCGTGAGGTGGGGCTCCGTATTCAAAGGCATCCATTAGGAATCCAAACTGAGCCTTAGCTTCCTCAGGACTAAATCCTAAAGCATGAAACATTTTCTGTTGAATTTCTTTATCATGGATCCTGATAGATCCGCCACCAAGTTCCACACCGTTAATGACCATATCGTATGCATTTGCTTTTACTTTACCTGGTTCCGTATCCAGTAAATCAATTTCTTCAGGTGTGGGAGAAGTAAATGGATGATGCATAGCATGATATCTCTGACTTTCTTCATCCCATTCCAACAATGGAAAGTCAACAACCCATAACGGAGCAAATTTAGAATTATCCCTTAGCCCAAGGTCCTCTCCTAATTTCAACCTGAGTTCTGATAAGGCTTTCCTGGTCTGACTAGGTTCACCCGCCAATATTAGTAGAAGATCACCTTTCTCTGCCTCAAATAATTCAGCCCATTGCTGCAGGTCGTCCTGGGTGAAGAATTTATCAACGGAGGATTTATAAGTGCCATCGGGATTGCATTTTGCATATACAAGTCCTTTCGCCCCAATTTGAGGTCGGCGGACATAGTCCGTTAGTGCATCCAATTGTTTCCTGGACCAATCTGCTGCCCCATTGACCTTTATACCTGCTACAAGTCCGGCACTATCAAACACATTGAACCCTTTGCCTTTTACAAGGTTGTCCAGTTCATTAAAAGTCATTCCAAACCTTATATCGGGTTTATCTGATCCATATTTCTCAATGGCTTCACTATATTGCATAATGGGAAAATCATTCAATTCAACACCTTTTACAGCTTTAAAGAGGTGTTTCATCATGCTTTCGAAAACTTCCAGAATATCCTCCCTGGTAACAAAAGACATTTCACAATCGATCTGAGTGAACTCAGGTTGCCGATCCGCTCGGAGGTCCTCATCCCTAAAACATCGGACAATTTGGAAATACCGGTCAAAACCTGAAACCATTAACAATTGCTTAAATGTTTGGGGTGATTGTGGTAATGCGTAAAATTCTCCTTCACTGATCCTTGAAGGTACGACAAAGTCCCTTGCACCCTCAGGAGTAGACTTGATAAGGAAAGGTGTTTCGACCTCTATAAAACCTTTACCATTAAAATAATTCCGTGTTTCCTGCATGATCTTGTGCCGCAGTAAGAGGTTTTCCTTTAACGGCCTTCTTCTTAGATCAAGGTAGCGATACTTCATCCTGAGATCCTCTCCTCCATCAGTTTCCTCCTCGATTGTAAATGGTGGCACTTTTGATTTATTCAGGATTACGAGATCTTTTACAAAGATTTCAATGTCACCAGTCTCTATTTTCTCATTTTTTGATATACGTTCAATTACCTCTCCTTGTGCCTGGATAACATATTCCCTTCCAATTGATCTGGCTATTTTTAAAACACCAGCATCAGTTTTACTTTCATCAAAGATTAATTGGGTAATCCCATAACGATCCCTGACATCAATCCATATCATGCCTCCCTTATCTCTTATCTTCTGTACCCATCCTGTCAGGGTAACAATATCTCCAACATGATTAATCCTTAATTCACCACAAGTATGAGTTCTTAACATATTTTTAAATTTTAATAGGCAAATTTAACGATTGAAATAGATATAATCTGAAAACTTATCATCGAAAGTACATTATCATCCTAAAATTTTGATTTTAAGTAATTTGAGCAAGATTAATTTACTTAAATTTACAACTGGATATTATATTAATAGAAAGTAACGATGCATCGAAACTTGATATTCCTATTATTGTTTCTTCTGCTTTCCGGCCAGCAGTATAAGCTCGTAAAGGTGAAAATCGACAAGCATATTACTGTTAAACTGCCCTCTGATTTTACCCGGGTACCTGAAGCTGATGTGGGGACCAAATACATATCATACAGGTCTCCTATAGCATTGTATTCGAATTCTACAAAAGAAGTCGATTTCAGTGTAAACTTTTCCGTATCAAAATGGCAGTCCTCTGATCTGGAAATAGTGCAGTCATTTTATAAAAGTAACATTACGAATCTTTTTGATAATATTGAATTTCTAGGTGAATCGATTGAGGAGATAAATGATAGAAAATATATTGTTTTTGAATTCACATCTTCGATTTCGGAAACCCAAAGTGTACTCAGACAAGGTGCGAGTATTAAAAAGTATTACTATATTCAATATACCTTAATGAAGGGATCTGTTATGATATTCAGTTTCAGTACTCCACAAAGGATCATGAATGACTGGAGATCAACGGCAGGTGAGATCATGCAAACAGTTAAAATAAAATAAATATGGGTTTGATTATTCTTTCAGATGATCACTTCATGAGGGAAGCCTTGAAACAGGCTGAGATTGCGATGGATGAAAAAGAAATACCTGTTGGGGCAGTTATTGTCTGTAATAACAAGATCATTGCAAGGGCATACAACCAAACTGAAAAGCTCAATGATTCAACAGCACATGCTGAAATGATCGCATTGACAGCTGCATTTAATTATTTAGGCGGGAAATATTTGCCGGATTGCTCAATATATATTACACTTGAACCTTGTATAATGTGTGCCGGGGCTTTATACTGGTCGCAAATCGGAAAATTAATATTCGGGACATCCGATTTGAAACGTGGTTACAGAACTGCAAAATCAACGATATTACATCCCAAAACAAAAGTGACCGAAGGAATTTTAGCTCAGGATTGTAAACAAATTCTCGATATATTCTTTAATACTATTAGAAACAATTAAAATCATTATTAAACCAAATAAATTTACTAATTATGGCATTTCAATTACCATCTTTACCTTATGCATTTGATGCACTGGAACCTTCTATAGATGCACAAACTATGGAAATCCATCATGGCAAACACCATGCAGCATATGTTGCTAAATTAAATGACGCTGTTCAGGGTACCGAACTCGAGAATATGTCGTTAAACGACCTTATGTCAGTTATCGGAAAGAACAGTGCTGCTGTTCGAAATAATGGAGGCGGGCATTTTAATCATTCCTTATTCTGGACTGTTATGTCTCCTAATGGAGGCGGTTCTCCTGAAGGTGACCTGGCTGCAGCTATTGACGCAAAATTTGGATCTTTTGATGCTTTCAAGAGTGAATTCTCAAATGCGGCCGCTACCAGGTTCGGTTCAGGATGGGCATGGCTATGTGTTGATGCAAATAAGGAACTCTGTGTTTGCTCCACACCTAATCAGGATAATCCTGTGATGGATATAGCAGAATGTCCAGGCACACCTATCCTTGGACTTGATGTATGGGAGCATGCTTATTACTTGAAGTACCAGAACCGTCGCCCGGATTATGTGTCAGCTTTCTGGGATGTTGTTAACTGGGAAGAAGTTGCTAGAAGATTTTCTGAAGCCAAGTAAAATATTGAACCCGCTTAGAACTAGATTATGGTTCTTTGCGGGTTTATTTTCTTTTCTGTTCCACCATTTGCTTTAATTCGGCCAATTCATCTCTGAATTGTGCTGCCTGAATAAAGTCCAGTTCTTTTGCCGCTTTTTCCATTTTTTTCTGTGTTTGTAGGATGAGTTTATTCAGTTGATCTGCATTCATATATTGGACTACCGGATCCGCTGCAACAGAAGAACTTTCACTTTCAAAATATATCTTTTTAACACCCTTTTTGGAATCTGCCACCTTTGTCTGCTCAAATATCTCTTCTTTGGATTTTATTACTGTTGTCGGGGTAATATTATGGCTGATATTATAATCTGTCTGTATCCTTCTTCGTCGATTGGTCTCATCAATGGCAGTCCTCATAGACTCAGTCATTTTATCTGCATACATAATAACTTTGCCTTCCACATTCCTAGCAGCCCTTCCAATAGTCTGAACCAGAGATTTTTGATTTCTTAAAAAACCCTCTTTGTCAGCATCGAGAATTGCCACCAATGATACTTCGGGAAGGTCTAATCCCTCTCTCAAAAGGTTTACGCCCACAAGTACATCAAAAATACCCAATCGTAATTCACGTAATATTTCCACTCTATCCAGGGACTTCACTTCAGAATGGATGTACCTGCATTTAACCCCAACCTGTTCAAGGTATTTAGTTAGTTCTTCTGCCATTCTTTTGGTGAGGGTAGTAACCAGTGTTCTCTCTTTTTTACTCACCCGTTTATCGATCTCACCCAGAAGATCATCTATCTGGTTTGTACTGGGCTTTACAACAACTTCAGGGTCAAGTAGACCGGTCGGTCTAATTATTTGCTCTACAACCACCCCTTCAGATTTCATCAATTCATAATCAGCAGGAGTGGCACTGACATAAATGGACTGGTTTATCAAAGATTCAAATTCATTGAATGTAAGAGGCCTGTTGTCCAATGCAGCAGGCAATCGGAATCCATAATCGACAAGGTTAACTTTCCTGGATCTATCTCCACCCCACATGGCTCTTACTTGCGGGATAGTAACATGGCTTTCATCCACAACAAGTAAAAAATCTTCCGGAAAATAATCTATCAGGCAAAAGGGTCTGTTTCCGGGCTTTCTTCTATCAAAATACCTGGAATAATTTTCGATACCTGAACAATAACCCAATTCACGCATCATCTCCATATCAAATTCTGTGCGTTCTTTAATTCTTTTTGCTTCAAGATATCGTCCTTCGGATTCAAAATAGTTCATTTGCGATACAAGGTCATCCTGGATTTCATGAATAGCCTGGTTCAACTGATCTTTCCCGGTAATGAATAAATTGGCTGGATAAATTGAAATGGATTGTTCGTCTTCCAGTTTTTTCCCTGTCAGAGGAGCTATTCGTTTAATAGATTCTATTTCGTCATCCCAGAAAATGATTCTATATCCAAAATCTGCATAAGCTACAAATATATCTACTGTATCTCCTTTTACCCTGAACGTGCCGCGTCGAAAATCAAGTTCTGCCCTGCTGTATAAGATGTCCACCAATGCATGCAAAAGCTGGTTTCTCGGTATACGATCTCCCACAGATAAGCGGATTATGTTCTTGCCAAACTCTTCCGGATTTCCTATGCCGTAAATGCATGAAACAGAAGCTACAACAATAACATCCCTTCTTCCTGAAAGCAAAGCTGAAGTGGCACTTAATCTAAGTTTCTCAATTTCATCATTTACAGACAGGTCTTTTTCAATATATAGGTTGGATGTGGGTAAGTAAGCTTCAGGTTGATAATAATCGTAATAGGATATAAAATATTCAACAGCATTCTCCGGAAAAAACTGTTTGAATTCACCGTAAAGTTGCGCCGCCAATGTTTTATTATGGCTCAACACAAGGGTTGGCTTGTCAACTTCGGCAATAACATTTGCAATAGTATATGTTTTACCCGATCCTGTGACCCCTAAAAGCGTTTGGTTTTCGTCCCCCTGCAGAATTCCATTCGATAGTTGTCTAATCGCTTCAGGTTGGTCACCAGTTGGTCTGTATTCACTTGTAAGATAAAAACCCATTTCTTATTCGTTCCAGATATCCCAAGATTTCTCAGCTTGTAATTCAAGCATTTCCAAACCATTTTTGATATTGGCCCCATTTTCCTTTCCCTTTCTAAGGAAAAGTGTTGTTTCCGGATTATATATTAAATCATACAAGAAATAGTCCGAATTGAATATTTCATATGGAAGATGAGGTGCTTCATTTATATGAGGATACATTCCCAGCGGGGTAGTATTTATAATTAAGCGGTGATCAATAACAATTTGAATATTTTCAGTCAGTTCATAATAATCATAATCTGCTTTAGATTTATTACGGGAAACATTACTGTAAGGAATATTACAATCATCCAGCACAACCTGAACAGCTTTCGCAGCCCCTCCTGTACCAAGTATTAGGGCCTTTAAATTAGAAACATTCGTGCTTATCCAGGATTCGAGTGATGTTCTAAAACCATAATAATCCGAGTTAAACCCGATCTTCCTTCCATCAGGAATAATCTTAACAACATTAACTGCTCCTACTTTTTCTGCACTGTGATCCAGATCATCGAGATACTTTTTCACTTCCTCCTTATACGGTATGGTAACATTAAGGCCATAAAGTTCAGGATAGGAATCCAGAAGCGAAGGAAGGTCGTCGATATGTTTGATCTCAAAATTCTGATAGACCACATCATTTATGCCTTCTTTTTTAAATTTCTCAGAGAAATATTTCTTGGAGAAGGAATGAGATAAAGGGAATCCGATTAATCCGAAAGTTTTCATTATGTTTTATTTCTTTTCGCGAATAATTCGATAACAATAACCAGGGCAATCCCAAATACAATATAAGCAGCTGATATCCATGTTTCAATATTTCCCATATCGGGTAAGTACCAGGTATATCCTTCAATCACCATTTTTCCCTTTCTCATAACTATGTCACCAGTAACATCTACGAGATACTCAGGATTCTTCCATGGCCAGATAATTAATAAGGATCCCATAATAAAACCAGTCAACACCCCAATTGTTCCATCTCTGAACCTGTTTATTAAAAAGGAAATAATTCTGGAAAGAATTATAAATCCGGCAACACTACCCAACACCACCGGGATCAGAATTCTTAAATTTAGATCCGGGACCGCTTCCAGGAAGATCAACTGATAATTTCCCATTAATATCAGGACAAAAGATCCGGATAGGCCCGGCAGAAGCATACTGGCCATGGCCACAATACCACAAAGAAAAAGATATAAGGTACTCTCATTTCTACTTGCGGGATTTAAATAGGTAATTACAACTGCAATAACGACACCGGCCAGTAAGGCTAAAACAGTTGATGCGTTCCATTTTGAGATCGTTTTACCGACAAAATAGATAGAGGCCAAAATAAGGCCGAAAAAGAAGGCCCAAACGTATACTGGATAATTATCAAAAAGAAAACTTAGTGTTTTCCCCAGAATTAGTATACTTAAAAAAACCCCGGCAAATAAAACAAAGAGAAATTGAAGATTTACGTGCTCTGCAAATTGTTTTATCTTAAAGCTCAACAATAATCTGATGGCTTTAGTATCAAATGCTTTTAAAGAATTGATCAGATCTTCATAAATATTCGTAATAAAAGCGATGGTCCCTCCTGAAACGCCTGGGATAACATTTGCTGCCCCCATAGCTATCCCCTTCAGGAATAAAAATATATTATTTCTCACTATAGAATTAAATTAAAAAGATCGAAGTAAAAGCCTCGATCTTAGTGCTGATGTAAATATTGACTTAAGTATGTTTTTCGTTTTTCAGGAAATAGTCGAAAGTGTCTCCTCTCAATCCCAAACGAATTGTTTCCAATGGTATTATTTCATGTGGGGGGATATTCCCCAGATTTACATTGGATCCTAATAACTTTATAAACCAGACTTGCTGAGCTTTTTGGGGAGCTTCCCAAATGATCTTTTCAAACGGGATTTTTGTTAATATCTCTTCAACAAGACCAGATCTAACTTCTCCGCTTGACCTGAACAATCCAACTGTGCCACTTTCCCTGGCTTCCCCGATTACTTTCCAGGAACCAGCGTCCAATTCAGCTTGCATTTGAACAATCCATTTATAAGGTGGAATTATTTTTTCAGCATCTTTTGAGCCTACTTCTGACAAAACTGTTACATATTCAGATAGCTTGCTAATGTAATTGCACTTTATATCGTGATCTAATTCAATTGAACCGTCAGAAACTTCGGCATACTCCATTCCATATTTCTCAAGTACTTTAATATAGTCTTCGAATTGGTTTCTTACGACAAATGCTTCAAATAAAGTCCCACCAAAATATGTAGGAATCCCTGATTCTCTATATAATTTTATTTTATCTATTAAATTTGGTGTAACAAATGAGGTTCCCCAACCTAATTTCACAATATCGGTAAAATCGCTACTAACACTCAAAAAATCTTCAATTTCTCTCAGACTAAGTCCCTTGTCGATCACCATTGTACATCCTGTCTCTCTTGGTTTTTCAGTCCTCTCTGGAATTTCTTTTAAAGAATAGTTCATTTAAAAATTTTCTTTTCTGTATTGATCGATGATTTTAAATAACGCTTTCTGCGTTTGCAATTTAGGAAAAAATTCAAGTAATACGGTATGGTTTTCAAAATTAAGGACGAGTGCATTTTCAAGATAAACAAAGGCATCTTTATACTTTCCAGCTGCAATCAAATAGGCTGTGGCCCGATAGTAAAGGTCAGAGTCATCGGGTAATTGTTCAATCCCTTTTTGGATAATCGATATGGCTTTTTCAAAATCACCTTGTTCATAGTAGATCTGTGACCATTTCAGCCAGATGTCTTCATTTTCAGGATCCAGTAAACACACTTCTTCATAGGCATCCAAACTAGAAACTATATTACCAAGTTTATATTCAGTTTCTGCCACTGCCATCCAGTATTCTGCATTCTCAGGATCAAATTTCAATGCTTTATTAAGGAAATGAATGGCTTCATACCATTTATCTTGTGCATTCAGACATATTCCCACGCCAAACCAGGCTTCATCATTAAAATTATCAAGTTTAATCGCTTTCTGATAATATTTGATACCAAGCTCATATTGCTCAAGCTTCTCATAGGCAACAGCAATGCAGCAAGATGTTTCGGAAGTAGGCCCCTCAATATCCAGTGTTTTTTTATAAGAATCAAGTGCTTTGGTATAGTTGTTAAGGGACATATAAGTATTGCCGAGATTAAAATAAGCAGAGGCGAATTTTTCGTCAATTGCTATGGCAAACTCATAGGCATTTACTGCTTCTTCAAAATTTTCTAATTTATTATAAACAATACCTAGATTATACCATCCATATTGAGAATAAGGATCCTTGTCAATAAATTTCGTATAATAAGAAATACTCTCTTCTAATTTCCCTGTTATATCCAGACAATAAGCCAATTCATACAGAACATTCTCATTATTCAAATTTATCTCAAGAGCTTTCTCGTAGTTAACAATCGCGTTTTCATATTTTCCCGAATTTTGATAAGCCATTCCAATATTATACAGGACCTCATCCTTAGTTTCACTATTCTCCAGGACTTTTTCATATTCCTTTATGGCCAGCTTGTGCTTTCCCATTAAAGAATAAATGGATCCCTTTATCAGAAGAATCTCTTCATCATTTGGTTGATAAATTAAGGCATTATCTAACAGTTCAAGGGCATCTTCATAATGTCCTAAATTTGACAGTATCTGCGCTTTTATGAATTTCAGTTCAGTTGAATAGGGATATCTTTCTACTGCGATTGTACATGCATTAAGGGCTTTGTCGAACTCTTTTTTTGTCGGTGTAGTGGCTAATAATAAGTTCAAAATCCTCCTCAGAAAAAAAATCCAACATTCTTTTCTTCAGCTGGTCTTCAAATTTCTTTACCAGTTGTAATGAATTTGGGTCTGAATTATATTTTTCTTCCATTTAAGACTCTATTGGTTCATGGTGGCTATTTGCCTTTTCCCCCAAGTGCTCTTATGCAAATATGATCCAACTTGAGCAAAAATATGGGATTTTTAGAAGAATTTTATGGGTGTATTTATGTAGGAATCAGTTACGATTTTAATACCCTTGTTAACCAATGTTTTCGTTCATCACGATAATATCCACTTCCGTATCCATACCCATAATGAATTCCTTTAGCTCTTTTAGCACCATTTACAATAATATATAGATGGCTGAATTCATGAAGGGCATTTATCTTCTCCAGGAAACTCACAAACACCCTCTTGCTATACTCAGGGCGCATAATATAAATCTTAATGTCTGCCTTTTTCATTACCAGTAGTCCATCAGTAACAATTCCCACTGGCGGAGTATCCATAAATATCATATCATATCTTGATCTCAGATCGTTAAACATAGAATCTGACCTTTCAGACATAATCAATTCGGAAGGATTTGGAGGCACGGGGCCTGATGCAAGCAGGTCCAGATTGTCAATGCCGGAAGAAATCAAACAATCATCTACCTTGTCATTTCCAATTAGTATTGTACTTATTCCTTTTTCGTCTGGAATATCATCAAATATCTTATTGAACTTTGGTTTTCGAAGATCCATATCCATAAGCAAAATCTTTTTCCCTGATAGGGCAAAAACGGCAGCTAAGTTCAATCCGATGAATGTTTTGCCTTCCCCGCTTACCGTTGATGAAATTGAAGTGATAATGCATCCATTTTCCGGTAATACAAATTTCATATTTGTTCTAATGGAGCGAAAAGCTTCACTAATAGCCGACTTCGATTCCTTTTGTACAATGATCTTTGATACTTTTAATTTTTCAATATTATAAAAGGGTATACTTCCCAGAACAGGAATTTGGGTTAGCCGTTCCAGTTCCTGGATACCTGTAATTTTATTAAAAGATAAATATCCAAAACCTATTATAAAGAATGCAGCCACGAGCCACGCCACTATGCCAATTCCATATATCATATACTTCTGTGGTTTTAAAGGTTCAGTTGGAAAGCTAGCCCCGGATAGGATTTTAAAATCCGTTACTGTACCGGCTATAGCTAACTGAAATTCAGCCTTTTTCTGCATTAAGGAGAGATAAAATCCCTCATATAAAGCATAGTATCTCTGACTTTTTGAGTATTCGGTATTTTTCGATGGCATACCAACAAATTGGCTCTCCAGTTCTCTTCTCCTTTCACCTATCAGGATTAAACGTTTAGTCAATTCAACGTTATACTCAGTAATAAATCTTTTTACTCTATCGTAAAGGGTGTTGATCTCTTCAGACCATTTTCTGTAAACCAGTGTATTTTCATTATGTGAGATTAATATACCATCACGTTTTTCAATCAATTCATTTAAACTATTGATTTCATCAAGCATATTTTTAGGCAGGTTTTTATAATCGGATATCACCAGATTAATTTGATATCCCGCAACAATTTCCTCCTGTAATTCTTCCAACCTTAATTGTCTGTTCTTAACCAGGTATTCTTGTGAATCCAGGGCATTGAGTAATTCAATTGTTTCCGACAAATTACTATTAAGGTCAACGGATTTATTGCTGATTATAAATCGCTCAAAGTAGTTTTCAAAATCTGAGAGCTTTTGCTCAGTTGTTTCCAATTGCTGATTAAGAAATTCAATCCTTTGTGAGTTAGATTTGTTTTTTTCCGCTTGTGTATAATTCAGATATATGGTGTCTATTGCATTTACCAGGTTCCTTGCTTTATGCATATTATATCCTTTAAAGGATATTTGAATTGTATTTGCATTTAGGTTCAAAGGATTAACACTCATGTTTTCGGCTATATAGTCCAGAAGGTATTGTCGGCTATACACGTAAAAATAGAATTCGTTATCCTGAATACCATGTTCATAGAATTCTGTCAATCTGATCTCGAAATCAAAAAGATCCGTTTGAATCTTTTCCCCAAAATTATAAGTTGATTCATAACTTCTCCCTTCAACTTCATATGAAAGGTTGAATTGCCTTGTACTTAATATATCTACTCTAAAGGGAATATTGTATACCTTTTGATTTTTGATATGTTTTTCAACTGTGAATGGCGGATTATTATACCTTTCATCCAGAAGAATTTTGCCAATAGTATAAATGCTTACATCAAGGTTCAGGGCATCAATAATTTTATTAAAAAACAACCTGGATTTGAGCAATTCTATCTCGCTTGACAAACTATTAAATACCTGTTCTTCATCATATTCCTCCAACCCCAAGATGGAAGCATCTCTTTTGATATTTAATTTAAGTATGGAACTGGATTCGTATAAAGGTTTTGTATATCGAATGGAAAGATATGAAATAATAAAGGTTGCTAATAATAGGATAAGAATCCAGGGGAAAGATTTTTTAAGTACCACAATAAATCTATCCTGATCAAAGGAGATCTCCTTGTCATCCTGTTCAATTTCCTGTATAAATTTAAGATCCTCCAAAATTCAATTCTAATTTGAAAGGGCCTGTATGGCCACAATTAATGCTACAAGACTGGCCAATACACTAACAATAGGTAATATGTCTCTTGTCCCTTCAGAAAATCCTCTAACCACAGGTTCAACGTATATGATATCCCCTGAATAAATTTCAAGATCGGCCTTCATCATACCTTCTATTGTAGAAAGATCGATGATCTGAACTTCAGGGTTTTTCAAATCTCCCCGAATGAGGCGGATATTTTGAGCTTTGGAATCTTTTTCCACCCCCCCAGCAAGGGCGAGAACTTCCAGTAAGTTCATATCTTCATTAATAAGATTAATAACTTGTCCTCCGGGTTTACCAAGAACAATTACCCTTTTGTTATTAAAACTCACAATAACGTAAGGATCTTTATAAAAATTAGAGAACTTTTTCTCCAGAAGTTGTTCGGCTTCACGAGTCGTAAGATCCTGCAATTTCACCTGGCCAATCATTGGTATTTTGACCATCCCTTCCTTATCCACAAAGTAACGGACTTCCTCCCTTTGCATATTATTATTTGCAATCTCTCCCTGCAGAACATAATCAGGATCTATGATACGTTCACCTTCATTAGTATATACCCTGATAAGCAACTGATCATTGATCTGGATCTTATAATTCCTTTCTGCCAAAAGTTTTGAATACTCGATATCCTGTGGGTAGTTTGAGTCATCTGTTTTAAACATGATATGTTGCTTATAACTGGAACAAGCAGTAAATAGCAACAACAATCCAATTCCCAGAGATTTTCGTATATAGGGATTAATCAAGTCCATATTCAAATATAGAATACTCTAGCAGATTTTTTAAATATTATTATCGATAAAAGATTGGAGAGAGGGCAATTCTGAATCTTTTTTTGACAGGATCGGATTTTTTACCGGCCAATTAATTTTCAAATCAGTATCATTCCATCGTATGCCGGTATCAGCAGTGGGATAATAATAAGATGTACACTTATATTGCAAGATGCAATCCTCGAGTGCTACAAATCCGTGACCAAATCCTTCAGGAATATAGAACATATTATTCATTTTACTGTCGAGGGTCACAGAAATATATTTCCCGAATGTATCAGAGCCAGGCCTCAGATCAACTGCAATATCATAAGCTTTTCCATATGTTACTCTAATTAATTTTGCCTTGCTGGAATGGCTCTAACTGAAAGTGAATACCTCTAAGTACATTTTTTTTGAAAAGGAATGATTATCCTGAATAAATGCTTTTTCTATTCCCAGTTCTAAAAATGTTTCAGCGCGAAATGATTCAAAGAATATACCACGTTCGTCCTGAAATATCCTTGGAAATACTTCAAACGGACCTTCTATATCAAAATAATTAACTTCCATACAATCTTAACACATTGCCATTCCTCATTCAGGCCACTTTATTAACTAGTTCCTGATATTTATCAATAACTACCTTTTCGTCATAAGACCCCTCCACCAGTACACGCCCATTTTTTCCAAACACTTGTCTATCCTTAAATGAGAGATTCAGCATTTTTTCCATTTTGTGAGCAAGATCGTCTACATCTTTCAAATTACATAAAAATCCATTGTAATTATCTCTTACAACATTATTACATCCTGCTACATTTGTGGTCACAATGGGTCTGCCCATACCTGCTGCCTCCAGAAGGGTACGAGGTGTCCCCTCACGATATGATGGCAATACGATACAATCAGCATTTTGAATATAATTCCTGACATCAGCTACTCTTCCCAGGTATTCAATTAAATTATTATCAATCCATGAGTTAATTATATCTTTAGGAATTCCTCTTCTATGCTCTTCATCAATGGCCCCCAAAATCTGGAATTTAGCTCTAACTCCTTTTTTATTGAGTTTCTTGATAGCTTCTATATATTCAATAATTCCCTTATCATGAATTAACCGTGATATTAAAAGAAAAGTAAATTCTTTATTCTGAGGCAAGGCAGCCGGAATAAATTTTGAGAGATCAATCCCGGATCCTGGAATAAGCTCTGCAATATCCTTATCTATAAGTTTTTCATCAATGAAGAGCTTTTTATCCTGATCATTCTGGAACAATACTTTTGCAGGAAATCTGAATGCGACTTTATACATCATCTTGGCAACAAATGAAACAATTCCCCTGTTCAGAAAAACAGTACCCAGGCCACATACATTATTTATGGTTGGTATACCTAGCAACTTTGCTGCAAAGGTGCCATAAATATTGGGTTTGATAGTAAAATGAAGGATTACATCAGGTTTAATTCTTCTATAAATCCTAAATAACTCAATTGTAAGTCCAAAATCCTTTATTGGATTTGCACCCCGGCTGTCCATCATTACTTTCTCATATTTGCACCCCAATTCCTTTAATTTATGAGAATAATCATCAAATGGGGCGACGGCTATAATTTCATGTCCTTTATCAATTAATGACCGGACCAAACCTAATCTGAAGTTATAGATGTTCCAGGATGTGTTTAAAACAATTGCAATTTTCACTGCCTATATATAAATAAATTCTAATGGTACTAATAATGTAAAAGAATTTTGGTATTTACCTGAATTGAACAAATCACATTATTAGTAAGACAAACTCCCAAGTAATTTCTTAAAATCGCCTAAAGATAACTAATTTTGCAAATATTCAAAATATAAATTCACATTTACAAACTGACACATTGAAACGACCCGGAAAAGAAGAAACAGCAGTATTAGTTGCATTGATCAATAGGCGGCAATCAGAGGAACAAACAAAAGAATATCTTGATGAACTTTCCTTTCTGGCTGAAACACTAGGGACAAAAACAATTAAAACAGTTACACAAAAACTTGACACACCTGATGTAACAACATTCGTCGGTAAGGGTAAATTGGAGGAGATCAAAGAGTATGTGAAAGCAATGAGCGTTGATAAGGTGATTTTCGATGATGACCTTAGCCCATCGCAGCTTAGAAATCTTGAAAAAGTACTAAAAACCACGATCTTTGACAGATCACTGCTGATTTTAGAAATATTTTTAAAGAGAGCGAAGACCTCTCAGGCCAGAACACAAGTTGAATTAGCCCGGTATCAATATCTGCTTCCCAGACTGACACGAATGTGGACCCACCTTGAGCGGCAAAGAGGGGGAACCGGGACAAGAGGAGGGGCTGGAGAAAAAGAAATTGAAACAGACCGCAGGATAATCAGGAACCAGATAGCGGTATTGAAGAAAAAGCTTGAGAAAATAGACAAGCAGAAGACTACGCAAAGAAAAGGCAGAGCCAATATTACCCGTGTGGCATTGGTGGGTTATACCAATGTTGGTAAATCCACCATAATGACATTATTATCAAAATCGGATGTATTTGCTGAAAACAAACTTTTTGCCACCGTCGATTCTACCGTCAGGAAAGTCGTAATCAATAACATCCCGTTTTTGTTATCTGATACAGTTGGATTCATACGTAAATTACCACATACCCTTGTCGAAAGTTTTAAATCCACCCTGGATGAGATACGCGAAGCGGATATACTGCTTCACGTTGTGGACGTATCCCATCCTGGATTTGAAGAACAGATTGATATTGTGAATAAAACATTAGCAGAGATCGATGCGGCAGATAAACCAACCATTCTTGTATTTAATAAGATGGATCTATACCGGAGATTAATGGAATCTTCTGAAGAACCGGTTTATTTGAATGGTGAGGAAAATTTGGAACTCATCCAAAAACATTATGTGACCAAAAAGAATTTTTCTACCGTTTGTATCTCAGCTAAAAAGGCGGAAAATATTGATGCATTTAAGGATAAGTTAGGTAAGCAAGTTAAAAAACGGCACTATACGATATATCCCAATTATATGAAGGATGAATTCTACTAATATTCATTCCCTCTGATTATAAAAAAACTAAGATCACACGAGATTTGAAATCCTTCTCAGTTTCCTTCCATCTTAACAACAAGTTATATTTTCGACTGGGCATTCCCATATATAATTCAATAGGATTTTTCGAAATATTCCTTTGGAAACCTAAAAAGGTCTTTATTAAAGGCTAATTATTTCATTTATTTGAATATAGGATATATTGGATTATTTTTGCATCGATTTGATCATTGGCCTCGTAGTTCAATGACCGCCCGACTGAAGGGCTTCAGCCGTTCGGGCGGGGATAGAATATAGATCATTGGCCTCGTAGTTCAATGGATAGAATAGGAGTTTCCTAAACTCTAGATCTAAGTTCGATTCTTAGCGAGGCTACATAAATCCCGCCCATTGGCGGGATTTATTATTTTAATAGGATAAAAATGACGGCCTATATATTGCCTTTGCCTACAGACTGGCTTCTCACAGGATCACAACACTGGTGTATTCCTTTACGTTCGGCCTTCTAGCGAGGCTACTCAAAGCCTCTAATTTTACATTTTTAGGGTTTTTTTTATATTTCGGTAACAAAAACGGTAACTAGAAAGAGATCTTCCTCCATTGCTTTCTCATTATCTAAACCCATGAGTCTGGTATTCGCGACAATGTCGGTGAATATAATTGTAGCAAGGTGGTGGTTCTCCATAAATCAATCCTTCACTTACTAGTTGACCAAACACATGTCTTGCATTAATCTGGTTGAGAATTTACCAATCCTAACGAAGACCACAAAAAAGATCATCTTCTCGGGCTCTTCCTCCATTGACAAGGCTAAATACCCGGTAAAACTCTTGTGAGCCCCAGAGGATCTTGTGTGTCTTGTCCGGGAGTTTTTCTAACTCGTTGAAAATAGCCATTTGGGTTTTATGACATTGTATAGCTTGCCAAACTTGAGGCCAATAATCCACTGTATCAATCCAAGTTGTGAGCGACCAATCGGGCCAGGATAAAGCCTGTCTTTTTTCACCGTCCACGTGAATCATCATTTCCTTGAAAGCCGATTTAAACACTTTAAATTTGTTTCGCGGCCAGGTGATATAATAAAATTTTGAAACTGTATGTCCGTGTTGTTGTTTGGAAAGGTTATATTTTGGATCTCCGGAACAAACTAAGGCAGCAGTGGTGAATTGAGAGATAGCTATATGATCCGGATGTCCATAACCGCCTGTAGGATCGAAACTGATAACTACTTGAGGCTTTATACGTCTTATATGAAAAACAATTTTATCAACCACCTCAACCGGATCAGCTTTATCCAGATCCGCATCAATATAGTCTAAAAATGACACCTCCCTGATGCCTAATACTTTAGCTGCTGCCAATAATTCGGCTTCCCTGGTCTTACCTACCACATCCAAACCCGGAGATTCTTTATTTTCACCAAAACGACCTCGCTCCCCCCTGGTTGCTACTATAAGATATGTTTCAATACCTTCATCTGCATATTTTGCCAGGACGCCACCTATTCCAAAAGACTCATCATCAGGGTGGGCCAGCACAGCCATCAATTTTAGTTTATGAGACATGAGAGTAGAAAATTACAGAATTAAAATCTTGAATATATTGATATTATAGATATACGATTCTTAATAAATTCAATTCGCCGAAATTGACAATGATTCTTCATCGTTCTCAATAATTATTTATAGCCTTTCCTCACCTATGACATACGAGGTCATACTATTCCCTGAACTCTCTTATCCCGGCATCTAAAGATCAAGCCTCTTCAAGTGTGGACCAGTGGGTGTGGGCCATTTCCCATGAATCACCGGCTTGCCGGTAAACGATTGTGCCCCTGCCACGGGTTATTGGTGTTCCATCCGGTAAAAATGCATGATATTGCAGAGTAAAGATCCCTACGTTTCCATACAGTTGTATCTTGGGATCCACGATCTTGTAGTTATGCGGAGGGATCAATCCCTTCCATGATGTGAGGAGCTTACGGAATGCCTGGATCCCGTCAACACGGGCGTTGGCTGGGCTATTATTGAAAAAAGTGACATCGTCAGTAGCTGACTTGCCGTAACCTTCTGTATCACCTTGCGACCAGTAATTTAAATCAATGTGTACTTGTTCAAGGATTGCCTCCTCTTTTTTATTGTGTTCCATTGTTAAAAATATTTGTTGGATTATATATAATCTAAAATACAAAAATTATGAATCACATTAAACCAGCAGATCCTATAATTTTGTATTAGTCTTTTCGTCTCAATCAAAAAGTTTATGCCATTTCAGTTGAATAGCAATTGATAACAGGATAGTTAAAAGAAATGATTACTCTTCCATCTCTATAACGTAAATTTTCAGCAATTATGCCGATCTGAAGTGAGACGGTGACAGGTTTTCCCATGTTGAATGGTATGCTGTTTAAGGACTAATGAATGTTATTGTATTTTACTCGAAAATTGATTAGATTTTATGCTATCAAAGTACTTGTCATGGAAAGAACAGGGGATTTCCGAAATCCTTCTCAGCCTTCTGAATACCGACAACTCGCGGCAATCATGTTCACCGATATTGTGAGCTATTCTAAGCTTATGAGTCAAAATGAACAACAGGCCCTGGACTTATTGCGTAAAAATCGGTTGATCCAGAAAACTCTGGTCGAGCAGTATAATGGCAAATGGGTAAAGGAAATAGGCGATGGAGTGCTCTCTATGTTCCGAACTGCTTATGATTCACAGCAGTGCGCCATATCTATTCAAAAAACAATCAGAGAACAGTGCAAACATCAGGTCCGGATTGGTATACACCTCGGTGACATCACTTTAGAAGGAGATGATGCTTTTGGGGATGGCGTTAACATTGCAGCCCGCATCCAATCTATAGCGGATCCTGGTGGAATTTATGTTTCAGAATCGGTATTTAGAGCAGTCATGGCCCGCAGTGACCATCCAGTTCATGATCTTGGTGAAATATATCTTAAGAACATTGTTCACCCGATCCGTATATACGCTTTAGTTGGAGATGGCTTGCCCTCTCCTTCCGATCAAATTCAAAAGCCCGAGGTACAAAAGAAAAAGTCACTATGGCCAGAAGTTGTAGATGTCCCCAATGAAGAACAATTAATCGACCATCACCGGAAAATAAGTGATTTATCCATCGCTGTATTACCATTTAAAAACCTTAGCCCGGATCAGGAAAATCAATACTTTGCAGATGGAGTAATGGGAGATATTCTTAATAACCTTCAGCAAATGCATGAGTTAAAGGTGATTTCACAAACATCTGTTGAACAGTATAGAAATACTACCAAACCTATCTCCCAAATTGGTATTGAGTTAGGAGTAAGCTATTTACTGGAAGGCAGTGTGCGCAAGGGCTTTGATGAGATAATGATAACCGCCCAATTAATCAAAGCCAGGGATGACAGGCATATTTGGGCGGATAATTTTACCTCAACCTATAGTACCAAAGGAATTTTTAACATTCAAAGGGAAATTGCCGAAAAGATCGTAAACGAATTACATCTGAAAATATCTCCTGATAAGGTAGCCGAAATTACGCAGCCCAAAACTAAAAATAAAAATGCTTATGATCATTATTTGCATGGAATGTACCATTGGTATCAAATGACAGCCCAGGGCTTTGAAACAGCGCTTCGGTATTTCGAGTTAGCCAGGGACGAGGATCCGAATTATGCACCTGCTTACGCAGGTATTGCTATGGTTTGGGGAGGCTATATACAACATGGTTTGGTTTCACCCGAAGATGCTACGCCAAAAGTAAAAGAGGCAGCAGCTAAAGCTTTAGCATTAGACAGTTCACTTGCAGAAGTCCATTTTATGTTGGCCACGGTCATGCAGAGTGGCTGGTGGGAATGGAATTGGGAGCTTGCCGAGAGAGAATTTAGAAAGACCATAGAATTAAATCCCAGTTTTGCGGAGGCCAGGATATATTATGCTCACCTATTAAACGTCCAGGGCCGTCCTGATGAGGCTGAAATTCAGGCAAACAAAGCTATGGAAATTGAACCTTTCAATTCATTTATTCAAATCACTTATGCCATGCACCTGAACCTGGTGCGTAAGTATGAAGAATCAATCAAGGTGTTAAATAATAATCTTGCGATAGAGCCAAACAACTACTTTGCACTTTCAACGTTGCGCTCTTCCTATCACAATCTGCAAATGTATGATGAAGCGTTGGAAACCTGGGGAAAGTCTTTTGCAACAAAAGGGGATCAGGTGGCAATAGAAGCATTAAAACGCGGCAGCCAGGAAGGCGGTTATCGTATGGCATTGCAACGGATCGCTGAACTGCTTATAGAACGAAGTGACACCAGTTTTATCACTCCCTGGCAAATCGCTACCCTTTATACTCGTGCCGGGAACAATCTTGAAGCACTTGACTGGCTGGAAAAAGCCTATCAGGACCGGGATTCCAATATGCCTTATATCAGTGTTGATCCAATTTTTGATGGGCTACGTGATAATCCTCGATTTTTTGAGTTACTGAGGAAAATGAAACTCCCCAGGATAAACTCTAGCTTTTTATCAAAATAAGATAGATTTTCCCGGGATGACGAAATTGTATGACGTCGAACTGACGTTATATTATATGATAATGTTAGCAGGGTTACCCTATTCATTAAATTACCATCCCATTTATCATGGATTTATCTTTGGGGGGACCTTTGGAGAGATAAATTGTTTTGAATGTATTTTTATTTTTAGAGGTGATTTAACTGTATTCATTTATGCCATAGTGTGCGGACCAGATTCCCAGTGCCCTTCGCAACAATAACAGTTGACCTGTATGATAGGAATTATGGTCAATCACAATAACAATTTCCCGGAAAATAGTATAATCCGGAGCATGCGGAATAGGACTATACAGGTCTACTGCACTATCTTCTAACATAGTTTCTATTTCCTTCCTGTCATCCAGGAAATTTTTAACTGAATTCTTCCACTTTTCAGCATCTCCTTTGCCTTTGGGCCAATAATTATCAGGCCATGATTTTGATTGATATTCGGGATTCATAATAAAATCCAGAATATCCCACTGGGCAATCCGTAGATGTTCCAGCAGATCCCAACAAGAGTATTGGATGCCGGAAATCTTTTTATTGTAATAATTATCCGGGAAATCCTTAATTGTTTGTTCGAAAGAAAGGTGCGCATTACGGCCTTGTAGTGATGTAAGTAAGTGCTTTCTGATAGTGTCGTCCATATTCATTGTAAATAATTCTTAGTGATTTAATCCTACTTCGTATTTATATATTGTTACAACAAAAATTGTTAGAGTAGGTATGAGTGTACTTCTAACAATTTTTTCGTTAAACACATTTGTACATAAATTAGCTCAAGGCGCTAACAAATCAGCATTGTACATCCAATCATCCTGGATGGGGTCGCTGTCCTCTCCATTTTATTTTTTACTAATTGTTGGTTGATTTCTCGGTTTTTTAGTAGTGTCTTAAGCGCACGATCTTCATCTGATCCCATGAGAGCAGTATAGCCAACAACGTCTGTAAACATAATGGCAGCAAGCCTGCGATCTTCGGGCATGGTTAAAAATTAACGGTGGCGAAAAGTATCTACCTATTAAATCCCGATCCTTAATTAAAGGTAAGGAAAAATTCTAAAAAATTTTATGTGGATGTCTTCAAATGGTTACGCATATGTAGGTAGGATTGATTGCAAATAGGAAAATCGCTTTTTGAAGAGGGGTGGGTCGGATTTTCGGATTTAGGAAATCTGGAAAAATGGAATTTAAAAACAACAAAACCGACAACAGAGCAAACTGGAATTGCAACAAATAACTGGTTGCCAAGGCTTTACTCAAAATAAGTACTAAACTATCTCCCGCTATCACTGAAGATAAATCATTATTAGTTACCGTTTATGATACCAATTATCATTATTGATAGATACAATTGCCTGAAATTCAAGTATATAATTAATAGCAAAATAGCTAGGGGTGGGCATTTGTCATTTCACCCCAATTCTCAACTGTCGCGTCAGTTAATACTCAAATTATTTTTCCTCATAGAGCAGGTTTTAGCCCTTCCCATCGAACTGTCCAGTATCAATCATCGGGGAAGCCTGGTGCATTTTTTTCAGGTGCTCCATCCCATCCGGCGGCCATCATGGCTACTGCGTATAGTAAGCCTCCATTTCCAGGCAAATAGGGACATGGACCTCCCGTGCAGACACCTCTTTCGTCATAAAAATTTTTAGTTCCTGCATCTTTTAAAAGTGCATCAATGGCGAGGTTTGGTTCACCTAAACGTGCTGCTGCCATTGCTGTCCATGGGAAATCCCAACCCCAGCAACGTTCCCAGTCCCAGTATTCCCAAACTTTTAAAAGTGTTTGGTGAGCAATTTCCACATCCACATTTTTTTGTGGAGGAAGCATACCAAAAACTCCTACAGGATCAGGGTGTTCCCAGGCCCTCTTTGTATAGGTGTCTTTCCATTCTGCTGAGTGTACAAAAACACCGCTATCAACCGGCAATGGGGCAAGATTATTTACGATTTCATCCCAATACGGATTACGTTCCAAACCCATTCTCTCTCTCCAAACCTGAGCTTGATTAAGTCCCCAGGTCCAATATGCCAGGTCAAAAACGGCGTCCTTGGTAAATCCTTGTTCACTGGGAGGCATTACTGGATCCAGATGATAAACACCATCTTTATCGCGCACTGGGTAATCAGCCATATGTTTGGCTGTACCATCAATTATATCGGCCCATTTTTCAAGCGTCCTACGCGTGGGATGTAATCGATATTCCAGTTCAGCAAAAAAGATCGGGTGAGGCTGCTTCCAGATTAAAACCTGATTACCCTCCCATGGAGCTGAGCGTCCGCCAGGGCTTGCTGATTTCTGCCATTTAAGACCTTCGTAACCCAACTGTTTGGCCAGTGCACGAGCTGTTGGAATGAAACGTTGATAGATAGTCAAAGCACTATCGGCTATTTCCCATCGATCCCACAAAGCATAATGGGCGGTGTGCCACCAGATCATTTCCATATGGAATTGTCCCCGCCATGGACCAATACCCATAAGCCCTCCTTCAGCAGGAGGAAAACTTCCAGCCGACTGTACAGCGGTTTGATATTGTGACAGTACAATCCTTCGTTCAAGTTCCTTCCATCTTGGATCTTTGCTTTCTGACAGATCGATGGCTCCTCCACTTTGCCAAAATTTCGGCCAGTGAAGTTCACAAGCTTTTGAAGTTTCTGCAAAATCCGGGATACTTCCTTTAGTTGACACATTTGAAAAAGAACATGTAAATTCAAGGGATCCCACTCCCTTGGTCTCTAATTGCCATGCATTTGTATTATCTTCTGAAAGTGGTTTCAACTTGCTTCCGGCACTCCATGCTAAAGATGTAAAGTAGGTAGTAGAATCAACTTTACGTTCGAAATCAGCGCGACGACCGTCCTGTTTTTCATCAATACGGACCGTATTATGTTTGATGTTTTGCTCAAAATCTCCAACCCACGGTTCGTGAAGCTCTAAGTTAGGATACGGAAAATCAATGGCAACTGCGAGTTCTCCATTTCCCAAAAGAGGCGATTCAATCTGTACAGAAACCATATCTTCTCCGGGGTTTACACAGGTTGTTATCTGAACAGGTTGGCTGTTTATCTTAAAATTTGATTTTAACAAGCCAGTCCACAAATCCAGTGATCGGGATAAACCCTTAATATCCTCCGGAGTCAGTTCCATTCCATTGGCCTTCACAAGTCGTATCCGGCCCAGGTTAAGAATATGAGGATTATTGAACATGTATTGGCGAATAGTAGATGTTCCCTCAGGAAAAATATCAGGCCCGGTATTGCGCCCTTTCTGGAATGTCCCAGTCTGAGGAATCTGATCCGGTGTTACACCTTCTGGTAGCGGAAAAGAATGCCAGCCCCAATGAGACATGGTATTGCCTCCAAATGTCTGAAGCCCTGTACCATCCACATTGAAGCAAAACTCGCCATTACCAAGAGGAATTTGTCCTTCCAGATCATTCCACTTGATATTATGCCGGGTAACCAGAGCATGGCGGTCAATTGGTTTCAATTGAATATCTCTATTGCATTGAATGTTTACTACAGCTGTGATGCAAAGGATAAAAATGATTGATATCGAATAAATTTTTGGCATCATGTCTTTTGTTTTTCCCCAGGAATCGAACGCTCCCTCAGCAGAGAGGGCAATTCTTTAACTCTTATATGTTTTAAATAATTTTATGATGAATTGATAATACTATTAGTTTTACAATTAATATTCAACTTTTTTATCAATATTTTTTACCCAGTTTTTACTATAAATTTAAGTAGTGCAAAATACATTGTATTTTCCATCATTATCCTCTTATATTCTAATCTTGAACTTTTCGGTCAGCGTAAAGGCTATATATCCGCTCAATGGATAACAAAATCCGGAGAATCTGTAAAAGGATATATTAAACCAAATGTTACTGAACAAAACTATATTCCTGCAGAATTGAATGGTGCGCATACTTCTAAAAGCCTGTTGTCAGCAGACAGCATCGATTATATTGTATATGATGGAGAAATTGCATTTCGATCTCAAGAAATCATATTCAAGGGGAATAAGGAATACACTTTTTGCCAATTGATATTCTCAGGTGCTTCCAATTTATATTTGATGGATCATAGAGAACTTGGGAAATTATATTTCATAGAAAAAGATGAAAAAATGTTGATGGTCCCGAAGAGCAATCTCATGCAGTTTTATCAAGTTACATTTGGTGAATGTTTTGATCAATCAATATAAAAGAGCTATTTATACATTGAATCAAACATTAAAAAAGTATTAAAACACTACAGCAATTGCACAGATCCCAATATCGAAAACAATTAAAATCCTTTAAATACATTTAAAGCTCTTTATTCACCTGGTAGAAAAAAATAATCAACCAGCACCCAGCACAACCTCGTCAATAAAGAACCAACCTTTCTCGCCTTTTCCCGGATGCCACATAGGGATTCGTTGTAAGGGTAGAACCTCAATCTCAATAAACCGGATTGGCTGAGGATCAAATCTACATTCATAAAATTCAAAGTAGCGGTCTGTACGCTCTTCCAGCTTTTCCGGAGTCAATCGGGCCAATATATTCATATCAGATTTTTCCTTCCCACCCCTAATTACAATAGATTCTGGTGGAAATAAATATGGATCGGTATTTACCATAGAGCTTAAGATAACTGATCCAATTACTACTTCTTCTTCCCATTCCGCATTCAAAATAAAACTTTCCTCCCTGAAAGCCATCCAGGTGCTGTCTCCAAAATCTCCTGAACCCTTCTCCATATCAAAAAGCAATGATTTCCCTTTTCCAACAAACCGTGAATTGGGTTGATTCTTCAGCATAAATCGGTCAGGCTTCCCGAGAGTCTTATAAAAATTTATTGAATCAATCTGGCTGGACTCCCATCCTGATTTGGCTGCATAGAATTTCAACTGCAGACTTTGTTCAATATTCAGACTATCCGATACCTTAAAGGATGATTCGTTAGGTGTAGAACCATCTGTCGTATAAAATATATCAATACCCTGAAGAGGATGGCCTAACTTGACCCTGACAGGCTCTGAGAAAAAACTGGTTTTTGGGCTTAGAGTAGGTGGAGGCAATACGGATTTAAAATCCTCAGCCTGTTCAACAGTTTTTATAATGGTAAGTTCTGATTTTGCCTTTATCAAACTGCTGATTCCATCCGTTGTAACCTCTGTATTATAGACATACAGACCGGATAATCCCGAAAACTGAGCAATCTGACCTAAAGCTTTATCAGTTATATTTGTATTATATATCTTCAGTTCGGTTAGTTTTTCGAGTTTTTTCAATCTATTCACCCCATCATCATCAAGAGGCGTGTTGCTTAAGTTCAATTTTTCCAGGTTCCGGCAAAGATCAATAAACTCAAGTTCCTGGTTTTTAATGGGAATACCACTGAAATTGAGCTCTATGATATTTTCTGCAATGGGCTTTAAACCCGAAATACCTGAAGATTCATAATTTTTGTGTGGATAAACAATTACCTGTAATGCACCGGTTCTATTGTAAAAACGAATTAGCCGAATATAATTGGATGATAATTTATCAATTTCATTATCAGAAATATCAGGAAGACTTGCCCAACGATGTGATTTGCTGTCTGAGATGAGTTTTTCGATGATTGCATAGCTAGGTTTAGTGATTTCGAGATCATTTAATTTAAGATCAGCAGGGGCACCAAGAGAGACCCAATCAGATATCAGGATCATCTCATCATCAGTTAATTGTTCCTCATCAAGGGGCGGCATATGACCTTCTTCTTCCAACGGCAAAGAGATACTTGCCAATAGTTTACTTTTCCCAGGATCATTGTGATCAATAACTATTCCTGATTTTCCTCCTTTATTAATTGATTCAATACCAGATAAAATCAATTCTGCTTTGGCTTTATTTGGGTTATGGCATTTTATACATTTCTCATTCAATATGGGTTGAATAACGTGAGTAAATACATTTGGATTATCAGGGATTGAAATTAATTCCGTCCCTTCTTTTTCCGAGAATGATAAGAAATCCTTTCCATGTGTTACCATACCTCCATAGTGGCCAGTAATTACAATCAAAATCAGCAATATACTCTGTATCAGAATTGGGGGTAAATATTTAGCCTGCTTATTCTGGTTTATCCAATACCATATAGCCACTATGTATGCTACAGAAACGCCAAGCCACTGGTGGATCAAAATCAAATTCCCTTTGGCTGTCCCTTCAAGGCTCAATAAAAAACCAGTTATGGCTGTAATTAATGTTAAAAAAGCAGTTACGTTAAGATACCAATCAAAATAGGTGTCTTTTCGCCAATATTGTATCACTGTAACCAATATTAAAACTATTGGAAAATGTAATACCAGGGGATGCCACCTTCCAATCCAACCCACCACTTCCGGGATTTCGAGGAATCTTTCAAAAGCCAACAAAAAGGCTAGTAAAATGGCGCTTGAAAAAATGGAGTAATCCAGAAACCTCTTTAAAAATATCATGTATTATGCTAATAAATCATTTACAACGTTCCCTGCCACATCTGTTAATCTAAACCTTCTTCCCTGGTACTTAAAAGTAAGCTGCTCATGGTCAATGCCAAATAAATGTAATAATGTAGCATGAAAGTCATTAATATGCACCGGGTCCTTTATAATATTATATCCGAATTCATCCGTTTCACCATAAGACAGACCTTGTTTTACACCTCCTCCGGCCATCCAGATACTAAAGCTCCTCGGATGATGATCACGTCCATAATTATCAGGGCTGAAACGACCCTGGCAATAATTCGTTCTTCCAAACTCTCCCCCCCAGATCACGAGTGTATCTTCCAGCATACCGCGCTGTTTCAGATCCAGGACCAGGGCCGCTGAAGCCTGATCCACGTCCATAGCCTGCCCGGCCATCTCTTTCGGTAAGTTACCATGTTGGTCCCAACCCTGGTGGTAAAGTTGAATAAACCGGACCCCATTTTCGGCTAATCTTCTTGCCAATAAAGCATTGGCAGCATAAGTGCCCGGGATCATAGCTTCCGCCCCATATAATTTTATTACTGATTCGGGTTCCTTATTCAGGTCCATTACCTCAGGTACGGACATCTGCATCCTGTAAGCCATTTCGTATTGAGCTATTCTGGATTGTATTTCATCATCCAAAACCTTACTGTAATGCTGATTATTCAGATCAGATATATTATCCAGCATCTCCCTTTTATCCTCCCTTGTCACACCTTCAGGATCATTCAAATATAATACCGGATCCTTCCCGGATCTCAACAATACCCCCTGGTGACGGGAATCCAGAAATCCACTCGACCAGAGTTTAGAATATAATCCCTGACTATTACCTTTCCCCCGGGATGTCAAAACTACAAATGAAGGTAAGTTCTGATTTTCACTACCTAATCCGTAACTGAACCAGGACCCCATACTGGGACGGCCCGAAATCTGATTGCCTGTTTGTAAAAAAGTAATGGCCGGGTCATGATTGATGGCTTCGGTATGCATACTTTTAACAATGCATATTTCATCTGCTATTTTACCTATATGGGGGAAATAATCGCTAACCCAGGTCCCATTCTGACCATATTGTTTAAAATCAGGAAAAGAGCCTACCAAAGGAAACCTATCCTGATTGGAGGTCATCCCAGTTAGCCTTTGTCCCTTGCGTATTGATTCAGGAAGGTCCTCTCCCATTCTTTCCCTGAGTAATGGTTTATAGTCCAGCGACTCTAACTGAGAGGGTGCACCGGCCTGAAAGAGGTATATGATTCTTTTAGCTTTGGGTGCAAAGTGAGGGATACCAAGGGTAAATTCGTCAGAAGAAAGACCAGCCCGATTTTTTTTAAATAAATCGGGGATCATTAGGGACCCAAGAGCCAGAGTCCCAATCCCAGCGCTTAATTTGGAAAAGAAATGCCGACGGTTTACTTTGAAGGCATCCTTGTTTATATCTTTAACATCGCCCATTTTATTCCTTGGTAATGGTTTCATCAAGATTATAGAGTACCTGAGCCACCATCATTAATGCAGCTGTCTCAGTTTGCTTTTCTTTTTTGGTTTCAGATTCTCCTACATCAAGCAACTTTTCAGCATCCTCTTTATTGCTTTCGAACTTATTTAAACATTCCTGATGATAATCAACAAGCAGATCCATTTCATCATCTGCCGGATCCCGAAGCAATACATGCTGAAAAAGCGATCTAACTGCCTCCTCATCTGGAAGACCTGCTTCCGATATCTGCGCTGACAATACTTTAGCGCATTCCAGAACCTGAACATCGTTCTGTAAAGCCAGTGCTTGCAAAGGAGTATTTGTCTTCTGGCGTCTAACTTCACATAGATCCCTGTTCGGCGCATCAAAGATGGCCATAGCTGGGGGAGGCAATGTTCTTTTCCAGAATGTATATAAAGATCTTCTATAAAGCTTATCACCGGAATCTTCCACGTAAGTAGTTAAAATTCCTCTATTCCCACCAGCATTCGTCTCTTCCCACAATCCAGGGGGTTGATAAGGCTTTACACTCGGCCCGCCAATTTGATCGTTTAGTAATCCGCTGGTACTTAAAATATAATCCCGGATCTCTTCAGCACTCAACCGGAACCTTGGCCCTCTGGCCAGGTATATATTCTCAGGATCGGCCTCTTTTAGTTCAGGAGTGATAGCCGAGGATTGCTTATAGGTCGAGCTACTGACTATAATTTTCAAAATATGCTTAATATCCCATCCACTTTCCATAAATTCAACCGAAAGCCAGTCAAGCAATTCAGGATGCGAAGGAAGAGCTCCCTGACTCCCAAAATCCTCGGTAGTTTTCACAATACCAAAACCAAATATCGAAGCCCATAGCCTGTTTACATATACCCGGGCTGTTAAAGGATTATCTCTATCTGTCAACCACATTGCCAGACCAAGTCGGTTTTTAGGTAGCTCTTCAGGAAATTCCATTATTGCATTTGGGGTTGAAGCCAACACTTCTTCAGTTGGGGCATCATAATTTCCCCTTGCTAACAAATAGGTTTTTCGCTCCGTGGAATCATTCATCACCATAACTTTCAGTTCCGCAGTATCCTGCTTATTTATGAATGATAAAATCCCATCAAGATCTTCTTCATCAATGCTTATAAATGGGGCATCAGCATAATACTTCCTGTTTTTAGCCTGCACCGCATCCATTTGTAATCCTTTTTCATCAACATTATTGAAAAAAGCATATACTTCGTAGTAATCTCTCTGGCTTAAAGGATCATACTTATGATCATGACATTTTGCACACTCCAGCGTCAGGCCAAGAACGCCCTTCCCAAGTGTATTGGTCCGATCGCTGACATACGTTGAACGGTACTCTTCGTCAATAACTCCCCCTTCCTGAGTAATCGGGTGGTTTCTGTTAAATCCTGTAGCAAGGATTTTTTCTTTGTCCGTTTCTGGCAGTAGGTCACCAGCCAGCTGCCAGGTTAGAAACTGGTCATATGACATATTTTCGTTAAAAGCATGAATTACCCAGTCCCTCCAGGGCCACATGGTTCTGTAACTGTCATCCTGATATCCATGAGAATCAGCATATCTGGATACATCCATCCAGTCCCTTGCCATTTTTTCACCATAAGCAGGTTTGGACAAGTAATAATCTACCACTTCGTCATAATTAAAATCTTTATCGTCTGAGAACCTTTCAACTTCTTCAACCGTTGGAGGCAAACCTGTCAAGTCAAGGCTTAATCTTCTTATCAGTTTTTCGGAAGGCGCTTCCTCAGAGGGAGTCAAACCATTCTCCTCCAATGTATTCAAAACAAAATAATCTAACTCATTTGAAGGCCAGTCTTTTAATATGACTTCTGGCACTGAAGATTTAGAAGGTGGGATAAAAGCCCAGTGTCTTTCATATTTTGCACCTTGTTCTATCCATTTTTTTAAAATGTCTTTCTCTTCCGGAGTTAATTTCAGATATGAATCCGGCGGAGGCATCATGGTAGCTGGATCTTCAGAATATATGCGGTGGAAAAGTTCGCTGTTATCTATAGATCCATTTTTGATAGCATATTTTCCAGGATTTTCTGCGAGCTCGGCCTTCGCAACTCCTTCTTCATCGAGTCTTAATCCAGCTTTTCTTTTATTCCCATCAGGGCCATGACAAGTATAACATTTATCTGACAGGATGGGTTTTACATGAAAATTGAAACTTATCTCCTCTGGCAATTCAGCGACTTTATTCACCTGGATTGATTCGGAATCACTTTTTCTGGCTTTCAGCCACAAACCTAAAAACAGAATCCCAATGAGACCAAAAAGAAGTATATATTGCTTTTGATTCATAAATTACATTTCGCGCAGTTTGTAAAAATATGATTGTTACAGGACTAATGCAAGAGGAATAAATGTCATGTCAAATTTGTAAATTTGATCACATATATTGAGGATAAGCATTTCATAAATTAATTATTAGTTATAATAATGGCTGGAATAAGAGGGCGAAATTTCAAGCTTCTCATTTTTTTCGTAACTTGATTAGAAGTTAACAACACTCTTTTTCGTAAATGAAATTATTTTTAGAATAGTCTTATAAACATCTCGATCCATCTATTGCTTCGAATAAATAAGGGCCATTGAAATAAAACAAATCTTTAAATGATGATACACAAAACGGAAAGTTATTTTATTTTTTTTATAATATTCGTCATATTTTCAGGCTGCCTTCAGAAAGAAAAAGTTGACAACAAAAATGACAAGATCTCAAATGTTGAAGAGGTAACATCTGCTAAATCACCTGATTTTTTCCCGGTTTCTGTCTGGTACAGTGGAGGGAAAGCAAGGGCCCCTATGCTATCAACCATAACCCCACAATCAAGAGATGAATGGCGCAGAGATCTGGAGCAGATCAAGGCACTAGGTTTTAATACTGTAAGAACATGGGTTGAATGGACACACTCGGAACCAAAGGAGGGACAATTCGATTTCAGGAATTTACAATTACTTTCTGAACTGGCTGATGAGATCGGATTAAAGGTATTCATCCAGGTTTACGGGGAATCAGCTCCTGATTGGGTAGGAAGGAAATTCCCTGACGGTCTATTGGAAGCCCATAGCGGAGACAGGATTATCCCGCAATCAGCTCCAGGCTACTGTATTGATCATCCGGGAGTACGCAAAGCCTTTGCCAATTTCTATACCGAGATGGCAAAAGTTGCATCCCAATATCCCAACTTTTATGGTTGGGATCTTTGGAGTGAGCCACATCTTGTTCAATGGGGTGGACCAGGCTGGATTCCCAATGCTCAATATTGTTTTTGCCCTCATACACAAGCAAGATTCAGAGAATGGTTAAAAGGAAAATACCCTTCACTTAATGAATTAAACATTGCATGGTATAGGACTTTTGAATCGTGGGAAGAAGTTTCACCCCCCAGGTTCAACACCATACTCAGTTATACAGACTATATTGACTGGAAAAACTTCATTTACCAGAAAATGGCTGAAGATCTTAGGATGAGGTACGATGCTGTGCGCTTAGCAGATAAAATTGGAGTCATCACTTCGCATGCTTCACCTCCTTCAATATTTAGCTCACCCCAAGGTTCGGGTGCAGAAGATGATTTTCTAATGGCAGAGCAGGTGGATCATTATGGAACTTCACAATATCCAAAACACAGCCGGCCGGGAGATTGGATAAGATCAAATTTCATGATTTCTGCTGATTTTTCCTATAGCGCCAATAAAAAAAATGGCGGATACTATGTAGGTGAATTCCAGGCAGGATTTGGAACGGTTGGTTTAAGAATCGGAGATGAGGTAACCCCGGAGGACCATAACATCTGGTTCTGGACGTCACTAGCTACTGGTGCCCGGGCAGTAAACATATATGCTTATTACCCTATGAACTCCGGGTATGAATCAGGCGGATACGGTTTAATTCACCTTGATGGTTCATTGACTGAAAGGGCTAAATCTATCGGACGAACAGCACAATTTGTTGATAAGAATCAAACCCTGTTTTTAAGTTCTAAACCGATCAAATCAGAAATTGCACTTGTTTATAATCCACTAGCCCAGATGGTTGGTGGTAGTCGTGGATCAGGCAGAACTGAAGGGCAACCTGGGCATTCAAAGTCATTGATTGGATATTATCGAGTATTTTCAGATAACAATATTCCAATTGATTTTATTCACAGGCGAGATCTTGAATCAGGAAAGATTGAACAATATAAACTGATAATTGTTCCATATCCCCTGATGTTTACTCAGGAAGCAGCAACCAGCTTGATGACATTTGTAAAAAATGGCGGATATCTGCTGGCAGAAGCCAGGTTTGCATGGAATGATGAAAAAGGATATGCAACTGACATCATACCAGGAATGGGCTTAAGTGAAGTCTTTGGTGTACGAGAGGCTAAAGTTGAAGTTAAAAATAAGGTGAGAATGAATATTCTGGAAACCTCCCATCCGGCGTTCAATCACTTAACCGGATCCAATCTTACTGGAGAATACTTTTCAGAATCACTTGAGATTTTACCTGGTAGTAATGCTGAGGTTCTTGCAAGGTTCGAAGACAATACGCCTGCCATTACCGGATCAAGATTTGGTGAAGGTTATACCATTTTGATAGGATCTTTTCTTGCAAACCGGATTTCAAGTAGCTACCAGGGAACTGCCAGGATTGATCCGGAATTCCAGGAAGACAATGATGAATTTCTATTGGGTCTCCTTGATTGGGCAAATATCGATAGGCCATTTACCACATCTCACGATGGCAAACAGGATTCGATAGTAGTGAAGCTTCATATGAATCCACAAGGATATTTGTTATATGCTTTAAATCAAGGGCTAACAACAAAGCGTATAAATATTAGATTAAAGGTTAAGGAGGATTCGGAATATACATTAAAGGAGATCCTTCAGGATAAAATCCTAAACAAATCATCCCAAAATAAGGTGTTAGAGTTTAGAACAGAAGAAATACAAGGTAGTGGCGTTGAAGTATGGAGCATCATCCCAAACGACTAGAAATAAATTATTGTATAAATTTGAACTTGAAACTTTGTAACCACACTATTTTAAAGTATCTCAAATTACTAAGTCATATAGTTTTAGATATGTTTAATGTGTCGCTCGCTGAATTAAATCATTGACATATAAACATTTCTATAAGGAAAAACATGATTTTTAGTACTTTAAAATGAAAATTCTGTATATTCATATCTTGCCATATACGAAAATATCCGATTGCGCAGTATATTTGATAGCTTAAGATATCTCAAAATAATATTTCAATTAAAATGTAGGGCATATGAAAAGATTATACAACATAATAGGGTTTTTTGGCATTTTGATCTTCATTGCAAGCTGTAATGATGAAGATCCTTTATTACCTCTCCCTGTCATCGACTTCAGTACCGATCCGGAATTAATTGAAGTTGGCAAAGATGTACGATTCGAAAATATGACCACCAACGCATCCAGTTATAAATGGGATTTTGGAGATGGCCGGACTTCCACAGACATCAGTCCAACCATACAATATGATGAAAGCGGAACCTACATGGTTACGTTGATCGCCTATACCGATGACGATCAGAGCGATTCGCTTTCCAGAGAGATCGATGTCCAGGAACGGGTCTTGAAAGCCATTCAAATTAGCAGCATTCCATTTGTAAATTCTGATGGAGAAGACTGGGATGATCCGACTGGTCAACCAGATTCAACCAAATATCCGGATTTCATTCTTGCCATTGGACCTTCAGATGACCCTGATCGGGTAATCATTACTCCAATATTGGTTGATCTGGCACCTTTTGAATTACCTATAATATTTGAGTTAAATCCTGGGGGTGATCCTTATATATTTACAAATGAAGATTGGGAATTAACATTCATTGATTTTGACGGTGTTGATCTGGAAAATTTTCAGGAAACAGATTTTGAATTAATGGAAGTAATAACCTTTAATCCTGTGATTATACCAACTAGTAGTGTTGATGAGGATGGTATTGGATTTATTCAAGTCTCCCTGGGTCAGTATTCAATTGATTTTTTATTTGAATTGGAGTGATTTGAAGCCTTTGGCATTTATTGAACCAGGAAGATCTCATGTTGATTACAAGGGTTGAATAGTTTAAAAACATTCAATCCTTCAACCGGAAAGTCTGATGCGTACATGTCACCTCCTTCAAATAAGAGGTTGGTTATTTCTTCAAGATTAGCCTGATCATCCGGGCCAGGTGTACTTGAAAAATAATAATTGTTATTCAAGATCACTTTAACCATATTTCCTATGGTCTCAGTAGGTTCGAACTCTCTTAGAATAATTTCTGAATTTCCTAATTCGTCCTCCAGAATAAATCCAACTGCATTTGAGGGTTGCGTTTCAGATTCAAATCCGTAATAAAACAAAAAACCGGTAGCTTCCGGAAAGTACTCAGCTATAATTCCACCTTCATCACTTAGAGAATTGCCTGATTCATCAAATATAAATAAGGAATTTACGCTGTATGGGAATTCAACTATAGGTAAAAATGCAGTACCTTCCAGGTCAAACAAACTGGATATCATAGAAACTGATCCAATTCCTCCAATTTGACCAGAATATAATGGTCCGTTATCAGGTGACAATGTACATAGGTTTGGGCCTGTATTTGTAAATTCAGAGAAATTGATCGCTTCGATGGTATATGCTCTTCCTGCCAGGGCAAACTGTAGCGGAACCATTAATTCCAGGTTTCCATTTTGAAGAATATATCCGCTTTGATGGTTTAGTATTACGGCTTCAAAGCCTGGATCCTCAAAATTGCTTCCGGTACCTGCCAGGATTGATGTTATCACCCTTTTTGTGGCATCAAGTGACCAATAAACGGAAATATCTGCATCTTCCAGAATGATTTGTTGTTTGGGGATTTGTACTTCAAGGGCTTTGGGACCAATAGACACAAATTCGTTAAGGTTGGCAGCGATATCTCTTGAAAATTTGTTGTCATCGTTTGGCGCTGCAGGAGTAAGGGTAATAGTCGAGGGTGTGAAATTAAGATCTGAAATGCTCCTGAACACCAGATCCTCACCTACCTTATTGACAAATGTCCATTCAAATTCAGCACCAAAAGTAGCCCCATCTAATTCAAACAAATAGTGAAAAACCCCATAAGTTTCATATATAAGTTCCAGTCCCAGAGCATTATCCACCCTCCAGGGTATGGTATGATCAAAAAACTCTCCACTATTGTCCGCTACATCAGATTGTATATGGACTTCATCTTCATCGAATTTCAATATCATATAAAATATTCCCGATGCGCTTGTGGGTTGGTATTCAAGTCGCCATCCATTTGCCGGAGCCGTGAGTTCAGTCCGAAGGTTAGTAACCGCTTCTGTAACTCTTTCCTCAACGGATGGGAGCATCGCTTCCTTTTCTTCTGTACAGGCCTGAAAAAAGAGAATCAGAAATATTATGCTAATATGTGATAACGTATTTCTCATCCCTTATAATTTTGATTGAACCTGTTCTCTAACATCTTCCAGCTTAACCCCGGTTACTTTTTCATAATGAGCCAGAATAGAATTTAATTTCTGGTTGATATAAACCCTCCCTTCATTTCTCTGCTCACAATCCTGTGTAATACAATCAGGTTCAGCCTCAATAAAATCTTCATAAAAATTCTCCTCAAATAGAAAATGTGCAACTACTTCCGCAAAATCTTCATTCGGGGAACTTGTAGCATATGGAGAAACGAATCCCCTTTGCAATGCCTCTTCATCTGAAAGTGTAAACCATGCGCCTGCACTGGTATAACCCTGGGGAGTAATGGTTTCAAATGCATTTGGAAGTTTATATTTCTGGTGTACTACATGCGCAAATTCATGATATACAGTCTGTAATTGCCTTAATATCCAATCACTGTCATCAAAATCCACTGAATTAACATCCGTGAAGGTAATTTGTGCGCCGGCATCAGCCGTTCCAAGAGTCACTGTTCCATCATCATTATATATAAGTCCACCCAGAAAGACGATTTCAGCAGGAACATGATTCCGGAAAAAATCTTCTCCATTTTCAACTGAAACATATGGATCTATCCAGAATTCATCGATAAAATCCAACATCGGCCTGACTACTTCCATCCTTGGGGGAGTAACCCGCTGTGTGGGCCCTACATATCTGTCTACAAACCGGTACCGAATGGCCATGCCAAATTCTGTTGTGAAATTTTCGTCAATATATTTATCCAGTTCATTTCTAATTACTTCCGGACCCTGGTTAACTGGTACATTAAGAGTTTCCTCCTGGTAACAACCAGATAAGATCAGGAAAAAGCCTGTCAGGATATATATTAAACTTATTTTCATTTGTTTATCTTCATTTTTGCCATTCATTAATTATCTCGGATTGGGTTCCAGTTTCCCCACTTCAATTGCAGAAGCAGGGATCTGCAATACCTTTCTTCTGTCCTTATCTTCAAGGGTAATTATGGAACCGTCCAACTGGTTATGCTGAACTTCGAGTTCAAAACGTTTAATATCGAACCACCGTAATCCCTGGATAATAAACTCTTTTCTTCTTTCCAGTTGCACATATATATCCATTACAAATTTGTCACTGACGAAAGGATTATTCGCCACACCAAATGCTTCCCTGATCAAATCAATGGTAAGGATAACAGATGGTCCGCTGTATCTTCTATCGATTAAAATCTGCATGTCCCGGATAGCGTCATTAATTCTGTTCTGTTCTACATAAGATTCCATCCTGTTCAATAAAACTTCTTCCCCTCTAAAGGCGATGTGTATATGATATGGAGTTCCTACATTAGAATTTAAACTACTTCTTTGAAATAAACTCTGATATCTTAAAGGAAATACTCCATTTTCTCCTTTTACAAGGGCCGGATTTTCCCTTTCATCGGTAGTTGCCGGAAATGGATTTGCAGAAAACAGGTCCCTGTATAAAACACTTGTTGGTCCATGCCCAAAATCAGGACGTTGTACCAGGGAAATTTTTCTCATCAGGAGGAGATTGCTGGGAAGGTCAGGTGATGTATACAGCTGAGTATATCCATCAATGGAAGAACTTGCATTAAGGAATTGATCACCTGTGAGATCACGCACGAATGCTGCCGGATCACTTCCCAGCATCATACTGCTATAATCAATGCATTTATCATACTCCCCTTTGAATAGGTAAAACCTGGATGCAAAAGCCAGAGCAGCATTTCTATTAAAATGGTATTTTCCAGAGTTTGCAAAAAAACTGTCATCTGCTAGGTCTATGCCCAACAGCATATCTTCCTCTATCCTGTCATATACTTCCTGCACAGTATTTCTTGTATATGTTTTAATAAAAACAGTCTCCGGCGTATCGACATAAGGAACGCCCGGATCCGAATTTGATCTCTGTTTGTCATAGTGTTTTGCAAACAGGTTTACAAGCATAAAATGAGCATATGCCCTGGTAAGTAATGCTTCCGATCGCACCGCACTTTTCTGTGCTATATCTTCCTCATTCCTGGTTTCAAACTCATCAATAACGGCTAATACTTCATTGGCATGGGCTATGGCATTGTATGCAGAATTCCAGAAAAAAGTTGGAGTATCCTGTTCAGTGGCGTCTGTTGTTTCATCTGCCCAATTATAGGCCTCAATATGACTATTTCTTAGTGTAACACCTCGGGTATAAGCTACATTGTCTGTCATCCAATCCGTAAATGCATAACTGGCATCGGAATAAGCGTTTGTTAATAATTGAGAAGCTTTTTCAAGGTTATTGAGCGAAACTCTATTATCAGGTACTTCATCGAGGAAATCTGCGCAACCAGGGAGAACAATGATCAAACAGATTATAACCAGTTTAGAGATAATCCGGAATGAATTTCTATAGACGATATTTGCAATATCTATTTTATATTTCATCATTTTTAGAATCCAATATTTATAGATAAAGTAATTGTTTTAGGAGGAGGAAGCGCCACACCTCCTGTAGCAAAGAACTCCGGATCCTGCCCGTTAAGGGCCTCATCAGAAACAAGAAGGGCTAGATTATTCCCTTCAAGCGTCAGAAAAGCATTGCGTAATTTAAGTCTCGATATCCATGCTGCCGGAAACTGATAAGACAGCTGAACTGTTCTAAGACGGAGGTAGTCTCCATTCGCAACTCGTACTGTACTTTTATTGTACAGGTTGTAAGCATTTACTATGTTGCCATTTACCTGGGCTACTCCTGCATCAAGTACTACAGGTATATCAGTCCTTTCCTCATCTCCCGGAACTGCCCAACGATCCACCAGGTCACCGGGCAATGCATCAAAATCAGTATATACTGGAAAATAAGCGTCATTTAAGCGGATCTTATAATCAAATTTATAAGAAAGAAATATATTCAGGGTAAATCCTTTATAGGTGAATCTATTGTTAAATCCTCCAACGCCTCTCGGTTCAGTCGGGCCTTCATAAACAAGTGTATTTTGAAGGTTCTCTCTACTTTGAAGATCCAAATTAAATACTTTCTCACCATTTTCATCCAGGAATTGTGGAATTCCAACCTGGTTTAATCCGGCAAAATTGGTTGAAAAAAGCCCTCTTCTGGGTCCGCCAAGCACGGCTGCACCATTTTGACTGATTGCATCTACCAGTCTCGGACCGAAATCCAAATTAGTTATCCGATCCGTTGTATAAGAAAGATTAAAATTGGAAGTCCAGGTAAATCCTTTGGTCTGAATATTGATCGTACTCAGGTTGAATTCGTATCCATCTGACTCCATATCCGCATAATTCCCAAGTTTTAAGCCCTGCCCTCCTATACCACTCGTCTGAACAACGCCTATCAAATCGAAGGATTGTCTTTTATAATAGTCGAAAGAGGTATTGATCCGGCTCTTGAAAAATCCAACATCGATCCCAACATTGAATTCTTTGAGTTTTTCCCAGGTTAATTCAGTATTGGTTAAATCCTGGATATATAAATAGGGCTCAATATCTGTTGGTCTGACTGTCACATCCGCAAGCAGATTTAACAATGCACTAGATTCGGGTGGAAGGTTTCCTGAAAGACCATATGTAGCCCTTAGTTTTAAATAATCAAGAAAGTTCACATCAGACATAAAAGCTTCCTGGTCTACATTCCAGGCACCACTAACATTCCAGGTTGGTAAAAACCGGGCCTGATCACTTTCTCCCAGCTGGTTTGAGCCATCATATCTACCTGTTAAGTTAACCACATACTTGGATCTATAAGCATATCCTGCATTCAGAAAAAAGCCCAGAAACCTGTCTTTGAGTTCATCCAATGAGAAAATGGGTATATTTTGCAAATTGAAAAATTCAACGATATTAGGATCTGTAATGACCACTCCTCCACTTTCATAGACTACACCTAAACCTGTGGAGCTGGTTGCACTTCTATCTGTGTATCGCATTTCTCCTCCTCCAAACAAATTAATCTGATGTGACTCAGTAATATTCTTTGACCATTCAGCGCTTATGCGTGTAAATAAGTTCAATAATTCACTATCATCCAGAAATTTAAAACCACCTACAGGAAGAACAACCTGTGGGTTCAAACCGGGATTATTTGGATCACGAAATAACAGGTTATTTGCTTCCTGGATAAACTGAGTATCATCTGCACGATATGCTTCTGCCTGGTTGCTGTACTCATGTACTGTATGGTCTCGTCGGGTATCTGCATACCTGGCCTGGAAAACTCCATTGATAGAAAGGTCTGCAATAGGCCGGATCTCAAAATCGACCTGACCTGAAAGATCCACAACACGTATAGCCATCTGGTTATATTCCAGTTCGTCCAGAATATTAAAAGGTGCAAAATTCCTCCTGAAATATTCCCGATTCCCATCATTGTCGAATGGCCTGATCGATCTGGCCGTATTGAGCGCATAACTAAGGGGGTTTATATCAAAGCTCCTGCTGTAACGGCCAGTTATAGGATCAAATTCCCGGTTTCGTGTTCCAGGAACCTGTTGGTCACGGTAACTTGCCGACAATTTAAATCCAAAAGAGAATGCATCGGAAATAAAGAATGTATTCCTGGCAGCACCTGTAATCCTGCTAACATTATCTGCAATGGTCTGACCATTATCATTTAAAAAACTAAGTGAAAAAAAACTATTATACTTTGAGCTTCCGGAGGAAAAATCCAGGGAATGCCATTGCTGGAAACCAGGATCATTGAATAATTCATCAAACCAGTCTGTGTTCGCATTTTCATACTGATTAAGGAATTCCTCATTCAAGGTTCCCCCGGTTCCCCATTCCAGCTCGTGATCAGCTATCATAGTAAACATTTTTCCCATCGCCCCAAAATTCTGAGCCCGTACTGAGGTACTTATATCAATGATCCCTTTTTCAAATAATTCCCTGTAAACTGACATTTCCTCTGCAGAATTCAAAAGGTCGAACTGTTGGTAAGTTGGCGGAAGCTTAAATGAAAAATTACCAGAATAATTGACTTGTAAATCTCCACTCCTGCCACCTTTCGTGTTTATCACTATAACTCCATTGGCAGCCCTTGCACCATATATCGCCGTTGCAGAAGCATCTTTCAATACCTGGATGGATTCAATATCGTTCGGATTTATATTCGCTATTGAGGAGCTAACTATTGTATTGGCATTCCCAGAGATGAAATCTTCCGTATTCACTGCAGTAAGATCTTCAAGGATCACACCATCCACAACGAAAAGGGGTTGGTTATTGCCATTTAAAGAAGTATTGCCCCGTATTCTTATTTTCGGGGTGGTGCCAAACGTGGCGGATAAATTATCGACTGAAACACCGGCGACCTGACCTTCAAGCATACGACTTACATCAGTCTCACTTCTGACATCGATATCCTCCATGTCTACCCGTTTTGCTGAACCGGTAAACAAATTCCTGTCCATCTCCCGGAAACCATTGATCACTACCCCTTCCAGCAATTGCCGTTCTTCTTCCATATCGACGTCAATGGTTGTCTGATTGATCACCTCGATTTTGACTGTCTGCATACCCACCATCTGGAACAATAAGACGACACCTGGCTTTGCTTCCAGGGAATAATTTCCTTCAAGGTCCGTGGTAGTTCCTTGTGACGTTCCTTCTATGATAATATTTACTCCTGGCAGGCCTGTACCGTCAGTAGTCGATGTTACTTTTCCCCTTATAATATCAGTTTGGGGGAAAGCAGAATTTGATAATCCTATCAGTATAATCAGGAATGTAATGTACTTATTCACCCATTAAAACTATTTTGTTACATTGAATCTGCTAAAATTTCATAGTATATTCTGGAATATGCCCTGATACATCGGAGCTTATTTCAAGAATCATTGATTACTAATTTTTAAATCAAAAATCTAAGGAATAAACTAGTTAAAACAGGACTTCCATCTAAGAAAAGTCAAATTAAACTTAATAATCCCGTAGATTACGGTATACTTTTTTGAAAACCTCAATTTCAAAGTTCGCTAATATATCTATTAATTTCATAATACAAGCCTTTATAAAAGGCATAAATGACCATGTGTTAACTTAAGAACAACAATTATTAGAGATTAGTTAGTCTAAAATTAGAAACACAATTTAATGCCTAAAGTTTTACGACTTAGGTTCCGGGACCAAAAGAGCAAGACAAAATCATATAGTTTGTGTTTTGGGGGAGGATGTTTGAGCTTATAATGTCAATAATTCATTTCCAATGAAAATAACGATATAAACTGATCCTGATTTATGTAAATTTATATAAATTCAATTATTAAACTCAAATCTTCAATAGATTTTTTAGGATAAAAAGGATTGGCCTGATATGAAAGAATATTTCTTAGCATTCATTTTTCTGATTTTAGCAAATACATACTTATATGCGCAAATTGAATTACCAGCAGAAGACCTGAGAAAAATAACCAGTCCGGAGTATATACAACGGACAATGAACTTATTGCACACAAGTACTCCTGAACACAGAAATACTGTCCGGATTTTGGTATATGGGCAATCCCTGAGTGCACAAAACTGGTGGCTGGAAGTTAAGCAATATTTCGAAAAACAATTTCCACATGCTGATTTGATCATGGACAATAAATCAATCGGTGGGTTTTCTTCCCAGTTTCTGATTAAAACTGTGAAAAGGGACATCCTTGATTTTTATCCGGATCTGACAATTTTTCATGTATTTGGTTCAGATAATTACTATGAGCAGGTGCTTATACAAATGCGATCCTTCACCTCCACCGAAATTCTAATATGGAACGATCCTCAAAATAAACCAGAACCAAACGAATGGCACGAAGAAATGTCTTATAAGATCATCCCTTCTTTTGCAGTCAAGTATAAATGCATGCTGTTAGATATTCGAACACCCATAAATAAGCTCGTAAAAGAAAAAAATCTGATTTATGCTGATGAGTTTACAAGGGATGGCCTCCATTTTAATGAAAAGGGTTGTGAAATGCTGGCCGGCCAGATCATTCCTCATCTGGTTTATGATAACAAGTATGAACCCGATCCGGATAATCTATTGCACGTTTATGAAGTTGGAAAAGATGTAAACTGGACCGATGGAAAACTTATCCTTCCTTTCGAAGGGAACAGGATAGATTTAGTCACACCGCAAAATCCAGTGAGGGATAATACCTGTCAGGTTTATATTGATGGTAGAATGCCTTCGGAATTCGAGGAAGCTTATAATCACACACGACCTAATGATAATGGTGAAAAAGGCTGGATCTGGAACGTAGCATCTCCCGTTCGAATCCAAAGGAAAGCGCCCTGGGTAAATGAATCTTTCACACTAATATTTGATTCCATAAATTATGATACACGCTATTTTACTTTTCGGGTAGAAGGATCGGAATGTGGGTTTGAAGGAGATGGAAATTACCGGGAAGATTTCCTGTCAAACTCCGGGAGAGTATTTTTACCGGCAAATGATGTATTGGATTCAATACCTGGGGACTGGCACGTATTCAGAAGCTTTGATATAACTAAATTCAAGATAGAAAAAGGATACAAAACCACCTGGAAAACTTATCTGATGGGATCTGACAATTTTATTCCTAAACATGGAAAGGATAGGACTATAGAGAATTCAACAACACTTTTTAAAGGTATATCAAATGGGAAACATACGCTTACACTGGTGAGTGATGGGGAAGATGTCCCGGAAATTAAAATTATCAAAGTGTATAAACCTCTTATTCCCAATAACCCGATTGAATAAGATTAAAATTCACTCCTTCGCTAATTATTCAAATAAAAAAATATTTTAAAATTAATCCTGTCGATGGCCAAATATTCAGTCTGTCACTAATTATATAAATAAAACGCATATATTATTTTTGATCCCAACGATGGTGGGATCTTCGTATTGCGCTTCTATTCGTAGCGCAATACTTCGACAGGATTTTTATAGGCTACTTTTAATATTTGCCAGGATACTGTCGCCAGTGCAATTGCAATTGTTAAAAATCCTGACAATACAAAAGTCCACCAACGAATCCCTACGTGATAGGCAAAATTCTGCAGCCACATATTCAAAACTATCCAGGCAACGGGAAAAGAAAATATAAATGAAATAAATACCCACTGAATGTAATCCCTGTTAAGCAAAGCAATTACATTTGATATTGACGCTCCATTGATCTTACGAATACCTATTTCTTTAATGCGATCATTCGAACTGTATATTACCAATCCTAATAATCCCAGGCAACAAATAAATATGCTAAGAACAGATGCATAATTCATAAGTCGCGATAATCGCATTTCCTCCCAGTACAATTTATCGACAGCCTCGTCTAAAAAATGATATTCAAAAGGCGTCCCCGGATTAATCTTTAACCATTCATCTTCAATTATAGAGATAGCAGTCGGAATATCTCCTTTGATACTGATCAGGATCACGCCGAAATCTGAAACTTGTTGATTTGTGTAATCAGGTATGACATAGAAGATCTGTCCTTCATTCTCATTTTTTAAAGACATGAACTGCACATCTTTGGCTATTCCTACGATTTCCCCGGGATATCCCCATAATGTAATCCTTGCCCCGACAGGATCACTTATTGACATATTTTTTGCCGCAGTTTCATTCAAGATTATCGGCGCTATCTCCTTCGAAGTAGTTACTTCCATAAAACTCTTACCTGCAATTATATCTATACCCAATGTTTCGAAATAATTTATATCTACTCCTGTCCCTTCTATTATAAAATCCTGATCCGGACTTTTACCTGGCCAGTTCACCTCTCCTGTTTTATTCGCTACCTGAGTTGGCAAGGAATTCTTAGCTGTTACTTTATCAATATTAGCATGGACTTTTATCTGGTTCTTGAATGATTGATAACTGGATGCAATATTTCCCTTGAACGGTAGATAAATAATTTTATCCTGTTGATTATTCAGACTTGATTTTTTCATAAACAGGAATTGCTGGTTAATAACCAGGGTACTGACGATAAAAAATACGGAGAAAGAAAATTGGATGATTACGAGTATCGTTCTTGAAAAAGTTTTGTTCTTGCCCCTGAAGTTGAAATTTTGAATTAATCCTGCAGGATGAAAAGATGCAAACCTGACAGATGGCAGCACGCTTGTAATAAGTATGATAATAATAAATAAAACCATTAAAATGCCCAGGAAAACTGGATCGTAGAATAATAGTGATATATCATATGTAAAGAGTTGCTTAAAATATGGAAGCAAAAGTTCCGCCATCAAAAAAGAGATCAAATAAGAAATCGAAAGCACAATACTTGATTCTATCATTAACTGTTTAATCAATTCAAACTTACTGGCACCACTTACTTTGCGGATTCCAACTTCCTTTTTTCTTTGTATCACTTGCGCAGATTGAAGATTAATAAAGTTTACACAGGCGATGAAAAGGATGACAAAAGCCAGAATTATAAAAATATTCAGATATTTTGCGTCGCTTACTATCACTTCATCCGCCTGAATACCAGATTCTTTGTGAATTTGACTGAGAGGTTGTAAAAAATAGGCATCATTAATTCTTGGTGTTTTCCAGTCCTGAAATTTCGTGTAGAAATTTGCCCACTCCATATTCTCATTTAACTGAATATAGGAAAATATATTTACGCTTCCCCAATCATTGAGATCCGAACCAAATAAGGTTTTGACCTGAAAAGGTAATAAAAAATCAAATTTTAAATGTGAGTTGGGAGGCAGGTCTTTCATGAGGCCTGATACATTGAAAGAAATCCCCTCAAGTATCACTGTATTGTTTATTGGATCTTTATCATCAAAATACTTTTTAGAAAAGGATTCAGTTAGAACTATATTATGAATGTCCTCAAGAACTGATTCCGGATCTCCCTTCAATAGAGGAAATGAAAAGATTTCCAGAAATGATGGATCAACCATTATTCCATTGTTTTCATAATTAATATGCATTTCATATTCGAAAACTACTTTGGGGCTAAATTCAATCCGGGCAACTTTTTCAACTTCTGGAAATTCAGCCTGAATCGCCGCCACTAATGGAGGGGGAGTTATAGCAAGATCAAATGAGTTTTCACTTTCGGCATTGATGGTCATTAATATCCTGAATATATTGTCTCCGTTTGCATGAAATTCATCGAAACTTTTTTCATACCTGATCCATGAAAGAATCAGAATAACACAGGATAAGGATAATGCAAAGCCAAAGATTTGGATAAGATAATAGAGCCTTTGTCTGTAAATGTTCCTTAGTGCGATTTTAACGTAGTTATTAAACATGATTCCTGAATTCCAATACTAAAAATGTATCCGGAATACTTCAAAAAGGTTTAGGCAAAATTATCTATAACAACACACTCAAAAAGAATGCCCTTTTTCTAACAGCCTATTTATCAGGCGTTTAAAATGCTATTATAGTCAATAATTGTTGGATTATCCAACACGGGTGCTGGAATTTCAAACGTCCGGAGAAATACCCATCTAAATGGTTGATTCAAACTTGAAAGAAAGATATATTTGATCTGTAACATAAATCAATTTAAGATGAAATATTTCCTCCTGCTCCTAACTTTTATTATTAATTTTTCATATATATATGCCCAGGATGTTTATAAAGAGCGGCAGGAACGAACAGAATGGTTCAGGGATGCCAGGTTTGGAATGTTTATCCACTGGGGAATATATGCTATTCCTGCCAGAGGCGAGTGGGTTCGTAACCAGGAATCACTATCAATTGAAGAATATCAAAAGTACTTTGACAACTTCAATCCAGTTGATTACAATCCAAGGGAATGGGCAAGAATTGCAAAAGATGCAGGCATGAAATATGCAGTCATGACCGCTAAACATCATGATGGATTTTGCCTTTTTGATAGTAAACTGACCGAATATAAAGCTACCAATACCCCCGCCGGCAGGGATCTGATGAAAGAATATGTTGAAGCTTTCCGGGCTGAAGGTCTCAAGGTTGGATTCTATTATTCTCTCCTTGACTGGCATCACCCGGATTATCCACATTACGGAGACGGTATACATCCCATGAGTAAAAATGAAGCCTGGAAAAATAAGAAACATAACTTCGACAACTATATTGAATACATGCATGGTCAAGTCAAAGAGCTGGTGACAAATTACGGGAAGATCGATATTATGTGGTTTGATTTTTCCTATGGCGAAATTTCAGGAGAAAAATGGAAAGCCACAGAACTTGTAAAAATGGTCCGCGAATTACAACCCGGGATCATCATTGACAATCGGCTTGGGGGCAATATGGAAGCTGAAAATCCTGAATATTTTGCCGGGGACTTCGAGGGACCTGAGCAGGTGATTCCTCATGATGGAGTATTCGATGAAAAAGGAAGGCCCATACCCTGGGAGGCTTGTATAACATTAAACAATGATTGGGGATACAGTACAAATAATGATTATAAAACGGCAACGGATGTAATACGAGCATTGGTAAATTGCGTCAGCAAAGGAGGTAATTTATTATTGAATGTTGGCCCTGATGCCAGGGGAAGGATACCGACCAAATCGCAGACTGTATTGCAGGAAGTTGGAGAATGGATCAAGTTGAATGGAGAAAGTATTTATGGGTGCGGACCGGCACCTTTTCCTAAACCTGAATGGGGTCGCTTTACCATGAAGGAAAATATTCTGTTTGCCCATATCACAGATGCCAATATCGGCCAATATTATATGAAAGGCATGAAAGATAAAATCAAAAACGGATGTACGCTATACGATGGAAGTGAAGTATTCATAAGTACTTTCTGGCTTGGAGAAAGATCCTACATTGATGATAATGATATCTTCTTCAACCTGGGTAAACCATTACAATGGACTTTTCAGGTTCCGGATCCCAGGGATACGGTCATTAAGTTTGAAGTACAGGAAGGCAACAAATAATAAAATTTCCGAACAGCTAATAATGATTATATTATTATTAAACTAAATAGGCTTAGGGATTAGAATTCCTGACTTGCCTTAGCCTATCATACCCGGCATAAAGTATTCCAAAAAAAACAAGTATCATTCCGGCTATTGCTGATCTGTAAACCCACAAGCTTTCATCAGATATATCAATAGACCGTGCGACTGAAATTCCATAAGCGGCCCATATATAGACTAATGCAAAAACTATATCCCGCTTTTTGATTAAGATGAAAAGATTTATAAAAGCAGCAATAATAACCATTAAGATGGCCCAGAAGGCAGGATTGAATGGCCTTCCATCCCACATCAGGGAGCTTAACCAAACACTAATATTGGCTACGGTTGCAATACAGATCCATCCTAGATATAAGCTGATTGGAGTATATGTAGATAAATAAGACCATTTTGAAGTGTATTGCTTTTCGGAAACACTCTGGTATAATAGGATTAGGGTATTAAGCAATCCAAGCATTATAAAAACAGATAAAGTCATCATATCATAATGCCATGAATAAATCCAGCTGATATTAAGCATACAACTAAGGATAAAATATTTCGATAGCTTTTCAATGTCATTTTCATTGTTACCAGTCGTGGACATCCAAATCAATCTTATGCAAAACAGAAAATTAAAAAGATATATCAGACCCCATATTGAAAAGGTGAATCCCGCCGGTGTGAAAAGAGTAGGATATTGTCCTGAGACACCCCCAGCTGAAATATTATTAATCTTCCCGATTCCTGACAAATAATTTACGTAGATCATCAGGATGAATGCTATTAGATTCATTATTGATAAATTCTTTTTCATGGATAATGCCATTTGGTAATGATAATTAAGAAATTAAATAATTTCGGGCCAGTTCAAAAACAAATCAAACCCTGATTTGAGAGTTAAATGTATAATAAACGAAAGATTTCTGCAATTTGGTGGAATATTAAAGATATTATTTCGGAATTCATTTATTGTATGCCTATTTTTATTATGCCTCTAAATAATAAAAATTCATCAAATGAAAACCACGCGCAATCATTGTGAAGCCATCTTGGAAGTTATTCCGGTTATGGAGAAAGGACTAAGGGCATCCATTGAAGGCATATCTGAAGAACTATTAAATCATAATTTTGCTGATCATAAAATGACCATAGGGCAACTTGTAGTACATACTATGTCATGGCCCAGATATTTTCTTTCAGAAGAGCCGCCCTGGGAATTGACCATAGATACCTGCCGTCCCTGCACATATCCTTTGAAAATAGATTTTGTTCAGGAGGTTATCTCTGATGGAATTCAAGCTATGACAGAATATCTTCAAAAAACCAATGATGAATTGCTGGAAGTTGACCAAAATGGTGATAAGGGGAAAGGCTATATCTTATACAGGTTACAACTTCATACACTGGTTCATTCTAACCAGATATCTTATTTAAGAAGTTTAATGGAACCTGACTGGGACTATGGGAGCTATTTTGGAGATATGGCCACTGCTTTGATTGGTCTTGACTATTCTACCACAAAAGATCTGAATGTCCGGGGATTTTAAGAATTAATTAAGATAAATCACGGGATCACAAACTTAATAATTAATGAAATAGCTGCATTTAAATCTCTAATATTGAAACCTGGATAGGTTTATTGAGCTATTACTTCAAAAGCAATTACACGTTCATTATTTATCCCTGCAAGAATAAAATCCTTCCTATTAACGCTAATTTTCACGATCTTATTTAATTCCCCCCGGGCATAAAAACCACTTTTTTCAGGATATTGAATTTTAAAATCCCCTGTACCATCACCTTTGAGAAACCATCCGTAACTTGCTTCATATCTGCCATACAATGGCCTGACTGAGTTGAAATTTCCGCCCAAAACAACATCAAGAAAGCCATCCTTATCAAAGTCGTACAGTAGCATATCTTTTACCGGTGCAAACTGAGCTTCAGCAGGCAAGGGAACCTTTTCGAATCCACCACTTCCATCATTTAGAAAAATGCAGGATTCAAAAACCTCAACCTGCTTAATCAGTGACTCTTCCAGCTGCTCATTAGTAAATATGTCCTGAATGGTCTGACCTGCAAATTGCGCATTTAATGGATATTCTTCCAGAATAAAATCCAGTTGTCTGGCCAGGTCATCCCTGTACACAAATGGGAATTCTTTACCTTCCCTGAATGTTGTAATAATCTGCTCAATTGACCCATTCCTGTCGAAATCGTTGATATAAATTTTAACCGGATTTTTGGTGTCGGGTTTTAGAATTGAATTCAATCCCAGGTTTCCCGCGATTATATCTTGGTCACCATCGTTGTCAATATCCCCAGTTTTTAAGGAAAACCACCAGCCTGATGAATTTTGGATACCTTCCGGAAATTGAATCGATTGAAGCGAACCATTATCGTTATCGAGTATTCTGATGTTCATCCATTCACCGGCAACAACCAGGTCCTTATCATTATCATTATCATAATCCAGCCAGGCAGCACCACTTACCATACCTATATCACCTAATTCTGGTGCTTTTTGAGTTGTAACATCCTTGTACAAACCATGTCCGTTGTTTTCCAACAAATAAGATTCCGGGGATATGCCATAAAGATCCGGAACCGATCGGGAACCGATAAATAAATCGACATCACCATCGTCATCGAAATCCTCTGGCCTGACGCAAGATCCATTATGATAGTATTCTGGCATTAGATCTTCCCTCCGATCAAATCTGCCGGTACCATCATTAATATACAAACGGTCCATCATTAACCGTTGTAAACCGGATGGTTCGTTACCTCCACTTACCACAAAAAGATCAAGGTCACCATCCAAATCTGCATCAAAAAAAACAGCGTCAACATCCTCACAACCATAATCTTTATTAAGATCAGGGTTATCCATTAATTTAAAAGTCCGCTCGTCCCAGATAAACAGCTTTGACCTTTGACCTTTTGCTCCGCCCATAAAAACATCATCATGGCCATCGGAATTTACATCACCTACAGCCAGCCCCGGTCCTTCGGAGGATAATTTATGGGGAAGCAGATGTTGCTTTTTAAATTCATCATATCGGTTTTCCTTATGAACAAAATCTAATCCCTTTGCATCAGTTGTTTCCTTGAATATTTTGAAATTCTTAAATCCAGTATTCGTGGTTCTTATTTCTTTGTCGGCATTATTAAAATCAAGTGTTATTTTCTGATCAGCAGGAACATTATATATTATTTCAAATTTATTCCCCGGCCATTGGATAAGAATGGAATCCGCATGGTCAATATTCCCCATACCAACATGAAGCTCCGGAGGGACAGAGGACATAAATCCACGTGTTGGATTATTCTCAACAATTCGTTTTTCATTGTTGACATACACTATAATGCGGGTTCCAATTCCAAACAGGTTCCTTTCGCCACCCTTCAATGTGAATTGCAGGGAATGATTACCAGTAATTGATTCAGAATTGTTCCGGTAAATAAATACTTTATCATTAATATTATTCACTATTATATCCAGGTCCCCATCATTATCTAAATCGGCATAGCTTGCTCCATTGGAATATGATTTGTTTTTCATCCCCCAGCTGGCGGACTGATCAGTAAAGGTAAATGCATTTAAGTTTTTTGGTTGCCCGGGATCAGGCACATTCAAAGATCCATTGTTTCTGAATACATAATTGACAAGCGGATCTAGAGGCATTTTTTCATACAATTCCCGGTCTGTTAAAATTTCGTTGTTGGGTTTCCGGAGCTCATTATTATCATCTAACAAGAAATTGACATAATCCAGGTCATTGGCCCTCCGGAAGATCCCATTCGTTATATAAAGATCTTTATATCCATCATTGTCCAGATCACAAAACAGTGGGGACCAACTCCAATCTGTTGAATAAATTCCCGATAACCTCCCTATTTCACTGAACATATCAGATCCTAAATTCAACTGCAGCATATTCCGTACAAATTGATGGTAGTACCCAAAATTTCTTTTTATTTCATATAATTCGTAATCATCTTCACCACCAGACCGTTTTTTAATCTCCTGATCAACAGGAAGCATATCCAGCACGATTATGTCAAGCAATCCATCGTTATTAAAGTCAGCTATATCATTGCCCATGGAAGACCTGCTGCTATGGGTCATCATTTCCGTAAATCTCTCGGTGAAGCTTCCATCCCCATTATTGACGTATAAATAGTCGATCTCATGAAAATCGTTAGATATGTAAATATCCGGATAACCATCATTATTAATATCTGCTATACTTACACCAAGTCCATATCCGATCTGGCTGCTCAATATCCCAGCCCGTTGACTAACATCGGTATATGTAATTGTTCCATCACGTTGGTCCTGCCGGTAAAGCCGGTCTCCTGCTTTAGGATCTATTTGAAATCGAAGAGAAGACATTCCGTAGCTCCGGTTTCCATGGACAGAATGATTTAGAAGGTAAATATCCAGATCACCATCGAGGTCATAATCGAAGAATGCTGCCTGGGTTGAAAATCCTGAAAAGTCGAGGCCCAATCCGGGTGCCATATCTTTAAATGTCAGATCGCTATTATTAATAAACAACTGATTTTTACCCTTAAGCCCATTGTAATCACTCACCTGACAGACATAAATATCCAGCCAGCCATCCCCATTAACATCCGCCATACTAACCCCTGTCGACCAATCCCCATCTCCTGCTACCCCAGCCTGGGCAGTGATGTCTTCAAATACAAAATCTCCCTTGTTCAGGTAAAGTTTATTGGGTAACTGGTTGGCGCTGAAATATAAATCAACCAGGCCATCATTGTTAATATCACCGGCTGCTACTCCTCCTCCATTATTGAAATACAAATACTGGATCATATTAAGTGAGTCCGTTTCTTTGAGATCATTAGAGAAAGTTATGCCTGTCCGGGAATCATCTAACAGTGAAAAAAGTAAGGTTTCCTGTTCTTTCTTCCCACAGGAAACCAGATGGTAAAAAATGAAAATAATGATTATCCCCCTGATATTTAACAACACGAGTAAACAGTCTTTAATAAAACAAATCTAATTCCTATTAAAGAATTAAATGTTTAAATTCAAACCAATATATGCTTTTATGAATCTTTAAAGAAAGTATTTTCGAATATATCGGAGGTGTTGTTGATGGTCGGGTTTTTTCATATCCATTTTCAGAGCAACTGGTTTTAGAAAGCGATCGACTTTTTTTGTGAAAATTAATATTACAATATTCCTTGCCTTGATAATATCCATGGTGTCAAATGCCCAGGATATAGACAGTTTATCTATCACAGGTGATTATCAGAATTCGAAACTTATAGATATCCTTTCAGATATCGAGACAAATGAACCAGTTCGTTTCTTTTATAAGAGAGAATGGATGCCTGAAAGTCCTGTTAACCTAACTTTCAAAAACGAATCCCTTATTAATGTATTAGAGGAAGTTACCAAACCACTTGGTTTGAATTATCTTATATATTACAACTCCATCATCATCGCTCCAAGGGAGTTGCTAAACCAGGAATACACTAAGGATTATTTTATCATTAAAAACCGGCAGGAAAATTTGATGAGATCCAATAAATGGATCACCGCCAGTAATATTGTTAACCTGGGTGACTCCACAAACCCATCAACCGCCAGTCAGGTTTTGATCAAAGGTATTGTCATTGACCAATTGAACTCCGAGCCCCTGACAGGTGTTAATTTACATTTTGAAGCGCTGAATTATACTGCCTCAACGGACAATTCAGGTAGATTTGAACTTAGTTTACCTACCGGATACAATTTGTTGGAGATAAGCTATATTGGTTATGAAACGCAGAAAACTGTATGGCGTATTTTTAGTGAAGATGATATTAAAATATTACTACCTCCCGATGCATATGAATTGGAAGAATTATTGATTACCGGCGAAACGGATGATAATAATGTTCAATCAGTTATCATGGGGATCACCCGGTTGCGACCCCAACAGATTGAGAATATGCCTGTTTTCCTTGGAGAGCCGGACATTATAAAAGGTATTTTGACATTACCCGGAGTAAGTACAGTCGGAGAGGGTGCAGGTGGCTTCAATGTGAGAGGCGGAGCCATAGATCAAAACCTGATCCTCCAGGATGAAGCCTTGATCTTTAATTCATCGCACGCTCTGGGGTTTTTTTCAATTTTTAATTCAGATGCAATACAGGAAGTAGAACTTTATAAAGGTCATATCCCTGCACAATATGGAGGAAGGCTGTCTTCTGTGTTAAATGTTAAATTGAAAGGAAACAATTCTGAAAAATTAACCGGAAAAGGAGGTGTTGGTCTTGTTTCAAGTCGTTTGGTACTGGACGGCCCTTTACAATCAAAAAAATCAAAAGAAGCGGGCAATTCAGCCAAAACTTCTTTTCTCTTAGGGGGAAGAATTACCTATTCAGACTGGATTTTAAAGATGTTTAACATACCGGATATAAAGAACAGTTCAGGATACTTTTACGATATAAATGCAAAATTATCACACAGGTACAGTGAGAAAGGTTTAATTACAGCCTCTTATTATCAAAGTTTTGATAAAGTACAATTTGCTGATGATTATGGATTTTCATGGAAGAACAGAGCTGCTAGCCTGATCTGGAACCAAATGATCACCCCTTCGGTGTCTTCAACATTTTCAGCATCTATTGGAGATAATGCCAATTTATCATATGAACCCAATGGCATTAAAGCCTTTACGCTTACAAATGGAATTTCAAATTTAAGACTAAAAGAAGATATATTGATTTCATCAATTAAGAATCATAGCCTTGGAACGGGTATTGAATACATTAATTATAATATCGCGCCGGATGAGTTAAACCCAAGAGGAGAACAATCCAATGTTATCAGTGAAACCGTGACCAAAGACAATGGACATGAATTAGGATTGTATATTAATGATGAATATATCCTCAATTACCTTATTTCTTTTTCTTTTGGATTGAGATTCAATGCTTTTCAACAAATCGGGCCAGGTACAGTATATCAATATGAGGAAGGCCTTCCTAAAACACCTGAAACTATTATAGACTCGGTAAACTATGGGGCCGGGGAAGTGGTACAGACTTTTAATAATTTTATGCCAAGGTTTTCGATGAAATACAGCCTGAATTCTTCCTCCTCTTTGAAATTCAGTTACAACAGAACAAGTCAATTTATACATCTCGTATCAAATTCCACTGCTGCGCTCCCGGTAGATTTCTGGCTTGTAAGCGGACCTTTTTATGCCCCGGAAACTTCTAACAATTTCTCCGTAGGATATTTCCGGAATTTCAAACATAATGTCTGGGAAACGTCCCTGGAAGTTTATTACAGAAGTTTAGAAAATGTGATTGAATATAAAGATTTTGCTCAATTGCTATTAAATAATCACCTGGAAACTGAATTGCTTTCAGGTGATGGAAGGGCCTATGGGGCTGAACTTTTAATAAGGAAAAAAAAGGGCCGTCTCAATGGTTGGTTTTCCTACGCCTATTCTCGTTCCTTTGTTAGGATAGCCGGCAATTCAGAGGATGAAACTTTAAATGAAGGAGAATGGTACCCTTCAAGACTAGATAAACCCCACAACCTTAATATTGTAATGAATTATAACTTTAATAAAAGCAATATTTTTTCGGCAAACTTTACATATAGCACTGGCAGACCTATTACTGTTCCGGGTTCCTTTTATATTGTTGATGGGGTATTCATTCCGGAAGTATCAGGCAGGAATGAGTTTAGAATCCCTCCCTATCACAGGCTTGATATTTCATATACCATTAAAAGAAATGTTATTAAGAAAAAAAGATATAAGGATAGTTTCACAATTTCAATATATAACCTCTATGCAAGGAAAAATACTTATTCCGTTTTTTATCGAAAAAATCTTTCAACAGGGACGAATGCGTACAGATTATCTGTGCTGGGAACCATCTTTCCTTCGTTCACCTATAATTTTGAATTTTAAAGCATGAAAATTTTACATATTATTTGTGTTTTTGGTTTTTTAAGTACTGGATGTATAACATCCTATAATTTAGAGCACGATACAAATGAATTATTGTTGGTAGTAGATGGGAAGATTACACAGAAAAATGTACCCCATGAATTGGTATTACGGCGATCTTCCGGAACAGGATCTACGGACTTCAATGCGGTCCTGGATGCCAGGATTACTTTATTTGATGGTATGGGGAATTATGAAGAATATTACCAGGAGGGGAATGGCACCTATGTCTTGAATGGAGAGGCATTACTTCGGACTCCGGGAAAATCCTACTATATAGAAATTGAACTCCCTAACCAACATATATATCGATCGTATCCACAAACTATGCCGGAAGTAATAAAACCGGAAAAACTGTATTTTGAGGTTGAAAAAATTGAAGAATTAGGTGACCTGGAGAACACAATCACAAAAAGTTATATCAATTTTTATATTAATACACCGCTTTTTAACGATAATGAGGAATATAATTTTATCTGGCGCATGGACCATGCCTTCTCTTTTGCTGAATTACAATGTCATCCACTTCAAACGCCCAAGACATGTTTTATTTTAAGAAAATTGGTTAATGATGACATTAAAATATTCTCCGGCATGAATTTATCAGGCGGGAAACTGGAAGGATTCAGGGTCGGTTCTATACTGGTATCTCCAGATTGGGAATTTTATGAGAAACATTTCTTTAATGTAGCACAACACTCTATTTCCAGGGAAGCATTTGAGTACTGGGACACTGTAAAGAAAGTAGCACAGTCAACCGGGAGCATTTTTGACACACCACCTGCTCCAATTAGTGGAAATATTTACAACGTAGATGATCCTGAAGAAAGAGTTCTGGGGTTTTTCGAAGTTTCATCAGTAGATACAATACGCACATATACCTTTGCAGACGATTTAGAACCGCTGGTTATTACCGACAGATGCAGCCCATATGAATGGCGATCCTATAGAGACCCGGTTTGTTGCAACTGTCTGGAGATACCTGACAGCCAGGTGCAAAGGCCATACTACTGGTCATTTCTTCTCGAGGAAGATAAGCAATAGTGTGTAAAACATAAAGATGTCGATGGATTTTAATATTGAATAAAAAGAATGACTGGAACTTTTCCATCTGCTAGCATAAGAATATTATTTTTTATAACCGTTTTATTAGGTGGTTATAAAGGATATGCTTTCCCGCCACAACCGGATAGAATTTTCATACATCTGGATAAGTCATTTTATGTATCAGGAGAAACGATACATTATAAGGTTTACTTTCTGAATAAAGAAAATATTGAATCAAAAGTGGTTCATGTAGAATTGATTGGTGCTAGTGACAGCATATACCTTGAACAAATTAACCTGATCTCAAACAATACAGCAAATGGGAAGTTTAAATTACCAATTTCTTTTTCTGAAGGCAATTACCTTTTCCGTTGTTATACAACCTGGAATATTAATTTCGGTAATGAATATATCTTCTATAAAGAAATACCAATCTTTAATGAATCACTTACCGGAAACCCGGTTGATCAAAATATAGATTACTATAAAAAGGACATTCTTCAACCTTCAACAAAAGGAAAGGGCGAAATAAATATTGAGAGGAAGAATGATAGCGAGATCCACCCAGGGGATTCTGTTTTTATAGTGCTAAGTGTTAAAGAAAATACACCCATGAGTTTCTCCATGGCTGTATTTGACCTGAACCTTGTCGAACCCATGAATTTAGGAGAATATGGAGACTATATAAGTGAATTAAATAAGGAGAATGTAAGTGAAACCGATATTAAATACAATCCTGAAAAATCCATTTCAGTACAAGGTATGGTTCGGGAACAAATTACTAACGAACCGATAACATCCAGCGTTTTATCAGTATACAATGCACAGGAAGGAAATTTTACACGTATTAAAAGCAAAGAAGGAAATTTTAAATTTGAACTTCCCTTGTTTAAGGGATCTGCCAATCTTCAGATCATTAATATGAATCCTTATCAGGAAAAAGCACCTGTGGTTCAGGCCAGAACCTTGATTTCTAACATCATTGATAAACCAAGGCTATCCCAAGTTGCTGAACGAACACAAGAGGTGAAGAAATATTTGTATTTCAGCAAACTAAGAAGACATATTGGTGAGGTTTTCTACCAAAATTCAAACGATAGCCTGCAACTTATGGCTATACAGCATTTGCAATTTGATCCTGACAAATCATATGATATGGAAAAGTACAGGTATATAAAAAATCTGGAAGACTTTATCAGGCAGGCTGTTCCAAATGCAACCTCTTATAAGGACGGGGATACCCGTAAACTCAAGCTTTACAATAATGAAACCAAAAAATATTTTATGACCAAACCCTGGTTACTTGTCGACAATTATTTTGCTTTTGACGACTCCCTGGTTTACAATATTCCATTTAATCAGATAAAGAGAATTGACATTTTCAATACCAATCAAAGTATCTTTAAATATTTTGATCCGATAATGGTTCAGGGAGGCGTAATAGCTGTCTATACGAAAAACAATTTTCTCGAAAACCAAATTGGATCGGGTCCAAACATGCTTTTGATCAATGGACTTCCGCCAGAGGATCCAGAGAACTTTGAGGACCGTTACACGGGGGCCCCGGATCTGGAACCCATCATCTTCTGGAAGCCTGATTTATCCAGCAAGGGAGGCTATTCTGTCTATTTATCATTTCAAACCAGCGACATTACGGGTGCCTGCATGATCCAGGTAATAGGAATGGGTACTGATGGTCAACTTATTGAGGGAAATATGGTATATCAGGTTTCAGAAAGAATTGAATAAGTTAAACTATTTTATCTTATATATCTCCATTTCCCTGACTATCGCTTTTCCACCCTTAACGAATAGCTGCATTCCGTTCTCACCTGACACAGGAAAGACTTGATCTGAAATAACTACCGAACCCCCTTCTGCAAAAACTTCAACGATAGATTGATCAACCACAATTTCCATTTTAAGTCTGTTACCTTCAAGGATTAATGGCGCATACTCAATTGAAGCAAAATTCTCATGAAAATTTATATTTCCGGAATTGGTCCTGTCAATAAATAAATGACTCTCAGTCCTGTTATAACCTATTGTTGTTTTCTCATTTTCGCTTTTGAAAATCTCTATACCCACCATATCGGCATCAATATTTTCGAATTCCATCTTAACCAGGTAAGATCCTGCACGTACATCCTTCAGCAATTGATCATTTTTTTCTATTTCATGACTTGAGAAAGCAAGTTTTTGAGATTTGTAAGCTAATTCGTAAAATGACTGTACTGGATTTTGTATCAACTTGTATTCCTTACCGTTTTTAATCAATGACAATTCTCTCGGAATTGACATCATTCCTCTCCAGGGGGAAGTGGGAAGGGTATTGGCATACGCCCAGTTATTGGCCCATCCAATTAATACAGGTGGCTGCCCCTCCGGTAAATTATTATAGGTGATCGCTGCATAAAAATCTTTGCCGTATTCAAGCCATTCAGGTGTTTCCACAGGATTATCAGCAATAAACCTATCCCCATCAAATTCCCCTACAAAGTATTGCATACCCGTGAATCCATCATATTGACTTCCGGATGAAATAATCAATACCCATTTAAATTCCTCTGATCCTTTCACCTTTACCTTCAGCAGGTCAGGACATTCCCATATTTTGGAGACATCCCCGTAACCACCAAATTCACCTGAAAGATCCCAATCAAGCAAATTATCTGATTGATAGAACTGCACTTTATACACCAATGGATGGCTGACAACCATAATCCATTTTTTGCTTTCTTCATGCCAGAATACTTTAGGATCACGGAAATCCGGCATTCCAAGGTCGAGTACTGGATTATTTTCATATTTGGTCCAGGTGCGGCCTTTGTCCTCGCTGTATGCAATGCTCTGATGCTGCAATTTATTTTGCGAATGATCATGCGATGTATATAATGCAAACAGGCATTCATTATCAGAACATAATCCGGAAGTATTATTATAATCAACTACAGCGCTTCCTGAAAAGATCATTATACTATCTTCTTCATATAAAGCAACCGGCAGGTGTTCCCAATTCAGCAGGTCCTTACTGATGGCATGACCCCAGCTCATATGCCCCCAGGTATCTCCATAGGGATTATACTGATAAAATAAATGATATTCACCATCCAGATAAACAAGCCCATTCGGATCATTTATCCAGTTTTTCTCTGGTGTAAAATGAAAAAGTGGCCGGTATTGCTCAATATTTTTTTCCTGTCCGGTACTCTTCTGTTGCCTATCAGGTGAAGTACAGGTTATAAGTCCGATTAATATCAATAGTATATTAATTCTTGCAATCGTCATGGCTTAAATTTTAATATTATTCTTTTTGAAATACCTGAATCGTATCATTATTCCTTGAAGCAAGGATCAATTTTTTGTCTTTCGTTTGTATAGAGATCAAATCCCTGATTTGATCTTCTAACCTGAGGCCGGATTGTGCTGGATGAACCTCAATAAAGGTCCCATCCCCCAGACCCTGCAGTATTAATCCATAGCTTGCATCATACCGCCCAACTTCAGGTTTAACATCATATAAATTCCCACCCAGAAGGATATCCATGTTTCCATCTCCATTGAAATCATCAACCATCGTGGCGTAAACAATTGATAGTTGTGAAAATACAGGTAAGGGTCGAACACTAAATTTCCCGTTTCCTTCATTGATTATTACTGAAGTCTGCAATTGATTTGCCTTTAGCTTTACGGAATTCTGAATTTGACTTGGTGTAAATATTTCATCAATTGTCTGACCCATGTAATAGATATATTTTGAATACTTTTCTTTTAAAGGAGGAATCTGATTTACCAGATCATGCTTTAAGGCCATTGGATAGGTCGTATCCCCATTATAATAACAAACAACCTGTTCAACAGATCCATTCATATCAAAATCGTTTACATACATAGAAACCGGTTTGCTGTCAGAAGCTTTAAATCTTGAGTTTAATCCATGATTACCAGCCACAAAATCAATATCCCCATCGTTATCGAAGTCACCTGATGATATGCAGTTCCACCAACCATTTGAATTAGACAATCCAGATTCTGTAGTTCTATTAGTGAATTTCCCGTTTTCATTAATAAAAATGGTTATCGGCATCCATTCACCGACAATTACCATATCCAGGTCATCATCATTATCAACATCAGACCAGGACATATCCGTTATCATTCCAATTTCATTTAGTTCCGGGGCAAGTTCATCGGTAACATTTTGAAAATTTCCCTTACCATCATTTTCAAGAATGTATCCATTAACAGGTACTCCATATAGAAATGGTCTTAATCTGACGCCAACAAATAATTCCATTATTCCATCCTGATCAAAATCAGCTGCCTGAACACATGAGGTGCTTTCAAATCTTCCTGCGGGTAAAATTTGCTGGCTTTTTGTAAAATTCCCCTGACCATTGTTTATATAAAGCCGGTCCCATAATGCGCTGGAACTTGTGGAGAATTCAGTCCCACCACTTGTTACATATATATCCAGGTCCTTGTCATTATCAACATCCAAAAATACGACATCCGTATCTTCACTATTTTTATCCTGCTCGAACAAGGATTGATTGGATGGCAAAAATGTACCATTATTGCGTTGCAGGAATAAAGCGCCGGGATATCCTTTTGCACCGCCGATATAAAAATCCTCAAGTCCATCGCCATTCACATCACCCTTATCCATTTTAGGACCTTGTGTTGAAAGCATATGGTAGATTAATTTTTCCCTGTCAAAATCAACAAATTCATTTTCCGAGTGTTGATAGGTAACCAATCTTTCCATTGAGATATCCTTAAATTCAGGAGATCCAAAATCAGATGTATAGTTGATGTCAGGATTTTCCTCAGCAGAAGATTCTGATAATTCTATGATCTGATCCGCCTCTAAATTCCTAAGCACAGTTGTTTTGCCATCAGGCCATTCAATAACGGCAGAATCAATCCTGGCATGATTACCCAAACCAAAATTTGGTCTTGGATCAACGCTGGATTGGAAGCCACGCACCGGCATCTGCTCAAGGTATTTTATTTGATCGTCAATATGCAATGTGATCTTTGTACCAATAGCCTGTGTATTTTTCCCTGATCCTTTCAAAATAAACTTTAAATAATGCTTATCAGGTTTTTTTTCTACTGTATGGTTCCTGAAAATAAAAGCTGGCATATTCACATTATTGATTACAAGATCCAGGTCACCATCATTATCCAGATCACCATAAGCCGATCCATTTGAATGACTGGGTTCCGCCAATCCCCATTGCTCAGCATGATTAACAAAATTAAAATTACCTTGATTTCGAAAAGCATAGTTAGATAACTTCACGGAAGGTATGGCCATGATCAATTTTTTATAGTCGATTTTATCATCAACAATGATCATCTTCACTACTTCTCTGTTTGAAAAATAAGCCAGGTAATCCTGATCGGTTAAATCCTGGTAAATGCCATTCGCAACAAAAAGATCTTTTCTGCCATCATTATCCATATCAAATATCAATGCGCTCCCCAGCTCCAGTCGGTTGCAAATACGTCTGTAAGCCGGCCAATTTCACTAAAAGTACCATCCCCGTTATTGAAATGAAACATGTTTCTGGTAAACTGATGGAAATATCCATTATTTACATTATTTATATAATTTTCCCAGGAGTCAAAAGTGGTTTTGGTTTTAAGCCTGGCGTCTGACTCAGGAATCATATCAGTCACAAAAATTTCAGGATAGCAATCATTATTAATATCTGCCATGTCAGCTCCCATCGATGCCGCACTTGTTGAACGCATCATCTCTGTTAACTTTTCTGAAAAAGTACCGTCCTGGTTATTTATATAGATGTAATCCCGTTCAAAAAAATCATTAGACACATATATATCTTCCCATCCATCCATATTGATATCCCCGACGGTCACGCCCAAGCCAAACGCAATAACACTGCCATAAATGCCCGCTTCCACACTAACATCTGTGAAAACATCACCATCGTTGCGCATCAGTTTATCTCCCCCAACAGGATCTTTCTCTAGACGCTGGTTTTCACTTAAATCAAAACTGCCAATAGCCTGGTATGAATTGTTCAACAGATATATATCCAGATCCCCATCTTTATCATAATCAAAAAAAGCAGCATGCGTTGAAAATCCCTGATCAGCAATATTGTATGTTGCAGCGCTTCTGTAAATGTTGTGCTTGGCCTGCCATCAGCAGCATCACCATTGTTAATAAACAGTTCATTCTGCTTATTATCACCTGCAATATCACCTGAATTACATACATAAATGTCGAGCCAGCCATCTCCGTTTACGTCGGCAAAACTTACGCCGGTCGACCATGCCCTGGTGCCTCCCACTCCTGCCGCATCGGTGATATCTTCAAATTTAAAATCTCCCTTGTTTAAATAGAGTTTGTTGGAGTGCATGTTGGAATTAAAATAAATATCTATTAATCCATCATTATTTATATCTCCGAGACCAACTCCGCCGCCATTATAAAAATTTCTATACCGATATATGTTAAATTCTTCCTTATAATCGAGTCTGTTTACAAAATCAACATTTGAGTCATCCTGTTCTATTGATTCAAATAAATAGTCTCCCTTCTTTTCCGAATTCTTATTCTGGCAGGAAAAAAATAGAATACATGCCGAAAAAATCAAACAGCCATTTTTAATAAATTTCAGCATAGAATTGGGAATTTAATCATTGACAGCCTGTTCATCTTTATTAATAATTCATTTTTCATCGGCTAATTCATCTATGCTCAGATCCGTAAAAACAGCAAATACTTCCGCTGGCCCTTGGGTGAAAATGGAAATCCTTCTGTTTCCATCGACTTTCACAAAAGCACTTCCATGTACCGGGTGTTTCACTTCCATGAAATCTTCACCATACCAGTCCTCTAATAGGTTTAACACATCTAGTTGAAGGCTATCGGATTGCAAATGCTTATTCCATGGAGCCCAGGCATCGTATTGAAAACGGACTGGCATTTCATAAATTTTATCTTCCAGGAAGGTGGGATAAAAATTCATTTTAGCTGCATGTTTCAGATCCTTTAGGTCATATACGACGGAAAGGTTACTTGATCCCTGTCTAATCAAACCTTTTTTATTCAATTCCCAGCAATGGGTATAAAAATCTTTTGAGGTCATGCCCAGGTATATACCAAAAAATAAACTATCATACCGGACACCGCTGGCTAATTCCCTTTCTACCCGACGCTCATACCTGGCTTTCTTCCCGCATCCAACGATGGTTACACTAATTAAAAATACCCAAATTACTTTATTCATTTTCTTTCAAATATTTAAAAACCTCTACAAAATCATTGTTTTTAAGGACTATTAATATATTTCTATCTTCTATCATTTCAAAATCTCGAATTTCACCAGATGATTTGAATCCGGATATCCTGTTTGGTAAAAATTTAAAATTACCTTTCCCATCACCCATTAACAAACACCCATAACTGGCATCATATATGCCTGCTTCTGGTTTTGAGCGGTAAAAGTTACCCCCGGTCAGAATATCCGGGTAATTATCATCATTGAAATCATGAATTATTATTGCAAAAGCAGGAGAAAACTGCGCCTCAACTGGCAAGGTTTTCAGTTTAAATTTCGAACCTCCCTCATTCATCAAAATTGAGGATTCAAAAATTTGAGCTTCCTGGATAACGCTTGTGCTTAATATATCCGGATCAAAAATATCAGCAATGGATTGCTCCTTATAGGAATGATATGTCGGATACTTCGATTGCAAGGCTGGCATCTGTTTTATGATGTCATTTTGCTGAACCATTGGATACGCAGTATCTCCATTATAGGTAGTGATAATTTGCTCTACTTTGCCATTCCTGTCGAAATCATTTACATACATTCGAATCGGTTTATCAACACTGCTTTTAAATCTCGAGTTTAAACCATGGTTGCCCAAAACAAAATCCATATCTCCATCCTTATCCAGATCGGCTTCCTTTATACATTTCCACCAGCCTTTTGTGTCGTTCAAGCCCAGCGCTCCGGTGATATTTTTAAAAAGGCCATTTTCATTTTTAAATATCGTAACAGGCATCCAATCACCTATAATGATCAAATCAGGCATTTTATCATTGTCTATATCTGACCAAATTGCGTCGGTAATCATTCCAATGTCTTTCAAGTCAGACGCAATTTTATCGGTAGCATTTTCAAAATTTCCACTCCCATCATTTAAAAGTATATATCCGGAAGTGGGCACTCCATACATAAATGGCTTTAACCTGATTCCTACAAATAAGTCCATATCTCCATCACCGTCTATGTCAGCAGCATCTATGCATGATGTACTTTCATTTTTCCCAATTGGCAAACGTTGAGGGGATTTCGTAAACGCTCCATTTCCATTATTGATATACAATCGATCAAGGAGCGCTGAAGAACTGGAAGAAAATTCACTACCCCCACTTGCCACGTAAAGATCCAGATCATTGTCATTGTCAGCATCAAAAAATGCGCAATCCACATCCTCAGAAGCTTTATCATTTTCCAATAAAGATATATTTGTCTTCATAAAACTTCCATCCTGTAACTGGATCATTAAGGCCCCTGCTGAATTTTTAGCTCCGCCCAAATACATATCTTCCAAACCGTCATGATTAACATCCCCTTTACACATTTTAGGACCCTCGGAGGATAGCATATGATATATGAGTTTATCGCGGTTAAAATCGATAAATTCATTTTCAATGTGCTGATATTCTATCAGATTCTGAGTGGATATATTTTCAAACAAGAGATCGGGTTCTTTACATGGCGTTAATTCATTCCTTAGAAGAGTAGCTTCACTTTGCTTTAATTGGATTTTCTGGTCTACTGCGATATCGGTTAAAATGGTTACTTTATCATCGGGCCAGTATATGATAGCCGAATCGATCCTGGAAACTTCACCCAAACCAAAATGGATTACCGGATCAACCGACGACATAAAACCTCTGGTGGGTATCAGCTCCTGATAGAACACCTTGTCTCCTTCCTTCAGGATAATCTGCGATCCTATAGCCCCGGTATTTAGGTCCTTCCCTGCTAGTTCAAATTGTAAAAAATGGCGATTCACTAAATTTTCGCTATTGTTCCTGTAAATAAAAGAAGGCATATTTACATTGTTTACTACGAGGTCGAGATCGCCATCATTATCCAGGTCTCCAAAGGCAGAGCCATTGGAATGACTGACCATATTTAAGCCCCAAGATTGCGCCAGGTTTTGGAAGGTCAGGTCCCGGTTGTTTTTAAAGGCGTAATTTGAAATTCTTTGAGAAGGTATCGCATCAATTAATTTCAATATGGCTTCATCCTCTTCACGTATCATAGAGCGCATGATATTTGGATTGGTGTAAATGCCAATATAATCCTGATCCAGTAGATCTTTATAAATACCATTAGCCACAAAAATATCTTTCCATCCGTCATTATCCATGTCCCATATTGAAGCGCTCCAACTCCAATCTGTTGCATCAATTCCAGCCAATCTTCCGATTTCACTAAAGGTACTATCCTGGTTATTTAATTGCAGGACATTCCGTGCAAACTGGTGATGATAGCCCATTGCTACGTTAAACTGATATTTTTCCCATGTTTCGAACATCGCTTTGGTCTTCAACCTGCTTTCTATCTCAGGAAGCATTTCTGTTACAAAAATCTCAGGATATCCGTCATTATTGATGTCTGCCATATCCGCCCCCATAGATCCCAGGCTGATTTCTTTTATTTGTTCTTCCAGCTTTTCTGAAAAAGTGCCATCCTGATTGTTGATATATAAATAATCCCTTTCAAAGAAATCATTCGAGATATATATGTCCTGCCAGCCATCCTTATTCACATCACCAATGGTTACACCCAGGCCAAATCCGATTGCACTTCCATATATTCCAGCCGATTCGCTGGCATCCACAAAATAATTTCCTTCATTTCTATACAATTTATTAGCACCATGGATATCACGGATGTTCCGGAGGTCCTTTTTTAATTCAGCAGCAGTAAATGAATTCATAGAGTTATTGAGCAAATAACAATCAAGATCTCCATCTTTATCATAGTCAAAAAAGGCTGCATGGTTTGAAAGACCTCTATCTTCAATTCCATATTCTTTTGCGCTTTCAGTAAAACGAAGACTTGGCTCCCCATCTGGCAGTTCCCCATTGTTAATATATAATTCATTATGTCGGTTTTCACCTTCCGGACTGCCTGATTTACAAACGAAAATATCCAGATATCCATCTCCATTGATATCCACCATACTCACACCGGTTGACCAGACATTCTCACAGGCTACACCAGCATGCTCAGTAATATCCTCAAATACAAAATTGCCCTTATTCAGGTACAACTTGTTTGGTTCCTGGTTACCACAAAAATAAATATCCACCAATCCGTCATTATTGATATCTCCTATTCCGACGCCCGCACCATTGTAAAAATTCCGATACGTATAAACATTGAATTCCTCCTCATAGACCACATTATTGGCGAAGCTAATACCGGTTTGAGAAGAAGGTAAAAGAGTAAAAAGGGTTGAATCAATTTTAGACTGGTCATCGCCTAATTTGCATGAAGCTAAAATAAGAGATATAAAAAATATAATTCCAAGGACCCTCATTTCGTAAAAATACAATTATTCACTTGATGAGCGAAAGTAAAACAATTGATATTTATCCTAATCGAATCGAGGGATTTTTTTCCTGGGAAGATTTCACATTTTGCAAGGAAATAAAAAGCAGGAAATGCACAAATTACTTCCAGGTTCAATCATTGTTAAAACCTGCGCATCTGTTAAATAATATACTGATGGAACAATTATTGGGTTTATCGAGCGCTTTATAAAGCAATGTGTTAGGTTTGCTCTAATACCCTGGGTTTTGATTTAAATTCGAACCTGCTTCCAACTGAGCCCTGGGTATGGGGAATAAGGTCGTATATGTATATGCGTCTCCCGCTTTAATTATATCACCAGGATTATTAAAAGGAGGTACCCACTTATCAAGTTCGGTAAAGTATCCCCAACGGATCAGGTCGGTCCTTCTAAAGCTCTCGGCAAACAACTCACGCCCCAATTCATTCAACAACTCACCGCCTGGAACAGATGCGCCACCTTCACTGACCAGAAAACTAGGTACACCATCCAATGAACCTAATTGTGTCGCCATAGATCGGACCCTGATCTCATTCACAAGACTCAGGGCTTCAGCATCGCCTCGATTTATTCTCCATAAAGCTTCTGCGCGTATCAACAATACATGTCCATAGCGGAATATGGCCCGGTCATTACTCATATTATCAGTTGATCCTAATCCAAATTCCCATTTGCCTATCCTGACTCCTGACTGGCGATAAGACTGAGGGCCTAACTCATTGACCTGGGGTTGTGTAGAACCTATATTACCAAAATTAACCCATTCGCCATCAGGATCTCCCAATAATGGAGGATCTCTGTCAGGATTGGGTTGTTCCCAGTTTGCATCTGTGACCGGAGTTATACCATCTGCCATATATTGATACCCTGCTAAAAAATTACCTCTTACCTTGGATGGGCCGTCAACCGTTCCGGGTTGTCCTTTTCTAAGGTCCGTATCTTCATAGGAATTATAAAATTCCTCGAGTGTACAATATCCATTCCAGGGCTGGGCTGTCAGATTATAGGTATTCTGACTGCCATAATGCAGGGTCCTCATATTTATATTAAACCCTCCAAAGAAAACCTGATCATAAGGAATGGCAAATATAAATTCACTGGATCCCTGACTTTCAACATCGAAATTGACGAAATAATCAGATTCCAGATTATAGCCTCCGTCTCTAATGATCTCATTGGCAGCATCAGCTGCTTGTTGCCATGCAGGAGTACCCGTATATACCCCGGCATTCAGGTAAAGTATGGCCAGCAGATGCTTGCCGGCCCAGTAGTTCATTCGACCATAGGTCGTCCCATCGTTCGATTTGGATAATTTTGGAATGCCAGCTTCCAGTTCTGTGACAAGATTGTTATAAATTACTTCCCTGGGAACCGTTGATGGGCTGTAATTGGTAGAAGCAAAATCCGTGACATAAGGAATATTGCCAAAAGTGTCCAGTAAAAACCAATAGTAAAATCCTCTCAATACAACCAACTCTGCAATAAATGCATCTGCAGTAGATACATCAATATCGCCAGATTCCACCAACTGCTCAAATTGATAAATGAGCTGATTACAGGTCGTGACACCCTGGAATCCAAAATTCCATGCCCCATTCATTGGTCCATCTTCAAAGGTCCAGGCATGAAGCGATAACCTTCTCCAGGCGCCTCCGTCATCCCAATCGGCACCTCTCGTTGGAACCACCATCTCATCTGAGGATACCTCTTGCAACGAATATGCGTCTCCTGTTGCCCAGGGTCCAAGCCGCGTGTAGGCTGAAGCAAGGGCCGTGACAAACTGTTCTTCTGTCTTAAAATAATCATCTGGTGTGACTTCGCTGAATAATTCTTCATCAAGGTTGGTACAGGAGGGGTAAAATAGCATGATGAACAACCCGGCCAGTACTATTTTGCCTGATAATAGTAATTTTTTCATTATGTGGAAATGTTTTATATTCCTGATATTTAGTATACAATTCAAGCCTTTAAACTAAATGCATAAAATATTTCCTGCCTGATAAATCCCTGTTGCTCTGCTTTCTGCTCTACTTTATAGATTAAATTTAAAACATTGGACCTGATTTTCCTATGCTAAGGATGCTGTAAATTCAACATTATAACGGGATAGTAAGCCCGTGGAAAAATTTATTGTAACATCCATTTCAGGATTCTTCCAATATGAAATGCCCTGATATGTTTAATAAAAAAAAGCGGACAAATTTGATTTGCCCGCTTTAAACGAATTATTTTAATTTACAAGATCTAATATCCCGGATTCTGAACCAGGTTCGGGTTAGATTCCATTTGTGGTCTTGGTATCGGGAATAAAGTTGTGAATCCGTTAGCATCTCCGGCTCTAATGATATCACCAGGATTATTAAACGGAGGCATCCACTTATCAACTTCCGTAAAGTATCCCCAACGGATCAGGTCGGTCCTTCTAAAGCTCTCGGCAAACATCTCACGGCCTAATTCATTCAATAACTCACCGCCTGGAACAGATGCGCCACCTTCACTGACCAGAAAACTAGGTACACCATCCAATGAAGCCAATGGTGTAGCCAGCGAACGAGCCCTGATCTCATTAACAAGACTCAGTGCCTCAGCATCGCCGGGATTCATCCTCCATAAAGCTTCTGCACGTATCAACAATACATGTCCATAGCGGAATATGGCCCGGTCATTACTCATATTATCCGTTCCGCCTAATCCAAATTCCCACTTGCCTATCCTGACTCCTGACTGACGATATGACTGAGGGCCTAACTCATTGACCTGGGGTTGTGTTGAACCTATATTACCAAAATTGACCCATTCTCCATCCGGATCTCCCAATAATGGAGGATCTCTGTCAGGATTGGGCTGTTCCCAGTTGGCATCCGTGACCGGAGTTATACCATCTGCCATATATTGATACCCTGCTAAAAAATTACCTCTTACCTTGGATGGCCCGTCAACCGTTCCGGGTTGTCCTTTTCTAAGGTCCGTATCTTCATAGGAATTATAAAATTCCTCGAGTGTAACATATCCATTCCAGGGTTGGGCTGTCAGATTATAGGTATTTTGACTGCCATAATGCAGGGTCCTCATATTATAGTTAAAACCACCAAAGAAAACCTGATCATAAGGAATGGCAAATATAAATTCACTGGATCCCTGACTTTCAACATTGAAATTGACGAAATAATCAGATTCGAGATTATAGCCTCCGTCGGTAATGATCTCATTTGCTGCATCCGCTGCTTGTTGCCATGCAGGAGTACCCGTATACACTTCGGCATTCAGGTAGAGTATGGCTAGCAGATGTTTACCGGCCCAGTAGTTCATACGGCCATAGGTCGTTCCATCGTTCGCTTTGGATAATTTTGGAACGCCAGCTTCCAGTTCGGTAACGAGATTGTTATAGATCGTTGCACGATCCACCGGATTTGGTTGCGCGGAACCACCAGCAAAATCTGTTTCATACGGTACATTGCCAAAGGTATCCAGTAATACCCAATAGTAAAATCCACGCAGTACAATCAGTTCAGCAATAAAAGCCTCCGCGGTAGCAGGATCAACTGCTCCATCCGCCACCAATTCTTCAAACTGGAAAATGAGCTGATTACAGGTCGTAACACCCTGGAATGCAAAATTCCATGCACCATTCATAGGTCCATCTTCAGAAGTCCATGAATGCAAGCTAAGCCTTCTCCAGGCTCCACCATCATCCCAGTCCGCACCTTTTGTAGGAACGGCTATTTCATCTGTGGTCACCTGCATTACACTATAAATATCATCATTAGACCAGGGACCCAGCCGAGTATATGCTGAAGCGAGGGCAGTGACAAACTGTTCGTCTGTCTTAAAATAATCATCCGGTGTGACCTCGCTAAATAATTCTTCGTCGAGATTTGTACATGACTGGTTAAATACCGTAATGAACAATCCGACCATCAGTAATTTTCCTAGTAATATTGATCTTTTCATTTTATTAATATTTTTCATATTCCAAATATTCATATTACTTGTTCGGATTAAAATCCAAATGTTGCGCCCAAACTGAATGACCGGGTCAAAACCCATCTGTTCCTGTAATCAATACCTGTTACAAGTACGTCGTCATTTTCATCCTGGAATCGTGGATTCGGATCCGGGCCTTTGTATCCCGTAATCATGAACACATTATTCGCAGCCAGATAAACCCTGATATTTCTGAAGGCTCCGCTGTTATCCATATTGATGTTATAACCCAGGCTCATATTATCCAAAGAAAAGAAACCTGCATTTTCAACATGGTAACTTGATAGCAAACCAGAGGAAGAGTTCATGTAGGCGCCCGTTTCAGGGTTTTTCAAGTCAAATGCTCCCTGGAACGTATTATAGGACCCAATTCCCTGAGGAACTTCGTAGAATGCCCGGTACTTATTCAGTAAGTCATGTCCAAAAACACCTCTGAAAAAGATACCCAGGTCCCATTGTCCAAATGTAAAATTATTGGCCCAGCCAAATTCGAATTTAGGAAGACCATTACCTGTAATCTGCCTGTCTAATTCATCAACGGTGCCATTTCCATCGGTATCCTGCAACAAAAGGTCGCCGCCAGGTCCGATCCCTTCGTATACCTGAGTCCAGATCTGACCGAGAGGTTCTCCTTCGGCCACCCTTTGAAGTGGTACATCACTCATACCCGGGGCACCCATAGCGCCAAGGAATTGTGTCCCAAATTCAACTTCTGCACCATTAAAGGAACCGCCAAGTGATACAAGGTCCTGCTGAATGTAATAGGTTGGTGTAATGGTGGTAGAATAGGTAAAATTGGATTTTTGAACGGCAACCCATGTTAAGGCTAATTCTATACCGCTTGTTTTGATCTCACCAACATTCATCCACGCGGTGTTATACAGGTTTGGTGGTTGCGGAACCCCAAATTCGTATAAAAGGTCTGTCGTATTCCTGATGTACCAATCAAGTGCACCATAAATCCTGGATCCTCGGAATGAAAAATCAAGTCCAATGTTCCATTCCGCTTTTGTTTCCCATTTCAAATCAGGATTCGCATTACTGACCGGTGCATAACTTGGAATAAATTCTCCATTATAAAAGAAACTATTACCCGGTCCAAGTCTTAGTAATGACAAATAAGAATCCTGAGGTCGGTTTCCTGTCACACCCCAGCTAACCCTGAATTTAAGGTTGTCAAGTGATGAGGAACCTATAAAGTTGGCCAATTCAACACCAGCGCTGACAGCAGGGAAAGTACCCCACTTATTATCAATACCGAATTTTGAAGAACCTTCCTGTCGAACAGATGCAGACACAAAATACGTTTCATCAATATTGAAATTCACACGTCCGAAGAAACCGATCAGTTTTTCACTGTCTTTCCAGCTATCCACTTCACCCAATCCATCGCTGAATTCCTTGGCTCCATCCAGATTATTATATTTAAAGAAATCTGTCACAAAATCACCGCCCCTGGCAAAAAATCCTTCATGCCAGAATTCCTGATAGGAATAACCGCCAAGTAAAGTCATGTTGGTACGGCCAAAATCTTTATTCCAGTTTAAGGTGGATTCAAATAATTGATTATAATAGTTATTGCTTTCTTTCCTGGCATTTCCATTTCTATCCATACCTTGCCAGAAACTTTCCTTGCTATAATATTGATTGCGCAATTCGCCAATTGTTTGCAGTGAATAAAAAGCATCAATGGTTAATCCATCAATAATTTCATACGCAGCACGAAGGGCAACGTTTATCCTTTTATCCGAACCATCACTGGTATTTTGTTCAAGAATAGCTACAGGATTATAATAGTCGAATAACACATTCTGGTAGTAGCCGCCATACTGATCAAAATCAGGATTGTTTTCATCACGAATAGGTGCTGTCGGATTATAAATGGTGGCATATCTCCAGGCATCGTCAAATCCATACTCGGATTGATTAAAAGTACCGGATGTTAAAAACGTAAGTGTTAACCGATCATTCATGGCTTTCTGTGTAAGATTCAACCTTGCGTTGATTCTTTGAAATCCGGTATTTAACAGTGTGCCATCACCTTCCCTGTAGTTTATGGATGCCCTGTACGTCGTTTGCTTGGATCCGCCTGACATGGCCAGGTTATACACCTGGGTATAGGCCGTTTGTGTAATGGCATCGTACCAATCCGTTTCATCTCCATAATCGATCCCTGCATTGATCTCACTGGAAAGTTGTCGCCATTCCGATGCACTTAAAAGATCCTGCTCTCTGGCAATGGTTTCCATCACCCAGTATGCATTAAGATCAACATTGAACTGCCCTTCCTTACCGGATTTGGTGGTAACAATGATTACACCGCTGGATCCGCGGGTACCATAAATAGCTGCAGCGGAACCATCTTTCAACACGTCGATGGATGCAATGTCCCTAGGGTCGACGTTGTTTAGATCACCGCCAATGATACCATCGATTACAACCAGTGGTTCAACGTTGGCTCCAACGGTAGACATACCCCGTAAACGGGCAGTGAATCCTCCGTTAGGATTACCGGCATTATTCCTTATAATCGATAGACCAGCTACCCTGCCCTGAAGCAGTTCCGCAGCGGCGTTCACATTACCCTGGTTGAAATCCTTTTCTTTCACACTGGCTACGGCACTCGTAATTTCTTTCTTCTCCTGGGTACCGTAACCCGTCACCACAATCTCTGACAAGGCAGTTACATCCCCTATCAGAGCGATATTAATAGTAGACCTGGTTCCAATGTCAATGGTCTGGGATTTATATCCCACATAGGAATACATCAATATTACTCCGC
>CALOCZ010000069.1:0-11378 GCA_942491935.1 uncultured Cytophagales bacterium
TGGCAAGATTCAGGAGGAGTGGCGGATAAATCCGGCAGGTGAGGAATACAATAGGATCACAGATCCGGATGTGCCTGAATTTATACGTAACACAGATTACTTTGAGAATTTTAAGTCATTTCTTGGGGACAGGAAAAAGAAGCAGCCTTTCTGTTTCTGGTATGGCGCATCAGAACCGCACCGCAGGTATAAAAAATGGATTGGTGAAGAAAAAGAGTTGAAAATCGAAGAAGTGGTAGTCCCTGGATTTTTACCTGATGTAGCCCCAGTTCGATCCTTGACATATTGATTACTATTGAAATTCAACACTTCGACAGGCATCTCAACAAAATGATTGAGTATCTTGAGGAAATCGGGGATAATACCAGTATAATTGTCACCTCGGATAACGGAATGCCTTTTTCCCAGGCTAAGGCTAATTTGTATGAGTATGGTTTTCACATGCCCCTAGCTATTCGATGGGGGGGATGAGATCTCCCATGGAAGGGTCGTTGATGACCTGATCAGCCTGACAGATGTTGCACCCACTATTATTGATGTGCTTGAGATGAAAAGCAATAAGGAAAATTATATTATTAATAAAATGACTGGCCGTAGTTTCCTGGATATTCTGCTAAGTAAAAAATCAGGATTAATTGAACCCGATCGAAAGGAAATATACAGTGCACGAGAAAGGCATTCCTGCTCCAGGTGGGAGAATTTGTCATATCAATACGGGCACTTAGAACACTAGATTATTTGTATATTAAGAATTTTAAACCTGAACGATGGCCGGCTGGTGCCCCTGTGAAATATAATAAAGAAATGGATTTTGTACCGGGATTTCATGACATTGATGATTTTCAGGAAAGTTATATCTTTGAAAATCGGAATTTAGATTCCATAAAATACTATTTTGACCTGGCTGTTCAGAAACGGCCAATGGAGGAGTTATTTGATATAAGGCGGGATCCTTATTGCTTGAATGATCTATCAACATTACCGGAATATCAAGATGTTTTAATTGAATTAAGAGAAAGATTGAATTCCAGACTAATTGAAACTAATGACCCCAGACTTGTTGGAGATGGAGATATCTGGGAAACTTATAAAAGGTTTAATATTATGAGGACATTTCCTGTTCCTGATTGGGCCACTGACTATCCGGATAAACTGCTTAAATAAGAATTTCAAATGATAAAGAAGATTACAACAATATTTGAAAATTTAAAAGAAGATTTTAAGTATCTCTTTTTCTTAGTCGCATTGGTGTCATTTATGTTTATTCCCTCTTTGGTTGGTTCATCTCATGCTGAGATATTTACAAACATATTATTTATTCTATTTATAGTCAGCAGCTTATTCCTGATCAGTTCTAAATCAAAAGTAATAATAATATTTTCCTACTGCATTGGGATTTTAGGTATCTCATCAGAGATAGTTCATTACTTTATCATAACCCTTAGCGATAACTTTCAGATGGCAATTACGCTGATCTTTTTTATTTATTTCATATTGCTATTTTCAGAACTAATCAGGCAAATATTCACTTCAAAAGTTATTACTCTTAACGTTGTTTTTGGGTGCTTTTTCCGGATACATTATGATTGGTTTAATTGGTTTTTTTGTGTTCCGAATTTTGTTTTATGCCAATCCCATGTCCTTTAACATAGCTGAAAATCCCAAACAGGATTTGTTCTATTTTGCTTTTATTACTTTAACAACAATAGGGTATGGGGATATTTCACCTATAACCGATCCGGCAAGAAATTTTGCTATAATTCTGGGACTTGTGGGGCAGTTCTATAATACCGTTATTATAGCAATTATCATTGGGAAATTTCTGCAGAAATAGATTTCTGGAATATTTCCTCACCTTTTACAAATAGCTTTTCTCTATTAAAAATTGTAAATTAGGTTAAAGACAAGCTCATAACCTGATCATGGTAGAAGCAAAATACTATCAGAAACTTTCGGAGGATTCTTTGAGATGCAATTTATGCCCGCATTATTGTAATCTTCTGGAAGGAGAGGAGGGGTAAGTGTGGAGTTCGAAAAAACATAAATGGAAAGCTCATTGCTGAAAATTATGGTGTGATATCCTCAGTTCACCTGGATCCTATTGAAAAAAAGCCCCTATATCATTACTATCCAACTTCATCAATATTATCTATAGGTAGTGTTGGATGTAACCTGAGTTGTAGTTTCTGTCAGAATTGTGATATTTCGCAAACTACTGTGGATGATTACCCATGGCTTAGAAATCATACTGTACAGCAGGTTTTATCATATAATGATCAGTATTCTGAAAACCTGGGCATAGCATTTACTTATAATGAACCTACTGTTTACTTTGAATTTATGCTGGACCTTGCAAAAGAATCCCATATACAGGGATTGAAAAATGTAATGGTTTCAAATGGATATATTGCTCCGGAGCCCCTTTCAGAAGTTCTTGAACTTATTGATGCCTTTAATATAGATTTAAAGGCTTTCAATAATGGATTTTACAAGAAATTTACGGATGCCAGAATTAAACCAGTAAAAGAAAACCTAAAAGCAGTTAGAAAGGCGGGTAAACATCTTGAGATCACAAATCTGATCATACCAACCCTTAATGATAATGAAAAGGAATTTGAGGAAATGGTAAAATGGATCAAAAATGAACTGGGAGGGCATACCGTATTACATTTGTCTCGTTATTTTCCAGCCTATCGATTGCAATATCCACCAACACCTGCTGAAACCATAGAAAGCCTTTTTGAAATCTCAAAATCTTATTTACCGTATACTTATACAGGAAACCTGAATTATACCCCTGGACAGAATACCATGTGCCATCAATGCGGATCTTTACTAATTGAAAGACGTAATGGGTATGTAACTGAAATAAAAGGCCTGGACGGAAAGGGGAAATGTTCATCATGTAAAACCCAGATCTTAAAAAACTTATAACTATGAAAACCAGAGAACCTGCTGTTGCCGGAACATTCTATCCAGCTACTTCTATCGAATTGACTGAAATGCTTGATAATTTATTAACAGTTGAAAAAGGAAAGATCAAGGATGAATTATCTGACAAAAAAATATTAGGCGGTATTATTCCACATGCCGGCTATAAATATTCCGGATATGAATCGGTCCAGTTTTTCGAGATCCTCCATCAGGATTTCAAGGTGTTTTACGATACTGTCTTTATTTTAAACCCTAATCATCATGGCTTAGGACCTGAAGTAGCTGTTGATGATAATGATTACTGGAGAACTCCACTAGGGGATGTCCCAATTGATACCGAGATGAGGGATGCCCTTGCTTTTCCACTTTCTGCAGATGCACATAAGTTCGAACATTCCGGTGAAGTACTAATCCCATTCCTTCAGAAGTTCCTCGATTATAGTTTCAAGATCTTACCTATAAGTTATTTACGACAAGATCCGGAGCAATCAATTATGGTAGCAGACAGGATCTTCGAAATAAATAAGGTGATGAACAAAAAGATATTGATATTAGCGTCTTCTGATTTCTCCCATTATATTGATCCGGATATTGGTGAGAAAAAAGACAAGAAGATTATTGAAAAGATCCTCGACCTTGATGTAGAAGGCGTATATTCTGAAATAAAGAATACCAATGCCACCGTTTGTGGTTGTGGGCCAATCATGACTCTGATGCATTATGTGAAAAAAGTTGCTGATAATCCCCAGGTCAAACTGTTATCTTTCGGCAATTCTGCAAAATCATTTGAATCTCCAGAAGTAGTTGACTATGCTTCATTATTGTTTCATGATGGATAAACCGTTCAACACATTCCTGGAGTAAAACCATTTTAACCAGACCTGAAAGAGTATTTCTGCCGTATTTGAAATCTGGCTTTGAAGACAATACATTCTGTACAATACTAATCTTTCAAAAATATTCCTTGGATTAGATGGTATGATTTAAAGTAGATAATTCACCCTAATTTATTCTATTTTTATCCATATTTGGAGATTAAAATTTACTGACAAGCATGTCTATGAAAAAATTAACCATCTATTTGATATTAATAAATTGCATATTTCTGATATCCGATTTAAAAGCTCAGTCTCCTAGGCGGTATAACAGCTCTGAGATCTATAAAAAGATTCAGAAACTGAATGTTTTGGGAAATGCATTATATGTTGCTGCTCATCCTGATGATGAAAATACACGGATGATCACCTATTTATCGAATGCGGAGTTAATAAATACCGCATATTTATCCTTGACACGAGGAGATGGAGGTCAAAATTCAATTGGTCCAGAGCAATCAGAATTACTCGGGGTAATTAGAACCCAGGAATTACTAAGCGCAAGAAGAGTAGATGGTGGGACACAATTTTTTACCCGTGTTATGGATTTTGGGTACTCTAAGAGTGCGGAGGAAACCATGAACATCTGGAATAAAGATGAATTGCTTGAGGATGCGATCTGGATCATTAGGAAATTTAAACCGGATGTTATTATTACCCGTTTTCCACCTGATCCACGGGCAGGTCATGGCCAGCATGAAACGTCTGCTATTATTGCTGAGGAGGCTTTTGACCTGTCTTCTGATCTAAATGCATTCCCTGAACAATTAAAGTATGTTGATCCCTGGCAACCCTCAAGGATCTTTGTCAATACTGGAAGGTGGTGGAATCCAAATATTCAGGAGAGCGATAGTGTAATATCTATGGATATAGGAGAATATGATCCTTTAAGTGGTCTTTCTTACTCTGAATTGGGTGCGGACAGCAGAAGTCAGCATAGAAGTCAAGCTTTCGGTGTAACCTGGAGAAGAGGGACGTCAAAAGAATACCTGGAATTTATAAAAGGAGAGGAGTTGAAGCCTGAACTATTTGAAGGAATTGATATCACATGGAACCGGGTTAGCAGGGGAGATATCGCTTCTGATGTTTCAGAGATACTAAAAAAGTATGATTTTAGATCGCCTGCAGAATCAATTCCGAATCTGATTGAGCTGCGGAAGAAGATAAAAGATCTTGAGGATAAGTTCTGGAAAGAAAAAAAGATAAAGGAAGTCGATGAAATTATCATGGCATGTGCCGGTTTGTATATGGAGGCAACATCCGGGAAATCATATCTGAGCCCCGAGGACATTATGGATGTACAAATGGAGATAACTAACAGGTCGAATATTGACATCGTTGTATCAGGGGTATTATCTCAAGCCTTGGCATTCGATACGGTGATGAATACAGAGTTAGAAAATAATATTCCGTTGAACTTCAGAATATCAAAGCAATTAAAAAATGGAGTTCGGGAAACATCCCCTTACTGGCTTGAAAAACCAGTTAAAAATTTTAAATATGAAATCTCAGATCAAACCCTGAAAGGGCTTGCACAAAATCCTGTTTCCATTGAATTTGACATAAAGTTAAAAATTAACAATGAAGTAATATCTTATAGTGTACCAGTTGTTTATACTTGGACAGACAGAATGGAAGGGCAACAATATGAACCTCTTGAGATTGGGCCAAAATTGTTTGTAGAAATAACTGAGGGAGTTTTTATTTTTCCGGACGAAAAAGAAAAAAATATAACAGTTAAACTTGATTCCCGCAATCAGGCTGCAAAAGGAATATTATCTTTAAAGGTACCAGAAGGGTGGAAAACAGAGCCTGAAATGCAGGATTTTGATTTGAAACCTGAAGAAACTGCATTTTATCAATTTAAATTATTTCCTTCAAAAGAGTCATCCAAAGGATTTATTCAGGCCGTTGCAGATATTGAAGGCAAGAATTATGATCGTATGCTGGTTATTGTAGAATACGAACACTTTCCACGACAAGCTATTTATTTACCAGCCATGGCAGAGGTCGTAAAATTGGATATCCAAAAGAAAGGATCAAAAATAGCCTACATTAAAGGTGCAGGGGATGAAGTAGGCCCTAACCTTGAGCAGATAGGTTACGAAGTGACCTATGTTGACGAGAGCAATATTCATTTATTGAACTTACAGGATTTCGATGCCCTGGTATTTGGGATCATGGCATTTAATAATCACACCTATTTGGGAGATTATAATGAGAAATTTCTAGAGTATATTGAGAATGGTGGGAATGTGATTGTGCAATACAATAATATCCGGATTGGCACCAAATCTCCAATCATATTACCATACCCAATCGAATTTTCTGGAAGATCAGCCAGCGTTAGAGTATCTGTAGAAGATGCGGAAGTCCGTATATTAAAGCCCGATGACGAAATTCTTAATTCTCCCAACAAAATAACAATTGATGATTTCAATGGTTGGGTTCAGGAACGCGGTCTTTATTTTCCCGTCAGTTGGGATGATCATTATCAGGCTGTATTATCCAGCAATGATCCTGGCGAAAATGCCCTGGACGGAGGCTTACTTGTTGCGAAATATGGGAAAGGGTATTATATATATACTTCATATGCCTGGTTCAGACAATTGCCAGCTGGTGTTCCCGGTGCGTACAGGATATTTGCAAACCTGATCTCAATTGGAAAATAAATCCCCTGCTGATTATATTTGATTTGCTATCCAATCGCCAACCACTGAGGTAGAACTTGGCTTTACATTTTCAGCTATATCTTCAGTGACCACCCCCTCTGCCAGGGACTTATTGACAGCTACTTTTATAGCTTCGGCTTCTTCTTTTAAATTAAATGCATATTCAAACATCATGGCTGCAGAGAGAATTGTGCCATTAGGATTGGCTATGTTTTTTCCGGCTGCCTGAGGATAGGAACCATGGATAGGTTCGAAAACAGACGTATGTATGCCCACGGAGGCGGAAGGTGACATCCCTAAAGAACCGGTAATTACGCTAGCTTCATCCGTAAGTATATCGCCAAAAAGATTTTCGGTCACTATTACATCAAATCCTTTTGGCCATTGAATAATCCGCATTGCCGCTGCATCAACATATAGAAATTCCAATTCAATATCCGGATAGTCTTTGGCCATATTCTGGATGGTTGATCGCCACAGTCTTGATGTCGCCAATATATTTGCTTTATCAACTGCAGTTAACTTTTTATTTCTATTTTGGGCATATTCAAAAGCTAACTTTGCAATTCGCTCGATTTCTTCAACTGTATATATACATGTGTCGAAAGCTTTCTGACCATCTTCCGTTCTACCTCGTGGTTCTCCAAAATAAATACCTCCTGTTAACTCACGAATGGTAACGAAATCAGCACCATCAACAAGTTCAGTTTTAAGCGGTGAACGACTTACCAGCGATTTAAATGTTGAAGTAGGCCTGATATTGGCATAGAGACCCAATTTCTTTCTCATTGCCAACAATCCTTGCTCTGGTCTGATCTTGGCACTGGGATCATTATCATACTTTGGATGTCCTATTGCCCCGAAAAGAACAGCATCAGATACCATACATAGTTCATGTGTTTCATCAGGGTAAGGATTGCCTGTTTTATCAATAGCATCAGCTCCAACCAATCCATATTTGTAATCAATCTGATGCCCGAATTTTTTGCAGACCGCGTCTGTTACTTTTACTGCCTGTTCAATAATTTCCGGGCCTATTCCATCGCCGGGCAAAACAGCTATATTTAATTTCATTTTAGATTATAACTTTATTCAATTCTAATTCGTGTTCCAAAACATTAATCATTTTCATTGTTGCCTTTATGGCCGCCACCGTTTGATCAGGATCAAGACCTCTGGTTTTGAATTCCTTTTCCGACTCCCAGGTGATGACTGTTTCAACAAGTGCATCAGTTCGTCCCCCTGGAGGGATTGTGACAACATAATCGATCAATTTGGGGATTGGCTTGCCGAGTCTTTTATACACAGCCTTCAAGGCGTTCATGAACGCATCGTACTGCCCGTCGCCTGAAGCATGCTCTTCGTACACTTTTCCATTAATTTCAATGCTCAGGCTCGTAATAGGCCTCAATCCTAAAGCATGAGAAGTGGAATAATTTCTAAGTTTAATTTTTTGTTCTATTGTCTCACTTTTCAATACATCAGATATAATATAGGGAAGATCCTCTGTTGTAACAGTCTCCTTTTTATCGGCCAATTCAATAATCTTTTCGGTAACTTTCTTCAGGGATTCAGCATCAAGCGTTATCCCCATTTCTTCCAGATTCTTCCTGATATTGGCCTTGCCAGAGGTCTTTCCTAAAGCGTATTTTCTAATTCTGCCAAAGCGTTCCGGCATTAAATCGTTATGGTAGAGATTGTCTTTTTGGTCACCATCAGCATGGATACCGCTGCATTGAGTAAATACAAAATCTCCGATAAGGGGTTTGTTGGAAGGGACACGTATGCCTGAAAACGATTCAACCATTCTGCTGATCTTATTCAGTTTAGACTCCACAACTGACATCTCAAAATTAAAATGGTCTTTTACTACAGCCACAACACTTGATAATGGTACATTCCCAGCACGTTCACCCAGGCCATTAACTGTTGTATGAATACATCTTATACCAGCCTTCAGTGCTGCAAATACATTTGCTGTGGCAAGATCATAATCGTTATGGGCATGGTAATCAAAGGTTACATCCGGGTATTTCTTTAAAATTCCAGAAAGAAATTCAAATGTTTCATCAGGTCCGAGAATACCCAGTGTGTCAGGAAGCATAATCCGGTTTACATTCAAATCTTTTAAACCATTGATCATGAAATCTACATAGTCTGGCGAATTACGCATACCGTTTGACCAGTCTTCCAGATAAATATTGGTTGTGATGCCTAGTTTTGTAGCATATTCTACGGATTTAGCTATATTTTCCAGGTGTTCTTCAGGTGTATTTCTTAATTGTTGGGTCACATGCCGGTATGATCCTTTACACAGGAGGTTTATAACCTTACCGCCTGCCTCATTTATCCAATCGAGTGATACCTTATTGTCCACAAATCCCAGAATTTCCACCCTGTCGATGTATCCATTTTCGTTGGCCCAATCAAGAACTTTTTTGGATCCCTGGAATTCACCTTCGGAAACCCTGGCGGAGGCAATCTCAATCCGGTCAACATTCACTTCAGATAGAAGTATTTTGGCAATATTAAGTTTCTCATTACTTGAAAATGATACTCCTGTAGTTTGTTCACCATCCCTGAGGGTGGTATCCATTACAGTAACTAATGATGAATTTTTATTTTTCATATCTCAGGAATCAATCTTGTTCTTCAAATGCTTGGATTTTTGATTTTAGACTTAATAAGTAGTCTATATCGTCGTAACCTTTTAAGAGGCATTCCTTTTTATAAGGATTTATTTCAAATTTGACAGAAGAGCCAGAATCCTGTATTGTAAACTGCTGGTTTTCAAGATCTACTTCAAATTCTGCTTTAGCATTGTTTTCTATAGTGTTGAATAATTGTTTTAGAAATTCAGCGCTAACCTGGACGGGAAGCAATCCATTGTTAAGTGCATTGTTTTTAAATATATCAGCGAAGAAACTTGATACAACAACCCTGAAGCCATAATCGTATAAAGCCCAGGCCGCATGTTCCCTGCTGGATCCACTCCCAAAGTTTTCTCCAGCAACCAGGATCCTGCCCCGGTAAGTATTATTGTTCAATACAAAATTCTGTATCGGATCATCATTATTATCATATCTCCAATCCCTGAAAAGATTATCACCAAACCCTTTCCTTTCAATAGCTTTCAAGAAATCTGGCAGGAATGATCTGGTCAGTATCAACATTTTCAATCGGCAGTGGAACTGCTGATGAAATTATGTTTTAAATTTTTCCATTGGCATTTTCTCTAGTTTTCATTATACGAATTCTCGTGGATCTGTTATTTTTCCTTTAATTGCGGCAGCAGCAGCTGTAAAGGACTTGCAAGCATGGTTCGTGCACCAGGCCCTTGCCTTCCTTCAAAATTTCTGTTTGAGGTAGATACAGCATATTTTCCTGCTGGTATCTTATCATCATTCATTGCCAGACATGCTGAGCAGCCAGGTTGTCTCAGCTTAAAACCTGCTTCTTCCAGTGTATCTAAGACCTTCTTCAATAGCCTGTTTCTCCACCTGTTTTGATCCGGGAACAATCCAAGCTGTGATATTGTCAGTTGCTTTTTCTTTCCCTTTTACAAATTGAGCAACTTCTCTAAATCTTCAATTCGACCATTCGTACAACTCCCAACAAATACATAATCTACAGGTTTACCTTTCATGCTTCTCCCGGCTTTGAAACCCATATAATCGAAGTGATTTCTGTATAGGTCTTCCTGGCTTGCTCCGAAGGATCTATTTCAGTTACTGTAGGAATGGTTTCAGAAATTTCATGTCCCATACCAGGATTGGTACCGAAAGTGATCATTGGTTCAATATCTGCAGCATTAAAATGATACTCTTTATCAAATACTGCACCCTCATCAGTTTTTAAGTGTCTCCATTTTGCAACTGCTTTGTCCCAGTCGTCACCCTTTGGCGCAAATTCTCTCCCTTTGATATAATCAAATGTGGTTTCATCAGGAGCAATTAGACCACCTCTGGCACCGCTCTCAATGCTCATATTGCAAATGGTCATTCGAGCCTCCATTGAAAGACTGCTCAATGGCGGAACCTGCATATTCAATAAAATAACCAGTACCTCCACTGGCAGTCGCAATTTTCGAAATAATATAGAGTATAATATCCTTTGAGGTTACCCCTTTTTTTAATTCACCATCAATGGAGATACGCATTTTTTTAGGCTTTGGCTGCAGTATGCATTGGGTAGCCAGTACCATTTCAACTTCGCTGGTACCTATCCCAAAAGCACACTGCCAAAGGCACCATGGGTTGATGTATGGCTATCTCCACATACAATGGTCATGCCCGGTTGGGTAATGCCCAGCTCAGGCCCAATAACATGAACAATGCCATGCCATGGATGATTCAGTCCACAAATCTGAATGCCATATTTTTCACAATTTTGAGTTAATTGGTCAACCTGAAGACGTGATAAAGCATCCTTTATGGGCAGTTGCTGATCAATTGTAGGAACATTATGATCAGGTGTTGCAATGGTTTTTTCAGGACGTAATACTGTAAGCCCTCTTTTTTCTAATCCTAAAAAAGCCACCTGACTGGTAACTTCATGAATAAAATGCTTGTCAATGTATAGTACTTGTGGCCCCCATTTTCAACTTCATTGAACAACATGCTTATCCCAGACCTTATCAAATAGTGTTTTTGGTTCCACTCCTAAATTATGTTTACTCGAATTTGTTTTCTTCTTAGGAATCAGGACGAAGTTTTCTAACCTGTGCACCGGTCAGCCACATTTCTGAATTTCTAATTTCTTTTAATTCTGATTCAAGGTGTGCTTTATAATCCGGGTGACCGGTTTTTTCAAGAACAACTTTTGTTTCTTCACCATTTCTAACACGCTCATACAGTTTTTTGAATACAGGTAAAGTAGCCTCCTTGAATTTTGGTCT
>CALOCZ010000070.1:0-96506 GCA_942491935.1 uncultured Cytophagales bacterium
ATGCAATAGTATTCATCCATGGATTTGTCAGGGGCCAGATAGATCTCCACCCTGTCCTGTTCGATCAGGTCCTGCTCACCAGACACATGGTCAGGCGCGATGATCACGTCATCCACCATCTGGTAGGCCAGGTACAGATAATCAGCGTCGTGCAGGGCCCTGAAAGTAATGGGCTGAACTTTTTCCGGATTCCAGGGATATACGAATCCTGAGATCACATTGGAACTACTCCATGCCTCTTCGGAAAATTCTCCATCAATTGTGATCTTATCGTTTGTCTTTGTTACAATGAATTCCCGGAATTTTGCTGATTGCAGTGAAAGCAGTAACAAATATGAGAAAGCGTGTAAATAAGCCATGTTTTAAATCTGATGTTTAAAAATAATACTACTCATATGAATCAATTTTACTTATATCAGAATCTAAATCGACAAATCAAAAAAAACGTATATATTCATCCAATACCCTTAATTTCAAATTTCGTCAAATCGTTTCAGATGATATAGTACAAATCCTTCCTATTTACATTGTTTTATTCATTAAAAGTGTGTCCTCACGGTCAATATCAATATTCATTAAAATTATCATCGGGGTCTACATATGTTCTCAAAGACCTGTTGATTATCGATTATTCACGTCACTATTCCATAATTGGGATTAGATGACGCATCCACCATGTTGGATCATCAAATTTCCTGAGTCATTATTGGTATTTTTCATTGAATAGTTAATACAAATATTCAGATACATTGGATATCGTTTGATTTAAATTTAAATTATTATCATCAGGCAATTGTTGAAATATTCATGGGATTTCACAGTTCAAAAATATTCTGATAATTGATTTGCTTTAAACATTTTTTTGCTGTGAAATTGTCCTGATTTATCTTTTTTCATTTTAATGAACACTCATGAAAAGATTTTTGATTTCACAAGTTATATTCTTCTTTTTATTCTCAGGATTTTTAAGCGCACAGGAAGGCCATACAGATAGCGAATTTAAAATGATCGGGGACTATTTAAATTATTCGGAGGATGAAAATACTTTGAATTTTCAATGTACCAACGGTTACGTGAAACTTGAAATTTGTACCGATGATATTTTTCGAATCCGGATGAGTCCCTCAATAAATTTTAAAGCAAATGAACCTTATGTAGTCATACAGTACGACTGGCCGGAAATTAAGTTTAAGGTAAAAGAAAAGAAAGATCACTATGCAATTTCAACAGGCAGGATGCTCATCAAAGCATTCAAATCCCCTTTCCGTTTTGAGTTCTTTGATCAGGATGGAAAGCCAGTGAACAAGGATTGGAGCAAGGGGAGCATGGGATTCCGGGGAGCTGAAATAATATGCAAAAAAGAACTCACTTCAACAGATCATTTTTTTGGTCTTGGCCAGCGTTATGAAGAAAGTGATCTCAGGGGTAAAAAAGCTATTTGTGATGCTACCAGAGAGTATACGCCCGTCCCATTTTTTATAGGAACCGATGGATATGGCATCTTTTTTCATAATACATGGGCTTCTGAATTTGATTTTACAGGCAATCCTTATGTTTTTTCAGCACCAGGAGGGGATGAATTGGATTATTATTTCATCTACGGACCTGACATAAAGCATATTATTCAACAGTATTCAAAAATCACAGGGTATTCTCCCCTCCCACCCAAATGGGCATTTGGAATGTTTTTCAGCCGATGGAATGAAGAATTTGGCATAATGAAAGAGGGGAAGTACGTTACACAATTAAGTTACAGACAACATGGTCAGGAAGGCTTGTTGAAGCTCATAGAATCCTCAAGGACATTATGGGACTGGCCTCTGGATGGCATCAGGGTTCATTCTACCGGACCTGAACAAAACTTTTATATTAGTCCAAGTACAAACTGGCCGGAATTTACCTGGGGAAGTTTTCCGGCAGTGGATAAAATGGTCGAGGAATTACATGCCCAAAATATCCATCCGCTTTTCTGGGAAACTCCGGGTGTTTTTGGTAAAACAAAGATGTACGAAGAAGGTGTAGCGAACAATTACTTTCTTACAATGGATGGCAAACCTTATGATCTTGTTTTCGGTTTTAGATCTCCTCCTGGCGCATTGGTCGATTTCATGAATCCTGCTGCCAGGAAGTGGTGGGGGAAATACCATTATTTCATGGCTGATTTTGGATCCGATGGGGTGGCAGGTGATTGGCATGATCATAAGGGGATAAAAAACCTTTATTCGCCATCTACTGGCATGTATGCCTCAGAATTTGGTAACATTTTTTCTTTATTGTTCAACAAAGCCAGTTGGGAAGCATACAGAGAAAGACAACCAAATAAGCGATGCATTACTTTTGGCCTTGTTTACTGGGCCGGTGGTCAGCGATATCCCATGCAGGGCACTCAGGATTCCCATCATATGGGTAAAAATATCCATGGAGAAATGATGGGGTGCATTAATCTGGGATTGTCAGGTATACCTTTCAGAACCTATACCGACAATGTATCGCGCTACCTGGAAACGGATGCCCCTTTATCACGTCTCTCACAGTACCTGGCTTTGACTGTGGCAGGAGAGAGAACTCAGATCATGGTTACCGGTAATCCAATGGCTGACTGGAATTACAGGCATTACGCCCGATTACGATATCGTTTGATGCCGTATATTTATACATTTGCCAGGGAAGCTACACAGACAGGAGTTCCACTCGTCCGGGCCATGGTGTTGGAGAATCAGTATGATCCGGAATCATACAAGGCGTATGGACAGTATCTCATGGGCGATGCCCTCTTAATCGCCCCTCTATGGAGCGACACAACCTTTTACCGGGATATCTACCTTCCACAAGGTGAATGGATTGATTTTTTTGATGGAACCGTATACAGCGGGAATCAGACAATTAATTACCATGCTCCGATCGACCGTGCCCCCATCCTGGTAAAATCAGGAGCAATAATCCCTATGGCACCGGATGGTCAGAATTATATTGATGAAGACCAGTCAAATCTTACGATTCATATATATCCGGAAGAAAATAATAGGTTTGAGCTATACGAGGATGATGGCGTAAGCTATGATTATGAAAAGGGTATCTTCAGCCTGACTACATACTCATATGCTGAAAACAAAGGGGAATTGGCAATCCATAAAAGTATACCTTCCGGAAAATATAGTGTCCCTGAGAAAGACCATATTTTCTGCATCCATAGAAAAGATAAACCTGAGGGTGTTATGGAATCCGGTCGACCATTACCTTTTTTCAGCTCATTCGAAGATTTCAATAAGGTGGAAGAAGGCTGGATATTTGACTCAGATGATAAAAATCAACTCTGGATCAAAGTGAATAAAAAGGTATCGGAAGCCTTTAATATCGCTGTGATTTATCAGTAAGTAATTTCAATTATTTGCTGATCGTTGGCAAGATGTATGTTACCGTTTTTTTTAATTGATTAATATTAATTGTGTATTGTTCCGGATTTATAAATGTTAAGATTATGAAAGACAAAATTTTAATTATTACTGCGGTCTTATTAGGACTTCTTTCCTGTCAGGAAGTGGATAAATCAAGTCCCAACCTTACCCTGAAAGAAAATATTCTTAGCGTTGAATTCGAAGGATTCGTACTACAGAATGGTCGTCCAGGTGTTGTCCTTTTAACCGGTGATAATGAATCGCTCCTGGAATGGTTTCCATCGGGCACACCGGATATACATAAATCCAACCGTGTAACACCATTGGGTGAGGCGTCTGATATTTCCATGGCATGGAAACACAATGCCGGTTATGAACTTCAGTGGACGATAAGTAAGTTAAACAATACTCCCGGCTTCACAATCAGAGCTTCGGTCACAAATCATTCATCAGAACCTGTACGGCTAAGAAATTTCATTCTCTGCCAGACCCCACAGGAAGGTATTGTTTGCGAGGGTGATCCGGCCGGATGGTGGCTGTTATCCGCCATGAATAATTCCCGGCAGGGAGCCAATTTGGCAAGAGTGCTGCCAAGCAGGCTCCGGCTGAAAGAACAGAATGTTTATGGTTATGACCAATACGGAGATGAGGATCCACGTAATAGGGATGGTCACTGGCGGTTTTTCGAAGAAGTGGTAACTCTTTACCGGGAAAGTGACCGGAAAGGAGTTGTCATGGGACCTGTAGGGCCAGCTGTTTCCCATGTTCTTTTCAACTGCCGTGTGGATTCGGGCAATATTCTTGTCGAAATCGTCAGCAGCATGGATGAGATCCTGCTGGATCCTTCTGAGACCAGGGTAAGCGAGGAGGTCCTCATTCTGCAGCAACCCTACCATGATGCTTTGACTTCCTTATTTTCCTGGATGGCCCAAACCCATAAAGCTCTGAAAAAAAGAGATCCCATTTTCGGATGGTGTAGCTGGTACGACAGGTATATGAACATTGACCAGGAGCATATCAATAAAATAATAGAAACGTCTGCTAAACAAAGGGATGCTCTTCCACTTGAGGTGATTCAGATAGACCATGGCTGGCATGGACCTTTCGGTGACTGGTCAGAGAACGAGAAATTCAACCAGGGGATGGAACCTTTAGCAGCAGAGATCAAACAGGCCGGGGCCATACCCGGCATCTGGTTATCACCCCTGGTATGTGATATTGAAAAGCCAGAAGACTGGTTTCAGAACCCAGGTGGGAGATACCTGGATCCCACGCATCCTGAAGTTGAAAAATTCATTCTCTCCACCGTCAGAGGAGCAAAGAATAAAGGATACGGATATTTTAAGTTTGACTACAATTACCTGGAAGATTTCCGTCCTTATAACCAGAAAATGACTCATTTCGAAGTAATGCGACACCTTTTTGGCTTATACCGTGAGGCCATCGGAGAGGACAGTTATATGCTGGGTTGTGGAGCTCCCCCAAGACCTGTAATAGGCCTTGTAGATGCCAACCGGATCGCATGGGATGCCATCGCCCGATGGAAAAGCTATCCACTGGCAGATGACAGCATTCCGACCTTACCAACGGATATTTTTGACGGGGTTTATAACATAGCAGGATGTGCCATAATGAATAATATCATATATCATAACGATCCGGATGTGGCCTATATGCTTCCCCGCGCGGAAAGTCATATCTGGCAGGGGCCCAAAGAGGCATTTGATCCGGAGGTTCACGGTCTGAAATGGCCTGGACTTCAAACCTGGAATAGTTATGTGGGATTACTTGGCGGTATGGCTCTTGTATCAGAGCCATTGTACGAAGAAAAATACAAGCAACCGGAAGCCATACGTATGCTGGAGATTCTCAATCCCCCCTCCCCGGATAAGGGCTGGTCTATGAATGGGGACATTGATCCATTCAACCGGCAGATCGGATTCATCGCAGAGAAGCCCTGGGGTAGGTCAGCTTCCGTGGCACTCTGGAACAAGGAGGACGAGGCAGCCGACCTGTCGTTAGACATGTATTCCCTTGGATCTCTTGGAAGCAGGTTCCATGCATGGTCATTCTGGGAAGAAAAATACCTTGGACAAATCGATGCCTCATTTGTATTCAAAGAGGTTTCACCACATGGTTGTGAATTGCTCCGGTTGACACCCTTGTCAGAGGAAAAAGAAACACCACTGATCATTGGATCTACCCTTCATATTTCCATGGGTTCCGCTGAATTCAGATTGGTTGAAGTTACGGCAGGTGAGCTGGTGATCTATCTGACCGACGCCGGAGTCCGGAACGGTAAGCTCTTCCTGTACTACCCTGGACAACTTGCAATAAAACAGGTCGAAGGGTGTGAAGCTTCGCTGATCTCTGAAGGATCAGACATTCATATACTGAATTTATCCAACAGGATCCGAAATGGAAAGAATACAGTCAGATTAGCCTTGTAAATCAGGTGGATCTTATATCCCGATAAAGGAAACCATCATTTCCTTTTGAAAATGATGTTATTTTATCGAAATTATAATATCAGGCCTGGTATCCGAAATTTGAGCGCTGCATGGGTTAAATGTACGGATCCATCCTGTACTGGAGTAATTTTAATATTTTACATTGGTAAATTCCATATTCAAGTATGAAAACCAGACTTTTACAGCCATTTTTTCAGTGTTTTTATTTTATAACCAATCAACCGGTCAAATCCCCTATCCTGGAGAAAATCCCGGAAAAGCGGTATTAAAAACCTTGTCCGATAATAGGATCGTCCTGGAAAACAATGCCCTGAGCATGGAATTTATAAGTGAAGATGCAAGAATATGGATAACCGGCTTCGAGGATAAATTGGGTAAATACATGCTGGAGACAGGTCCGATTCCACTGTTCGAATTAATGCTTAGAGATAGCAGTCGGATCACATCAGCAGACTTTATGTTGACCGAACAGCCGGATATCAAATATAGAACCGGAGACAAAAGCTCAACATCATTTGCAAACCGGTTATCGGGTATAAAATATTCGGCCAATCTTGAAAACAAGAATATAGGATTGTCTGTGTACTGGGAGGCGGAACTCAGGAATGGTGCCAATTATATTCGCCAGCGCTTTAAAATCAAAACGGATGATCCGGGAAATATAATTAAAGTAACCTTAGTCAAAATTCCCAGACATAATGCGGAGAAAATAGGGAGTGTCGAAGGTTCTCCGATCGTGTATAAGAATATGTTCTTCACTTTAGAATATCCACTTTCTAAGATTGAACAGCAAGATGATTTCATTTCCATCAGTCAGTCCAGGCTACAGGATGAACTATCAGCAATATGGGGAGTAACCCCTTCAGACCAGTTAAGAAGGGGATTTTTGTACTATGTGGAAAGAGAACGGTCGCACCCTTATCACCAGGTCCTGCATTATAATTCTTGGTTCGATATATCCTGGGAAGAACCATTTACGGAGAAAGAATCCCTAGACCGCATTAAAATGTTCGGTGACAGCCTGATCAAAAAGCGGAACATTCCTTTAAAAGCATTTTTGTTGGATGATGGCTGGGATGATCACAAAACACTCTGGGGATTTCATAAAGGTTTTCCAAATGGCTTCGATCAGGTAAAGCAAATGGCCGATTCGTATAATTCAAGTATTGGGGTCTGGCTGTCTCCCTTTGGCGGATATGGAGAAGCAAAACGTCTTCGCATGAAATATGGCAAAAAGCAGGATCCACCTTTCGAGACCAATGACCGGGGATTCTCGATGGCTGGACCAGTGTATTATAATCGGTTCAAAGAGGTGACCAGTGAATTCATTAGGAAATATGATGTGACCATGTTCAAATTCGATGGTCTGGGTGCCGGCAGTGATGCTCTGGATATATACAAAGAAGATGTCCAGGCATTCCTAAAATTAATGCGGGATCTGCAGGCTTTAAAACCTGAAATTTACATCAGCATAACAACGGGTACCTGGCCATCGGTTCACTGGCTGCAGTACGGTGATAACATCTGGCGGGGTGGCATGGATACGGACATGACCGGTGAAGGTTCGAAACGACAGCAGTGGATCACGTACCGGGATGCGGACGTATATGAAAATGTGGTTAAGCGAGGGCCGTTATTCCCTCTGAATTCGCTGATGTTATGCGGGATCTGTATCGCTGACCATGGGAACCCCGGTTCTTTTGAAATGGACGATGAAGACATATCCGATGAGATCTGGTCTTTTTTCGCAACCGGCACAAATCTCCAGGAATTGTACATCAATCCCCATAAACTGAGCTCCAGGAACTGGGATTGCCTGGCAGATGCGGCCAGATGGGCGAAGGAAAATGAACCCGTCCTGGTCGATACGCACTGGATAGGCGGCGATCCGGCCAAAGGAGAAGTGTATGGTTATGCCTCCTGGTCTGAAGAGAAAGGCATTCTCTCACTACGCAATCCTTCTTGTGATGAAAAGACTTTCGAAGTGGTCATGACAGAGGCCTTCGACTTACCTAACAAGGTGAGGGATAACTATGAATTATATGATGTGAGGGCTGAGATGGATAGCCGTAGAATCCATGCTGCCTTTTCCGGAAGGTCATGCCGGATAACCCTCGCACCCTTCGAACATAAGGTTTTTGAGGCTGTCCCGGCCCAATAAGATTATGGCAAATTATGCGGGAGGGCTCATTTCATTAAGAATTTTTCATAATTTAATAAACTGAATAATGCACTATGGAAAATCAGCGATCAAAAGAATTATTGTACAAAAAGATTACATTGACTCCGCAGATGGGAACCAACAGATCCGGCTGGATTTTACATTGCAATTTGCTTCTGTATGCCTTAGTTATATTGTTTTCCTGCAATCCCGGAAATACTGATGAGAATAATAATATTACTGACCTATATTCTTTGCGTGCTTTTCCGGGAGCTGAAGGATTTGGGTCAACAACCCCCGGTGGACGAGGGGGGAAGATCATTTTTGTGACAAACCTGAATTCAGGCGGACAAGGCAGCCTTCGCGCAGCATGTGCAGCCAGTGGTCCAAGGATCGTGATTTTCAAAGTAGGGGGACTAATCGATATTACTGATAACATAATGATATCAGACCCATATATCACCATTGCAGGTCAGACTGCTCCGGGAGATGGGATCTGTTTAAAAGGCGCCGGCATTGGAATTACCACACACGATGTCATCATCAGGGGAATCCGCATCAGGGTTGGAGATTCAATTGAAGGCGAAGCTCCTTCCAACCGGGATGCCTTATCGATCAATAATAATTCAGAAACTCCGCATAATATTATCATTGACCATTGTTCATTCAGTTGGGCTATTGATGAAACTGTGCAGCTCTGGTATCCTTGCTATGACATTACCGTGCAATGGTGTATTATAAGCGAGGGTCTTCATAATAGTTTACATCCGAAAGGAGCCCATGGTACCGGATTGCTGGTTGGAGATTATGCCAGATCCATTTCAATTCACCATAACCTGTTCGCACACAATAATGGCAGGAATCCTCTTATGAAAGGTGGTACAACGTCCGAAATAATAAATAATGTTATATATAACTGGGGAACCTGGCAAGCTACTGCTACTTCCAATTTTGAAAATATCGATGCAACCATAAAATCTAATATCCTGGGTAATTATTATAAGCTTGGTCCGGACAATTCTTCGCGGAAACCATTAACTCTTGATGATGAAAGACTTAAGCCTGGCACACGGATCTACTTTAAAGATAATTACGGACCCGGTCGTATGTCTGATGATATTGATGATTGGATATTGGTGGATGGAAGCCGGCAGTGGAAAGTGGATGGACCTGCTCTGCCTCCTTCCGGGATTACCACATTAACAGCCTCTGAAACTTATAAAGCGGTACTCAATAATGCCGGTGCAAATTATCCACGTTACGATGGAATAGACACCCGGATCATTGATGATGTTTTAAAAAATAAGGGCAGGATTATTGATTCTCAGAATGAAATTGGTGGTTGGCCGGAATATGCTCCGGGAGTATCTCCCCTTGATTCTGACAATGATGGTATGCCCGATGCCTGGGAAATTGCCAATAAACTTGATCCTTCAGATTCATTGGACGCCTATGATACGGATTTAAGTCCAGAAGGATATATGAATCTGGAAATGTATATAAACAGCCTGATTCCCATGGAAGGAATAGATATGATCAAGTAATCATTGGAACCAATAAACGAAAAGATCCATATTAATTCTTCAATGAGATTTGGGACTGTTCACTAAATCATTCATTCTATAACGGTAATATTTGTTACAATCGGAATGAATCAATTCTCAAGAAAGATCCGTCCTTCGCCAGGAGGGATCATGAATTTCTTTCCTTTTTCCCCGGTCAGAGAGTCATGGCGTGCCTGCTCGAATTCCATGGTATAGTCCGATTTTGCACCTGGCAGGTTGACTACCACAATCGCCTTTTCATACTTTCTTATCCATACGTGAGTGTTCATCCTTTTCCCTTCCTCCATAGGCAATCCAATTTTAACATCGTATTCCGGGTACCAGTCATGGCGATGGCTTGTATTATCAGCGAACAAGTAGTAAAAATCACCAATCGTCAATGCATAACATAAACTCCATCGACGTGCGGCCGGATCTGCCGGAGGTTTTTGCCCTTCTTTAGAATCACCCGGCCATCCTGCTCTGCTCCTGGATTCTTCAAACCTTTCAATAAGACTGATTTTAGGTTCGCGAAGAAGTGACTGGGAATATTGCATTTGACGGATCGTTTCATCCCAATCGGTCCTGTCATGACTCCAGCCGGACTCATACATGACGCCGTTTATATAGGGATAAGCAAAATTGTAAGTCCCTACATCATAACCGGCATTGATAAAGATCAGAAACTCATCCCCAATGGCTTCGCGCAGCTCACTAAGGAAGGCCACCCAGGGCTCCGGTTCATTACGCAAATTGTCATAAAAGACTCCATTTGCTCCCGTTTGTTTGAGGGCGAGGGTTTGTTGAATTACTTTTCGACGGTATTCCTCGTTGTTCCAGTCCATGCGGTGCGTACCGGGCCAGAACTGCTGGCGTTCACCGTCCTTACGAAGCCACCAGGGATGGTTCTCGGGAAGCCAATCATCAGGATATTCGTAAAATAACAGGTCAGCAATGATCAAAGCATCCGGATTGATTTTTCTAATCTCTACAATACGTTTTTTAGCATCTTCAATTGATTCAGGTGTGAATCCATTTGAAAGTCCAATAGGTTCCCGGTTTGGTTTCAATCCCAGGCTCCCATGTCCTGCCATAATCAGATCATGTCGTGCCATACTTTCTATGCCCTGTTCACCACGAACTCCCCTCCACAACGTAGCTATGCGCGGGTAAGGGGCCTCTGTGAAATCATCCTGTAGGATTGTGAATTCAGTCGCCTGATCAGGACCTGATGCTTTTGTAGACTGGCTATCATCAGATGCAATAGTCTGTATGGGTTGTATCATCACAACACTCAATAACAGAAAGAATAATTGTTTCGTAAGCCCTTTCATTTAAATATATTTATTGGTTAAAATTATTAATTTTTGTTCTCCATACTTCGTTCACGGGAAAAGATAAAAATTCAGTTCCCCTGCGCCATTTTTGAAAACCAGATAAAGCGTTTTACTAGCTATAGTGGTCATGTATTCTGTCAAGGTCTTCATATCTTTAAGAACACCTTCTGACGCCACAGGTAATACAGGAATAACCATTTTATCAGTCCTGCAACAATCGCGATCATCAGGAACTGGGCATTACCGAAGTCAAACGCTCCGACGAATACATTGGCAATATCGTTGAAACCGATCAGGAATCCTGCCACATATATGGTAATCGGATTTACGCCGACCACGATCAGGAAGAATGCCCATTTCTTATGTCCTTTCACATCGATGATCCAGTAAAAGACCGATAACAGCAATGTACTGATCCCCACAGTCATGAAATGAAATGTAGGTTGTCCCGGTTTCTTATAAAACGGTAGATCCATATGGATAACCAGGGCTGCAACGATGAACGCCAATCCGGCATACAATAAGCCCTTTGCTTTTACTGAGGGAGATTTGTCCGACATCAGCCAGTGACCAGCCAAAACACCCAGTAAAGCATTTGCTACCGCCTGCATGAGGGACGGATCGATCACATACCGAAAATCCCGTGACAGCCATGAAGATATAAGACCTTCAAAATATACTCCGAAATTTACTTCATGGCTAAAGTCAGCAAGGCTGTGACCCGGAACAGGCACGAACCGGATCAATACCCAGTACGCGAACAAAAGACCAAATGCCCAGTATACCTGTCCCCTGATGGTAGTATTCATAAGGATCAGGGAGGCAAAGAAATAAGCAATGCCGATGCGGTACAATACACTGTAAAATCCCCATTCAGGATGCGGGCCGCCTGGTTCCTGCCATAATACCACGCCAAGGATCATCAGGGTTACCGTTCGGATCAGGACGTGCCGGAAAAGCTTCTTCCGTCCTCCCTCTTGTTGCATTCGCTTTGTAAAAGAGAAAGGCATGGCCACACCCACGATAAAGATAAACATGGGGAACACGATGTCATACATGGTAAATCCCCGCCATCCGGGGTGTTCACACTGATCATGTAACCAATGGAACAAGGGGATATCAGCTAATGTTGGGAGTGCTAGGAACACATATGAGATCGCCACCAGGTATAGCATATCGAATCCCCTCAGCGCATCGAGGGAAGTCAGCCGTTTCGACGTTTTGTTTTCCATGATTTTATTCGGTATCAGTTTTTTTTATTTACACATATATTTCAAGAAAGCTCATCCGGAAACGGATCATATTGTGTTTCTTTAGGATCGCTAACATTTATCATCATACTAATTTCTTTTCTTCACAAAACTTACTGCACGCATATGAATATCATAACGAACTAATTTAGTAGATCCTATCTCTTTTGATTAGATAGAATTTGCTAACCTAACATTTATCTTCCAAGTTTATATCTATCTGCCATAGACCTCTTTCCATATGTCACAATAACCTACAAGTTTTATATTTTTATCTTTCATAATTTGTTTAGTACGTTTCTGACATTGGCCAAGGCGTCGTGCTGGCACTTGAGCTTTCCAGAAAGGGCGGAATATAGGCCTATCCTCCCGGAGTTAGGGTTTTCCATGTCTGTATAATAGGCTTCCTTGTCCTCCTCGGAAAGCGGCGGTGAGTCAATATATTCAATAGTACCATCAGGTTTAGTTATGAAAGGCCATTTTTCATTGATCATGGTTTTTCGTTCATATCCATATTCGATCAGGCATCCAGAAGATCCTCTACAGAGTTTCCTGATACCTCTCTACAGCACAGAGGAAAACTCGACAAGATTGTCCACAATAGAAGGCCCACATCCTGTTGCTCGTACTTTTGCATCTGGGCCTGAATTCCTTCTCACATTCGACGAGATTGTTGGCCTCAAATTGTCCTTGTTTCAAATAAAAACTATCACACAAGACTGGGCACCTCTCAATATAATATCGGCTTCTTTCTGTCATTGCATATTGTGTAAGGTAATACCTGCCGAAATCCCGGGATTGGCCTTGCATATCTCCACTGCTTCTCGAAAATGAGAAGTACCGGAAGAGTACGCTGGCGGCGTGTCCGTCCTCTCTTGCGGGTTTTGAATACATAGCTCCATCGCGAGGTGCCCATATCATCTCCCATGAACAGCAGTGCCAGATTTGTGCTCCGTACATGGAAATACAAGCAAAGCGTCAATACATCAAAAGTCCTTTACACTGTTTCATACAGTAAAGGGCTGCAGCCGACGTCGTTTCATGCTAATCAGCGCCGTGCCGCTTGACTGGCAGATACTTCCATGCATTTTTTTGATAATAAGATCACAAATTAATTTATCTTAAAATATCTTTTATGACAGGTTCATATCTTTAGGTTCGCTTTCTATAAGGTCCATATCTCCAGTTTCACCTTCCCAGGGTTCATATCTTCAGAAATACTTTCTGTTTCCACAGGTAATATAAAACAGCCATTTAACAGTAGACGCTACAGTTAAGCAATTACAAAATCCTGAGTATTCCCAAAATCTATACCCCCGACAACAGCATTAGCGATGTACTGAATGACCAGCCAGCCTGCTACATAGATCGTTATCGGATTTGTCACTACCACAAGGAAAACGCCCACTTCTTATACCCTTTCACATCCACTATAAGGTAAAAGAAACCCAGGAGGAAGGTGCTGATCCCGCATGTAAGCAGATGAAATGAAGGTGATCCGATCTTTTTGTTGATTGGGAAATCAAGATGAACCAGCAATCCAGCTACCATGGCAACAATTCCCGCGATAAGCAGCCATTTTGCCTTTTCTTCAGGCTTCTTGTCGGACATCAGCCAATGGCCTGCCAGGACACCAAAAAGTGCATTAGACACGCTGGGGAGCAGGGAGATACTCAGAACATACCTGAAATTCGGTGACATCCATTCGGAAATATGATTGCCAACATAGGTCACCAGATTACCTTCAGGCTGAAATCGCCAATCCCGTACCCTGGTACAGGGACAAAACGCATCAGCAGCCAATGTCCGATCAATAGCCCAAATGCCCAATAGATCTGTCTCTTTAATTCCCGTATTCATCATTATGATGGCTGCAAAGAAATAGCTGAACCCGATCCGGTACAATACACTGTAATATCCATAGTCAGGATGCGGTCCTCCAGGTGATCGCCATAATACTAGCCCAAAACCATTTAAAGTAATGGTACGGATGAATACATGCTTATACAGTTTCCTCTTACCACCCTCAATGCCCATCCTTCTGGTAAAGGAAAAGGGCATCGCAACACCCACAATAAAAATAAACATCGGGAAGACGATATCATACATCGTAAAGCCAGCCCATTCCGGATGTTCGCATTGACTGGCAAGCCAGTTAAATAATGCATTGTCGGAGATCTCAGGCAAGGTTAAAAACACATAGGAGAGGCAGGTTAGAAAAAACATGTCAAGGCCCCTCAGGACATCCAGAGACATCAACCGCTTACTTTTTTTTACATCCATATCAGTATTGTATTAGTATTATCATCTCATATAAATTTTATTTTAATAGGCATTGGTAAAGTAAGTATAATACCCAAAGCCACTGGATCTTATGTTATCCCATGATCAATATACATTTATATAATATTTACTAATCAACTATGCCTATTTCATACATCATTGCATCATAAAATTCATTCATTTTAACCGGGAAACCCTTTTCTGATAATTGACTGCCATTTATTGTATGAATAACTTTACCTTTTGGCGCTTCTTTAATATAATATTCCTTTTCGGGATCCAGATAATTCACGAACACCCGCCTTTGTGTTTCCTTTGCACCATGTCTGAAAACACCTACTATTCCACCACTTTTCGTGTCATTATTAATCCGTTGATATCCATCCCACTGCCCCTCTTTTGGTTCGCCAAATCCTTCAAGTTCCTGACGGAACATCATGAAATTATGTTGCTCCTGCATATCCCTCAGCCACTCCCCCCATTCCTTGAATTCACTTTGTTGCGCATTACTCAAATTACGCGGATCCCCAAGCATGATGGGTAATGTCCCAGCCAGAGACTTAAAGGACAAAAGGCTGAGTGTATCGTCCATCTTCTGGTTTCCAATGACCATAGTTGTAGCAGGAATTACAGGTGCCCTCCACCAGGCCATATTTCTTACCCGTATGGCCCCGGTTGGCGAAGGCTCGTTAAAGTTCGACAACCAGTTGCCGTCTGCATGTTTACACATATCATAATCAATCAATTGCAGAGCGCCCATGGTTTCATAGGTACAATCAATAAAGAGATCAGGAGCTTCAGCATGCAGCTCATCAAATAATTGCCAGGTTCGGCGGTAATTGTTCAGGATGGCTTCAGGGCGGTCCTTATGACAGGGATGCTGAGCATGACATCCTGACCTGTTTTTATTGAAGGTATATGCCCCTGATACAATAGCAAAATCAGCCTTCAGATACTCCAGTCCATGTTCCCTGATCAGATTGAGGATCACGCCTTTAATATGGTCGTACCAGTCGGTTCCCATGCACATGGTGTGAGAAACCCAGTCGTATTGCCGGTCATAATCATGCTGCAGGTTTATGGGATCGCCATCAGCCTTCCTGACCAGCCATTCCGGATGTTCCTGGTACACCTTGCTGTCGGATTGTGCGGTTGCCAGGCTGATCCATATACCCGGTTTCATACCCTTTGACTTAATATAATCAAAAACAGGTTTCAAACCATTGGGAAATTTTCCTTGTTGATTCCCCAATCCCCATAATTCGATTGCCATCCATCATCAATAATAAACTCCTCAACGCCACATGCTGCTGCTGCATCCGCGATCTCCATCACCATTTTTTCATGGATGTCGTGCCAGAAAGGTTCCCAGGTATTGTACACGAATACAGGCTTTTCGGCAACCGCAGCCAGCCTTATGCCAAGGTGCCGACGGACAAAATCATTTACAGGCCCATCTATAACTTTAAAAGGTTTATCAGTATTGACATAGGGAACTATAAATGTTCTGGTACTTTCCCACGTTTCACCGGGCTTTATCCACGCTCTTGTTGGAAATTGCTGATCAGAATGTGTAAGGCCCGCTGTGATAAGTCTATAATCATCTTGATAGATGGTGGTTCTTTTACAAAAACCGGGTGCCTCATTCCCGATAACAAGGCCTCGATGTGTATCCATCTGATGTAAAATGACGGCAGGATCATAATGATCACCTTCAAATTGCTGCCCGATATGGCTGTTTCTGGCATAATTGTTTAAAATTATGGTTTCATCAAAGTCAAACTGGACTTTCAGGTTCTCAATATCGACTGATTCAACCTTTATTTCCCTGTCACTCAGATTTGATATTTTCATCCATTTTCGAATAACAGGAAGCTCCGGATACATAACATAAATAATATTTAAGCGAAAAGAAGCATTTGATACAGGCAATAGGGTTATAACTGCCCCGCGACCATCCTGATCATCATGATATTGCTTGATATTCTCAATGGTCCATGTATGGGATATTCCGGAATAAGCATTATCATTTATGGATAAAAGAAAATCTTGTGAACCTTTGTCCATAAAATTATCAGGTTGTCCGGGAGTAGTGAGTCCTGTGGTACTGATATTTCCATCTTTCAGAGATATAGTCCTTCTTGCATATCCGTTATCCAGGATCAATTCCTCTGAATCCCAGGTTGCATATTCATTTGGCTGAGCACATGCCTGACATTGAATAAATAAAAGAGATGTTAAAAAGAGGAATTTCATTATTTTAATAAGGTTTACCATAGTTTCAATATATAAATCAAATATCCAATAGTCTGCTTTGATCTATTTACATTTATTTACTTTTCATTTCAGTAGTATCTATTAATCAACTGTTCATTCTTTCATTTTATCACGAACTTCCTTCACCACATTTATCCATTCTTCGGGCATTTCACCTGGGATCAACCAGTTATCACTTTCCGTATAATACCAAACATATTTATCGGTTACCCGCAAGGCATTCTCCAGGGTAGAACGCATAATCTCAGGATCCATCGGATATTCATCTTTCCATTGCCGGTTATATACTCCGAAAGCAATGCTTAATTCATTTGGCCATTTAAGTCGTAATTCATAAGGAATAAACCAGGAGTCCGTTTCTTCAGAAGCAATTTCATATTTGCGTATCTGGTAGGAAGATTTAAAATCTCTAAAAGTACGATACTGGTATACTTCTCCCCCATCTATAATGGTTCCTTTTTCTCCTCTACCCAGCATCATGCCAACAAAGAAAGGCCCTAATAATTCATAATGGTCCCAGCTTGCTGCTTGACCCATTATAATATTGGGTACGCGATAATTCGGTTCAGACAAATAAGGGCCATGATAGGTAAAAACTTCAATATCAGGAAATTCCCTAACCATTGCCTCCATTACCTGTTTACCGCGGCGGATAACCTGATCTTTATGTTCTTCAAGGTCATAATCCGGGTTTTCATAATCTTCCCCATAATTCAGCCACTTTCCATCCAGATACTCTTCATTATCATACACAATACCTGCAAAACCAAGCTCTTTTGCTACCCTTGCCATATTTCCAAAATTGGCAGCCGTAATCTGCCAAACTTCATCATCCCAGAAATCTCCCGGGAAATCTATAAAAACATATATGAAATTATTCTTGAACTTTTTATAAGCCCCTTTCAGGGGGCTAAACTCCCCGGCTAACTTTTCATAGGAAACAGCATCTCCATTCATTAGACGCCAGCAAATTGGAGAGTTTATGAACATACCATCGAATGGCATCGATTCAATATAGTCCATATGATTCGCTATTACCAGTGGATAGCCTGCTGGGGTTGGTCGCTGGGCCATTATAAGCAGTGGACGTTTTTTGTTTTTATCTGAAAGGTTGCTTGTAGGTGGATTTTTTCCATCAAGCCTGGAACTGTTTTCATTTGTACACCCGGAAATGATCAGGGCAAGAAGAAACGAGGCAATAGCTAAATAATAACTCATGTTTTGATTCATAAAATGTTTTAAAACGATCTTTATTTATCAATAATTAGACTCTGGATCTCAAAAACCACGTCATTCCATTCTTCAGGCATTTCACCAAAGATCAAAACAATAATCACTTCGTGTATAATACCAGACATATTTGGGTAATTGAAAGCGCATTGAAATGTGTAATAAACTGAATAGGTATACAAAACCTGCTAAAGGATGTTTTAACACTTTCGGGATTCTATCAAAGGTGCTTTCCGAAGCATAAATAGTCTGCATGAAGAACTTATCTAGTTTAATATATTCTGTAATTCTATGATAGCATCAGCCAATCTTTCTCTGGTTTCAAAGAATCGTTCAGGTTCGTTTGGATACCGTATGGTGTTTTCCTGGGTCATAGTATACTCCTTAGGATATTTGATCAGCATGTAATCCTCCACATTCAAAAGGTTCCGGAATTCGGTCAGATCCTTCTCAGGTTTTTCTTGTTCACATCTGCCAATCAATTCATTTAACTTGTACAAATACTCATAGTCATCCATTCCATCCCGGAATACTTCGAGGCGCATGGAAGGAATACATACGCCATTCGGACCGGGATATACAAGCTGCCCCTCACCATGGAAATTCATATAAGTTCTTGAATCCCACAGCCTGTTGGGCCATTTCGAGCTTACCGGTTCACCGGGAAAAGTATTTCTGGAATAGGAATTCGTGCTCCAGTGTTCGAAAGCATCCACACCAAACATCCAGCTGTGCCAGGCGATACTTCGCTTGTAAACCGGTGTACTTTCAATATAAAAATTGGGCGAATTGCTTCTGGCAAGGGTGCAGAAATACGACCAAATCTCAATTCCTTTCTCCTGTGATTCCGGTGACTCTACCAAGGGCCAGGGGGCCCAGATATCAATCAAATCAACCAAGCCATACTTTTTGGCTTCGGGATCCCAAAAGTCAAATTCCTTATGACCGAAGGCAAAAAGCTGGAGCGTAAGGTCAGGGTCCATCTCACGCAGGTCCTTGGCCCGCTGAATAACTGCGGGGAGTCGGACAATGGTTGGTTCATCCCAAACCTCGATCAATGCTTTTTCAAGCCATCCTTTCTTCCTCAGGAATTTTGCATATTCATGAATAAACCGGTAGACATCTTTTTTTTCCTCATCAGTATAGAATCCCTTACGCATCTGGATCATGCTGTATCGGGTTAAGCCGCGTTCCATACAAAATTCAAGTACTTCCTCCACCTTGCTGAAGTCGTACTTTCCCTTTTTTTCGGGATTCTGATCAACGTAATTAACCCCTGCAAATCCGGGGCTCATCTTATTCTTAAGTAACACTTCACAGAAATTTAAATACCATTCCAGTGGGACTTCATCCACGCCATAGAAATCACCCATTGTCTCCAGGCCATCCCAGGTATGGGTTTTAAGATGTGGTTCTGTTGGCAACTCAAAATCCCAGACTTTCATCTCAATGGAAACTGCGGGGCCACTACCTTCATCTGTTTCATATTGTATGGTACCCCTGTACGTACCCGGAGCCACATCGTTCGATACATAAATAGTGATCCAGAATGGCCGGCTTATTTCTTCCCCTTGAATATCAATCGGGTCATTTACAGGCATTAGCGGATCAGGATGCCAGCCTTCGTAATCGATAACATAGCTTGGCTGGCGATCAATCAGGTTATATTCTATCCAGGAAATATCAATGTATGACTCTGGAATTATATCACCTTGCTCATTGACAAGATCAGATGCTGTTACACTTAGCCCAGTAATATCCTTTCCAAAAGGTTGTACTACAAGTTGGAACGATTCATATTCATTACGTGCGGCCGATAAATTTATCTTGTCCGAAACGGGAAATTCATACTTGCCATCCCGTCGTATCTTGTTCATTGAATGCGTAACGGTTATCCCAAAATCACTTTCGTTTTCCCAGTTTTTATAAGATGTATAACGCAGTTTATTAAGGTACTGGTACACTTCAATTTCCTTCAGGTCAACTTTCTCCGTTAATACAGGCCAGGTCTTTGTTTCCCAGGCCTCATCTGCTTCAGTGGACAAGGCCTTTAATTCCTCCAGCAATGATTCACCACTTGCTGTGAGGTCTTTGGCCGATTGGTTGGATCGATAAATGCTGCTGGCGATCCCCTCGCTTGTAAGTTTAATCAATTCCTGTAAACGGGATCCATTTGGGGTTAATACAAACCACAATCCCCGGTTCCGTAATAATACATCCCCACCCTCAGAATAAAGGGTTGCCGTTGCGTAATAACTTCCTTCTTCCGGCAGATCATATGTAATCTTTTCTACCAAATCCACTCCCGGCTGAACATTTAAAACTGCTTCAATAAGAACCGGAGCTTTAGTCATTGGTAGTATGAATTGTGTATTCGAACCCTGACCTTTCTGGTTAATAAATTCAGGCTTACCCTTGAAAGGGATCAATTCAAGTGCACACGTCAAGGTTTCGGTCTTAGTTCCTGAATTCCCTACTCTAACTTCAAGTTGGTTGCTTCCTGGTACAGGATCAGGCCATTTATTAATGAAGGGATTAACCGGAACAGATTTCCCGAAACGGACCTTCCCGTTCCAGATTGAGCTCCTTCCATCGGCCGGATGCGTCCTTCCCAGCATTAAATTCCAATTCTCATTCAATGGAGGTCCATCCAGGTCCAACTCGCTGAAGGGGACCTTTACTTCTGCTATCCAGTGATCTTCATTGATTGTTGTTGCAAATTCCCAGATCTCCATTCCAGGCCATATCGCCATTTTTATAGTCCGCCCTTGAAAGGGAGGGTGCAGCCATCAGGTGTATGGAAACATCTTCATTGCTCAATTGAATACGAACATTATTTCGACCCCATAAATGGCTGTCTATGGGCTTTTTCTCTTCATATCTTCTTTCCCACATTACCGGATCGCTATACCAGCTTTTAAAAGCTACGTATAAATTTTCCTCGTCGAATCCAAGGTAAACGACAACCGGATCGTGCTCATACCGGTCAAGGGTCCAATAAACGAAATCAGAAAATTCCTGGCACTGGTTCCATTCCCCTTCCTTAAGTATACCATCGAGTTCCGGCGCTTTACTTATTTCAGGAATTTGAAACTGTGCAGGATACAGGTCGGCAAAGCTTGATTTTGGTAAAATTATTATCAGTATACTGATCAACATTAATAGTATTAGCGATCTTCTTGTTTGTGCTTTCATTTATTTATAGTTTTTTTAAGTCCTGAGAACTCAGTTTCGATTGGATATGTATACTTCGATGTGTCAATTTCTAAAAAATACTCCTGAATTATTTCAGCTACCCTAAATTTGAAATTAAGGTTATTTCGAATACACAATCTATGAAATAACTATGGTAAAAATTAATACTAAGAATTGAAATGATGGTATAATTATTCAAGTTTCAGAAATGAAAGACATATCCATAAGTAATATGGTGAATTTTAATATTACAAAAGCGCTAAGAGTGCTTTTTCAGATTTGAAATCCAATATATCAATTATAGTAATTAAGGGTATGGCATGGGAGTCAATTACTAATGAATTTATTTGGCTTAAAATCTTACCACTATAAGTGTCATTCAATTTGAAGGATAATTTAAATTTTCTAAAATACTAATTCATTGGGATTTTATAACTTTACTTTATTTAGGTTTAGTAATCGTATTCAAGAATAGAATTCATATGCAAACGGAATTCTCAGAATTTATCATAGAATTCTATTAGTTCGTCCTTAATTCAAATACTATCTCAATTATGGAAACGCCAAAAGTATCCAGAAGAAATTTCATTAAAAAATCTGCACTCACTACCAGTATGGCCTCCTTAGGCACGTACGGATTGGCAAAGAATTCAATAAAAAATGGAAATTCAGAAAATAAACTACCCCGGGAGGTATGGATAGCTGCCATCTCTCAGATGGGCATGCAGACTGAAACATCAGAGCAAATGGTGGAAGAAATATTACAGTCTCTTAAAAAAGTCTTGTTTTATCAGCCGGATATCATTTGCCTTCCGGAAGTGTTTCCAACATCAAATATTGAGAAACGTTTAAGTACTGAAGATAAACTAGAATTACATGCGAAGGCTTTTCCGCAATTTTCTGATTTTGCAAGAGAAAACAAGTGTTATGTTATCTGTCCAATTTATACAACCGAAAACGGTAAGGCATACAATGCAGCCGTAGTTCTTGACAGAAACGGACAGAATATAGGAGAATACAGAAAAATTCATTTAACAGAAAGAGAAATTGAGTGGGGTTTAACACCTGGTCCTCTTAATCCGCCAGTATTTAAAACGGATTTTGGAATAATTGGAGTACAAATTTGCTTTGATATTGAATGGGATGATGGTTGGACAAGATTACAAGAACAGGGAGCCGAGATCGTATTCTGGCCATCTGCTTTTTCAGGCGGTCAGGCCGTAAACTTTAAAGCCATCCAACACAAATATGTTGTAGCTACAAGTACGCGGAAAAACACAGCTAAATTATGTGATATGACCGGAGAGGTTTTAGCTCAAACAGGTATATGGGATAAAAATGCCTATTGCGGATCTGTCAATCTGGAGAAAGCATTTTTACATACATGGCCTTATGTCCAACGGTTTGACGAAATCAGAAAAAAATATGGCAGGAAAATTAAAATTACCACTTTCCATGAAGAGGAATGGTCGATTATAGAAAGCCTTTCGCCAGATGTTTTTGTGGCCGATATTTTAAGAGAATATGAGCTGGAGACCTATGAAAAACTGATAAATGATTCTGAATTAGCACAAAATAAGGCACGGGGCGATGAATGATTTGATATAATACAGTATCAGGTCATAAGGATTTTTTATAAAACAAGGATTATGTTGTTCGATTCAAGATTATTACCCTGTAAGCCCGAATATACAATCTACCATTCATCAATGTAAAACTTGAGCTAGATAAAAATCCCAAATCCGATATCTTACAATCATTTTCTCAAGATGTCCTCTATTTCAGGAATCAGTGCATTGGCAATTCTATAAGAACCCAGATCATTTGGATGACTGCCATCAACAGTACATTCATAATAGTCTTCCCCAAGAACTGTAGAACCATCCAGAAAATAAATGTTCATATCTCCTTTTTCTTTTCGTTCTTCTACAAGATTTTTCTGAAAATCGCGATTCTGCATCAGCAATTGATACGCAGAACTTCCAGAGCTGGCACCGGCATACCGGATTTTGGACATGATCAAAATAGGCGTTAAAGGATGCTCCTGCCTCAATATCTCAACAAATGGCCCTAAAGTATTCACTATGGTTTCATTTGCATTGGCCTCATAGTCCAGAATGATAAATTTTGTTCCTGAAATTTGATTAATTAAATGTGCCAACGCTGGCTCACCTCTCCCATTCCCGGAAAATCCAAGATTTACAAATTGCACATCCATATTTCGACTGATGATATTTGAATAAGCCATCCCGGGCCTTGAGACACAACCTCCCTGGGTAATGGAAGTGCCATAAATCACAATTTTTCCTGGAATTTTGAATGGTTGGGGAGCTTCCAATGCTGTCCCTTCCTCAATTCCGATCTTTACGGAATTCACCCCATTATATAATGGAAAATTTAAAGTAAAGGACCGCATCTCTTCCTGACTATCATTAAAGAGTTCAACCTGATACCTGAGGGTGTCATGGGGGAAACGTGTGGTTTTTAAATACCGCTGAACTCCGGATTCCAGCAGGTATAAATCGAATCCACTTTGCCCTGTCGCAGGCATATGGTACATCCCGGATCTTTCCCGAAGTTCTACTCTGACTAAAATTCTTCTACTGTTCGTTTTGAAACGTATTTGCCCCCCGGCAGTATGATTGGCTAGATGATCAACAGCATCTCTGATTTCCCATTCCGGATTTACAGGGAGTCTGCGATAAATATTGTCTTCCTCGATCCATTCGAATCCTGATAGTTTGAAAGGCTCCTCTTTTGGATCAAACCAGGCAATCCCCTCTACCTCAACTTCTTTTAAAGACATATTTTTATCAAGTTTCTGGGCCGTGGGAACCTGTGCCATGACATTTGATAGTAAACAGAAGATAAAGATCAGATATTGAGTTGTTTTAATTAGCTTAATCATCTATATGGAATTTAAAGTTTCTGAACCAACATATCTAAGTTTATAATAAAAATCAATAATGCCAACCATTCAGTTGCGAAGTATTTAAAAAGCACAATTTTATTTTTTAATAAGATGATTGGTTTCAAGAAATCGCCTCTGAGATATAAGAAAAAAATTCAATTAGTCAATTAGTATTGTTTTATATACCAGCTAATTTAAAATTTCATCCGGTTTAGGAAAATATTATTTATTTCTTCTCATTTGCATGATACTGTCTATATTGCTAGGCAATAGAATAAATATTATTTTCATAAAATGAGAATTACAACCATTTTAATTTTTCTATTCCTGATGTTTTTTTCGCCCGCCTGCAAGAAAGAATCAAAGAAAGACCAATCTTTGACTGTTGAGGAATATATGGAACTGGGCTTGCCTGATAATAATGTGATATGGAGTTACAATGACTATGTGAATACATGCAAGATCCTTTCAAATCTGAGGGTTTTTTATCCATTATCTCTACCTAAAAAAGACAGTAAAAAGTCCGGAGAATATTTTATGCGGATAATTGATCCTGAAAATTTTTTATTTTTACTGGATGAGACCATACCTCTTCGTGAGCGTGCGGAAATGATCCAGAAATATGTAGATATCCAGGGATCCCTAATAACTTCATATACGGATCTAGATAATACAAAACAAAACTACAACCGGGAGTTAATTGATCTATATATATTTGGACTTACCATAGCCCAGAATATGCTTGATCTTGGGGAACGGATAAATGAATCCGTTGATGAGGATGATATAGATATGCAATATGGCTATCTCTCTATTCAGCATGTGTACATAAAAATGATCCTGTTTGTATTGGATAACCAGCGTAAATCTTATTTCTTCATAGAAGCTGATCTTGAGAAGCTATCCAAATACATTTCTGAATCTATTATGTTAAACAAAGACTGGATGGGAGCTCCTGCCATAGAAGATATAGAACAAGGCCTCCGGAAGGTGATAATTAACACCTCCTCTGGGCTCATCAAGGAAGAATATCAAAAGTTGATTGAAACTTTATAATTTATACCAATCAAACATTTAATTCATCGCTCTTCATTTCCTGAAATTTGGCGTAAAGAACAGAAACTTAATAAAAATTATATTCCTAAAATCGAGCTAGCAACAATTGTGTGAGAATTAACGCAACAAATTTCATTTAATCCAGGGACTCTATTTTCATAGCCATTTTTTCCCTGACCTGATATAGGAATTCCGGATCTTTAGAATAATTCCACCATTCAGGACATACTGCATCAACCATTTCTTTCATAAATTCTGTCTGACCTTTTGCTTCAAGAATGGCGAAATACTCATAATCCTCAAGGCCCTCGCGGATATTTTTCAGTCGAATGGTAGTAACCGGGCCGTCAAAACCAGCTTCATTCCCTGGATAAAACAGCATACCTCCTCCGTTAAAGTACCTTGCTTCATAATGCCCCTCTTCTATTTGACTGTAATGAACAAAGCTTGGAACCAACCAGGGTCCATGTTCGTCATACCATCCTGAAGTAGTCCAGTAAAGTAATCCGCTTATATTATATTGTCGATTTATCCAGGCAGGAATGCGATAGGCCACCACGGGTTGATCTATGTGCCAGTAAGGTGGATTTTTATCTTTCACTTCCTCATAATCCGGATGATAGGATGGTGCCGGTTGAACCAAAGCGGAATAAGACCATACCTCATCTCCGCTATTGATCTTTTCCTGAATGGTTTCCCGGTCAATGAAACCAAATAAGGCACACCAGATATCAATTGACTCATCGAGGTCTGGCCAGGTAGGATCGTGCTTGTATGTTTGTTCAACAACAAGACGTTTCAGGTTGGGAGCTCCCGCTTCTGCAACTTTGGCTAAATTTATTACCTGATTATAATCTTTTACAGAGTTTGGCTCATCGATAAGGTAAATATAGGCCCGCTTTTCCCATCCGTTGTCTTTAAGGTACTGATACATTTCACGATAGTATCTTTTTGATTTTTCAATGGCTACTGGATCTGTTTGATTCTCAGGAGTTGGCCGGGTGCTGTTTGAGGAGTTGGTCATGAATGGAGTTCTGGGTACCTCAAAATCTACAAGATTCGTCTCCTTAACATATTTTACCAGTTTTTCATGCTTTTCCGGAACAATGGTCAATGATCCGTCATCATTTACTACGGGCATTAAGCTGTGTGGTATAGGGGGATTAATTCTATGCCTCGCCATCTCCTTACAAAACCTCATCTCAATGTCCTCAAATTCTTGAGATTCCCTTTCAATTTCCCAGATTTTGGATATCAATGAAAAATGCCCCAAATGAGTACTATGTGATGCTATATCAGGCAATACAAAATCCCAGACTTTAAGTGTAACAGGAATGGTTGATGAAATATTTTCACTGGCAATAACCTTTATAGATCCTTTATACATCCCTGCCTGAACATCCTTTGGCACATAAACATCCACCCAAATCGTACATGGCTGACCTGGGAAAACCTGAATTGGATACGGACTGTTTTTAGCACCTACATATTTACTCCCATCGGGATAATCAAATCTTTGAAGGTTTTTTATCGAATCACCCGATATAGGATCGATAAAGGGTAGTAATGGATCCGGAAATAAACCTGGTCCGTAAGCGGACCTTGGAGATGATTTTTTCAAGTGTATATTATCCACTCTGAACGCTTCGAGATTCTCTTTCCCAATTCGGCCGTTTTCTCCTTCCAGGTCAGTGATTTCAATTTTCACATCTTTTAACTGATTATCCGGTCCAGAGGAAATGACCACCTGAAATGCTTCATATTCGTTTTTTGCTGCCTTAATATCGACAGCGGATTTACCTGTTACTGGGAGGCCTGGAATAGCACGCTGCAATGAGCTTAGTGCTGTCAGGCGGATTTTATAATCCTTCTCTTGATTCTCTTGTGTACATTGCACAAATAGTGCTAATATCAATAGCAGAATGGCATTCAAAAAATTAAATTTTCTCATGATTGTTAAATTTTGCATATAATGTATTGTGACTTGCTATATTCTCAATCTAAAAAATAACTCGAATAGAAATTGATACTAATAATTGAAATAATGGTATGATTATTCATAAACTATCAACGATACAAATACTCCACTAATAAATATTGAATATTGATATTAGAAGCTGAAATTCAAAAGCAGAATTATGAAGGTCAAATGAAAATTAAGCAATTTCCAAATTATTTCCTGGTGCATTCATTATGTCATTTAAAGCATGACGTTTCGATGAAAATTTCCAGCTTACAATAAAGATTTAATCCAATGAAAAGCTATTAAAACTAGAATATCAAATATTCATCTGTCAGAGCAGAAACATGTTTTCTTTTAATCCAATTCCCTCATGTAAAATCAGGCCTTTAAAAATATTTTCTTTCTATATAAGAACCATAGAAACAACCATTTTATCATTATAACACTAAGTGCAAGGAATAAGGGAGCAATAATTCCCAGGTATTTGGATAAACCAAAGAATAGTGCATTCGCTGTAAACTCAAAATCAATTAACCTTTGCCCAACCCAGATTGCAATGGCATTCATCCCGATCACGACCAAAAATAATGTCCATTTTTTATACCCCTTCACATCAATTACCCAGTAAAAGACCGCCAGTAAGAGCAAACACCAGCCGGCGGAGTATAGTACAAATGAACTCGTCCAAACATTTCTACTAATGAAGAAAAACTGTCCCCAAATCCATCCAAGAAACAGGGTGACCAACCCGGCAACAATAAATCCCAAGGTCTTTTGATTTTGCGTTTTTTCAGAACGGAGCCAGTGGCCTGCCAGAACGCCAATTATTGTAGTAGCAAGCGCTGTAAAAGTAGATAGTACTCCCTGCCTGTCATACAGTCCCAGTCCCAGTGTACCGGGGATGAGCTTCTGGTCTATCCAGGTGGTAAGACAACCTTCCGGCGTGAGTACTCCCGGGCCATAACCCGGAACAGGAATAAACAAGACCGCAGCCCAATAGCCAAACAAAATAATCAGAACTACCAGAGCCTGGGTCCGCCAGTTTGTCTGGATCACCAACAAGGTAGCAAAAAAGTAACAGAACCCTATTCGACCTAGAACACTTGACCAGCGCATGTTATACCTTTCAAAACGTAAATGGCCATAATTATCCAATCCCAGGAAGATAAGAACAAATGTACGCTTTATAATATGACTGTACAATTCACCTGAGTTGGCACCTTTTTCAATGCGACCAAGAATGACAAATGGTATAAGCACACCTACCAGGAATAAAAAAAGAGGAAATATAAGGTCTAAAAAATAAAAGCCCTCCCATCCAGCATGCTCCATATTTTTAGCTAAAGTCGCGGTAATCGTATTTGGCCATACTTTGTATAAACTGCTTATAACTCCTCCTCCTCCAATGATAAATACCATGGTAAAACCCCGGAGGGCATCCAATGAAACCATTCTTTTTGTGGCAGTTGTGGGAAATCCACTTGGGGAATTACTTATAAAAAACACTACATTAATTTTGTAGAACCTCCTCCTCTCTTCATTTCGATATCCAGGGTTCGTTGATTCGTTTTCCAGGAACCGCCAGTAAAATCAGGGACATCAACAAAAGCTCTGTTTTTCACAGACCATAAGCGTAGTGGTGTCATGGCGCTTGATGTTGCAGCCTGGTAAACATCCATATCCATAGGTAAGCCATTCCGCAGACAGTCAATTATCCTCCAGTCTACCGCACTGGTTTGGTAATAGGAATGGCCACTCTTGTCCAATTGTTCCGCCTGTTTCGAAAGTTCCTCGAATCTCTTGTTTATCTCAGGTGTATATTCTTCCAGCAACGATTTTAATTCATCTTCTGGAAGCCAATCATAATGTCCCCATCCTGTATGATTCTCACTGGTTGAAATTCTGTCCGGATGTGAAATATAAACGGCATTGGTTCCGCTTAACAACCGCCTTCCCCTGGGCCTTGGTGAAGTAACATCATGATTCAGTACAATGGTACGTCCTTTTACAGTCTTCATGGTGGTTACATTCATATTACCTCTGAAATCCTTGTCAATATATTCTTCCCAGTAAGGATCTTCCTCAGCCAATCTTTTCGCTGTATTATTCATTGAAAAATCTTTACTTGAGATGGAACAACAATAGTCCATCCTGTCGCCATAGTTGATATCCATCATTTGCATGATAGGGACGATACCATGGTTCGGATATAGATTGCCAGTCTTCCCGATGTTTGCATTCAGCCTCCACATATTGTGGTACATGTCCTTATCAAACAGGTAAAAAATCCAATAAGGTATGAATATAACACCCTTCACCATGTATAATATCCCCAAAAAAACCTTCCCTCGCCATATTCAAAATTACTGCCGAGGTTCCCCCACTGCAGTTGGCAGACATTTGGATACAGTGTTTTCTTGTCCGTTCAGAAGTCTCAACCAATTGCCAGCATTCTTCCATTGAAGTTGCGGCTGGCAGCTCAGTATAGGCATGCTTATCATTTTCCATAGCATAAACACACATTGGAGTATGCATATGCCAGGGAGTGACTATGGCAATAAGATCCAGATCATTCCTTTCAACCATTCTCTTCCATTCATCTTCGTGACCTGAATAAAAATCAGGTTTATGCCCTAGATGACTGATGTTATCTGCTGATCTTTGAACTCGATCGGGTTCCAGATCACATAATGCCCTGATTTCAACACCCTCAATGCCAGCAAGCCTTCTAACAGTACCGGTACCTCGATTTCTAGTCCTACTACTTCAATCCTAACCAAATCCAGTTTTGGTGCTGCATATCCCGACATATTGAATTTCTGTTCATAGGTTTGAGGAAGTGGATCAGAATTTTCATCCTGTTTACTACAAGCTGCCATACTGGCACCAACCAGGCTTGCACTGGCTATGCTCGTTTTTTTAAAAAATCCCTTCGAGAGTTTTTCATGATATTATATTTAAAAAATTGTAGTGTAGATATTTATTCAACCTCAAGTTCACTTAAAATATACCATCCCTGGGAATCGCGACCTTCGATGGCTAATTTAACTGCCACTTCTTTTGTATAAGGATCCAAAAGGGCAACAGCCAGATTATACCTTCCTGGTTTTATATCCGGAGGTATCATCATATCCAGATTCAAGGAATGTATCCCCGGTAACCACTCTTTTATATCAGTGTTATATGACGGATCCTGTATTATTACACTTTTTGGTCTGCGATCTTTAGGAATTAATTTGAACGCAATAATATAATTTCTATATGCAGGCGCTACTCCTAAATTCTCCCATTCACTTTCTATGTGCAATGCTTGGCCTGATTTAACGGTCATGGGTAAGGTGATATAGTTAATTACAAACCGATATCCCATCTTTTTAATAAATTCACTCATCTCGTTCCACCATCTTGGAGGTATGGGTGATGATTTATTATTAAAGATCGAAATATGCCAGCGCAAAGCTTCATTTATGATAAATTCTACATCATAACCCTCGTCATCCCATTTTTGCATGACACCACAGGATTCAAAACATACCGGAGCATATTTCCAGGCATCATTAGCACCGGCATTATCCAGGGACTGCTGGTAGGAATCCTTCATATGATTCCAATCAGGGCCCCAATAACCAAGATCGCCCAAACAATCAGCTCTCCAGCCAGTCCCATTTTCAACAGCATAGGTCAATTCCTCACCACCTCCGATAAGCATGATCAAAGGTGTTTTGTCAAAGTTGTCCAGATAAATATCCACCAAAGCTTTCCGGATCTCAGGTTTGACCTCCGGACGTGGCTCGATGAATCCAAAATGCCATTCACCCCAGTGCCCTAAAGAGCGCATATCTATATGATCTATATCCGGATGGCCATCGTATCGTTCTCCCATTTCCTTGACCAGTCGACCCATATATTCCAAATACAATGGATCATTATGATCGGGCATCCAGCTTGTACCCCCACCACGTTCAGGAGTATATTCAAAACCAGCAGCTCCTAAATCCCTATACCATTCAGGCGCAGAACCGTTCGCCGGCATGATTCCGAGGGCTACACGCTGTCCGCGGGATTTTGCAGTTTCAATGATATCATCGATCCTATCCCATCGATATTTGCCATTCTCAGCTTCAATTTCACTCCAATAGAAACGCCAATATGCTATCCTTGATATAGGGTATCCTTCAACATCTCCTTCAAATGAATTGGCTGTGGTAATTCCTTTACCAGGATTATAAAGGACATCGTCGATTACTTCAGGCCGGACGGTATGTCTTCCTGGATTACCACGAAATCCGGTTTGTGCCTGTGCATTCAAATTAAATACTATCAGCAGGAAAATAATAATTCGGATATGCATATGATAAAAATTTATACTATTTCATTTATTAAAAATACCTTCTGTTCTCCTATTCGATCCATGGACTATTCAAAGGACTTTAATGATCATAAAGGTGCATTATTCGTTTTACTGCGACCTTATATGGCCAGATTTACAAATTCCAGAATACTTTGCCTTGAAAATGGCTACTTTTTTAATAAATGTATTCTTTACAGTCCAATTATATATACAATGGCAATATTCCTAAAAAGTGATACCCATCTAAAAATAGTATCTAACATTTAATATTTTTAATTAGCCCCCTTGAACAAAGCCAGAATTTTCAGCGCATTTTTATTATATATTTTTTCCAATACCTCATCAGGGAGATAAACGCCATAGATCATCCAGCGAGCCTGGAGGTGGTGCCCACCGGCGGGGTCAATATATTCATCGTCTGTTTCAAGAAATCGATAATAAATGCGGTAAGATTCTGCATTTGGCTCTGTGTCCGTCCCAAATAACACCCGGTCCTGGTACTGTATTAAAAATTTTCGTGCAGTCCTGGGTTGATGCTCCAAATCGCTGATGTGCGCATCAATATCCACATAAAAATTCTGGAAAATATCCAACCACATGGTCACCGTATGCAACCCTCAGGTAATGTGCCCATGTGTGCTCCTATGAAAATCGTATTTGGATGCCTGGCAAAAACCCGGTTGCGTTGGGCAAGGATCTCATCTTTTGATGGAAAATTGTCGCCGTAAAATGACCAGTTAGGGTGAGCCCCTAATTCATCATATCGTTCATTGTATTTATCAACGGGTGTAAAGAAGGCTTTAGGATCCGATACATGTATCATTACCGGTATGCCAAGTTCTGCACATTTTGCCCAGATGGGATCAATTCGGGGGTCATCAACAGGAATAAGTTTTCCGTTTTGATCTTTCTCGGTTAAACCCAGGTTCTTGGCTATTTTTAAACCCCTTGCACCCATCTTCACCGCTTTTTCAAGCCTTTCAGCCTCCTTTCGGCCATAATCGGGCTCATCAATTTTGCTGAAGTCGGGTCGGAAAAATACCAGGAAGCGGTCTTTCGAGACAGATTGAGAGGCTTTTAGATGATCAATAAAAGCATCATCTTTTGAATTTCCATCGAGACTGACGCATTTCCAGACTCCAGCTTTATCCATCTCCTCTAAATATTTCTCTGTATTTTCAAGATCACCCAAATGGTTGTGGATATCAATGACCGGGTATTTGGGCTTAAGTACTTTTGTTTCTTTGACCACCAACTGGCTTTTCGGACGCCAATCAAGAAGTTTAAGATCTCCGGATTGAGCAGCAATCAAACCCGGGAAAAAAACCATCATTAAAAACAAAATCACTCCTTTTAAATTTAATCATGTTTTAATTTTTTAAGCGAATAAGATAGAACAGTTTAAATTATCAAGAATGAAGATCTCTTCTGAGGCAGGTCAAATTAAACTTACCAAAACACCTTTCACCCAAAGCAATACTTTTACATATTTCAGGAACTAAAAAAAAATCGAAATGCTTTAAAAGATCAAGAGCCTTCATTTCCTTAAAGGTAAATATAAAAAAATACAATATTTATTTAAATCATTTTCACAATTTATTATCCTCCTTTTATGGTTGTAGGGTATAGAAAGCATACGAGTGCAGGTCGATTGATTATACGTTCTCCGGAACTGTGAAAGGAGCTCTATATTGACGAGTCAGTAAAGCATCAGCCTCTTTATCATTTATAAATTTCATTGATGAAGGATCAAAATCCAATGATCGGCCTAATCTAAAAGCTATATTTCCCAGGTGAATTAATGCACTGCTATAAAATCCATCCTTAATATCCGCCTTCGCTAAGCTTTGATCATTTTCTCTGATAGCTAGAATAAAGTTTTCATAGTGATCCCCAATACCTTCTCCTGTTTCACCCGGTTTTTTTTTTTTTTTTTTTTTTTTTTTTTTTTTTTTTTTTTTTTTTTTTTTTTTTTTTTTTTTTTTTTTTTTTTTTTTTTTTTTTTTTTTTTTTTTTTGAGGTCACGTCCTTTATATACCTGCCAATCATTTAAATTCTTGCTCATATATCCTTCAGATCCATAAAAAAGATTTCCAATGTTATTAGCAGCACTTGTCATATAGGTATTATTTTTATCTTCCACAGGTCTTGACAAGCCTTCCCTGTTGCTAATCCAATGCCGTGTTTCAAATTGCAATATTCTCTTTTTATCACCTTTCCCTTTAGGATTAGGAAATTCAAATAATGCATTTAATGTATTCGGGGTGTTTTGAGCATCTTCAAAAAGAAAATGTCCACCCATTGTTGTAATTTTATTGGCAACTCCACATTAAGCCCCCATCGCGCAATATCCATTTCATGAACACCCTGGTTGCCCATATCACCATTGCCATAGTCCCAATTCCAATGCCAGTTATAATGGAACCTGTTACGGTTAAAAGGTTTTTCCGGGGCTGGACCCTGCCATAAATTATAATCTACATTTTTAAGGTATTCGCGTGTATAAGCAGGTTCATAATTGGTGCTGCCAACCGTATATGCAAATTTTTCATTTTCCTGCATTGGCCCATCAGGGTATATGCCAATAGAATCTCGCCATTTATAGCACATCCCTTTTGCCATGTAAACCTCACCGAGTTTCCCCGAATGCAAGTAATCCGCCATACTTATTGCACAGGGATTGCTCCTTTGTTCTGCACCATCCTGTACTATTACATTGTATTTTTGTTTAGCTTCAAGAAGCTTTAATCCCTCATGGATATTATGACAACAGGGTTTTTCTACGGTAACATGTTTGCCTGCCTGAATGGCCCAGATAGAGGCCAGATGCATGCCAGTGATTCGGTATTACTACCGATACGGCATCTATTTCCTTATCTTCATACAACTTTCTTAAATCCTGGTATAGCTTTGGTTCACGCAAACCTTTATCTGTAAAATGCTTTTTAACAACACCTGGAAACAGGTTTTTATCTATATCACACAAAGCACGTACTTCTACATTTTCAAGATTCTGATATGACTGTATATGACTCTGTCCCATCCCATGAATACCAATAACCGCTACATTTACCCGGTCGTTTGCTCCTTTCCATCCTTTTCCCGTAAGGATGTGCGGCATAGCAAGCATACCCAGATTACTAACAGAAGCAGTTTTAATAAATTTCCTACGTTTCATCATTTTTCTTATAAGTTTATATTAAAAAGTCAGTATTTTCCATATTCCTGTAATGCTTCCCACATTGCCCAAAAATTCTCGGGAGACACATCATCCTGTATATTATGAACGGGCGCAAAGACAAACCCTCCCCCAGGAGCCATAATATCAAGATTTTCTTTGATCGCATCTCTGATCATCTCCGGGGTTCCGGAATTCAAAATGGTTTGTGTGTCTATTCCTCCACCCCAGAATACCAGATCATTCCCGAAATCTTTTTTTAATCCCTTAAGGCCCATACCACTTGCTGTATATTGAACAGGATTTAAAATATCGATACCTGCATCTATCAGGTCCGGGATTAGCTCGCGAATGGCACCACAACTATGAAAGAACGATTTAACCCCGGGCAATCGTTTCTTTATATGACTGAACAGTTCCTTTATGCGCGGGATCACCATTTTCCTTAAATCGTCCGGGGCAATTATCGTGGAACTTTGCGATCCAAGATCATCACATTCGGATATTACATCGATTTGCTCCTGGCATTTATTATGTTTAGCCCAGTCAATTAAGACATCCCAATACCTGATCTTATCTTCAAGAATTCTATCCAACAATAATTCTACCCCCTTTGTATCCATTATGGTATCCATATACCAATTTTCATATCCCCTGATGCGAAGCGAATTTTCAGTAAATCCGGCAGTATTACGATCAGCAATACAGCAATAGCCATGGATTGATTCAAGTTGTGAATTCAGATCCTGATGAAGTATGTTAGTGTATGTATTCCAATCAGGAGTTCGAATATGTTGAACACAATCTGACAGGACAGAATATTTCTCCAAAGGATAAGAAACCTGATTAAAGTACAGGTCTTTATCCGGCACCCGCTCCCAATCACATCCATAAAAATCAGTTACCCTTTCTTTCGCTCCTTTGGATTTTTCTTGAGGTTTATATTCAGGAATTCTTCGTGCACCAATTCGTCTTGTATCTGAATTCAGTATTAGTAAATTTTCTTCAACTGGCGTTACAATCTGTTGAATGGGATCAATTATAGGATGTTTATATTCTATGGATAGTCCCTTATATTTCATCGCATGCATATAAGCATTGTATGTAATTGAAGTTACTGTTGTCCCTCCCAGATCATATGGAACCCTATCCGGTTCCAAATGATTAATGCTTTTCAATATCCTTTCTTTACTGTTCATTGCGGATCAATCAAATGTCAATTACTTTTATGCGTGGAATCATCAATTGAATCAGCAACAGCGCAATCAGATAGGCACATCCGGCTACCCCGAAAGCTACACTATAACCATTCAATCCAATATCCTGCAATAATCGGCCAACTGTGTAAGCCACAATTGCTCCCCCTATGGCTCCTGCAAAACCGCCAAATCCAGCAACAGTTGCCGTTGCTCTCCGCGGGAAAATATCTGTCATTAAGCTGAATATATTGGCTGACCATCCACAATGACCACCAGCTGCAAGAGCAATTAAGCAAACTGCCAGCCACATATTGGAAACATGTGGAACCAGGACAACAGGGACAGCGAATAGTGCACAGGCCAGCAAACTGAATTTCCTTCCTTTGTTTAAGCCCAAACCCATCTTCATTAAGATAGATGAGAACCATCCAAGCCCTACCCCAATTCCCCAGGATACCAGATAAATGGTAAAGAATGGCAAGCCGATCTCCTTTAGGTTCACCCCGAATTTCTCATTCAGAAATTTGGCTCCCCAGAAAAGATAAAACCACCATACAGGATCAGCCATGAACTTTGCTATGGCAATAGCCCAGAAGCCACGATGGGGAAGTATATCTCGAGATTTTACTTTTTGTGATAAATCATCAGGAACACCGTCCGAGTTGATGTAATCTCGTTCCTTTTGAGACACATATTTTGATCGTTCAGGTACATTGAAAAATTTCCACCAGAGAAATATCCAGGTCAAGCTAATAGGAAATGTCCAGAGAAATCCTATTCTCCAATCATCTAGGCTTAGTACAAGGACAGGAATTACTAAAGGTGCAATGATGGTACCCATATTTGATCCACCATTAAAAATACCAACAGCCAGTGCCCTGTCTTTCTTTGGAAACCATTCCGCCACAGCTCTGATCGCAGAGGGGAAATTTCCGGATTGTCCAACTGCGAGACTGAACCGGGCCACAGCAAATCCAATCCAGGAGCGGGCCAGAGCATGTCCTACAACGGCAATACTCCATATCCCGATTGATATGATGTATCCTCTCCGAGTTCCCAACCAGTCAACTATCCTTCCCATGATCAGAAAACTTACGGCATAAGAAAGCATAAAAACACTGTTAATAATGCCATATTGTTCTTCTGACCAACCAATCTTCTTCTGCAGATATGGAGCAAGTATGCCTAACGCAGAACGGTCTATGTATAGGATTACAGTAGCAACAAACAACAATGTCAATATGATCCATCGGTAACCTTTCATATATTATCAGTTGATCTTCTTAATTACTGCCCACGGAACTAATGATCTTATATGGATTATTCAATATTTGTGGTTGACGTCATATAAATGTATGATTAAAAGTCAATCGCTCTGTACTAAAAAATAGACACAGCCTAGGGAAATAGTGAATTAAAACTAGAGACTATTAACAAATTAATCATTTATATATTGCTCAAAAAGGTCCTCAATCTCATCGACCACAAGTTCACCTTCGTAAATGATCATCCTGAACCTGAATTTAGCAGTATTCCCGGCAGGTATCGTGAAGTTTAAGGGTGTAGTATCCTGGATACCTCTTCCCTTCTCAAAGACCTCTCTTCCAAGAGGATTCGCTGAAAATAACCCATATGCCCTGGCATGCCAATAAGTGGGATAGTTTACACTTGATGGATGGTTCATAATCAGGACACCGATTGTTTTCCCCTCATGGTGACCATCTAAACGAACCCATTTTGAAGGTTTTCCCCATATATTTTCCTCGGTTTCATCCCCTTCAGAGTTTAAGTAAATTCCATTGCCATTAGCTTCAGATAACCAGTCTGCTACTCTAATGGCAAACATTCCCTCCTTGGTATCATTGAAAACGACATCCTCATTGTATGCTTTTAATTCAATTAAAAAATCAATAATGTTTTTTGTTTCATCTCCCTTGAAGATCATAGTTCTATCCTCTTCGAGTACCAATTCACCCTCCTGACCGATCCATTCAGCTTGTATACCAAGAATTGCAAAGTCCGGTTCAGCTTTCATTTGAGTTACGCGGGTATGCCTGATTTTTGTTGAACCTTGTTGACCGGCCCAAAAATTGTTGCCGTTTACCTCTCCTTCTGTACCATAAGTGAAAGAAAGACCTGCATGATGTGGATGATCGTGGCTTTCTCCTTCTACAATTAATAATGGATATTGTCGCTGGACCCGGATTCCCGATGGTGAATAAACAGGATATAGGATCGGTTTTAGCCATATGGAATCATAGAGGTAAGATGTAAAATGCCTGCCATTCTTTAAAATATGAATTTGATTATAGGATTCAAAGATCTGAAAATTTGGTGCATCACTGTTTATTTTTTCACTTGATCCACATTTCCATGTAATAGCTGAAAAAATAATTAATAGATAAAAAATGTGTTTCATACAATTTGTTTCACGACATGGCTCGACTACACTAAATCTACTAATTATATTCTTTTATTCAAATCAAAAGAATCGAGAATAATTGCGTCTCTTTGATAATGAGTCAAACTTATTAGAATTAACTATCAACAATAAGCAGGCAACAAAACATCGACAAACATATTCCCAAATGAGAGATCGCAGATAAGACGTATTGAATATATTGTTTTTGATTTTGACAAACAGCTCAATTGATATAAATTGTAGAAAATAATCAGAAAATGGCAGGAATTGGCGTCATCGTGCTATTTTTCAATTCTTGTATCTTTATTTATTTCAATTAATTACTATAAGATATGGATAGGAGCAAATTCCTCAAAACAATTTTACTCACACCTGCAATTGCAACAGGCATTGGAGGCAGTGTGGCACAAACTTTCCAAACAGCAGGTTTGCGTCGCCTTTCAGCAAGCAATTACTTCACGGTATGGAAACCACAGATGGAACCGGCCTATCATGTCAGTATCGATGAGGTTGTCATTGTTGAAATGTCTCACGGAATGCCCGGACTTGTTACAAGGGATGGTGTATTCAGAGAGCCGAACCAGGACAGCGTAATTAACCCCCAAACCGGACCGATTTTTGTCGAAGGCATTGAACCAGGTGACGCACTGGCAATCGACATTCTTGATATAATTCCCGGTGATTGGGGATACTGTGCGGGAAGGATCTTTGAGTTACGCGACGGATTTGCAGAATTCTCAGAGTCTTTGAAACTTCCCCTTGAACCTATGCTCGGCTGTGTGGGTGTGGCTCCTGATGAAGGCACGGTTGATACACGTGCTCCAGGTGATACCGGAGGGAATATTGATTGCAGTGAAGTTCGGGCAGGAAGCACAATAATCCTGAGATCGAGAGTAAAAGGAGCTCTTGCGGGTATGGGAGATACGCATGCGCTTCAGGGAGATGGTGAAATAACTGGTCAGGGTATAGAGACTGATTCTGAAGCAATAGTACGTTTCCGTAAGCTGCCAGAGCCACTCTCAGATGCCCCTGTGATAATCAGGCCTGAATTTTTTTCAACCCTCGGTGCTCATGAAGACCTGGAGGAAGCATCATGGCGGGCAACAGAAGATATGATAAAACTTCTTCAGAAAAAAACCGGTCGCAGTGAAAAAGAAGCGCGTCTGCTTGTCGGACTTACTGGAAAACTGAAAATAAACCAGATAGTCGATCCTACTAAAGGTGCCAGGATGGAAGTCCCTTCATGGGTTTTTGGAATTAAAAATTAAATACTATGGTTAACTGGATCTTTATTTTGTTCTTACTTATAGCCTGTTCAACTCCTTCAAATGTGGAGTTTAACGATCAGCAGTTGGCATTCTGTGATTTCTCAAACCTGAAACAAGGCAAGTTTGGAGACTTTGCTGCCAGGGGTTTTCCTGAATATCATTATATCCCGCGTGAGTTCACGGATGGCTGGGACATTGTCAATAACCGTGGTCCTGAGGAATGGAAAATTATCGAATCGGATGAAAAGAATTCTCTGTGCTATCTTGGATTTAATGCCGAAGCATGGACCAACGAATTCACTTACCCAATTCTTTGTTATGGTGATATTCTGTGGAAAGACTATATACTTGAAGTCACGCTCACTCCTATTGATCGAAGTGACCTGAATGGGATCCTCTTCCGTTACAGGGATGGACGGCACTATTACTTATTCGGACTTGATAAGGATGAGCAGGTAACGCTACGTTACCGCGATGGAGAAAAAGGATTTCGCGAAGACGGTTGGCATGAGTTGGCCACTGGTAGTTTCCCAACCGATCCAATGAAGTCCTATAAACTCCGGGTTGAAGCATCGGGGAGCAGAATTCTTTGTTTTATTGACGGAGATTTGATTTTCGATGTCAATGATGACCGCTACACAGCTGGGAAGATCGGATTTTTTGCGACCTCGCCCATTGCTTTTCATGAAGTCACCGTATCTACAACCCCGGAAGACAAAAAGGAATACCTCAGAGAAAAGGCTGTTCTTGAAGAAGAACTCGAAACTTTAAGACTCGGGAATCCCAAGTGTGTACTATGGAAAAAAATTGATACTCAGGGATTCGGTGCGGCACGCGCCATCAGGTTGGGAGATCTTAATAACGATGAACAGATAGATTTCTTGATTGTACAGAATATGCCGTTTTTTGGCAACAATTATAACCGGATCACCTGCCTGACAGCACTCGATCACAATGGCAAAATGTTATGGCAATCTGGGAAACCTGATCCGGAGCATGCCTGGTTATCCTATGACGTTGCCGTACAGATCCATGATCTTGATGGTGATGGGAAAACAGAAGTTGTAATGGCTCAGGATAACTGGATCAAAGTTCTTGAAGGCAATAGTGGCAAAGAGAAAGACCGCTATCCTGTCCCTTCATCTAAGATCCTACCGGAAGAAACCTCCTGGCTTGAATACAAGCACTATTACCGAAGGGATCTTCTTCCTTACCTGAATGTTGATTGTATCTCATTCGCTGACTTAAGGGGGACAGGTAAACCTCAGGATATTATAATCAAAGATCGTCATACCCGTTTATGGGCATATACCAACCAATTCGAGCTGCTCTGGACGGCTTCGGCTAACCTGGGACATTTTCCGTTTTTCCATGATAGCAATGGAGATGGAAAAGATGAAGTATATATAGGCTATTCGAAATTTGATTCCACTGGTAATCTGACCTGGTCACTCGATTCTTTACTGGGAGAACATGCTGATGGTATTTATGTAGGTGACCTCACATTGTCAGGTGGTCCGGAACAAGTGTTTGTAGGGGGAAGTGATGACGGAGTGCTTATGCTGGAAAGCAATGGAAAGATTCTGAAACATCATCGCGTTGGTCATGCACAAACTCCAAGTATTGGACAGTTCCGCCCGGATATCCCAGGTCTTGAATTCTGTAATATCAACTTCTGGGGAGAACCCGGGCTGATAACCCTTTACAATTCTTCTGGTGATGAGATTATCAATTTCGAGCTTTTCCATGCGGGCTCTCCTGTTCTGCCTGTAAACTGGAGAGGTGATGGAACAGAATTTATCTTTCTTTCACCAAATATAACTGAAGGTGGACTGGTTGACGGATGGGGACGTAGAGTGGTGATGTTCCCTGACGATGGCCATCCCGATCTTGCATGGATGGCACATGACCTTACCGGAGATCCCCGTGATGAGCTGATCGTATGGGACCTTGAATCAATATGGATTTATACACAGGACAAGCCTTTCACTGGAGATAAAATATACAAACCCGAGCGACAGCCGCTATATAACGAATCAAACTATGCCACTGCGTTCTCAAGGCCTGGATGGGAATAGAAACACTTCTTAAAAGCGGTCATCAGGATTTGGCAATTCATTGGATCCACAGTCGTTATGGAGATTGTTAAGATGAGTGCATTTAATGAATTATTATGAAATAAATGTGGTCAATAAATTTTAAATGACAAAACAACTTATTAATCTAATCTTATTCTCTTTTCTGATCATTTTTACCTATTTTTAATATAGCACACGTAGTGTCGAATTTTTCAATCCATCATCCGAATATTTAATAAATAATACAATGAGCACTAAGATTAAAGTTGGAATTATCGGGATAGGATTTATGGGATCCACACATTTCAGGATATATAAAAATCATCCTCTGGCTGAAATAAAAGCCATAGCGGATGTTGATGAAGCTAAACTCAAAGGAGACTGGAGTAAAATTGCAGGCAACATTGGAGACGCCGACAATAATGTTCCCGTCGATCTGACAGGGATAAATACGTACTCTGACGCGTATGAATTGATCAATAATCCAGAAATTGATCTTGTGGATATTTGTTTGCCGACTTATTTACATGCGGAATATACCATCGCAGCACTTCGTGCAGGAAGGCATGTGCTTTGCGAGAAGCCCATAGCCCGCAATGTACAACAAGCACGAGATATCCTGATCGCTTCTAATGAAAGCAAAAAATTCCTGACGATCGGAATGTGTATCAGATTCTGGCCTGAGTACCAACATGCTTATCAGTTGGTTAAATCAGGTAAACTTGGAAAAATAAAAACAGCCACCTTTAAGCGCGTGTCTCCAAGCCTGGCAGGCAATAGCTGGGAAGACTGGTTTATGAAAAATGAATTAAGCGGCAGTGCACTTACGGATCTGCACCTTCATGATACAGATGCTATACATTATTTCTTTGGCAAACCAAAAAAGGTAAGATCATTTGGCCTGAAAGGATTTCGTTCTGATTCCGGTATAGATCATGTTTTTACTAATTATGAATTTGAAAATGATATGCTGGTATTTGGCGAAGGCGGATGGGCAGCTGCTGGTGCAACTCCTTTTGAAATGAGTTTCATGGTTGTGGGAGAAAAAGGGACAATTCGGCTTTCAGAAAGCGGTTATAAAATAATTTATGAGGATGGTACTACTGAGAACCCCTCCCCTGCCAAACCGGGATTACCCACTGGATGGCATGTAGAGATCGATTATTTTCTCAGGTGTATAAAGGAAAATAAAAAACCTGACGGGTATCTAACGATCGATCAGATGGTTGATTCTCTGGCTATCATCGAGGCAGAGAAAAAATCGGTCATTGAGAATAAAACTATTGAAGTAAAATATATATAAACAGAATACAGATATGTACTATAAAGCCATTAACTACTGGGTTTTAGGTGGTTTTGCTGGGGAAAAAGAACCAAAACAAGCAATTGACGATGCTGCGGATATGGGCCTCGACGGCATAGAATTGACCTTTGGAGAATCTATCAATGAAGATATTACTGAGGAAGAATGCAAAACGATCAAAAAATATGCTGATGAAAAAAGGATTGGGCTTAAAACCATGGCCAGCGGTTTTTATTGGGGATGTTCGATTGCCTCACCCGATGAAAATGAAAGGGAAAAAGCCATGGCCTTTTCTAAAAAGTATATCAATACCGCAGCAAATCTTGGTACCGAAACGATCTTATTGATACCGGGAGCCGTAGATGTAGCCTGGGATGAAAGCCGGCCGGTTATCCCCTATCAGGAAGTCTGGGATTATGCTTTTGCATCATTGAAAGAACTTGCCCCTTTAGCTGAAGAAAAAGGAGTCAATATTGGCATAGAAAATGTGTGGAATAAATTTCTTCTGTCGCCCATGGAATTGAAGATGTTTATTGAAAAGTTGAATTCACCGCGGATAGGATCTTACCTGGACCTGGGCAATGCACTCATCAATGGATATCCTGAACATTGGATTACCCTCTTAGGTGAGCATATTAAAGCCATCCATGTTAAGAATTTTGAGCGTTCTGATTGTGGGGGTGTCTTGCATGGCTTTGGTGAAAGTTTGAAAGAAGGTGACCTTAATTATGAGAAAATTAAAAATGCGCTGAAATCGATCAATTATAAAGGTCCTCTTACGGTGGAAATGATCCCCTTTAGCCGGCTCCCGGACCTGGTTCTCCCTGACATGGAATTGGCACGAAAGGTAGCCAAAGAATTATTGGAAATGTTTTAGTTTGAACAACCGATAATGGATTTTTAACCGTGTGATATTAACCTCAAATAAATTATCAATGGTTTGGGATATTGAATGCAAAAATACTTGCTCGTTTAAAACTGCTGTTTAATTACATCAAATAACTCATTGTCCTTTCTTGGCAATGGGGGATTTTCTCCCTTTTCCTTAGCTTCCCAGTATTTCCATCCCAGACCTTCAGCTCCGAGTTCATAGTCATAACCGTCCCAGGCATCTTCCCGGAAAGAGTAAAATGCCCAATGAAATCCATATAGATTCAGGAAATTAATAATATCCTGCAAGTACTCTGCAGCCCCTTCATTCTTTCGCATACAACCAAACTCTCCACATACGATGCGGTTGATTGGAATATCATTTTCATCCATCCATTTGAAAAAAGGTTGAAAGTATAATTCCGTGGTATTCTTATCCCAATATATAGTATCCTTCCCGAATGGAACCCTTCCCGGATAAACATAATTATTCTTTTCCTTAAAATTTTTATTGGAAGTGAATTCATAGGGCTCATACATATGAAAAGAATATAGAATGTTTCGATCTTCAAAAGCTGATGGCCAGTAGCAGAAGGCACCTGGTTGGCCATACCATCCGGCATCCAACATGATCATTTTATCGGCATCAACTTTCCTGATCTCTTTAATAATCTTTGAATAAAACTTGTAAATATCCCTTGGTGTATCCCTTACACTCTGGTACCACTCTAAAAACTTAGATACATCTCCTGGGCTATAATGTTCTTTAACTCCAGCACCAAGTTCAGGAAAGGGTTCGTTTATCAAATTATAGGCTATATGATCATAATCCTTGAGTTCCCTGGCCAGATCTACCCAAAAGCGTATGGCCTGGTCCTGATATCCAAAGTCACTCCACAATCTGGAGTCTGGTATATTTCCGTTATTTTGCCGGTACCTGCTCCCAGGTAAACTCAGAGGTGATATTACTAATTGTATGTTATATTTTGCCGCCCATTCTACAACTTCTTTTAACTGATTCAGGTCTTTTTCCACAAGACCTTTATAATCAGAAGCATTCCCAACCAGAAAATCACGCTCCTCTGATTCCCATTTATCATAAGCAAGACGGACCCATTCAAGTCCCAATTCATTTGCATCAATGAACCACTGTTCAGTCATTACCTCATTAAAACAATTACCTCCTTTTTTTTGAGTATCCCAAAAGTCATTCTGACCATATATTACTGAACCACTGGAAGATAAAATGTAAATTAACAGGACTGCTAAATTTTTCTTCATTGATGTTTTTTTTGTACAGATAAGAGTCAATTTCGACAGTACATGGAATCCCTTCAATAACACAAATTGATCTCATATATTGGCTGTTCCCGACAGTTCATTTAATATCCAAGATAATATTAATAATCAGAAACAAAAATATTATTTGAACAGATGATCCTAATAGGATTATATTCTTTGAAGCTAGATAAATATTCTTTAAATTGAATGAAGAGGAATTTTATAATGAAAAAGCAAATTATTACCATGAAAAAAACAGCAAAATACTTACTATCAGGCATATTGATATTTTTTATAATCTCGAACAATGCTTTAACCCAGGTCAGGATATGGGCTACCGGTAGCACCGAAAAGGTCCAGCGTGAAAACAGATCAAAGCTACCCCATGACAGGATCTGGGACGAGTCGGCAAAGACCGTCAAAATCGCTGGGGTCAAAGGAGAACATGTCCCTTTTCAAATTGTTGTTACCGCTGACCAGGTGAACGTGTTTGGAGTTACTTTAAAAAAGACCTCCATGAAAAACGGGAATGATATTTTATCAGAAGATAACATTCAACTATATTTCGAGCATATCATCAAAGTGTATGCACCCTCCGGCACTCATGGGGAGTATGGCTGGTGGCCGGATGCTCTTGCACCTCTTACCCAATCTTTCGATATCCGTTCAGACAACCGGGGCAGACCTCTTGAACTCAGGAACCAACCCATCTGGGTGGATATTTTTATACCTCGGGATCAGGCAGCAGGGATCTACAAAGGTTCTGTTACTGTCCTCTCGGATGACGGAGAATTAGGAAATATCAACATTGACCTGGAGGTATTAGATATCACATTACCATCTGAAAGGCATTTCTCTGCTTTGATGCGAATTGGGCCCAATGATGTAGCCAGGGCCCATGATCTGGATAGAGAAAGTCCTGAATTCAATGCCCTTTATTACAAATACCTGGAACAGGCATTGGACAGCAGGATAGATCCCAGATACCTTTTATCTTATGGTCTGGAAGGGAAAGTTGTAAATGGCGATTATAAACTTAGCTGGACCGACGACAGCATGGAAAAATTCTTCCTGGAAAAGGGCTTAAGTTTTTTCCAGATTGATGCTGAACCACCTGGCATACCACATGAATCAGGAGAAAAGCCTTTTTCTGAGGAATACAAGAAATATGTCAAACAATATATTGATCAGATCATAGCTTACGCTACTGAAAATGGCTGGTATGATAAGCTGGCATTCCTCTGTCCGGTAGACGAACCCCGTACAGCAGATGAATATGAAGCCATTAGAAGATGGGCCACATTGGTGAAGGAGGTCGATCCGAAGGTTAATTTCATGGTAACAGAACAACCGCTACCCGAAAATCCGGAATGGGGATCATTTGTTGGATTTGCCAATTATTGGATCATACATGGTAACTATCTGGCTGATGATGAGCATGTGAAGGCCGTAAATGAGCGACTTGAGGCTGGTGAAAAGGTGATATGGTATATCAGTTGTGATCAGGAATATCCCCAACCGAATTATTTTATTGACCGAGAAGCGGCGGACTCCCGGATGGTTTCCTGGATCACCTGGCGTTATAAGCTCGGAGGAATCCTGTACTGGACAACCACATTTTGGCGAGAAGTGAAGGATCCCTGGATGGACCCGGTAACCTGGAAGTGGTCAGAATGCAATGATCCTCTTACAGGTGAAGGATCTTTGATCTATCCTGGTAACCTGGTAAAAACATACACCGGTCAGGACAATGTATATGGTCCGGTCAGCTCAATCCGTCTTGAACTGTTACGTGAAGGCCAGGAGGAGCTGGAATTGATGAATATGCTCAAAGAAATGGGAGGAGAAGAAGAAGTTGATAAGATCGTTGAGTCCGTATGCCGAGGTGTCAGGGATTTTACTCGTGATCCAAATGCGATCGACGATGCAAAAGACAAGATTATAAAAGAAATTCTCAAAAGAAAATAGGTGTAATTATGTACTGATACTTTTACAAACATTTAGAATAAAAAAAACGAATGAAAAGTCATAATTCTACCTACCATATTTTTAGTTTCATATTCGTATTATTTGTTCTCACCTCATCCAATTCCGGAGCCAGGATATTTTACGTTTCTCCTTCAGGAGATGATGCTGATCCAGGGACAAGACATAGTCCCTGGTTGACCGTACAAAAAGCAGCCATTACACTGACTGCCGGTGACACCGTTTATATCATGTCTGGAACGTACAGTGAACATGTAATCCCAAAGCAATCCGGGAACCAGGATAATCCTGTTGTTTATATGTCCTATCCGGGACATTCTCCCGTTATTGTGGGAAAAGGAGAGATTGCAGGAGGACGGGTTCATAGTGGCACGGATGATAAAAGCCAGGAAGGGCAGTTTGAAATTGATGAAAAAAGCTGGATCGTCGTATCAGGATTAAAGATCATGCATTCCACATCTGCGGGTATATATATTAGAAATTCAAGCCATATTACAATCAAATATAATCACACATACAATACCTTCGATTCAGGGATAGGTGTATTACGCAGCAATCACATAATTGTCGACAACAATCATGTTGAACAAGCCTGCATGGGTGGCAGTACTGCGGCACAGGAATGCCTTACAATATCGATAACGGATAATTTCATTGTCAGTAACAATCATGTTCATCATGGTTGGATGGAAGGAATCGATGCCAAAAATGGGTCCTCCAATGGACAAATCTGCGGCAACCATGTTCATAATCAGCTCAGGCTCGGTATTTATGTAGATGCCTGGGACAAGCACACCTATAACATCGATGTATTTGAGAACATTGTCCATGATAATTATGCCAATGGTTTTGCCATAGCGGCAGAACGTGCCGGACTGGTGGAAAACGTACGGATCTTCAACAACATCTCCTACCATAATTCGGGGATGGGCATTACGATCGCCGGTTGGAATGGGGGCTGGGACCATCCCATGAAGAATATAGAGGTCTTCAACAATACTTTTTGCAACAACGGCTGGGGACACCGATCTGAAATCGCAGGAGGAATAGAGGTTGCCAATCCGCAAGCGGAGGATGTAGTGATAAGAAACAATATTTGCAGTCAAAACACCTCCTTTCAACTGGTGGTCCGAGAAGGGGTACCAAAGGACCACCTGACCATTGACCATAACCTGATCGACGGGCATAGAGGATATGCGGGTGAGATCTTGGGCGAGGATGCAGTGGTTGGGAATGCGATATTTATCCAGGAATTCGACAGAAACTCACCGAAGGGAGCAGATTTCCATTTACAGGCCGGTTCGCCGGCTATTGATAAGGCTAATGCTCTGGGAGCACCAGTCAATGATTACGATGGAGAGAAAAGACCATCAGGATCAGGCTTCGACATTGGGGCTTTTGAATTTAAGTGATTGGTAGTTATCCGGTATGTATAGAATTTAAACAGAACAATCCAGGATCTAATTTTTATTCGCCACCTGATACATCATCTTCAATAATACTGAACATAATTAAATCTTCAGAATGATCAGGGTTTTAACCAGTTCACCAGAAAAGGAATACCTGTCTCGATCCTTGCTTCATGCCCTCCTTCAAAGATTTCTATTTCTATCCGATCCGCGATCTTTAATTTCTCATAATGAGTCCTGGCTATATTAAACTCTTCAATAACCTGTGGCCAATGTGCAATCCTATCACTTTTCCCATGATGGATCAGCAAGGGGCGCGGACAAATCAAAGATACGACGTCATGATCGGAAAACTCCGTCAACCAGCCCCTGAAAAAGGCATGCTCCTCATCAACGACCATAAAACTGACATATCGGTCGTCCGGAAGTGCCATTTTATTGCGCCTTTGATTGAACCAGGCACTCACTACACCAGCTTTAATACGAGGTTCCAATGGCATCCAAAACATAGTAGCCATACCGCCAAGCGAAAGACCCCACATCCCCACACGTTCTGGATCTATTCTTGGGTCGGCAAGGACAACATCCAGAAGATGTTGCATACGAACTAACTCAATGCCGGGAAGCGTTGTATCAATGAGACGACACAATCGTTCTACATAGTTGCGATATTCCATAGATCTTAAATTCATAGGGGCCAAGACGGCAAAACCCGCTTTTAGTAATTCCCTGGCGTAGGCATGATACAATTCATTGTTAAGAGAGAAAGGTGATTCTGGATAGGATCCAATCCCGTGCTGTGCTATTACAATGGGTACTGGATTGTCCTTGCTTGCATTATCCGGAAAAACAAGAATACCCTGTGCTGTAATAGGGCCCAGTGGAAGTTCAACCCATTCTGCCTGAATGTCCGTCAAATAAGCATGTGGTTTCCTGGTTAGAGGGCCAGTCTTTCGTAAATCAGGAGGATTTAAAATCTCTCTCCATCTGATACGATTTGGTTCAACACTTCTTTGAAATGCATCAATGCTGCTGTAGTCCCGGTTCCAGGCATTTTCTGCCCGGGCATCGTAATCTTCAATAATCCAGTGCTGAAGATAGGTTTCAAGTTGATCTTTGTATATCAGGGTTCGCTGTTCTTTAAGCTGATCCGGCATCTCTTCATAAATTTGTGTTTGATCATTATTGTCCTGGGCTGAAGTGCATCCAAACCAGAATATTAAGATTACAGGTAAAAGGATTGCCATGTATTGAATTTTTAAAGCTTTCATTGGCTCAATTTTAAAATTAAAAAGGTTGATATATGGTAAAAATAGGCTCGAGACTGAGATTGTTCATGAATTAATTACAAATCAATATGTGACGGATAAACTACAATTTACAGATTATATTCTGAATTATAATTATTCAATTTCAATGGTTCCGACCACATACCATCCATCACTGGTTTTCCCTTCATTGGCAATAGGGACTAGACGGTCTGGTGCGCTATGAAATACCAAACCTAATTCTAACCCATATTCCCCGGCTGACAGATCACCTGGTATAGGGTATTCTATGTCAACTGAAGTTACTCCAGGAAGCCATCCCTGAATAGATCGATTGGACATTTGTATTGCATGGAGGTCATCCTGATCATCTCTCAAACGGAATGCTATCCGATGATCCCTATATGGTGGTGCTATCCCCAGGTTTTCCCAGTTCAATTTTATGGCTAATCCAGATCCCGGGGTAATTTTCTGATCGAAAATAATTTTCCTCAGGACCAACCTAAAGCCCAGTTTCATTACCAAACGTTCAACTTCTGTTTTATATTCCCCAGGAATATAGTCAGATTTGTTATGAGCCAGTGTAGCATGCCAGGAGATGGCATCGTCAACGATCTGGGTTATATCACCACCATCGGATAACCATTTTTTCATTGTCCAGCAGGATTCCATTGCTACGGGGCCATTCTTCCATGCTTCTGGTATCAACTGATGTGCCGGCCAGTAGGAATTTGCGTGATGGTTCCAGCCTTCACCTTCCGGTAGGTGATTACCCCAGCAATCACCCCGCCATGCACTTCTGCCTTTACTGGCAGCATAAGCGATCCCTTCCTTATCATCCACCAAAGCAACTAAGGGCGTGTTTGGAAAAGACTCATAATACAGATCGATGATAGCCGTCCGTTCTTCACGGCTTGGCATAAGTTCAGGGTGACAATACATATGCCATTCCCCCCACATTCCTACAGAACCAATATCAACTGAACCAAGATCAGGATGACCATCATAGCGTTCGCCAAGCGCGTTGATCAATTTTCATGATGTTCTCTGATAATGGGATCTTCAAGATCCGGGCTATAATAATCATGGCCTTCACAATTGGTCAACCGTAAACTAACACCTTTATCAACCAGCCATTGAGGTATACCAATTTCATATTCAGCAGGCCATTCCAACATAATTCGAAACTCTAATGTCTGACCATTTTCACGAGCCCTGGCGAGATGTTGATCAATTAAATCCCAGTTATATACACCTTCCAGTGGTTCAATATCTTCCCACATCCATCTAAAATAAGCTGATCCGGATTTAAAAGGCATTTGTGCAAGGTTGACATCTTCATCTTCGAATCTGCCAAAAGTCTGGAAACCAACACCCGGGATCTTAAGAAAACCCGTATATTCAACCAATCCGCCAGGATCAGAATCTGGTTTTTCATCTTTCGAGCAATTAGCAGTGAATAAAAGTAACGTGATTAAAGATAATGATATCGCAAATATTCCTGCAGTTTTATAAGATCGTATCTTGATCTGTTTATTCATTTTAGTCCTTCGATCTAGTAAGACGTCCAGCAATATATATAAACCTTTAAATACGGATAAAGATCTTTCTTTTATACATCCAATAGCATATATACCATAACAGAAAGAGCACAACCACTCCAGTAAGAATTCCCAAAGCTATATCCCCTGTCCAGGAGAATAATAAAATAGTAAAAGGTTGTATCACATTTTCAACGAATCCTCCCCCACCTACATGTGCAAAAAGGTAAATAAATAATGGATTCATTCCGACGATAGCAAAGAACAATGACCACTTTTTCTGTTTCATTATATCGATAAGCCAAAATGAAAAAGCAAGGGCTAAAAATGTCCAGCCACCACTGACAAGAATAAATGATGAAGTACAGATCCGCTTTATAATTGGAGTCAATGGGTCAAGTGCATATCCCGCCACTACGCCTATCACGCCGGCAATAATCAGTATTTTAAGTTTTTGTACATTTGTCCTTTTACTTAACAGTAACTGTCCAGCCAATACACCCCAGATGGTATGCGCTGTGGTTGGTATTGCATTGAATGACACCCAGTGCCCACTTAAATCAGCGCCGCCATATTGCATATCGAGCCAGGTACCGAAATTCTCATTTGCCACGAAAGGATGATTAAATCCTTCAACTGGAAAGAAGCGATAGATGGCTTCTGTAATTACTATCAGAAATAGGGAAAAAATAATCTGAGTTCTGACTGGTTTGTTCATAACCAGAAATGCCAGGAGATAAGTGACAGAAAGCTGTGCCAATACATTCTGGAAATAAAACTCGATTTTTCCATGACTTATGCAATATAAGTACCACCCAAGAAATAAAAGAATAAGCGAACGCTTGATAGTATGAGTACGAATCTGGGCATAAGTCTGCCCACGTTTCGTCCGGTTAGCAAAAGAATAAGGCATGGCGACCCCTACAATAAACATAAAGAAAGGTTGGATCAGGTCCCAAAAACGCAATCCATGCCAGGGAACGTGGTGAAACTGAGTTCCTATTGTGTATATTAGACTCCCTTCGAGTTCAGGGCTTGTCAATAGATTATAAATACCAGTAGCTTCTGCAACCAATAAAAACATGGTAAACCCACGAAAAAAATCAAGTGAAAACAAGCGTTCTCCTATTTTATCAGTATTTGGAGTAAGTTGTGCCATAGTAATATTGTTTATTTAAAAAGTACTCTTTACTACCTGAAATTAATTTGTATAAAATAAGCAATATGCTTACATTTCCTTTTCTATAAAAATAAAAAGATTTTCTTATCTTTTAAAGTTACTTTCGTTTTATTTAAACTAAGCATATTCAAAAAAATATGATAACGTTTATTTTTAAAGAAAACATTCCGGGTTATCGTACGATTTTTAAATATTTATTAATGTTTCATTTATATAAGATATTTTGATTTTCCGTTAAAAATCAATCTCTAAAAGATAACATAAAAACACATTGAAAATGAAATATACCCTTTCACTTGCCTTAGTTTTATCAGCCTTTTTATTCGCATTTGACGTGACATACGCAGAGACAGTCAGTAACCTTCCATGGTGCAGATCCCTGGCATATGATGGAGGAGGATATTGGAATGTGCGTGTACCTGTCACGGTCAAAAATTTGATGTCTAATCCTATGAAAGGCAAACAAATTCGCATTGTTCTATCCGAAAATGATCCCACTTCTACACTTATAGGAAAATCTGTGGCCAGTTTAAGGGTAGCTGATAAAAATGAGATCGAATTCTTGTTTGAACTGAAAGATCAGAATGAAAAGCGAAAAAGGGAAGGAATATTATCATCCGGTGATATTGTGATATTTCCAGTGGAGGCAGAAGCTGACTCTACAGCGACAATATTCTTTTACGCAGGAAATTCCAAAGCATGGCTCCCACCTGATATAAGAGATTTTACAGATAATCCGGAATATTTACAACGAGCGGTTAACGAATGGCTTGAAATCGGGGAAACGGAGCCGCAGGATAATAAGGGAATCGAAGTACAGGTTAATTCAGCTGAATTCATGGAACTTTTGCATGAACATACAGACTTTTCATGGATACCGGGCATAAAATGGGAATACAGGATTCCGATAAATATTCGTAATTTCGGTAAAAGACATATTCCTGCCGGTGCGATTACAATAAATACCCGCCATATAAACAATCGTCTCGGCAAATTATTTGGATTTGATGTTACACCAGCTCTTAGTCTTATTGATCCTCAAAATCCTGAGATTCCCATGGATATTTCCGGTAATTTCTGTGAAAGTATTCGTTTCATGGTTAATATAAATGGGGAAACAGAAAAAACGCTCTGGCTTTATGTAAGTGGTAATCCGGAAATAGAAAAACAAAGTAAAATGGTAGATATGTTTTCCGGGATCCATAATCATCCTGATCTGGATGGTCTTGCGGGGGAAGTTGAAACCAGAGAATCACAGAACTGGCCTATTACGGCCTGGACTATTAATCCTCTTGTTAAAGTATTCCGTCAGGATATAATGCCAAAGAATCCGGTAAATGAGATTAAGGTATATGCTGCTCGAAATTCATGGAAATCTTTTCAAATCGCCATACGATGTTTGGGAAACATGAATGCAGAAATCAGCGTTACGCCGTTAAAAAATATACTTGGGGAGGAACTTCCTCAACCAAAAATATATGAAACCCGATTTATCCCAGTCGATTTTCCGGTAAGATATTATAGAACACCAAGGATCTCGGAGTATACAAGATTTTATCCGGATAATCAGGGATCAGACGGCTGGCGGGATTGGTGGCCCGATCCCCTGGTCCCAATAAAAAATAAGGAGTCATATAAATTGCTTGCATTCAATACTCAACCCATATGGTTTGATTTACATATACCAAAAAACACTTCTCCAGGGATTTACCGGGGATACGTAGTTGTTGAATCAGAAGTTGGAAAGATCTTTATGCCCTTAGACATCAAGGTTTGGAATTTGATTTTACCTGAAAAAAGGGAAATCACAGCCATATATGATTTAAGAACGGGCCCTGGTAAAAGTCCATTCGGAGGTAATATGCCCGACGAGAAAGGCTGGAGCAGATACCTGGCTGAATACAATATCTCACCCGGGATGTCTGCTGAACCGGAATTTACGTATAGAAATGGCAAAGTGACTATGACAACAGAAAAATTTGATAAAATTGCCCATTTCATTTTCGAAGAGCTTAACATAGCGACGATGTACACACCGGGGTTCTTTTATTCTGTTGGTTGGTATTCCGGAGCTAAACCCATATTTGGCCTACAACCATATTCTCCGGAATATGTTAAAGCCTGGAAAGACGCATATGGGATGTTTATCGATCATATCACTAAAAAAGGCTGGCGTGAAAATTTTGTTCTTTATTTATCAGATGAACCCCGGATTCCACTCGCTTTTAATGCCATTGCACGTGTTGCGGATATGGCTAGAGAAGTAGCACCCGATGTCCCCATATATGTAAGCTCCTGGGATTATGTTGAAGAAATTGCTGGTCATATTACTGCCTGGGGAATAGGTGCACAGGGGCAATTTCCTGTAGAGTTAATTGAAAAAAGGAAAAAAGCAGGTGACAGGTTTATATATACTACTGATGGGCAGCAATGTATGGATACTCCCTTCCCGGCAACAGAACGGCTAATGCCCTGGTTTTGCTTCAAGTATGGAGTAGATGCGTTTGAATTCTGGGGATCAACTTGGTGGACTTTCAATCCATGGAAATATGGGTGGCATGCTTTTGTAAAAGAAGGTGGCGGGGAACAGGTAAAAAATCCGGTTAGATATCCCAATGGAGATGGATATCTTGTTTACCCGGGTGATGAAATTGGAATCACCGGACCGATTCCTTCGATCCGGCTTATTGCAGTTCGTGAAGGTGTAGATGATTTTGAAATATTTAATGCGCTTGACGAATTTGCCAAAAAAGGCAACCAGGATGCCAAGGAAGCACTTGATCTTGTTCGTTCACTTGTTATAAAACCACATACGGGTGGCATGCTTTCTACAAGCTTCATGCCTGATCCGAATGCTGTGTCTTATTCCCGCATTTTAGCGGGAGAAACATTAGACAGGTTGATTATGATTAATGATTGAAACGAGAGAAATGCTCTAGAGGAGGGTTTTATTATTTCTTTTTCAGGAGTACAATTAGTTATAAAAACTGTAATAATCATTGATCCAATAGCATATTTTACTGTTTTCATGCTTGGACAATTTTATTAATCTATTCAATATTTAATTTTTTCTGGATTTCTTCTAATGATATGCCTTTTGTTTCGATCATTTTAAAAATTACCCATAATAATTGCAACACCATACAGATAGCATAAAAGGCAAATGTATATCCTCCGGATATTTCAGCTATCAAAGGGAAGGTCCATGATATCAACGCAGCCGCTACCCAATGGGTGGTAGCCCCTAGTGATTGTCCTCTGCCCCGAACTCTATTCGGAAATATTTCACTAAGATATACCCAGATTACCGATCCCTGACCAAAGGCATGTGAGGCAATAAACAGAAATACGCTTACCAATACAATCTGACTGCCTGCATCAGTAAAATGATTCCCATAGGTAAGAAAAGCCCATGCTATAACACTCAAACTTATAATATAACCTATGGAACCAACGATCATAATTTTTTTTCGTCCCATTTTGTCCATTACAGCCATGGCCGCCAGCGTAAAAATAAAGAAAACACCACCAACGCCCATACTGTTTAACAAAGCTGTGCTTTTACCGAATCCTGCCATATTAAATATGTCAGGTGCATAATAGAGCACTGCATTTATTCCTGACAATTGGTTAAACAATGCCATAAAAAAGGCCAGCATAATCGGAGTCCTGTATTTCTTTGTGAAGAAAGGTTCTTTTAAGGAGTGGCGTTGCAGGTCTAAAGATTTCTTAATCACAACAATTTCTTCTTCAATATTCCCAGTATCGGCACCACATTTATTAAGTACATTCTTTGCTTCATCAACCAGGTTTTTTGCAACCAACCAGCGGGGACTGCGGGGTGTGATAAATAAGAACAAGAAAAATACAGCAGCGGGAACGGCTTCAACCCCAAACATCCAACGCCATTCAATCTCACCGAGCGCTAAACTACTTATTACGTAGTTTGATAAGTAGGCAACCAGCATACCGAACACAATATTCAGCTGGGTAACAGCCACCAATCTGCCTCTCAATCTTGCGGGAGATATTTCGGCAATATACATGGGTGAAACAACCGATGCCCCTCCTACTCCAATACCACCAATTAACCTAAAAAAAAGAAAACTATACCAATCCCAAGCAAGTCCGGAACCAACAGCAGAAACAAAATATAAAAGAGCAAGAATAAATAGTACAAATCTTCTGCCATATTTATCACTTATCTTCCCTATAGTCAACGCTCCAATAATTGTTCCTATCAGGGCACTTGCTACTGTAAAACCAAGCTCAAATTTGGATAAATTAAAAACAGTTGAAAGCCATGTTGTTGTTCCTGAGATAACAGCTGTATCAAAACCAAATAATAATCCTCCAAGAGCTGCTATTATTGTTGAAAAAATCAGCGTGCGTTTCATTTATCCAATTGGTGTTAATCACTGTTAAAGATAAGCCTGAACTTTTGCATGTTCCATTTGTAATGAATGGTATAGCCCTGAGTACAATCTGAAAAAATCAAATACATGCTTCTTCCATCATCAGATATCCATTTTGGAGATATCTGCGGGAGGTAAGTTCTATTTTCAGGATCACCAGCATTCCAGGATTCATCCCAATAAAATTGGTTCCAGGGTCCCCAGGGATTCTCTGCCCATAGCATTATCAAACCAGCAGTTTCGTAATGCATATAACTCTCCAATACCTCACCTGTACCCGGTTTCTGGGTTCCTGCACAAGCCATAATGAACAGCCCAAGTTTATCATTCCATATCACACTGGGTGACCAGGAATAAAATCCCCAACCTCCGGGAAAGGTATGAACAACACCGCGCTTTTCAATTTCGCCCATTGCCCATTCTGAATTACCCTCATCATTTATACTAACAAAATATTCCCATTTGTTACGATCCAGGATATTTTCTTTTTTTACCCGGGCCATATTAAGCAGGTGTGCTTTATATTTTCCTGATGGAGAATATAAATAAACGTATCCATCATTATTTTTCGAATAATCCTGTCCAAATTGAGCAATAGTAATAAAAGAAAATGCTAAATCAGGTTCTTCAAAAAAGTACAGTTGATTTCCACCGGTATTGAGCATCCATTTATCACCATCATTGGCATCAGTGCCATTCCAGCGCTTCCAGCTTTGCTTTCCTTTTGGCCTCCATATTAGTTGTGAACCGTCAAACCAGCCAAATCCTTCTCCATCCCCGACATGAGAAATAAATTGATACATATTTTCATCAACTGATACAATACCATAGGCATACCAATTCCAGGTGTCTAACCTATCTTTTTGTGGAAACTCCTCGTATGCATCGCCAGGTTCAATAGGTCCATAAACAATTTCCTGGGCACTTCGTGAATAGTCCGGGGCACCATATAGTACTGAAGCTTTAAAAGATAGACTATCCGGTCCCCCAGATATCCGCCATATCTGGTTATTCATGAAATTTCTTTTACTGCCATCTTCATATAACCACCCCCGGCCATCACATTGGGATGTGTATAGATCCCCATCTGCAGCCCATGTCAAACACCAATTATCGCCATTGTCTCCTGATCTGAATACATAGGGTTCAAATTCAATCCCGACAGGATACTGTTTTTGTTGGGAACACATTGACATCCATAATGGAATATAGATAATTACAAATATTGCTATGATTATTTTATTGGATGCTAAATGCCAATTTTTCATGTATTAAAAATATAATCACATAAATTCAAAAAATATGCAAAACACAAGGATGCATAAATACTGCAGAAAGATCTTCGAAATATTAAGAAAACCTGCCTTTTAATTTATGAATAATTAAGAATAGATCGATTTTATTTCCAGGGTTCAATCTCTCTTTTCTGTACTTTACTTATGCCCAACAACATAATTGCATTACTAGGTAAAGGCTCAGTGACAACACGGTCATAAACCGGTTGAACTGCCTGGTATTGATTGGAACCTATCAGGTTCACTTCTTTTATTTTTTTACCATAACGCGTATTAATCCATTCATAGGCGTAAAAGTGGATTGGATTATCTGTCATATCTGTAGAACAACCAACAATATCCGCCGCATAGCAATAAGCGTTCTGGGGCGAGCCTGTGTCCCCCTCTGCTTTATCAAGTGATTTTTCGCCTCCCGGGTTCCATTCCAATATATTTACACCATATTGAATCGGAATGATTTCTTTATAACCATCTTCATATACCACTTCATACCATCCGAGTAAATCCGAAGTGTCAAAAGTATTGTAAATATCAAAGTAGGATTTCTGGTTCCCGGCAGGCAATGCACAGGCATGTAGAAATATCAGACTACTTACATCTTCGTCGATATTAATGCCATTCACCTCCTGATTTAAAGGATTTTCTCCCTCCCCCTTCACTCCCACGGCAACCAGTGAATTTTCTTTTTTATTATCATTAGTACTTAAATTGAATTTTTGATTCCCAACGTCTACTGCTCCTGATTTTAATGTTTTTAATTTAACGCTGAATACCTCTGAATTAGAATTGAAATTAAAATGAGGAGATATGTCCACAGGGATGACAGGATCACCATCAGCACTTGGATGATCGTAACCCCTTCAAAATTTCGTCTGACGACTGGCAGTTGCTCCCATATATATCCAGCCAAATCTTCGTGCTGTATTGTATGGTTGGACCACAATATATTGGCACATCCGAGAAAATCCAGCACCAGGTCTTTACCGAAAGTTAATTCATTCGTAGAAATCCAGGCGTGTAAGAAGGGGCTCCACCAACGTAATCAATACTCCAATATTCTGTTCATCCGAGTTGCTGATGATTGGTTTAAAATTGCCGTATATCTGTGTGAAACCAAAGTTGTGAAGTTCCGCGTCCAGTTCCTGTTTCCCCCAAAACCAGTTGAACAATAATATATCTTTGGGGATAGATTCCCTAACCACTTCTGGCCTTAACCCACCTGGTGTCTGGTATTTAAACCCTGTTTCCGATGTCCGGTTGTGCGGGCCTTTACCCCTCACACTTTCAAGGAGGAAATCGCCCCACATGGCTACTTTAATATCTCTTTTCTCAAGATAGCTGTGAAGCATGTTAATATCATTGGCAAATAGATCTGAATAGTCCTTCCCCTTGCATCGGGGGCATACATCCAGGGGAGCACCCCGCCACTCATCATGCCCGATATGGATCATCTTAGGATTCATCACCTCTATATATTCATCCATCACATCAAACATCAATTCATAAGATTTTGGATTTGACGGGCAATATGTATCCGGCCAAATATCCGCTTCATATTCCGCAAGCTCAGGATGACGGGTCAATAAATAATACCCATGCGTAAGGGAGGGTATTTCAGGAATTACCTCAATATAATTCTCATTGGCAAAATCAACGATTCTTTTTACATCATCCTGTTCCAGAATAAATCCATCTCCAGCATCCTGATGCCCGGAATTCCTGGTTTGACCATGAATTCCAAGTAACTCGCTGGTGCGGGTATATTTCATATATTTGGCAAATTCTATCCACCCCGCGTTTACTTCAGGATGTCGATTCAGTCGCATGCAGTTAACTTCGATAATCACCTTATTGAATTTGTACAATGCCATAAAATCTCTGAGGAACCGTCTGAAGAACGAGATATGCTCTGGGCCGGGTATATACAATCTCACTCCCCTGAAGGGCATTAGTGGCCAATCACGTACTGTAACCCCTGTCAGTTCAAAGCCTTCCTTTTTACGAACTAATTGCCTCAAAGATTGGAATCCGTAAAAGGCTCCTCTTTCATCCCATCCTGCAACAATTGCCCTATCATTTTTTACGACTAACACATATCCTTCATTACCTGGGCTATTCTGAGATACTTCAATTTGGTTATCAACACAATAGGCTTTAATCAAAGGATTATCTATAACTCCCATGATGATATACCTATTGCCATCATCCGGCACTTCTGATACATGTTTAATGTTTAAAGCGATGCTGTATTTATCGCTACACTCCCTGACAAAGGAGCGTGCAAGGTTCAAGTCATTAGGTGTCGCATGCTGAGGAATTAAGATGTCCACTGTTTCATCCAGAATAAATTTTTCTCCATTCTTTTCAATTTCCTGTGGTAATGGAAAAATAAGTGTTTTCTCCTGGCTCTTTGAAGTAGATATATTTAACATTAATATAACAAATGCAGCGAAAATGAATTTGCTATAAAAAGCCAATCTTATTTTCGATATCATGCATATTTGTTCACTTTCCATCTTTACAAATATTTATTTCACTTCTTTAATATATCCAATAATTTATCCCGCATCTCGTCATAAGCATCTCCATTTTGAGGCCAGTAAACTTTATCATTCATATCAATTTCATCCATGGCTTTCCCAACAAGTTCCCTTGCCATGGCTTTCGTTTCATCAGCCCCTATCTTTTTCTCAACCAACCACAGCAATTCGTAATCCTGTTGCCCTCTTCTGATATTTTTCAATCTAATAGAAGGCATGATCCTGTTTATACCCCGATTTTCTTCCGGTTGATGTGGCATTCGTCCGGGATAAAAAAGTATACCGTCACCATTTCCCCAGTTAAGGCCTCCATTTATAAAGGTCAAAGGCTCATTAAATACTCTTTGCTTAAGTCGCCCTTTAGGTCCCTGTCCATTGTGGGTCCAGTGCGTGCTTTGCCATACAAACCAGGTATTGATATTAAAAAGATATTTGATCCAGGCATTTACGCGCAAATCTACTGCTGTTCCTTCGAGTATTACAGAGCCATACCTAGGCCTGTTTCCATTGTAAAACCAGTAATCTTTCCCTTCAGCCCTCAGTTCTTCAAGCATGTCAATTTCAACTCCATTATAAGCATCCCATATATCAATGGCATTTTTAAGGTCTTCAACGTATCCTGTGGTAACCTGCAGTTTCAGATTCTTGCCAGGACCTGGATTGGATTTTATCCATTGTGCTTGCTCATTTATGAAATCATATTGTGCAGGACCAGGTTCATCAATCATATATTTGAAATAATTTACTTCAGGTGCATTTTTCACAAACCACCTTACCCATTTATCAGATTCTTCCCGCATTTTTTCTTTGGTATTCCCAAGAACCCTGCCGCCATACATTCCTACAGGGAACAGGTTTTCGCCCACTCCTTCACCAGGACCGTGATAACCATTTCCCGGTGAATAAGCCGTACCGTCCAGATAGGGCTTATAATCAGAAAGTATCTCCTCATCAAATACAGTCTGGTGCGCTTCAAATCCTCCAACCAATTCGATCCTGTGCCGATGAGCCTCATGCTTAATCAGGTCGCGGATTTCAGATTTATTCAATCCGGGGAAATATGTGCCAAGAGATTCCGTACCTGAGCTATATACCCAAACATTTGAGTGATTTTCATCCGGCATATAGGCATCAATTAGCTCAGGTTTATTGGAATTATCTTTGCGATTTTACCGCTTTCCCAAACTTGAATTTCTGAAGTATATTGTCCAACTGGGAAATTTTTATCTCTTGGAAGATATAAATCAATCCAAAAGCCCTGGTTTATACTTGCTCTCCTGGGTAAAATATCAACAATATTCTGGTGCCGGTATACCTCTGCTTTTGTAGGTGGTATGGTTAAAGGGAAACCACCCTTCCCTACCAGGGCATCAGATGGGATTAATGCATCGGGGATCCACCCTATCATCTTGGCTGGTGCACTTTTTTCTGAACCGTAAAACCAGTTGGGTTCAGTAGGCTTCTTTACCTGTAAATAATGCTGTGAAAAGAATTCTATATACCCATGATTTCCATATTTAATAGCGCCACTGCCAGCAATAACGGATCCTGACTTCTTGTGTACGGGAGCGCTCATTGATATTTCAAGACCCTCTGCTCCTGTACTGTCCACTTCAACGATTACCTGAAAGCCAAGCACTTCGTTGTACAATCCACGAAGACTGATTTTCTCACCGTCCCATATATTATTTTTTTCCTTTGCAAAGTGATCAGTATCAAACTTAAAAACTTTTTCACCATCACCAACCGCCCAGACACTCAGGACCTGTGCATTTGAATAGAATGGATGAAGAATTAGTGCCAGTAAAAAGAAGGTGGCTTTCACCACGAGTCGGGATTTTATTTTACAGATCATAGGTATTCAATTCAGGATTTATTTTTACGCGAGAAACCAAACAAAGTATTGGAAAAATATCAAATAATTTTTTGGCTCTCTTAATTATATTCAAATAAAGTGTATAATCTACCTCAAGCTATTTGAAGCAGCATCAAGATACAATGTTGTTTTACTGTGTGTTTGCAGAACCGAAGCCGGCACTTCAGGACTGACCTCCCCGTCAATGACATTCTTAACGGCATTGGCTTTACGTTCATCCGGAACGCTGCATATAATATTATCAGATTTTAGTATATGCTTAATTGACATACTGATTGCGCGTGTAGGGACTTCATTAAAGTTATTGAACCACCCTTCTCCAAATTGTTGCATTCGGCACTCTCTATCGAGATCGACTTGAATATACGGATCATCAATTTCAAAATCGGCTGGTGGATCGTTAAATGCAAGATGTCCATTTTCACCTATTCCAACAAATGCTACATCAATTGGATACTGCCCGATAACTCTGTTCAGCCGATCACATTCCTCTTGTACATCAACCTCTCCGTCGATATAAAAAAAATCTTTCAGTGGAACTTTACTGACAAACCTCTCTTTAAGGTACTTGCGGAATGAAGCAGGATGATCAAATGATATGCCAATGTACTCATCCAGATGAAAGGCTGAAACTTTAGTCCAATCAACATTTTTCTTGATTAAATTATCCAGCATTTCAAATTGAGAGGCGCCAGTGGCCACAATTATGTTGGCTTTGTTCCTTTTTGAAATTGCTTCATTTATAAGATATGCTCCATATTTAGCCGCAGACTTTCCAAGCTCTTCCTTGGTATCAAATACTTTTACTTTCATTTATATTAAAAAATATATTTTCTTTTAAATAATTATATATAAATATAATAAACTTTTGAAATCTTTCCTTACACTTTTATTTAATTGTTTTTACTTATAAATCGACTGGTTCAATTAGCTCAGCCCTGTCAATATCCCTGCTCTGCAAAGACAATTTCCCCAGCCACAATGGTTTTATGAACTTTAATTTTACCCGACCTTATAGTAAAAAATATCAGGTCGGCTCTTTTGCCCGATTTTAAAATGCCTCTATCGGCAATACCCAGGAGACGGGCTGGATTTCTGCTTGCCATATGAATCGATTCGGCAAGCGAACAAGAAGTGTATTTTAAAACATTTTCAATTCCCTTATTTATTAGTAAAGAGGCCCCTGCTTTAACATTTTGAGCTGGAAAATAAACCATCCCTTCCTTAGTCAATAGCAAGTCATCATACTTGCCAGCTTTCAATCCCCCAAGTTTGCTTACATCGGAAACCAGGGTTATATTGTGAGGCCCTTTAACTTTCAAAAACACCTGTACTTCCTCCTTTGTAAGATGAAACCCGTCCACTATTATACTAGCCATCATTCTTTCATCTGCAAGTTGAGGCCAGATCGGGTTTTCATGATGGTGAATAAAACTGGCAATTCCATTTCCTAAATGAGTGGCAACACTGGCTCCTGCATCTATCGCTTTTTTAATAATTTCAGACTTGCCATTATGATGCCCAAGCCCCACAACTATATTTTCCTTATAACATCTTGATATAAATTCGATAGATCCATTAAGCTCCGGAGCCAAAGTAATTTCACGGATATTTCTCCCGGAGGCTTCATATAAGGCCATAAATTCATCCCAATCAGGATCCCTGATCCATTTCCTTAAATGGGCTCCATAGAATTCGTCCAGAGGTGAAATATAAGGACCCTCAAGATGAATTCCAGGTATAGATAAACCAGTATCAGGATCTTCAATAGCCTCAGCAAGTATGGAAAGATTGCGTAGCAATAGTTTTTTGCTGCTTGTAATCAAGGTTGGATAATAACTGGTGATGCCATTTTCCCTGAGTTTTTTAGTAATTAATTTCACTTTCTGAATACTCAAATCCTGGTCTACGAAAGAATGCCCAAAATATCCATTCACCTGATGATCAATTAAACCCGGTGCGATATAAATCCCGGGATCATCCTCAGCAGATGGTTTATCATTCTTAGAAATCTGGCGAATAATACTTCCTTTGATATCGATGGAAATCGGAACCTTATCAATATAGGATAATCCTTTTATAAGCATGCTTAACACGTTTTATGTCAATATCCAACATTTTTATGTCGGACCTTCGTCAAGATTTTATCGTGACAGAATCTTGACCAAATTAAATTTATAGAGAGAATATTTATTTTTCTTTTTGTATGTTTTTTATCCTTATCTAGCAATAATTTTTGGATTAGGTTTTACGGTAACAATACTAATCTCATCAAAAATATTCCTGGCAGTGGTTATGCCAACAAGAGGCTGAATTATTTTACCTTCTGGACTATTCTGTATACTCATACCTGCAATTTCGGGTACAGTTACATTCCCCTCAACACCATTAATTTCGGCTCTATATACAATTGCCGGCTGTCCTGTACCATATACATCTTCTTTTTGCCTGATCGGATCGTATTCCTGAAAATAATCATTATAATCACCGGAAAGGTTGACTTCAATCCAGCATATCCAGTTGCTGCCGGTATTTACCCTTGCCCTGGTCGTAAAATAGCCTGGCTTGGGAGTAGCACCAGTTATAGCGGCAGGTGCCGGATTTTTATAATTTGGAATATCATCTATTTCATGTTCTATCTTATATATTTCATACCATAATGGTAAAGCGACCGGTACTTCTGCTTTTCCCTCCCAATCACCTTCAGCTGCCCGTCGGGTGGCAAATACTGTTTGCCTTGTACCTGATAAAGGATCTTCAAGCCAGATGGCAAACGTGGGGGATTCTCCAAAAGTAGATTCCCTGATCAATTGTTCGTTAATATGAATCCTGAACTCTATATCTGTCCTTCCCCAGGTACCCCTATAGGCAAATAGTACAACGGCCCCGGCAACAACCACTAATAAAATTAAAAATATCAGAATCTTCCTCATAAGTTAAAAAGTCTTTCTGGTCAAACTTTTTCCGGCAATTCAAACCCTTCTCTGTATTCCCCTTTAGCCAGAACCTGAGCTTCCTGATCATTAGTGATCTGTTCATACTCATCAGAAAATAGCAGCTGTTTTTTGTTCATCCTATAAGAATAATTTGCCAGATGTAAAAGCACCGCGCTCTTATGCCCCTCCACAATATTTCCATTAGGTTGACTGCGGGATCGGATACAATCAACATAATTACCCAAATGATCATTTAATGGAAACAACCCCGTCTCCTGTGCAACAATTTTACGGTCTTTATCAAAAACCTGCCATCCCCCGCCCATTCTGCCGACATACATGACTCCTTCAGTTCCGTATATTACTATTTTTGTTGAGTTTTGCTTCCATTCCGGGTAACCTTCGCCAAATCGGATTTCAGGGCTTGTCTTGAGCATATATGGAGTAAACTCTCCTGTTTGCAGCGTCATTACAAAATTCCCATAATCAAATGTGGTCATCTGGTAATCCGGTATTTCTCTTTGGTCATCAAAAAGATAACGGCCACCTGTACAATAAACTGATTGTGGAAATCCGGGATTATCCAATACAATTCGAGCCAGATCCATTTGATGTATTGATCCATTGGCGAGGGCATAACCTCCTGAATAGTCCCAATAATATCCCCATGATTTATTTCTGGATATACTGTAAGGAACTTTGGGGGCTGGTCCAAGCCACATATTCCAATCTATGGTATCCGGAGTTGCTTCACCCTCTTTCTCATTAAAAGGAACAGGGCCATTCAATAATCCCATAACATTTACAGCCACAACTTGTCCTAAATTTCCTTTCTTAATATAATCCCTGGCGTTCAGCGCATAGGTAGAGCTGCGGTTCTGGGTTCCACATTGAACAATACGTTCATATTTCATAGCAGCCTCAATCATTTTCTGCCCTTCCCGTATATTAAATGAAACACACTTCTCAACGTATACGTCCTTCCCTGCCTGACAGGCCCAAATGCTCGCCAATCCATGCCAATGTTGAGGGGTAGCTATGATCACACCGTCAACTTCCGGATCATCAAAAACCACCCGCATATCTCTTACGCGTTTAGGGGGAGTACTCTGGATTTTTTCAAGTTCTTTAATAGCCCGTCCACCTCTCGTATCGTCAACATCGCAGACATATTTAAACTGGACATTTTTATTAATTTCCGCAACGCTCAGCGTGAGTGTTGTCCCCCAGCCACCCGCTCCAATGAGGGCCAATATGACACGGTCACTGGGGCTTTTCCCATCATTTTTTGAAAAGTTGGTTTTAATCTTATCTCGATATGATGGCACTTCTTTAGAAAATTGGGATTCCTTTTCATCTATTTTCCCTGTTTTATCATTTTCCGGAATATTGGAACAAGAGCTTGCAAGGCTCAATCCTGCGACACTTAACGGCAGGTTGCTGAAAAATTGCCTACGTTTCATTGGTGCAAAATTTTATTGAAATGATTAGATATATAAGCTATGTAAATTATTTCATAATTAAATCGGAAAATGAAAATGGTTACTTTTTGATTGTAACCTATAATATTTTTAAAGCTATTTGTTTGAAAGTATTAAGCACTTCAATATTGCTATACCAATCTTACCGTTTTTGCTTAAAAATTCATTATCCTTCTTTCAATTTCAGTATTCAAAAATTATTGTCCTTGTTTCGCCTGAATATGAGGTAATTTTAACAGAAACCACATTCCCGGACACCCTGCAAACCCGCGATGAGCTAGAGAGATATCCACTACCATAATAGAATTCCCTGCGTTCTTCAGCGCCGCTTTTGTATTGTATAATGGCGCTTGCATCATCTCTATTTAACCTGATGATCTCGCCATCTGAACACGCCGCTTCAAATACTTTCATTTTCCCCGAATTCTGGGCCAACAGTATCAGTGGCTTGCCATCTCCATTAATGAGTTCAGCCATTCCTTTAGCATCTCCATCCACAAAAAAACCACTGGATCTTCCGGGTACCGGATTGAATTCTCCGGTTCCATCTCCCTGAAGAAATAATCCAATTGAGGCGTCATATTGACCATCGTCAACATTTGAAGAATAAGAATTCCCGGCTAATAAAATATCGCAATTTCCATCACCATTGTAATCATTTGCCAGTAAACCAAACACCGGCGCAAATTGAGCATCAATCGGCAGTGGATTAATCCGGAATGATCCTCCTCCCAGGTTTTCTACATAAACTGTATTAAAGATCCGGCTATCCGCATGGTAGGCGTCTGCAATTTGGTCCTCATTGAATATGTCTTCCATCGTTGCTTTGGCATATTCTTCATATGTATTATACTTAACCTTGATAAAGGGCATCTGGTCGATCATCAGGTTGCGATGATAGATCGGGTAACTTTTTCCCTGAACGTAATAACTACAGACTGGATCGATATATCCATTCTTATCAAAATCTTTCGCAACAATGCGCATCGGTTGATCTTGTGATACTTTGAACCGGGTATTCAGCCCATGATTTCCAACCACATAGTCTATATCTCCATCCTTATCGAAATCAGCGCCCACAATACTATTCCACCATCCGGTAAAATCAGATAAACCTGTACTTGAAGTTCTATTTACAAGCTGACCCTCTACATTCTTAAATACTGTTAAGGGCATCCATTCCCCTGTGAGGATTAAGTCGGTCCAACCGTCGAGATCGTAATCCGTCCATAAAGCAGAGGACACAAGACCGGGATATTGTAAGTCTTCAGCAACTTCATGTGTTATATCAGTGAATCGAATGGCATCCGGTCCGTTACTATCGTTACGAAGCAGAAAGCTTTTTTCAGGGAAGGGATAGTTCTCCAATTTAACCCGCCCACAAATGAAAAGATCCAGGTCGCCATCTTTATCAAAATCTGAAGCCGAAACCTGTGATCCACATACACCTGTTTCCGGTAAGGCTTTCTTTGCTGGCACAAAATTCACCATTACCATTATTAATATAAAGCCTGTCTGAATAAAATGGATTACCCGGAGGGAGGCCTGTCCCACCACTTACAACATAGAGGTCATCATCTCCATCTCCATCTGCATCGAACAATAAAGATCCCATATCTTCATAATTTGGATTATCTGGTAGCAGGTAGGGATTAAACGATCCGGTTTTTTGTTGTATGAAAAATGTACCGAAAGATCCTGTTGCCCCGCCTATATAAAAATCATCCAGCCCGTCAGCATTAACATCTCCTACACTAATCCCTGGTCCTTCTTTTGAATACATATGTGGCAATAGGGGCTGTATATTGAAATCAACGAAATCTTTTTCTTTGTGATAAAAAACAATGCTTTTTTGATCCGACACCTCTTTAAAACATTTGGTACCTTCCTCTTCATATTTTTCGTCTTCTCAGAAAGGGTTGCCTCATTGTGTTTTACTTCAAGAACCTGATCCGCCTTTAGGTTGTAAAAAGATCTGCTCTTTACCATCCGGCCACCAGACAATCAGCGAGTCGATTTCCGATACTGATCCCAAGCCAAAATGGATTACAGGATCGATCATAGACTGAAATCCCCTGACCGGATAGTTTTCATAATACTGTTTGCTGCCCTTGCTATACAACCAGATTTTAGCTCCAATGCCTCTTCGGTTATATTGACTTCCTGATAAATGGATTTTCAGGAAATGCGAAACACTATCAGGTACCCCATTATCTATCAATTTATTTTCGTAAATAAATGCCGGATCATCTATATTATTTAATACCAGGTCCAGGTCACCATCATTGTCAAGGTCAGAATATGAAGCTCCTGTTGAATAAGAGGGTTTTTTCATCCCCCAATCAGCAGATTTATCCTCGAATTCAAGATTGCCATTATTATGATAGATAACATTGGGTTTTTTGACATTTCCCAACTTAAGGAGTTCATCCCTCAGTATATTACCCAGAATACTGAATGGCATATCCGGATCAGCTCTTCTCTGGTTCTGAACAATGGTTGAGAAATCCATATTGGATAAATCCTGAGGAATGCCATTCCCGATAAACAAGTCCCTGTAACCATCGTTATCAAAGTCTGCAAACAATGGAGCCCAACTCCAATCCGTTTCGAAAACTCCGGACAATTGCCCTATTTCACTAAAAGTCATAACTCCGGATATCTCCCCATTATTCAATTGCAGCATATTTCGAATATACTGGTGTGAATAACCCTTCTCCAGTTCGGCCTGGTACCGGCGGTAAATGCGCATATTCCCGGCCATTATTCTCTTACGGAAATAATCTTCTGGTAGCATATCGAGCGTAAATATATCCACCAGGCCATCGTTATTGATGTCTGCTATATCCATGCCCATGGCACTGTAACTTGTATGTTTGAAATATAATTGAGCGCTTTCTTTGAATTTCCCATCACCCTGATTTATATACAGAAGGTCATTTGAAATATAATCATTGGCTACATATACATCAGGCCAGCCATCCTGATTAATATCGCTTACACAAATGCCCAGGCCAAAACCGTCCCAGGTTATGCCGGCTTCTTTTGATACATCATAAAAGACCGGCATATTGGTTTTGGGATCAAATCCTTCATTTCTGTAAAATCTATCCGTGTTTCTCATGGACCCATCGCCGATCGGTCCCCTGATGGAATTTTTATTTGGAATATTCATCGAGGAAGTAAGAATATACACATCCAGGTCGCCGTCGCGATCATAATCAAAAAAAGCAGCCTGTGTTGAATAGCCATCATCATTAAGCCCTGCTATTTCAGCCTGTTCAGTAAAGGTCAATTCTCCGGAGGCTCCATTATTTATATATAATAAGTTCCGGTAATCGTCAACAATATTACCTCCCACACAGAGATAAATATCAAGCCAGCCATCCTGATTCAAATCGATCATGCTGACTCCGGTCACCCAACTTCCTGAAGTAATTATCCCTGAGGCTTCGGTAATGTCCTCAAATTTGAAGTTTCCCTCATTTAAATACAACCGGCTTTCCTCCATATTTGCACCAAAAAAAATATCGCTTAAGCCATCATTGTTAACATCCCCTATTGCAAGGCCCGCTCCATTGTAGTAGTATTCATAAAATATAGAATTGAATGTATCGGTTTCATGAAGTGTATTTTCAAAATAAATTTGGGTTTCTGCAGGTGTATGAAGTTTAAATAACCCAAGATCATCCATTGATTCTTCTGGTCCTGAAAGTTCACAGCCAAGCAGGAAAGTAATCAGAACAAATGTAAACAGAGTAAATCGCTTCAAAGTTTTTATACTTTTTTTAAAATGTTATTAAAGAGATTTTTATACAAGTTGGTTATCACCTAAACTATATTACCCATTTTGCAGTTATCAAGCCTTATTTTTGAGATATATAATAATGGTTCAGGTGTATCATATCAGTAATTTTATAAATTAATATAAAATCTCATATATCCCAATTTATGTATTCCGTAAAATGATTATTTATATTAAAATGAAATAGCTGAAAGAATGTCTTATACCACCTATCTAAAAAGAAGGCTTTAATGCCAGTTGAACTTAAAGCGCTAAAAGTGAAAACAGAAAAGCATTTTTTTCATGCTTCACAACAAAAAATTCAAATCGATTTAAAATATAAAAAGTCCAAAAAAGAAGTTAGCCGTAGATAAAAAATACCTACGGCTAAGAAAACTTCCCTGCAAATTATGATGTTAAATCTTTAATCCGCTGTTGCATAACCAGGGTTCTGTACCATATTTTCATTTAATCTTAAATCCGCTTGCGGAATAGGCCAGAGATAATCATTCTGATCGCAATTTGCTTCAATATCCTCTCTCTCAGGCCATACATCACACAGGATCTCTTTTCTGATCAGGTCATACCAACGGTCGTATTCAAAGAACAATTCAAGGTTCCTTTCCTGTATCACTGCAGCATCAAAGTCTGCTTGTGACATCCCAGTAGTTACACGTGGATGATCCGGATTAACAGCACCGGCATTTGCCCGGTCAATGATCTGATTCACTGCATCTACTGCTGCCTGGGTTGGTCCACCGTTTACCATATTTTCAGCTTCTGCAAACATCAGCAATATATCGGCATACCTTAGTAATGGAATATTTGCTGTTGAAGTGAGTCTTTCCATGGTCTCCTGGTCATTATAAACAAATTTCCTGACAGGTGGTGATCCTCTCCAGCTAACTTCTTCTCCAGGGTCTCCATTCCAATCTTCCAGGATCATATATGCTTCCTTACGCTCTTGCATCGGATAACGTTCCGCCCATGTTCTTTCCGGACCGAAGTCGTTCCAGCCAAAAGCCATCGAACCCGGTAACCAGATCTGAGGAGGTGTTGAGTTATCGTCATCTGTGGCATTAAAGGAAAATATATTTTCCGGACCCAGCTTATTTTCAATCTTAAATACATCAAATACATCCGGTATTAAAGAATGCTCAGTATTATTCATAACAGCCAGAGCCATATCCCGGGCATTTGCTGCCTGGGTAGCATCCTTCAATGGTGCTGAAGCCATGGTCAAATAAACTTTAGCCAGAAAACCTCTTGCAGCATCTTTTGTCGGACGGCCTGGAGTTAGAGCCCAGGATTCCGGTAGGTCACCCAGTGCAGTTTGCAGATCCGAAATGATCAAATTATAGACATCCCGGATAGGTTGCCTTTCTATTACATCATTTACCAAATCTGTTTCCTCTGTAATGATCGGGCAATCACCATAAAGCCTTACAAGGCTGAAATAGTTAAAGCCCCTCAAAAATTTGGCTTGTGCCATCAATTCATCTTTTGTTTGCTGCGGAACCGTAGGCCCGAGATTGTCATCAATCAGGGCTTGAATAACATTATTCAAGTTTGCGATGGAAGAATAATGTATTCGCCAGAAGCCATTGCCGTGACCACCTGTAAAGGCCAGGTTTGAATTGCCATTGGCATCATCGTGAAATGAACCCCATCCATAGGAATAGTTACCCCACTGTTGATAGAGTGGATCCATCGCACCTGCTAATCCGGAAATAATCTGGCTTTCTGTCTGGTAAAAATTATCAGGAGCAGGAAAATCTATAGGATTCTCATCGAGATCAACACATCCGAAAGTGATCAGAGCGATTGTAAGACCCAAACCGACTACTTCTTTCAGTTTTGTTTTAATTATCTTTTTCATCGATATATATGTTTTCATTTTTATCATTAGAAAGTTAAGTCAAGACCAAAAGTATACGTTCTGGCAGGAGGATAAGCGCTTAAATCAACGCCAATCGTCGCATCAGAAGATGTAAAATTCGCTACTTCAGGATCGTAACCAGTATAATCGGTCATTGTCCACAGGTTTGTACCTGTAAAGTATAACCTTATATTCTTAAATCCGATCTTACTCAAAACCGATGGGCTGAAGTTATAAGCCAGTGTTATGAGTTTCAATCGGATAAAAGAAGCATCTTCCACCCATTTGGACATTTCACCACCTCTTCCATTACCAGCTACAAATACTTTTTGTTCCAGGGCTTGTGCCTCAACATAAGCACCGTCATACAAAGCAGGAACGTCCGTATCCTGATTGTCTTCCGTCCAGTAGTTTAGAACCCGTGGATCATTTGCTTCATAAGATTCCCTTCTGATCCTCATCTGGTTAAACAGGTTTACGCCCTGCATCCCCATGAAAAGGAAACTTAATTCAAAGTTATTATAGGTTATGCGGTTTGACCAACCCCATGTAAAATCAGGGTATCCCTGGCCGATATCAACGCGGTCATCATCATCCACATCTCCATCTCCATCCGCATCCAGCAAATGATATTGTCCCGGAAGCTGCCCATAAGAACGTGCTTCTTCGTCTTCATCTGAACCCCAGAGTCCGAGGAATTGCCATCCCCGCATGGTACCATAAGGTTTTCCGACTTCAAGTACCATAAACTCACCCATACTGTATCCGCCAAAAGAAGCAGAATAAGAAAGCCTTTCATCAGTACCAAGATCCAGGACTTCATTTCTGTTCATAGTAAAGTTAACGGAAGTATTCCATCTTACTTTACCAACAATCGGATCGCCGCCTATCAATATCTCTAATCCTTTATTTTCAATGGATCCGATATTATCCAATACGCTGCTTACGCCAACATATCCGGGTAATTCCCTTGGCATTAAGAGGTCGTCGGTTACTTTTCTATAGACATCAATGGTAGAAGTAAGTCTGCCATTAAATAAGGAAAGATCTATTCCGATATCAGCTTGTGTGGTCGTTTCCCATTTCAAATTTGGATTCGCCAGTCCACCGATAGCAAATCCGGTATTGGTCGGGGAGAGACCGTTGTATGGATAATTTGTTCCATAATCCCCTGGTCCGGAATATAGTCTGGCCAGCGATTGATACGGACTGATACCCTGGTTACCGGTTACTCCATAACTAGCCCTTAATTTAAGTTCTGTTATGGTTGAAGATCCATCCAGGAACGCTTCTTCAGATATTCTCCACGCTACTGATCCTGAAGGGAAATATCCCCATTTGTTATCTGCTCCAAACACAGAGGATCCATCTGCTCTATATGTAAATGTAGCAAGGTACCTGTCATCATAACCATAATAAACACGTCCCAGATAGGAAAGCAAAGATCTATCTCCGGAATATGATGATGTATTCAGTTGCTGGGCACCAGCGAGATTATTGAATCCAAGCTGGTCTACAATAAACTGTCTGGCTTCCGTATTTGATCCATGCCATGTGTCGTACACTTGTTCCAGCACAGCTGTTGCAACCAGCGCATGTCGCTCACCAAAGACATTATCATAAGTCAGGATATTACTGTTCTGCCATCTTTCTGTCGTACTATTATGAATATTTGCTTCACCATTGTTAGAAAAACCACCCATGGTATTCAGATTGTAATAATCCCTTCGCTCAACATTAGCGATAATCGCACCTCCCGTTATTTTAAAGCTTAATCCTTTAACTATATCAAAATTCAGCCAAAGGTTGAGATTATTCCTGTAAGTCGGTCGATCCATATCGGGCTCTATGGCACTGGCAAGAGGATTCCATGTGTCGCTTGGCCCATAGTCGGTATTAATAGATCCATCCGGCTGCAGTCCATGACGTTGATAATTCCCTTCTGAATCATAGACCGGTTCTGTAGGTGCCCAACGTGGTGCAACATTTATTGCCATAGCCACAAATGCAACATCTCCTCTGAAATCCGGGGACTTATACGTTTCCTTTGTGAAAGATTCGTTCAATCCGAATTGAACAACTTTAGAAATATCTGCAGTTAAATTAGTCCTCAAAGAAAGCCTGTCATAACCAGATCCTTTCAGAATACCTTGATGGTCAAGGTAGTTGCCTGATACCAGGTACTTTAACTTTTCGGTAGCACCGCTCACACTCAACTGATAATTTTGAATAACCCCCGTTTCATAAATGACATCCTGCCAATCAGTTCCTCCATCCCTTTCGAAGCGAGCTATATCATCCTGCGAAAATATTGGTACCGGAACATTTCCAGCGCCTGTCTGTTTGGATCTCACTAAGTTCTGATATTCAGCATAGGATACAGCATCCATCACATCCAACTTTTTAGCCAATTTCTGCATCCCGACACTGGCACTGAAATCTATAACTGGTTTACCCATCTTTCCAAGTTTAGTGGAGATCAGGATGACCCCGTTTGCTCCCCTGGATCCATAAATGGCGGTTGCGGATGCATCTTTTAATACTTCCATTGATGCTATATCCTGTGGATTCAGTGTACGTAACAATTCCTGTCCACCCTGAAGGCCGTCAACAACAATCAAAGGTTCATTTCCACCGTTGATAGAATTGAGTCCCCTGATCCGTATAATTGTTTCACCACCAGGTGAAGCATCAGAGTTCAATACATATACCCCAGTTGTCCGGCCTTGTAAAGCCTGGTCTGCCCTGGCTAATGGCAGCTCCGTTAATTCCTTTGGAGCAATCGAAGTGGTAGCACCAGTTAGGTCTGATCTTTTCTGTGTGCCGTAACCTGTTATAACCACCTCACTAAGTTGTGATACGTCATCCTCCAGCTGAAAATCAATAACAGTTTGAGATCCGACTCGGATGTTCTGACCTTTAAATCCTATATAACTAATTACTAAAACAGCATCAGGGCCAGGTACATTAAGTTGATATGTCCCATCTGTAGCTGTTACGGTACCGGTGGTTGTACCATCAATCAGAATATTGACACCGGGAAGCGGATCACCTCCAGATAACGCAGTGACTGTACCTTTTATAAGGGATTCCTGCGCACTTAAATCAGCGATAAGCACTATGTTAAAAAATAAACATAGCGCCAGTAAGCCAAAGAAAGATGATCGCTTCGGCACTTTTGCAAGTTGTAGTAATTTTTCTTTCATAATGAAAAATTTAGTTTTATAAAAAATTAATTATTAAAAATTGAATCTTATTTATTGAGTATTTGCTACTTAGCCATAATTATGCATACTTCTTCCCAAACCTTGAAATTGAAATTTGAAATATTTTGTTTATGGGATTCTAATAACATCTAAAAAACAATAAATAACACAAACTTTTTGTTTCGTTTAATTAATATAACTTAAAAATAATATACTATCCATCAATAAATCAAGTGAAACAGTAACTTTATTTGGATTTATTAAGGTTTTATAAGTTTTATATCTTTTATTTAATTATTTAATTTCCCTAAGAAAGTATTTACATAAATAATTAAAAGATCCAGATTTTATTAATATAAATATTAATTTATCCAAATATTATCACCAATCTAGAGAATTTATGATTTTAATAGTGATACAAATATTTGAAATTATGGCAGGATAATTCAGGTTTTATAAGAATTGGATTTAATTCAGGGTTACAATAGGCTTTATCCTATTGCTTTTGTTTAATAATTCCCTTTTGATTAAAAAATACTATTTTATGTCATGCAATAATTACTTCTACACCAAGTTGTTCTAATCTTGTCCTGTAGTTCGGGCTGAGCCCATCATCGGTTATGAGAATATCTACCTTGGAAAGCGGGCAAATAACCCCCAGACTACGTTTCTTCACCTTACTTGAATCAGCAAGCACGATGACCTGCCTTGAGATTTCAATCATAATTCTATTCAAATGTGCCTCCTCGATATTTGGAGTAGATATTCCAAATTCAAAATCCAGTCCATCGACTCCTAAAAATAACTTATCACAAAGGTAATCTCTAAGGGCTTTTTCAGCAGGACTCCCAATCATTGAAAGAGCATCCTTTCGCAAGAAACCACCAGGCATAATAACCTGAATATTATTATTATAAACCAGATTGTTTGCTATATTTAAAGCATTGGTTATAACAGTAAGCTTGCTATCGGGATGTAGATTTTTAACCATTTCCTGAGTAGTAGTGCCTGAATCTATAATTATGGTGTCCCCATCGTTCACCAGTTCCGCCCCTACTTTCCCAATCTTTTTCTTAAGGTCCAGATTAATTTTCTGCTTTTTAGATAATTCAAAATCCACTCCAACCCTGCTCACCTTAATTGCCCCTCCCCGGGCCCGAATAAGCATGTTTTTCTTTTCTAATTGCAGAAAGTCATTTCGTATTGTTACCTCACTGACGTTAAATTGATTACTCAATTCAGTTACATTTACCTGGCCATCCGATTCTAATTTTTCAAGTATCTTGGTTCTGCGATGAACCGTTGACTTTATTTTAGTTACCATAACAAATAATTTAGTCCCAAAAATATAAGATATATTAGAATTTATATGATTAAAACAGAAAATCTCTTTTTACTTTATTAATTTCAAATAAATAGAAATTAATAAAACAATTATTATGGAAAATAACTAATTATAAAATATAATGAAAGGCATTTAACTTGTTTTTACTTTTTAAATTTTGTTATTCTATTGCAAAACCTTTGATTTTATTATATTTCTCTTAATTTTGTTAACAGTGAGCCACAATTATAAATAATTGATTTATGGCAAATAAAGCCTTTCATAATTATTTAAATATTGGAAATGCCATTTCGAATACTACTTCCCTTGAAATATCCTCACAACCTGAATTATGGAAAAGAACATTCCAAACCATACAAGATCAGAAAGAACGAATTTTAAAATTCCTTAATAAAGTATACAATCAAAAAGGAATTAATATCATCTTAACAGGTGCAGGATCCTCTGCTTTCATAGGTGATTCCATACAAGGTCCATTTCAAAAAAGCACAGGGATCCTTACAAGATCGATAAGCTCAACAACACTGGTTACTCACCCAGAACTCTTTCTTCAAAAGGAGACTCCAACTCTATTAATTTCATTCGCGCGTTCAGGCGACAGTCCTGAAAGCATTGCAGTACTGAACTTAGTTCATAAAATCTGTTCAATTGATTACCATCTTATTATTACCTGTAATCCCTCCGGAAAACTGGTTACTGAAATAAAGATACCGAAACGCCTGGTCATCCTCTTGCCGGAAGAGGCCAATGATAAAGGATTAGCTATGACAGGCAGTTTTACATCTATGCTTCTTAGCGGCATTTTAATCTCGCGCATCAACGAGCTGGATAAGTTTAAGCCCCAAATTGACAGGCTAATCTCCTATGGTGAAAACATTTTGAGTAATTATACTGAAAAATTAAAGAAAGTAGCCTTAATGAAATTTAATAGGGCTGTATTTCTTGGATCCGGACCATTACTTGGGATAGCAAGAGAATCACACCTTAAATTACAGGAACTCACTAACGGCAGGATTATTTGTAAAAATGATTCTTATCTTGGTTTTCGTCATGGGCCAAAATCTGTGATTGATAAGAAAACCATAGTTATTTATTTATTTTCAAATAATAAATATGCTGAGCAATTTGAGGATGACCTGGTAAACGAGATCTGCAGACAGGATTTGGCCATGTATTCCATTGGAGTACTTGAGAGGCCAAATAAGGATCATTGTTTAGATCTTAATATAATCATGAGTGAATCTGGAGTTACACTTGACGAAGCTTTTCTTGCCATTTGTTATATTTTGCCTGCGCAGATCCTGAGTTATTTTAAATCAATTGAATTGGGATTGAATCCAGATAATCCATCCGAGACCGGGGTCATTTTAAGAGTAGTCCAGGGTGTTAATATATACTCTTATGACTAAAAGCATAGGTCTATAGTCCAATCGTTCAGCAAATCGAATTCTGATAAAACAGTGATAATATTATCAGATAGATTCAGATAAAAGAAAAACTCAAATCAAAACCCGGTTTCAGCATTCTTAAGTTAATTGATATTTCCCTGGCATAGGAACAGGTGGCATAGGCATATCTCCAAACTCATATTTTGCCAATGTATAATCCTGGTTTGATTCCATTAAGGTTTCCCATGTGATTTCCCGTCCACTATAAGCAGCTTCCCTTCCCAATATGGCCGTAAGTGTAGATTCAGCAACCTGCCTGGCCTCATTTATTGGATTCTCATCCCGTATGGATTGAATGATCTCAAGGTGTTCCAATTGATAGGAATTGTTCTTTTCACCTCTGAAACGCCACTGATCTCCATTATCTTTGACAATAGAGGATGCATATCCCAGAGTAGCCTTTCCATCACATCCAATTATCAGATCCTGTACCCTGTTTGTACAGCCATTGATCTGCCTGTCCATACAAAAGCCAAGAACACCTTCAGGGTATTCATACTGGACAGACATATGATCATAAATATTTCCGAATTTCGGATCGGTTCTTACCTGCCGCCCACCTAATGCTATGGCTTTCACAGGATGATTCCCATTTATCCAATTCATCGAATCAAGAACATGAACATATTGTTCTACAATCATATCACCCCCCAGATAAGTGTAATAAAGCCAATTCCTCATTTGATATTCCATTTCTGACCAACCAGGTTCCCTGTCCACAGACCAGAGTTCTCCAATTAAAAATTCAGTATACATTGCCTTCACTTTTCCTATTTCCCCATTGTGAATCTTTCGTATAACTTCCCTGATAACGTTGTCACGTCGACGGTTTGTCCCAGCTCCAATAGCCAGCCCTTTTTTCTTCGCCATCTCACCGGATTCTATTACTGATTTAGCACCCAAAACATCCACAGAAGCTGGTTTTTCCACAAATGCATTTTTATCAGCCTCAATCGCGGCACGAAGATGCATTGGATGAAAATGCGGAGGGGAAGTGATCAGAACGTAATTAATTTCATCAATTTCCAGCAATTTCTGGTAGGCATCGAAGCCGGTAAAGCAGTTTTTATCCTCTACTTCCACACCAACTTTCATTAGCTGAGACCGGCAAGCCTCCAGACGGTCAGAAAATGCATCGGCAAGTGCAACAACTTTAATGTTTTGGGCCTGCACCTTAGCCCCTTCAGCAGCATCCTCTGTATGGTATCCCTCCATAGGATATATAATTTTGGTAGCAGCGTTCAAAACATCCAGAACGGCACCCGTTCCACGGCCACCACAACCAATCACACCCACTTTGATTTCCATATCACTTATTGCAGGTTTTGCTATCACATTTGGAAAAGTAGTAATGGCAGCTGCGCCGGCTAATCCAAGGCTGGAATTTTCAATAAATTTTCTTCTGGTTATTGGGTTTGACTCTTTTGATTTTCCAATAGTTTTTCTCATAGTAGTAAAATTAAAAAGTGATTTTTCAATATAAACAATAAATTATTCAGATTCAATCTGTATTATATCAAGATTAAACTCCTGGATTATATTTAATTCAGTAAAATCGATAGATTAATTGCGATTACTCAAGTTCAGTCTTAAGATTGCTAATATAAATACATCTAACTGCTATTGTGATCTCCAAGCACTAATCTACTTTTGATTGCATTTAACTAAATCCTTGTCAAAATTCAAATTTGTTTGGCATCTGTTTCTAATCTTATGTATATTCTGGGAAATTTTCAAAATTATAATCTATGAAAAACCGAAGAGAATTTATAAAGAAAATGGCTGGTTTGACAACGGCTATCATGGCGCCACTCCATGGACCAGCGGTTGCAGTTCAAACATCGATGCCGATCGGCTAGGTGAAATTCTACCTAAACGCTTTTTAGGTAAGACAGGAAGGCAAGTTACCATGCTGGGTTTAGGCGGCTACCATATTGGATGGACAACTGAACGGAATGCCCAGGAAACCATTGAAACTGCCCTTCAGGGCGGAATACGGTTTTTTGATAATGCGGAAAGTTACGGACCACATACCGGCGAAATAAGGTATGGGAAATACCTGACTCCCCAATACCGGGATCTTGTATTTTTAATGACGAAAACTACCGCGAAAGACGCAAAAACTGCAAAAGAACACCTCGAGGCATCATTAAAAAGAATGAATACTGATTACCTTGACCTCTGGCAAGTCCATGCGCTAAGTTCACCTGGTGATGTAGATGACAGAATAGCAAATGGGATCCTTGATGTAATGCAGGAGGCAAAGGCAAGCGGTAAAACAAAACATATTGGATTTACAGGACATCAGAATCCATATGCTCATGTACATATGCTGGCTGAAACAAAGGGCAATGACATCTTCGAAACGGTCCAAATGCCAATTAATCCGGTGGATGCCGGCAATAAGGACAGCTTTATTGGCGAAGTTATACAAGAGGCAAAATCCAGGAATTTTGGAATATTAGCCATGAAAACACTGGCCGCCGGGAGGTTTTTCTCTGAAACTATTATATCAGATGAAAAGGTATGGGAATCTGAAGACCCTGTCGTACCGGCCAGGATAGCTCTGAAGGATGTGATGAATTTCGCTTGGAGTCTGCCCATCAGCGTTTTGATTACAGGAGCAGAAAACAAATCACTAATTTCTGAGAAGATCGATATGGCCAGGAACTTCAGTAAATTATCAGAAAAACAGCGCATGGAAATTATTGATAAGGTAGGGGATCTAGCCCTGAAAGGGGAAATAGAATATTATAAAGATGTTTAAAACCCAAATGACGGAAAGGGATTCGTTCATAATTTCTTTGAAAACTGATTAAACAAAAATCGAGATCATGAGTGCCGGCACCAAAGAAATATCAATAAAAAAGGCTTTTACATATTTTGCCTTTTTTGCCTTGATGCTATATCTGGCCACCAGACAGGCAATTCCTATGTTAAATGAATGGGGATTTCATCCAGCAGTATCCTGGTTTATTTCAAGCGGACTTTTGATTTTTGTACCTCTGTTTTTTATTGCAATTGGAAATGCCAGGAAAGGAACTTCAAAAACAAATAACAAAAAATTAATTCTGGAAAGGTTATGGTTGACAAAACCAAATTCTAAAGACTGGGCATGGGCGATTGGAGGGGCTGTTTTAATCATTATCTTAACCGGGATCATCATGTGGGTAGCAGAATGGACCTCACAAGCATTATTCAATAAACCATTTAATACTTCCCCATCATTTATGCATTTCGAACCTTTAAAATCCGGAACAGTACTGGATATTAGGCATATGGTTGATATTTTTCTTTTTCAATATATTCGGTGAAGAAATCATGTGGCGGGGATATATCCTGGCAGGCATGTCCGACAATTATCCAAAATCAGCCTGGTTGTATAATGCGGTTTTCTGGATGATGTTTCATATACCATTTGGCATAGAACTAATGATTATGGTACTCCCGACCTTTTTCCTAATCCCTTATCTTGTCCAGAAAAGGCGCAACACTTGGATAGGGATCATTATTCATGCCGGACTGAATGGACCGGGTTTCATCCTGGTTTCTTTAGGAATTTTAAACCATTAAACGGAGTATAATGAAAGCAATGCTTTTAACACAGGTCTCAGATCTTCAAAAGGAAAAGAAACCGCTTGAATTTTCAGAGATTTCTGAACCTGTGCAAGGTCAAAAAGAGATACTCCTGAAAGTAAAAGCATGTGGCGTTTGCCATACCGAGCTGGATGAAATTGAGGGCAGAACTCCTCCTCCGGTTTATCCTGTAGTACCTGGTCACCAGGTCGTTGGACAGGTCATTGATAAAGGCGCTGATGTCACTAAGTTTAAGCCTCGGAGACCGTGCAGGAGTAGCCTGGATATTTTCATCTTGCGGGAGATGTGAATTCTGTCTAAATGGCCTGGATAACCTATGCCCTGAATTTAAGGCAACTGGCCGTGATGCTCATGGAGGGTATGCAGAATTCATGAAGGTCCAGGAAGATTTTGCATACCCTATACCTGAATATTTTTCAGATTATGAAGCAGCGCCTCTTTTTTGTGCAGGAGCAATCGGCTACCGGTCTTTGACATTGACCAATATTCAAAATGGTCAATCATTGGGAATGACTGGGTTTGGGGCCTCCGCACACCTGGTATTGAAATTATCACAACATCTGAATCCGCAAACAAAGGTTGTAGTTTTTGCCCGAAGCGAAAAAGAAAGGGCTTTTGCGCTGGAGTTAGGGGCTTCCTGGGCAGGTGATATTGGAGAAAATGCACCTGAAAAACTTACAGCAATTATTGATACTACCCCAGTGTGGAGACCAATTCTGACATCACTGGAGAACCTCAAACCAGGTGGCCGGCTTGTGATCAATGCGATACGTAAAGAAGAGGTAGACAAATCTCAACTGCTTTCATTGCATTATGCCAATCATCTCTGGATGGAGAAAGAAGTTAAATCCGTAGCCAATGTATCCAGAAATGATGTTTCAGAATTTCTTAAGATTGCAGCAGAAGCAAAAATAAAACCTGAAATTCAGACTTATCCTCTTGAGGATGCAAACATAGCCCTGATCGAATTAAAAGAAAGAATAATCAAAGGGGCTAAAGTTCTGACGCTAGGTTAAGCCAATACATTCTTTGAATCATATTTAAGTCTCATTCTCTTGCAGTTAGATAGATAACTTGGTATCTTTCACAGTTCCGTAATAAGAAACCGGAACTTGTAGTTGATGACAGACGGGAACATTTTTTTAACACAAAATCGGCTTCAGCCCAATTTCTTTCAAAATATCAAAGTTCAAGCATAGATCCCATTTATACCGGAGTCAGAAGACTGTTTATTGTCATTCATCTGATATTAGTTTACTTCTTTACCCTTTTATCTGACTGCTCAAAATCAGGTTGAGGAACAGGATCCCGGGATTGAAAGTAAGGCTTTTACCAGGGCAGTAAACTTATATCACGATACCTTCCACAACCATGAAAAGATCTTAACCGGAAAATATTATAATGATACATACAAGGATGTAAAAGGTCACCCTTACTATAATGACATTATCTGGAAAACAGCGAGTATTGTATACGAGAAAGAGCTATACGACAATGTCGATATTAAATACGATACATATACAGATCAGCTACTTGTAAAACATGTCGACCTGCTTGGATATATAAGGCCAATCCTATTGTACCGTGCAAAAGTTCGCACATTTCAAATCTATGATCATCAATTTATAAATGTGAAAGGTGATTCTTTGCAAGATAATATTTCAGGGTTTTTACGATTTGCTATTAAGGGAGATAAGGCCAGTGTACTGGCGAAACGCAGAAAAGAAATAAATCAGTCAACTACACTGACCAGCCTTGAACAACGATTTATTATTAATGATATGTTGTATATCTATCTCGGCCAGCAGTTTTATGAAGTAAAAAACAGAAAGTCGATACCGGAGATCTTATCGGACAAAAAAAGCGAGCTTAAATCATTCCTAAAACTGAATAAAAGAGAATTTAAAAATGATCGGGAGAAAGAACTCGTGGCTGCAGTAAGATATTATAACTCAATTGTAAATAATAAGAATTGATGATTCTGCGGCTTTTCGTGATTCTAAGTTTGCTTCATTATGCAGTTCCTGGGACTGCACAACAGGAAAAATTATACATAAGTGGGGATTATAAGCTGGTTTCATTTCCCGATTTTGCTATTGACATTGAAAAGCAAATCCCGGTCAGGTTTATGTTCCATCCTGAAATGGTTGATAGTGTTTTTATCACCGCCTCCTTTGAACAGGCAGAAATAGAAGATGTATTAAAAACCGTATTCAAAAACACCAACTGCGATTATTTATTTAGGGGAAATCAAATCATTCTTACAGATAACATTTCAATGCAGGCTCATTTGCCAATAAACTTTTTCATCAGGACTGAATTGGCAACGGATGGTGGTGATAATTTGATTTTTGAATTTGAACAAGAAGCTGAAGAGGAAGCAAGCCTCATAGATACTAAAGAAAACACCGTAATTAAAATTGGAAATGAATCCCTGATATCAGGCAGTGACAAGGCAAGTATAGCCGGCTATATTAAAGATGTTAAAAACGGAGAACCAATCATAGGTGCATTAATATATATCGAGAATCCTCAGATTGGAGTTGCCACAGACCAGTTTGGCTACTATTCCATAGCCATCCCCAAAGGCAAAAGGGAATTGAAATTAAGAAGCATGGGATTTAAAGATACTAAAAGACAGATAATCCTATATAGCGATGGTAAGCTTGATATTGATATGGTGGAGGATATTATACCTTTGAAAGAAGTTATCATCGAGTCGGAAGGTGATATCAATATTAGCGGGGTACAATTGGGTTTAGACAAACTTGACATACAAGCCTTGAAGAAAGTGCCTCCAATCCTTGGGGAAGTAGATGTTTTACGAATAGCGCTAACCTTACCGGGCGTTCAGTCAGTCGGAGAAGCTGCTAATGGATTTCATGTCCGGGGAGGTTCTGCAGATCAAAACCTCGTACTTTTCTACGAAGCCCCGGTTTATAACCCGACACATTTTTTTGGATTTTTCTCATCCTTTAACCCTGATGTAATTCAAAAGCGTAGACCTGTATAAAGGCAGTATACCTGCTCATTACGGGGGAAGGATATCCTCGGTATTAGATGTTCAGGCAAAGGATGGGAATAATAAAAAATTCTCCGGAAGTGGGGGGATAAGCCCTGTTACTGCAAGGATAACTCTTGAAGGACCAATAATAAAGGATAAAGCATCATTTATTGCAGGCTACAGGAGTACGTATTCAGATTGGCTACTAAAGCAGCTACCCAATGCCAGTCTTAATAATAGTTCTGCATCTTTTTATGATCTTTTTGGAAAAATATCATTCGATCTCAATGAAAACAATTCCATTTATGCCGGGGGCTACTACAGTAAGGATGGTTTCAGTTTTAACTCAGATACACTGTATGGTTATACCAATGCAAGTGCCACTTTTCAGTGGAAACATATTTATAATAATAAGATATACAGTGTATTATCCGGTGTATATAGCGACTATTCCTACAACATAAGTAATGAGAAGAACGAAGTCAATGCTTTCAACCTTGATTACTCGCTTGAAAATTTTATAGCCAAAATGGATTTCAGTTATTTCCCCACCAACAGGCACAAAATTGATTTTGGGATCAGCTCAATAATGTATGGAATTGAACCCGGAAGTTTAACACCTAAAGGGGAACAAGCCCTCACTGTTCCGGAAATCCTTGAGCCGGAACAGGGTGTTGAATCTGCTATTTACATAGGGGACATTTTCGACATCAGTCCTGTCTTTTCACTGTACCTGGGACTCAGATATTCTATATTCAACTATCTGGGACCAAAAACCGTCAACATATATGCAGAAAATACACCTCTCGATGACGATAATGTGGTCGATGTTATAGAATACGATGATTTTGAAAATATTAAAACGTATCATGGACCAGAAATCAGATTTTCTGCCAGATATGATCTGGGTGATAACAGTTCATTGAAACTTGGCTTTAACAGAATGAGACAATATATCCATATGTTATCGAACACCACTTCCATTTCTCCTACGGATATATGGGTATTGAGCAATAAATATGTTGAACCTCAGATTGGTGATCAGATATCTCTGGGATATTTCAGGAACTTTAAAAATAATGCCATAGAGAGTTCGGTAGAAATATATTATAAGAACATAGAAAATTTACTTGATTTTAAGAATGGGGCTCTTCTTTTATTGAACGAAAACATTGAAACTGAAATAATTAAAGGAAACGGCAGATCCTATGGAGCAGAATTTCTTATAAAAAAGAAAACAGGCAAGCTGAATGGTTGGATGAGCTATACATACTCCAGGGCTCTTATTAAAGCTGAATCGGAATATTCCGGAGAATCTATCAATAACGGAGAGTACTTCCCTGCAAGCTATGACAAACCCCACAGTTTCAATGTTCTGTCAAATTATAAATTTTCAAGAAGGGTGAGTATTTCAGGATTTATAACCTATAGTACCGGCAGACCAATAACCTATCCGGTTTCAAAATACTACCTGGGGAATTCCGCCCGACTGCATTATTCGGATAGAAATCAGTTCAGAATACCTGATTATTTCCGCTTGGACCTTTCAATTACCCTTGAAGGAAATCATAAGACCAAAAAGCTCAATCACAGTTCGTGGACCTTGTCAGTTTATAATCTAACAGGCCGTGACAATGTATATTCGATTTACTTTGTATCAGAGGATGGCAAAATAAATGGTTATAAGTTATCGGTGTTTGCAAATCCGATACCGACCATAACTTATAATTTCAAATTTTAATTTTATAATGAATTTAGAAAAATATGTTTATTTGATTTTCACACTGTTTCTGTACAACAGTTGCATATTTGAATTCGACCCACCATCGGAGGATTACGAGAATCTATTGGTTGTTGAGGCATTGTTGAATGATGGCGAAGAAGCTTTTACGGTTAAAATTTCAAGGTCAATACCGATTGATACCAGTGGTTTTATTCCGGAAAAAGGTGCAGAAGTAAGTATTTCTGATAATACGGGGAGCATAGATTATCTGAGTGAGGTATATCCAGGTCTGTATGTCAAGTTCTCCTGATTTTCAGAGCACAATCAGGGAGGAGTTATCAATTACATATCCAGATCGCACAAGGAACACGCTATGAATCGGATTCGGTATTCCTCAGAGAAACACCGCCGATCGATAGTGTATATTATAGGTATGAAGAAAGAGTAACGACTGATGGCCCGGACAAAATACCTGGATTACAGATATATCTTTCTACGCACGATTCAAATAATAACACATGGTACTATCGATGGGAATTTGAAGAAACCTGGGAATTCAGATCTCTTTATAACTCACTTCAACTCTGGAATGATGGAGGATATAATAGACCGCACCGAGCAGGTCTACAGGTGCTGGAAACGATAATTCATCAACTAACATATTAGTATCCAACATCAAAAAACCTGAATAAAGACATTATATCTGAATTACCGGTTGTGTACTATGTCTCAAATGCTACGGACAAATTAGGAATAAAATACAGCATTCTTGTAAAACAATATGCACTTAGCGAAAGATCATATACGTATTGGAAAGAACAGGAAAATATCAATGAAAGTCTTGGTACATTATTTGATCCTCAACCATACGTAATTAAAGGAAATATATATAATCCTGATGATGAGAACGAGGTCGTATTGGGTTATTTTGATGCTTCTTCCGTTCAGGAAAAGAGAATTTTCATTTCAAAAGGTGAATATCCATCTTTTGCGACAATTAATAACTATGCGCATTGTTCTGATACAATTGTGAGTTATTTTCAGATACCATCCCTTCTTAATGAAGGATTTATGCTTGTTGGTGAAGTGGCATCCCAAACCTCCAGTACAAGATATTTATTGTCATACCCCACATGCCTTGATTGCACTTTTTATGGAATCAATATCGAACCTGATTTTTGGGAATGAAAGACACGAACTATTTATAAAATGAGATTGAGAATTACCATAGGTTTATGTTTACTCATCTTTCTTACAGAACTGAAGGTTTACAGTGCTGATTCTGATACTGTTTCATCTGTCAATCTCACTAATTTTAACATCGGGCAAAATGAATACCGGGAAAAAATCTATGTAAGCCTTGACAAGAACTTTTATCTATCCGGCGAGCATTTACGATTTAAAGTATACTGCCTTGATGCTAATACAAAACGCATCCTTCAGCCCTCAGCAAGGTAGCTTACCTGGAATTGCTGGATACCGGCAATAATTCAGTAATTCAAACTAAGATCTATCTTAGAGACGGCATTGGATATGGAGATTTTTTTATCCCGTCAAATTTTAATTCCGGCAACTATATTTTACGGTCCTATACAAAATGGATGAAGAATTTCAGAGCAGACCAATTCTTTCATTCTATCATTCAAATTATTAATCCTTTTAAAAAGGCAGGTCTTATGCCACTATCAAATTCCGGTAAGATCATTTTAAAGTTTTTCCCGGAAGGGGGAAGTTTAATATATGGTTTGAATTCAAAAATTGCGTTTCGGGCCACTGACCTTTCCGGAAAAGGCATTGACTTTCAAGGTGCAATAATTGATGATTCTGATAGCAGCATACTCGAGTTCTCCCCATATGGATCTGGCCTCGGCTCATTTTTTCTCAAACCTGAAATGAATAAGTCATACCGGGCAAAGATCATGTTGAAGGACAGTTCTGAGATCATATATAAGTTACCTGAAATTAAATACCAGGGATATTTAATGCATGTTTGAAATGGCCTGAATGTATCAATGCGGCTATTACATGTAAGATCAGGTGATCCCTTCGAAAGATGAGAAGCTTCAATTAACGGGGAAGGTAAATGGCATAATCCAATTTAACCAAAAATTGGAAATCAGCGATGGTTTAGGAAAAATTCGAATTAACCCTATAGAAATTGAACCAGGTATATTGCAGATAAATCTTGCAGACATGAAGGGTAAATTGTTAAATCAACAGGCCGTTTTGGATTATCCAAAGAAGAGATCAATCTAGATGTCGAAACGGATAAGGAAACCACTATACATGAACCGGGAAAAGATCACTGTAAAGATAAGCCACGAATGATTTAGAAGAAATGCCAGTGAATATGGATCTGTCAATCTCTGTTTCAGCATACAATCCTGATTTCGGGCAGTACAGGACTGAAATAAATCCATTTTTCCTTTTAAATAATGAATTGAGAGGTCTGCTAGAAAATCCCGTTGATCATTTTGAAGCTGGAGACTGATGGCTATTACAGAATGCTTATGGATATTATTTACCTGTACCAATTTTGAATTCGATTACAGGAAGATCCACAAGATCATTATAATTCTATAAAATATATTCCGGAATTCAGATATCATATAATTACCGGAAAGTTAACAAACAGAATATCAAAACTCCCTGAACCAGGTATTATCACATATTTATCCATTCCATCAAAATATGGCAGTTTTTTTGCGGCGGAATCAAAGTCGGATGGAAAACTGTTTTTTGAGATTTCTCATTCTGAACACTGGAGCAAGGTCATTCTTCAAAATGATTACACCCTGGATAATAATTATGATATTGAACTTGAGGATCCATTTTCAAAAGATTTTAGCAATATAAATATTCCCGGTTTGACCTTGATGAGGGGATATCGGAATTTTCTGGAAAAAACAAGTAAAAACATGCAAATCAGAATGCATATTTCAAAATATGCTCCCCCTTATATAATTAAATAGCAAACTGACAGTTTAACTTTCTTTGAACCAGATGCAGTATACTACCTCGATGATTATACAAGATTTCCTGTAATGGAAGAAGTGATGCGTGAAGTATGTCGCAGGGGTATATGTCAGGCGTAATCAGGATGGTTATCACTTTAAAATTCTTGACCTGGATAGAACAGAAACCTTTCAGGAAAATCCCCTGATTCTGCTCGACGGGATTACTGTATTTGATGCCGATGAAATTATGGAGTTTGACCCCCTTTTGATAAAAAAAATTGAGACAGTTAGAAAAAGATTCATAAAGGATGGATTTAAATACAGTGGGATAGTTAGTTTTTCTACTTATATTGGCGATTTTAAAGGCTACCAACTGCAGGATAAAGCGCTTGTAGTTGAATATGATGGAGTCCAGCCAACAAAAAAATATATCAGCCCGGAATACGTGGCATTAGCTGATAAAAATTCACGTCTGCCGGATTATAGAAATGTTTTATATTGGAATCCGGAAGTCAAAACAGAAGAAATGGGAGAGGACATTCTTGAATTCTTTGCATAAGATGACATCTCAGAGTATGAAATACATGTAGAAGGCATTAGCAATGACTGCATATGGTATATTCGTTTGTCGGTAACACGATGATACAGGTTGTCATATGATTCAGAAGAATAATCGTTTCGAAAGGAATAGAAATGATTAATATAAATCTGATATGACACTGGATTATTTGGAATTAAGCAACATGAATATATTAGACGAGGTTGTTTACTCTGTCAATTATATGAGCTTTCGAATTTCGAAAGCGCTTTCCCGACCTAGGTTTATTTATGATACCTCAACTCAATACCTGCCAGCACATTAATTCCAGGCATTGGATAACCCCGGTCAATTTCATATTGGGCATCAAGCAGATTATTGCCTTCAAGGAATACATTCAACCATTTGGTGGTCTGCCAGTTTACTTTGAGGTTCAATAAAGTGTAATTAATTGTCGTAACTTCATTTAGCCCGGTAAATGTATTCAAGCCATTCACATATTTCAAATACAACATAAACGATACTGGATTCAGATTATAAAAACCATGAAAGTTGATCTCATTCTTCGGAGCATATTTAAATGCTTCTGATGTATTCAAATAAGTGTAATTCAAGCTAAAGTTCAGGTTATTCAGAAGATGGTAATTGGTTGTAAATTCTATCCCTTTATTAGTGAAAGCACCAGTATTTTGTTTTACAGGTGGTGGAGTGGCGATCAAAACCTCCTGGATCATGTTTTTCCCATCAATGATATAACCTGTAATTTCAAAATCCAGTTTCCCTTTGAGGAAGGATTGACCCCAGGTTAACTCATAGTTCCAAAGTTCTTCCGGATTTAAAGTATCAGTACTCGTTGGGAACAAGAACAGATCAACGATGGCAGGACTTCTGAAACCCTTTGTGGCGGAGGCTTTGACAAAGGTTTGTGGAGTAAACCTATAAGATATTCCTGCAGCTGGGACATGCTGGCTACCATAATTGCTATTGTTTACAAACCTGTAACCAAGATCAAATGAGAATTTTTTAATGCTTTGCTGGAACAAGGCGTAAATATCGTTTTCTGTGATCTCATGATCTGTATCATATCCTTTTGGAATAAACTCAGGAGTATATATATTGGTTGCCTTACCTCCGAATTTCTTAAGATCATATCCAACAGTAATTACATTTCCCTCGAAGAATTTCAGATTCTGATAAAATGTCAATCCATAATTGTTGTCATTTGATCTGAAACCATCTGTAAATGCATGGTCTCCATAATTATAAAAGAACATAAATGCCCCTTCAATTTTTTCAAACCTGTTTTCCAGGGCGAGAGCGGTCCTGCTGCGAAGATAATCGCGTCTTGCTGTATCCTGTGGCATTTCAAGGGATCCCGGGAAGTTATATTTAGCATCGATGATATTGCCATCCAGTGAAATATTCAGGTTTTTAGAGATTTGGTAATCCAGTTTAAGATAACCGGTGGTATTTTGAAATGCATCATTTGCATCAGAGCGACTTCCATCTGTTTTTTCATGATTGACAGATCCGAATACGTTAAACTTATTTTTGTTAAAACCGACAGAACCTGTTAAAAGACTTGTATTATAAGATCCATAGGCGGCTTTCCCATATAACATCAACCCTTCTTCAGGTTGCCTCGTAATCAGGTTTATAGCTCCTCCCATAGCATTTGAACCATACAAAATGGATCCGGGGCCTCTGATCACTTCAACCCTTTCTATGTCTGATCCGGTGTAAGCATCCGAGATAGGATGACCAAAAATGCCCATAAATTGAGGTTGGCCGTCAATTAACATCAAAACTCTTGTATTTGGCGTACCGCTTACTCCTCTGATGCTTATATTTCCGCCGGATTCCGGGCCAACACCATAACCCACTATATTTCGTTCATTGACAAACAATCCCGGTACTCTATTAGCCAGAATGGGAAGTATGTTAACTTGCGTATTGTTTTCTATTTCCTTTCTAGTTATTACAGTTATGCTGGCCGGTATCTCACTCTTCTGGCGGGTAATTCGTGTACCTGTAATAACCACAGGATCCATCTCGTAAGTTAGTGTACTATCCCCTTCCTGGGCGTGCAAACAAAAACTAAGAGAAATCAGAAAGAATAAGGCTACTGAGTATTTGTTAAAATTAAAAAATAAGTTCATTAACCATAGTATTTTTTCTCCACTTATATCATCATAAACATCAAACATATACTTTCTGTTTTATTTAACCCAACAATACTTTAATATTTTTAGTATTGATCTGTGCATTTTCCCATTGATCGTTTAAAATTCCGATTCAAGCTCAATGCTTGCCCTAAGCATTAATTTTCATCAATTTTATCGTATATTTGATGTTCATTAAAAGAATTCAGCCAAATTCAGGAAATATTAACAAAATTGGTATTTTCAAGTTTAATTGTTATTCGAATAGTTTGGTTTATTATGGTAAGGAGCGCGAGTATATTTCTTGTTTGGATCATTTTACTTTTCCCGTCATTTGCTGAAGCACAGGATTATCAGAAAAAACTGAAAAAATATTTCCAGCTACCCCAGGGTGCAAGTAGTCAAGATTATCATAGTGGGATAATAAATGTAAAATTAAAGCCTCAACACAAATACGCCTTCAAAGGGAATAATCAAATCAATCCCAAAACGTTACGGATTCTGGAAGATCTAGGATTTGAAAGCATCGTGCCATTGGTATCTGGCAAAGGGATGCGAAATACACAGGCAAGAATAGGTGAAAAACCTAAATTTGACCTGGAACTTTATAACAGATTTCGTTATAATTCAAATATTCCGATTGAAGAGGCTATAAACTTATTACATAGTACCGGTCTCTTTGAAATCGTTGAACCTGAATATGTTCAGATGATGAATTTCGATCCTAATGACTCACTCCTCTACCAGCAATATCATCTGGAAGTTGTGAAGGCATTTGGAGCCTGGGAGGTATCCCAAGGTGACACAACTGTTGTTATTGCAATTGTGGATTCTGGCGTGGACATTCATCATCCTGATCTTAAGGATAATTTGTGGGTTAATCCAAATGATCCTATCGATGGATTAGATAACGACGGCAATGGATATATCGACGACATCCACGGCTGGGATTTTGCCGGGGCAATTGACAATGTAAATGATGGTGATAATAATGTCGATATTACCAAAGGAGGAGGTCACCAGCATGGTCTAGGAGTAGCAAGTGTTGCAGGTGCCACAACCAATAATGAAATTGGTTTTGCGGGAACCGGATTTAATTGTAAGATAATGGTAACAAAACATTTCGCTGACAACCAGCCGGAAGACGCTTTATCCTATGCATCAAATCCTTATTTAGGTGTGATTTATGCTGCGGAAAATGGTGCACATATCATTAACTGTTCCTGGGGTAGCACTTTTCGAAGTCAGATAAACCAGGACATTATGAATTATGTCAGCGAAGACCTGGGCGTTCTGGTAGTGGCTTCCTCAGGAAATTCAGGACTAGAAGAATCCCATTATCCCTCGGATTATGACCATGTACTATCGGTTTCTGCTGTAGACAAAAATCTTAAAAAATCGTATTTCACTACTTATGGCAAAGGTGTCGATATAACTGCTCCCGGAAGCGCGATCAGGGTACATGAAATTGATGGCGAATACGGTGTTACACAGGGCACCTCTTTTTCGTCCCCAATGGTAGCGGGTGCTGCTGGTTTGGTGAAATCCCTCTATCCGGAATTCAGCGGCATACAGGTTGGTGAAGTTCTCAGAGTGAGCGCGAATGATACAATATATGATGTCAATCCAAGCAGCACTTTTAGAAATAAACTTGGGTTGGGGGTTCTGGATATGCAGAAAGCACTAACCAGTCAACTTCCTTCCATCAGAATGGAATCGTTCAGATTGTTAAATGACGAAGGCAAATCTCCATCTCCAGGTGAAGAAGCTAACTTCATTGCCAATTTTAAGAATTTCCTATGGCCAAGCACTAGTGGTTTGAAAGTTAAATTGACCAGTAAGTCAGGATTACTGGAGGTTCTTAATGAAGAAAGTAATCTCGGGGTGATAATGATGGGACAGGTAACAACGAATGATTCTCACCCTTTTCGCGTTAAGATCAGAGAAAACATACCCGCAAATTTAAAAATCGACTTGATCCTGGAATTTGAAGATGGAGAATATCAGGATTATCAGTTTGTTTCGATCATTTTAAATCCAACCTTCATAAACATACAGGAAAATTTAATTTCGACTACCATTGCAGAGAATGGCCGCATAGGGTACCAGGATACGGATCAGAATCAAGGGCTGGGTGTTCTATTTGATGATAAAAACACCCTTTATGAAATGGGATTTATGGTTGGCAATTCTGAATCACAGGTGTCCGGCAGTGTTAGATCAATTGATGATTCGTATGACGATGATTTTTATTCGATTAAAAGAATATCTGAATTAAGACCCGGAGATTTCTCTTCTTCGGAAGTATTTGGCGAGTTTAACGATAGTAAGGCCGGAGACAGTGCATCAAATGTTAAGGTCAATTACCGGACAATGGTTTGGAAAGAGGAACCGAATGACAAATATATAATCATCGAATATTCGATCAAAAATGAGGGAGACAGTACACTAAACTCTCTGGTCGCCAGTTGATGGATTACATGAGTGAAATCAACACAGCGTACACATCCAACCGCTCTAATGATAATCAACTGGCACAAGAAACTATCTCAACATTTGGAGATGCTTATGTTCAAAACATCACAGTTTCGAATTCGCACCATGAGTCCTGTCGAAATCTATTTGACCAAAACACTAAGCTGCTACAAATACTACCTTACAGATAGCGGTGCCGACAGGTGAAATACAGCGTATTCGTAACAAACCACAAAATTATGAAATTGCGAAGCTATATTCAGACAGGTCAGGCAAAAATATAATTCAACGAATAAAAACGCTAAAAAAAGCAAAGCATATATTAACGGAATCAAATAGCCTTGTGATTTCGGATTCGATACTCCTTACAGAAGCTATTGAGGTGGAGTTAAATAGCCTAACCAACTCGATTAAAACAGCTGCCATAACACAGGCTGATGATCGGATAAATTTAAGGGGAATACTAATTGAACAGGGCTTTCACATTTTTGAACCCCGCAAAGCAAACTTCATTTTTGATATTCATATTGATCCTTATGTAGCAACATTTCAAGATAACGTTTATGCGCTACGCCAACAAATAGAAATAACGATCAGTTCCAACACTGCCAAGTCAGATCGTATTAGATTTATAGGCAAAGGAATTGGTTTAAACGAAGCTCAAGCGAAACAAAACCTACAGCGAAATATCTATGATTTGGTATCTAAAAAAATCACTAATTGGGAAAGGATCATATATGAATAAAGTAGCTATGGATAATCTGTTTCAGTCTGCTGATATTACAAACTATGGTAAACGCGGAGCCCTTCAATACCACGGCCTTAATTGAAGAATGGGCAGCCAAGGTAGCAGGGGAATTGGCGGCTGAATATCCCAAAGGTTTAAGCTTTGCAATAGTCTCCCATAAATTTGACAATTCACTTTTGGACATTGGTACAGTGGACACAATCCTGACATCCCACCTAACAAAACTAAATAAATTTCATTTAATCAGGCGGAGCGAAACCCAACGAGTTATAGAAGAGCAAAAATTTTCATAACCCTTTCTCAGATCAAAGTAATGCAGCAAAGATGGGTAAGCTGGTGAGCGCAGACTACTTCTTGCATTTAAAAACAGAAAACCAAACCACCAGTAGTGATGACATTGGCCAAACTGATTATAGCAGCATGTAGCATGAAGTTATAGCAACGGAAACTGGAATAACAGAAATCTCAAACCACATCAACTTTAAAGTGCGGGTAAATACTAAGACTAAGCAGAAGGCGTTGAGCAAATCAATGGTATTTCAGGTCTTGGACAAAGTTACTTAGATGCAGGGGATTTAAGAGCGCCTTTATTCACTTGGAGCGAAGCCGCAACTCTAACAATGGCAAGCATCTATTTTATCCAGTACAGTATTGCGCTGACTGCTTGAAAACGAAACTGATGCTTTAAAA
>CALOCZ010000071.1:0-10532 GCA_942491935.1 uncultured Cytophagales bacterium
CAATTAGTATTGTTTTATATACAGCTAATTTAAAATTTCATCCGGTTTAGGAAAATACTATTTATTTCTTCTCATTTGCATGATATTGTCTACTTTACAGGGCAGCAGAACAAATTTTATTTTCATAATATGAGAAGGACAACCATAATAATTTTTCTATTCCTGATGTTATTTTCTACCTCCTGCAAGAAAGAATCTAAGCAGGACCAATCTTTGACTTTGGAGGAATATAGAGATCTTGGCTTGCCTGATCATAATGAAATATGGAGTTACAATGACTATGTGAATACATGCAAGATCCTCTCAAACATGAAGGTTTTTTATCCATTATCCTTGCCTAAAAAAGACAGCAAAAAGTCAGGAGAATATTTTAAACGGATAATTGATCCCGAGAATTTTTTATTTTTACTGGACGAGACCATACCGCTTCGTGAGCGGGCGGAAATGATCCAGAAATATGTAGATATCCAGGGATCGCTAATAACTTCATATACGGATCTAGATAATACAAAACAAAACTACAACCGGGAGTTAATTGATCTATATATATTTGGACTTACCATAGCTCAGAATATGCTTGATCTTGGGCAACGGATAAATGAATCCGTTGATGAGGATGATATAGATATGCAATATGGCTATCTCTCTATTCAGCATGTGTACATAAAAATGATCCTGTTTGTATTGGATAACCAGCGTAAATCTTATTTCTTCATAGAAGCTGATCTTGAGAAGCTATCCAAATACATTTCTGAATCTATTATGTTAAACAAAGACTGGATGGGAGCTCCTGCCATAGAAGATATAGAACAAGCGGCCCTCCGGAAGGTGATAATTAACACCTCCTCTGGGCTTCATCAAGGAAGAATATCAAAAGTTGATTGAAACTTTATAATTTATACCAATCAAACATTTAATTCATCAAGCCTTTCATTTCCTGAAATTTGGCGGTAAAGAATAGAAACTTAATAAAATTTATATTCCTAAAATCGAGCTAGCAACAATTGTGTGAGAATTAACGCAGACAAATTTCATTTAATCCAGGGACTCTATTTTCATAGCCATTTTTTCCCTGACGTGATATAGGAATTCCGGATCTTTGGAATAATTCCACCATTCAGGACATACGGCATCAACCATTTCTCTGCCTAAATTCTTTCCGGACCATTTTCTTCCAGAATGGTAAAATATTCAAGAATCATAAAGGCCCTCGCAGATATTTTTCAGTCGAATGGTAGTAAATCGGGCCGTCAAAAACCAGCTTCATTCCCTGGATAAAACAGCATACCTCCTCCGTTAAAGTACCTCGTTTCATAATGCCCCTCTTCTATTTGACTGTAATGAACAAAGCTTGGAACCAACCAGGGTCCATGTTCGTCATACCATCCTGAAGTAGTCCAGCAAAGTAATCCGCTTATATCATATTGGCGATTTATCCAGGCAGGAATGCGATAGGCCACCACGGGTTGATCTATGTGCCAGTAAGGTGGATTTTTATCTTTCACTTCCTCATAATCCGGATGATAGATGCGGTGCCGGTTGAACCAAAGCGAATAAGACCATACCTCATCTCCGCTATTGATCTTTTCCCGAATGGTTTCCCGGTCAATGAAACCAAATAAGGCACACCAGATATCAATTGACTCATCGAGGTCTGTGGTCAGGTAGGACCGTGCTTGTATGTTTGTTCATCACAAGACGTTTCAGGTTGGGAGCTCCGCTTCTGCAACTTTGGTAAATTTATTACCTGATTATAATCTTTTACAGAGTTTGGCTCATCGATAAGGTAAATATAGGCCCGCTTTTCCCATCCGTTGTCTTTAAGGTACTGATACATTTCACGATAGTATCTTTTTGATTTTTCAATGGCTACTGGATCTGTTTGATTCTTAGGAGTTGGCCGGGTGCTGTTTGAGGAGTTGGTCAATGAATGGAGTTCTGGGTACCTCAAAATCTACAAGATTCGTCTCCCTTAACATATTTTACCAGTTTTTCATGCTTTTCCGGAACAATGGTCAATGATCCGTCATCATTTACTACAGGCATTAAGCTGTGTGGTGTATAGGGGGATTAATTTCTGTGCCTCGCCATCTCCATACAAAACCCTCATCTCAATGTCCTCAAATTCTGAGATTCCCTTTCAATTTCTCTGATTTTGGATATCAATGAAAAATGCCTCAAATGAGTACCTATGATGCCATATCGGGCAATGCAAAATCCCAGACTTCAAGTGTAACAGGAATGGTTGATGAAATATTTTCACTGGCAATAACCTTTATAGATCCTTTATATATCCCTGCCTCAACATCCTTTGGCACGTAAACATCCACCCAAATCGTATATTTGACCCGGAAACAAATTGATTCGGTATACGTGTTTGATGCTCCAAGTAAATTTACTGCCATCCGGTAATCAAATCTTTGAAGCTTTTTTATCGAATCACCCGATATAGGATCCATAAACGGAAGTAAAGGATCAGGAAATAACCTTGGTCCGTAAGCGGATCTTGGAGATGGATTTTTTCAGATGAATATTTTCACTCTGAACACCTCAAATTATCTTTTCCCAATCCGGCCATTATCTCCTACCAGGTCAGTCATTTCAATTTTTACATCGTTCAACTGATTATCAGGTCCAGAGGAAATGACTACCTGAAATGCTTCATATTCATTTTTTGCTGCCTTAATATCGACAGTGGATTTACCTGTTACAGGAATACCTGGAATTGCACGCTGTAGGGAGCTTAGTGCTGTCAGGCGGATATTATAATCCTTTTCCTTCCTTTCTTGTGTACATTGTACAAATAGCGCTAAAATGATAAGCAGAATTGCATTCAAAAAATTGGATTTTCTCATTATTGTTAAATTTTGCATTTAATTTATTGTGACTTGCTATATTCTCAATCTAAAAAATAACCTGTATAGAAATTAATACTATTAATTGAAATAATGGTATGAATATTCATATCCCATAAATGATACGCATATATAATTAATAATTAAAGAATATTAGTATTAGAACCTAAAATTCAAAAGCTGAATTATTAATGTCAAATGATTAATAAGCAATTTCTAAATTTTTTCCTCGTGTATTTATTATAGTACTTTAAGTTAGAAGTTTCTGTTCAAATTTTCATCATACAATAAAGATATTATCCGGTGTAGGCCATTATAATAAGACTACTTAATATTAATCTTTCAGGGCAAGAACAGGAATATTACTCCAATTCTATTTTACCAAATCAGGCCTTTAAAAATATTTTCTTTCTATATAAAAACCAGAGAAACAACCATTTTATCATTAAAACACTTAGTGAAAGAAATGCAGGAGCAATAATTCCCAGGTATTTGGAAAAACCAAAGAATAGTGCGTTCGCTGTATATTCAAAATCTATTAACCGTTGACCAACCCAGATTGTAATGGCATTCATCCCGATCACAACCAGAAATAATGTCCATTTCTTATATCCCTGCACATCAATTATCCAATAAAAGACAGCAAGTAAAAGCAAACACCAGCCGGCGGAATATAGCACAAATGAACTCGTCCATACATTTCGACTTATAAAGAAAAACTGTCCCCAAACCCATCCAAGAAACAAGGTAACCAGCCCAGCAACAATGAATCCCAATGTCTTTTGATTTTGCGTTTTTTGAGAACGAAGCCAGTGCCCAGCCAGAACACCAATTATTGTAGTGGCAAGAGCTGTAAAAGTAGATAATACTCCCTGTCTGTCATATAGCCCCAATCCTAGTGTACCAGGGATGAGCTTCTGGTCCAACCAGGTTGTAAGACAACCTTCCGGAGTGAGAACCCCCGGACCATAACCCGGAACGGGAATAAACATGACTGCAGCCCAATAACCTAACAAGATTACCAGAACTACCAGAGCCTGGACCCGCCAGTTTGTATTGATCACTAATATGCTAGCAAAAAAATAACAGATTCCTATTCGACCTAGAACACTCGACCAGCGCATGGTATCCCATTCAAAACGTAATAGCCCATAATTTACCAATCCCAGGAAGATAAGTATAAAAGTACGCTTTACAATATGACTATACAATTCACCTGAGCCGGCACCTTTTTCAATGCGCCCAAGAATGACAAATGGTAAAAGCACACCTACAAGGAATAAAAAAAGAGGAAATATCAGGTCTAAAAAGTAAAATCCCTCCCATCCTGCGTGCTCCATATTTTTAGCTAAAGTCCAGGTAATTGTATTTGGCCATACTTTGTATAAACTGCTTATAACTCCACCACCTCCGATAATAAATACCATAGTAAAACCCCTGAGGGCATCCAATGAAACCATTCTTTTTGTAGCTGTTGTCACTCGTCCACCTGGCATTTGCTTACTTTCAATTGGATTAATCATTTTAATTTCTCTCCACCTCAATTGTTATCCTAGTCCTACGATTATCAATCTTTCTGGCTTAAATCAGGCCCTTGAGGTGGTATCATTTTTATCTTTATCAAACTCTCTGCTTTAAACCAAAGATCAAATTCATGATTATTCGGAGTATTTTCGGCAGGTCAGGACAAAGTCTGCATATGTCTTCTTCTTCTTTTGTTTGTGCCAGGTTAAATATCGGTTGTGAATTTGATTTAAGGATTTGCAATAAAAGAGCTGTGTTATCTAATTCCTTTCTTGCTGTCTGGAATATAAGCTGTCGATCCCAATTCGAACCGGAACCAATTACGTACTGGAAATCAGATTCTAGATTATGTTTCCGCAATATTTCACATCTTTCCTCCAATATATCCATATTTTACTTATCAAAATTTACTTATCAAAATCTGGGATAATCAGTCTTTCTCCATCCTGAAGAGCTGACTGATGAGCTATAATTCCCGGGGCCGTCATTGCAATTCCTTCGTAAACATCAATAAGTGGTTCACGATCTTCTATAAGGGCCATAATAAATTCGTTTGTCAGGTAACCATGCGATCCGCCATGTCCCCCCAGTTCCATATCAGGAGGTAAAGCTGGGCGTCTGTCAGAGAATTTGATTATACCATTTTCAGCAATACCCTCATATTTTGATTTGATACTTTCGCCGATATGGAAGGCATTCTCATTGAACTTTCCATACTGGCCGAAAAGGCGTCCCGTTTCGCCATGAGCCCCTTCTGCTCCCCAGAATACATTGATCCTGGACATCCCTTCTTCTGAGGTTTTAAAAAGGGCGGTTTCACTACTGAATGGATTATTATATGAATTGTCAAAGTACCTTGGCGACTCACCCCGGAAACCCTGACAAGATACACTTTCATAACGCCCTCCGGTAACACCTATATAATATGCTGTCGCATGTGTTGGATATAGCATTGGAGGCAAGGCGTTTCGCCATTCCTTGTATCCCCAGGCTGTATCCACATTTGGATGGTAGTATTCTCCTTCTGAATAAACTATTTTTCCGAATATCCCTTCTTCATAGATCAACTTCGCATTGTACAGGTCAGAGTGAAATACACTTGTCTCCGCCATCATGACCTTCAAACCTGATTTCTCTTTCCATTCCTTTACGGTATAAAGCTCATCCAGTGTCATTGACAAAGGGACTGCACATATACAATGCTTATTTTGTTTCAATACTTCCACAATATGGCGGCCATGACTTGGGGCATCTGTGAAAATTGCTACAGCATCTATATTATCATCCAGTACAAGTTTCTCCAGTGATTCATAACTTTTTTTACAGTTGTATACCTGCATCAACTTGTTTTTCCTTTCTTCCTGCAGGTCACTAACTGCTTCTACGATGCAATTAGGGTGTTGATGCCAGTAAAAATCAGCTCCGAAACCTCCGCCGACAATACCAATATGTATCTTTTTGTCTGATTTCTGTACCCATGGTTCCTGTTTACCCTCCTGGATTAAATCAAAATTATCGGCGCATATTGCAGGAACATGCATTCCGGAAGCGGCAATTCCTACGGTTCCAAATGCAAATTTCCCAAGAAAATCCCGTCGCGAAGATGGCATATCTCTTTTCATTATAGTATTGGGATAATTCTAAGTCAGTTTTGTAGAACCTCCTCCTCTCTCCAAGCCAATATCGAGTGTTCTTTGATTTGTTTTCCAGGAACCGCCGGTAAAATCCGGAACATCAACAAAGGCCCTGTTTTTAACGGACCATATGCTTAGTGGAGTCATAGCGCTCGATGTTGCAGCCTGGTAAACATCCATATCCATTGGCAATCCATTTCGTAAACAGTCAATTATTCTCCAGTCTACGGGACTGGTCTGGTAATAGGAATGACCAGTCTTGTCCAGTTGTTCAGCCTGTTTTGAAAGTTCCTCGAACCTTTTATTTATCTCTGGTGTATATTCTTCGAGTAAGGATGTTAATTCTTCTTCCGGAAGCCAATCATAATGCCCCCATCCGGTATGATTCTCACTGGTAGAAATTCTGTCGGGATGGGATATATAAACAGCATTTGTCCCGCTCAACAGTCGCCGTCCCCTGGGCCTTGGTGAAGTAACATCATGATTTAATACTATAGTCCGGCCCTTAACAGTCTTCATGGTGGTTACATTCATATTGCCCCTGAAATCCCTGTCAATATATTCTTCCCAGTAAGGATCTTCTTCAGCCAATCTTTTTGCGGTATTATTCATTGAAAAGTCCTCACTGGAAATTGAACAACAATAGTCCATCCTGTCGCCATAGTTGATATCCATCATCTGCATGATAGGGACGATACCATGGTTCGGATAAAGATTGCCAGTTTTCCCGATGTTTGCCTTAAGCCTCCACATATCGTGGTACATGTCCTTATCAAACAGGTAAAAATCTAATAAGGTATGAATATAACACCCTTCACCATGTATAATATCTCCAAAAAAACCTTCCCTCGCCATGTTCAAAATCACTGCCGAGGTTCCTCCACTGCAGTTGGCAGACATTTGGATACAGTGTTTTCTTGTCCGTTCAGAAGTCTCAACCAATTGCCAGCATTCTTCCATTGAAGTTGCGGCTGGCAGCTCAGTATAGGCATGCTTATCATTTTCCATAGCATAAACACACATTGGAGTATGCATATGCCAGGGAGTAACTATGGCAATAAGATCCAGATCTTTCCTTTCAACCATTTTCTTCCATTCATCTTCGTGTCCCGAGTAAAAATCAGGTTTATGTCCCAGATGACTGATGTTATCTGCGGATCTTTGCACACGGTCCGGTTCCAGGTCACACAATGCCCTGATTTCAACACCCTCAATACCTGCCAATCTTCTGACTGTACCCGTACCCCGGTTTCCTAATCCCACTACCCCTATCCTGACCACATCCAGTTTTGGTGCGGCATATCCCGACATATTGAATTTCTGTTCATAGGTTTCAGGAGATGGATCCTGTTTTTCTTTTTGATCAGTACAGGATGCCATACTGGCTCCGACCAGGCTTGCACTGGCTATGCTCGTTTTTTTCAAAAAATCCCTTCGAGAGTTTTTCATGATATTATATTTAAAAAATTGCAGTGTTTATATTTATTCTACTTCAAGTTCACTTAAATTATACCAGCCCTCGGAATCCCTGCCTTCAATCGCCAGTTTAACTGCCACTTCTTTTGTATATGGATCCAAAAGGGCAACAGCCAGATTATACCTTCCTGGTTTTATATCCGCAGGTATCTTCAAATCGAGATTCAAGTTATGTTTACCCGGCAACCACTTTTTTATATCAGTACCATATGAGGGATCCTCTATGATGGAACTTTTTGGACGGCGATCTTTAGGAATTAATTTGAAAGCAATAATATAGTTTCTATAAGCTGGAGCTACTCCCAAATTCTCCCATTCACTTTCTATATGCAATGTTTCACCTGATTTAACTATTGTGGGCAAAGTGATATAGTTAATTACAAACCGATACCCCATCTTTTTTATAAATTCACTCATCTCGCTCCACCATCTTGGCGGGATAGGTGATGATTTATTATTAAAGATCGAAATATGCCAGCGTAAAGCTTCATTTATGATAAATTCCACATCATAACCTTCATCATCCCATTTTTGCATGACTCCACAGGATTCAAAGCAAACGGGAGCATACTTCCAGGCATCATTAGCACTGGCATTATCCAGAGATTGCTGGTAGGAATCCTTCATATGATTCCAATCAGGACCCCAATAACCAAGGTCTCCTAGACAGTCAGCTCTCCAGCCTGTCCCATTTTCAACTGCGTAGGTCAATTCATCACCACCTCCGATCAGCATGATCAAAGGCGTTTTGTCAAAGTTGTCCAGATAAATATCCACCAGGGCTTTCCGGATCTCAGGTTTGACCTCAGGACGTGGCTCGATGAATCCAAAATGCCATTCGCCCCAGTGCCCTAAGGAGCGCATATCTATATGATCTATATCCGGATGGCCATCGTATCGTTCTCCCATTTCCCGGACCAATCGTCCCATATACTCTAAATACAAGGGATCATTATGATCGGGCATCCAACTTGTACCCCCACCGCGTTCAGGCGTATATTCAAACCCGGCGGCTCCTAAATCCCTATACCATTCAGGTGCAGAACCATTTGCTGGCATAATTCCAAGGGCCACGCGTTGTCCGCGTGATCTTGCTTTTTCAATAACATCTTCAATCTTATCCCATCGAAATTTGCCATTCTCAGTTTCAATTTCACTCCAATAGAAACGCCAATATGCTATCCTTGATTTTGGGTATCCTTCCACATCTCCTTCAAATGAATTGGCAGTAGTAATTCCTTTACCGGGATTATAAAGAACATCGTCGATTACTTCAGGCCGGACGGTATTTCTTCCTGGATTACCGCGAAATCCGGTTTGAGCCTGTGCATTCGAATTAAAGACTATCAGCAGGAAAATAATAATTCTGATGTACATATGATAGAAATTTAAATTATATTATTTATTAAAAATACCTTCTGTTCTCCTATTCGACCTATGGACTATTCAAAGGACTTTGATGATCATACAGGTGCATTATTCGTTTTACTGTGACCTTATATGGCCAGATTTACAAATTCCAGAATACTATGCCTTGAAAATGGCTACTTTTTTAATAAATGTATTCTTTACAGTCCAATTATATACAATGGCAATATTCCTAAAAAGTGATACCCACCTAAAAATAGTATCTAACATTTAATATTTTTAATTAGCCCCTTTGAACAAAGCCAGAATTTTCAGCGCATTTTTATTATATATTTTTTCCAAAACCTCATCAGGGAGATAAACTCCATAGATCATCCAGCGACCTGGAGGTGGTGCCCACCGGCGGGGTCAATATATTCATCGTCTGTTTCAAGAAATCGATAATAAATGCGGTAAGATTCTGCATTTGGCTCTGTGTCCGTCCCAAATAACACCCGGTCCTGGTACTGTATTAAAAATTTTCGTGCAGTCCTGGGTTGACGCCCCAAATCGCTGATGCGTGCATCGATATCAACATAAAAATTCGGGTAAATATCCAACCACATAGCAACTGTATGTAGCTCCTCAGGTAATGTACCCATGTGTGCTCCAATGAATATGGTATTTGGATGCCTGGCAAATACCCGGTTGCGTTGGGCAAATATCTCATCTTTCGATGGATACTCGTCACCGTAAAAAGACCAATTTGGGTGTGCCCCTAATTCATCATATCGTTCATTGTACTTATCAACAGGTGTAAAAAAGGCTTTCGGATCTGATACATGTATCATTACCGGTATGCCAAGCCCTCTGCACATTTTGCCCAGATGGGATCAATCCGGGGGTCATCAACAGGTATGATCTTCGCGTTCTTTTCTTTTTCAGTTAAACCCAGGTTTTTGGCTATTTTTAAACCCCCTTGCTCCCATCTTCACCGCTTTTTCAAGTCTTTCAGCTTCCTTTTTGCCAAAATCGGGCTCATCGATCTTGCTGAAGTCGGGCGGAAAAATACGAGGAAACGGTCTTTCGAAATAGATTGAGAGCTTTCAGATGATTAAAGCGTCATTTTTGAATTTCCATCCAGACTGACGCATTTCCAGACCCCAGCTTTTATCCATCTCCTCTAAATATTTCTCTGTATTTTCAAGATCACCCAGATGATTGTGAATATCAATGACCGGGATATTTGGGTTTTAGAACCTTTGTTTCTTTTACTACTAACTGGCTTTTCGGTCGCCAGTCAAGAAGTTTTAACATCTCCGGATTGAGCGGCAATCATACCCGGGAAGAAAACAATCAATAAAAACAAAAATCACTCCTCCTTTTAAATTAATCATACTTTTAATTTTTTACTACAGATGAAGATAGACCTGTATAACTATCAAGAATAAAAAAATCTCTTCTGAGTCAGGTCAATTTAATACTTACCAGTATTACCTTTAACCCAAAACAAAGTATTTGTACATATTTCAGGAACTAAAAAAAAATCGAAATGCTTTAAAAGATCAAGAGCCTTCATTTCCTTATTTGTAAATATAAAAAAATACAACATTTATTTAAATCATTTTCTCAATTTATTATCCTCCCATTTAGATTGGAGAATATAGAAATCAAGCGCAGGTCCGCGATTGCTTAG
>CALOCZ010000072.1:0-195527 GCA_942491935.1 uncultured Cytophagales bacterium
TCAATATATCAGGTCCGGCTGATATGCTGCAATTCTTGCAGGGTCCATGTTTCGGTTTAAGAAGACTGCCTCGCAATACCTGCAAATAGACTGACATATCTATGACAGTGATCATAATGAAACAACTTGTATTCTTTATAGTAATAACGGTAATAGCATCTTGTGGTCAGAATGAACCTTTAACCAATTATGAGCCAAAATCCCCTCAGGAGCAAGCGCTGAAAAGCATTTTGTTAGATTTTCAGGATGGAGTAAATACCCTGGATGCCAAGAAAATTGAAAGTCTCATCCATCCAAAAGCCTCGCTAATGACTGGCAGGGAACGAAAGACCCTTTCCAAAGAGGAGTATGTTAAAATTCTGCCTAAGAGGCTTGCCGGAAATCCTTCTATCGCACTGGGAAAACCAAAAATGACAGTTTCCGGCGATAAAGCTGAAGTGAAAATATATATGACCCGCGGTAACTATAATGGTCTCGTTGTTTACAATATGATATTGGAAGATAATAACTGCTATATTCAAGGCTGGAAGTATTGATATAGGAAGGCGCTATGCCGACGATCATAACTCATTCCGTAATCGCTTTATCCTCTTTATACAGTTTTAGCTCAGGAAAAGAATCCTTGAAATTTTGGATTTTGAGCATCGCATGTTCAAGCCTTCCGGATGCCGACGTCATTGGCTACCGCTGGTTGTACATACCGTCGTATCATTTCTTTGGTCACAGAGGTTTTTTTCACTCTCCATTTTCGCAGCCTTGCTGAGTTGAGACATTGTTTGCACTTTTTATCAAAAAGAAGTTATTTTTTTTCAAAGCAGTGGTGGAAATATTTACTCTTATTTTTTTATTCTCACTACCATCCATGGGTTGCTGGATGCCTTCAGCTAATGGGGATAATGGCATTGCTCTTCTATCACCTTTGTCCAATGATAGGTATTTTTCCCCGTGGACACCCATCCTAGGTCTCTCCGCTCAGTATCCAGCATTTTTGAGTCAACGGGGCTTGACCGTTTTACTAAGCGAAATGATATGGATTTTTTGGGCACCTTGCTTATTATTCATCATTTTTCTTGAAACTAAAAAGAAGCAAGCATCAGCCCCAGGTTTAATAAAGGCATTCGGGTCAACCTTTAGTGATACTAAATACTCCATTTGCTTTTCAGTAAACGGTTTATTGAGTTGTCGGTTATCTCCAATTTTTATAATCATGATTCTTTGGAAATTGGTCATGAGCATAAAGGTTGTCGGTCGTGTGGTTCGCCTTCTTTTCCACCCGGGTAAATCTCGTTTTTCTCTTTCAACATATTGGCGCATCTCTCTTTCAATCAACCGCCATATTAGTAGTGAAAGCAGAAGAACTAAGCCAAGAACCTCTATGCGTTCCGGCCTCTTCAAAAATATACTGTTTACGATTACAGGGTCTTTAAGAAAGCCAAAGTTTTGTTCTATCCCGTATTGATCCTTGTAGGCTTTTAAGATGTCTTTTGCGTCGTAACTTTCTTTTCCATCTTTGGCAACATTGGTCAGCATCACAAAACAACCCGCTTGTTGTCTTAACTTTGAAACTGATTTTTCATCTTCTGTAATGGTTGTTAAAAGTCCATATCGCATCTGATTAACTTCTTTAAAACCGCCCTTGGGCCTTCCTTTCTTATACTTTGGTCTTTGTTCAATCTGTGAATTTAAAACGTAATATTTACACTTCGTCTTGCTAAGTTCTTGTTGTGCAGCTTGTACGTCAGCAAGACAAAAAAAGTCTTTTTTATTAGCTTGCTTGCATTGATCTTCTAAGGCCTTTCGATCTGCTTTTAATTCTCGATCAATGCGCTTTTGACGGCGCTTATCATGGGCACTTGAGTGGATCACGACAGCTCGATATTTTTTACCGTAAAGTTCAACGCTTGATTCATAGGCTTTATAATGGGCTGCCGGTCGCTTAACAGTCGGTTTAGTACTGGATAATATGCCTATATCCTGCCATTGATCCTTTTCAATGCCATCTTTTATTACCCGCAGACACTCCTTATAGCTGGCCGGTAGACGACTTATGAATAACGTAGTCTCGCCGATGGCCAACAGGTTTTTTTGGGTCACCACCGCTGAATCGGCAATATAGATGAAAGCTCCTGGTTGCGAACCATGTGATCTACGATCGGATGCGCGAGTCAGTGCTCATAATAGACTCGAACAGTTCTTCAAATACTCCTCGTCGTTGTCCACTTCGGCATCGATTCGCTCGTAGTCGGCCAGTTGCGAAGCGGCTAGCGCGTCTGTGAATCGTTGCCCGCTCCCCTTGGTCCTGCCGGATTGTACATGAGCTCCACCGAGATTTCAGGATATTTATTTTCCATAAAATCCTTGGCATTGACAAGCGCATCGAAAAACTCCGCATAATACTCACTATAACCGATTTCCCTCTGATGAATAATCATTTGGTCCTCCTGATACTAATTTATTATGAAAAATCACCTATTTCCCACGCTCGAACCATTTTCGGCCATCCACCTTGAGCCAGGTTCTGCCGACCGTTCTTTCAACTCTGATGTTTAGTGTATGCGGATCGAAAAAATAGGTGAGATAACAGTGGAGTCGGGGATTTGACAGCACATCCGGATTGAAAATCACCATATTCGTTCCCTTGTATCTCGACGATGGTGCCAAAAGCCCTGGATGCCCCTCTCTGTTCATTCTTTGGCCGATTTGCTGGGTAAACCCGTAATCATCCGCCAATAGTTTAGGAAAGGATTTTTGCTTGCCCCTGAGATCGATGAGGATTGCGCAGCATTGAACCCGGCAAACAGCGCGCTCACGGACAACCACCTCGTCGAGGCCCTCTACGGCACACTCAGCTTTGATCATGTGAAAGCCGGTTTCAAATACCGTGGTTTTCATCTCGAGCGAACCGTACCATACGCCGTAAGTGCCGTCACCGAATCGGGTGAAAAGGTAGGGCTCGTTTTTAAACGGGTAGTCAATGATAGACCTGGTATAATGAAAACTTCGGTGAATAATTTCGGTGTCCCGCAGAATCAGATGATCTTTAACTCGCATTTCCGCTTCGGAAGCGATGATCGATGCATCCTCAATCCCGTCGGTCAGATCATCGAACTGATCCTCTGATTCTCGCGCGACGGTGACATTCCGGTACGATTGGCCGCCAAGTCAGCCGTCTTGTCAAAGAGAGTCTTTTGGGCCGGCATCACATGCCCCGGATGTCAATAGGTATTCTTATATCCTCCCTTAAACACACATTTATTTTTTTTCGCCCGCGGCAGAGATACCCTTAGGCACCCGCGGCCTTTCCATCCAGGTGATCCTGTAAATCCTGTTTGATATTTTTCTAACTAATCAACTTCCTGACATCTTCCGGGCTCATACCCGCGATCCCCAAATCATCAACCGTAAGACCTTTTGTGAAGTAATCCACATCCGTCATGATGGAAGCAATCTGGATGACTGCATCCACTTTAGGCATGGGTACATCCCACATGCGGCCGATCGAAGACCAGGGTGACAGACCAAAAGGCAGGTCTTCGTTTAAGTAGCGGGTATTGATGGAAGCAGGTGCCGGGAGAGAATCGCCATGTATTGGGCTTTGTCGGAGGGTTTCGGATAAGGTTTTTTTCTCCAAGCAATATTTCGCATAGAGATTTTCAAATGCATTTTTAAATGGGATCCCATCGCTGCTGATCTTTTTGAGCAGCGACATACGCTCGGCGTCCATCCCCAGCATCACTTTGCATACCGACTCGGTGGCGCCATCCGCATAGAGGTTCCAGCCTTTACCGCCTGTCGCTTCTATCCGGCCGGCATTAAACACTACCATGGGAGGATGAACGATGGGGTTCAAGTTATTGATGCTGGTCGTCCAAACATTTTCGGCCGCAATAAATTGAGGAAATACGGGATTGATCAAGCTTAAAAATTCGCCGGTCCGGCCGGCCGGCAAGGCGGCTGTGGGCAGTTGATTTTTAATGCCGAAACAAGCAACCACACCAGGTTCGCGCGCACGGGTGGCATAAAGTAAGGACATGGTTTCCACCGGCGTCACCCGGGTGGTCACGCCGATTTCGTGCATCCATTTTTTGAATCTCAGCGCCCCGAAATTGGAAGTGAACAGGATAAACTGTCCGTCCTCGAAATGATTGGCCAGTGCTTTGCTAAAAGGTTCATGAGCATAAGCCGAGCCGCCGATAATGATAACGTCAACGCCCCTGACGGCTTCTTTCAAATCGGTTGTAATCATATTAAGCTTGGCAAATCCGTTGCCGGCGTCGCCGGATATATCAATACCTCCTTTTTTTTCAATGGCACGCAGGTTATCCTCAAACTCGGGCACCTCGGCCAGATTGACGGAAAATCCCTTAAGGGTGATGTCGGCGGCATAGGCCTGCCCCGAGTTTCCGGTCCCCAGGACAGCAAACTTGGGACGATCTACTGATTTTGTCATAACAAGTTCCTTGAATGCAAATAGATTAGCCACTAAGGCACTAAGCACGCTGATAATGTAATGTCGCTGATTATAGATTTCAGGTTTTTGCCCCGCCGCCGACCAAAAAAATGGCCTGCCTAGTCGAAAAAAAACTTTGCCCTTGGCTAGTTTCAGATAAGGGACTAACTAAAAGATGAACATCGAACATTGAACGTCCAACATCGAATAATGTATTCTGCCAATTTAAAAAAGACTGAGCTAAGCGCAAATACTTTTCGAAATTCGTTGGGCGGAGTCGTTCGACCTTGATGTTTAAGAGCTCCTGTCGAAGGGCTGTCGCAGGCGCGGCTCGCTTGTATTAAAATTGATGAAGGGTAGCGTCAAACATATTCGATGTTCGATGTTGGACGTTCGATGTTCAATGTTCTCTGTCCGCGCTTTGATCTGCCTGCGGCTGAACACCTGAAACCTTAAAATTTCTTTTCTTTGTGGCTTCGTGTCTTGGTGGCAGAACTATTATTAATCTCGTTCATTCAGTCAATTTTCAGATAATCTTGGGTGTATTTTTTTAGTTTCTCTTCATTCAGGCGAACGCCCAAACCGGCCCCTGATGGGACTGTGACCGCGGCCTGGGAGATGTTTTGGCCAAAGTCGGTGATGTCGTCCGACATTCTCAGCACGGAACCGTAGGCATGTCCGCAATCCAAAAGATTGTTCAATGTACAACCCAGCTGAAGAGAGGCCGCCTGGGTAATGCCGAATTCGAGCATACTATTCATCAGACATTTGAGACCGAAGCCGTCGGCCATCGCAGCGATCTGCCTGGATTTGTACAAACCGCCGTTTTTTGAAACCTTGATACTGAAGACATCCACCGCCCGCTCTCTGATAAGGGTGGCGGCATCTTTTACAGTTGTTAAACTCTCGTCGGCACTCAGTGGACAGGGGGCACGATCACGAATTCGCTTGAGACCATCTATGTCCCAGCGCTTAATGGGCTGTTCGATCAAATCGGGCCGATCGTTTCTAATTCCGTCAAGGAATGCAAAAGTTTCAGCCACCTCCCATGCCTGGTTGGCATCGACAATGATGGGGATCCGGTCACCGAATCGCTTGTGGGCTGAGGTCATTCGCCTGATTTCATCGACGATTGGCAACGCCCCCATCTTGATCATAACAGTCTTGTGGCCCTGATCGATCAACGCTTCGATGGCGGCCTCGTCTTCCTCAGGAGTTCCACTGCCGATCGCGCCGAGAATTGAAAGCTCGGAATGGATCGCACCGCCTAAAAGCGCATGGGCCGGAATGTTATTGAACTTGCCGACAATGTCGTAAAGCGCCATACTGACGGCCCCACGGGCCGTCAGGTTGCTATGAATAACATCGTCAAGCTTCGATTCTATTGCTGAAATACGGGTCAGGTCCTGTCCAATGAGATAAGGAGCGATGACATCCCGCATGACGACCATGACCGAAGCCGGGGTCTCTTCAGTGAATGGGTTCATCGGGTCCGCTTCGCCCAGACCTACAATTCCTTCGTCGGTGTGGACCTTGAAGATGACGGCGTGGGCATGACTCAGCGTTCCGTAGATCTTTGAAAGCGCATACGGTTTGACGAAAGGAATAGATATGTGGCATAGCTCTATTGCCGTGATCTTCATGTCTGTGCTCCTTGATTAAAACTAGGTTGAGCGGTTCAGGGTTCAAGGTTCTGCGTTTCGGATTCAATGTCTATTTCCTGGACAAAATTAAGTAGAGCCAGTAGGCAGGCAAGGTGGCCAGATCTAAGAATTCACGAAGTTTTTTTTCGATTAAGTTAGCCGCCTTTATGGCCAGCGGCTGGGCTGACACCTAAACCCTGAACCTCTGAACGCTGAACCCTTGAACGACCACAATTCACCTAACCGCGACCACCGGGCAGGGAGCCTGAAGTATGATATACTGCGCGTTCGATCCGAATAGCAATTTCCCGACCTTTGACCGTCTTCTGACACCAATGACGATCTCATCAATTTCGCTTTCCTGTGCAAACTGAACCAGGTCTTCTCCGGCAGTTAAAGAACTGACGATGGCATGGGTCTCACATGGAATTTCATCTTCTTCAAAAGAAATCTTTAACCTTTCCAGTTCATATTCAGCCTTTTGGATATCTTCGAGTTGCAAATCAGGACCTTGTGACAAGGCGGTGAGCAAAAAGACTTTCGCGTCAAAGGCCTTCGCATGTTTCTTTGCCAGTACCAAAGCTTCTTTGGCCACATTGGATCTATCATATCCCACCAAAATGTTCATTTTAACCTCCCATAAGTTCAATTTATCGGAAATTCTACAACTTGTTAAAAAATATATTGTTCTTTGTGGTTATCCACGTTGGGAACCACATGGATGGAATGATGGAATAGTGGAATACTGGGTATTAAAAAAGGAATTCTGTCTATTATAAAATGATAGAGCGTAGCGATTCCACAAATCCAAAATCCCTCCGGGCGTAGGCCCCTATGCAAACAGCCCCTCCGGGCCGGAGGCCGCAATCCCTGGCCCAGACCTGATTTATCGTAGCATGTTTATGACCTCCCACTTATAAAGCGCATCAGTTTTGGTAATTTACTATTGAAGCCGTCGCGCCAGGGCGGGCTAAAATCCCAAATTTTGGCCAATGTCTCCATAGGAATTAAAACGGGATAACTTTGAAAAAGCGGATTCAGCATTTTTTCACCATCCCAGGTTAAAGCAACACGGCCACTATGAGGTCAGGGCAACGATCTCCGCCGGTGTCTTATCGGCAATGCCAAGTTTTTCAAGCGTCGTTCCCGTTGAAACATAATCCACCCCGTGCAGCCATGAAGTCAATCGGATGGTTAATTCCATAATCGGCGTTTCCACCGCTGCTTTTTCTGCCAGTTGCAAAGCGGGTACATTTAGACCCGGAACATCTTCCGTGAGATAACGACTTCTCACATTATGCCCGACGACATCTTTATAAGGGCTTTCAGAACTGTTTGAATATTCATAATAGGTTTGGGTGTCATTATGGCCGTAATACATTTTCAGTTGCTCCATAGTTGACGAGAGCTTCAACGCGAAGGCCCTGCCGATGGCAAGACGCTCTTCGTCCATGTGCATCATTTTTTCAGAGATCAGCGGGGTAATACCGTCTATATAATGGCGGAAGGTTTCCGGGTTCCTTTCGATATCGCCGTAATTTAAAAGTACCGGAAGCGGATGGAGGGTCTGATTGGGATTATCAAGGTCGACTTCCAGCAAATTTTCCCCGGCAAAGAAATTGACATAACCCCCAAAGATATCATTCATAATGTCGAGCGCTTGCGGGTTATTGCGGCTGGGAGAGGAGGCAATTTTCAGGCGGGACTTTTTCTTATAGATCATTACGGTGTTGTAAGCCGCAATCCGACATGCGTATGGGAGTGAGACCGTTTCAGATATTGTTATCTCTTTTTTGATCCCACGATCGGTCATCATCTTCTTTAAACGCAAACCGCCGTAATTTCCGGGAATGATGATGACATGCTGGCCGTTTTTGAGCTGCGATACCATTTTTTTAAAGATTGGTTTATGGGCAAAAGAAGGGACCACAATTAAAATAACGTCAGCGTCTTTTAAGGCTTCTTCAATTTCCATGGTTGCGCCGCTAAGCTTACCGCCGGCGGTAATGTCTCCATCTAAAAACATCTCCTTTTCTGCTTTTATTTTCAAATAATCCTCTGTCTCCTCCAGAGGTTCATACATAACGACCGGATATCCTTTTTCAGCGATCTGTCCACAGACGGCCCTGCCGCCGTGTCCGCTGCCCAGGACGGCAAAATTTAATGTCTTTTCCATTTCAAATTCCTTTCCTTGTGTTTGCACCCGTACCGGAAAATTTTTGCTTTCTTTTTCAAAATTGTAGAGTTCTCGAGTACTTGTTTTGAGAATTCGTCATTGTGATTTGTGGAAGTGCGCGTTGTATTCAAGATTTTTACTACTGAAACCTGAACACTGACACCTGAAACCTTCATTTTTTTAGTGCCTTCGTGTCTTCGTGGCCGAACTTTTACGAATTTATAAACCAAAGTTTCAGTAAAGGTGGCATGCGACAGCATGTCCCGGTTTTACCTCTTTCAGGGGTGGTTCAGTATCCCGGCAGATGTCCATGACCTGCAGGCAACGCGTCTGGAAACGGCAGCCGGGTGGCGGGTCAATGGGCTGTGCGACTTCGCCTTTGATTTTGGGGATGGGTCGTTTATAAGCAGGATCGGGGATCGGTACAGCGGCGATAAGCGCGCGGGCATAGGGGTGATGGGCATCGGTGATGACGTCCCTGGTAACTCCCAGTTCCATGATGCGACCCAGATACATAATCATCAAGCGCTCGGAGATATTAGACAGGATCGAGAGGTCGTGGGAGACATAGATGCACGAAAAGTTCATGCGCTTGGACAAATCTCTGATCAGGTCCAATATCCCGGCCCGAATGGAAACATCCAGCATCGATAACGGTTCATCGGCGATCACCAGCTTGGGTTCCAGCACCAGGGCCTGGGCAATACCAACCCGCTGTCTTTCCCCGCCGCTCATCTGATGGGGGTACCGGTTTTTATACTCCTCGGGTGTCAATCCGGCCAAGGCGATCGTTTCGTTGGTTCTTTCTCTGATCTCTGCCTTACTCTTGTCGGTAAGCGCCCGCAACGGCTCTGCCACCGAATCAAATACGGTATATCTGGGATTGAGCGACTCATAGGGGTCCTGGAAAATGAGCTGGACTTCACGCCGATAGCTTCGAGTTTCTGATTTAGACATCTCGGCGATATTGCGCTCTTTATAAAGGATATCACCACCCGTCGGTTCCCGCAGTTTGGCGATGGCCAGGCAGGCCGTCGACTTGCCGCAACCCGATTCTCCGGCCACGCCTAAAATTTCACCGTGCTGCATGGTGAAGCTGACCCCATCGACGGCCTTTATGATTCTTGGCTTTGCGCCACCCACCAATTTACCCAGGAAAGTGGGTTGCAGATAGAAGTACTGTTTTAGATCGCTGACCTCGAGGATTGCCATGTTTTTTTATCTCCTGCTAATTTTCGAAATTCTTCGACATGATCGGTACGAATGCAATGCACCATGTGACCCGGTTTTATCTCCAGATCCGGCGGCCGGGTCTTTTCGCATTCCGGGATAACGAAGGGGCAGCGAAAAGCGAAGAGGCAGCCGGGTATGTCCTCAATTAAATTCGGCGGCGAGCCGGGAATGGATATGAGCTCCCGGTCAAGGGCCTTGATGCTGGGAAAGGCATTTTTCAGACCCAGTGTATACGGGTGATAGGGTTCATTGAAAAGCTCCATTGATTCGGCTGATTCCATCAAGCGACCGGCATACATGATCCCGATGCGGTCACTCATCTCGGCGATAACCGAGATGTCATGGGTGATGAGCAATATGGATACGGCTGACTCGGATTTCTGCCGAATCTCCTTAATGTTTCGCAAGATCCGTTCTTGAACCAGGACGTCCAGGCCGGTAGTCGGTTCATCCATGATGACCAGCGCCGGACTCAACAGCAGGGACATGGCGATCATGGCCCGCTGGCGCATCCCGCCGCTGAATTCATGGGGATAGGCTTTCATCATCCCGGCCTGGAGGCCCACCGCGTCAAAGAGTCTTTTGACAATCTGCTCACATTCCGCCTTATCGTAATCGGTATGAGCACTGATCGCTTCAGTGCACTGATCCCCCACTCGGTAGACCGGATTGAGGGCATTCATGGCGCTCTGGGGAACCAGGGCGATTCCCTGCCAGAGAATCTTTTCGCGAAAATCCTTCTCCGGCATGGCGAGGATATTCTGGTCCATGAAGTTCATTTTGTCGGCCGTCACCTGCGCGCTTTGGGGGACCAGACGGATGATGGTGCGGATCAGGGTCGACTTGCCGCAGCCGGATTCACCGGCCAGGCCGACGACCTCGTTCTCCTTGATGGACAGCGATATGCCGTCATTGGCCTTGACGACCCCTTTTTCGATTTTATAATAGGTCTTGAGATTCTCTATTTCCAGGATCATATCTTGTTTTCTCCGCTATCGCTGTTTCAGGCGTGGATTGGCCACTTCCTCATACGCCCGCGAGATAAAGACCAGGGAGCTGACCAGCAATATAATGCAGATGGACGGCCAGGCAAACCACCACCAGGCTGTTCTGATCTTGCCCGAAATCCAGAGGTTGTAGAGTATGCCACCCCAGGTGAGGTTGTCCGGATCACTAAACCCTAAAAAACTGGCCCCGGCCTCGGCCAGAACCGACCAGGCGATGTTAAAAGAGGTATAGAGCAGTAAGAGGGGTAAAATGTTGGGCATGATATGCCCATAAATGATCCTCAAATTGCTGCAGCATAATAAATAACAGTAGAGCGCGATGGTCTATATTCAGGAAGTTAACCAGATTTACCCCTAACACACGAATTATCTAAGGAACATAAGGCTCAAATATACCTGTGAACAGCTTCCTTCTTTCGAAAAAGATACTAGAAAATAAGCTCTTGTCAGGCAGGAAGTGAATATCCTCTGCTGGAAAACATCAGGTATTTATGATGGAGAATAAGATGAATATTCCGGATTAAATTAGTGCTGTACCCCGGCCAGAAATGAATTTAACGATGATTATGATTTTAGAATGCACCTTCCACCGGTGCCACAACCAGTATGATACAATTCGCTTTTGCGGAATGAATTCCATCTAACGAATTTATGTAAGTGCGTTGCATTCTGATATAGCGATTCCCATTTTTGACATTCGATTCTTAATTGAGGAATAGTCATAGCCTTTATTTATTATTGTCAGATACAGTAACCTGAGTTCATCATACACATGGCTTTGCATCTTGTTTGTTATCTAAGTCGATTCTTCAATCAAGGAAGTCATGGAAGCGGTATATATTACGTAGCCTTACGGCAATGCTTTCTGCGGGAGGCTGAGGCCTCGACAGGTTGGGTTTGTTTCCTTTGAGTTAAGCCAGTATATGATAGTCGCCCTCCCGGTTATACATAATTATGGAGCATATCCAATTTTCGAAATTACGAATTATACCGAATATTCATTTCTCAAAAAGTATACAGGATGTAATGAAATTTAATAATATTGATTTACACATTGGAATCCTATGATAAATAAAAATCAATACTTCTTAAGTAATCTCAAGCAAAATAAATTATAAGAACAACCTTATCTTTCTTACTATTTAAAAAAAGACAAATAAAAATCAAAAATTCATCTTTAATATCAATATATTTGTATTTTATAATAGAATTATACAATTTTCACTTATTGGTTGGATTTACTATAAAACTATAGAATTCTGAATCAATTTTTGTTCATAATCTGTAAAAGAAGGAAATGAGCGTTCATAAATTGTATTAAATTGTAATGTGGTGATCATTAGATTATATACAAGGAATATTTATTTAATCAATATAGTATATCATTGAAGTTTATATATGGCTGAAAAAATGCGAGAATTAACAGATAAAGACTTTTTAAAGATTTCCGCTATCTTCGATTTTGGTAAAAGTGTTGATGAATTAAAATGGCTTTTTAGTAATCCAAATAAACCTAATTCTTATAATGCTTTAGTGGCCCTGAATGAGAAAGGCAGATTAATAGGTGTCATAGGCTATATTATTTCTGATTATTTCGATGAAAATAAAAAGGTTAGCGGTGTTATCCCTATGTCTTGGAAGGTAACACAGGATATAAAAAAGGATTCTCCGGGATATTATTGATGTAGAAAATGCACTCTCGAAGGAGTCAATTCGCTTTTACGATTACAGGAGGACCTCTCACAGCTTTGGCACTTTATCCGATGTTTAAACTGAATAACATTTTTAAAGGATACAAGTTTTACAAGATATTTAATCTATGGCGATTTTTCTTCTCGCTAAATGATGATATTATTAGAAAATTTGTAAAGACAATTATACTTTTACCTGCTTTCTTTGGAAGAATTAACCCTGCTAAAATGTACATTGATGTATATTTTGAAAATTATAATAGTAATAACTTAACTTAAATGAAAAGGATTTCCTCAGGTATTTTTTCAAAAACAAATTAGTGAAGATTACATTAACTGGCTTTTGCGTTGTCCAATATTAGAATCATATTGTTTTAATATAATGAAAGGAACTACCAAGCTTGGCGTTTGTATTTTTTTTATTTCTGAAATAAGCGGAATAAAACGAGGACGTATTGTTTACATACCATTTCTTGGACAAGACTTAAAACTATGGAAGACAGTTCTTCATAAATCATTTGAATTCTTCAAATCTAAAAAATGTTGTTGTGTATCAGCCTTTACCACAAATAAAACAGCGATAGATGGTCTTTCAACCTGTATGTTCAAGTTTATTAAATCTCAGAAAATATTTATTGAGACACAAGAAAAGAACTTAAAGATGTCAATCTATATAATTGGAATATACAATTTGCTGAGGGAGATACAGTATATTTAAATATTTAACTTATTAGATAGGGATCCCTTAAAAATTGATTAGAAAGCGGCCATCTACATTTGCGAGGAGATCAAATCGGACTCCCTTTTTGTTTTTGACATGTAAAGTATTGCTATTCACACACTTCTAATCATAAAATCAATACTTTTTGATTTCACAGGTAATTTTTCATCTTGTTCATATAAAAAATCAATTTTATTATTGTGCTTTTACCCTGATTTAATGAATTAAAATCGTTGTCTATTCCAATTAGTATTTTACTATTATCTTCCTCAATATTAAGAGCTGCATACGTTTCACCAATTCCACATCCCATATCTTAGATTATTTTATGATTTAACGATAAATTTAGCATTTAGTCCCCTGGTTCATCGATATCTTGGCCTAGTTTTAACTCCATTAAATGATATTCAATATTCTTAGAAATATTATTTCCTAATACAAAACTCACTGAAATATTCACCCAAACGTCATCGGTCGTTATTTCACCGGTGATATCGCCATGTTAATGTAGGCCTCTGACGGCTGTGGATATAAATAAAAAAGCCATCTTTTTGGGATGGCTTTTTTATTATAGTTATTGATATTAATCTCGATGATCAGCACAAAGTCTGCCATTGTTGTAATCATCAAGCATATCTTTCAGATCTTCTCCACCATCTTGCCATGCTTCACTATCTGCATCAACTCCGCTTCCAACCGGACCGTTTGTAGCCATCCAGTCGTTTGCGCCGACAATCGTATCATCATTACAATAGGAAATATTTAAAATTCAACATTAAGCATTGCGAAACAAAGGTGATTAAACATATCATAGGTCTTGTCACCATCTACCTTTTTAGCTTTCATAATTGCTATGGCCTCTTCTTTTGTATAAGTTACTCCTCCGATTGTAATTTCATCAACAGGCCATGCATCAGGATGGTTTTTCCAGTAGCCGAGTTCCACACCAGGTCCTTCACACAGGCAATAAGGATCATTCCATATGTAATCAAGATGATCTCCATAATTGTATAAACACGAGGTATTTGTTGTCCTTCTGAATCAGGAGTTTCCTTATCAACCCATAACCTGACTTTAAGCGCAATCACAAACATCCTCTTCTCATCCAATCTTCAAGATCGAATTCGAGTGTATGCGTACTTGGCAAACCAGGATAAGCCACCTGTATACCCGGGAATGTATACCAATCCCCAAGCGGATCTTCTGTGTAAGGCCACTCAGTTCCTATGTAATGCCATACGGCATGAATCTAATATCCTTCAACCGGATTAATCTGAATATAGAGTTTTTCTCCATCATTGGAGACAACTACGGTACCCCAGGGTACTTCCAGGTTCCAGGGATCACGTAATTCATAAAGTCTGGATTCATCACATAATCATCCTGAACATCATCCGGAGCATGTAGTCTAGCAACTGAAGTAGTATTTCTCTAACTTTCGTCAAATGACTCCTGGTCCTGCGTTACTGGTAAATTCTGATGTATTTCACACGAAAACAAACCCACCAGCAATAAGATGATTAATGGTTTTAATGCTCGTTTTTTAGTTTCATAGTGATTAGAATTTAATTATTGGTAACTGTTTTCTCTTAATGTATAGATATAGCTAATAAATACAAATTAATATTTATAAAATACAATTATTTTGTAAATATATAAAAACTATCTTACATCTGCAATAAAATACAATAAAAAATAAGAAAAATCATATTTTCTTTAACTAGATACCAACAGAGCTAAAAATTTTTGAATTAAAGGAAAAGTTTTAGCCGAATTCAAATTATTCAAAATTTGTTGCATTTTCAAGTAATCTTACAAGGGCTTATCTCCAATATGTATATATTATGTATATATAATGTATTAGCACCGTGTTGATTCTCCATCTGTTCCCCTAACTAATAAAGTTAGTGACCATTCTATGTAGTCTAATAGAGTAATCTGAAGTGGTTCAACTCCTTATAACCTGAGCCGAAAAGTGATTTTCAATTTCGAAGAATTTCCAAATCGTTTTCTTTTCTTTGATTCATTTTTTAATATTAGCAAGAAACTGATCCGGGGGGATCTAATCCCCTGGATGTATATTTTCTTCCTGAGATTATGAAATTTATAATAGTCCGAAATTTTCCATTTAGAATAATGAATACAATGAAAGCCAGTATCTACTGATTATTTCCCTTTCAGGATTGAATGTAATGACTCTATATATGCATTTTCCTACGGAGAAGGAAATACGGGCAATTTCCAACAATATCTTCTGTAATTCATCAATAATACCAGATACCACATATATCCATTATTTTATCTTACCTAATAATTCTTGCCTTTACTTTCGTGTATTCCTTTATGGATACGGCCAAGATACATGTTATTATTAAACTCGTCACATACGTAATCATATGTATAAGTTTACCGGTATCCAGTATAAAAGTCGATTTCCTGAAGCAATACTCAAGTTCAAGGGAGGGGTGATTATTTCAGCAATATCTATATTAGTATGTCTTGGGCTCTTATTGTACAGCTCTTTTAAGGAAGTAGTACACATGTGTCTTACTGTAGGAATTGGTTTACTGCTTTATTTTCTATTGATAAGATTTTTAGAAGAAAAATACGTAAAACATATGCAATGAATTTACAAACAAAGTTCCTGTAAATATCCACTGTCAATAATAATATACTTGAATTATCGTATTGACTAATAGTATGAAAGCATAGAATTTATTGAAAATGACCAGTTATGAATGAAATAACTTTGGAATACTGGGCTTCTGATTTACCCAGGCCGTTGTCTCCTTCTGATAAAGATGTTGAAATATACCGTTCTTATTTAGTAGAGGGGATAGTGCACGAGTGCTGGGATGTACCCTGAGAGTTGATCCGGTAAGTGACTTTCAAATGGATTTGGATCCATGGTATGATGGTCCTAATGTAATTGTTCAGGATTGGGTAACGAAAATACAATATTTTTATCCAAACATAATAATTGATGGCGGTCTTTGTTTTACCAAAGTGTTATGCGATGGAATTTTGACAATGGCGAGTCAAAAATGTACCAGGTTTATCAGCAGATCGTTTAAACACAGGTTAGATATAATGAAAATTGCAGATTACTTTCCAAATCCATCCGATTTTCATATTTACCCTACATGGATCAGAGATGAATTCAGTAAGGATTATATTTTTTACATTTGGGAGTTTTAAAGTATTATCCGTTCAGTGAATTTATAAATTCCTCAATAATAAATATTGAAGGGATAATGTCGGCATCATGCCATTCATAATTCTTATCAAAATATCCAGGGTGATTTGCAAAATCATAAGGCGGAAAAGAATAACTGATTTCTACCAGATAAAATTGATCATCTTTGACTAAAAAATCGAGTGCGATTGATTGTGTGTTCCAGTCTTTCTGCAAGCTCATAGGCTAATTTTACAGCTTTTATATCGAAGAATTCCTTGGATGTCGCCCACATTTTACTACCTGAAGCTCTGAAATCATTTTTTCTATTAAATCGCCTCGTGCCAAAACATTTATCTCCAATGATAAATAGCCTTGTGTCAAATTCATTATCAGAGAAAAAATCCTGAAAATAGATATATCCTTTATCCCTGCCTGACATTTTTTCTAATTCAGTAGGTATAAAAATCCTGATTACAGCTTTCACTAATTCTATAAACTTATCGATTTTTTTGGTTCTTTGAAATTGATGTAGTTTATCGATAATGACTGCTTTTCTATTAATAAGCCTGAATCCGGATGAGAATGCTTTCCGAATTAATTTATTGGCTGTTTTTCTGTTCTTAACCAGTCTTACATTGACAGAAGAAGCTCCTCCACGAAGCTTGAAAACTTTTGGATAATTGGTCAATTGGGACCATTTTCTGGCTTCTGCTGCAGTATAAAAAGCATAAGAAGGCACAATGGGGGCTCCAATCGCCTCCAGTAAATATTTTTGTCCTAACTTATCATTAAAATGCCACGAGGTATTAACATCGGGGAAAGTCTTAATTCCTCTTTTTTTTAAGGCAATTGTAAGTTCCTTAGCAAATAACATTGATTTATAGTCATTGTGATCCCAATTCCACATTAATGCATTACAATCATGGAGTTCTTGAATAATATCCGATCTGTAACAATTTACAATTTTGAATGGAATATCCTTTTTCTGACAGTATTCTATCCAAAGATCACTAAAACTTCTGACCTTTTATGTATCGCTAATTTCAAACCTTAATCTTATATTAAATTTGATGTATAATTATATAAATGTCTTTATTTCCGGATTATAAATTCCCTTCGTAACTTTTATCGCAGGTATTTGCTATTGTTTTTCTTTTAAGAACAAATTATTGAGACTTTTTGATGAAGTCGGTACAAGAAGTATTCTAACCAATATCAAAGCGTGTATGATATAACTTCCTAAAATAAAACAACTTTTACTTAGAATTGTTAAAAAAATTTATTTTTTTAACAATCACAGATTCAGGAAGAATGTTGTCTAAATAAGTAAAGAATTAAATTCCAGTCGGAATATTCAGAATTTCTATTGATTAACTATTATTAACAATATTAGTTACAATTTTATTTAGCAAAAAGGGGCTAATAAATATGAAAAGAAACTTTCCTTATGTAGTTTTTATAGTTTATTAAAAGCAAATATAAATTCTATTTCTCGAGATAATAAAATGCCGTATAAATAATGATCACATGTCCGGATTATCCTATTTCCCAATACAAAACTTGGAGAAGATGTGCCCAGGAGGTCGTCGGTGGTGATTTCGCCGGTGATCTCTCCGAGATAGTGCAGGGCCTGGCGGATATCCATGGCCAGCAGGTCACCTGAAATGCCACGCTGAATGCCGTTTACCACTTCTTCCAAAGACTTTTGTGCATTGTAGAAACTTTCGTAATGCCGGAGGTTGGTAACGTAACTGTATCGCCTGTTCTGAAGCCTTCAAGATTTACTTTTTCAATAATTTGTGATTTTAACTCATCAAGATTTTCCTTTGCCTTGGCTGAAATAAAAACAAAATCTAAGGGATCGTCTTTCAAAGCCTTCAAAAGGGCAGGAGGGGCCTGGTCGGTTTTATTAGCGACTTTAATATATGGTATATTTAGTTTATTGAGTTTTTCAACTTCAGCATGGATCTCCTCATCGGATTCTTCTTTCAGATCGAACATATATAAAATCAGGCTGGCTTCTTTCATCTTCTGCTTTGTTCGCTCTACCCCAATCTTTTCAATTTTATCACGAGCCTCTCGTATACCGGCTGTATCAATAAATCGAAAGGTCAGCCCCTCGATATGTATCTCATCTTCTATAAAATCACGGGTTGTGCCGGCACATATCTGAAACAATTGCTTTTTTTCTTCATTTAGCAGAGCAGATTAAAAGAGTGGATTTTCCCGAATTTGGCCTACCTGCAATTACTGTGGGAACTCCATTCTTTATAACATTTCCAAGGCTAAAACTCTGCAATAAAGCACCGATAACCTTTAAAAGATCACCAATTAAACGATTCAATACCGCCCTGTCAGCAAACTCAACGTCCTCTTCAGAAAAGTCAAGTTCTAACTCAATCATCGAGGCAAAATGTATCAACTGATCCCTGAGCTTTTTGATCTCCAGAGAAATACCAGCCCTCATCTAGTTCAATGCTGCCAGATGTGAAGAAATCTGAGTCAGCATTTATAAGATCCGATACCGCTTTCTCAGCCTAGGTCAGATCAAGCACACTTGCCATTCAAAAAAGCTCTTAGTGTAAATTCTCCTGGTTCAGCCATCCGTGCCCCTTCACGCAATAGTAATTTAATAACCTGCTGTAATATATAATTGGAACCATGACAGGAGATCTCAATAACATTTTCTCCAGAATAGGAGTGGGGTGCTACAAACACCGATATTAGAACTTCGTCAATGAATTTTTTCGCCATCACGATTTTGTCCCGAAATGAATAGTGTGTGATTTTGCCGAGCAGATAAATCTCTACCAGGGAAAACCTTGTTAGTAAGAGTAATTGAACTCTGAGCCAGATAGACGTATTACTCCAATAGCACCTAATCCGAGGGGTTGCTAATGCAACAATGGTATCATGGTTACTGCTTGCAACCAATTATTTAGTTGTTTGAATAATTTTGCGCTAAGAAATCTTTCCAGGTTACATTTTTATAATGATCTTGTCCAAGATATATTAATATAGGTTCAAGATCTTCCACTTTCATATAGCCTGGTATAGGCTGGATCATATTCAGGTTCTCATCCAGGTAAACTGTAGTGGGATAACTCAATTTGTTGTTCATTAAAGCGGCAGCAAGCTCGTGATAACCTTTACGCCCCTGTGGCACGAATTTGTACTCTTTATCTTTGAAAATTATGGCCTCAGATCCCTCACCATCTAATTTTACTGCATAAAAATCTTCATTTAATATTTTGATTATTTTCGGATCTGAAAATGTTGTTGCATCCATTTTCTTACACCAACCGCACCAGTCGGTATACACATCGATGAATATTTTCCTGGGATTTTCAGCATTTATTTTCTGAACTTCTTCCATAGTATACCACTTACCTTTATCCTGTCCAATGGCATCGATCGAATTAAAATTGATGATTACTGCCAGTGTGAAGCTGATTATTATTAGTTGTACTTTTTTCATTTATCTTTCCTCAGATGATATACAAAAATACGATAAAATGTCTAATTTGTTGTATAATAAGTTAATTCTGAATGAATTGTCTGTTTCATGTCATTCCTAAATTACGCAATATTTATGCCAGGTTTGTAAAATGTAATTCCTCACAAATCTTGAGATCTTAACTAATTCTCGACATACGTACTGTGTTTTCCAGTATTTGTAAGGAAGGCAGATTAGATTTGGATGTAATGGATTTAAATCATGATGAAATAGTTTTAGTGGTTATCAATTGCAAATGTTAATGTAACTTGTTTGGTCGTGAAATTTTAAAATTGAGATTGCTGATGCATAAATCCTAAGTTTATGATAGTACTAACCGATCTTTCCAAGCTATGTAAATGCATTTGTCTACTGCAAATCTTTTTTATAGTGGCTGATCCTTTTAATTGATGAGCACCTCCTCATATCTTTTAAAACAATGTTCGGGTGATGATCAATTCTGAAGTGGATTATCGTAGCAGATTTTTTCAAACTCTATTGACGGCAGACGTTGTTTTTGGTTATTGATTCATTTGAGCAATGGCTTAAATTGTTTCTGATTGTGACAGGTTCTATTAATTTATAGTTGGTTTTACTGATCGTTTAATAGATGTTGTTCGTGTTAGGTCATTTTGAAATAATGGTGGCATTAGCTGCGTCTCGAAATGACGGACAGTGAAAATGCTTTATATTAAAGAGATTGTGTAAATTGATGGTGGTAGTTGTACTTCTTTTAAAATAATATGGATGTGGTAGTTTTTCTAAATGGTTTTAATAGTTGTCAATCTTACTAATCTATACTGGATATGGAAGATCCTTTTGTTTATTGATGCTTTTTACTGATTTACAGACAAAGTTGGTCGAGGCAAATCCATTTACATTGATGGAGTTTTGACTTTTTCATTATAAAGATGTGTAGGTGCCCATTTTTCCGCCAGGCGAATTAGTAAATATTAAGTACTGGCCCCCGGTCCCCAATAATTATGTACCTGTTAAAAGTAGAGATTCCGGACTTTTTTGGGAGGAGATCAAGGAGGTCATCTTTTAAATTCCATTGGTGTATGATCATTTTAATTGATGATGATAGTGATAAATCTTTATAAGCAATGTGGATATATAGTTAATTCTAATGGATTTTAGCGTGGTAATCGTTCAAATCTATACCGGTTCCGGAAGATGGATCAATCCGAATAACTACCCAGTTTAAAAAAAACAGGTTAATAGATCACCTTACAAAGATTTATGAGATAAAATCAGATATTTAACAAATGAGTAGCAGAAGATGAACATTCCTTGGAAAACGGAGGGTGAGGGGATGTCAGCTACTTGCCTCAAAAAACTGAAGTTCACACAATTAATTTTATCGTTGGAATCCTGTTTCCCCGCGGAAAGGCATCGATGGATTTAGTGGACAATATTACTATCTTGATCCAGAAAGATTACATTAAGAAAGGTCCAAATAATATCCGCTGCGCAAAGGAGATCGATCCCTGATCATAGAGAAAGAGTATGGATGAATGTACGCAGTTCGATATCAGTATTTGACAGTTTACAGCTGTTGAGGATTGTTCCATGTACAGTTAACGTATACTTTCCTAAGAAGATCAGCCAAAAATCCTGCTGATTTTTTACTAAGAATTATTAAACAGATGCCTTATCCAACGAACGAATTCAGTCAAAGCGAGAGATATAGTTTTTTGCCTTTAGAATCCAAGAAAACTCCAGGATTATGATATTTTGTTCAGGACAATAAACCCAGAAATCCCTACCTCTAAATGGAAAAGTGGAAAGAAGCCATCAACGGATTTGAAGGAATTCTACATTGCTGCAGATCTCAAGGATGAACATTTGAATTATCGTCTGGAGGAATGGCAGATTCATTATACTCAGTATCAAAAATAAAGCTTTTTGGTCAATAAACCTCCTGCCGCCGATATTACTAACGAAAAAACACACCATACACCCTTGGGAAGATTTCATCATAAATATGATATTACCAATGAGTCGATTTTGGAACTAAGCTATTGGAAACAAATCCGAATTTTAAAGATTCAAAAAGAAGATTAAAAAACAGAATGCTCAATTAAATGAAAAAGGAAATTGTAGTTTATGCGAATATTGAACCTCTTCAATTTATATGCGGCGAAAGGTAAATGAGCTATATTGCACTGGGTTTTATTTTGTAACAAGTAAATTTTCAGCTACGGCGGCTGAAACAAAGGTCTTTTTTTGCCGGTCTATTTCAATTTCAAGTGATCCGTCAAATTCGTGTTTTTCTAAAATAAGGATCTGGCAACCTATTGCAATATTGAGTTTGTCCAGGTATCGGAGGAACATATCACTTGAATCACTTACAGAAGTTAACTTACCGATATCATCAATATTTAGCTGTGACAAAGGTACCCTTGGTTTGGTCTGAATCACTCCATCCTTGTCGGGAATTGGATCCCCATGCGGATCATATTGGGGATAACCAAGAAATTCATCCAGCCTGCTGATTAACAAAGATGAACGGATATGTTCCAACTGTTCGGCGATTTCATGTACTTCATCCCAATTGAATTTCAATTTCTCAACCAGAAATACTTCCCATAACCTATGCTTTCTTATAATAGACAGGGCATTTTTCTTACCTTCTTCAGAAATCTGGACCCCATGGTATTTTTGATAATAAACAACTCCTTTTCTGGCCAGTTTCCTAATCATATCGCTTACTGAAGCGGGTTTTGTCTTTAAGGCATCAGAAATTGCATTCGTTGAAACAGAATTCTTTCCCCCGTCGGACAAATGATAAATGGCTTTTAAATAATTTTCTTCAGCGAAGCTTAACATATATAATAGTAGAAATTTAGATGTGCCTAAATTAATGAATTATGATTGAATATCCTCAACTAATTTCAGGAGTTTTTCTTCATCATTTTTCCAGAAAACTTCATCAGGAACCCCTTTGACATAGAAATTTCCATCTATTATTGATTCCAACAATTTTTCGACATTAAATCCTTTGTAATCAACTTCAATGCCTGCATTATATCTTAGACAGAAGGAGGACCAGGGTTCATAATTCTGAATTAAAATCGGCAATCGGTTTGCCATATACTCATAGATCTTTGTAGGGAAACAATTCTCTGTAGAAGGATTAATTTCATAACAGATTAATCCAAAATCCGATAGTCGAATATAATTGATTATTTCCTGATGGGGAACAAGGTGATCTCCACCAATCAGTTTGATATGTGATTTGCCGTTTATCCTGGACACGAGTTTTTTTAATACTTTCCCATTGGCGCAATACCCGACGATCAACAATTCTACCAATGGATTTAGTGATTGAAGCTTGTCAATGAACTCAATCGCAGTAAAAACTCCATAATTGTCCGAAATGGTCCCAGAGAATAAAAAGGTAATAACCTGCTGAATGTTTCTCCTTTCCTCTTTTTCTAAATGAATATCTTTAGAAGCTAGCTCCTCAACATACAAATCTTTGCCATTCGATTTTTTAGTATTCAGATCTTCATCATATAGTCCTTTAGTATTTGATTCTGGGTCATCAGATCTTTGATCATACAATTTTTGAGTACTTGCATCTATATATTCTATTCCGCCTGGTTCTAATTCATCAGCATCTAATTCTCTATTATCATGTATTTTTCCTTCAAACTTTTTGGCATCTATTCCTTGCTCCTCAAATCTTTTATTATCTGTACTTTGACCATCCAATTTTCCAAGATCCAATTCCTTATAAGTGTTTTTTATCACTATAGCGTTTTTGGCAGATCTCGGCATCTCAAGTTTATAACCATTTTCTGCAAAGATAATTTTATCAATTAGCCATCTCCCAGACCATTCTTTAAGTCGAATTGAATATGATAGCAGAATGCGAACAAAAGGTATGTAGTTTTTATTGTAATATATATTTCTGAAATAATTTTCTTGCACATCATACACTATTTTGCACCCTGTCAATAACTTATATAATAATATAACATACAGTGTTTCAGGTGTATTAAGTATGATTACTGAAGGTTTTACTTTAAATAATAAAAACAATATTTTCCAGGGTGCCAGAAGGCGTAGAGGAGATGTTCTTTTGAAATTGAATAAGGGATAAAAATATACGTTGTCGATTTTTTTAATATTTTTTGATGCAAACCCTATGATATTAACATCATATTTATTTGTTTGGCCTAATGAAAGGCCGAATTTTTCGAACATTCTGGTGTCATTGACTGGCTTTAAAATGGATGTTAACACGATGGAAGTTCGTTCACTCATTATTATACAATATTAGATTTAAGTTATTTAAAATGGTTCATGATTTAAAAGAAATAATAGAAAGGGCCTGGGACAATCGGGAAATACTTAAGGAGAAAGACACCAAAATTGCTATTAAAACCATTATCGAAGAAATCGATATGGGCACTTTAAGAGCTGCCGAACCAATAAAAAATGGATGGCAGGTAAATGAATGGGTCAAAAAAGCTGTAATACTTTATTTTCCTATTCAAAATATGCAGTTGATAGAGATTGGGCCATTCCAATTTCACGATAAAATGAAACTGAAATCAGGCTACGATAAATTGGGCGTTAGAGTAGTGCCGCATGCAATTGCTAGATATGGATCTTATATTAACAGGGATGTAGTGATGATGCCATCTTATGTCAATATAGGGGCATATGTCGACTCTGGCACAATGATTGATACCTGGGCTACTGTAGGAAGTTGTGCGCAGGTAGGCAAAAACGTTCATATAAGTGGTGGGGTAGGTTTAGGTGGTGTTCTCGAGCCGATTCAAGCTGCTCCGGTTATCGTTGAAGATAATGCCTTTATCGGCTCAAGGTGTATCCTGGTAGAGGGAGTCCGAATTGGGAAGGAAGCGGTACTTGGCGCTAATGTAAACCTTACTGGCAGTACAAAAATAATTGATGTTACCGGCAATGAACCTGTAGAGTTCAAAGGATATGTGCCTGAAAGATCGGTTGTGATTCCCGGATCTTATGAAAAAAAATTCCCTGCAGGTATATATAATGTTCAATGTGCTCTAATTATTGGAAAGAGGAAAGAAAGTACTGATAAGAAAACATCACTTAATGAAGCATTGAGACAAAATAATGTGGCAATTTGAATCATTGAATAATTACGGAACGTATTTAAACTAAAGGTTATTTAAACTGTTGTTATCTTAGAGTTTAATCAATTTAGAAAGATATATTCGGATTAATCTTGGTGCTTTATAATCACTAAGTCATAATATATAATTGATCCGGATTAAAAACAGGATATCCAGATTTATTGTAAAGAAGATCAAGGAAAAATTTAAGTACTTAATCATTCTTAGGTGTAAATGAAAATTAATACAGAAGCTATGTTTATCCTCCAGATACTAAGTTTTCTTCTATTTTTCACCGATCTGGTCTCCCAGCCGGTCAATAGTTTTTATTTGAAAAATGATTCTTCGGATGAAGTTAGAAAAACTTACCCATTTGATTTTGGAGAAAAATTATATTACAAAATGAATTATAGCATCTTTACTGTTGGTAAAGCTGAAGTTCACATTTACCCTGTTGAATACACCATTTCCCAGACTGATTGTTTTAAAATTGATATTTATGGAAAAACGGCCGGAGCAGGAAGGATTGTCTCCAGAGTTGATGATAATTTTGGGGCATATGTAAGTATAGAAAGTCTTCTCCCTCTTAAATCCTGGCGTATCCTCGAAGAAGGCAAATACAGATTAAAAGAGTATTCGGATTTTGATCAGGATAATGGTGAAGTAAACGTTAGAAAACTGAATAATGAAACAGGTAGGATGGAAGCTCCGAAAGTCTATGAATTTAAGGAGCCGTATATGCTTGACCTCATCTCTGGGTTCGCTTATTTGAGAACTATTGATTTCACCAATAAAAACAATGGAGACACTTTGATATTTAATGGTTTTCTGGAAGATACTTTCTATAAACTGAATGTTTTGTATATGGGAATTGAGGAAGTGAAAACCAATTTAGGAAAGATCAGCGCACATAAATTAATTCCAATAATGCCGGATAATAAGCTATTTGCTGGAGAAAACTCTATTACTGCATGGATTGCGAGTGATGCTTCAAAAGTTCCTTTAAAAGTTGAAGCTAAAATGTTCATTGGGAAAGCCGGGGTAGAAATAACAGGTTTTGAAGGGATGAAATATTCTCCTAACTTTGTGAAGTAAACCTAAACTATAAGCTATGAGATATTTTCTGATAATTCTTTTAATATCCTTCCTTTCTAAAAACAGTTATGCTCAACCTGAAAAAGTCCATTTTTCTTCAAAAGATGGAGTAAGGATTACTGCTGATTATTATAGGATTCATGCCGATACGGTCCCACTAATTATCTTGTTTCACCAGGCAGGGTGGAGCAGGGGTGAGTATATTGAAATTGCTCCAAGACTAAATCAACTTGGCTATAATTGCCTTGCGGTGGATCTAAGGTCAGGCAAAACGGTTAATAACGTCGATAACGAGACTTTTCTTGAAGCCAAAAAGAAGATGAAAGAAACGAACTATCTGTCAGCTGAGACAGATATTATTGCTTCAGTGGATTATGGATTGAACATTGCCGGAGGAAAAATATTTCTATGGGGAAGTTCCTATAGCGCAAGTCTGGCCTTAAAAACAGCAACACAATACCAGAAGCAAGTTCAAGCTGTATTGGCATTTTCTCCAGGAGAGTATTTCAGGTCTTTTGGAAAGCCTTCAAATTTTATATCAGAGAGCGTTACTGGATTATATATTGCTGCTTTTTTAACCTGTGCAAACAGAGAAAAGGAGAAGTGTGAGATAATTTATGACAATATCCCTTCATCTAACAAAGTTTTCTTTGTTCCTGAGACTTCAGGTAACCATGGATCAAGCGCATTGTGGAATATTCATTTTGATAGTAAAGCCTACTGGGGGGCAGTTGAAAGTTTTTTAAAGGCAAATAAATAAGTTTGTTGATCAATCATCATTTATCATTTTTAGAATACCTTTGTCAAGTTCAAATTAAAAAATGTGAAAAAGCTTTTCTTTATCCTGTCATTTACCATTCCATTTCTGTTTTCTTGTGAACGGGACAGCTCCACACTTGGAGATGAATATTTCAATTCAGAAAATTATGAAATGGCCATCCAGGAATATAATGAATATTTAAAATTACGTCCAAAACATGTTAAAACTTTATACAACAGGGGACGTGCGTATGAAGAAATGGGTATTTATGATCGTGCATTAGAAGACTTTCTCAAAGTTATTACTATAGATGAAAACAATGACAACGCTTATCTTAGTATTGGGAAATATTATTACCGCCAGGATAATTTTGATAAAGCGGGCCTGTATTTCGACAAAGCCCTAAAACTTAATGATCAAAATGCCATGGCCTATTATTTAATTGGAAGGGTGAATCATATTAGAGGGTTGTTTAATGAAGCAGTTGAAAACTATTCAAAAGCTGTTAACATCGATCACGAACTCGGAGAAGCTTATTTATATAGAGGTGCCATAAAAGTACGGCAAAAATTTAGAAGTAGTGCCTGCAATGATTTCAAGGTGGCCAAAAGTCTTGATGTTGAAGAAGCAGATGAAGCGATCAGAAAATATTGCAAATAATTCTCTATTCTGAAAGCAGAACTTCCTTTATCGTACTCATTTTCAATTCAGTTTCTATCCACTCCTTTTCGGGATTAGAATCCCTGGTTACACCTGCTCCTGCATACAAAATGCATTTATTCTTGACGATTTTAGCGCATCTCAAATTTACATATATGCTTGTTTCGGCCCTAATATTCACTGGGCCAAGATATCCGCTGTAAAACTCCCGATCCAGGTTTTCATGATCTTTTAAAAACTTTGATGCATTTTCTTTGGGCATGCCACAAACTGCAGAAGTTGGATGTAGTAACTTCAACATTACAGATCCCAATTGAGGAAAATTGACAGCTTCGAGATCTACCTTATAATCAGTCCTTAAATGTAAAAGCTCTCCAGCCTTAACTGTCTTAGGACCTTCCTCCTCAAATTCCCTTAATCTGATTTTTTTAAAGTTATTGATGATGTATCGGCTTACAAGTGCCTGTTCCTCAATTTCTTTTTGAGTCCATGCAACCTCGGATAAATTTTGAATATTTCTCCCGGATTGGGTTCCGGCTACAGCTGAGGTATGAAAAAACCTGCCAGCGGTTATTTTAATCAGTAATTCCGGACTTGCACCTATCCAGATGTCTTTGCCGGATAAAGAGAACAATGAAACGAATGCTTGTGGGTGGAGATTGCATAATTCCATATATTTGAGGCCCAAGTTAAAATCATCTGGAAGGTCAATTTCGTTCTTCCTGGAAGGGACCACTTTCTGAAATTCACCGGATTTGATTTTTTCAACTGATAATCTCACCAGGTTCTCAAAATTCTCTTTTTTGTGTTCTTCTTCGTTATAATCGGAATTAAAACCAGTTAGAAATATAGTATCCTTATTGTTGTCAGATACTTCATTAAGGAATTCTTCCACTCTTTTTTGAGACAATTTTTGATTTTGTTTATAAGAGGATATTCCTAAATCGCCAAAAACAAAATGTAAATCTGCATCTATGAAATATTGTAGTAGATTATTGTCGTTTTCATAAGGGCTCACCAGAAATCCTGATTGAAGTTCCTCAAGGTTTGGGTGTGTATGTTGAGGTTGAATTTTAGTAAAAGAAACAATTAAATGAATTTCCTCTTTCCCCGGACTCCGCCATGCGGCAATACCCAATCCTTTCCAAATGGCAGTTGACAAAACTTTATCAAGCGTAATGTTTTTCGACTGTATTTCTCCTATTTCAATATCAATTTCTGTATCCTCCAAGGCAAAACAATCTATGATTTTATCTTTTTCTTAATTACGGCCAAAGTTAACCTACTTATACAAACAAGTTCTCCTGATTCATTGTTTATTGTAATTTCCCAAATCTGGGTGGATTTCCCTAAGTGCAAGGGTCTGGCAGTTCCGACAACCCAACCTTCGGTTACGCTTTTGACATGATTTGCATTAATTTCAATACCAACGCAAGAGTACTTTTGATGATCGACGCTGAAAGTTGCTGCCACGCTGCCTAAGGTTTCGGCCAAAGCTACTGAAGCACCGCCATGAAGTAAGCCCATTGGTTGATGTGTTCTGTGATCAACAGGCATTTTTGCAGATATGTGCTTTTTGCCAACGTCAGTATATATTATACCAATGTGCTCGACCATTGAATTTTTACTGGATTCATTTAGAATATCTATAGTAATATTTGGATTGATCATACGTTTATTTGCAAATGAAGTGAAATATATAAATCTTTGGCGCAAAAAAAGAAATTGGCATCAAAAAAAATTTATCTGGTTCGTCACGGTGAGACTGAATATAACAGAACAGGTATTGTTCAGGGAAGTGGTGTGAATTCTGAACTTAATGCAAACGGATATAAACAATCAGAATTATTTTTTGATGCGTATAAAGATTTTCCTTTCGAAAAAATTTATACCTCTTCACTGCGAAGGACCATTCAATCTGTAAGCAAATTTTTAGAAAAAGGTATCCCTCATCAGATTTTACCCGGGCTTAATGAGATCAGTTGGGGTAAATCAGAAGGTGTTCCTTTTAGTCCTGAGACCAATAAACTATATTATGGAATGATCAGGTCATGGAAAGAGGGCAATATTAATAACAAATTGGAAGGTGGGGAAAGTCCGGTAGAAGTAAAGGCAAGGCAGGAAGCAGCGATCAGTCAGATATTGGAAAATGGTGAAAAGAATGTGCTGGTATGTATGCATGGACGAGCAATGAAGATTCTTTTAGCATGGATAACAGGTTATTCAGTGTCTGAAATGGACAACTTTGAGCACGAGAATCTGAGTTTATATGTCTTGAACTATAATGGGCAAGGTTTTGAAATTGAGAAAAGAAATGATGTAGCCCACTTGAACGGATTTAAATCAACTATCGTTCCGACTGATTAAATGAATGCAAAATTCAGAAGATAAATCAACTTTAAATAAAAAGCCTCCTTTCTTTAAAAACTGGAAGCAGATATACCTATTTGTTCTTGGTAATTTGATTATATTGATCATCCTGTTTTACTGGTTCACCTTAAGTTTTTCATGAGTAGTATTGACCTTATTATACTATTTGGAACACTGGGATTCATAGTTATCTACGGCGTATGGAAAACCCGGGGAAGCAAAAATATCGAAGGATATTTGTTGGGTGACAATACCATGAAGTGGGGGACAATTGGCTTGTCTGTGATGGCCACACAAGCGAGTGCCATAACTTTTTTGTCAACCCCAGGACAAGCGTATGAGGATGGTCTGAGGTTTGTCCAGAATTACTTTGGACTTCCTATAGCATTAATAATAATTTCAGCTGTATTCATCCCGATATATTACAAACTTAAGGTCTATACGGCCTACGAATACCTTGAAAGCCGGTTTGATCTGAAAACAAGATTGCTTGGGGCTTTTTTGTTTTTATTACAAAGAGGTCTTGCTGCGGGTATTACAATTTATGCTCCTGCTATTATTTTATCGACCATTATTGGGTGGGATTTAAGCTTCACAATATTACTTGTAGGACTACTTGTAATAATTTATACTGTGTCAGGAGGTACAAAAGCAGTTAGCCTTACGCAGAAATACCAGATGGCTATAATCATGGTGGGGATGTTCATAGCATTTTTCCTGATCATAAGCTATTTCCCGGAGCAGGTTAGTTTTATGGATTCAATAAAAATAGCAGGAAAATTGGGTAAACTCAATGCTGTTGATTTCTCTCTGGATTTCAGCCAAAGATATACCTTCTGGTCTGGTATAACGGGTGGCCTATTTCTTGCAATGTCTTATTTTGGAACCGACCAATCACAGGTCCAAAGGTACCTAGGTGGAAAGAATATTACAGAAAGTAGAATGGGGCTGATGTTCAATGCACTTTTAAAAGTTCCCATGCAATTTTTTATACTTTTCGTGGGTGTAATGGTTTTTGTGTTTTATCAGTTTATACAACCTCCTTTATATTTTAAACAAGGAGACATAGAAGATGCTATTAAAAATACTACGGAATATAAAAGTCTTCAGAAAAGACATGAACATAATTTCACAAATAAAAAAGAGACACTACTTGATCTGTCAAACGCCTATGGCACCAATGATCCTGTTGAAGTTGACAGGCTTACGGAGAAGGCGGTTACTCTGAATGATGAATCTAAGATCTTAAAGGAAGAAGTAAAGGATTTAATTACTTCAATTGATCCGGATGCAGAAACGAAAGATTCGGACTATGTATTTATTACTTTCATTATGGATTATTTGCCAAAAGGGATTATCGGGTTATTAATTGCAGTCATATTTTCAGCGGCTATGTCATCAACTGCTGGAGAATTGAATGCGCTGGCATCTACAACTGTTGTGGACTTTTACAAACGGCTGATCAAGCCAAAGGGAAGTGATCAACATTATGTGTTAGTATCGAAAATTACTACTGCTATTTGGGGCATGATCGCTATTATGTTTGCATTCATTGCAAGACAATCAGAAAATCTCATAGAGGCCGTAAATATCGTTGGTTCAATTTTTTACGGGACGATACTGGGGATTTTCATCGCTGCTTTTTTCTTTAAGTCAATTCGAGGCACTTCCATATTTATTGGTGCGCTAATTGCTGAAATTTTCGTAATAGGCCTTCATTTATTAACTAAATTCGAGGTATTTGAAATTGGTTATTTGTGGTATAATGCCATTGGATGTGCTTTGACAATTCTTATTGCCTGGATTATCGATCAGTTTGCTGCAAATCCTTTGAAATCAACGAATAGGTAAGTTAAAGCGAAGAATAGAAATAAACAGGAAAGCCAAGCCTCCGATTTGACAATCCGAAAAGAAGCATACCATATTCAATCATTGTTTACCATGAAGAAAACCGTTCAGCTGAAAAAACAAGATAAGCATTACTGAAAGTTCACCCGAGAAAAGCTAATAAGTATAAGAGCTGCTATTGAGGTGGCTTTAGGCGATTTATAATGTTCAATAATGAGTACCATCAATACCATTTATGTGAAGCAAATCGGGACATGACTGCGATGAAAAACCTCTATTTTTTGACTAATCAAAAAGCCAAAGATTATCACTTTCTGGATTTGAAGAAATCAGAAGCGATAGCCTGTGAATCTCAAATTGATCAGTTTTTGACCAATTGAGGCAAGAGCAATGAGAATTCAATCCTTAGGGATTGAAGTACTGATATAAATATTTATAAAAAGAAAACAGGATCAAGGTTGGCCATGATCCTGTCAATTGATTTTATATTCCAATAAAGCTGTATCGCCTTTTTCCAACGATACAAATTTTATGATATCTTCCTAAGAATTATTTACAACTGGCAATAAGTTTGTCATTAAGGGCAACATAATCATCATTGTTAGCTTCAGATGCCATCTTCTTGGATTCTTCTGCTGTTGCAATAGCAGCACTGCAGTCTCCCATTTTCTTTTGGATCTTGGCCTTCGTATGAACCACCCAGAAACGGTTATTGCCTAATTCTATGGATTTGTTGATCCATTCCAAAGCTTTATCTAATTCTCGGTCAGTTTCAAAGTAATAGTTTGCAGCTGCCCAGTATTTTCCAGCATCCGCGGCAGGATCCATTGCCTGTTTGATGCTTGCCATTACTGCTTCATCAGTGTTTACTTCTATTTTAGCGCCCACAATTGTATTTTCCCAGGCAACCAGGAGGTATGCATAATCGTTGCGGATAGAATTGATCCCTATCATTAAAGTTTCGACACTTCCCTGCATTTTTTCTGAACTTACTTTAACGCGCAGAGCATCTTTTGATTCATTATATTGGGCCGCACCAGGTTGATCAGCTACTGTATTGAATATCAATGTCCATTCACTTTCTCCAGGTATGGTAAAGAAAGAATATGAACCGGCAGCTAGTTCTTTACCTTCAATCTTCACATCTTCACTAAAAGTAATCTTTGTGGCCATGTTTGCGCCTGTTCTCCATAACTTGCCATATGGGACAAGGTCACCAAATATTACCCTTTCTTTTACACTTGGCCTGGAATAAACAATAGAAATATCTGTTAATCCTACAGTCTCTTTAACTTCAGATAATGGACTAGGTGCAGGCATGCGTATTTGTTGCGCACTTAAACTAACAGATAAAATTAGTGATAATAATACAGTGAAAATCAATGCATTATTTGTTTTTTTAGCAATACTCATAGGTTATAATTTATGTTTTAAATTTAAAATAACTTACTATATTAATACTTAATTTCTATTTTTCAGAATTGCGAGCGATACTTTAATTTTTCATTTTGTATGATTATCGAAAATGATTTTATTTACTTAATGACATAGTTCAGATAGCGCAGGATCTACTCGGAAATTATCCTTTATACGAGAATTGAAGGTGAAATTACATCAGGAATTATAGTTGAGACTGAGGCTTACTGTGGTTCCATTGATAAAGCATTTCATGCCTATCCTGACTGATTAACCAAGAGGAATAGAGTGATGTTTTAGGATGAGGGTAAAGCCTATGTATACTTGATTTATGGGATCCATTATCTATTTAATATAGTTACGAATAAAGCAAAGAAAGCTGATGCTGTTTTGATCAGGGTACTTGAACCGGCATCAGGATTAGATATAATGATGGAAAGAAGGAAAACTAATACACTAGAAAGGATTACATCAGGACCATGTATGTTGTCGAAAGCTATGGGTATCGATAAGAGCTTGTATGGCGAAGATCTAACTGGAAGAAAAGTATGGCTGGAATACGGCAACAGGAATTCAATAAATAAGAAGATCATCAAAACGACAAGGATTGGAGTTGATTATGCAGGTGAAGATGCAAAGTTGCCATGGAGATTTTATTTAAAAGATAATCGCTGGATCAGCAAACCCTGAAAAAACCATAATTCAAATTTGCAGATTTATGGGAAATTAGGGTTTTTTTGATGAATTTTGATTAATTAAAATATTTTTATCATGAAGCAAACAGGGCTTTTATTTTTATGGTTATTATTTTTCATATCAATTTTTAATCCATCCTACAGTCAGTCCTGGAAAATATCAGGTCTTACTGGATTAGGTCAATCGTAAACTCCGCATTTGATGAACAATCGCCAATTTTAAGTCCGGATGGACAAATCCTTTATTTTACACTGGCAAAGCATCCGTCTAATCTGGGAGGTACTAAAGACCCGGGCGATATCTGGTATTCGAAAAAAGATAGTGCCGGAAATTGGATGAATCCCATTAATCCAGGAGAACCTCTAAATAACAAGCAATATAATTCAATTATTGGTTTTTCAGATAACGGCAATACTATATACCTGACCGGTCATTATCTGCCAGGAAGTAAAAAAGCCAAAACAAAAGGAATATCCGTTTCACATTTAAATAATAGAAAATGGACATTTCCTGAACCCGTTGATATTCCGTATTATAAGAATTACTCCGACCAGCAAAGTGGGAGTCTTTCTTATGATGGAAACATCATGCTACATTCGATTGAAACGTATGGAACAAGGGGAGCTGAAGATATTTACGTAAGTTTTCGAAAGACTGATGGTTCATGGACTGATGTGACAAACCTCGGTTCTGTAGTAAATACAGTATATCAGGAAAAAACGCCATTTCTGTCTGCAGACAATCGTACACTTATCTATTCCAGCAATGGACTGGGAGGACAGGGAAGCATGGATCTGTTTATGAGCAAGAGACTAGATGATACCTGGAAAAATTGGTCCACTCCAGTTAATCTGGGTCAACCTATCAATACCATTGGAAGAGAAATGTATTATTTTGTAGTTCCTGGGAGTGATGAGGTGATATTTTGTTCAACCCAGAATAGTGATGGATACGGAGATATTAAGTATTATAAATTATTGCCTGAAGATGTTATCGTCCCGATTGAAGAATCCATACTCGCAGAAGATGAAGTTATCCAGGAGACGATTGTCGAAAAGAATATTCTTGTTCTCCAGGGGAAAGTATTTAATGCAAATAACAACGAACCTTTAATTGCATCGGTATCTGTTTATCTGAATGGCGATAAGGAGATTGCATCCATCGACACCGAGACAGGTACGGGAGAATTTCAACTCGAGATATCATCCGATGAAAATTTCATGGTCAGAGTGGGTGCAAAAGGATTTATGAATATAGAAGAAGCGGTAGATGTTTCTGAATATGAACAAAATCTGATCCTGAAGAATTATTATCTTGAACCACTCGAGGTTGGCAAGGTCTTTAAACTAAATAATGTATTATTTCACCGGGCATCTGCAAACCTGATCGATAGTTCATTTGTTGAATTAGATGTTGTTTATAGAATGATGGTCGAAAATCCGACAATTATGATTGAATTAAGCGGGCATACGGATAATGTAGGAAATGCCAAGAAAAATGTTGTTCTTTCTCAGGAACGTGTAGATGTGGTTAAACAATACCTTGTTGAAAAAGGCATTGATGAAACCAGAATACAAGGTATGGGATATGGTGGCGAACAACCAGTTGCGAGTAATAAATCCGAAGAGACCAGGAGATTGAACAGAAGGGTAGAATTTAAGATTATTGAGAACCAATCCCCATAATTCCTTGAAGCGCTCAAAACTGGTATTTCTTATCATTGCCATGTTCTTTTTAATGATCGTAATGTATTTCATTTATGATTTTTCGAGAAAAACTACTTTTCCAGGTACTCCTGATAAAGAAACTAAAGTCGAACAATCTGAAAAGTAATTATCAATCACCGATTTTAAGAAATCAAAATAATTGAGCGAGAACAAACACATAAAAAAGAAAACCAATCCTATTGATAAGGATAAAATTACTGATATACCTGGAACAATAAGTTTCCCTCATCATGTTGGAAGTGCGGTTGTAAAACCAGAAGACAAGGGAAAAATCAAAGGAAGAGCTATGATGGCCATGAGGGATCAGACCCAAAGGGAAATGTCCCAACTTTATGAACAGATGCAGACTCTGGTCAGGCAGGCAGAAGAAATAAAAAAAAGGGTAGAGGTTTCGGAAAAAATATATTTATCAACATTTAACTTCGAACCTGTGATAAACCATATTTACTATTTGTATGAGAAAAAAGATGGAAAAAATATCTTATCTATGATTAGCCCGAAAGAATGGGGCAATACAATACCTTATGAAAAATACTTAGCCACAATAAAATTATTATCTGATCACACCTGGGAAATATTGGAAAAGGGGAAGGGCTGAGGATGCCTAATATCCACCTCGTAAGCCGTTTAAGAAACGGTTAATTATAATTTCAGCAAATTCTTTTAGTTCAGCCTTTGAACGAATATCAAATTTTCTGGCCATAACCATTTCAGAAAGTCCATGCAAAAAGGAGATCACAATGGTAGTGCCTTCGAGAACAGGCATCCTTTGTATCCGGTTGTCGCTAATTGTTTTTAGCAGGATATCGCTTAAATAAGTGTATATTTTGTCCTCGCTTATCTTTTCCCTATTGATGAATAAAAGTTTATATCTTTCAGGATTCGATATTGCAAAATCAACCCAGCTGTTCGATAAATTTTTAAGTCGCCCAAAATGATCCTTAATAAAACTATATTCCTCTAATTTTTTAATGAAATCATCAACAGACTTTTCTCTTAAACTATTAATTATTTCATTCTTATCTTTGAAATATAGATAAATTGTGGCTGGACTATATTCAATATTTTCAGCAATTTTTCTTATTGATATATTTTGCAGACCTCCCTTTAAAAAAAGTGTGTTGGCAGTGTCAAGAATGAGCTTTTGCATTTTTGCTCTTTCTCTTTTTTTACGCTCAGATATTCCCATCTTACAGAGTTAACTTACTAAACACCGTTAAAAAAATAAATATAAAGATTTTTTAATAAGTAAAAAACCTGAGAAGGAAATGATTGTTAGATTTGGATGTATTCTGGACTGGTTCAATAGCCATTATCCTGGTTGAATTGTAAATTTTAGAAAATTCTGTTTTCGTTATCCTGGTTCTCTTTTTATCATAGGATTGCTTATAATATTGAAGACGTCCAGATTTATTGACTTCAATACTATAAGTTTCCTTATACATTACAGAGACAGGAGAGGGGACATACGTGATGCCCCCAAGTCTTGTTCTATTCTTATCAGAATCTAGCATAACACATTTTGATAAGTATCCCTAAAATTCTCATACACCATCCTGTCTTGAATGTTTTGATATTCATTGAACATTAATTGCGCGGATACAGGAACATAATTGAATTTATGTTTGAACTCCTGAATTTTTAAATGCATTTGTTGAATGCAGTAGTTAGCCTCATCAATCTTTTTGCATTTTCTTGGTTTCAAAAGATTACGTTTAACGAATCTTTTAAACTCCTTTTCTGCCGTTTTCTCTATGTTTGCTGTATTCATATTGTGTAATATAACACTCAATTATTTTTAAATATATAATTAAATATATTAAAAACAAATATTTATATATATTATTCGTGTAATAATGCACATTTTTCAAATAACCAGATATTCAATGAACATAAATCAAATGGAAGGAATCATTGTATTAAGTTTTTATATTTTGTGTCAAACACAATTAATAATAGCTGACCAGAATTCAGGCATATGTCATACTCCCTGAATTCTGAAAAGTTCGTTGAGGCTTATATAGCACCAAATTGATGAGGATCTTCTTATAATGGTCACTTTACGATGGATTATGAATTAAAACATAGTGGAACAAGCAGCTAACAGCAATTCTATTGCACCTTTGAAAGTTCTATTTGCTGCTCTTGACAAGGACTAAACAGCCATTCCCGTCAGGGCAATGCTGCTTTTAGCTCAAAAATGGAAAGGTGATGTATAACTTGAAATAATTATAGTTAAGCACCTATGGGTAAGTAATATATGTAAAAAACGAAACACCCCCTACCCCAGGAGGGGCTGAGATAAAGAATTGAAAATTGTCTTTAGAGAGAGTTTTTAGTGATATAATATCTGTAAGCTATAATCAGTTTATCTACTTTGGAAATTTTAGTAAGATCTCTTCTGCTGTATTTTGGAAGGATTATTCTATTGATTCTGGCCAGAGTCTTAAAAAATGTTTTTCCAAAGGGTGACATAATAATATACTAATCAGATATCAAGCCCTTTAAAAAATTCCTAACCTGTTTAAAAGATTCCATACGGTATTTAGCAACAGAAGATATTTGCCCTACTTTTATGGTAATGGCCTCCTCTGGCATTGCAGTAAACGTATCTTCATCAGTCCAGTCATCACCTACAGCGAAGATGAAATCGTATTTATCCTTCATAAGCCATTTTTCGGCAGCATATCCTTTATTTACCTCCGAATTCTTTATTTCAACCACCTTGTCACCTTCCATAACAGTCAGGTTTTTATTAGTAGCCATATATCTCAGATGGCTTGCCAATTCCCGGGTCCTTAACTCGCCCAAACCAGTTTCAACTTTCCGGTAATGCCATACAAGGGAATAGTCCTTTTCTTCAACAAATGATCCAGGAGTACGATCAACATATGATTCAAAAATTGGCCGAAATTCCTCTTTCCATTCATTTCGCATAGGAAAGATCGTATTCCATTGTTTACCTTGCTCTTTAAGCCATACTCCATGCTCTGCTATAATATCAATATTGAGTTTTCCGAGCCAGTCATCAAGTGTTTGTCGATCTCTGCCACTTATAATGACCACTTTATTCTTTTTATCTTTTGCCAGAGACTCCAATATCTCAAGGATCTCAGCATCAGGTTTAGCCTTAGATGGGATATCATGAAATCCAGTCAATGTTCCATCATAGTCAAGAAAGAGGATGCGTTTTTTAGCTTTGTCATATTGGTCTTTAAATACTTTCATCACATTTTTATCCACTATTTTAGTGGCAAATGACTTCTGTGTTTCAATTACCTCATTTAGCTTGTCCATAAAGATCTTGACCCAATGATGTATATTATACCTCTTTAATGATTCCTGCATAATGCTGATATGCGCTTTTTGATCATCAGGAGGCATAGTTAAAGCTGTGTAGATAGCCTCAACCATTTGATTGATATCATTTGGATTGATGAGAATGGCATCTGAAAGTTCTTTAGCAGATCCGGCCATTTCGCTAAGTATTAGAACCCCTCTCTGATCCAGCCTGCTGGCTATATATTCTTTGCACACCAGGTTCATTCCATCTCTCATTGGTGTAACCAGTGCAACGTCTGCCATTCTATAAAAAGCAGACAAGGAGTGAAGTGAAAAGGATCTGTAAAAATAATGTATAGGTGTCCAATGAATAGTACCTAACTTTCCATTTATCTTACCAACCAATAGATCAATTTCTTCTTTTAATCTTTTATATTCACCTACATTGTCCCTTGAAGGAACAACAATTAAGATCAGGGATACGAGCCCAAGGAATTCAGGATGGTTTTCAAAAAACAGATCAAATGCCATCAATCGCTGAGGTATACCTTTTGAATAATCCAACCTATCAATAGAAATCATTAATTTCTGTTTCCCGATAGATGTTCGATAATCCACTTCTCGCTTTAAAGTTTCAGGAGAAGAAGCCGCATCATTATATTTTTTATAATCTATTCCCATTGGGAAGGAATCGACCTCCACATGCCTTGAATCAACATTAATTACACCCTTTGTGTTAGGTAATGCCCCAATACGACTAACTGAACTTAGAAAGTGGCGCATATCATCATAGGTGTGGAAGCCAATCAGGTCGGCTCCTATCATCCCAAACAGGATTTCTTTACGCCAGGGCAGAAGCCTGAAAGCTTCATAAGAGGGAAATGGTATGTGTTGAAAAAAGCCGATCCGGATCTCAGGAAGTCTTTTTCTTACCATTTCAGGTAGCAGTAGTAACTGATAATCGTGAATCCAGATAATATCTCCAGGTTCTGCAACTTCCACTATGCTATCACAAAATCTCTGGTTTGCCTTCTGGTATGCATCAAATAAACTCTGGTCGTATATTGCATACTGGTTGAAATAGTGAAACAATGGCCAAATAGTTGCATTGCTAAAACCCTCATAATACATTTCCAGTTCAGATTCTGTGAAAAAAACAGGCATCATGTTCTCGCTTTTCAGATCTCTGGCGACATCCTGCTTATCTTTGTTTTTGTCAAGTACTATGCCAGGCCAGCCAATCCAAACATTATTTCCCTGCTTATATACAGAGCTTAAGCCGGTGGCCAATCCCCCTTCACTGCTTTTATATATTAACTCCCCGTTGGTCTTTTCAATTTTTATAGGTAATCGGTTGGATACTATAATTATTTTGGACATAAAATCATTAATTGTAAATAAATATATAATTTACTAAAATCTAGCCTTGGTTAAAAGCTCTCAACTTTATTTGTGTAAGTTTTCGTTTTGTGTCCAACGGAAAGTCGTTTTTGAGCATCCAATCATAATAGGAGGGTTCAGCATTAAAAACGTCTATTACTTTCTTTCCTTTGTGTTTTCCAAAATTGAAAATTTCTTCCCAATTATCATTAAAAACGACTCTGCCAGCCAGATCTACCATCCTTCTATTGGTCAGGTCGTGGATTTGTGCCATATCATTTTCAATTATTCCAACCTTTTTGCCTTGAAGATCTATCACCTCCATATTTTCGTAACGTTGAATCTGCTCCTCGAATACTTCAATTGTAGCTTGGGTATCAGCCAAAGCACTATGTGCATCTTCAAGGTTTTTGTCACAATAAAATTTATATGCCGCAGTCAGATTTCTTTTTTCCATCATATGGAAGATCTTTTGTGCATCTAAGAGTTTCTTATTACTGATATCAAAATCAATTCCAGTTCGAAGAAATTCTTCTACCAGAAGGGGTACGTCAAACTTGAGTATATTGAATCCTGCCAGATCAGAACCTTCAAAAAACTGTGCAAGTTCCTTGGCAAGCTGTTTGAAGGTAGGTTCATTTTTTATATCTTCTTCATAAATTCCATGAATCAGACTTGCTTCCTCTGGAATGGGAATCTCAGGATTAACTCTATGAACTTTCTCGATCCGGGAACCATCTGTAAGTATTTTTATAGCTGCTATTTCAACTATTTTATCTTTTGATATGTTGATGCCGGTAGTTTCAAGATCAAAAAAGATAAGTGGGTTTCTAAGTTTTAAATACATTATATGATTATGGTAATTGTTGGGTAATCTTATTAATAAATTCAGAATAACTCATTCCGCCAAAGTTACCGGAACTCATAAACAAAAGCACGGTATCAGGCTGAATGTTATTAAGTATGAAATTTTCTAAGTCTTGCTTTGTCCTGGCAATAATCAGATCATCATTATTGAAGCCGGTTTTTATTACTTCTTCACTCAAAGGAGGCATTTTCTTAATTTCAAGGGTATGGTCGTTAACAAAAACCAGGTTAAGGCCTTCTTTTGGGAAGCTATCATTGTATTCTATAAGGAAATCTTTATTCAAGCTACTATACGTGTGTAATTCAAAACATGAGATGATTTTTTTCCCCGGGTATAGCTCATAAACAGCTTCAACTGTTGATTTTAATTTGGATGGTGAATGAGCGAAATCCTTATAAATAACAATTCTATTGGCATCATACAATTTTTCAAGCCGGTTTGCTGCACCTTCAAATGATTCAAGCGCCTGAATTATATCTTTATCCTTCAGATTTAACAGTTTTAAAACCTCCATTGCACCGGCCAGGTTCTGCATATTATGTTTGCCAAATAGTTTTAATTTTTTCTCTGATTTGCCATTTTTTAATATATACTGACCATTACTTACAGTATATTCAGGTGTAGAATATGGTATTGTTATAAAACTTCTTTTCTTGCTTTTGATCAATTTCTTGATTACATCATCTTCCTCAAAGTATATTATGGCGCCATCATCAGGGGTATTATCGATGAATTTTCCAAATTGATCAATATAATCATCTTTCGATGGGAAGGCATTGATATGGTCCCAGGCAATTCCACTGATGAGGCCAATGTTATGATTGTACCTGATAAATTTAGGTGTTCTGTCCAGGGCGGAGGACAGATATTCGTCTCCTTCAAGTACAATAATAGGGGAGCCATTAAGCTTAACCATATTATTGAATCCTTGTAATCCTGCCCCCACCAGGTAATCAAATTCCTGTCCAACATGTTTGAGGACATGCATAATTATAGAAGTAATAGTGGTTTTTCCATGCGAACCTGCAATTACAACCCTTTTTGCATCTTTGGAAGATTCATAAACGAAATCAGGAAATGAAAATATTTGAATACCGAGATCAATAGCTCTGTTCAATTCGGGATTATCAATTCTGGCATGCATTCCCAGGATAACAGCTTTCGTTTCCTTAGTTATTTTTTCAGGATGCCAGCCCAATTCAGTTGGTAAAAGTCCGTTTGCAGATAACCTCGATCTTGAGGGCTCAAAAATGTCATCATCTGAACCTGTTACGCAATATCCCGTTTGATGTAAGGCTATTGCCAGGTTATGCATGGCGCTTCCAGCTATTGCAATAAAATGGATGTGTTGCTTATGGTTGATCATATAATAATCTCAAATTTATAATAATCTAATGACGGTCCAAAAGGACTCAATTAAAATGATGTTAATAATTTGTTAAAAAGTGATTTTTCTTTGTTGATAATACTGTATAGGGATGTGGAAAAAAATGCCAAAACTTATTTAGATTTTCTTTTTTATACCTGGTTGGATGACTTACATTTGTTTAAATGAATACATGTTTTTATAAGGGTTAATGGAGTCGGAGAAATCATCAAAAATTCGTATAGGGCCGAGGGGTAGATCAATTGCCAACCTGGACTTAAGTGCCCATCTGGGTAAGTTGCCACCACAGGCACCAGAACTTGAGGAAGCTATTTTAGGAGCATTAATGCTTGAAAAGGATGCTTTATCTCAGGTTATTGAAATTTTAAAGCCTGAAATTTTTTATAAAGATGCTCATAGCGAGATCTACGAGGTAATAAGGGAGCTCTTTGAAGATTCAGAGCCTGTGGATATTTTGACGGTGACCAATAGGTTGAGGAAAAAGGGCAAGCTTGAATTTGTAGGAGGTGCTTATTATATCACCAGCCTGACCTCAAAGGTTAATTCCTCAGCAAATATTGAATATCATGCAAGACTAATTATAGAAATGGCCATAAAGCGGTCATTGATACAAATATCTTCAGAGATTCAGAAAGATGCTTATGAAGATTCGACGGATGTTTTTGAATTGCTTGATAAAACGGAACAATCACTTTTTGAAGTTTCTGAAACCAATATTCGAAAGAATTTTGACAGTATGCGTTCTTTAATGAACGATGCAATAAAAGAGCTTGAAGTAAAAAAGAATCAGAAAGATGGCCTAACTGGAATACCTTCAGGATTTACAGCATTGGACCGTCTGACATCCGGTTGGCAAAAGTCTGACCTGGTTATCATAGCAGCCCGACCTGGTATGGGTAAAACAGCTCTTGTTGTTTCAGCACTTAGGAATGCAGCTGTTGATTTTAATCGTCCATGTGCTATTTTTTCACTTGAAATGTCTTCTATACAATTAGTGAACAGGTTAATATCTGCTGAAGCTGAATTGGAAGGAGATAAAATTAAAAAGGGAAATCTGGAAGACTACGAATGGGAACAATTGGTATATAAAACTTCCAAATTGACGGAAGCTCCAATTTATATCGATGACACACCCGCTTTGACTATTCTGGAATTACGGGCAAAAGCCAGACGTTTGGTTGCACAACATGGTGTTGAGTTATTAATTGTAGATTACCTTCAGTTGATGTCAGGTGACAAATCTAAAACAATGTCCAGCGGCAATAGGGAGCAAGAAATAGCATCAATATCTCGGGCCCTGAAAAATATTGCCAAAGAATTGAATATTCCTGTAATTGCAATTTCTCAGCTTAGCCGGGCTGTTGAAACAAGGGGAGGAGACAAGCGGCCTCAGCTTTCCGACCTCAGGGAATCCGGTTCAATAGAACAGGATGCTGATATGGTCTTGTTTTTATATCGACCAGAGTATTATAAAATAACTGAAGATGAAAATGGGCAGAGTACCAAGGGTATTGGTGAAGTAAATATCGCCAAACACAGAAATGGTAGTCTTGGCACGGTCAAACTCAAATTTATTGGGCATCTTACTAAATTTGATGACCTGGATGAAGGATTTGAAGGTTTTGGTAGTCCCGGAAATATGGATGGCGGGGATCAAGGCAATGGATATTTTACATTCAGAAGTCGAATCAATAGTAAGGACGAAAATAAAAATAAAAAAAGCGGAGATTCGAAAGCACCATTTTAGTGATTAGAGATCTTTTTAAGACCAGCTTTGGCTTCTGTCCTTATACTATTTCGGTATGAATCACCTTTATAGTCTAAAGCACGCTTATAATATTCCTTTGCTTTTGAATAATTCTCTGAACCAGAATAAATGTGACCAAGATTTAATAGCGCATTTCCCCAAAAATAAAATTCTTCAGAACCTTTTACTTCAATAACTTTATTATAGTAATCTATTGAGGTATCAAATGCTTTCATTAATTGATAATTCCTGGCATATCGATAATAAAACTCGCATTTTTCTTCTGTTTTTGTATAATTTGAGATTCTACCAGAGGATAATGTTTGAATAGATCTTTCAAAATATCCTCCATCAAATAACAGTCTGGATTTAAAAAGTGTACTGTCTGGGTTATAGTTATTTGTTATTCGATTATAAGCATATCTGTCCGCACCAGTTTGTAAACTCCCTACAGAAAGAACTCTGGTTTGATAATTTTCATACGCACTATCCGGGATGCCATAGAGGAAGGCGAGATTGAATAATTTGTAGTTTGCGTCCTTAACGAATAGTTCACCATCTGGTTTAGTGAGATAAAGATCATATAAATAAACGGCCTTATTAAAACTCAAATCTTTGAGGTATGATTCGGCACGATAGTAAGTGATTGCAGGAATTTGCAGATATGACCTGCCAAAATTAAGACATGTATCAAAATACTTTATAGCCTCCTTGTTGTTTCTATTTTTAATTGAAGAAAGGCCAAGTAAATAGCTAAATAACAGACTCTTATCAAATAACAAACTATTTGATTTTAAAGTTTCAATTGCTTCATTTGAATTGTCACTGTAAAAGGATTGAGATAAGGCATACATTAATATTCCTTCCCGGTTAAACACCGAATTACTCTCTGAAAGTTCTTTTAAATAATTAATGCCTTTATTATAGTCAGGAACAACCTGAAACATGTTTAGAATCCAATTATATTGGTCTGGAAACAGGGAAAGAATAATATTTAATATTCCTGATAATTTTAAAGTATAGATTTGCCCGGTATATTTTTCTTCAAATGTTCGAATATTTCGAAAAGCCTGTATGAGATTAAAGGCTCCTGAAATCCTATCGCCATATTTAATCTTTATAAGCCCATGGTGAACTTTAAATTCAATTTTTAAGTAATTGACAAATGGATCATCTTCATTCAGGTCATTTAGTATATGAGAATATTTTTTTTCATCCTTTGCATATGATTTGTATTTGTCAGGATCATGTACCAGGAGGAGATCAAGTGTATTCTTTAAATTTAGGATATATGCTTGAAAGGCTTTATCAGTGGTCGATTGATAGTTGTCAAAAGAAAGAGAAGGAATTTCACTTCTGAAATTTAGATCCAACACCTTATGATATGCCAGAATTAATCTTTTATCATAGGATTGGCTAAAGACAGAATTCGTATAAAAAAATAAAAGCGGGCAAATTAAAAGTAATGCCCGCTTTGTATATATCTTGATCAAGCTTTTTTAATTGCTTAATTTATTTTTTCGCCCGGCTAGTCGTAGCTCTGGTTCTTTTTTTCTTTTCAGGTTCTTCTACAACGTCTTCGACATCAGCCAAAATACGTCCACAATGTTCGCATACTATTAATTTTTTTCTCTCGCGAACTTCTGCTTGTCGCTGCGGTGGGGCGATATTAAAACATCCTCCGCAAGCCCCTCTTTTTATAGAGACTACCGCAAGGCCATTTTTTGCATTATTGCGAATCTTTGTATATGATTTGAGAAGCCTTTCCTCGATGGGCTTTGAAGCCTTCTCTCTGAGTTTCATCAATTTTTGTTCCTCCTCTTCGCTTTCAGCTACAATTACATCAAGCTCTGATTTCTTGCTAGAAAGGTCTTTATTTCTTTCATCAAGTATAGATTTCGTTTCCTCAATGAGTTCTTCTATCTTTTTTATAGCTTCATATGACTCATTGATTTTCTTCTCTGAAATCTGAATTTCAAGTTGTTGAAGTTCGATTTCCTTTGTAATCGCATCATATTCCCTATTATTTCGAACATTCATTTGTTGTTCTCCATATTTGGCAATAAGTTGCTCAGCATTTTTCTTAGCGTTTCTTTTGTCTTCGATTCCTGCTTCAATGGCTTCAGTCTCTTTTACATAATTGGCTATGCGTGTTTCATACCCTATTATTTCATCCTCGAGATCCTGTACTTCATCGGGAAGAGCCCCTCTGATTTTAGTTAATTCGTTTAGCTGTGAATCTAATGATTGAAGTTTTACAAGTGCTTCTAACTTCTGGGCTACCGTACTTTCCATGTAAATTTAGATATATCTTATTGGATTAGTGTTTACCTCTGATAATTGGAGTGCAATATTACTAAATTTTTTCTTTAATAACTCTAAAATCAATTCTTTTGTAAATACTTCACTTTCGTAGTGTCCGATATCTGCGATTAGGATTTTTCCCTCTGCATCAAAATACTCATGATACTTAATATCAGCACTGATAAACGCATCTGCGCCTGCCTCTCTTGCTACTTTAATCAAGAAAGAACCAGCACCTCCACAGACCGCTACTTTTTTAACCTTATCGTTTTGGATAGGTGTATATTTAATATGTTCTAGATTAAAAGTCTTTTTTAAGGACAAGAGGAATTCTTTCATACTTAAATCATTTTCCAAATGACCGATCATGCCGCTTCCTATATCTTCTGCTTTATTGTCCAGCTTATGAATATAGTAAGCTACTTCTTCATAGGGATGGGCAGTTTTTAATGCTTCTATTATATTTTGCTCTAAATGTTCCGGATATATTAATTCAATACGCACCTCATCAACCTCTTCAATTTCATTTTTTTTTCCGGTATAAGGATTTGCCTTTTGGTTCGGTTTAAAGCGGCCTATGCCTGGTGTTCGAAAGCTACAATGATCATAATTACCAATTACACCAGCTCCAGCTGTATGCACAGAATCAAGTACTTCCAGTACATTATCTTTAGGTACAAAGGATACCAATTTGCATAAACCCGAGACCTTTGACTTTAAAATCCTGACATCTTCAAGTCCTAATTTGTCTGCAATTTTTTTATTGACCCCATTTTTAACATTATCCAGGTTTGTATGTATGGCATAAAGGGCTATATCGTTTTTTATAGCTTTTATAATAGTCCTTTCTACATAATTTGAACCTGTTATTTTCTTTAATCCCCTGAAAATAATCGGGTGATGGGAGATAATTAAATTAAAACCTAAGCTGATGGCTTCATCAATAACAGCTTCTGTGGCATCAAGACTAATTAAAACTCCTGTAATTTCCTGATTTTTACTTCCAGTTAACAAGCCCGCATTATCATAATCTTCCTGCAGAAGGGGCGGAGCAATTTGCTCAAGATGCATAATAATATCACTGATTTTTGCCATAGTTTCCTTAATTAATGTTTACTTCTATTAATCAGTCAAATCTAAGAAATATGCTATTAAATCTTGCTTTCAAATAAAAGTTTTGATTTTTTTATAATTATATTCGTTTTTAATTGTATTCTTTCGATATTTGCATTAGATTGTAAATAGTTAATTTCTGTTACCATTTACTATAAAATTGACAGATCTGATAGTCAAGGTGATCGAATAATTTATATACTTATCAGATCAGGGAGTGGTCAATTCAATATACGGAATCAAAGAAATAGTTCTTAAGGTTTGCAACAATATAAATTGTATTTATAAGTTATTTTATTGGATTTAATTTATGCCAAATCCAGTTTTTAATATTTTTACAATTTACTGATTATTAATATCTGGATGATTTAGAAATATAATTATTATCAATAGAATATGACCAAAGGGTTTATATATGCTTTAGCATTACATTTAATCGTTTATACATTGGGAGGGGTGATTTCATCTATTCTATTTCCAAAACAAATTAATTCAAACCTCAGATGACAGAAAGGGATTCCTTGTATGATGTATTAAACTCTTATCTTCAGTCTGAGTCAGATAAAAAGGCGATTAAAAAGAAGATAAAAAAGAAGGACCTTATTGAGCAGATCATCAAGATTAAAGCGCAATATGATGAACAGCAATCTCTTTTTAAAGTAATTGAACATCAGCTACAGGAATTACTTAAAACTATTAGTGGGTTGAAGGAGAAGGAACCTACAGAAGAGCAGGAAAAAAAGGAAACAAACATAAATGAAAAGATCTTACGAAGATCTCTCGATGTTCTTGAGCAAAACAAAAAGATAAACCGGGAAATATTAGCTATTGGTGAGCATTACAAAGTTGATATTTATAAATTGAATTGGAAGAAACCTTATATCAGGTATTTTTATGTTCAGCTTTCCAAAAAAATGAAAAAATCTGGTTATTCCGACTATAAACTAAATTGGGATAGAATTAACAAATTAATAAAACACCAGGGAAAGCCAATAGAAGAATATAAAGACAATGATATCTCTCCTAAAAAACTAAGTAAGTTGAAATCACTCGTTGCCCAGACCTTAGAGCAGGAAAATAACGATTAAATCACCAGCGGTTTAATTTAATACTATATTTGTACAGATTTGCTTAGGTATTATTGTATCATATCTTCATTTGAATGAAGTACATAAGGTTATTACTTTTTCCATTTTCCCTGATTTTCCAGTTGGTTACCCACATTCGTAATTGGCTTTATGACAAACATTTTTTCAAGTCATTTGATCTGCAAGTTCAGAGCATTTCAGTAGGGAATTTAACAGTTGGAGGAACAGGCAAAACCCCTGTTGTCGAATATTTGATCAGATTGTTCAGGGGGAGCAACAATATTGTTACGTTAAGCCGGGGGTATAAAAGAAAAACAAATGGATTCATTATAGCTGGTAAGGATGACAATGCAAAAACGATCGGTGATGAACCTTTTCAATACTACAAAAAATTTCACAATGAAATTGGAGTAGCTGTTTGTGAAGACAGGTTGTTTGCTATTCCGCATATTCTTAGCTCCCTGCCTGAAACAGACCTTATTCTCCTTGATGATGCCTATCAACATAGAAAAATAAACCCTTCATGCAACATACTTTTAACTGATTATAACAGGCCTTTTTATAATGATCTTCTCTTGCCAGCCGGTAACCTCCGGGAATCTAAAAAAAATGCTGATCGTGCAGATGTAATAATAGTTACAAAATGTCCTGCTGATCTGGGGGAAGAGGATATAAACCAGATAAATAATGCCATTTCAAGGTATGCAAGGAAAAATGTTCTGATCTTTTATATGAATATTGATTACGGACAACCGGTTCCCGTTTTTAATAAAGGAAATAAGCTCTTTGAAAAAGTTATATTGGTGACTGCCATAGCTGAACCAAAGCCTTTAGTTGATTTCATAGATATGAATTATCAATTGCTGAAGCACTATTGTTTTTCGGACCATCACTATTTTTCAAGAAAGGACCTGAGGCGAATTATCACAGATTTCGAGAGGTATCAAGAAGAGGGAATCGGTATTTTATTTACTGAAAAGGATATTATGCGCCTAGAAGGTACAAAGTTAATGGACATTTTAATGGAATATCCTGTATTTTTTCAACCGATAACCTATAAATTTGCTCAAAATGAAGCAGAATTTGAAGAATTCATTCGGAAGGTGCTAGATAAAACAGAAGATTAAGTGAGCAAGAAACTATTTTTCCTGAGTTTTTTATTGCTATTGATTGCAAGCGACCTGTTCTCCCAGATTCTGGATGATTCAACACAAACTGTATATGGCCCTACCACAACCAATTTCAAATACTTAAAGGACATAAAATTCAACAGGGAGGTGTCTTCACATCCAGACACAACGATAATTGGTTTTGAACGGTTTTCACCCATGGAGACTGGAAGATACAAACTTCAGGACCTGGGACTTGTTGGAACTTCCACAAAAAATATGTTTTATGAACCACCTTCAATAATAGGGAGGACTTCCGGCTATTATACTTATTCATTATTTGGATTACCAGTTGAGGATATCAAATTGTTTGATACCCGTTCACCTCACACTGATTTATATGTAGTCTTCGGATCAGGAAACAGAAATATAACGGATATTTCATTCAGCCAGAATATTAAGCCAAACTGGAATTTTGGATTTAATCTATTGTGGTATACAATGGATAAGCAGATCAGTAGTACTGGTAGAGGTGATAATGCCGTACGTGGATTATCTTATAACTTCTATATGTACTATTGGACGCCTGACAGCAATTATTTTGCCCTTGGAGCATACACTAGAATGAATCATAAAGTAGCTGAAAGTGGTGGTGTGGATACTACGGGGTTCGTAAATATCAATGATTTCTTCAACGAAAATGCCGAACTGAACCTGGAAGACGTCACCAGCACTGAATTAAATATAAAATACTATTTATACCAGCAGTATAAATTAAATCCTGCCTTTGCTATTTATAATGAATTTTATTCTTCTCTAATCTCAAATTATTATTCAGATCCAAGTTTGTCCGTTAACCGGGAGTACTATGATCAAATCCTGTTTAATACATCAGAAACATGGAATAAAAACAAGATTAATGATATTACAAATGAGGCCGGTGTGAAGGGCGATTGGAAAAAAGCATTTTACAATGCTTATTATAGGTATCGTCAGGTCAAATTCTATCAAAACTACCTTATTGATATAGAAAACAGGACAGAAGGATATGTGGGTGGAAGCTTAAGATATGATAATGACAGTTCCTACTATCTTGCAGTGGAAGGGGAATTGATGCTGAATAATGGCAACCATAAGATCAAAGGTGTTTATGAGAACCGTTTCTGGGAATTGTCTTATCAACGTATGATGTATGATCCGGGTTTTATCCATGAGAGATATTTCAGCAATCATTATGAATGGTATAATAATTTTGCTTCGGTTCAATCAGATAATATTAAGGCTTTATTTAAAATTCCCATTAAGAAGATTGATATCAGGCCGTTTTTTACCCTATCCATGTTAAAGAATTATATATATTTTAATGAAGATAAAATGCCAAGCCAGGCTTCTGGATTTGCCCAATTATATTCTCCAGGAATCTATCTGAACTTTCAGTTTGGGAAATATCTGCACTGGAACAATCAGTTTATATATACTTTCAAATCGGGTGATGAAGAGGCGAGGAATGTTTTCAGGATACCACCTATATTTGTTAACTCAAGCATTTATTATTCCAGGTTCATGTTTAACGAGAAATTGCTGATGTCTATTGGCTTAAATACACATTACCAGAGCAACTACTTTGCTGATGGTTATGATCCGGTTACCCAGCAGTTTTATTTGCAAAATGATTTTGATATGCCCAGTTATTTTTTAGCTGATGTATTTGTAAACATCAAGATTAAAACTGTAAGGTTGTTTCTTAAATATGCCTACATAAATCAAAAAACCGGTAAAGGATACTTTGCGAGTCCATATTACCCCGGACAGCCAAAAGGTCTTGATCTGGGATTGAGTTGGATGTTTTATGACTAAAGATATTAACTTTTTATCTTCTCTAGCAGTGAATTACAAGTAGAATGTAGCAGAGAAATGTCTTCCTTTTTCAGATAAGATAGCCTTTCCATAATCCTTGGACCAATGATATGATGCTGTTTTATTTCTATTTCTTTTAACAATTCTTTCACTTTTCCTTTTAGTGCAGATAAACTTTCATTTGAATTTTGTCCGGTTTCTTTCGCAGGTTCTTTACTAATGTCAGGCGACAACAAATATGCATAAATCATTACGGCTTGGGATAGATTCAGTGATGGATAAGGGTTGGCTATAGGTACATAGGTGATAAGGTCACATTTCCTGATCTCATCATTGGTCAAGCCTGACTCCTCGCGTCCAAACAGAATTCCGATCCGGTTGAAATTACCCTTTCTATCTAATAAAAAATCTGATAATTTATCAGCGGGAACATAATTTTCATTTGTTCTCCTGCGCTTAGCGGAAGTGGCTATCAGGAAATCAAAGTCAGACGCCATTTGACTAAAATCCTTATACATTTTTGCATTTTCAAGTATATCTGCTGAGGCATGAGCCAGGATCCTTGACATTTTATCCAGATGGTTGGAAGAATTTATAAGACATAAATTCTCAAACCCCATAGTCTTAATAGCACGAGCAGAAGCGCCTATATTCTCGGGAACAGCGGGTTCCACCAATATGAAGGAGATTTTCATCTGCTAAAGGAAATCAGGTTTTCTGCTTTTTCTTCTTGGCAGCCGGGAAGAGTATATTATTTAGGATTAAACGGTAACCTGGTGAATTCGGATGCAAGTTCAGGTCAGTGGGCTCTTCCCCAACAATGTGTTGATAATCTTCAGGGTCATGCCCCCCATAGAAGGTAAAAAATCCTTTTCCTTGAATCCCATGTAAATATTTAGCTTCATTCAGGTCTTTATTCTCACCCATAATAACGACTTCAGGTTTTATTAAGCTCTTTTTATAGGCTGTAGTCTGCCCCATAAATCCTTTTACAATTTTTTCATGGTTCTGCGTAAGCATTGTTGGTATTGGATCCCATTTCGCTGAAAATTCGAAGAGGGTAAAAAAGTCATTTTCAGCCAGGATATTTCTGTCCTGGGTATTTTGATCAATATTTGAGAACTCATATTCAAGCGGATCCCGTACAAGCTTGAAGTCTTTAAAAGCGAGGGTATTATCAAAAACCAGTTTTTTCTGGGCTGCAGGATCAGCCGGATCACCATCATACATATATTCGCAAATATCAACACCATCTGCAGAAAGTGCAATATCAAATGTATCAGTGGCAGAGCACATAGCAAATAGAAATCCACCACCAAGAACATAAAGCTTTATTTTTTTCACAATAGCTGATTTCAGTTGGGAGACTTTCTGAAATCCATGTTTCCGGGCACTTGCTTCAAACTCTTGCTGTTGTTGTATATACCATGGAAAGTTCCGGTAGTTTCTGTAAAACTTTCCATATTGCCCGGTAAAATCTTCATGATGCAGGTGTAACCAATCGTATTTGAGTAAATCATCATACATTACTTCATCATCAAAAATGACATCATACGGTATTTCGGCATATGTCAGCACCAATGTAACAGCATCATCCCAGGGCTGATTGCTTTTTGGGGAGTAAACGGCAATTCTCGGAGCTTTCTCCAGTTTCATAACATCCGTATTGGAAGAAGGGCTTGAGATCTCATTAAGTATCTGATTGTATTGGGCATCCGATATGACCGTATATCCAACATTTCGTATGATCAACTCGTTTTCAAGCTTCTGAAAATACTTCAACATAAAACTTCCACCCCGGTAATTGAGTAACCAGTCGATTTCAACTTCATTCTGCAAAGTCCAATAGGCAATCCCATACGCTTTCAAATGATTTGACTGGCTGTTATCCATAGGGATAAGTATATATGCAGCTTTAGAAACATTCAATCCAATAACAATTGAAATGCTGAATATCAAAACCAGCCTGGAGAGTTTTACCATCTTATATTACCTTTCATATAAATTATACTACATTAGAGTAATAATACTTAATTGAATAAAGATAGACAAGTATATTTATCTTTTAAAAAGCATGCTTTCATGAATCTTATAGTAAATATCCAGGAAGGATTAAAATCTATTTCAGCCAACTTGTTGCGGTCCATACTAACTGCACTGATTATCGCTATAGGAATTACATCTCTCGTAGGGATCCTTACAGCCATTGATAGTATGAAAGCATCAATCAACAGTAGTTTCTCAAATTTAGGTGCAAATTCATTCGAAATCCGGTCTATACGAACTGATCGGGGTCGAAACAGAAGTGGGGTAGAAGAGAAAAAATATGAACCACTGCGGTATAATGAAGTGAAGAGATTTAAAAATTTATTTAAATATTCCCAGGCAGTCAGTGTTTCCACTTACGTATCCTGGAATGCGGAGGTCAAAAGACTTTCAAAGAAGACTGATCCAAATATAAGAATTGTTGGTGCTAATGAAAACTATCTTAATCTTCAAGGATATAACATTGAATATGGCAGAAACTTTTCATCTTATGAAGTAAAATTTGGCCGACCTGTTGCTTTAATTGGGAACATGCTTGTTGAAACACTTTTTGAAGAGAACGAAAATCCACTAGACAAAGAAATCGCTTGCTTTGGCTATAAATATAAGGTAATCGGAGTTTTGAAGAAAGAAGGTGCTTTGGGGGGCGATAGTGGCTCCGACAGATCGGTCATAATCCCTATTGAAAGTGCTATTCGGCTGAATACTGGATGGACGAATTTCAATTATTATATTAATGTCGGTGTCGATAATCCGGAACAGATGGAATATACACAAGGACAGGCAACTGGATTAATGAGGACGATACGCCAGGATCCAATTGGCGAGGAAAATTCATTTGAAATATCGAGAAACCTAACCCTCGAAGAAGAGCTTGAGAATATTAGCTCCTATCTAAGAATAGGGGGATTTATTATTGGCTTTATAACATTACTTGGAGCATCGGTCGGGCTAATGAATATCATGCTTGTTTCTGTTACCGAGCGAACCCGGGAAATCGGAATAAGAAAGGCTATTGGTGCTAATCCAAGAAAAATCAGAGAGCAGTTTTTAATCGAAGCTATTGTGATCTGCATTTTCGGAGGTCTGGGAGGCGTAATACTTGGAATTGCCATAGGGAATTTAATATCAGGCCTGATCAGCGCTGGTGGAGCCTTTATTGTACCCTGGCTTTGGGTATTTGTTGGATTTGCTATATGTATAGTGGTTGGTCTTATATCCGGGACTTATCCGGCCTTTAAAGCCTCCCGACTGGATCCCATTGAAGCCTTGCGCTTTGAATAAGTAAAAATTAGTCAGAATCAGATAATCCTGATTTTTGTAAAATTCCTAAAATCTTCAAAAGAGTTATAGTTTTAGATTTTGAGATGAGAAAATTGCGGTTCAGCCCGGATCTCTTCCACTTCCATCAATCCATTTGCATTGACTTCCATAAGTCTAACTGCTAGCGTTTCATTGATCATGACAGGATCGTAATTGGCGACAACACGAATGTAGTTCCTTGTAAATCCATGCATCTTCCCGTTCTCAATATCATGTTCGAAAAGGACTGTCTCATTTCGGCCGATATTTTCTTCGTAGAATTTATGTCTTTTCTTAAAGGAAAGATTGCGCAACATTTTTGATCTTTCATTGCGTATCTTCACCGGTATAGATCCAGGCATATCAATTGCTAAGGTATTAGCCCGTTCAGAATAGGTAAATACATGCAGATAGGATACATCCAGTTCATTTATAAACTCGTAGCTAGTTTTAAACTCTTCTTCCGTTTCACCAGGAAAGCCTACAATTACATCTGCACCAATACACGCATTCGGCATGACTTCCCTGATTTTACTTATCCTGTCCAGGTACAATTCTCTCAGATATCGCCTCCTCATTGATTTTAGAATCTTGTTTGATCCTGATTGAAGGGGAATATGAAAGTGGGGTACAAATCGTTCGGATTTCGAAACGAAGTCAATTATTTCATCGGTTAATAGATTTGGCTCGATTGAAGAAATCCGGAATCTTTCGATGCCTTCTATTTTATCAAGTTCACAGATTAAATCAATAAACCGGGATACACGTTTATTTTCAATCAGGCCATAATCGCCGGTGTTAACACCAGTCAATACAATTTCCTTTACACCCTGTGAAGCAATCTCACTGGCATTTTTCAATATATTTTCCAAAGTATCACTTCTACTCTTTCCTCTTGCCAAAGGAATGGTACAGAAGGAGCATGAATAATCACACCCATCCTGGACTTTTAGGAACGTTCTTGTTCTGTCGTTAATTGAAAATGCCTGGTGATATGAGTTTGCTTCACTGATTGGTGAGGCAATGACTTTTGGACTATTTGACTTTTTAAAGTCTTTTAAATAATCAAAAATTTTAAATTTCTCAGCAGCACCCAATACCGCATCAACACCAGGGATAGTAGCGATCTCCTGAGGTTTAAGCTGTGCATAACATCCCATAATGATGATGTATGGATCATTTGTTAACTTTCGGGCCTCCTTCACTACTCTCCGGCACTTTTTGTCGGCATTGTCGGTCACACTACAAGTGTTTATTACATATATATCGGCCCCTTCTTCAAAATTTACCTTGCGGAAACCTTCATTTTCAAATAATCTCGAAATTGTTGAAGTCTCAGAAAAGTTTAACTTACAGCCTAATGTATAGAATGCCACTTTTTCCATATCCTGCAAAAGTAAGCAATTCTTTGAATTCTAAATGCAGGACTTAAAAGGGATTAGTTAAGAATTAATCCTTACCACCTCGAACTGAAAACCAGTAAGGTGTGACGTAAGCAACGCCCTGACCCATATATTTGCCGTCATAAGACTGACTTTTGTACCTTGAAATTAATTTGCCATTATTCTCATAATATTTAGCTGAAGACCAGAATATAAACCAAACTGTGAATACTCGCCATTATAAATGTCCTACAGGAAGTCGGCATTCAGGTTGAAATAATTCAACAAAATATTTAAAAAATCTAAAAGAATTAATTCAAATACCATTGATAAGAAAAGCTACACTATTCTATTCAAGAAATTGCTGTCTTTCTTTTTATATTTATAGATAAGTAGGTAAAATCGCATCTTAATTTTTTGTTGTATTTTTTAATTTTTAGCTATGAAATATGTTTTCTTTTTATTCCTAACATGTTTGATTACAACCGCCTCCATTGCTCAAGAAGTTATTGATCTTGAAGTTATCCATAAGATCCGTCAGGAGGGCTTGAAAAATTCAAATGTAGAAGACCTGGCATTTTATCTGACAGATGCGTTTGGCCCAAGACTAACGAATTCCCCTGGTCACCGGAACGCAGGTGAGTGGGTTGTTAGACAATTAAAGACCTGGGGGCTGGATAATGCCATGATGGAAGAGTGGGGAGAGTTTGGTAAAGGATGGAATGTGAACAAGTGCTATATTGCAATGAAAGAACCCTATTATTTTCCATTTATTGCTGTTCCAAAAGCATGGACTGGTTCCACAAATGGACTATTATCTGATGAAGTTGTATTACTTGATGTTACATCAGAAGATGATCTTGAACCTTATAAAGGAAAACTAAAAAATAAGATTGTACTTCTCAGATCTACTGCAGATACATCTCCTTCATTTGAGGCAGAAGCTTTAAGATATACAAAGGATGAACTCGAAGAGGAAGCCAAACAATCACTAGGTCCTTCAAATAGATATTCTTCGGACAGGATCGGACAATATAGGGCGTGGAGAGCGTTAAATAACAAAATTAGTGAACTTCTTAAAGAAGAAGGCATAGCCCTATTGATCAGGGGATCGAGAGGGAAACATGGCACTTTGAAAACGAGTGGAGGGGGAGATGCCTACAAACCTGAAGCTGAAATACCATATGCTCAATTGGATATGGCGCCGGAACATGCAGATCTCATGGCCAGGCTTTTAGAAAATGACATTAAGGTAACTGTAGAAGCCGAGGTCAAGACTTTTTTTTATGATGAAAATCTGAACTCTTTTAATGTAGTTGGAGATATTGTTGGAACAGATAAAAAACTACAGTCTGAACTTGTAATGCTTGGCGGTCATCTGGATTCATGGCATGCTGGAACAGGAGCCGTTGACAATGCAGCAGGTTGTATTGTTATGATGGAAGCTGTGAGAATACTTAAAGCGATTGGTTATAAGCCTAAGCGAACAATTAGAATTGCTTTATGGTCGGGTGAGGAACAAGGATTGTATGGATCTAGAAACTATGTTAAAAACCACTTTGCAGATAAAGAAGCAGGGATACTGCATCCTGATTATGAAAACTTATCGGCTTATTATAATATTGACAATGGCACTGGTAGGATAAGAGGTATTTATTTACAGGAAAATGATATGTTACGGCCCATTTTCGAACAATGGTTTGAGCCTCTAAGCGATATGATCGATTATCCCACTGTAACGATTCGAAATACTTCAGGTACAGATCATAAGGCTTTTGATGAGGTCGGATTACCAGGGTTTCAATTTATCCAGGATCCTATAGATTATGATATAAGAACCTGGCACAGCAATATGGATACATATGAACGCCTACTAATTCCAGACCTGCAACAGATGGCGGTAATCGTTGCGTCTTTTGTTTACCTTACTTCAGAAAGGGATCAAAAATTACCAAGGAAGGAGAATCCGATAGGAAAGAAATAGCTTTTCTATTTGTCATCGACTTTCAAAGTAATAAATCCTGCAATGATCATGGAAATACCCCCTAATACAAGGGCATATATGGCTTCTCCTCCGAAAATATCCTTAACAATAAACCCCAATATACTTGCAGCGAGGATCTGAGGAATAACAATAAAGAAATTAAAAATACCCATATAAACGCCCATTTTATTTGAAGGCAAGGAGCCGGTGAGAATAGCATATGGCATGGAAAGAATACTTGCCCATGCAAATCCGATCCCAATTTCCGAAATGATCAGCATATATGGATTTTTAAAAACATAAAACGACATTAAGCCAATGCCACCAAAAAGTAATGCGATTAAATGCGTTATTTTACGATTGGTACGTTTCGCAATAACGGGGATTAAAAATGCGATCAAGGCGGCAAATCCATTATAAACGCTCATCAAAACACCTACCCAGTTTGCACCTTCATTATATGCTACGGAAGTAGCATCGTTTGTCCCATATATATGACTGGTCACTGCAGGAACCGTATATATCCACATCGCAAACAAGGCAAACCATGAAAAGAATTGTACTATCGCTAGCTGACCCATAGTTTTGGGCATATGGAAAAGATCCTCTATAATCTCAGTCATTCCATTAGAACGACTATTCTTAAGCATTATCCCCGTCAACAATTGAATGATTCCAAATACTGTAGCACCTACTCCTAAAACGTAAAGTTCCTTATCCAAAGAATAATAGTAAACAATATAACTGCTTATTATTCCAACCAATATCCAAATCAGACTATTACGGAAGTAATTGATCTTCTTATCATATGTTGTGGCAGATTGGTTTAAGGATTCATCAGAGTCTGATTCAGATCTTTCATCAAAAGAGGCTAATTCTTCCGGACTGTATTCTTTTGAAGAAATCACCGTCCATAAAACAGCAATGAAGAATACTGAGGCTCCAATATAAAAAGAGTATTTTACTGAATCGGGGATCATCATTTCCGGAGCTGTATTGCTTATCCCGAAAAGGTTTGTCAGCAGATAGGGAAGGGCTGAGGCAATTACAGCACCTGTGCCAATAAAAAAGCTCTGCATAGCAAAACCGGCTGTTCGCTGTTCATTGGAAAGCATATCCCCAACGAAGGCCCTGAAAGGTTCCATGCTAACATTAATTGAAGCATCCATAATCCAGAGCATGCCAGCGGCGACCCACAATACAGGAGAATTCGGCATAACAATCAATGCGAGTGATGCCAATATGGCGCCAACCAGAAAATAAGGCCTTCTTCGTCCCAGTTTGCCCCAGGTTTTGTCACTCATATGACCTATGATGGGTTGTATGATCAATCCAGTTACCGGTGCGGCTACCCATAATATGGGTATAGCATCCACATCAGCACCGAGTGTTTGAAATATTCGACTGACATTAGCATTCTGCAATGCAAATCCAAACTGAATACCCAGGAATCCGAAACTCATGTTCCAGATCTGCCAGAAATTTAATCTTGGTTTTTGAGCCATTTTATTACTTTTATTGTAAAAATTACCTCTATTCGCAATTAGTGAGACCTAGAGCTGAAATGATAAGCTAAATATAATAGAATCCCATATAATCCAATAAGCCATCAAGAAATTTTCATAGTTATCCAAACAATTTTAAAGCCTGAATCTCTTTATGGAATCATGTTCGTTTTTTAACGATATTTAGGAATTGTAAGGATTTGCTTGAATCTACCCAAAAGATGTTTAAGCCTGAATTACTTAATCGTTTTTATTGTACTATATCGACAATTCAGGGCTATGACTGTGTTTGCCGAGAAACAATGCCTGGTAAATAATGATTTATTAAATCAGCTAAATGTGGATGGAGATCCTTGTAAGCTGTGGGAAAAAACTAAGCAGGAATGTATAATACCACGACGCAGGTATCAAAGAGCGCCGTAATAAAAAAAGCCGTACCAGTTTGATCCGGTACGACTTTTTTATTTTATCAATAAATTCAATTATGCATTCCTGTTCAAACAGTTCAGGTCTTCAAAAGCTTGCTTTAAACGGGCAACAAACGTTTTCTCACCTTCCCGTAACCATGCCCTTGGGTCATACTTTTTCTTGTTTGGCTTATCTTCGCCTTCCGGATTTCCTATCTGTCCCTGAAGATAGCCTTCATTAGCTTTATAATAATTCAGGACACCTTCCCAGAAAGCCCATTGTGTATCTGTATCAATATTCATTTTCACAGCACCGTATTCAATAGCCTCTGTAATTTTTTCTGGTTCTGATCCTGAACCACCATGGAATACAAAATTTACAGGATTGTCTTCTGTTCCAAATTTCTCCTTAATATGCTCCTGAGAATTCTTTAAAATAATAGGAGTTAGGACAACATTACCTGGCTTGTATACACCATGAACATTTCCGAATGCTGCAGCAATAGTAAAGTTTTCACTTACTCGGTTTAATTGTTCATATGCATAAGCAACCTCTTCAGGTTGTGTATATAATTTTGAGCTGTCAACATCGGTATTATCAACACCATCTTCTTCACCACCAGTAACACCTAATTCAATCTCTAATGTCATGCCCATTTTGTCCATTCTTTCAAAGTATTTCTTTGAAATTTCAATGTTCTCTTCGATTGGCTCCTCTGATAGGTCAAGCATATGAGAGCTATAAAGTGGCTGACCAGTTTGTTTGTAATACTCTTCACCGGCATCTAATAATCCATCAATCCATGGCAATAATTTCTTTGCACAGTGGTCAGTATGCAAAATTACAGGAACTCCGTAAGCTTCCGCCATTGCCCTGACATGGTGTGCGCCGGCAATACCTCCTGAAATAGCTGCTTTCTGGTCTTCATTGGAAAGTCCTTTTCCAGCAAAGAATACAGCCCCTCCATTGGAAAACTGGATGATAATTGGAGAATTAATGTCACGTGCAGTTTCAATTGCAGCATTTACTGTACTGGTGCTGATAACGTTTACCGCAGGTAATGCAAAATTATTTTCATTTGCATAATCTAGTAACTCTTTTATCTCGTTTCCATATAGAACACCAGCTCTGAATTTTTTACCTATACTCATTTTAAAATGAATTTAAATTATTATTAAAATTGTTTACAATATGAACGTTTCAAAAAAAAAATTCTGTAAGGATAGCCCGGATGAATACCGGGCCAGATTGCCATGATCATTTTGGCAGTGCAAATATGATCAATAAAAATGATTTTTAGGTAAAATAGAGGCAGTAAATGCTATTAATAACCTGAAGAATTCTAATCGCTTCAAGAATCACTTCGACCTTCAGGATCAGAATTCTTATAGAATGCTTTTTTTAGTATTGCGGTTAATTGTTTTATCAGTATTTTTTATATTTTGCAGGTAATTTAACAAATTATAATTAAACAGAATATGGCGCATTTTTTTGGTATTGACATTGGTGGTTCAAATATTAAGATCGGACTGGTAGACTCAGAAAGTGGATTAATTGAAAAAGTAAAATATCCTACCAGGGAACTTAAGGAAAAAAACGATTTTGTACAGGGATTCAGTGATATATTGAAGAAGGAATTTGAGAATCACCCTGAAGTTGAAGAAATCGGGATAGGTGTGCCTGGAACTATATCATTTGATGCACGTAGCACATTGGAATTACCAAATTTAGGAGAACTCGGAAATGCTAACCTCCTTGATAGGCTTGAGTCAAATCACCCGGGAAAGCATTTCCATCTGGATAATGATGCGCATGTTGCTGCATTAGGGGAATATTATTTTGGAAAAGAGAAAGTACCGGAAAATTATGTATTCATCACCCTGGGAACCGGTGTTGGAGCGGCTGCCATAATTAATCATCACATTTTTAGAGGAGGAGATGGCAATCCAATGGAATTAGGGCATATTATGTCACAAGGCGGAAAAACATTGGAAACAATTATTGGCAAATCTGGATTGCAGAAAATGTTAAACGACATGTTAAAGAAAAATAAGAGTAATATTTTAGGAAAAAAAGTAGAAACATGGGATACAAAGCAAGTTCTTTCAGCAGCACAAGAAGGGGATAAAGTTGCCCTCAAAATATTCAAAAGAATTGGTGTTCTGCTCGGTGAGGCATTGGTATCCACCATCAGACTGCTTGATATCAAAACTGTAATTGTTGGGGGTGGTATTTCGCAGAGCTATAATTATGTAATAGGACCTATGGAAAAGGTTCTGATGAAGAATCTAACCCCTTATTACACAAGTAAATTAGAAATCAAAAAAGCCACCTTGGCAAATGAAGCAGGAATTGTTGGTGCTGCATCACTGTGTTTTAAATAGTTGTTTTGTTTTTATAACTGGGAGCTCCCTGAACAAAAACTTCCTGCGATAATCCCACTGCGTTAAAGCGAATAAACAGGAACAGGGTTTCTTCATCGTTTATAATATTGCATCTTGAAGCCGGAGAAATATGATAGATAAAAAACTTTTGGTTCCGTCGATACAATTCATTTCTTTCAGGCTTACCCAGAATTTTGATGATTTCTTTATTCGTCAAACCTAAGATTTCATCCTGGTTATTAATTATACCATTATATAATTTAATCCTTTCTTTATGACAACCATATGAATCCGATTTCCACGATTCACTGTCAAAACTGACCAAAGTATTATTGGAACATCCGCTAATAATTGATATAAATAAAACATAATAAAGTGATTTTAACATAATTCAAAAACTATAATATGATCCTTCCATTAAATACATGAAGTTAGAATAATTTAAAATTATTTGTTCATATTCCATTACAATTCGATATTAAACAGAATATTATTGCATAAAATTAATGGATGAACAAATTTCTCAAATTTTTCACAACTATTTCCATAATTATTTTCCTGGTAGCCCTTTTACTTGTTTATGCTTTCTTGCCAGATCCACTTGGGCTATTATTTAATGAAGATGGTTCAGCAATGCAAGAAATGTCAAAAAATAGTTTTTTCTATTATACTTTATTCCTTTTTGTAATCAGCCAGATTATTCTGATTCTTTTTAAAAATGGGAGATTATTTAATATGAAACTCAATCGGGAGTATTTAATTACCTGGTTTCAGGGGTTTCATTTGTCCATCAATCTTTTTGTTATATTAATGCTGATCTTTATTGGCTTAGCCAATAATGCCGTGGATTACTCTTTCAGTAGCATTCAATTTATTAGTTATCTAGCTCCGCTGGGTGTTCTTGTTTGGCTCATCACACTACCCTTCCTTCTATTACTTAAGAAATCATAAAATATTATGGTGATAGGTGCTGTTTCATTTATTTAATTTAACAGTTTAAGTGAATTTTAATAACACTCAATATATCAGCAAGATATACCTATTTACTTAAAATTTCGTACTTAAAAATTGTCAGAAATGTAGTTTTTTTGGCACTATTTATCTTGTATATTCACTCATTAATCTGAATTGAAGTTTGGTCAACCATAGGAAAAGGAACCGGTAAATGGATAATAAAACGAATGGTGAACAGTTTGTTTATGATGAAAGTACGATAAAATCCCTGGACTGGAAAGAGCACATCAGGATGCGGCCAGGTATGTACATCGGAAAACTTGGGGATGGATCTGCACAAGATGATGGTATCTACGTTCTCGTTAAAGAAGTAATTGATAATTCCATTGATGAACATGTGATGGGATACGGTAAAACCATCGATGTAAAAGTAGGAGATCATAAGGTAGAAGTTAGAGATTACGGAAGGGGAATTCCTCTTGGAAAAGTAATAGATTGTGTTTCTAAGATCAATACAGGGGGGAAGTATGATTCACAGGCTTTTCAGAAATCTGTTGGCCTGAATGGTGTTGGTACAAAAGCAGTGAATGCCTTATCGGCCTACTTCAGGGTTCAATCTTTCCGGGATGGGAAAACTACCTCTGGAGAATTCTGCAGGGGTAATCTTTTAAAAGAATTAAAAAACAAATCGGGAAGTCACCGCAACGGGACATTAATTGTTTTTGAGCCTGATCCGGACGTATTTAAGAATTATCACTTTATCCCAGAATACCTCGAAAATCAGATCTGGAATTACGCTTATTTAAATGCAGGATTAACGATCAACTTCAATGGGGTTAAGTTCCATTCGGAAAACGGTTTGCTGGACCTGGTAGATAATAAAACGGATCCTGACAGTTTGCGGTATCCGATAATCCATTTAAAAGGTCAGGATATTGAGGTTGCGCTTACCCACAACAACTTATATGGCGAAGAATATTATTCATTTGTAAATGGTCAGTTTACGACACAAGGAGGGACACATTTGGGTGCATTTCGCGAAGCAATTGTAAAAACAATCAGGGATTTTTATAAAAAGGATTTCGATGCATCGGATATCAGGGCCAGTATTGTGGGCGCTATATCTGTTAGAGTTATTGAGCCAGTGTTCGAGTCTCAGACCAAAACCAAACTTGGATCCTTTACTCTTGGTCCTGATGGACCAACCATGAGGACCTTCGTAAATGATTTTATTAAGAAGGAACTAGACAATTATCTGCATAAGCATACAGATGTAGCGGATGCTCTGCTCAAACGTATCCTTCAATCGGAAAGAGAGAGAAAAGACATAGCTGGTATTAAGAAACTCGCAAATGAAAGGGCTAAAAAAGCCAATCTACATAATAAAAAACTAAGGGATTGCAGGATTCACCTGGATGATCAAAAAAGCGACCTCAAGAATGAGAGTATGATTTTCATTACTGAAGGGGATTCAGCAAGTGGATCTATTACTAAGTCCAGAAATGTTCAGACCCAGGCTGTTTTCAGTTTAAGGGGGAAGCCGTTAAATTCATTTGGTTTAACAAAGAAAGTTGTTTACGAGAATGAAGAATTTAATTTGTTACAACATGCTTTGAATATTGAAGACGGTATTGAAGGGCTTAGATATAGCAAAATAGTAATTGCAACTGATGCTGATGTTGACGGAATGCATATAAGATTGCTTCTACTCACCTTTTTTCTTCAGTTTTTCCCTGACCTGATCAGGAACAGTCATGTATATATTCTGGAAACACCATTATTCAGGGTGAGAAATAAAAAGGAAACATATTACTGCTATAATGAAGAAGAAAAACAACAGGCGATGGAAAAATTGGGTTCTAAACCAGAAATCACCCGTTTTAAAGGACTGGGTGAAATATCTCCAAATGAATTCAGTGGTTTTATAGGAGAGAACATCAAGCTCGAACCCGTTATTTTACATAAGGATACAAGCATCAAAAATCTCTTGAAATTTTATATGGGGAAAAATACACCAGATCGTCAGAATTTCATTATCGATAATTTAAAAGTAGAAAAAGACCTGGTTTTAGAGGAAGTTATATAGCGATGGCAGAAGATAATAATAGCAACATATTTGAGGAATTACCTGAAGAAGAGAAGATTCATAATGTATTGCCAGTTTCCGGGATGTATGAAAACTGGTTTCTGGATTATGCATCGTATGTGATTCTTGAAAGGGCGGTTCCAGCCATTCAGGATGGTTTCAAACCTGTCCAAAGAAGAATTCTTCATGCTATGAAGGAAATGGATGATGGCCGTTACAACAAAGTAGCGAACATTATCGGTAATACAATGCAATATCATCCTCACGGTGATGCTTCCATATCTGATGCGATCGTTGGATTGGGGCAGAAGGATTTGCTGATTGATACACAAGGTAACTGGGGAGATATAAGAACAGGAGATAAAGCAGCAGCAGCCAGGTATATTGAAGCACGCCTTTCAAAGTTTGCACTGGAGGTCGTATATAATGCACAAACAACGGAATGGCAATTGTCTTATGATGGAAGGAAAAAGGAACCAGTAACGCTTCCAGTTAAATTCCCAATGCTTCTGGCCCAGGGTGTAGAGGGAATTGCCGTAGGGCTGTCTACCAAAATTTTGCCACACAACTTCAATGAATTAATTGATGCCTCGATTAGTATATTGAATAATAAAAAGTTCCAGCTTTTCCCGGATTTTCCAACAGGAGGGATGGCCGATTTCAGTGAATACAATAAAGGAATGAGAGGGGGAAGGATCAGGGTGAGAGCACGTATTGATGAATTTGATAATAAAACGCTGATTATTAAAGATATACCCTTCGGCATTACAACAACCAGTTTAATTGAGTCAATAATTAAAGCCAATGAAAAGGGAAAAATTAAGGTAAAGAAGGTAATTGATAATACGGCAAAGGACATTGAAATACTGGTTTCTCTTGCTCCCGGACAATCACCGCACATAACAATAGACGCTTTATATGCCTTTACCGATTGTGAGATCTCCATATCCCCAAATGCCTGTATTATTCTTGATGAGAAGCCACATTTTATGGATGTTCACCAGATCCTTAAGATCAATACTGATCAAACTCTGCATCTGCTTAAGCGTGAACTTGAAATTAAGCGTGCCGAATTGCTCGAAAGGATATTGTTTTCTTCATTGGAGAAGATCTTTATTGAAAACCGGATATACAGGGATATTGAAGAATGTGAAACATGGGAAGCGGTTATTGAGTCAATCGACAAGGGCCTGGAACCATTTAAAAAGCAATTTTATAGAGAGATCACTGAAGACGATATTGTACGTCTAACAGAAATAAAGATTAAACGAATATCAAAATTTGATTCTTTTAAAGCAGATGAAAATTTAAAGAAACTTGAGGATGATTTAAGCCAGGTGGAATTCCATCTTGAAAACCTGGTCGATTATGCCATCAACTACTTCAGGAATCTGAAGGAAAAATATGGCAAAGAAAAGGACCGTAAGACAGAAATCAAGAATTTCGATTCAATAACAGCTACTGTAGTAGCTGCAAATAACCAAAAGCTATATGTAAACCGGACCGATGGATTTATTGGATACAGCCTTAAAAAAGATGAATTTGTTAGTGAATGTTCTGATCTTGACGACGTAATTGCTTTCCGAAAAGATGGAAAATTTAAAGTTTCCAAAATCGCGGATAAAGTATTCATGGGTAAGGATATCTTGCATACAGCCATTTTCAATAAGAACGATGAGCGAATGGTTTACAATATGGTCTACCTGGATGGTAAAACTGGTAAATCTTTGGTTAAACGTTTCCAGGTAATGGGTATTACCCGCGATAAGGAATATGACCTCACTAAAGGACATAAGGGATCGAAGGTTTTGTATTTTACAGCCAATCCAAATGGTGAAGCGGAAACCATTACTGTAAACCTCACTTCTGGAAGTTCAGCGAGGAAAAAGATCTTTGAATTTGACTTTACATCTATTGATATAAAAGGGAGGGGATCACAAGGAAACATATTGACCAAGTATCCTGTCCGTAAAGTTCAACTTAAATCCGCAGGTATTTCTACATTAGGAGGTCTTGATATATGGTACGATCCAACAATTGGTAGACTGAACAGGGATAGCCGCGGTAAGCATCTTGGCATTTTCAAACCTGAAGACCAGATAATTGTCTTAACAAAAGACGGTTCCTATACACTTACGAGTTTTGATCTGACAAACCGATATGATCCTGAAAAAGTAATCTTCATTGACAAATTTCAGCCTAATGATATTATATCTGCAGTTTATTATCATGGAGGAAATAAAACGTATTATGTCAAAAGGTTTAATATAGAAACCTTATCAACTGGTAAAAAATTTAATTTCATTAGTGAAGAGAAGGGAAGCCGATTAGAGTTAGCTACTAATTGCAAGAACCAGAAAATAAGGATACATTATATTGCTAAGCGAAAAGATGCAAAAAAAACAGATGAATTTTTACTGGATGATTTAATCGAGACAAAAGGGTGGAAGGCCATCGGAAATAAACTTTCCAACAATAAAATCAGAAAGGTAGAATTACTTAATGGCCTTGAGATTAAAAAGGAAAAAAATCCTGAAATCGGACCTCCTGACATGGCGCGGAAGACTAATAAATCTGATTCAGTAAAGATGAAAGAAGGGAATGCATCTGGACAAGTTAAAGAAGTGAGCCATTCTAGACCTGTTGACAAAAGAAGAGAATCGCCTGATACGGCTGGTGACCTTGAGGAAGACCCCATTCAAAAATTACAAAATGTTAAGAAGGACAAAGGAGAATTAAAATCTGAGTCAAAGGATGCTGAAGTTGATCAAAAGGCAGAAAATATAAAACCTCAGGCAGAGCAGGTTGAAATTAACCAACAGGTAGAAAAAATACAGCCAGGAGGAAAAGATGCGGAGGTTGATGAAAAGGTGGAAAAAATAAAATCTGTTCAGAAAAGACGAAAAGAAAATATTCCTACAGCAAATACCGAAAGCGATGAGCGAACAAATCTAAAAAATGTTCGAAATTCAGAATATGATAAGCCTGCAGATAGTGAAAACCCGGATAGAGAAGATGAAATATTTGAAGTGGGCAGCACAATAGATCTGAACCTTGATCAGCCTCAGAAAAAAGATGATCAACTTGATTTATTTGGAGATTAAGCTTAAAAAGTGTGATGAACCCCTCACGATATTTTATCTTAGCACATAAATTGAGTTTTGAAAAATAATAGTATCTCAAACTTCAAAGCGCACATATATTTAAATGTACTGACCTGAGTGCTGGTAAGAATAAATGAGAATCTTATTTTATATAGTATCATTAATTTTTGTTTTTGGTTTTAGCGGATGCGATTCATCAAATGACAAAAAAACTGGTGTTATCGATCCCGGAACGAGAATTCTGGATTTAAATGAATCTCTTGGATATATCGACAGACTTCTTGAAATAGATCCTTCATCTTCTGAACTTTTGCTAAAAAAGGCCGAAATTCTTTATAAACTGAATGATTTTGACCTCGCATATGAAACTTTATCATTCATTGAGAAATCTGAAAAGGATACAAGATACCGCATCCTGGAAATTCAATTGAACCTGCAAAAGGACAGTGTTGATAAAGCGCTTTCGGCAGCAGAATACCTATATAATTATGATGCCATCGAATCAATTGATTTAAACGAACAACTTGCTTATCTATATGCTGAAAAAAAAGATTTTCTTAAAGCCATTGATCATATTAATTACTGTATAGATAAAAACTCGGGCGATCCTAAATTTTCATATTTAAAAGGTCTGTATTATTATAATTTTAAAGATACCGTTAACGCGTATCTACATATTGAAAAGGCCCTTAACAATGGCTATGAAGAAATGAATGGAATCGTACTTTATTCAGATCTTTTATTGGCATCAAATAAGCCTGATGAGGCATATGGAATGGTTAATGAATACCTCCAAAAAGAACCCAAAAATATTGATTTGCAAAATTCATTGGCAAAGATCTATAACATGAAAGAAATGTATAAGGATTCGAAAGAAATATCATTTAGTCTGCTCGTAGAAGAATCTCCTGGATTTGGCCCATATCTTAATCTAGCCGATGTATACCTGGATACTTATGATTATGATTCAGCTATTTATTTTGCTGAAAGAGCCCTTGAAGTTGATAATCAATTGAATGAAGCTTACTACATTCTGGGAAAAGCACATCGGGCAAAAGAACAAGTATATAATGCATATAACGCCTATAGTAAAGTGCTTGAATACGATCAAGGTGATCCATATGCACTTTCAGAAATGCAGAAACTTGAAAATTATATTGCATATTTGCAAAGAATTAAGAGGGAGTATGAATCTCGACCAATACTTCCTATTCTAAAACCCAAAAGTATTGATCAATAAATGAGTAATAATATCAACATAAAGTTTCCTGATGGAAGTGTCCGGTCTTATAAGCAAGGAGTTACTGGTTTTGAAATAGCACAAAGTATAAGCGAAGGATTAGCCCGTATGGCTTTGTCTATAAAAGTTGATCATGAGGTGTGGGATTTGAATCGGGAAATCACCAAAGATTCTGAGGTTAAATTGCTTACATGGAGAGATAGCGAAGGAAAATCTACTTTCTGGCATAGTTCAGCCCATTTAATGGCAGAAGCTTTGGAAGCAATATATCCTGGTATTAAATTCGGTATTGGACCTTCAATTGACAATGGATTTTATTATGATGTAGATTTTGGTAATCAGGAATTTGATTCAGCCGATCTTGAAAAAGTGGAAAAGAAGATGCTGGAAATAGCACGACATAAAAATCAATATATTCGTGAACCAAAATCAAAAAAGGAGGCGATAAATTACTTCAAGGACAAAGGTGATGAATACAAGCTGGAATTACTTGAGGACCTCGTAGATGGGGAGATTACTCTTTATCACTCAGGTGATTTTATAGACTTATGCCGGGGTCCGCATATTCCGGATACAAGCAATATTAAAGCTGTTAAATTATTGAATATTGCCGGAGCTTACTGGCGTGGGGATGAAAAGAACAAGCAATTAACCCGCATTTATGGCATTTCTTTTCCAAAACAAAAGGAACTAACAGAGTATTTAACATTACTTGAAGAAGCCAAAAAAAGAGATCATAGAAAGTTAGGCAAAGAATTGGAGCTTTTCGCTTTTTCTGAAAAAGTGGGTCTTGGATTGCCTCTCTGGTTACCAAAGGGTACTCAACTTCGTGAAAGGCTGGAGAACTTCCTGCGTAAGGCACAGGTAAAGGCTGGATACCAGGGCGTTGTTACCCCTCATATAGGTCACAAACAATTATACGTGACCTCTGGACATTATGAAAAATATGGGAAAGATTCTTTTCAACCCATTCATACACCTAACGAAAATGAGGAATTTCTTTTAAAACCAATGAACTGCCCGCATCATTGCGAGATATATGCTGTAAAACCAAAAAGCTATAAGGAATTACCTTTGCGTCTTGCAGAATTTGGAACAGTTTACAGGTATGAACAAAGTGGGGAGTTGCACGGCCTTACCAGGGTCAGGGGATTTACACAAGATGATTCACATATATTCTGCCGCCCTGATCAGGTGAAAGAAGAGTTTAAGAACGTTATTGACCTTGTTCTTTATGTATTTAAGGCACTTGGTTTTGAGGAATTTACCACGCAGATCTCTTTGCGTGATCCGAATAACAAAGATAAATACATCGGAGATGATGAGGCCTGGGAAAAAGCACAGAGGGATATCATCGAAGCTACGGAGGAAAAAGGATTAAAAACAGTTACGGTACTGGGAGAGGCGGCCTTTTATGGCCCAAAGCTCGATTTCATGGTGAAAGACGCTTTGCAAAGAAGCTGGCAATTAGGCACGATACAGGTAGATTACAATTTACCAAAAAGATTCAATCTGGAGTACATAGGTGCAGACAACCAAAAACACCAGCCGGTCATGATACATAGAGCTCCATTTGGATCAATTGAGAGATTTGTCGCCTTGCTTATCGAGCATTGTGGGGGTGATTTTCCTTTATGGCTTGCACCAGATCAGGTCGTTGTTATTCCTGTATCTGAAAAATATACAGAGTACGCTGATAAAGTTTTCAAACAACTTGAAGTAAATGGCATAACAGGATATGTTGATAGCAGGGACGAAAAAGTTGGAAAAAAGATCAGGGATTCTGAAATAAATAAGATTCCGATGATGCTGATAGTCGGTGAAGCAGAAGAAAAATCAAATCAAATTTCCCTCAGAAAAAGAAAAGAAGGTGACGTGGGTAAATATGATCTTGAAGAATTTATCAAGTATTTTTCAGCTGAAGTAGATAAAAGTTTGGAAAATGTTAAATAAATTCCTTATAATTGGCTCAAATCAACCAGATATGTAAAAATTTCTATCGGGTTATTAGTGAGATAACATAAATAATTAGCGATATTTGCACTTCATTTAAAAAAGCAGTTTAAACTATCAAACCACGAAATAGATATGTGATGAGAGGGAGGGTCGAGGAACCCTACCGAGTCAATGAAAAAATACGAGCACCCAAAGTAAGGGTGGTAGGTGAAAATGTAGACGTCGGGGTATACCCAATTGAAGACGCCCTTCAAATGGCAAAGGGTATGAGTTTAGATCTTGTTGAGATCTCTCCAAAGGCTGATCCTCCAGTTTGCAAAATCATTGATTACTCAAAATTCAAATATGAACAAAAGAAAAAACAGAAAGAGATAAAGGCAAAAGCTCAAAAAACTGTGGTCAAGGAGATCAGGTTCGGTCCTAATACTGATGATCATGATTTTAATTTTAAAACAAAGCATGCTTTAAATTTTCTGAAAGATGGTGCCAAGGTGAAGGCATATGTTCATTTCATTGGTAGAACTATTGTATTTAAAGAAAGAGGTGAAATATTATTACTAAAGTTTATGCAGGAGCTGGAAGATTATGGTAAAGTTGAACAAATGCCAAAATTGGAAGGTAAACGTATGACGGTAATATTATCACCAAAGGGAAAAATAAAATAAATAATACGGGAAGATGCCTAAAGTAAAAACAAAATCAGGAGCAAAGAAACGTTTTAAACTTACTGGTACGGGTAAAATTAAAAGAAAACACGCTTATAAAAGCCATATCCTTACCAAGAAAGGAACAAAACAAAAGAGAAATCTGGAACACGCGACATTGGTTGACAAATCAGATGCTCCAAGAGTAAAGAAGATGTTGAACATCTAAGGTTTATTGTGTAACCCGGCTTCTGGTATGTAAGACCCTAACAAGGCGCCAACGGCCAAAAACGAATTAAAAATGCCAAGATCAGTTAACAATTCAGCTTCAAAAGCAAGAAGAAAAAAAGTCCTCAAGCATGCCAAAGGCTATTGGGGAAGAAGAAAAAACGTATGGACAGTAGCAAAAAATGCTGTTGAAAAAGGATGGACCTATGCATACAGGGACAGAAAAGCAAAAAAGAGGGAGTTTAGAAAATTATGGATCCAGCGTATAAATGCAGGTGTGCGTGAATACGGAATGTCCTATTCTAAGTTTATGGGCAGCCTGAAAGAATCAGGTATTGAAATCGACAGGAAAGTTCTCGCCGATTTAGCTATGAATCACCCTGATGCGTTTAAAGCTATTGTAGATAAAGTAAAGAAGTAGTTTGAGAATAAAATACTGAAGAACCAGATTGAAAATCTGGTTTTTTTTTGTCTGGAAAATCCTATTGAATGTAATTCTTTATCATTCATCCATATCGTATAGGAAATTATTATAGGCATTTGCTAATTCCTGATAGGTTTTCATTTCTTGAAGTCTTCTGGCAAGAACCATCCCATTTTTAAAAGTATTTTGGGCCTTCTGATAGTCACCCTTTTCCAGATACAACTGAGCGGCCTGGTAATATACTGGCAGATACTCAGGATATTTATTCAGAAGAATTTCAAAACACTCAAAAGCCAGTTCAGGATCACCTTTTTTTATATACTCCAAACCCAATGCATATTGTAAAAATGTATCCTCCGGATCATCCTGCAACAGTTTTTTCAATTCATTTATCCGATCATTCATCATTGAATAATTTTAATTTTGAATATAGTTCTTTATCTTAATCAGGTGATATAAATTTGGATAAAATCTCATCATGTATGAAAATTCTTGTTTGTATAACACATGTACCTGATACAACGTCAAAAATTGCTTTTTCAGATAAAAACACGAAATTTGACAGTACGAATGTTCAGTATATAATTGGACCGTATGAGGATTATGCAATATCGAAAGCAGTTGATATGAAATCTTCAAATGATGCCCATGTAACGGTACTGAATGTGGGTAGAACCGAATCCGATCCTAGCCTGCGGCGTGCTCTTGCTATTGGTGCTGATGAGGCGGTGAGGATAGATGCAGATCCCAATGATACATTTTATGTAGCATCCCAAATTGCAAATCATATAAAGGAAACACCATATGACCTGATATTGATGGGCAGGGAATCTATTGATTTTAATGGTGGAATAGTGCACTCACTGGTAGGAGAATTGCTTGGCATTCCTGCTTTCTCTCCTGTAATGCAGCTTGGTGTCAATGAAGGAAAAGTGGAAATGACCAGAGAGATAGAAGGCGGTAAGGAGTATTTAGAAGCAAGTCTGCCATTGATAGCCGGTTGTCAGGAACCAATTGCAGAATGGAAAATTCCAAATATGAGAGGAATAATGACTGCGCGGACTAAGCCTTTTCAGGTTATTGAAGCATATGAATCTGCATCCCGTTCAATTAATAAAAATTTTGAACTTCCGGCAGAAAAAGGAGGTATAAAACTCATTGATCCCAATGATGTTGAAAAACTTCATGAATTATTAAGAAATGAAGCAAAAGTGATTTAACCAAGTGCAATGTCGATAATCGTATTTTTAGAAAAAGAAGGATCAAATATCAGGAATACTTCCCTGGAAGCTATATCCTATGCAAGTGAGATATCAAAAATTGAAAACGCTAGTGTTATCGGAGTGGTTTTTGGAGAGCTGGAATCATCGCAACTAACAAAAACTGGAGAATATGGATGTGATAAATTGATTCATATAAATGACCCGACTTTTAATCAAGCGGTAATTAATGTTTATGCCAATGCGCTTAATCAAATCATGAACGATGAATCAGCAGATCTTTTTATTACCGCACAATCAGCCCTGTCCGATCCAATAGCTGCCAAAATTGCAATTCTGCAAAATGCAAGTATTGCTACTAATGTCACGGAATTACCAAATACAGAAAAAGAATTTATAGTCCGAAGAAGTATATATTCAGGAAAGGCTTTTGAAAATCTGGTATTGACCTCTTCAAAGAAGGTTATCTCCATCAGAAGAAACGCTATAGGGTTAATCGAGAATCTGAAAAATCCTCAAATTATAATTTCTGAATTGAAAATTAATCCAGATTTGAATGATGCTGTAATTACAGGTACAGATAAATCTACAGGGAAGGTCTTGTTACCGGAAGCAGATATTGTTGTTTCTGCCGGAAGAGGATTAAAAGGCCCTGAAAATTGGGATATGGTTGAAAAACTGGCCGATGAACTTGGGGCTGCCATTGGCTGCAGTAAGCCTGTGTCCGATGTAGGTTGGAGACCGCATCATGAACATGTTGGCCAAACCGGTATAAAAGTAGCTCCAAATTTGTATATTGCAATTGGAATATCAGGAGCAATTCAGCATTTAGCTGGAGTAAGTTCTTCGAAAGTTATTGTTGTTATTAACAATGATCCTGAAGCGCCATTTTTTAAAAATGCTGATTATGGAATTGTTGGAGATGCTTTTGAGGTGGTTCCTAAGTTAATTGAAGTTATTCGAGAAAATAAATAATTTTTTAGCGTGGAAAAAATTCAACTGGAAATACTTGGACTATCGTCCAGTCAATCACAATCAGGATCTTTTGCCCTCGTACTCGGTGAGACAGACGGTAACCGTCGGCTACCTATTATTATTGGCATGTTTGAAGCTCAAGCTATAGCCATTGAAATCGAAAAAATTATCCCAAACCGTCCTATGACTCATGACCTTTTTAAATCATTCGGGCATTCTTTTAATTATACTATCAAGGAGATTGTAATTTCCGATCTGAAGGAAGGTGTGTTTTTCGCTAAGATTGTTTGCGAAAATGACAATAAGACTGTAGAAATAGATGCCCGTCCATCTGATGCAATAGCCATAGGTTTAAGATTCAATGCACCAATCTATACCTACGAAAAAATAATGACTGATGCAGGCATCATACTTACTGATGAGTCAGATGATGAAGCTTCAGATTTAACTGCAGAAATTACAAAAGAAGAACCTAAAACTTCAAGTCCATCCAAGGATAAACCTCTTAAGGATCATTCCTATGATAAGTTAAAAGATATGCTGAATAAGGCTTTGGAAGATGAAGATTATGAAAAAGCTGCTAAAATCCGCGATGAGTTAAACAGAAGGAATTAATTTATAATCGAATATGGTTGCGATTTTAAGAGGTTTGTTCGGCCTGGTATTTTTACTCCTGGTGGCCTATGCTTTTTCAAGAGATAAAAAACACATAGACTGGAAACTTGTGGGCATCGGTATTAGCCTGCAGTTGTTATTTGGTATTCTGATAACACAAGTACCATTCGTTGAAGGTATGTTTGACTGGGTCAGCCGTGGCTTTGTGAAACTTCTTAGCTTCTCAAATGATGGAGCACAATTTCTTTTCAACGGACTTGCAAGAACAGATTATGGATATATTTTCGCTTTCAGGGTGCTTCCTACAGTCATTTTCTTTGCATCCATTTCAACAGGTTTGTACTATCTTGGTGTTCTTCAATTTATTGTAAAAGGAATAGCCTGGGTTATGGTGCGAACCATGCGATTATCAGGTGCTGAAAGCCTTTCAGCTGCTGGCAATATATTCCTGGGACAAACAGAAGCACCTTTGCTGGTTAAGCCCTTCATATCCAAAATGACCAAATCGGAGCTCATGTGCCTTATGACAGGTGGAATGGCTACTATAGCAGGAGGTGTACTTGCGGGGTATGTAACCTTTCTTGGAGGAGATGATCCTGCTGAACAGGCACGATTTGCAGCTTACCTTTTAAGCGCGTCTATTATGAATGCACCGGCTGCTATTGTTATGTCCAAAATCTTAATACCGGAAAGGGAATTTGATAAGATTGATAAAGATTTAACTGTTTCGCAAGAACAAATGGGTGTTAACCTGATCGATGCCCTTGCTAGGGGAGCGTCAGAAGGATTGAAACTTGCTTTAAATATAGGCGCTATGTTGCTAGCCTTTATCGCAATTATTTTTCTGTTGAATTATATTCTAAGAGATATGATTGGAGCCTGGACAGGACTTAATGAAATTATAATTTCAAATACAGACGGACAATTCAGTGGATTATCTCTGGAATATTTATTAGGTCAGGTTTTCAGGATTTTTGCATTTGCAATTGGCGTTGACTGGTCTGAAACATTACAGGTTGGAAGCCTGATTGGTCAAAAGACTGTCATTAATGAATTTGTTGCATATGAGAGTTTAAGTGGCCTGCTTAGAGAGAATATGTTAAGTGAAAAATCCGTAATAATCGCAACATATGCCCTTTGTGGATTTTCAAATTTCAGCAGTATAGCAATTCAGGTAGGAGGGATAGGAGGAATAGCGCCAAACAGGCAAGCTGACCTTTCCCGTCTGGGCTTAAAAGCATTGCTTGCAGCCACACTGGCTACATTAATGACAGCAACTATTGCAGGGGCCATTATGGTTTGATTATCTTTGTAATATATTTCCTGTCAAACGTTTTGAAAACAACCAGAGTTAAACCATTAATTACCAATCTGATAGTACTCCTTTCAGGAATTATCCTGGTATCTGCATTAGGTTGTGATTCAGTAATTGAAATCGATCCGGCAGAAACAGGGCAAGCCTTTTATCCACTTTCAACAGGAGATTATAGAGAATATGAGGTTACTCAAATTAAATACTCCATTTTGGATCATCCGGATACCATCAGATATTTTTTAAAGGAAGAAGTAGGCGAAAGTTTTATTAACCAGACTGGTGGCACTACATTTACTTTGAACCGATACAAAAAATTTAATGACACACTTGCCTGGGAAATCGATTCAGTATGGACGGTAATAAAATCTGAAACCAATGTTATTGTCACTGAAAATAATATTCCCTATACCAAGTTAGTATTTCCTGTATTGGACCAAAAACAATGGGATGGGAATGCTTTTAATATATATGAAGAGGAATTGTACAGCTATGAAGATGTATATCAACCTTTTACTTCAGAAAATATTGATTATAACTCTACGTTAAAGGTAATCCAGGCTTATAATCCGGATTCTATAGTAATGAGGGATATAAGGAGCGAAATTTATGCAGAGAATGTAGGTCTTATTTCTAAAGAAACTATTATTTTGTACTATTGTACTGAAAATGAATGCCTTGGACAGCAAATTATTGAACAAGGTATAGACTTCAAGCAGGAATTGATAGGGTATGGGAATGAGTAAATTGGTAACATTAACCTTTGTGTGTATAATATATTTGAATCAGGTATCTGCTCAAGTGAACAGGTACATGGTTTTTTTTGACACAAAATTCGAATCTGATTACACACTTGAAAATCCGGAGGCATATTTATCAGAAAGGGCAATCGAAAGAAGACAAAAATATAATATTCCAATAACTCTTCAGGATCTCCCTGTTAATAGTGATTATTTAAATGGTGTTAATAATCTGGCAGGTGTTACAGTTTTTTATCAGACCAAATGGCTCAATGGTGTGCTTGTTGAAGCAGATGAATCGAAGGTGCCGGATATTGAGCAACTCAGTTACGTTCAGGAAGTAAAGTATGTAGCTCCTGGTGAAAGACTGAATCTTCAATCAGTAAACGAATCTACCACCTCAGAATTATCGGATCAAGCTTCAAGAAAGTCGGAATTGGAAAATGCAACTCAAAATGACATGATTGGTGCAGACGAAATGCATTCAGCTGGATTTACAGGAAAGGGAAGAATGATAGCCATTTTTGATGCAGGATTTATTGGTACTAATATCAGTCCATATTTTACCCGGATGTATGAAAACAACAAGGTAATAGCCGCATGGGACTTCGTAGAGAATACTAATAATATTTACAGGTATGATGACCATGGAACTAGTGTGCTTTCTACGATAACTGCATATTTCGAAGATGTTTTTGTAGGTGTGGCACCGGATGCGGATGTAATTCTTTGTGTAACAGAAGATGTGCCAACAGAATATGCTATCGAGGAATATAATTGGCTGTTCGCAACGGAATATGCTGACAGTATTGGAGTAGATATAATAAATACCTCGTTGGGTTACAATACTTTTGATGATCCCTCCATGGATTATAGTTATGAGGATATGGATGGAAATACGGCAATTATTACACAAGCTACGGATATAGCAGCCTCGAAAGGGATACTCTGTGTGGTTAGTGTAGGAAATGAGGGAGACGATGCCTTATGGAGAAAGATGGTTGCTCCTGCAGATGCTGATTCAGTAATTTCCGTTGGGGCTGTTAATGAAAATGAGGTATATCAGGTTTTCAGTTCAACGGGTCCAACATATGATGACCGGATAAAACCTGAGGTAAGTGCGCTTGGCAAAGGAACCAGTATTGTTGGCTGGAATGGTTTGCTGACCTCTGGATCAGGAACTTCATATGCAGCTCCATTGGTTGCCGGTTTAGCTGCAGGGGTCTGGCAGGCCTATCCTGACTTGAATAATATGGAAATAATGGAATTAATTAAAAAAGGAAGCTCTCAATATAGCAATCCAGACACCTTAATAGGATTTGGGATTCAGACTTCAAGGCTATTCAATCTGAAATAACCTCATTAGATGATGATCTTTCGGAAAAGGGGTATAAAATCTATCCGAATCCTGTAAAAAATCACAGATTATTTGTAGAAATATTAAATCCCGGATCTTCTGGTTATGATATTGATATCCAGATTTTTGATCTGAATGGTTCAATGGTATTCAATTATAAAGCAGAAAAAATAAAAAGAGGAAACAGGTTTGAGCTTGATCTGAAAAAATTATCAACAGGAATTTACGTTCTACATTTATATTCTGGAAAGGATTACGGAAAGGCAAAGATCCTAATCCCCTGATTTTTTGATTTAAAACCAAAATATATGGCTATTATATCTCCATCGATTTTAAATGCTGATTTTTCAGATCTCAGGTCGCAAATCGAATTGATCAATAAGAGTGAAGCAGATTGGATTCATTTAGACATCATGGATGGTGTTTTTGTTCCAAACATATCATTTGGATTTTCCATAATAAAATCTATTCATTCCTATTCCAAAAAACCTCTCGATGTCCATCTGATGATAGTTAACCCGGAGCATTATATCGAAAGATTTGCCGAATCAGGGGCTTATATGATCACGGTTCATTATGAGGCATGCACTCATTTACATAGTACTATTCAACAGATAAAAAAAGCAGGAGCAAAAGCTGGCGTTGCACTCAATCCACATAGTGATGTAGGTTTATTAAAACCAATTCTAAATGACCTGGATATGGTCTTGATAATGACAGTAAATCCAGGATTTGGTGGTCAGAATTTCATTGATTCTTCCTTTGAAAAGATCCGAGACCTAAGAGCTCTTTCGAAAGAAATCAACCCGGAACTTTTAATTCAGGTGGATGGTGGTATTTCAACTCAAAACATAAAACAATTGCATGAAGCCGGCGTTGATGTATTTGTTGCTGGCACATTTGTGTTCAAGTCAGAAAACCCAACGAATACAATAAATCTATTAAAAAATATTGTTTGATTCTTCCAGGGTGAAAGGTCTCTTTTCAATTAAGTTTTATTTTGTTTTAATATACTTAAACATAATGCCCATGATGCTAATGGCGCAGCAGGGTATTTTGTCCGGTACCGTTAGCGACTCAATAAGTAATCCGATACAGACTGTTACAATTAGCATTCCTGAATTCAATACCGGCACAACTACTGATAGCCTTGGACATTATGAATTGCGATTGCCTTCAAGGGTTGATTTTACCTTAATTGTTCAACATCTTAACTACGATATACACAAAGACATTTTAAGACTTGAGCCAGGAGAAAATAAGAGGCTAGATGTGATCTTGAGGCAAAGAGTCAGAGTACTTGATAGCATAGCGATCACGTCCTCATCAGATGATGAATTAAGGGATCAGGTTAGTGTTTATGCCATAGAACCTAAGAATATAGAGTATTTGCCAAGCCCTTTTAATGACTTCAGCCAGGTTCTTGTAACCTTACCCGGGGTTGTCAGTAATAACGAACTATCCAGCACGTATTCGGTGAGGGGTGGGAATTTCGATGAAAATCTGGTTTATGTCAACGATATACCGGTTTACAGGCCTTTTTTGATCCGATCTGGTGAGCAGGAGGGTTTAAGTTTCATTAATCCAGACCTTACCAGGGAGGTTAATTTCTCTTCAGGTGGCTGGCAGCCTGAATATGGAGATGCACTGTCTTCTAATCTGAATGTTACATATAAAACACCCAAGGAGCTTAGTGGTTCGTTAGCCATTGGATTACTTGGAGGGAGTTTTCATATAGGTGGAAATATTAAAAAAGATAAAATTTCATATATCATTGGGGCAAGACATAAAAGATCAGAATATCTTTTAAATACTCTTGAAACAGAAGGGGAATACTATCCCAGGTATACAGACATTCAATCATACTTCAATTTTAGTCTGGGAGATAAAAAAATAGGAAACCTCCCGAAAACTGAATTAGGCGTATTATTTGCATTTGCTAAAAACCAATACACAGTGATACCCGAAAGTCGTGAAACTACATTTGGAACATTTAATCAACCATTGAATATATTTGTTGCTTTTGTAGGAAGGGAAATATTGAATTACAATACATATCAGGGTGCATTCAAGCTAACCCACAGATTTACTAAAAAATTCACTTCTCATTTAATATTTTCAGACTATTATACACAGGAAAGAGAATATTTTGATGTTGAAGCAGGTTACAGAATATGCGATGTAGACAAAAGACCGGGATCAGAGACGTTTAATAAATGCATCAGTTTACGGGGCATTGGAACTGATTTTAAATCGGCAAGGAATAAATTAAATGCGCAGATATTAAATACTGAACTTCGAAATGAACTTATTATATCCGATAAAAGTCACATTGGTTTTGGCATTGGCTATGCATATCAGGAATTTGATGATCATATTCATGAATATAGTTTTATCGATTCGGCAGATTATGTGACTATCACTGAATATATTGATGCTGATAACCATACTAAGGGAAATGTATTGACAGGATATATTCAACACCATATTAACTTCAGTAATAAGCATTTGTTAACCTACGGGCTTCGTTTTAACTACCTCGACATAAACAATAACTTCCTAATAAGTCCGCGAATACAATATTCATATTTTCCTTCATGGAAAAGGAATATGGTTTTTCGAGCAGCTCTGGGATTATATCAGCAACAACCCTTTTACAGGGAATTCAGAAAATTTGATGGAAGCCTGAATCTTGATGTGGATGCTCAAAAATCCTATCATGCGATAGCTGGAATGGATTATAATTTCAGTTTTTGGGGCCGCCCATTTAAAATCATCCTGGAGGCATATTATAAATACCTCGATGATATTATACCATATGATGTTAATAATGTCAGAATAAGATATTATGCAGACAATGTGGCTACAGGGTATGCCGCAGGATTTGATTTCAGGGTTAGCGGAGAATTTGTTCCTGGGGATGAGTCATGGTTCAGTATAGGATTTTTGTCGACAAAAGAAGATCTATCCATTGACGATAGGGGTATGATACCCAGGCCAACTGATCAGTTGGTAAACTTTAACATATTCTTTCAGGATCATCTTCCAAAGAATCCAACTTACAGGGTATACCTGAACTTAAATTACGCATCCGGATTACCATTTGGGCCACCTAATAGCCTAGAGTACAGAAATGATTTTAAAGGAGAATCCTATCAGAGAATAGACATAGGGCTATCTAAAATCTTTTTCCTGAAAAATGTTAATTCCCTGGAATCCATATGGCTAGGCCTGGAAGTATTAAATTTAACAGGTAGAAATAATCAGATAAGTTATTATTGGGTAAGAGATTTTAACAATATATACTATGCCGTCCCAAACTCCCTGTCAGGCCGCTTTTTCAATATAAAATTTAAGCTCAAATTTTAGGCATAAAGGTGATTTTATCTAATATTCCTATTCTCATCAAGGTTTAAAATAAGTCTATTTTAGTATTCCAGCAACATATATTATACTAGTTTCCAAGTACTTATAGTGCAATATTTTTTCAAATTCCTTTTGTCATTCCGTTTAAAAATTTGTTATTTCGACACTTAGTCAAATTTTGAAATAGCGAAAAATAAATAAATTGATAAAATAAAATTGATAGTATGATGAAAAAACTAATGTATTTTCTTGTTTTTGTAATTGGGATTGGATTTGCTAATGCCCAAGATGATGAAATAACCGATGCTGAGCTTAAAGCTTATGCTATTGCTAATGCAGGCGTAAAAAGCATAACTTCATCTATTAGTCCAATGGTAAATGATTTAATTTCAAAACAAGAGGGAATGACCGGTCAACGGTTTAAGGAGTTACAGGCGACTGATGGGGATGCCGACAAACTAGCTGGTATCGAAGCACAGGAATGGGAGATCAAGTTTTTAGATACTGTCAATGATGAAATTGATGAAAGAAAACAAGCTGCAAAGGATCTTATCAACATAATGGCTAAATATGCTATTGGATCCAGTCAATACAAGGCTATCCGTAGTGGTCTGAAGGTTAATGCCGATTTGAAAGCAAGGTACGATGCCATTGCGGCAAAAATGGAATAACAAATGATTTAAAATAAATTCAGAACCTGTTAGATTTTGATTAAAGCGGGTTCTGAATTTTTAAACCACTTTTTAGTGAATTCTAAATTATAATATCTTGATATTATCCTCAGGATTCAGGCCACCTAATATTTCAATATTTATACCATCTGACAACCCGGTCTGAATTTCTCTTTTTTCAAAAACCTGGTCTCCTTTTTCCAATTCAACAAATACCTTTTCTTCTTCGAAAATCAGGTTAGCCTCTTTAACCGCTAAAACACTGTCTCTTTTATCCAGTACAATATCCGCATTAGCACTGTATCCGGCCCGCAGGAAAGTTCCTTCCTTTAAATTAATTGCTGCTTTGATCTCAAATTGTATAGCTCCTTCTTCTTCAATTCCTTTAGGTGATATATATTCCAGATCAGCGATAAAAGTTTCTTTATCGAGTGCGCCAATGATAAGAAGTAAACTCATACCTTCTTTCAATTTACCAACTTCTGACTCATCTACATTGCCCTCGAATATCATTTCATTCATATTGGCTACAGAAGCTATAGTTGTACCCTCATTGAAAGTATTTGATTCTATTACGAAGGTCCCTTGTTTAACAGGAACATCCAGGATCATTCCATCGGCTGTTGATCTAACCAGGTTAGAAACACTTCCTGATTTTTTTGAGGCTCCTTCCTTTATCAGATCAAGATTGTTTTCAGCAGCGTCCAATTCTTGCTTTCTAAGGCTATATTCCAGCATATATCTGTTGAAATCAAATTCAGAAATGATTTTATCATCATACAATTTCTTTTGACGATTAAGCTCTTTTTCAGCATTTTTATAGTTGATTATTGCAGCATTCAGATTTGATTCTGCATTATTAAGGGCTACTACATCTGGAATTATCTTGATCTTGGCTATTAAATCTCCTTCTTTGGAAATTTCACCTGCCTCAACATATATTTTTTCAACAACCCCTGAAACCTGGGACTTCAAATCAATTTCCTTTCTGGGGACTATTGATCCGGTTGCAACTGTTTTATACACTATATCAGTATAGAAAGGTTTTTCTGTTTCATAAACAACAGGTGGTTCCTTGGATTTCTGATAAAGAAAATAACCGGTTCCAACAAAACTTGTAATTAGTATTAATACCAATAAAATTCTAAAAACTGTCTTCATATTAATTTATATTATTCAACTCTAATTGCTTCAATCGGACTTATTGATGCTGCTTTCCTTGCAGGGATTAATCCGGCAAATGCACCACAAATTATTAATATTCCAAATGCTGTCAGGACGATCCTGAAATCAACTCCAGGATTGGCAAACATATCAGAATTTAAATCGAACTCATTCATTGCATAATTTATACCTTCGAAAGGAATGTTCCCATTACAAGGCCAATGTATCCAGCAAAAGCTGTCAGACTATGGATTCCTGCAGAATAAGAGATATTATAGATAGGGGGAGTAGCCCCCACAGATTTTCTGATCCCAATTTCTTTTGTTCGTTCTTTTACTATAATTAACATAATATTGCTTACACCAATTACCCCGGCGAATAAGGTACCTATACCTACAATCCAGTTAAAAAGCGAGATTCCAAAGAAAAGGCCATTGATACGCCCGAATTCCTCCTCAAGGTTATTTGATCCTATCGCTGCGTGATCTTCAGGATTTACATGATGACGTTTTTTCAATACATCTTTCATATTCTGCTCCACCTGACTAACAGGTATTCCCTCTTTAGCAGTAAAGGAAAACCATCCAACCCTGTTCCCGTAATTAAATGCTTGTTGGAAAGTAGAAAATGGAATATAAACTGTTTGCATATCCCTAGTTGCCATTTCGTCAGTTCTAAGAGATTTAAAAACTCCAATTACCTCGAAGAAAATTCCATTTATTTTTATATAATCTCCAATTGGGTTTTCATCTGGTTTCAAAAAGCACATTTACAACTTCTTGTCCCAACACAGCAACTTTTCCTTTTTCCTCGAGGTCATAATAATTCAAGTGTCTGCCCTGAGCCATATTCACAATTTGAATATGCTGAAAATCCGGATAATCACCATACACATTAAAAGGGCCAGATTTGTTGCCTCTGAAGACGTTATTGCCACCTCGCCAACTTCCAAGTGAATTGCGGGGTGCCAGTTTGTCCAGTCCTTTCACATTTTCACGCAGGGCCAATATATCTTCGTTATAAAACCTTAAGTATCTGCCAGGCTTGAATCCTTCGTAGGCCATTGTTGTTTTACCTCCCCACATAAAACCAGCATTCGTTGCCAACTCTCAAATCCAATCCTTACGCCTGTTTCAAGACCATTTCCTGAGCCTAGCAGAACCATTAGCATAAATATACCCCAGAATACGCCAAACATGGTTAAAGCAGTTCTAAGCTTATTCTTTTTTATGGTTGCCCATATTTCCTGCCATTTGTCGTAATCAAACACTATTGAGTATTTATATATTTAAATTTCTAATATTATTCATCTCTTAAAGCTTCAATTGGTCTCACTTTAGACGCTTTTTTTGCTGGGATATATCCAGCTATAACTCCTGAAAAGATAAGTAATAATGTTGCTCCTATCGCTGTTTGAAGATGAATTTCAGGATTCCTGAAATAAGGCGCATCCACACTGAATTCAAGCAGTGAATAATTAATGAATTCAATTAAACCAATTCCGCCAAGCAATCCGATATATCCGGCAATCCCGGTAATTACCACTGCCTCCTGCAGAAAAAGTCCAACAATAGAATTGGGTGTAGCACCGAGTGCCTTTCTGGTTCTTCTCTCTCTCTCAATCTCTCTCGGTTTCTTTCTTTTCCCTCTTTTTTTTTTTTTTTTTTTTTTTTTTTTTTTTTTTTTTTTTTTTTTTTTTTTTTTTTTTTTTTTTCGGGGGGGGGGGGGGGGGGGGGGGGGGGGGGGGGGGGGGGGGGGGGGGGGGGGGGGGGGGGGGGGGGGGGGGGGGGGGGGGGGGGGGGGGGGGGGGGGGGGGGGGGGGGGGGGGGGGGGGGGGGGGGGGGGGGGGGGGGGGGGGGGGGGGGGGGGGGGGGGGGGGGGGGGGGGGGGGAGCATAATATTGCTTACTCCCACAATACCAGCTATTATGGTTCCAATACCAACAATCCAAATAAAGATCTTTATACCGTTAAACAGATTGACAAAGCGCTGGTAATTTTCAACATTATTCCAAATAAATATAGCCCTGCTATCTTCGGGGTTAAATTTATATCGGTTAGAAAGGTCTTCCTTAACCTTATCAACTATCTCAATACTTTCTTTAACAGAGGCATCGCCAACCGTAAAGACCATATTGTGGATATAGTCCGATCCATTATATGCAAGTTGAGCTGTTGAAATAGGAATAAAGATGCGCCGGTCTTCATCACCGTCTCCTGCATCATCATAAATTCCCACAACTTTATATTGAATTCCTCCAATATGTATCCATTTGTCAATCGGATCTTCATTTTTGAAAAGTATATTACTGACTTCAGTGCCCATTATTACCACCTTCCGTCTATTTTCGTGGTCATAATGGTTGAGGTATCGTCCCTGAAATGCTTTTTGATTTTCTATAAACGCATGGTCCGGATGTACACCAATGACCGAAAAGCTCGAATACCTGTCCTTATATCTTACAGTAAATTCCCCGGAACAATAATATCTTCCTGTAATATGATCTATGCCCTCTATTTCGGATTTTGTCTTGTCATAATCGCTGTTCTTCAACCTGATGTATCGTCCCTGCTTCATGCCCTTATAAGGCATGCTTGTTCGCCCAGGCGATACATAAATACTGTTTACAGCATCTTCTTCAAACTCTTCATTTACGCCATTCTCGAGACCTTTCCCTGCTCCAAGCAATAATACGAGCATAAATATTCCCCAGGACACACTAAATGCTGTAAGGAAGGTACGTAACTTATTTTGCTTAATAGTGTAATATATCTCCTGCCACTTGTCCAGATCAAACATATCCTATCGTTTAAGAAGCAACTGCAATTTCTTGGTCAACTATAATTCCGTCTTTTAATTTTATGATACGATCAGTTTTGTGAGCGATATCGTCTTCATGGGTAACAATCAGAATGGTTTTTCCTGCATTATTTACTTCTTTAAAAATCTCCATAACCTCATAGGAGGTTTGTGAATCCAGAGCACCTGTTGGTTCATCTGCAAGAATAACTTTTGCGTCAGCAATTAAGGCCCGGGCAATGGCAATTCTTTGTTTCTGCCCGCCGGATAATTCACCCGGCATGTGTTCGGCCCATTCCTTCAATCCAACCATATCGAGGTATTCCATAGCCTTGATATTACGTTTTTTTCTTCTGATTTTCTGATAATAAAGGGGTAATGCGACGTTTTCCAATGCATTTTTAAAGGAAAGAAGATTGAAGGATTGAAAAACAAAACCTAAAAAACGATTCCTGTAATAAGCTGCTTTCCTTTCTGAGAGGTTTTTGATCAAAGTATCGTTCAAAATATAGTCCCCGGAATCATAATTATCGAGTATTCCAATAATATTAAGTAATGTTGATTTACCGGATCCTGAAGAACCCATAATAGAAACGAGTTCCCCGGCTTCAATATTCAGATCAATACTTTTTAAAACTTCAAGCTTCTGTTTTCCTACATCGTAGGACTTTCTTATCTCTCTTAATTCTATCATAAATTAGGCGTACCTTTCCAGTTTGCATTTATCGATAACTATACCAAAATATTAATTGTTTAACAATCAAGCGAATATATAATAATTTGATAGATAGTTTAATTTTTTTTGTACGGATTTGAAAGGTGGAATGTTCGCATGCGGACGATAAATGGAATAAAAATATTGAGGTAATCCGTATTAATTAATTTAACTTTAAATGAGATAAACACTATCCGTTATGTTAACCGCCAACGAAATATCCATCATACTCGAAGATCCTGAAGTGCTTGAATCGGTTCAAAAACTGAAAAGTGATTTTTGTAAAAAAGAGGCACCCTACCTTGACATCAGCGATCATGATTTTTTAAGTCTTATTATCATGATGCCAAGCATATCTATTACTTTATCAACTGGCGATATAAGCCTTCTGGAGGAAATGGCATTGAATAAGAAAGCCAGGACCATTTCAAAGGGGGGGTATTATCTCAAAAAAGATCCGGTAGTATATGCCATGAGTTTTTTGGTTAATAATGCTTCGGAATGGGAAGATCGCTTCTTTCAAGCCATAAAACTGGCTCTGGCTAAATCCTTTGATAAATCTCTGATCGAAGGGGAAGATTTGGATTCTGCAAAGATATCTGAAAGGGATTTTAAAAAAAGATTAATGAATGCACCGTATATGTTCATAAGATTCCTTCATTCCTTCTTCTGGGACGACACACATGAGGATCTTTCTGACAAAAGGAGAATATCAAAAGTTGAATTTAAAAAAGTGCAGGAAATTGGTGAAAAACTGGATTTATCAAAAACCATTATTTTTAGAAAATTTTTAGATACTTTTGACGTTAAATAAGCAAAAAACGGCCAAAAAGGGGTATTGACCGATTTGATGATAAAAATTAAGCTACTTGTCCTTGCACTATTGTTCCTTCTGATTGCACCCGCTTTCAGCCAGATCAACGACCTTATTATTACCTACCCCAGCAGGATGTCAAAATTAACAGGTTCAGGCAGGTTCTCAATAAAATATCCATCACATTTACAGGTGGCTATGGCAGGACATTTTACAAACATGATCTACCAGGTTATGGAGTGTTAAATAAAACTGATTCTACAGATAGCGGGCTGTATTTATTTACCTTACAAGATTCGTCGGCTTCTCCATTTTTTGGGTATCAGAATTGGTTAAATGCACCTGATTCTGCCAATGTGACGAGAAACTCATCAAGTGATCTTCAAAATCAGGTATTGAGTGACACATCAAAATTGGGCTATAAAGGAAGTGCCGGAGCTATACCTTTCACCCTAACCATTAGCGTCGATCTATTTGACCGGTTTAGAATTGGCGCTGGAGCGGCTTTTGAATTTCATCATTTAGCCACAATGAGCCCTTATACCGGGGCAGAAGCACTTGGGAAATATACGCCAAATGTAAAAACAACGAATTTGAAACGCGTTTTTGGTACAGTAGGAGGAAGGGTATATAAATTTATGTACTGGACCTATTACGCAGATATTCAGATAGGTAAAATATGGATGGGAGGCGCATTCGATAAAAGCCTTATCAGCCAGGGTGTATATTTTAATATTGGGTTACCTATTGAATACGAATTTTCGGAATATTTAAAAGGATATATCAGGCCATCATATGAATTTAAAAATTATCGAATGGATTTGCCGGAGTTTGGGGGAAGTATTAGACACAGATATCCCGCATTATATGTTCATGTTGGTTTCAGATACACGATACCTGAACTTCCGCGTTGTCGCCTGAATGCTAAAACCCCACCAGGTTATGATTATCCTAAGAAATTCACAAATAAAACCTGTCGGTATCAAAAGAAACATGTTCATGGAAATAAAGGATACCGTGGTCAGCCTTTCTATAAAAAACAGAATCCAAAAGTTGGGGAGAATTATCCTAATCTGCATAAGTACAGGTGGTGGAGAATGAACCGACGTAAAGTCTCAGGAGGATATTAGGTTTGTTCTTAAATTAAGGAACAAATTATTCTCCGTAATAACATAATTTTTTGTAAATTTGCGTCCATAATTTTTCTATTTTAACCACAGTTAATGGCAGAAGGAGCTAACGAAAACATTATCCCTATCAACATTGAGGAGGAGATGCGGGGTGCCTATATAGATTATTCAATGTCAGTAATAGTTTCAAGGGCCCTACCGGACGTGCGAGATGGATTAAAACCCGTTCACAGAAGGGTGCTTTATGGAATGCTGGAGTTGGGTGTAACCTATAACAGGGCATATAAAAAATCAGCCAGAATAGTAGGAGAGGTGTTGGGAAAATATCACCCTCATGGAGATTCCTCGGTTTATGACACCATGGTGAGAATGGCCCAGGAATGGTCTTTGCGGTATCCTCTGGTCGATGGTCAGGGTAACTACGGATCAATTGATGGGGACTCGCCAGCAGCTATGCGATACACTGAGGCAAGACTCAGGCGTATTTCAGAGGAAATGCTGAATGATATCAATAAAGAATACGGTTGATTTTCAACCGAATTTTGATGATTCGCTTCAGGAGCCTACTGTCTTACCTGCAAAATTACCGAATCTTCTAGTAAATGGAGCTTCTGGTATTGCAGTTGGGATGGCCACAAACATGCCACCGCATAATCTATCTGAAGTTGTAGATGGCATTATAGCCTATATTGATAACAGTGATATTGAGATTGATGAATTGATGCAATACATCAAAGGACCTGATTTTCCGACTGGTGGAATAATATATGGATACCAGGGAGTAAAATCCGCTTTAGAGACAGGAAGAGGCAGGTTGTTGTCCGGGCTAAAACAGAAATCATTACCACTAAATCAGGAAAAGAGCAGATCATAGTCACAGAAATCCCATACCAGGTAAATAAGGCTGCAATGATTGAAAAAACTGCAGCTCTTGTAAATGAAAAAAGATTGGTGGGCATTTCTGATATACGTGATGAATCTGACCGGGATGGGTTAAGGATAGTATACGATATAAAGCGTGATGCCATACCTAACATCGTCCTGAATCATCTTTTCAAACATACCCAGTTACAATCTTCCTTCGGCGTAAACAATGTAGCCTTAGTTAAAGGAAGGCCTCGGATACTAAATGTTAAAGATCTGATATCCAACTATGTAAATCATCGCCATGATGTTGTTGTGAGAAGGACTAAGTTCGAGTTGGAAGAAGCTGAGAAACGCGCCCACATCCTGGAAGGGTATATTATTGCCCTGGATAATATTGATGAAGTTATTGAGCTTATTCGCAAATCCAGGGATCCGGAAACAGCCAGAATTGGTTTAATGGATCGGTTCAAGCTTTCTGAGATACAGGCTAAAGCGATATTGGATATGCGGCTTCAAAGGCTAACTGGTCTGGAGCGTGAAAAAATAGAGGAAGAGTATAAGGAACTTCAGGAACTGATTAAGAGATTACAGGCCATTCTTGATGATAAAGAACTGAGAATGAGCATTATAAAGGATGAATTAATCGCATTAAAAGAGAGATATGGTGACGAACGAAGAACTGATATTGTCCATGATTCTGATGAAATAGGTATAGAAGATATGATCCCAAATGACGAAATGGTAATTACCATCTCTCATCAGGGGTATATTAAACGAACCCAGTCCTCAGAGTATAGAACGCAGGGGAGAGGCGGAGTTGGTTCCAGAGGAGTTGTTACAAAAGATGATGATTTTACAGAACATCTTTTCATTGCAAATGCACATGATTATCTCCTTATTTTTACAGTATTTGGCAAAGTCTTCTGGAAGAAAGTATATCAGATTCCTGAGGGTGCCAAGACAACTAAGGGACGAGCTATCCAGAACCTGATCAATATTGATCCTGAAGATAAAGTCAGAGCTGTTCTAAACGTACGCAACCTACAGGACGAAGATTATATCAATAATAACTATATAATGATGTGTACCGTAAAGGGTACAATAAAAAAGACGCTGCTCGAAGCGTATTCCAGACCCCGGCAGAACGGTATAAATGCTATTACAATCAATGAAGGGGACCGCTTATTAAATGTTTCTTTAACAAATGGTGATAATCATATAGTGCTAGGGAAACGATCTGGCAAGGCTATCCATTTCCATGAATCAGACATCCGGTCCATGGGAAGGAACGCAGCTGGAGTAAGAGGAGTTACCCTTGAAGGCGATAAGGACAGGGTCGTAGATATGGTGTGCATTAACAGAACGGATGCCCATCTGCTGGTTGTTTCTGAAAAAGGATTTGGCAAAAGAAGCCTGATAGATGACTACAGAATTACGCGTAGGGGAGGAAAAGGAGTCAAAACCATAAATATCACCGCAAAAACTGGCAAGCTTGTTGCTTTAAAAGAAGTGGTTGACACAGATGATCTAATGATTATTAATAAATCAGGGATAACTATTCGAATGGCTGTGGATACATTACGTGTAATGGGCAGGGCCACTCAGGGTGTAAAACTGATCAGGTTAAATGAAAATGATGAAATTAGCAGTGTTGAAAAAATAGAGCAGATAGTGGAAGAAAATTTGGAATCAAGTTAAGTTGTTAATATACAGCGTATAATATATGTGTAACAAACTAATTAATTAAGTAAATATATTGAAATCATGAAAAAGATTAGGTTAATTTTATTTTTACTCCTTACCGTAAGCGTCGCTTTCGCTCAGAATGAGAAAACTCCTAAGATAGAAAAAGCTAAAATTCTTCTTGATAAAGGAGAAGTGGCTGAAGCTAAATCGATTATTGATGCTGCCACTAAGCATGAAAAAACGAAGGATAAGGTAAAAACATGGTATTATCGAGGATTGATCTATGAGAGTATTTATAATTCAGAAGATGAAGCCGTAAAATCATTAAGTGATAACGCATATAATGAAGCTGCTGAAGCATATCTTAAGGTTAAGGAAATGGAACCAGAGACAAGTACATACTACATATTTGCTGACCAGCGGATTGTTGCAATGTACAGTGCTGCATTTAACGGGGCCGTGGAAGCTTATCAGAGTGGCGATTATGAGGGATCTATTGCTCATTTTGATATGGTTAAACTTGTTTTTCCAAATGATACCACAGCTTGGCAATATTCAGGATATGCAGCTCAGCAGATGGACGATACAGAGCTCGCATTAGAAAACTTCAATTATCTTGCTGAGCATAACATGGCTGATGTCAATGTTCAGAGAAATATTATTTATATCTACAGGGCAGTTGTAAAAGATACTTTGGCTGCTTTAGAGGCTGCAAAGAGAGCAAAGGTACAATATCCTGAGGATCCTGACATCAAACAGGATGAGATCACTTTGTTGATTATGGCTAATAGGATCGAAGAAGCTAAGCAATCGCTTAACGATGCTATAGCTAAGGATCCGGACAATTATATATTGTATTATGAAATGGGATATATATATGATGCGTCAGAAGAATATGAACAAGCCAGCCAATGGTATGAGAAATGTTTAGAGAAAAATCCGGAGTATTTTGAAGCCTTATATAATCTTGGGGTGAACAAATATAACCAGGGGGCAGAAGTATTAAAAGAAGCCCAGGATATGGATCTTGATACCTATAAAAAAGAGGGAAAGCAGTTGAGGCCAGGGCGAATGAAATATTTAAGACCGCTGTTCCATATTTTGAGAAAGCACATGAAGTTAATCCTGAAGACGTAAGCACCTTGCAAACATTGCAAACATTATATGCTTTAATGAAGGATTATGAAAAGGTAAACGAGGTTAAAGCGAAATTAGATGCTTTAGGAGCTACCTCTGGAAACATACAACAATAAATTACAAATTGATTTAAGTAGGGGAATTAAGATAATAACCGGCGGCCCAAATAGAAGGGCCGTCTTTGTTTTTTCGCACTCTATTTAACATAATGTAAATTATATAACAATTCCCTGAGGATCTACGCCCAGTCTTGCTGGTTGATATAATTCAGTTATATAAATCGATTGCAAAAGGAATAGCGATAACAATAGGTTTATGTTAAGCAAACCGAATGTTGTTGTTAAAGTAGATCCGGTTCTACTGCCTGCACCTCATTGCGATAATTTTAGGATTTATGTTAAGGGAATTAGCCTTTATTCTTTCAGGCTGAGGCTGGCTGCCTCCCTACTGACAAAGAAAATTTAGAATTTAAAACAATATTTTACCATTTTCTAATTGCCATTAGGTTTATCAAGCTCTTCTGGTTCATTATCGGGTGGATCTTCAACAATATTGCCACCTCACAACATAAGCGATCATATTATCCAATGAACCCGAAGTATGTTCACGATCCTTCCTTTTTGCTGCTTTTCCACTTCTTCTTTCTCTTCTTTTCAGCTTTTTGTTTTTTAGAAAGCATTGAAATTCTTTCTTCCCAAATTGATCATTTAAGTGCTTAACCATACATTATTGATTCAATTGTATCTCCGATTAATGTATTATTGATTAATGTACCGCCAAAATGAAACCCATGCCGGGCAAATGTCTTGTTCATCCCGTAGGAGCAGCTCTGGCAATGGTATATGCAGTTTGAATCCCCTCAACTGCCATTCCAGAAAGCATGGTTTGAAGCAAATAGTACGAAAGGTTCCTGCCTCTAAATCAGGCATGTAGCGAACTGTCATCTCACTTATTGTATAGTTTATCCATTCTGCCGAAATTGCTATTATTTATCTTTAGAAAGCACCAAAATACCGTACGTACTACGCATATATCCAATAGATATTTCTCTTGAAAAATGGAAAAGGATAAAACCGAAAAACTTTCCTGTAGATGCTGGCTATAGTTGAGATGTCAATTATCGATTTGGGGATTTTATATTCTGGTGTCAAATCATCCGCTGAAATGTTTGATGGAATTACTATTCTCTTACCTCATCGATTTGTTCTTTTCTTTTTTGGTAATAAATTCTCTTTCGGCATTAAAGTATTTACCTAAGAAACAACCTTGCTCTGTACCATGAAACAAATTAGGTATGGTAGCCTCAAGCTTGAAATTGTGATTCAAAAACAATTAATGAATGCATATCAGGTACCTAGATATATTTGATTTGGCTTGATTTAAACTTTCAGTATTAAGCTATGTTACCATGGAATGTCTTAATTTTCAGCTATCTCTTCGGGTGTACCTTATCAAGTAGATCCTATCGTTATTTGGAGCCATGCTGAATCAAGGATTTGGAAATCTTTTCAATTTTATCAAACATCATAGGTCAGCTAACTTTTGAAGTGATAAAATACAAACCCGCAGAAGCCAATATTCCAAATATGGTAGGGTCTAAACCATAAGGCAAAGGGGTTTTTCAAAAAGATGAGCGTCAGCGTAAGCCCCCCCTCCCAACATGCTTACTAAAGCTCCTGCTCTATTTGGATTTTTTGAAAAATAACCCATCAATGTTGGAACCAGCAAGCCGGAAACCATGAATGCGTAAGTTGAAAGACAATATCCAAAACACTTGTAAACCATGAAGCTAACAGGTAAGAAATTACTCACAGGATTACAGTAATAATGACTGACCTGTAAAGAATCGCACCTTTCCTATTGCTGAAGTTTTAATATACGTTTCAACGTTCCAGAGCTGCAACCAAACAGCTATCGCAGTTGACATCACTGCAGAAAAATATGCCGCTAAGACAAATCCCGCTATTCCGATAGGCAAAACGTGGTTGATCATCATTGGCAGTGCAGTTTCCGCTTCACTCTCAGGATAAGCTACTCTGGCCAACATGCCAAGGATCACACCTGAAAAGGACATTAAGGGATACTCAAACACTCCTGCTATGATGAACGCCTTTTTAGCTTCTCTCACATTTTTAGTGGAATAGACTCGTTGATAAAGTGTCATAGCAATAAACCAAATGGGTATGATGGCAAATCCCCAATTAAGCAGTGTAACACATGAAATATTGGCTAATGAAAAGTAATGAGATGGGGGGCGACCCGACGTCCCAACCTCCCAACTTAAAGTAGCAAAGTCCCAGAAATAACAGCCCCGAGTAATACAATCCATTGAATCAATCGGGTAAATCACCGCCTTAATGCCACCGAGGCTTGTGTAAAAGACACCACAAATGAATTTTACAATCAAGGAAAAAGGCAATGAATCTATCCATACTATATCCTGTAATACGCTACCTGCGACCAGTTTTCCTCCAGCCAATATTTGTCCCCGTTAAATCCTATATAGCCAATGCCTGAAATAATGGCAGCCAGTACACCAATTGATTTATTGTATTTAAGCCTGAGAAAGTTCGGAAACGTTAAAAGGCCAGATTCTAATCTAACCTTTTTAGTTTTGGAACTGTAGACGCGACTACGAGCACCTACAAGCCCGGTAAAAAGCAACCAACTCCAACAAACCAATAGTAAATCCCAGTCCTCCTAACCCAATAGAAAATCCACCTCCCCCTCGGTGGCGGCTACTCGAAACCTACATGGCCTGCTTTAATCCTTCCCCCCAAGTAATCTTCACGAGCGAGTTTTTCCTTCAAAAATGTAATAACCAACATATATGATCGCCAAAAAGTAAGAACAGAAATAACACTAACATAATCCAATGCATACTTATAGCATTCTCTGAAGATTGACTACCAGAGTTCTTGATCGCATTTTGGATCAGGTCATCGTGCAGCGACTCATCTTCCCACAATTTCTGCCCCTGAGACGGCAAAGTGTCAATAGGATCAAAATATAAATACAATTTAGAATCATCCACGCTCGGACTTCGGTAGATGCTAATGCCTGTCACCTCGTCGTAGTAATCATAGCTGTGCACATCTCTTTTGCCACCTCCACCTGGAGCATCGGTAACAAATAGAGGTGTATTGAACCCGGCCGTCACACCGCGAACTGCTTTTTCCAGCGCTACGGTGTGTCCTACGCTGGTTCTCATATCCTCTGTCCCCGGTACCATATCGTGCTGATAGACGTAATATGGCTGAACGTTCATGTAGGATAACTTGCGGATCAACTCGATCATTTTTTCGGAGTCGGGGATCGTTAACCTTTAATTAGAACACTTTGATTTCGAACAGTGACACCCTTTTGAATAATGTACAGCATAGCTTTTCGTGAGTATATCGGTGATCTCGTTGGCGCTGTTGAAGTGTGTGTGCAGTACTACCTCCTTCCCTTTTTCTCTTCCAAGAGTCTACCACTTCGATCAGTGCCTCGGTCCAGGCCGTATCGCTTAATATTTTCATTGGCATCACAGCCGGCCCTTTGGAAGCAAAGCGTATCCTTCTGATATGCGGGATCTCTAGCAATATCTCACCAATCATACGCAGTCGGCCAGGTGCAAGCATGTAGGCATCGCCACCTGATATCACTACATCTTCTATCTCCGGTCTGGAGGCGATGTATGCAAAGGCTGCTTTCATTGTCAGGCGCGTTTTTAAATCGCGCTTATCTACACTTTCGGTGTTGCCTCCTATGGCATAGCTCCTGGTACAGAATCGACAATATACAGGGCAAACATCAAGAGGAAGGAATAGTACTTTGTCAAAATACCGGTGTTCCATCAACTGGTGAATCACCTTGCTCCCCCAATGAATCCAGCGTCAACATAGGATGATCCTCTTTAAACCTACTTTCGAATGGGTATGAACTGGATCCTTAGCGGATCATTCCAGGATCTTTCCAGTGATAAGACTGAGGATATACGGAGAAATACTCAAATTCATTGGAGTCCCCTTCCATGCCCGATTTTACCTCATCAATAAACTTTGTTTCTACAAGACCTTTTGTGAGCTCTTCAAGCTTCTCTACTTTTCGTACTGTGTGCTTGTTTTGAAATTTGATATCCTGAAACTCTTCGGAAGAAACTCCATGGAAAGCAGGAATTCTTTCCCAAACAGCCCCTTGAAGAAAATCCCGGTGCTTAAGCTCCTCCGGTCCTACAAAATCCTTAATATGTCTTGGAATACTTTGGTTTTCTAGACTTTTGAGCAATTCATTTTTTCTAATCTTCTTTGGTAAGTCATCATTAAAATTTTCCCCTCTTCTATGACGGAAATTTCATGTTCTGTGTACTGCATTATTTAGAAATTTTCTTGAATTCAAACTGAAAATTTTTACAAAGATAGTAAATTATGTTCTATAGAACCTATTTATATTCTATAGAACTTATTCATAAATATAGGATTATGAATGTCTCACTCGGGGGGATAAGCAATGGAGATGCATCCATTTCCTTAATCTCCATAGCAGAGATAATGATATTCAGGGACTTTTGGACCATTTCTTTATCTTCGAAAGACAATATATTACGTCTTTCGCCAATCTATCGTGAAGTATATTTGGAGTTTCCTCTAAAAGATGTATACCGGAAGCCGTAAGCGTGATAGTCTTTGATCGTTTATCGGATTCACTGCCACCTACGGCGATATAGCCTCGTTTTTCTAACCTTTTTTAATATTCCCGAAACCGTGCTGGAGTTGAGACTGAGCAATTTCATTAACTCTCTTTGAGTTGACCGATAATCCGGGCTGCTTTGCAAATGACCCAGGCACAGCAATTGTGTGATACTCAACCCAAAATCCTTTTGTATGGCTTTCGATTCCAGATTTAATGATCGCACAATTTTTCGTATGCTGACTATAATATCTAGTGTGTCCAATTCCTAATTTGATTATTTTATAATACAAGGTAAAGTTTTATTTTTAAAAACGCATACATCTGCCCTTCACTCTTGCTTTACTGCATCCCGGCTCATCACTATCTCTATTGACAGAATCGATTGTTAAGAACCACTCCTCTCCTGCCAAAAATGTCAAAAGAATACTTGTAACTGCCAACATATGATTTGATGTATTTGATTGATATTAGATGTGGAAAACTTTAACCAATAATACCACCCTATTATCTAGCCTACATTGACATAACGCTGGGAAGTTTCAAATATCAAAGCCCTGTCGAATTGCCTTTCCGCCTTGGCAGGATTTATATAAAATCTGTTATCAGACGATCGTATTATATTTAAGCGGCATAGATTTTATGTTAAAGAAAATCATACCTGCTATAGCCAATTGATTATATAATTCTACAATATGCCTGCGCTTGCACATCGTGGTGGGTTGAATATAAAAATTTTAGCATCATCCCAGTAATGTAGCTCCTACCCTAGCTAAATTTAGTTTATTTTCCTTACTTTGATCTGTAAGGAAACATCAGGATATAGATCAAATATAAATTTGAATTACCATGAATCGATCACTATTTATCAGCATTTTTCTACTTTTTCTATTAGCTTTTAATTCAATTGTATAGAATTCACTGACGAAAACTGATTAATATCTGGGCGAAAAATTGAATATTGTATTTTCAGAAATATTCATCTCAAAACTCGAAATACAGAATTGCTGTCAGCAACAGCGCTTCCAAGGCAGAATGGGCAGCCAGAGACACTTCAGGCATTGGCTGAAAGAGATCAGCGATGTGGAATTACCAATACAACCTGCAGAACAAGCCTATCCGGGACCACAGATTGTTATTGGATATACAACCTGGTGAAAGAAAAAATCGGTGAAAACGCTCCTGCAGACCTGGATGAAACGTTCAGATATCGCAGTTATGGTCCGGATATATTGATTTACGGAGGTAAAAAAAGAGGCTCTATGTATGGTGTAATGGCCTTCCTTGAAAATGAGTTTGGCTGCAGGTGGTACACCCCGTCGGTGAGTGTGATCCCTAAAAGGAAAGAATACAAATTTTCCTCTTTCGATCATTCAGAGGCACCTGGAATCAGGGTACGTAATGATTTCTATTTTGAAGCGTTTGAAAGCATATGGGCAGCCAGGAACAGGATGAATGGTGCAATGTCATTGAGACAACAGCCTGGCGGGATAGAAAGCTACTGGTCTGTACATACATTTTACCCACTAGTTCCCCCTTCTGAATTTTATGATGACCATCCCGAATATTATAGTCTTATAAATAATAAACGCATTTACAAAGATGCCCAACTGTGCCTCACCAATCCAGATGTATTAAAGATATTGACGGAAAGGATCAAAAAACAAATGCGTGAATATCCGGAATACCTGATCTACGATGTATCGCAGAACGATAGGGACAATCCGTGCCAATGTGATAACTGTCAGGAGATCGTTAAAAAAGAGGGAAGCGAATCCGGAGTAATTATCTGGTTTGTTAACCAGGTTGCCGAAGCAGTCGAAAAAGAATTTCCAGACAAGTTCATAGGTACCCTCGCATATAAATACACAAGGAAACCCTGTAAAACAATTCGACCACGGCATAATGTTGTGGTACGCTTATGCAGTATTGAATGCTGCTTTTCTCATTCTATAGATTCCTGTCCCCGAAACAAATCATTTCTTCAAGACCTTAAAGGTTGGTCTGCAATAGCACAAAATCTATATATCTGGGATTATGTTGTGTATTTTCAACATTATATTATGCCTTATCCAAACATGCTTGTACTTCAACCCAATATTAAGACCTTCCAGGAAAATAATGCCATCGGGATAATGGAACAGGCGGCTTATGAAAGCCGTGGCGGTGAATTTGCTGAACTCAGGTCCTACCTGATCTCACGATTGTTATGGAATCCTGATTGTAATGTTGACGGTGTAATTGACGATTTTATGTATGGCTATTATGGAAGAGCAGGTAAGTATGTCCGTCAATATTTCGATTTATTATATGGAAGACTTACGCCTGAAACTCATATACACATCGAATCACATAGGTACAACCGATTATCTGCTGAGGATGAGATCTTTTCAGGTGACTTCTTAGAACGATCAAGCGAGATTTTTTCAAATGCTACCATCGTTGCAGATAATGATGAGATTTTGCATCGTATTGAGTTGGCTTCATTGCCAATTTTGTACCTTAAGTGCAAACTTTCACCTTTGGCAGCAAGAAATGATGGATCGTATGCCAAATTCAGAGAGATTGTTAAAAGAGAAGGGATAACCCATTATGCCGAATATGGTGAGGAGAGCGACACCGAAGCCTTTCACCAAAGTGTCGAAAGTGCAAAATAACAATTGAGTGCATTCAATTAATAGAAAGATGTTTCAGAATAAAATATTTTTCAGCTAAAAACCCTGTTCAATTCCATTAATCCAAGAAACCGAATTATTAAAATATATTTTGTGTAAAACCTCTTCAGGGAGCGCCAATCCACGCACATTGTATTCTCCTTGAGAAAATTCCTGGTCAGTAGACAAATACTTGAAATCTTCCTCATATTGTAAAAGAAGTTCCGATTTCAGGTTCTCAATATCAGTTTCGGACCACTCAACATCAATTTTTGACATGTCGACCAGATAAGAGCTGGCAATCAATCCGCCGGATATATCTGATCCGTAAAGAATCCTGTCCTGGTATTTGAGAAAAAACTCCCTCACTTTTTCCCTTGCCTGACCTTTAAGAAAGGGTATTGTGAACGAGGTTTCTATTGCGTAGTTTGGGAATTGATCCAATCTTCTAGCAAGTTGGTTTAAATCATAACTCAAATTCCCCATATGACATCCTACTATTTTTAAATTTGGATTCCTGGACAACACCATATCCCTCGATCGCATAAGAATGTCATAAGCCACCTCCCCTTTATATTTCCCAATTCGATTCCATACATCGTTTCCTTCTTTATACCATGCATCAGGCATTCCATCGGGGCCGGCAGATAACCAATAATTTGGAGGGTCACCAATATGCATGAACAAGGTTTTATTGTTATTACTAATAAAATCGAAAATAGGATCAAACAGTGGATTATCTACTAGTATAAAATTTCCTTTCGAATCTTTCAATTGCATACCTATTTCTTTCCAGACCTTCACGCCCAAAGCACCGCGATCAAAATCAGATTTCAATTCTTCAATCACCTTTGCTGCCCATGAAGGATTTTCTATTCCGTTCAAATTAAAAGTCGTACACCAGGCATAGTATCGTGGAAGTTTTTTACTGATCTCAACAGCTGCTTCTATCTGAGCTTTTAAACGATCCGTTTTAAGTCCTTCATTACATATCGTGAACATTTTCATATTCCAGTGATCCATTACTTCTCTTAAATAAGATGCGTCAGAGGAAATATGGGTATGAATATCAATTTTCCTGAATGATTTCATTAACCTCGATGAATGTTCCATTTCTTTTTCTGAAAATGAGCGGGCTATTGGAGATAGTGATGTGAATATAGCCGATGTAGCCAGTTTCTTAAGAAAACTACGCCTGACATGTTTCATTTCAAGTTGTTTTCGTATGAGATGTTCATTTATAAATCCGGGTTCCAAGCATTTAAAAAAGGTTAGCTATGTTACCTGGCAATTGTATCGATATTTAGGAATTTCCATAAATCTTCAGTACTGTTTCCCTGAGGTTCCTCCCCTCTTTGCTGCAAATAAATGCTATTTTATCTGCGATGCTTTCCGGCTTCACCCAATCGGAAAAATTAGCATTCGGCATTGCTGCTCTGTTTGGTGGTGTATCAATGATACTGGGGACAATAACAGTAGCGGTAGTATTATTTTGCCTCGTGTCTGCATTAATCACCTCTGCTATTTTTATGACCATTGTTTTTGACAAAGCATACGGAAAAACCGCTTTAGCTGCATTCGGTTCGAAAACAGGTTTTGCCCCTATCAGTACTATATTTTTCCTGTCTTCCTGGTCTTTCAGTAACCTGAGAATGGGTTGAATGGTGTTAAAGGCAGTAAAAAAATTCAGATTGATCATTTTCTCTAAGGCCTCATGAGAAGTTTCTGCCAATGTTCCCATATCAAATCCTCCAACAAGACAGATTGCAGCATCAATCTTACCATATACTGATATTATCTCTTCAATAAATGCCTGAGCGGCTTCTTCATAGTTCAGTCAAATCCACAGCTTTATAAGATATCTTCTCTTCATTTGATTGATCATCTTTTCCAGGTTCAGTGGTTCCAATGACCCTAAATCCTTTTCAACCATTTTTTGCGTGACTGCCTTACCCAAATTTCCTGTTGCACCTGTTATAATTGCTATTTTAGACATTCTGGATTTCAGTTTTATTTTTGAAATTGTAGTAAACCATCTTTTAATTACCTTCGCTATCTTCACTACTCTATCCTGTTTTGTACCCCTACCCTTCCAAAAGATAAAGTATAACCTGCAAATATCCAAGCCAGGTTAAAATCAAAGCATTAATCATAAGAATAAAATCCTATTGTTTTAGAATCAATTTCAAAACCAGATTAAGGTTTCACATTAGCAGATTTATCACTTTATGTGTTATCTAAAGGTGGATTGGAAATATAATTTAAGCTATTTGAGGATAATGGTCCTGTAACTTTTAATAATGAAGATATCTTTAAGTATCAGACTTTTAATCATACGAGCAGTGAATTGTTATAAATTTATATTTTGCATGTATTTAATTGCCTGGATGTCTGAAACTTCATAAGTTATTGTTTTTTCAACAAGGAAACAAGTTGTTTTCATCATTTTTTGTAAATTCAGGAATGAAAACCGCATTACTGTTTTATTCTTTTTCAATTCTGGTCTTTGTAATTTCTTGTAATAAAAAAGACCCGGAAGGTTGCTTTCCAAACGAATTGCTTCCCTCCCACATTGAACCATTAACTGATTTTGGACAGAGGGCGGAATGGTCCTTGGATGGTAAAACGATCTATTTTGTGGATAGTGCAGGTGGTGATGTGTGGATGGTAGATGTGAAGTCAAAAAAAACCAGGAAGATTACTAAACCGTCTTACCGTCCCAAAGGACATGGATATTACAGGGTATTATGCTTGTCAAATGGTGATCTATTATTTACCTGCGGACCTGAAAGATACAAACTTACCATGCAGGTTATGGATGAAAATTTGAAAACCGCGCCTGTTACTATTCCTAATGAACAAATAAATGAAGGCCCGGCTATTTCCAGAAAATCAATGAAAATTGCCTGGTCCCCTGATCATAAAATCATTTATACCGGAGAGATAAAATACAATGATGGGAATCTTCCTGCAATTGTTAATAAGAAGCTTATAATTAATAATAAAGATGTTGTAGCCGATGGAAAAAAGTACGAAGATATACTGGAACCGCAGGATTTCAGGCAAACGGATGAAAATGAATTGATCTGGTCTCAATATGGTAAAACTTCTGAAGGTATATTCAGCAGCGAGGTAATGGGATATAATTTAAAAACAGGGGAGATTGTTAATTACTCAAAAGCTCCGGAACAGTATGATGAACCTGAAGGCATTTTTCCGTATGATGGATTCACGTTAATTGAATCTGACAAACACAATCCAAAAGGAACAGCCTACATTGATATTTATAAATTCTCGCTCGATCTAAATGCTCCTTCTTATGAAAGGCTAACCTTTTTTAGTGATGTTAAAGGTTTTAGATCCTCTAATCCGGTCGTGAGCGATGATGGTAAAAAGATGGCCTTCCAGGCATCAATTGCCGGTTCTGCAGCAGGTGCTGGTTGTGGATTATACATCTTCGATCTGGAAAAATCAATCCCCGGTAAATAACCAAATATAATCTTTCAATATTTTGCCATTATTCAATTGCAATAGCGATGACTTTATTCTGCATAAAATTGAAGGGTAAAACTTGAATAATCTAAAAAAGGACTTTGGTGTAGGAATTGATTTTAGCGAAAGGTATAATGAAGTTTTTGTTGAGTTGAGAGGTGGTGCCTTAAATGAATATTATAAAAATCCATCCGCATACATGATAAATTCGTTATGATCATACTTGCTAAGTACTTAAATCCTCTTAATTTCGCAGTTACATTTTTAACAGCATAAAATCATGAATAAATTATCCGTACTATTAATATTTTTAGTAATTACCGCTTGTGGCCCCTCCAACACAAAGGATAGTAAAGACATTTCAGACGAGACGAATCAGGTTTCTGAAATCAAGGTTCCGGTATATGCCTGGATGAGCGGTCCAAGAAATAAAACCGACCAGGAAATTGAGGATCAATTCACTGATTATAAAAATAAAGGCATTATAGGCCTGATGTATAGTGGAGGCCATGATCCGGAAACCTACAGGCGTGTTGGGGGAATAGCAAAGGAAGTTGGCCTAGAGTTTCATACCTGGATACCCACCATGATCCAGCAGGAAAATCCAAAATTGGATCCTGAATGGTATGCAATTAATGGAAAAGGAGAATCTGCCTTCGAAAAACCGGCTTATGCAGATTATTATAAATTTCTCTGCCCTTCCAGAGTGGAAGTTTATGATTTCTTAAGTGATCTTTATGGACAGGTTGCAGATATACCAGAAGTAGATGGCATTCACCTGGACTATATCCGTTTCCCGGATGTAATTCTGGCTGAAGGTCTTTGGGAAAAATATGGTCTTGTTATGGACAGGGAATATCCGGATTATGATTATTGCTATTGTGATCAGTGTGTGGAAGGTTTTAAGGAAACTTCAGGAATTGATATTAGGTCGGTGGAAGATCCCTCCGAGGTCGAAGAATGGAAACAATATAGATATGACCTGATTACAAATATAGCTAACCGATTGGCCGAAATGGTCCACAGTAAAGGAAAGAAAATAAACGCGGCTGTTTTTCCAGGTCCAAATTCAGTTGCAAGGAGGATTGTTCGACAGGAATGGGATAAATGGGATGTGGATGCATTTTATCCCATGAATTATAACGATTTTTATTTAAAAGGAACTAAGTGGATTGGAGAAGTTTGTAAGGAAGGTGTTGCGGCCATCTATAATAAAAAACCACTCTATAGTGGATTATTCATCTGTCCAAGACCCGAAAACAAGACCGCTGAACCAGATCCTGAAAACCATGGTTTGATCCCTGAAGAAATGGAAGATGCCATTCGTGAATCGATGGAAAACGGCGCTTCAGGAATTTGTCTCTTTACTCCAAACCGCATGACGGATGAACACTGGAAGGCTTTTAACGTGGCAATTAGAAAAGACTATGTCATAAAATAATGTGAATCCCCACCTTTTTTCTTAGCATTACTTTATAAGGCGCTTTATCGATCACTTATAAAGAGATTTTACATATAGTGATAGATATATTCGTATGGAAAATTTAAAATACTTTCATTGAGTAAATATGACCATTCCTTCTTTGTCTTTCTGCACATAGTCTAAGCCTGTCAGAATCTTATTACTCAGGCTGTGGCGTATAGGTTAGGATCACTCCATTATCTCCTACTATCCAACCTTTTTGGTCTTTAAACATATAGATGGCATTTAAATCTGCAAAAAGTCCGGTACTTTCTTTAATCCACGACTTGCCCCCATCTTCTGAACGATATACTGTTCCACCATTCCCTACAATCCAACCGGTTTGATCATCTATAAAAAAAATATCCCTCCAGGTTATTCCTGGTTTTTCAGAGGAAATTGTATGTGCCGTCCATTCTGATGTTATTCCATCATTACTGAATAAGAATATGGTATTTCGTGACCCACAAGCCCAACCTTTTGTGGAATCTATAAAATGTATGGCCAATATATCAACTTCTGAATGTTTATAGTCTATTTCCCAGCTATGACCTCCATCGGTTGATTTATAGATACTGCCCCTGCTTCCAGAAATAAACCCATTTTCCTTATCAATAAAATGAATGCCAAAAATGGCTATTTCGAGATTTGTATCGGGCTCTTGCCAATTATTACCTCCGTCATGAGTGAACAGCAACTGACCATTATCTCCACCCGACCACACATAATCATCCTCAAAGCTATATACTGTGTTCAATGGGTACATGGTTGATGTTTGAGGTTCCGGATAAGCGCCACCATTAATTGACAAATATATGCTGCCATCTTCAATCTTTCCATTCATATCACCAGCAATCCAACCTTTATCGCTATTGATCATATGAACGCCTCTGAAGTTTCCATCATAATCATTAATCGGAGCTTGTGGCCAGGTATCCCCTCCCATTGTTGTTGAAAGTATGGTATTGAAATCTCCAACTACCCAACCAGTTGATTTGTCTACAAAAAATATATCTTTCAGGTCAACAAACGCTTCAGTATATTGCAGACTCCAGTCATACGGATTTGCTTGAGGAAGATTTCCCGGACCAGGAACTGTACCGCTTACGGTATCATCCTGACATCCATAGATACTAATCATCAAAAATGAAAAGATCAAATGCACTTTAATCCTTTGATAGTAAAATGAAGTTTTTATCAGCAATTGAAACATATACTTCATAACCAATATTGGCGCCGGATGTTAGAAATTTTGGAGTATTTCTTTAAGGAATAGTCAAAGATCAATCATTACTTTCATTGTCTTGTCGCTTTGTACCTCTAAATATTTATAGGCATCATAATATGATTCCAATGGAAAATGTTTAGAGATCACCCACTGCCGCAGGTTCTACCATTACTCCCTTTTCCAAAGTCATAGTATCAGGTAATAAAATCAATCTGTCCTGGAACAATGAAATAATCCCTGAGCCACCCCGGGGCCTGAAAGCCCTGTACCTATAGTTTCTGGTAGGCATTGTATTGTCCCCTCCTACATCGCGCACATATACCACACACTAATTGGGGTGTGCAGTAACTTTCATGCCTGGAGCTGCCTTCACAACTTCTTCACCCACGGCTTCTATTGTAGCTGAATACTCATGTCCCTGTACAACAGGATATGGCGTTGCAGGATGTTCTCCATGAAACACATGTATATCTCTTGTCTTTTGGCATTGGAATTATATTTCAATTATATCTAGAAAGAAGGACCGGTAGAAATGGTGATATCTATGAGATAATTAATTATTTCATAGATATATCAACAATATGTTCATAATTAAATCTGAATTTCAGCTTAAAGATGGTCGTATATATTTTCCCCTGTATTCCCTTGCCAATAATTTTGACGCTTCCGGATTATTAACGATGGAATGGCTCTCCTGATCCCATTTTATAATGCTATTGCTATTATATGAAATCATTGCCAACTGTACCGTTGCAGTTGATTTAAAAGCATCTTCTATCGGACAACTGATTAGATTTTCATCTTTTTGCTTAACAGCATTCAAAAAGTCAGCCATATGCTCCATTGCCATATCTGAACCAGGAACTTCAATAACTTCTTGTTCTTGCTCTTTGCCAGCTGGCATTATTACAATTTTTCTATCAGAAGCAAAAATTGTCCCTTTTTCTCCATAGAAGAATATTCCGTTGTTAAACTGTGTATTCAAGTCTCCCGATCCCCACAATCTATGTTGCCAGTTAAGAGGGATTGAATTAAAGTTCATCCTTGCATTAAGAGTATCAGGTGTTGTAATTTTACCTTTCAATACTTCAAGTCCACCTGTAGTATAGAAGCTTTCCGGCATATCCAGATCCATGATATGTCTGATTATGTCAATATGATGTATGCCCCAATCAACAAAGTGGCCATTTCCATATTCCTTTTCAAGTCTCCAAGCTATATGACCAATACTGGGGCTGTAAGGTAATTTTGGTGCTGGCCCACACCATGTTTCCCAATCCAATGAGGCAGGTGGAGCCTGTATGGTATTATCCTCGAGTATAGGATTATAATGTATTTGAGCAGCAATTTGGTGTATATTTCCTGCAGCACCTTCCTGAATCATTTCTTTAGTTCTGGCAAAGGCTTTACTTTGCCTTCTTTGGAAGCCAATCTGAACGATATTACCCGCTTCCTCAGCAGCTTTTACCATGGCTAATCCTTCATAGACATCGTATGCGAGAGGCTTTTCACAATAAATATCATATCCTTTTTTACATGCGGCAATAAACTGTAAGGCATGCCAATGAGGTTGTGTTCCAATAAATATTACCTCGAGTCCCTTATGATCTAATAATTCTTCATATGCTTTGTAAGTAGAAGGTCTATTTCCCTGAAGTTTTTCAATATCATCGGCGCTTTTATTTAAATGTTCTGAATCCACATCAGATATAGCTAAAACCTCTATACCCCCGACTTTAAAAGCTGCCTTTGTAATGACCATCCCATACCAACCAACACCAATTACTCCAACTTTGATTTTTTTCTCCTGTGTAAATCCGGGAATGTGGATTGATGAATATAGTGCAGCACTACCAATGGTTCCCTGTTTCAAAAAATGTCTTCGTTTCATAACGTAATAATTAATAATACAATATAAACATAAATAAAAAATCTCAGATCATCATTGATGCATAGGGGATTAATGCTTTTAACTGATCCGAAAAACTATTTGCTTGATTGTAACTATGTTGCGATGGTTATCATCTATTTATAGAGGGATTAAAATAAATATATAGATAATTGTAACTATTTACGGAATTGAAAGTCATTTATATAAAAAATATGCTGAAGGCAACTTTTATTATTAATTGTTGTCATTATTGATAATGATTGTTTTGTTTATATGGTTATTTATAATCACCACTAGAACGATAAAATAATATGCTACGCAACTATTTTATTGTCTCTTTGCGAAATCTCCTAAAGAAAAAGATCTACTCAATTATAAATATTAGCGGATTAGCAATCGGTATTACTTGCAGTATACTGATTCTACTTTGGGTGAATGATGAGTTGTCATTCGATAAATTTCATCCTAAAGCTGATCGCTTATACCAACTGATGGGAAGCGCTGATTATGATAATACGATAAATACTTGGCAATCTGTACCCCTACCCTCATATGAAGCGATAAAAACGGCCCACACGTACATCAGAAATTCAGTCGTTGCAGACTGGGGAGGTGATCATTTACTGGTGCATAAAGAAAAAAAACTATATCTCAGAGGTTATTTTGTCAGTGAAGAGTTTCTGACCATGTTCGAATTTCCACTCATATATGGAAATGCAGCTGATGTTTTGAATGATGCTTCAAGTATTGTTATTACTGAAGAAACTGCTAAAAAGTTCTTTGGCGAGGAAGATCCAATCAATAAAGTTATCAGGGTTGATGAACGCGGTGACTTAAAGGTCACTGGCATATTGAAAGACATACCAAAGAATTCATCATTCGAGTTTGATTATCTAATTTCATGGAAACACAGAAGATCAGTTAATCCATGGGTTATAGAAAATGAATATAACTGGGGTAATTATTCCTTTCAGGTATTTGTGGAACTATCAGAGCCCATGAACCTTGCCGAAGTAAACGAAGCCATAAAGCCAATGCTGATGGAACATGGTGAAGACGATATGAAAACGGAATTATTTCTATATCCGCTTTTGCGTTGGAGGCTACATTTCAGTTTCGAAAATGGAGAAGAAAAAGGTGGCATGATCGATTTCGTAAAAATGTTCAGTTTGATCGCCATATTCATTGTAGTAATAGCCTGTATAAACTTCATGAACCTGGCAACAGCACGTTCAGAAAGTCGCGCAAAGGAAGTGGGAATAAGGAAAAGTATTGGCTCAAAACGCTCGGACCTGGTCATTCAATTCATTTCTGAATCATTACTTATTTCATTTATTGCATATCTCATAGCCATATTGGCTACGTTTCTAATTTTACCATTTTATAATAATCTTGTAGACAAAGCCCTTTTTATACATTTCAAATCTTCTGAATTCTGGATCTTTTCAATTGCCATGATTTTATTGACAGGACTCCTTGCCGGAAGTTATCCAGCCTTTTATTTATCTTCCTTCAAACCTGTAAAAGTTTTAAAAGGAAAATTACAGGAAGGTCGAAGGGCCAGCTTACCCAGAAAAATATTGGTCATTCTTCAATTCGGTTTTTCCATTTTATTAATAATGGGTACGATTGTTATATATAATCAGATTCAACTTACAAAAAACCGGGAACTGGGTTATCAACAGAATAACCTTATAATGGTTGAACTCAACGATGAACTCGATAAAAACTATCATGTGCTTAAAAATGAATTATTACAATCTGGTATTGTAGATGGTGTTACTATATCAAATAGTCCGATCACTCAAATAAATTCCAATAATTTTCTGGGTTGGCCAGGCAAACCAGAAGAACAAAAAGTATTATTTACAACCATAACCACTGAATATGACTATGCCCATACTATGGGCATCAAAATACTTGAGGGAAGAGATTTTTCACCTGATTTCCCCAGTGATTCAAGTGGTATACTGATCAACCAGGCTGCTCTTGATCTGATGGACCTGGAGGATCCAATTGGAACTGAATTAGACCTGTGGGGACAGAAACGAACACTCATAGGCGTTATGGATAATGTGTTGATGGGCTCCCCATATCAGGAAGTGAAACCCCTATTTGCAATTATAGACAACTGGGGTGGCTATGTGACGATACGACTTAAGAAAAACCAGGATATACAATCATCTCTTAATCAGGTAAAGGGCTTGTTTGAGAAGTATAATGCTACCTATCCCTTTGAATATAATTTTGCCGACCTTGAATATGATAAAAAGTTCAAATCCATTAATATGACCAGCAGTCTCTCCAATATTTTTGCCACCCTGGCAATAATTATTACTGGATTAGGATTGTTTGGCCTGGCTGCTTACACCGCTGAACAAAGAACTAAAGAGATAGGAATCCGAAAGGTGATGGGGGCATCAGTTATGAATATCGTTCAATTAATGACAAGCGATTTTTCGAGGCTTGTTATTATTGCCTATGTAATTTCCGCTCCTATTTCATGGTGGCTATTGAAATGGTATCTTGAGAGATATCCTGTTCATACCAAAATTCATTTCTGGATCTTTGTGGTCACAGGTGTATTTGCCCTGGGCTTTGCATTAATTATTGTAACATCTCAAACCATTAAAGCCGCACATGCAAATCCGGTGAATTCTTTAAGAAATGAGTAATTCATAATCTCAGCTTTGCCAGTTGAAGATTCTATCTCATTAGTATATACCTTTGGTAAAAAGGGTTGTGGCAGGCTGAATTGATTTAACTCTACTAAAATCCTTTTAATAAAGGCAACCCGCCTGAAGTAACATCTAGTCTATTTCAACAGGCGGGTCAGTGTTTCTCAGGATCGTCATACGATCGCTGACAATATTATTGGCAGCAGGTTATCTTTTAATTGGCACTGACAACATGGACAATTCGATAGACCACACTAGATCTTCGGTTATCACCTTCCGCTTCAAAGATCTTTGTCATATCAGGCGCTTCAGTTCCTTCAGTTAAAGAAGAATTTAACGCATCCTTCAAAGTTGGATAAATGTCATATGAAATTGTGTTGTACTTAATTTCTTCTCCGGTAGGTGAAAGTATCCGAGCATTTCCCCAGCCTTTTTGATTGGTTTGTCCGTTATCCATTGCTGATTTAATAAATGGTGCCCAAATCTCATTTTCAGCATTTATCAAATCTCCAGGACTATTTGCATTGTGATATATCATTGCTAAATATTTCAAATCCTCAACTGGATTCACTCCTTCAGCTTGGGCCCAACCTTCTGATTTAACAAATATCATACTTGTATTTACACCCATGGAATAGGTTTCCATATCTTCCATTGGTACATCCGGGAATACTGCTTGAGGATCCCATATCCCACCCATTTCATCCATATCTGGCAAATCAGGGAAGGTATTTACAAATAGAAAGTTAGAGGAGTTCGGCATATCATACCCTCCTACTTTCTGTAATAGGGCCCAGAATCCCAGTTTCCCTTCATCGACAGCTTTTTGAGCTACTTTGCTCCAGTACTTTGTCTCCCTTTCAATAAACTCATTGACTTTGTCATCATCGACTTTTCTGTATTGATAAATACTTATGCTTTCATCTTCCTCTTGTCCCGAGGCATTTTGGAAATTGAAAATCATTGCTACCAATACAGAAGCAATAACAAATTTTAAGCGCTTAGTTTTAAAGTTTTTCATTGTTGTAAAATTTGGTTTAATCCGGAACTTACGGAAAAATATTTGTTAAAAAAAAATTTCGACAGAAAAAACTTTTAAGCACTGTCAATGCCATACAAAAGAGTTTTGTGAAGAGTTATGAAAAATAGTTAATGCTTAAAGAATCATAGTGAATTTTGTTGTAGGTAATTTTCTTTCCTAGGTTACAACCTACAGGGTAATATAACTCATTGTATTCAAGCCTGATTATGGTGAATTACCCTGTATTGTAAAATGTAAAATGAGGGCATTTAAGAGATAATTAAAGATTGATGAATTCGAATTGTTCGCCAAAGATCCGGGTTATCCTTAAAGAGGAAAAGTGCAAAGAGGCGTTATGATTTTGTCTCGATCATATAGGTTATTGATATAATTAATCCGCATAAATGTGGTCAGAAAGGATAGAATATTTAAAAACGGATCAATCGATTCGAATAAATAATATAAAAGGAATTTGTATAATTTATGGCCCTTATACCGCTGCAAAAAGCTTGAATGGAAGCATAAAAATTGCTCCTATTATTTTGAATACAACACCAAGTGTGAATCCAACGATTGCGAATGGGAGCAATATCAGCCAGAAGAATATAAGGATAAAAAATAAACCTACTGCCAGAGGCCAACATAGAACAAATAGTATGCAAAAAAGTAATACTGCGATCAATAGTTTCATAGCTACGAAAGTTTTTTATCTATTTAAAATCAAATATCAAACCAGAATTTCTAATAAACTTATTATCAGTTAATTGTATTATTTACTAAATCCCGTTATAATAAAAAACGTACAATTGATTGTTCAATTTAGGACAAAATCGGATAGTTTTCCAAAATGATTCGCAAAATTATTCATATTGACATGGATGCTTTCTTCGCTTCTGTTGAACAGCGTGATAATCCTGAACTTGCCGGGAAACCCGTTGCCGTGGGCTCACCGGGTGAACGAGGCGTGTTGACAACCGCCAGCTACGAAGCACGAAAATATGGAGTTAAGTCTGCCATGCCTTCCAAAGTTGCTGCCAGATTATGTCCGGATCTAATTTTTGTCAGACCCAGGTTTGATGCATATAAGGAAGTTTCCTCTCAAATACGAAGCATTTTTCATGAATACACCGACTTAGTGGAACCACTTTCGTTGGATGAAGCCTTCCTTGATGTAACAGAGAATAAAAAAGATATACCTTCAGCAACGATAATTGCCAGGGAAATTAAGGATAAGATCAAACATCAAACTCAATTAACAGCTTCAGCGGGCATTTCCATAAATAAATTTCTAGCTAAAATCGCATCTGATGTAAATAAGCCAGACGGTATGTTCCTTATCCCTCCTGAAAAAGCCGTTGAATTTGTTGAAAATCTACCGATTGAGAAATTCTTTGGAATAGGCAAGGTAACTTCAAAAAAAATGCATGAAATGGGAATAAAAACCGGGCTGGACCTTAAAAAGCTTTCTGAAACAGAGTTGAGAAGGAAATTTGGGAAGGTTGGATCTTACTATTATCAGATTGCACGAGCCGAAGATCACCGTGCAGTCAATCCCCATCGAATACGCAAATCAATAGGCGCCGAGAATACCTTTATAAAGGATCTCGTGGATATGCAAGATGTAAAATCTGAACTGGAGAACATTCTGGATACCCTATACGAACGGTTAAAAAAATCAAATACTAAAGGTAAAACTTTAACTATAAAGATAAAATACTGTGACTTTCAGCAGATTACAAGAAGCAAAACTGTTGACACCTGGATTGAAGACAAATTGCAATTTAAATCAATTTACGAGGAATTGCTAAATCAGGTTGAGATAAGAGATGGAATACGATTACTTGGGATTACATTATCACATCTTAATCATGAAGAAGTTGAAAACAAAGATGAAAGCTCCGGGTCTCAATTGATTCTTGATTTCTAAACTTTGGTCAATGCACTAAATAAAAGCCAATGATTGTATCTTAAATTTCCGTTGTTGATGATATTTATCTCAAACTTAATTTTAATAGAAACTATATTATACCTGTCTATTTGCAAGGAAGAAGTTCGTATTTGCGCCAAAGCTCATATTTAGTAGTACTATAAAGATCGAATCCTTTTCACTGCAAAATCTGTTTAATTGACTGCATTTCGTCAGTTCAAACAAATAATTCATCGTTCCTTTGAGAAAACGAGAATATTTCTATGTTTATCAATTATCTAAAGACTACTCTAAGGAATTTTTTAAAGAACAAGCTGTTTTCTCTAATCAATATTATTGGATTATCCATTGGTCTTACCTGTTCAATTCTGATTCTTTTGGCGGTTATTCAGGAACTGAACTATGATTCTTTTAACACTAACTATAAGAGAATATATCGGGTTCTACAGGAAATGCCCTTCACTGAAAAAGCGACATGGGCTATAACTCAGGGACCCTTAGGGCCCATTCTGTTAGATGAAATACCTGAAATTGAACAGATGACACGTGTTAATTTTGGAGGATGGTCAATTAAATTTGAGGAAGAGGAAATGTATTCTTATGGCATATATGCTGATTCCTCATTTTTGAAGATGTTTTCATTTGAATTAATGAAAGGGAACAAAAAATCGGTTCTATCAAATCCGCATTCTGTTATCCTGACCCAGGAATTAGCTTTGAAGATATTTGGAGATAAAGATCCAATGGGTGAGATCATAACTGTATATGATCAGTATGATGTTGAAGTGACAGGTATATTAAAAAACCCTCCTGCTGATTCTCATTTAAAATTTGAATGGATTGGGACTATGGAACACGCCAAGGAAATTGGCTATACAGTAGATTACTGGAAAAACAGCTCTTTCTACACTTATATAATGTTGCCTGCAGAATCAGATCCAGAAGAAATAAATAGTAAAATTAAAGGTGTGCTAGATGACAAACCAACACTTGAAGAGGGTGCCATACTCAGGCTACAACCATTATCTGAAATTCACTTAAGTTCAGGAATTGATTTTGAGAATGCGGACGTTGGGAATAAAAGTTATGTATATATATTCTTCAGCGCGGCTTTTTTTATCCTGGCTATTGCATGTATAAATTTCATGAACCTCACCACAGCAAGGTCTTTAAAAAGAGCTAAAGAAATTGGCATGCGTAAGGTCGTCGGGGCTCGCAGAATGCATATAATTATCCAATTCCTAACTGAATCGGGTACAATGATAATAATATCATTAATTGTTGCCGTTTTACTGATACACATAATCCTACCCTATTTTAATCAATCAACTGGCAAGGATCTATCTTTAGACCTGTTAAACTATAAAACACTGATCGGATTTCTGGCTCTAACTATTGTTACCATTCTTTTATCAGGATTTTACCCGGCTTTCTATATGTCTTCGATCGTACCTTCAAAAATAATGAAAGGATCTACTGAAAATGGTATGGCAAACTCCAGATTAAAACAGATAATGGTAATTATTCAATTTGTAACTTCCATTGTTCTAATGGTAGGGTCTTATGCTGTTTTTAACCAGGTAAAATATTTACAGACCAAAGATCTAGGGTATACCAAGGAAAATATCATCTATGTTCCCATCAACAAAAACATTCGGGAACATTTTAATTCTTTCAAAAATGAACTATCGAGTCATTCCAATATAACTAAAGTAACAAGTTCGTCAAGTTTCCCATCCAAAGGCTATGTTTTTTCAAATAATTTATGGGACTGGCCTGGAAAGGATCCTAATTATGAATTATTGGTTCATAATGAATTTGTTGATTACGAGTATATCGAAACATTCGAAATTGATCTGAAGGGCGGAAGGAGTTTTTCAACTGATTTTCCAAGCGATACAAACGCCGTAATTCTAAATGAAAAAGCAGTTGAATTAATGGGATTGGAAGATCCGATTGGGAAAACAATGTTATATAATGGGGAAAACATTTTTACCATAATTGGTATTGCAAAAAATTATAATTTTAGATCGCTGCATTCTGAGATAGGTCCATTGGTATTGTTTCTTAATCCTATCGACAACAATTACCTCTGGCTAAAAGTCAATTCACAAGATTTTCAATCAACAATTAATTTTATACAGGAAAAATGGGAAGCCCACAATCCTGAAAATGCATTCTGGTATAATTTTCTTGACCAGCAATTACAAAAACTATATGAAAACGAAAAAACTGTTGGCATTATGCTTTCAGGCTTTTCACTTCTGGCTATATTTTTACTTTGCCTTGGCATATTTGGCTTAATCGGATACTCCGTAACCCAACGATATAAAGAGATTTCTATCAGGAAAATATTTGGTGCCGAAACCTCCACAATAATTTGGTTGTTCACAAAAGAATATGCCAAACTTATGTTGATTGCAACAGCTATCGGAATTCCGGTAATTAATTATTTGTTGCAGGAATGGCTGAGTTCATTTCCCTATAAAATTGACATAAGACTATTTATTTTTCTGTTACCCGTTCTAATACTATTTATTATCTCAATGTCGATAATTTATAGTCAGTCTTTGCGTGCAACCCGGATAAATGCAGCTGAAACGCTCAGAAATGAATAGAGCCTGAATCGAAAGCTTATCTTTTGATTATGATTAATCGGTATTTAATTTTGTTTTAAGAGTTCCTTCTTTTAATATCCAATATCTCTTTTAAAATCTAATTGATTTCTTATTTTTATGCTATAATTCAAAATCTATTCTATATCTAATAATAATTATTTTTATCTATATCATGAATAAATCAGCATATTGGGCATTCAATTTATTAATTTTAATATTATTTTTAGGCTTAACATCTTGTGAGGACAATAGAGAGAAAAAGAAAAAAGCCAATCAGCCTAACGTAATCTTGATATTGACGGATGACCAGGGATTTGGGGATCTAAGCATTACGGGAAACACTAATTTAAGCACTCCCAACATCGATGCCATTGCTCAAAATGGCGCAATGTTTGACCGGTTTTATGTAAGTCCGGTATGTTCCCCCACACGGGCTGAGATTTTGACAGGTAGATATCATGTAAGAGGTGGAGTATATTCTACATCAGCTGGTGGTGAAAGACTTGATCTTGATGAGACTACCGTAGCACAACTATTCCAAAATGCAGGTTACAAAACAGCAGCTTACGGTAAATGGCATAATGGGATGCAATACCCATATCATCCGAATGCCAGAGGATTTGATGAATATTATGGATTTTGTTCTGGTCACTGGGGAAATTATTTCAGTCCACCCCTGGAACATAACGGCAAATTACTTAAAGGCAATGGATTTATAATTGATGATTTTACTGAGCACGCCATTCAATTTATTGAAGAAAATCAGGACAATCCATTTTTTGTTTATCTTCCCTATAATACTCCGCATAGCCCAATGCAAGTCCCGGATCGATTCTGGAATAAATTCAAGGATATGGACCTGAAGATGATGAACAGGGATCAGGAAAAAGAGAATATTCTTCATACTAAAGCAGCATTAGCTATGTGTGAAAACATAGACTGGAATGTAGGAAGAATAATGGATAAGCTGAAAATGCTAAATCTTGTAGAGAACACCATAATTTTATATTTATCTGATAATGGTCCTAATGGATGGCGATGGAATGATGGTATGAAAGGAAGGAAAGGATCAACTGATGAAGGTGGGGTAAGGTCTCCCCTGCTTGTACAATGGAAAGGTAAAATCCCAGAAGGAAAAAAAGTTATTCAGATTGCCAGTGCCATTGATCTTCTGCCAACTTTATGCGATTTAACCAATATACCTTCTGAAACGGCTAAAGTAATTGATGGAAAAAGTTTAAAGTCCTTACTCCTGGAACAAGATCATGAATGGCCCGATCGCTTGATTATAAATCATTGGAGAGATAGAACCAGTATCAGAAATCAACAATACAGACTGGATTTCGAAAATAAACTTTTTGATATGGTTAATGATCCTGGACAATACAGTGATATCTCAACAGAAATGCCGGAAATCCATGAACAATTGGTTTTGGCGAAGGTAGCATGGGAAAAAGAGGTCCTGTCGGAGTTACCACTTGTAGATGAAAGGACGTTTCCGCTAGGTCATCCGGATTTTAAGTATACCCAGGTTCCCGCCAGAGATGGTAAGGCACATGGGAATATTCAACGGTCGAACAGATATCCAAACTGTTCTTTTTTTACTCACTGGGTAGATATTGAAGATAGAATCACTTGGGATGTTGAGGTAGTTGAAGATGGTAATTTCAAAGTAATTATTTATTACACTTGTCCCGAAGTAGATGTTGGATCAAACTTCTCAGTCACGCTCAATGATAGTAAATTAACCGGACAGATTATCGAAGCACATGATCCTCCATTAATTGGAATGGATGAAGATAGGGATAAGCGAATAGAATCTTATGTAAAAGATTTTAAACCACTCGATTTAGGCGTGATCAGTTTGAAAAAAGAGACTGGCACATTGACTCTTCAGGCGATCGATATACCGGGTAGCCAGGTTATGGATTTCCGGCTTATGATGTTTGAAAGAGTTGACTAAAAATGATAAAGCTGAAACCAGGAAGAAATGGGATCCTCGTGATTTCAGCTTTATAACAATACTATTCCTGGTCAATAGAAATTAATTCAACCTCGAAGATGAGGGCTTCGTTTGGCCCAATAGCACCACCTGCACCTCGTTCTCCATAAGCCAGTTCTGAAGGTATATACAATTTGTATTTTGAACCTACAGACATTAATTGAAGGGCTTCAGTCCAGCCCGGGATAACTCCATTTACAGGGAATGAAACAGGCTCTCCCCTGTCTACAGAACTATCAAATACAGTTCCATCGATTAAAGTTCCATGGTAATGTGTTGTTACCTTGTCCTCAAGTCCTGGTTTTGCTCCACTACCTTCTGTGATAATTTCATACTGAAGACCGCTTTCAGTTGTGATTACGCCATCTTTTGTCATGTTCTGGGCAAGAAACTCCACACCAGCCTCTTTACTGGCATCCGACTTGGCCAATTGTGCCCTTTCAAAATATGATTGTAGGCACTGACCAGCTTCCATTTCATTAAGTTTTGGATCATTGCCATCGTATACATCATTAAAAGCCATAAGAAGCGCATCAATATTAATTTCTTCAAGTCCTTGCGACTGTACATTTTTAGCCACATTCAATCCCAGACTATAACTTACACTATCAATTTCGTTCGATAAATTCACGTCTTTTCCTACATTGGTCTGGTTGTTACAACTAAAAATCAGTAATAACATCGCAGCAGCAATTGCAATATTTGATAAAAGTTTCATTTAATTAGTTTTAGTTGAAATTTAAATTAAGGGGCAAAACTACATTATTGTTTTGGGATTATTGGAAAACCTTTGCAAATACTTCAGACCGGTAATAAAATAAGCATTATTTCAAACCTGATCCAAAATTATTACTTATTGCGAGGTACTTATAGCTTTCATATAAGGCCTGAGTGAGATCTGTTTCACAGGCTTCTATATCAACAATAATCCACTCAGCATTACCATTACTGGCTTCAAAAATAGCTGGATAATTCATTTTTCCGGTTCCAACCGCAAGAACGGGATAGGCAATGGCTTCATCGAGCATTGGTGACCAAACAGCAGGCCCATCTTTTACTTGTATTATAGATGCTCGTTTACCTAACTTCTTAATTATCTCTACAGGATCTTGTCCTGCTACAGCGATCCAATAAACGTCAAGTTCAAAAAATATATCTTTATCAAGCAGATCAAATAATATATCAAAGGGTAATTTTCCATTTGCCATTTTTTCAAACTCCCACCAGTGGTTATGAATACCAAATGACAATCCATTCTCTTTAGCAAAGCTATTGGCCTGATTATATTTGTTTGCCAATTGTGTTATTCCTTCTTCACTTTTATACAATGTGCTTTCAGGAAGACCATGCCAAATTATTCGATCACATTTAAAAGTTTTAGCTCTGTTAAGCACATTTTCTTTACTCATTTTATCTAGTGGTAATTCAGTATGCATTGCAATAACATCAAGCCCGGATTTCTTGATCATTTTACCGTAATCTTCTACTGATATTCCATTAAAGGTATGCGGTGTTTCCAAACCAGCAAATCCTATAAAACTTATCTTTTTGAATGTTTCTTTTGGGTAATGCTTTAACTCTTTGTTGAATGAAATTAATTGCAATCCAATTTTGGGTGTTTGTTGAGGGGCATTAAGTCGACTGAATCCAAATACTTTTGACAAATTGATAAATGGTAGTGATAAAAATCCAAGCCACCCGAGCTTTAAAAGAGATCTTCTTGATGTACTTTTTCTTAAAAAAACCATATTTTTTATCCCATATCTGGTTATTGTGTTACTATATTATTAAAAAAATTCAATTAATTCTAATAAATACAAATAACAATTTTCAATATACTACTTGAACGAACTATTTTCTTTATAATTATATATTTGCATTTACCCTTTAAATAGTTCAACATGAGATTATCGCAATTAGCCCGTAAACTTGAAATTTCGCCTTCTGATTTAATTTTGTTTTTCGAAAAAAATAAAATTGGAAAGTATAAGTCACCTAATAATAAAATTGAGGAAGAGGATCTACCTCTTGTTTTAAACCATTTCAAACCAGTGGAACTTGTGGAAGAAATTGGTGAAGAAGCATCTGTTGATCTCGTATCGCCTGAAATTAATCGAGATAAGAATAATGAAGAAAATATGGAATTGTCTGAATCAAATTCAACCATAACGCTTGATGAATCTATTAGACCGGAATCATCAGAAGATCCAGAGGATGAGATAGAAGTCATAAGAATGCCGAAGATTAAACTTGAAGGGGTAAAAGTTGTAGGAAAAATCGATTTGCCGGATTCTGTAAAAAAGTTAAAAGATGAGAATAATGGTAAATCCATTGATCAGAAGAAGGATATGGAAGGGATCTCTTCTAATAAAATTAAAAATGAATATAAAAAGAGCGATAAACACAGTCCAGGGCAAAAATCAAAACGACAAAACTTCAGGAGAGTTTTAAGTTATGAGGAAAAACTTAAACGTGAAGAAAGAAGAAAAATACAGGAACAACAAAGGGCTAAAAAGCTTAAAAAGGATCAAAAAAAGAAACATTATTTGAAAAATGTTCAATCAAATATCACGCCCACAGCTAAAAAGAAAAAAAATAAAAAATCTGATGATCTGGAAATGGAACCATTAAAAAACAGACCAGAATATAAAAATCCCATTAAAAAATTCTGGGCATGGCTAAATGGAGAATACGACCAATAAATTTCAATACCGTTTATTTCGAATACAATAAACAATGTACTTGATATACGAGTTTCTATCTTGATAATACTCTAATTAATACATATGTATTAGGATTAAAATCAGAATATAAATCCTATTGTAACATAATATTATAAATTTGTCATTATTTGCAGACCATCTTTACAAACAGACAATATGTCGAAGAGCACTTCAGAACTAAGAGAAAAAGTAGTAATAAAATTTGCTGGAGATTCAGGGGACGGCATGCAGTTGACCGGAAGCCAGTTTACTGAAACAGCAGCCAAATACGGTAACGATCTGGCTACATTTCCTGATTTTCCTGCTGAAATACGAGCACCACAAGGTACTTTATACGGTGTATCCGGATTTCAACTTCATTTTGGCAGTACTAAAATACATACACCCGGTGATGATTATGATATGCTTGTGGCAATGAATGCAGCTGCTCTAAAGACGAATATTCGAAACCTCAAACCAGGCGGTACATTAATAATAAATATTGACGGTTTCGATGATAAATTTTTGCGCCTTGCCAAATATGATCCAGATCAAAATCCACTTGATGATGAAAAGTTACTTTCTAATTATACAGTTCATAAGATCACAATTACTCAGTTAACTCGAAAAGCGCTTGAGGATTCGGGATTAGGTATAAAGGAGATAGACAGATCAAAAAACATGTTTGCCCTTGGGTATGTTTATTGGCTTTTTAATAGAAAAACAGATTTTACAGAAAATTATCTGGAAGAAAAATTCAGTAAAAAGCCAAAAATTTCCGAAGCCAATATAAAGGTTTTAAGGGCAGGTTATAATTATGGCATAACAGTAGAAGCAACTTCATCTACTACTGAAGTGCAGGCTGCCACCCTGGATAAAGGAACATACAGGAATATTCGTGGCAACGAAGCTCTTGCCTTCGGCATAATTGCTTTAGCCTATAAAACGGGACTTGAGGTATTATATGCAGGATATCCGATTACTCCTGCAACCGATATTTTACATGAACTAGCAAAGCATAAAAATTATGTAACAACCTTCCAGGCAGAAGATGAAATAGCCGCGATCACAGCGGCCATTGGTGCCTCTTTTGGGGGTGGTTTAGGTGTCACAGCTTCTTCCGGACCGGGTATCGCCTTAAAAACTGAGGCTCTGGGGCTTGCGGTTGCTCTTGAAATGCCACTTGTTGTTGTTAATGTTCAACGTGCAGGCCCATCTACAGGAATGCCAACAAAAACTGAACAGTCTGATCTTTTCCAGGCATATTACGGAAGAAATGGAGAGACGCCATTGCCCGTTCTTGCATGTAAATCACCTTCAGACAGTTTTGATATTATTTATGAAGCAGGGAAAATTGCTATAGAGCATATGACACCAGTAATGGTATTGAGCGATGGATATCTAGGAAATGGATCCAGTCCATGGCGTTTGCAGGATCCGGATAATTTACCCGAGATAGATATACCTGTAGCCAATCATACGCATATCAAGGATGGCAAATTTATGCCTTATCTTCGCGATGATAAACTATCAAGGCCATGGGCCGTACCAGGTCAAAAGGGATTTCAACACCGGATTGGTGGATTATCAAAGGAAAATGAAACTGGCAACGTATCATACGATCCTGATAATAATCAGCTCATGATAGGGTTACGGGAACAAAAAGTTGAGAATATAGCTGATTTTATTCCGGAACAAAAAATTAAAGCCGGAGCTGAATCTGGTGAATTACTTGTTCTGGGTTGGGGGTCGACCTATGGGGTGTTGATATCAGCAGTATCTGAATGTTATAGCCAGGGATACAGTGTTGGATTTACTCATCTGAGGTATTTAAGGCCATTTCCAAGAAATCTTGAAAAACTATTTTCTAATTACCAAAAAATCTTGATACCTGAATTGAATAATGGGCAATTGATCAAAATTATAAGAGAAAAATACGATGTGAATGCAATTGGAATGAACAAAGTACAAGGATTGCCATTTACAAAGAACGAAGTAGTTAGTAAAATACAAAACATACTAAAATCTGAATAAGTGAAACCAAAGATGAAGGTGAAAATGCCAGGGGGTATAAAAACCAGACCTGCTCAGACAACTAAGGGAGCTGCCTCCCCCTCTAAATCCTATGCCTCAAATCAGGAAATCAGGTGGTGTCCGGGATGCGGAGATTATTCTATACTTAAACAAGTTCAATTTGTTCTTGCTGAAGAAAATATCCCCAAAGAAGAAATTGTATTTGTTTCAGGCATAGGCTGCTCATCCAGGTTCCCTTATTATTTAGATACCTTTGGTATGCACTCCATCCATGGAAGGGCAACTGCCATTGCTTCCGGCCTTAGAGCAATAAGAAAAGATTTGAATATATGGGTGGTTACTGGTGATGGTGACGGACTATCTATTGGTGGCAATCACCTGATCCATCTCCTTAGGAGAAACTTCAACCTGAATGTCCTCCTCTTTAACAATGAAATTTATGGTCTTACGAAAGGTCAATACTCTCCCACTTCTCCTTTAGAAACTGTAAATAAAACTGCCGTATGGGGCACAATCGATCTCCCCTTTAACCCTCTTAAACTAGCCCTGGGAGCTGATGCAACCTTTATCGCAAGGGGATTGGATGTCGATCCCATTTTATTAAGAAATGTTTTAAAAAGGGCAAATCAACATAATGGCACATCTCTTGTTGAAATATATCAAAATTGTAATGTATTTAACGATGGAGCTTTCTCGGTTTTAACAGATAAGGCCACAAAAAAGGAAAACACAATCGTCCTTGAGCATGAAAAACCTCTAGTTTACGGGCAGGATAATGATAAAGGAATTATTCTGGATGGATTTTCTCCTAAGATCGTAAACCTGTCGGATGTCTCTGAAAATGATCTATGGATCCATGATGAAAAAGACAGCTTGAAAGCAACCATCTTAAGCAGGTTTTTTGACAATCCGGAAAATGATGGATTCCCCAGGCCTTTAGGTGTGCTATATGCCGTGCAGCGTCCAACTTACGAAGAACAACTCATGGGCCAGAAAGAATTGGCTATTGAGCAATTCGGCAACGGCAATCCTTATGATCTATTTAAAGGTAAAAACTACTGGGAGGTTGATTAAAGGCTTTTGAATTAGTCTTAGTGTTTTTATTTTCCATGCAGGATAAATAAAAAGCCACCAACGAAGAACGGTGGTGGCCTGAAAATTACTTTTCCTTAATGTGAATGGTTCCCAAAATAGTGATTTTCAAAATCATGAACTGTTTCCCTTAATTTTTCAATAAATGCCAGATCGGTGGTTTGCTTAGTTTTCATGGCATATACAAGCATCTCGTGTAGTAAAGTCAAACTCTTAACATAACTGTTATAGGCATCCTGATCAGCCGGATCAGCCACTTTAATTCGTTGATGAAGAAAATATTGACTTACAATATCCTGCAATTTTTCAGCATGTGATTCCTTGTTCATGATCCATCGAACATGCTGGTTATAATTTGGATCTGATTCATCGGAATGACTATTTATATTATTCATTGCTTTCTCAATCGTTGTGATATGTTCATAGATCAAGGCCACACGCAATGAATCATCATAGATACCACATGGAACTTCACAGTGAGAATAGGATCTGGTATTTATAAGAACCATTCCGATTAAAAGGAGAAGTACTGCATAGATTTTGTTATTAGATTTCATAATGTTTTTAGTTTAGTTATAATAATAATTTTTTAAGATCAGTCATATTCTTTCCAATAAATACAAAAGCAAATTAAAACTACTAAAAGAAGGGCTCTAAATTAAAATATTTAAATCAGAATTTTTGATAGAACCGTTAACATTTGTACAGAAATAAAAGAAAGGCCTAATATCAGGACTCACCCGCTGCCTTTTTAATCCTGTCCAGGAATAAGGAATCACTCCATTTTTTTGGTAAACTTGAAAATATTCGTGCCATTTTCGCATTTTTCCCAACCAAATAAACATATTTTGGTTTTTTTGCGGTTAGTGCATGTTGTACTGCATTTACTACATGTATTGCCGGGATAGGTTTTATCTGATCAAATAAATTATCTCCTGCTTTCACAAATAAATCATAATCCTTCAATAACTCAGGAGAAGTCTTTTTCCGAATCTCTTCTTTATACTTTATGGCTTTGTCCCAAATTGCACTTTCAATAGGCCCGGGTGCCACAAGTGATACCTCTACACCAAAAGCCTTCATTTCTATCCTTAAATCATCGTTATATGATCTTAATGCAAATTTTGATGCTGAATATGGACCTAAAGCCGGTCCTGACATGAAGCTGGAGCTTGATCCAATATTGACAATTCTCCCTTTATTTTTTCGTATCATTGGCAGAAATGCCTGGGTAACTCTATGTAATCCAAATAAGTTGACTTCAAATATTCTCTTTAACTCAGCGACTGGAATGGCTTCTATCAGGCCGCTAATCCCTATCCCTGCATTGTTTATAAGACCAAATAAGGAATTATTACTATCATGTGAAATGATCTTCAGTGTTTCTTCTACTTCCTTATCCTTGCACACATCCAAAATAACAGGTTGTAAATTTTCGCTGCACACCTGTTTCAAATTTTTATAATCATCCTGGTTCCTAACGCCCGCGTATATCTTAAATCCTTGTTTATCAAAATGTAAGGCACATGCCCTTCCAATTCCAGTTGAAGCACCGGTTATTAATAAGGATAAATTATTTTTCATCAGTTCTTCGTTTACGATAGTTTGATAAAATTAAACCAAATAAATCTGTTATTGTGTAGAATCCGACTGAAAAGATGAAAAACCAGAATAGAAATCAACGCATAAGGCTTAACATATTGTACATATTAATAATTTAACCAGTAATCAAATTAAAAGTCCATTTATAAAAAGATAGATCTTTCATAACGAATACTTCATTATTATTAGTAACCATTAACTATAATTTTATACTGACAATTATAAACTCTAAATGTTAAAGAGCTTTTTCACAGCCGCCTACAGAAATTTCAGAAATAATAAGGTTTACGCTATAACTAATGCTATGGGATTGGCAGTGGGTATGAGTTGTTGCCTTATGATCTCCTTATACGTTTCGTTTGAAATATCTTACGATACCTTTTTTAGAGAAAACGATAGGATATACCGTGTGGCTCTAGAAAGGAAATATCCTGACCGCACCCGCTTTTTTGGATCGTCACCAGTTACTTTAGCTCCTACTTTAATGGAAAATTATCCGGAAGTAGAACTGGCTACCAGATTGCATAAACTATTTTTCCGTTCAAATCTTGCAGTTACCCGGGAAGACAATGAATCGTTTTCCGAAAACAAATTTCTTTTCGCAGATTCTTTATTCTTTCAGGTATTTTCATTTGAATTTCTTGAAGGGGATCCAAATTCTGCCCTGAATGGGCATAATAATCTTGTTCTGTCTGAATCTACAGCAAGGAAATATTTTGGTGATGAACCTGCTTTGGATAATGTATTGTTGATAGATACAACAACCTTATTGGTCACAGGTGTAATTAAGGACATCCCGGATAATTCGCATATTGATTTTGACTTATTAGGATCCATCCATAGCCTTCCTTTTATTGAAGCTGCAATTGAACAGAATAGCTGGATCAATCCCTGGTTATACACCTATATAAAACTTCGCAGCGGAACTAATCCAGAGGAGTTTGAAAGCAAATTGCCCGAAATGGTTAAGACTTATGGAATGGCCAGCATATTGAATGGCCTCGGATTAGATGAAGAAGACTATATGAAATCAGGACATGATTTTATTTATTTTTTGCAGGCCCTGACAGATATACACCTCCATTCAAACCTGGACATTGAATTGCAACCAAATAGTGATATTATTTATGTATACCTTTTAATCTCGGTTGTTGTTCTGATCCTGCTTGTTTCCTGTATAAATTTTATTAACCTGGCCACCGCGAGATCTACCGAAAGGGCAAAAGAAGTTGGTTTAAGAAAAGTTATGGGTTCCAACCAGAAACAACTTATTGCTCAATTCTTAACAGAATCGATCTTAATAAACCTGGTTAGTCTTGGAATTGCGATTCTTGTATGCTGGATTTTTCTGCCGGTTTTTAACTCCTATGTGGATAAGTCATTAAGCCTGAATGTTTTGCTAAATCCCATACCCATGTTTGGATTGGTGTTATTTTCCATAATCATTGGATTGCTAGCAGGCTTATATCCATCAATTGTAATTGCTGCCTCGGACATTACAACGGTTATTAAAGGCAACTATAATACAAATCCGAAAGGAAAAGTTATCCGTAACAGCTTGATCGTTTTCCAGTTCTTTGTATCAATGCTTATGGTATCAGGCACAATAGTGCTTGAAAAGCAAATGGCTTTCGTTCGTAGCAAGAATCTTGGATTTGATAAGGAAAATTTATTGATACTCAGGAATACTCAGGTTTTGGATCAGAATTTTGAGTCATTTAAAAATGAAGTCCAGCAACTTTCTGGTGTTATTAAGGTCGCTTCAGCATTTGGCTTACCCGGAGAATTTCTTGGAAGTGATATATTTACACCAGATGACCCTGAAATTTCGCAGTTACGAGCCAATATTGCTATTGTTGATGAGGATTTTATCCCAACGATGAACATGGAAATTGTTTCTGGAAGAAATTTTTCAGAAGAATTTTATGACACATTATCTATACTTATCAACGAATCTGCAGCTCGAACATTAGGCTATAATGAACCACTCAAACACAGACTTTTCAGCGGTGGAAGGGATCAAGATCTAGGTTCCGAGATAGTTGGAGTAGTTAAAGATTATCATTTCAAAACACTGCATTACGATATCTCGCCGCTTGTAATCAGATATGTTGGTGAAGGTTTTAATCCTGACATAATGATTATCCGAATTCAACAAGGGGATCCAGGGACAAGAATTTCTCAAATTGATTCATTATGGAACAAATTTGTTCCGGAAGAAAAAATAAACTTTTCATTTCTGGATCAAGACCTTGATGAATTGTATAGGTCAGAACAAACTTCAGGAAAGATCTTTAGCAGTTTCACAGTTGTAGCAATGATAATGGCATGTTTTGGATTATTTGGTCTTACGGCATATATCATTCAACAAAGAATTAAAGAAATTGGTGTTCGGAAAGTCCTGGGGGCTTCTGTAATAGATATTTTAATCTTGTTGAACTGGAATATAACCCGCCTTGTGGTCCTTGCTTTTATACTTTCTATCCCGGTAGCATATTATGGAATTGACAAATGGCTGGAAAATTTTGCCTATCATACATCTATTAATTGGTATTTATTTATCCAGGCGGGAATAATCACTATGCTTGTTGCATGGGTAACCATTAGTTATCAATCAATTAAGATAGCTTTCAAAAATCCTGTGGATAGCATAAGAGACGAATAAAGGGAAAATTTAATCGCCGGTAATTTTTTTTGATTCAATTTCAACCACTCCTCCTGACATAAGAAATTTAATTGCTTCGGTGGGCGTAATATCTATAGGTTCCACCAGATCTTTAGGGACAAGAAAGGTCTCGCCAGTAAAAGTATAACTGAATGGAAAATATACAGCAACGTAATCTTCCGCCTGAAGTCCTTTAAGATTTTCATTGGTAAGAAATCCAATTCTGAGAATCTGGTCGTTCTTATTTAATCTTACCTTTACAGGTTTATTGAACTTCTTTTCTTTTCCTACAAACGCTGAGAAAAAATCCTTTGTGGAGGAGTAAATTAACTTAAGTATAGGAATTTTATATATTACATTATTTAAAAGTAATTTAAATGGTTTGGCAATTATTGTTTCCCCAATCAATCCGAGAACGATTAAACCAATAATAACAACTAATACCCCTAATCCAGGAATACTTATTCCGAGTACATCCTTAAAGAAAGATTGCAGCAGATTATCCGTAAACACGAATAACCAGTAAATAACATAAATTGTTAGGCTTATTGGGGCAATGTATAATAACCCTTGCAGAAAATAACCTGTTAATTTCTTCATGTTACCTGATTAGATACGTTTACGTATGGACTTTCATAAAAATTACATTAATGTTGATGGAATGCCATTGAAACAAAATCTAGTACGACTGGCAGAGATTCTCTCCAATAGGTCCAGGAATGCCCTCCATCCCTGATCCTGAATTCATGAGGGATTTCTTTTTTCCTCATTTCAATATGCACGAGTGAATTCCCCTCGTAAAGAAAATCGTCATCCCCGCAATCAATAAACCAGCGTACCGATTTTATGTCTTTCACTGGCATACTTTTAATCAATTCAACTGCACTGTGCTTTTTGTAGTAATTTTCAATCTCTGATTTTGAAAACGAAGCCTCTTTATTAGATCTTTTCAATCTTTGCTCGGTTTCTTCGAGTGACAAAGGCCCGGTACTCGCACTTAAAGGACAAGCAGATGAAAACAACTCCGGATGATGTAAAGCATACATGAAGCTTCCGCCCCCTCCCATTGATAAACCGGCTACAGCACGGTATCGCTTTTCACCTTTTATTCTGTACGTTTTTTCAACAAATGGCATAAATTCTTCGAAGAAAAAATCTTCGTATCTCCACTCATTTTTTGGATCGTTGAAATAACCCCTTCGAACTGCATTAGCATCAGGCATTACTATGATCATTGGAGTCGCATTTCCTCCATTTATTGCTTTATCGGCAATATGAAGTACTTCGCCAAATTGTACCCATCCAGTCTGATCGTCCCCGCCACCATGTAACAGGTATAATACCGGATAGCTTCGTTTGGAACTTTCATAATCTGGAGGAAGGTAGATCGCATATTTTCGATCCATATTCAAAATGTCGCTATGCATAGACAAATCGTCATAAACGGTACCCATTTGTGCATTAACAGAGTAAGACACAAGGATTGCTAATACTGCAGTAAATATCTTTTTCATTAATTAAAAAATTAAATAACTAGTTTAAAAAACTAAAGATACAATTTGTGCTAAATTAATATACTGATTTCTTCATTTTATAAGTAAATTGTAGGTAAAATCATGATAAAATATATGAGAACAATAATTTCAACTTTCGCTTTGATATTTTTCACTAACCTTGTTACAAGTCAGGAAAAATCATTTACCGTGGATGCACTTGTATCCCCAAAAGTACCAGTTAAAACCATAAAGGTTGGAGGCCCTGATGCTGACATTGAAGGATTTAACAGCAATTCCATACAATATGCCATAAACTCGCTAAACGAAAAGGGAGGGACTATTATTTTGTCTCCCGGAGAATATGAAATTAGCGCGCCTGTAAAACTAAAATCAAATACTAAACTGATGGGATCAGGCAAAGAAACTATCCTAAAAAAAGCAAAGGGCGTTCAAACTGAATATATAGAAGATGCTGATTATGGGGAGTTAAAATTGACAGTAAATAACCCAGATGGCTTCGTTCCTGGGATGAAAATTCAGGTAACCGATAATGAAAATAGTTCATGTTGGAATGTGTCAACGGCTTATATTACTGAGATAATTGACAACATCATATATATTGATGACTATCTGATCAGAGATTATCGTTCTGACAAGGGTGGTAAGATCTCGAATGCCTGTTCAATTATTGATATTATAGAAGCAGAAAATGTAGAGGTAAAGGATCTTTTTATCGATGGGAATAAGGAGGAGAATTTTAAGGCGGATGGATGCAATGGAAGTGGTGTCTATATATTTAAATCTAAAAAGGTCACCGTTGATAATGTAATTGTTAAGAATTTTAACGGAGAGGGAATCAGCTGGCAAATTACCGAGAACGTTACAGTCAAGAATAGTGAGATCAGTGGCAGCGGAAATATTGGACTGCATCCGGGCACGGGATCTCCATTATCATTAATTGAAAACAACGATGTACATGATAATGAAGTGGATGGATTGTTTATTTGTTGGAGAGTTCATCACTCTAAGGTAATTGGAAATCGATTTTACAACAATGGGCGTTTTGGAATTTGTACAGGGCATAAAGATTCAGATGTTTTGTTCGAGAAAAATCACATTTATAACAATGGCAGTGATGGAATTAATTTACGCGGGGAAAGGGCCATTAATGCACCTCATAGAAATATATTTAAAGACAATATCATAGAGAATAACGGAAAGAAAAATGGTGGATATGGGATGTCCTTTAATTCTCCCGCAGAAGAAGTAAAGGTTGTTGGCAATACAATTAGAGATACGGGATCAGGAACACAAAAAGCTGGTTTATTTTTCTATAAAAACGCTTTGCCTGTGACTTTGGAAGGTAACGAAATGGGCGGACATAAATTAGGTGATGTGGCATACGAAAGCGATCGATAAAATAATAAGTATCTCTCTACGGGATTTGTTTAAATTTTGAATTTCATTTAAATTACTTCAAAGTAAAAAAAATATAAAGTGGACTTTTCAGGAATAAACATCTGGGAACTAATCGTAGCTTCCCTTTCAACATTTGTCGTTGGTTTTCTATGGTATGGCAATTTCCTTTTTGGAAAATCCTGGCAAAAGCTGGCCGGATTGAGCGATGAAGATATTGCAAAAGGGAATATGGCTATTATTTATGGAGCGGCATTTGTTTTAAATTTTGTGGCTGCATTATTTATTTCATTTTTCACTGAGATCGCTATGATGCTGGGATCAAGTGCCTTTATGGCTGGATTGTTTGCAATAATCCTTTGCATGGGATTTGTAGCAACAAGTTTTGGAGTCAATTTTCTTTTTTCTAGAAAACCTCTGAAACTATACTTTATTGATGTCGGGTATATGGTCGTTAGCTTTTTCGTAATGGGAGTAATAATTGGTGCATGGCGGTAGAATTATGGAAAACAGAAGAACATTTATCAAAAAAGCTGGCACCCTTGCCTTGTCATCCGGTTTTCTAAGCTCGTTGACTTCATGCAGTGATCTTCTCCTGGAAGAAGATGCATTGGCACTTCCAATACAGGCTCTTCCCAATGGACTTTTTTTTAGATTATCTCTTGCACAATGGTCGATGCGAAAGTTATTCTGGTCAGGAAATCTTACTACACTGGATTTTGCCTCAACTGCAAGAAACGTGTTTGGAATCGATGCGATTGAATATGTTAACCAGTTTTTCATGGATAAAGCTACAGATAGGATTTATCTGACGGATTTAAAGAATCGTGCTGCTGATAATGGTGTAAAAAGTCTGATCATAATGATCGATGTTGAAGGCAGCCTTGCCACTTTGAATGAAATGAAAAGAAAAAAAGCTGTCGAAAACCATTATAAGTGGATTGATGCAGCAAAATTTCTTGGTTGTCATTCGATTCGTGTTAATGCTGCAGGAAAAGGAAGTCCTGAAGATGTTGCAAATGCAGCGGTTGAGAGTTTGGGAACGCTGTGCGAATATGGAGAAAAGGAAGGAATAAATATTATTGTTGAAAACCATGGTGGATATTCGAGTGATCCCAATTGGCTTACTCATGTTATCCAACAGGTCGGGAAGAAGAATTGTGGAATATTACCCGATTTTGGAAACTTTGTTATCAGCATTTGGCCCCCGAAATATTATGATACTTATAAGGGTATTGAAGAGTTAATGCCATATGCAAAAGGCGTTAGTGCAAAATCGCGTGATTTTGATAGTTCCGGGCAGCATAAAACTTCAGACTTCAGGAAAATCCTGCAGATAATTAAGGATTCAGGATTTACAGGGTATATCGGTATTGAATATGAAGGATATAAATTAAGTTCCGAGGCAGGAATAAAAGCCACCAGGCATCTCTTAATAGAAAGTGCTAAAGATTTAAATTAATATTCCTTTAAAACTAACTGCTTTTCTTAAAGAGGTATTTTATTAGCCCGCTGAAACACATAACATATATTACCAATTACTCTTATGCAATTATATTTTTAATTGAACAAAAATGAAAAGGATAGTATTGAACCACCTATATGCCAGTAAATAACCTTAATGCAGAATTTAACTATTTTTTTCTTATTTGAAGAATTGAAAACTGATAATTATTTTAAAGCACCAATAACCAATGATTCCTTGAAACTCCTTGGTATAATAGAAAGAAACTTATATAAACTGGATTCATTTACGGAATAGATTCTTTTAGGTTTCTTCTCTGATATAGCTTTCAAAACAGCTTTTGCTACATCCTTTGGATCCTTATTTACAGCATTCACTTTTTTGCCACCTGTTTCCTTAATTTTATGCAGGGCGTTTTTGAATATCGAGTCCTGAGGCACATTGTTTAAAACATCAAGAGTTTTATTCATTAAAGGGGTTTTATGTCCCCCTGCCCTTATTAATGATACATACATTCCTAAAAGTCTTAATTCCATCCGCAGGGTGTTACTCCATGCTTCCATCATATATTTTGATGATCCATAAGTTTGAAAAGGTAATAAAGTTTTGGCTGTTTCGCTGCTTATATTGATTATTCGGCCTTTATTTTTATACAATAGTGGGAAAAATGTATTAGTGACCCGGTATGCGCCAAGTACATTTACTTGCAACAGTTTCTCATACCTTCTGGTGCCTCCTTCGATCATTGGAACCTGATCAAAAATTCCAGCGTTATTAACTATCGCATCCAAACCATTAAAGGAATCAGAAACTCTTATAAACGTTTTATGTATAGATTCTTCATTGGTCACATCCATTATGCTGGTAGTAATATTACTTTTTATATAAGCATTTAGCGCTTTAGGATTCACATCAGTACCAATAATGTGAAAATCCATTTGCGCCAGATATTCAGTTATAGCTTTTCCCAGTCCGCTTCCGGCTCCGGTTATTAAAACTACTTTTTTTTTCTTGACCACTTGTATTCTATTAACTAAATTGAAGTTAAATGCGCGACATTCAAGTTTAAAACTAAAATGGGCCTATTCCAATTATTTTATGAATTTATAAAACCATGGATATGGATTCCTCTTGGTATTGCATATATGGGGATAATCTTTGTGATTTTGCTTGAAAACAGGAATGTTAATAAAGCGCTTTCTTATATTGTGATTCTGATATTTGTTCCCGTTCTAGGTTTGATCGTATTTTATTTTTTTGGAAGAGATTATAGAAAGAGAATAAGATTCAAATTCAGGAATGAACATGATTTAAATACGATTAAAAAGTTCAGAGAAGAATTGATCCACAACCAGGAAAATGCCCTTAAACATCTAAAAATAGAATTTGGAAGTTTAAGTAAACCCGCCAGAATGTTGATAAATGAGCAAAGTTCATTTCTCCTTTCAGGAAATGAGACCAAGCTATTGATTAATGGGGAGGAGAAATACCCTGAAGTCATCAAAGCTTTGAAGGCAGCAAAACATCACATACATCTTGAATATTATATTTTTTCAGATGATGATGTAGGGAAAGAGGTCCTGAATATATTAATCGAGAAATCAAAAGAAGGTGTTGAACTACGTATATTAGTGGATGGGGCAGGCTCATCGGACCTTGGTACAATTCCAAAAATTCTTAAAGAAAATGGCATAAAACTTTATAGGTTCATGCCTGTAAGATTTAAGAATTTAGCATCTACAAATTATCGGAATCATCGAAAAATGTTAATAATAGATGGCAATATCGGATTTATTGGCGGATTAAACATAGATGAAAGATATTTAAACAATGGAAAGCACAAATTATATTGGCGGGATACTCATTTGAAGATTGAAGGGCCGGCAGTGAATATACTTCAATTGGTTTTCTCTACAGACTGGCGCTATGTAAGTAAAAAACTACTTCCTCTTGCCGAGCCGTATTTTAGCAAACAAACAAATCATTCAGGGAAAAGTCCAATAACTGTTATAGCTTCAGGGCCTATATCCCTGAGACCCTATGGTATGGATAGTATGGTGAGTTTAATCCATAATGCCAGGAAAAATATTAAAATAACAAATCCCTATTTTATACCCAGTGATGAATTGAAAAGTGCACTAATAACGGCAGCCTTGTCTGGTATTGATGTAAAGATCATTTTACCGGGTATGTCAGATTCAACTATTGTACAAAGAGCATCTTATTCATATTTTAAACCTTTTCTGTATAATGGAGTAAAAATATACCAATACAAGAAGGGTTTCATTCATGCAAAAACAATGACAGTAGATGATAAAGTATCATTAATTGGTTCATTTAATACAGACATCAGAAGCTTTTATATTAATTATGAAGCTTCAGCATTGGTTTATGATAGGGAGTTGGCCCATCAGCTTAATAATCAGTTTGACGAAGATTTGGCATATTCAACAAAATTGGATTACAATTCATGGAAAAGTAGATCTATAAATCAAAGATTAATAGACTCTTTATGTCGATTAATTACACCATTACTTTAATAATATTTTAAAATACTTACTGCTAATATCAGCAGATAAGAAAATAGAAACATTGTATAGAATAATCATTTTATTATATTGTTGATTGTAAATAAATATTTGATATATGATTATCACTTTATATGGCACTCGTGGATCAATTCCTGTTTGTGATGAAGGCTTCCAGGAATTTGGCGGAAACACGACTTGTTTTAGCATATACAGACATGATACTAAATCCATTGTTATTATTGACGCAGGTACTGGTATCCGAAATTTAGGGAAGGACATGATGAAGAATCCTGATAAACAGAAGACAATCACAATAGGATTTACACATTTCCATTGGGACCATATCCAAGGTTTCCCCTTTTTCTTGCCAGCATATGATAAAAACACAAATTTAAGCATTATGTCGGTAGGAGAAACCAGCGAGTCGGAACTTCGTTCTATCCTTCAAGGCCAAATGCAAAGTGAATATTTTCCTATTCCAATGTCCAAGATGGGAGGCAATTTCACCTATACTAATTTGGGATTGGACTATGTTGCTGTAAATGGTATTAGAGTAAAAATGATCAAGCAAAATCACCCTGGAATTTCTTATGGCGTTAGAATTGAATTGGACGAACAGTCTCTTGTGATATGCACTGATGTTGAACATGATGATGAGATTTCAGAGGATTTTATAGAATTCTGTAAAGATGCTGACCTTTTATTTCATGATGCCCAGTACACCGATGAGGAGCTGGAGCTTCATCGTGGATGGGGTCATAGCAGCTACAATCAAGCTATGGAAGTAGCCGAAAGATCAAATGCAAAAATGCTGGTCATGACCCATCATGATCCGGATCACAATGATGAATTTCTAAGGAAACGGGAGAAAATTTGTCAGGAACGATTTAAATTCTGCGAGCTGGCAAGAGAGGGCAGCAAATACGATATTGCGGATTTTTAATTTTTGCTAATTAAATTTAGTTCTTTTTCAGCTGTGCAGGCTTTTTATCAATCCGACAACCGGTACTGAATCTTTATTTTTTTGCCCTTATGGCTGCTTCATAAGACTTATCCGCCCAGATTTTTAGTTCATCCTGGTCTTCCAGCACATATGCCGGAACATCCCAATATGGCATTCCTTTTTTTCCTCCATGAGAAGGGAATTGCTGCATGCCTTCCTTCTGATAATCTCCAACATTATTTTCATCTGCTCTCATCCTGAAAATATCTCCTGGACTGATCATTGCAAACATAATACCTTCCCTGAAGATGCCATACCCCCCAAACATTTTTTTAAAGTCTACATCTCCATAAGCCGAAAACTGTTCTTCAATATAAGATTTATAATCTTCTGATACTTTCATGACTTATTGAATATTTAGTTATGGAATATTTTAATTTGTCAACAATATTTTATTGGTAATCTTTCCACCAATGAGTCGTCATTAAATTTTTGTTTACAGTCACCATTTCTCCAATTTGAGGAGTGATAATTTTTATATCCAACTGCTTTCCTTTATTGATGGCTCTTTCAATCGGTTCTTTCCAGGGATGTAATGCCAGGTTAAATTTCCCCCAATGAATGGGCATTAATAAATCACTATTCAGATCCCTACTGGCTTGTACAGTTTCTTCTGGCATCATATGTATTTCAGCCCAATTTTCATTGTATGCTCCACATTCCAGGAAAACCAGATCAAATGGCCCGTATTCCTCTCCTATTTTTTTGAATCCTGGGAAATAACCTGAATCCCCGCCAAAAAATACTTTACTGTTGCTTCCCTGAATTACCCAAGAACCCCATAATGTAGAATAACGATTGTTCAGGCCACGTCCTGAGAAGTGACGTGATGGTGTAAAAAGTAAAGTTATAGATTCAAGATCAATCGAGTCCCACCAATTTAACTCAATTATATTTTCTGAAGGAATTCCCCATTTTTCCAGATGGGCTCCCACACTCAAAGGCACATAAAACTTTTCAACCTTATCTTTAAGTTTAAGGATGGTTTTATAATCCAGGTGATCATAATGGTCGTGCGAAATTAAAACTGCATCAAGATCAGGTAAAAGACCAACATTCATATAATTTGAATAAGAAAACCGCTTCGGTCCCATAAAGGAGAACATTGATGCCCGTTCACTGAACACCGGATCGATCAGCAGTACTTTTCCATCAATCTTTATAAGTATAGAAGAATGCCCAAACCATGTAAAGGAAAGGTTATTAGGATCAAGATCATTAAAACTATCCGGATTGAATTTATCAACCTGCAACATTTCGGCAGGTTCTCTATTCTTGTTATTTCTGAAAAACTCCCACATAACGCCAATCATCTTGCTGGATTTCATATCCAATTTGGTCGCAATGGTATTGTGAAATTTTCCCATTTTGTAGTTACTGGCAGATTTCACTCGCTCCAGCCGTTCTCCTTCTATACTGCCCCCAATTTGTGGAGCGAAATTAAAAAATAAGATCATGCCGATTGTGATCAATATAACAGCAGCTAATATTAAAATACCTGTCATTTTAAGAATCTTTAACATACCAAATTAATAAACAGAACTGGAATTGAATATGTCGAATAATTTTGTCTGATCTTACTTCAGGATTTTTGATTATGGCAAATGTATATCAAAATATTCATTGATTTTTCCTAAATTTCATTTGTAGCCAATTATTGCTAATAAATGACTTATATTGAAACTTCTGAACTTCTTAATTGTTAAGAAAAATTATTTCAAATGAAAAAATTACTTTTTGTTATCATCCCTTTCTTTCTAGTACAAATCGATACTTGGGGACAAGTGGATTTAGGTGCGTTCGCTGGGATTGATAACGGACGGCTATCTGGTGATAAATTTTCAAATACTATCTACAAATCCAAAATCGGATTTATCATTGGGCTAAGTATTGATCCTCAAATTAACGATCTGATATCATTGAGTATTCAACCAGGATATATTAAAACTGGCAGCACAATACAGGTTCCTGACACGATTGCAAACGAGTATAAAGACAGCTTAAGAATAAGTGTAGATTATCTGGTTTTAGACATATTTATAAAAATCCAATCTAAATCTAAGCGGCTATATTTTTCAAGCGGACTTGAATTCGGATATGGACTATCATTAGTGGCGGATAATGAAATTGAAGAGGTTGACTTAACCGGTGAATTGAACAAATGGAATATTTCGGCAGTATTTGGAGTTGGCTATAAGATCCCCATAAAAAGATCCGGTCTGTATTTTGAATTGCGATATACTCAGGGACTGGTAAATATGACCGAAGCTGAGCCGGCAGATGAAGACTATATACCCCGTGTAAAACTAAGCGGATTAAAATTTGTTACTGGTTTCCAGATTCCAATTTCAAAACGCAATAAAAACTAAAATGAATTTAATATATACTATAAAACTCCGATTACATTTTCTGACATCACTTGTCCTATGTCTCTCATTTTTCTTAAACGGGACACAGAGTTATGGACAGAAGGATACAAATAAAATACCTGAATTAAATGGGCATGTATTTATTCCAAATACTTATATCGAAAGTCCGTTTATGAATTCAACCTTTGACTTAGGCGTTGGATTGGGATCAACCGGTCAATATAAATATCCACTTTTTGAGGTAGATGATGAGCCGGTCTATGGATTGAGTGGACAGCTCTTATTTATCACTATTGGGTTGGAATACCAGCAGAAAATACAGGACTGGGCTGCAGTTTATATCAAGTATCGTTTATCTGCACGTATAGGCACTAATGTTGGGGCAATTCTTGCTGAAGGATTCAGTACTATAAATTCATTTCAGATTGGATGGAAAATAAGGATTCTAGAAAGTGAGAAATACAAGCTTTCAACGACAATCGGGATCAGTAATTACAATGGGACATTCTTATCTGTCAGCAAGTTCATCGATGATGTAATTAACAATAAACCATTCCCTTCTCTTGTAACCAATACACCAGCACTCAATGGAAATTTAGGCTTTCAATTTGCCTACGGAATCAGTGAGCTATTTGGATTAAAGTTAAATTATCTGAATGCGGTTGGTGAATCACTTGATAGAGGTGAAACGGCCTATTACTTTTCGTTCGGGACCAGTATTGATTTAAATTTGTATCAAAAACACGATGTACCTTTGGGTTTTTCTCTGGCTTATGTATTAAGTTCGAGACCCGAACAAGTATTTAGGGAAAGTGGTCTTTCGAGTAGTATAAATCTGAAATTTGCGTATACCGGCACCCCTGATTTCATCCTTGGGTTACAAACATCATATACTTTAGTTCCCATATCAGAAGAACAGGGCAATTTTAGTGCTATGGGAGCAACATTTGTTTTAACCTATTATTTTAATTAAGGAATGAAATTTGTCGAGTATAGGTATTGTGCCAGCTGGATCTCAATTAATATAGTATAATTACTTCTTAATATTTGAGAACATTTTGTTTTCCACGTCCCTGAAATCCGGATTAACAAAAATCTCACCTTCAATATCAAGTATTGGGTAACGTATATATCCTTGGTAGTTTATGGATAAAATTAGTTTTTGCATTTCCAGGTAATAGGCATCGTTCTCAGCCACATCCCTGAATTCATAGGATATTCCTTTAGATTCCAGCTTTCTCCGGAATTCATGGCAATGATTACATTCCATACTTCCATAAACGATAACCTTCTTCTGAGAGCCCCTTGGCCTTGTTTTATCATCAATCGTACCTGATGTAGTCTCGGACTCTTGCTTTTCTCGCTTGCTCTCAGCACAAGTGATTAAAAGAAATAATCCTATAATAAAGAAAAGATATTTTAATGAATTCATAAACCTGGGATTTGCAGTGGTTTGGCCAATAAGTATAAGTCCTGGTTCTGAGGTAGATTAATTTTTCCATTGGTAACCCTATAAGTCTCATTGGAATAATAATCATTTAGAACCGTTTCATTATCAAACAGTTCCTTTACGTTCAGGGGTTGATCAAGATTGCCTATGCAGACCAATACCCGATCTTCTATGCCATACCTGCTTAACTTACGGGTAAATAAATATGGTTCTTTGCTTATCATTTCATGTACCCCTGCGCCTACTGCTGGGTGTTCATTCCTAAAGCGCCCAAGTTTTTGCCAATGTTCAAGCACATCTGTAATTCGATATCCATTTTTCTCAGCATTCCTGGAAAGGTCTTCCCAGTTCATGTAAGATCTAAGGTGTGCATCTCCTTTCGTGCCTTCAGCTGTGAGCGTTCGTGCTAACTCATCTCCATAATAAATTTGAACTGCACCAGGCGTAAGCATTAATTTGGTGGCTGACTCAAACACCCTTTCTCTGTTCAGGTCAAAAGGTCCTCCATCATCGTGAGAGGATATATAATTCATTACACTGTATTCTGATAAGGGGCCATTCAGAATTCCGGAATATTCGCTGAATATATCCTCCATATCTCTTTCCGCATCAGCTTTAAACGAAAAGTTAATCAGGGCTTTAAAATCATGATCAAAGAAGTTAACCACTGAATCACCATAATCATAATAATATTCACCTTGAATGCCATATCCGTAAACTTCACCTACCATATAAAAATCAAGATCACCCATTTTATTTTCTGGATTTTTGTTTCTCCATTCAATTAGTGCCTGAACTGCTTCCTTATATAATTCGCTCCAGATGTATGCCTCAAGATGTTTGGTTGTATCCACCCTGAACCCATCTATACCCAGTTCACGCACATAATCCGTCAACCATTTTATAATATAATATTTGGGAAGTTTCGGGTATCCGGTTCTGCTGAAAAACGCCTCCAATTCAGGCATTTCAATATCCAGTCGTCCCTCTCCTTCCCACTTGTCTTTCAGAAAACCGGGTATATCCACTTCAATATTAGAATCCGTTCTAATATCCGGTAAATTAGTAACCAACGCACACGGAACGGCATGTTCATAACTATCATGGGTGCAAACAGGTTCAATGCGCACCCATTCATCCGGCCATTGACTATCCGTAGGTGTAACAGGACCTGTGTGATTCAAAACAACGTCAAGGAGTACGCGAATACCATGTTCATGTGCCTTATCAACCATTTCTTTTAACTCAGTCATAGTCCCATAATTTGGATCTATATTGGTCCAGTCCCTGGCCCAATATCCATGATATCCGTATGTTTTGCCCCAACCTTCATCGGTAAAGCCATGTATCTGTTCTATTGGTGGAGTTATCCATAAAACATTTACGCCCAGAGCCTCAAAATACCCCTCTTCGATCTTCATGGTAATACCTTTCAGGTCCCCTCCCATAAAACTTCTTAAAGGTCCACCGTCCTGTTTCCTTCCCAGAGGGGTATCATTGGTCGGATCTCCATTGTTAAACCGGTCAGTAAGCATAAAATAGACCGTGGCGTTTTCCCACATAAATGGTGGCTGATTACTTTTTTCTTCTCCAATTTGTTCTTCCTGTCTATTTGAAGAACAGGAAAAGATGAGAAATAATACGATTATTAAAACCTGTTTCATGAATAGTGGAAATTATTTCCTCAATACATTTTATATTTTATTTCAAAAACAATGACCCAACAGAATACGGTCGATCATTGATTATGGCATCACTTAACCAATCCTTAAAAGATATATCTTCTTCTGTACATTCATAAAATGGTGTAAACAATAGAAAAGTATGCGGTGTTTGCCCGTTTTTCTTTTGATTCCAATCTGTAATATAATAGTAATAATTGTCAATTGAATCTGAATTATAACCTACTGCATTTAACATTTCGTTTGACCATTTATGAATGTATTCATCAGTACTGGTATTATGCTTATTAACTTCAGCTTCAAAATGCAATAACACTTCATCAAACAGAGAATTGGATTGAAAGAACTTTATATCAGCAAATTCCAGTGAATCAGCAGCGAAACGTAAAGCGCTGTTTATCAGGTCTGCTTCTGCTGAAAATCCAAAAGTCTCTTCGCATTCGGCACCCCATAGTTCTACAGCTTCTACTAATACCTTTGAATTTAGAAAAGAACAATCTGATAGTTGATAAAATTTAGATTCCGGAAACATTTCGACGATATAGGGCGACCAAAAAATATTTCCAAGTCCTCCGGCACTTTCACCTGAAATAAGTACTTTATCAGGATCGTTTAAATTCATTTCAACCCATTCTAGTGCTTTCGTTACGTTAATCTTTCCATTATGCTTTACGGTTTTCATGTTTCCATTTTTATCCGTATAGACATTTTCTGTGTTCCCAATATGAAGATCACCAGTACAATAAGGAATAAATACGATGTTCCAGTCTTTGAAAGGATTTATGTCAAGACTGTTTTCCATAATGCCATGACTGAAGAAGGCTTTGAACAACCATTCATTAATTCTTGGAAAGTAAAATCCAGTCTTTGGGTTTAAGACCAATGGCGATGTGCATGAAGCATCATCCCAGCAGGCTCCGCCTCCCTGGAAGTGAATAATCAGGTTATCAGATTTACCTTTTTTAGTGTATATCCAGTAATCAGAACCGTCACTGCATTGACAGGAATCGCCCAGGTTAACTTTATTCCATGTATATGCCTCAGTATGTTTAAAGGACTGAAGCTCTGTAAAGCTGGTCCCATATTCAACCTTTAACCAGAAGAAGGCAATAAGCAATACAATGGCAATTAAGATAGAGGCCAAGGTTATCCCTGCAATTTTAAATATCCTTCTGATCATGATCAGGCCTATTGAGTTAATCCAAATGTATTAAAATAAGCGATCTATTTCTTCACCAGTACTGAAATTTCCGATCCTGTCAGGTCTTTTGCTTTTGCAAAAACCTTAATTTCTCCATTTTCATTACTCATCGGCCTAACAATTGGCAAGCACCTTCCTTTGAAGGTTATACATTCTGGTTTCTGGAAGCTTTTTATATCAACGGGATTTCCGTTTGCAACACCCGCCAGCTGACCGTCTCCTTCAATCTGAAATTCAATGAGAGTCTCTGCATCAGGCACTCTATTCCCTTCCTGATCGACGACTTCAACAGTCACATATGCCAGATCATTGCGGTCTGCTGTTATACTGTTTCGATCAACTTTCATTGAAATTGAATGCGCCTCTCCTGTAGTACGAAAGACCTTCTTTGATGATATTTCCCCATTTTTAAATCCTTTAGCCACGAGTTCACCAGGTTGATAAACAACCTTTACAATCCTTTTGTATTGCATGGTATCCTGCAAAACAATTTCATCACATCTTAGTCCATTCAGTTCCAGCGTCACAGAATCACAACTCGAGTAAAGTGAAACATTGAGTGTGTCACCTTTATATCCTTTCCAATTCCAGCTTTGTTCTTCATTCGGCCAACCCCAAAAACTAACTGTTTCTTTTCTTCCTTGAGGAATAGGATGATGAACAGCCATTTCCAGTTCACTTATTCCCCAGACAACATCTCTGTAATATGATTGAGGTTTTTTAAATCCACATAAGTCAATATCACCACAATAGGCATTATACCAGGGCCATTCCTTCTTTTCATTATCCAACAAGGCATTTCCAATCCCGGCTTCTCCCAAATAATCCATACTTGTCCAAAGAAAATCTCCTAAAACCCATGGATACTTCTCTACCAATGACCAGTTTTCATACGCATGCCCGGCAATTGATTCTGTCCCAATAATAATTCGTTCAGGGAAAATTTCATGATCTGATTCATATCGCTCCCACTTATAGTTATAACCATGTACCTCAAACAATTTAAAAGCTGGTTCAGTGTCTTCCCAGGGCCTTCCGGGAAATTCCCAGAAACCGCATATAGCAGCGGTTACAGGTCTTGTAGGATCCAGTGATTTGACCTTCTCTTTTAATACTTTCGTGATTTGTAAACCTGACGAATCCGCTCTTTCTTTAATTTCATTACCAATACTCCAGATAATAATTGAAGGATGATTTCGATCTCTGAGGACCATCGATTCGATATCCCTTTCCCACCAATCATCAAAATACAGATTATAATCATTTTCGTTTTTTGGTAATTGCCATTGATCGAAGGATTCATCCATAACCAGGATTCCCAATTTGTCACAGGCATCAAGGAATTGTCTTGAGGGAGGGTTATGGCTGGTCCTGATGGCGTTATAACCAAAAGATTTCATCAGTTCTACACGTCTGTACTCTGCACGGTCAATAGCTGCAGCACCAAGAGGCCCATTATCGTGATGCATGTTCCCCCCTTTAATAAGGATGGTCTCTCCATTAAGCTGAAATCCTTCTTCAGTTGAGAAATCTAAAGTTCTTATTCCAAAGGTCGTTGATAATTGATCAACGATTTTTCCATCAAAGAGGAGGTTGATTTTTGCCAGATATAAGTTGGGATCTTCCAGTGACCACAGCTGAGGATTTTCTAGAGAGAATGACCCATTAAATAATCCTACAAGACCAGATTTCAGTACTTCATTCCGTTTACTTTTTACTACCTCGCTCCCATCCGGAGCCATAATCAAAGTTTCTATGATAAAATCTTTTGAATGATCGAAGTAGTTTATCACGGAGGCATCGATCTTTATCAGTGCTTTTTCTTTTTCTACTTCAGGAGTTGTAACAAAAACGCCCCATCGGTCGAGATGCAATGGATCGGTAATACTTAACCAGGTATGTCTGTAAATTCCAGAACCGCTATACCAACGGCTGTTTCTGCCTTCATTAACGACTTTAACAGACAAAACATTTTCACTACCGTCTACCTTCAGGTAAGGCGTAATATCATATGTAAAAGCAGTATACCCATACGGGTGATTTCCTAAATGATTTCCATTGATCCAGAAATCAGCGTTCATATAAACGCCATCAAAAGTGATCTTTACAATTTTGCCAACATCCTGAGGTTCCAATGAAAAATGTTTCCTGTACCACCCAACTCCTCCAAGGACATATCCCGTAGAAATATTACCTGGACTATCTGGAGAAAACGGCCCTACAGGTGAAGGACTGACATCTTTAAACTTATCTTTTGGCAATTCCAGGTCTTCAATACTCCAGTCATGAGGCAAATCCAATATACGCCATTCTGAATCATCAAACGAAGGATTTTCAGCTTCTTCTGCTTCTCCTTTAAAGAATCTCCAATTGTCATCAAATAATCTGTCATGTACATTGGAATTATACATTGCGTCAATTGGTTCAAATCCAATAGTATTCTCCTCCTTAGTATTATTACATGATTGGACGAAAAATAATATAAATATGAAGAATGAAATAAAACTGATGCTGTTTTTATGTAGTGTGAACATTATTAAAAAATTAAAAGTATTACAATCGCATTGAAAATAACTCAATTGCTTATTTAATGCAATTCTTTTTAGATATTGTGAATAACTAAGTAAGAATAAATGACTCTTAATATGAAAAAGACAGCCTTCTTTAAATATTAATATCTTACAATCAATTATTCGTTACGTAAGGTTTCAGCAGGATTAGTCCTGATTGCTGAGAATCCCTGGTAGCTAATTGACAGCAACAGAACAGCAAGGCTAATCAAGGCGGCCAGAAATAATGAAACAGGTCCTATATCGATTCTGAATTCAAAATCTGTCAACCATTTATTCATTACATATATTGTAGCAGGAAATGATATGATAATAGCGATTATAAGAAGTATTACAAATCTTTTCGAAAGGATTAAAAAAATGTTAGCCTTTGAGGCGCCAAAAACCTTACGAATAGATATTTCCTTCAGTTTTCCAGTCAGCGACAGCGTAGATAATCCAAATAATCCCAAACAACCAATAATAATAGCGAGCATTGAGGAACTTGTGACAATTTTTGATAGGTTTTGTTCTCGTTCATATTGTTCCTTCAGGTTATCCTCAACAAAACTATAATCGAAAGGTTCTCCCGGGAAAACTTTATCCCATTCAGATCGAATCGATTCTATCCCTTCCTGAATCTTGCCAGCTTCAAGCCTGACAAATATCTTAGGTATTTCAGAACTGCTAATGTTTACATTATGTGCACCAGAAAAGCCGATTTCTACATTCATTGCAAGCAATAATGGTTCTATCCTGGTATGTAAAGAGGCAATATGAAAGTCTTTTACTACCCCAATGATTTCATGATCCATAAATTCTTCATGGGGAATTCTCTCACCAATTGGATTTTCAAAGCCAAATTCCTTTACAAATGTTTCATTTACAATTACCGATCTCTGCATATCTGCCTGGTTCTCTGGCTCAAAATTCCGTCCCTGGACAATTTCCATTTTCATAGCTGGAATAAAATCAGCATTAATTGTATTATAATAGAACCAGTTTGTTTCTTCATTTTCATCCTCATATCCGATATGGGTCCACCCTCCCGATTCGAAGGTATGTGAAGCGATACCTGTTGAAATAATACCAGGTTTGTTTACAAGCGAATTATCCAGAATCGCGGCTCTTTCCATACCCCGCTTTACCACATCTCTTAAGCCTTTCGCCTCTCCAACTCTTACCGGTACTATAACAACATGTTCTTTGTTAAATCCGAGGTTTTTATTTTGCATATAATTTAATTGATCTTTCATGATTACTGTAGAGGCAATCATAAAAACCGTCAATGCAAATTGCCCCGCAACCAGGATTGAACCTAAAGTATTATTACCCTTGCCCAACCGAAGATCACTTTTTATAATATCCAGCGGTTTGAAACCAGAAATGATCAGTGCCGGATACAATCCGGCAAGTAGACCGGTTATAATTGTTATGCCTGAGATCAGGAGTAAATTCTCGAAATCCAACGTGAACCTCAGATTTAAATCTGCCAGTTTGTTGAACCATGGAAGGATTAGATAAGACATTATAAGACCAATGATTAAGGCAATAATAGCCATCAAAATAGATTCACCGAGAAATTGCAGAATAATTTGTTTTCGATTCGCCCCTGACGATTTTCTGATCCCAATTTCCTTGGCTCTTGAAAAAGACCTTCCTAAGGAAAGGGTAATAAAGTTAATACAGGCTATTAATAACACAAATACAGAAATACCAGCAAGTATCAAAGTATATTTTGGATCGCTAACCGGTACGTTCCCTTCCGGCATATCTGTATTCATGTGAATATCTGTTAGTGGTTGCAGGAAAATAGCAAACTCAACCTCCTCAAGGTCATCACCCATTACCTGTTCTAGCAGACTTGAAAATTTTGGTTCCAGTTCTTCCTTATCTACCTGACCATGTAGTAAAACATAGGTTTCTCCTGTTATCATATTCCAGGATGTCAGCATAGGAGCTGGAAATATATCTTTGGTGTGAAGATCGGATATTAGAAAATTAAACCGGATACTTGAATTTGAAGGGATATTCTTTAATACGGCCTTTACTGTAAAGTTTTTCTGCTCACCACCTACTTCAATGATTAATAATTCATCAATCACATCAATACGACCAAAATACTTCTCTGCCATTTCTTCCGTCAGTACAATCGAACTCGGATCGGAAAGCAGGTTCTTCGTTTCACCCCTGATAATGGGAAATGAGAATATATTAAAAAAATCTTCACTGGCTATGTGGATCTCTTCAGGAAACGACAGCTCGCCCTTGTAAATCTGGTTGAAAAAAGATGTTAGGATGGTGAATCCTTCAATTTCGGGGTAGTTATCTTTTAATTGCTGGCCCATAATAAAAGGCGTATGTACGCCTACTCCCTCTCTGGCTCCTCTTTTAAACTTGGTATAAGGCCTGTATACTCGATCTGCTTTTGTATGGAACTTGTCATATGTAATTTCATTACGCACATAAAATATCACGATGATACTGCAGGCAATGGCCAGTGCCAGTCCAAAAATATTTATGAAGGAGAATATTTTGTATTTGAAAATATTGCGCAGGGTGATTTTAAAGTAATTTCTGAACATAGGAACATATTAATATCAACTAATTTAAAAAAACAAAGAATAATTCTAAGCTAAAGACTGTTAAGAGTTGTTAAATGTTACAGGATTCCTTAGTAAGGATGGAATCAGGATGAAAAAAGTTTCATTACAGGTTAAATATATTTGAATACCCGGGATATTTGCATATTCATTCTGGATTCAAATAATAATACAAAAGCAATAGTCTGAAAAATGAATACCTCCAAGTTTTTACTTGATCGTTCTATAAGAATATGATTGGATTTGATACAAAAATCAGCAATCTATATTAAAATAAATTAATCAAGCACTTCATAAATCTCAGTTGTATTTGATTTGTTTTTCAGACTTACCTCACCTACTTTTCTACACTGAAATGACTCCTTTACTTTTTCATAGTTAGATTCGGAAATTATAATTTGACCGTCCTTTGCTACTGATTGCAATCGTTGAGCAGTGTTTACCTCATCACCTATTACCGTATAATCTAGTCTGCGCAATGTTGCGGATCCGATATTCCCCGAAATCATTTGACCACTATTTACACCTATTGTTACGCATGGAGAGAAGGTGATATCTTCAAAAATATTGGGTAGTTCATTGATCAATTTTCTTGTGGCAAGGCATGCGTCGATGGCTCTGTCCAGGTGATAATCACCCCGGAATACTGCCATGATCGCATCGCCGATAAATTTATCAATTAAGCCATCGTGTGCGAGTATCTCTTTGACCATTACTTCGAAATAACTGTTAAGTAAGTTTACCACCTTATCTGGTGCCTCCTTTTCACTGATAGCGCTAAAGCCACAGATGTCGATAAATGCAACGGAGGCCTCAACCGTTTCATTAAGCATTAGGGTGGATTCAAACTCCCGGCTGTTCATAAAATTCAAGACCGTTTCATCCACATACATCTTGAGGATATTGTTTTCGTTGATGGCCTTCATGGTTTCCTGAATCTGGTTTACATGTTTAATGGTCTTTTCCATAGTGAGTTCCAGGTCCTCAAAATTCACCGGTTTGGTTATGAAATCAAAGGCCCCGCGGTTCATAGCTGTCCGGATATTATCCATATCCCCGTAGGCTGATACTATGATCGACTTTAATAAGGCATGCTTTTCATTTAACTCTGACAACAAAGTCAAGCCATCCATTTCCGGCATATTGATATCACATAGAACAAGCACTACATCATTATGCTTTTCCAGTTGCTCCAAAGCATGTACCCCATTGATGGCGAAAACAAATTCATAAGCTTGTTCGCGAATTTTTTTGCGAAACTTTTGCTTGATCAGGACTTCAAGGTCTGCTTCATCATCAACTACTAATATTTTAACCATTGATTCTAGTTTTAATCGTTTCTTTTAATGTGCCAAAGTCTACAGGTTTCGTAATAAAATCATCAGCACCAAGTTCCATGGCCTTATTGTAATTATCTGCATCACCGTAGGCCGTGATCATCATAACAACCGGGGGCGGTTGATGGTGCTTTTCCTTTATGTTTTTCAACAGTTCAAGACCACTCATTCCTGGCATATTGATGTCAGAAAGGATCAGGACTGCCTGGTGCAGGTATTGTTGAAGGCATTCCAGAGCCTCTTCTCCGGAGTACGCAAATACAAATTCCATTTCTCCATTCTTAATCTCCCTTCTGAACCGTTGTTGAAAAAGAGGTTGAATGTCTTTTTCGTCGTCTACTACTAATATTTTCATGTATTGATATTTAATTATTATTTAACTCTTAGAATGCACCAGATAATCGTTTCTGATAATTATTAAAACTTTTCATTGTAAATTCATTTTGAATTACTGGGGTAGAGTGATTATAAACTCTGTTCCTTCACCTTCCCTGGATTCTACTCTCAAAGTCCCATTGTGACCTTTTGTAATAATGTCATAACTAATGCTTAAACCCAAACCGGTGCCTTCACCAGTGGGCTTTGTTGTATAGAAAGGCTGAAAGATCTTATCCATTGAATCTTGCGGAATTCCATCACCGTTGTCTTTTACACGTATTTCTACACCTACCTGCCCGTCCGGGAGGCGGGAATTCCCTGAAGTGACTTTTGCCTTCTTCATAGTTAATGATACAACTGGTTTATAACCCTCAATGCCCTGTTTAGCTTTTTTGTCAACAGCATAAAAAGCATTATTGATCAAATTCAGTAAAACCCTGCCGATATCCTGAGGTATAACCTTAATTTTAGGCATATTTTTATCCATCTCCAAATGATAATCCGCATTAAATGATTTATCCTTTGCTCTTAAACCATGATAGGCCAAACGAAGGTATTCATCAGCCAAGGCATTTAGATCAGCCAATTCTTTTTGACTGGTACTGCTGCGCGAATGCTGGAGCATACCTTTTACAATGGCTTCTGCTCTTTTGCCATGATGGCTTATCTTTTGTTCATTTTCTTTAATATCATATAATAATTCATTTTGAAGCTTTTCATCTCTATCACCTTTTGCCTTCAACCTTTCACTTTCTAGTTCTTCCAACAATTCCTGATTTACCTCTGAAAAATTATTTACGAAGTTCAATGGGTTTTGAATTTCATGAGCAATTCCTGCAGTAAGTTCACCAAGGGAAGCCATTTTTTCAGATTGGATGAGTTGGGCCTGGGTGGTTTTTAGTTGGTCAAAGGCTAGCTCTATATTTTGCTTGGCTTTTTGTTTCATCCGGTTATTTCGAAACAATAATATAGCCACCACCAATAAAGTAAACATACTACCTAACAGTGTGTTTAATCGTATACGGTTCCGGCTTTCAATGCGGGCTGCTTCAAGTGCCTGCTGCTTATCTTCATTCTGAGCAATCATATCCCGCATGATCTGAATATTTCCTGCTCCGTAAATTTTATTCCTGGTTTTTTCAGCTATTTTGAAGTAATACAGTGCTTTTACTGCATCTATAGATTCATATTCTTCAGCAAGGATTTCACTGGCATTCAAAATTCCCTGGCTGTAGGACACTCTGGTTGCTTCGGATAAACCTTTCTCAGCATAGTAAATAGTAGAATCAGGTTGATTTAAACGTTTATAATACCTTGAAATATCATTAAAAGTATTGGATGAATTATAGGCCTGGTCATTCCTCAATGTCATCTGTAAAGTCGTTACCAGGTCTTTTAAAGCAAGCTCCTTCTTGTTTAGTTTTAAGAATACCTTCGCCCTGAGATTATACCAACTTGGAGTCACGGGGAAAACGGTTGGAAAAAATGAATGATTTAAAGTGCCGAATATCTGATAGGATTTATCCAAACAAATCATTGAGGAATCAAGCATATTCCGTTTTTCATAGACCTTTGCCATATTATAATAACCAAAAGCTACACCTACTATATCATCGTTCCCCATTTCTATCATTTCTATGAAATATTGCATCGCTTTATCATAATCGCCAATCTGATAATAAATATTACCTATATTGTCGATAGTCGGGCCGATTCCAGCTACTCGAATAGGCACACCTTTGGCCATTTCAATTGCCTGAAATCCAAGTTCCAGCGCCTTTGGCAAATCTCCTTTGATTATTAAAGTATTACCTATAAATCCAATTGCTCCTAATTGAACCTGAATAATATTTTCTCTATTAGCAAGCTGCAATGCTTTTTCTCCATAATAAATGGCTGAGTCCGGATCACAGTATAATAAGTTTTCAGCAAGTTTGAATCATAATTCCTGCTTTTACGGAGTCCACATGGCTTAGTTCCAATTCCATTATTAAACTATCATTAAGCCGCTTTAATTTATTCTCGCTCTGGGCATATGATGATACATTTACAACAATAAACAAGATGTGTAAGACATATTTCAAAATGTCTGGATTAAAACGAAATTGATATTTTGAATTCTGTTCCATTATTTATTTCACTTTCCAAATCCAGTTTGTATAATGTTCTATGATAATATCATCACTCAACGACAACAATTCTAGTCCAGTACTTTGTCTTGTAGGTTTTATAGTTAAAATAGATAATAAGAGGAATAGTAGAATTAGTTTTATTAAATTCTTCATGCAGTTCAATATTCAGGTTCTATTTTTTTCATTTTAAGCATTACTAAAGAAATCCCATTTTTCGTAAAATTTGTTGGTGACCCGCACTGTTGAAATAATCCGAATGATAGAATAGTTGAAGGTTGAGTTGATAGGCAAGCGGGAACCTTCCCTCTATTACTTTTTCTTCCCATTCAATAGACTTCTCATAGTCGCCTTGCATATAATACATATAAGACATGTTCCATGGATCTTCTAAAGTATTTTCACTGGCATATGTCATGAAACGATCCGTTAAAGCCTTTGCCTTATCATCTTCCCCACAATTTCTATAGATGAAAATCAGAGCAACTTGTATCAATTCGGATCCCCAGTCATCCTTTAATAATTGTTCTGCTTTTCTAGCATGGAAAAGGGCCTGATCATATTCTTCCATAAATATGTGCGAATAAGCTTTTTTAATGTGTCCCCAGGCCCAATTGGGATAAAGTTCAAGTAATCTCCCAAAGGCCTCTGCGCTTCGTTCAAAATTGTTAGCTAACATATTAGTCCAACCCAGATTATGTAAACTGGAAATAGAAATGGGGTCCAATTCAATGGCTTTATCTGCTAATGGTAAGGCTTCAGCATAGTTGCCAATATCAGCCAATGTCGCAGAATATCGTATAAAAATTGTGGCATTTCCTGGATCGAGTTCAAGTGCTTTTTTATAGGAATCGACTGCACCTTTCCAATCCCAATCATAATAAAATTTTAAAGCTCCTTCCGTACTATATATATCTGCAAGATCAGGATTTAGTGCTTTAGCCGCCTCCAGGGATATCCGAGCTTCGTTGATTATTTCATTTTTAGAAGCTGTAGCAAAAAGGCTCTGGACCACTTTCTCATTGGCAATAGCGGCATAAGCCTGGGCATAACCCGGGTCAATTCTAATTGCTTCTCTAAAATGTGACAAAGCTTTCTCCGATTCTTCCGGAGTTGATCCATAACTTAAATGCCTACCTTTCAAATATTCAGTATATGCAGCCGGATCAACCTGGTGTTGCTTATGTGAGCTTATAAGAATCTTACCCTGAGGAATTTGGAGTGGTTTCATCAAGTCCAGGACAAGAGAGTCTTCTAATTGAGATATATTTTGATTTATCAAGTCAAACTTTTTGCCCCATATTTGACTTTGATTTATTGCATCAATCAATTCGCAATTTAATACATATTCATTTCCTCTTTTAAGGATCTGACCTGATAAAACTATATCAGCTTTTAATAATCTTCTAATGCTTGGAATACTACTTAGGGAATCAGGCAAACTAAATGTGGCTGACCGGGCGAACACTTTAATTTCCGAAAATGCAGACAAGCGATTGATCAGGTCCTCAGGGATGCCATCAGAGAGAAAATACAGGGAAGTATCTTTTTGAGGATTTTCAAAAGGAAGAACTGCCAATAATTTCTGCTCTTTTAATTGCTGCTGATCGTTAGGCGAATAGTTTTTGATTATTGATTTCTGGCCGAAATATGAAGCAATAATTAGCAAAATAAGCCCAGCTCCGACTATTAAAGATTTAAATCGTTTGTTCGTCTTATTATTCGGTGGCATTTTTGTTTTAAGACGTGATGGGACTTCAAGTCCTCACTACTTAGCGCGTAGACCTCGATAGGTTCAGATACATTTTTAAATGTAAATGATCCCAGCAATTGTAAATTGAAATCAGAATTATTTTTCACCTGATCTCTGATAGGTTTTGATACCAATATTGAATTACCAACTGCCATGGCTTCTATACGTGAAGCCAGGTTAACCCCATCTCCAAAGACATCTTGGTTCTCGAAAACGACTTCCCCCAAATGGATGCCTATCCTCAATTGAAATTCATTGGATCTTCTTGTCTTTTCCTGAATTTTTAAAGCTGTTATTATAGCATCTGATGCATTTGGAAAAGTGGCTATTGTACCATCACCCATTTCCTTTATCCACTGCCCATTGTGTTCCTCAATGATCGGTTTCTGGATACTTCTGTTTTTACTCAAAATATCAAATGCTTTCTGTTCATCATTACCCATTAGAGCAGTATACCCTACAATATCAGTAAACATGATGGCAGCTAGCTGTCGGGATTGCGACATGATGCTTATAAATGGTTTTTGTTAAAGATTAATTCTTTATTAATGAGATTATAAAATTCGTTCCTTCTCCTTCTTTACTTTGGACATTTATTTTGCCTCCATGCGCTTTTATAATATCGTAACTCAAAGACAAACCTAAGCCAGTCCCATGTCCTGTAGGTTTGGTAGTGAAAAAGGGTTGAAAGATCTTTTTAGTCAAATTATCGGGAATGCCATTCCCATTGTCCTTTACTTCTATTTCAATTCCATCGTCCTGGTTTTTAAGGCTTATCGAAACAATTGGCTTATACCCTTCTATATTATCTTTTGCTTTTTTATCAACTGCATAAAAGGCATTATTGATCAAATTCAGTAAAACCCTGCCGATATCCTGAGGAATAACCTTAAGTTTAGGTATATTTTCGTCTATCTCCAAATTAAAATCAGCATTAAACGATTTATCCTTAGCCCTCAAACCATGATACGCCAAGCGAAGGTATTCATCAGCCAAGGTATTAATATCTGTCAATTCTTTCGTACCGGTACTAGTACGTGAATGCTGAAGCATTCCTTTTACAATGGTTTCTGCCCTTTTGCCATGATGACTGATCTTCTGTTCATTTTCAATTATATCCCTGGCAATCCCTTTAGCTTCTTCAAGATTGCCCTTTTCAATTTCATCATTGAGTTCTTCAGCTAATTCTGTATTCACTTCAGAAAAATTATTTACAAAATTCAATGGATTCTGGATCTCATGTGCTATTCCAGCAGTAAGTTCACCCAATGATGCCATCTTCTCAGCTTGGATGAGTTGGTTTTGCGCTGCTCTTAAATCGGTTAGCGTATTTTCTGCACGGCCTTTGGCTTCTTTTAGTTTTTTGAAATCCTCATACCGGGCATAAGCTACCGAGAAAGAATCTGCCAATGTCTGAACCAATCCAATCTGTTCCTTATCTAGTTTTTCAGAACTACCGACATAGAGCATTCCCTGCTCAAATGGAACCATTTGCAACGCAAGGTATTCCGGTGCATCTCTCCCCGACTGAAAATTATCTTCATCATCAATAAGTCCATGCTCAATCAAGGATTTCATAAATTGAATAAACTGTTTTTGATTCCATTCATCACGATATACCAATTGCTTTTCCCAATGGCTCACTGTCGCCTTAAAAAGTGGAATGCTATCATATTCCGTATTCCAGGCTGCCAAATTTTCGCCTGAAGGGTTTGAGAGATAGACATTTAGTTTTTTCGTTTTATCATCGACAATAAATACACCACATCTAAAAAAGGGGACATTTAAAGTAGTAAGTTCTTGCCATACCAATGGAGTAATCCGGCTGAGGTCTTCAGTTGTGCGCATGGATGCAATCTCTGCACGAATCCGATCAAGTGAAGATTGTTTTACTGCTTCCTTAGCCTGGGCTTCCGCTTTTTGAAGGTCCAGGAAGCGGGTATATGTCTGCTCAAATACCTTAGCAAATCGCTTAAAGATAGAATGAGCTTCCTGACAGGGCTCGTATGTAATAAATAACAGATATCCATACGAAAAATAGGCCACATGAAAGACCTGAAAGGAAGGTACATCAAATCCGGCCTTTAAAATATCCTCCAGCATTTCTCCCACCATGGGGAGTTTTCGCATATATTCATAATGAGACTTCAAGGCTTCCCCTCCCATTTCTTCCACGTAAAGTGACTCTCCTTTTTCTCCAGCTTCAGAAAACCGTATAGAAACAGGGTCTTCGGTGTGTGGATAAGTGAAGGGTTTCTGAATTACATCTTCACTGCTCATCCATAAGGTAGTGGCTTTTTTGTCTTTCTGCCAGGTACCGTAGCCTGCACTCCACAAATTCACCCCCAAATCCTTTATCTGGTGGAATAATAGATTGGCTGCTTCTATTAACTCCCCGCTATGCTGCATTCCCATGGTTCTGCTACGTACCCGCTCAAGAGCTGCTTCTATTTGAGCTTCCTTTGTCTGTGCTTCTGCCTTTTGAAGGTCTTGGAAGCGGGTATATGTGAGGTCGAATGCCTTTGAAAATCGATATAGTATGTCCAAATTTTCTTCTGATAATTCCTCCAGGCCATCTGCCTGCAGTCCCCCGAAGTTGTGAAATGAAAAAGAGTTTATGATTTTTTCAGGAGCTCTTATGCCATCCTTGACTGATTCTGGAAGCTGAGCTGCTAACGTATTCTTGAACAGATAATCATCCAGTTGCTTTTTCTCATCTCCTTTTAATACATATACCCACTTTGCTTTTCTTTTCCTCCATGTATTGAAAATTCTTTTATGATATGGATGCGTTACAGCCATTCGCAATGATTCAGGTGTTTTTTCAACTTCGGAATTTGCCATCCAAACCTCCAATTCATCGGGATTTTCATCAAATATCCAAAGCATGTGGTACGAGTTAGCCTAATATCAAGTTTGGTTAATTCTGAAAATACAGTTGAAATTACTTCAGATAACTCAGAAGACTCATGCATTGCCATGGCTCTCACACGTACACGCTCTAATGATACTTCAATTAGTGCTTCCCTTGCCTGGGCTTCTGCATTTTTAAGATCGAGGTATCTCCGGTAAGTTTGTCCGAAAACACCTGCAAATCTGTTTAATACACTAGCTGCCTCTTCTGAAATCGGGTTTGGAGCAAAAGCAAAAAGGATGCCTTCAGAAAAAAAGAAACTCCTGTGGTACTCATTTTCCGGTAAAGTGTTGAGGTCAATTTGAAACGGGTATTCAGGCTCGTTGTTGAGGGCTTTGTAATACCTCACCACATCTACACCGATGTAATCGTAGCGATAATCTGCGTTTCCACGTTTCCATGCTTTTTTTAGTCCTATCAGCATGGGATGTATCGTCATGTCCAACATTCCCATCTTTAAATCCACCAAACCATCAGGAGAGGAAGTTGCCGACCACGTTTCCATTCCTTCATTTCCTTCAAGGATTCCAATGCCACACCGAATGGATTTGTCAAGGCCCAACTTCAATACTTCATTGAATAAGGTCGCAACCGTATCACCTACATCCTGGCTGTTGTGCATGGCCATTGTTTTAGACCGGACTCTTTCCAGGGCTGTTTCGATCTGCGCTTCCCTAACCTGGGCCTCTGCGTTCTTTAGGTCAAGATATCTTTTATAGGTGAGAGAAAATACTTTTGTAAAGCGATGCAGCAGCTGCTTTTGTTCCTCAGACAAGTCCTCTTCTGAGTACACAAATATGTTACCATGTTCAAAATAAAAACAATGAACCATTTGGCGATCAGGGTACTTGGCGATTTTAGGAAATCGGTAGCTAGAAACTTTGCCTAATTTCTCATAATAATCCCTGACTTCTTTGCCTTGCAAAGTGTATGTAAAGTAGCTTTCATTATTCTTCCAGGCTTTAAATATGCTTTGAACCATCGGATGAAAGTTGGTAGCGACATAGCCCGTAATTACCTCTTTAACCTTTTTGTCTTTTGGCGACATGGGTGTGGACCAGATTTCCAGTCGCGAAGATTTATCATGAAGAATGCCAATTCCGCATCTTTCCAGGTTTACACCCAGTCCAGTCAGTTCGTTAAATACAGTGGCGGTAGCGTCTGAAATATCTTTTGTGCTGTGCATCGCCATTGCCTTGGCACGCACCCTTTCCATTGCCGCTTCTATTTCCAGTTCCCTGTTTTTATGCTCAAGTTCTACGGTTCGGCGTTTTATGGCATTGCGGAGTTCAAGATTTTCCTTTGAAACTTTTTCAATGGCAATATTCTCTCCTTCCTGAGCTTTTAAATCCGGAACGGAAGAATGTTGATGGATGAATTTCCATTGAGTGTTTATCTTCTGCATCAGGGTGGAGGCCCTGAATTTAGAGTAAAATGTCCAGTTTTCTTCATCCAGGATGTAAATATCAAAGAGATCGGTAACAAGAATATAATCCTTCAATGGATCGATCTTTATGGTTCGGTTTCGCATCTCAGTTTTCCCGGCAACCTGGTCAATTGTATCATTTAAAAACTTCAACGCATCCTGTTTATTAAAAAACACCTCACTTTCTGCACTGCCTATCTGGTTGTAGTTATTTACGAGCATTGATTTAATGCGACCTATATCACCTTCAATATAACTATCGAAGTAAACTTCATAAGCTTTCCTTGCTTCCGATTCCTGTTGTTTGCTTATCTTCATAAATAATTAATTAAAGGGTATACTTATGATGAACTCAGTTCCTGCCTTCTCTTTCCCTCCCACATGATGAGATTCCAGTTTTATATCTCCTCCATGCACCTTGATAATGTCGTAGCTTAGTGATAACCCGAGCCCGGTCCCGGAACCCGTAGGTTTAGTAGTAAAAAATGGCTGGAATATCTTGTCTTTAATTTCATCCGGGATTCCGTGCCCGTTATCTTTCACAGATATTTCAATAATGTTATTGATTTTATTTGTGGATACGATAACTAATGGTTCGTAATTACCGCCCTCCGTCGCTATGTCCTCTGAAACCTTCGGCATAATTGGGTTTAATTTTGCACTCTCCTTCGCTGAAGCTTCGGAGACCGCGTAAAACGCATTGTTGATTAAATTGAGTAATACCCTGCCAATATCTTGTGGGATGATTTCTATCCTTGGTATTGATTCATCAAAATCAGTTTTAAAATCTGAATTGAAATTTTTATCCTTGGCCCGAAGTCCATGATAAGCCAAACGTAGATATTCTTCTACCAGGGCATTGAGGTCGGTTGGTTCTTTTTCTCCCTGACTTGTACGAGAGTGTTGAAGCATGCCTTTTACAATTCCTTCTGCGCGCTTCCCATGGTGTTTGATCTTATCTTCATTTTCCGCCAAATCATTTAATATCAATTCGATATCCTCCTGGTCATTAGATGCGACTGCATCCTTAAGTTCGTCTATTAATTCCTTGTTAACCTCAGAGAAATTATTTACAAAATTGAGAGGATTTTGAATTTCATGTGCAATGCCAGCTGTGAGTTCACCCAGTGAAGCCATCTTTTCTGATTGAATGAGTTGAGCTTGAGCAGATTTAAGATCTTCCAGTGATTCTTTTAATGCCGCATTTGCCTGTTCTACATCAGCCCGTTTTTTTTCAAGCTCATCAATGGTTTCTTCCAAAAGGACTGAGGTTGTGCGCTTAACCTTTTCAGTGCGTTCCAGTTTAAACTCAATAATGGTAAGTTCCTTATCAACAGCTTTTATGGAATTAAACAGGGCATCCTTTTCTGATTCCCTTAATGCATCAGATTGCTCAATTGCTGATTTGATATTTTCAAGGTCCTTATTCATAATCTATTTCTCTTTCATAGCAACCCAACAACATGTCAGGTTGTGGTATTCATGATTTCCATTGGTCGCTCTTCCGAATTCGCCATAACTGAAGAAACCAGCTAAGGGCACATTAAAAGTGTTTTTAACGCCTTCGATCTCGTCACTTATCAATGGTCCCAATGCAGACAAGCGACCCACACAGGAAAACATAATGATTGCATCTGCTTCCGGCAGTTCATTAGCCCTAACATTTTTGCAATCATCTACCACATCATTGATAATTTCAAAATCAGGTGGTACCGATAGCTGAACTTTAGCCCCTTGCTCTACTAATCCGTTAGACATTACTGAACCATTCTCATAATTTAACATTAAGACTGGCCTTATAATCGGATCTCCCACTGATCGATGAAGGATCATGGGATAAGTACTGGTGTATTCTGGAGGGATAACTGTTACTTTGTCTTGTTTTTCAAGCTTGACGCCCATATATCTTGCGATCAGATCCAGCGCGGGTTGATCATCGATGGTATAAATCCACCAGCCCTCTGCTTTAGTAATGGTTTTCAGTGTCCCAACTCCTTTTACTCCTGAAGTTGCACGGCCTTTAAAATCGATCTTATCCCCATCAAATACAAGCATTATAATACCTTTGTTGCTTGACTGCCCATTGCTGAAAACGAAGGTATCTGTCATTTTCAGGTCATCTCCCGCCATAGCTCCATAAATGGTTGTATCCGGTCCTGCAGCATCTTCGATACCGCGAATAATAAATTCACCGTCTATCCGAAGGCCGCTTCCGGCAACAATAAAGGCTGGTTTTTTAAATCTTTTTAGAGCATGTTCAGCCAGTTTTTTTGCCTTTTCACGTGTTTTATCCTCAGCTGATTCTTCAAAATACAATTCGAACAAGGACCGATCTAATTCCAAAAGCAATATTGCAGTAGATTCATTTCCAAAATCACCGTCTATGAATTCCCCCGCTGTAGTAACTCCATATACTATGATGCCCAATTCATCAAGAATTTCACTTATAGACTCATTGTCCTGAATCACCGAAGAAAAAACAATAGCTAATATTGGTCTAAACCCATCTTTTATACTTTCCTCTACTCCCTTTTGGATATTTTGCAAGGATTTTCCTTTAATTGATTTTGCTTTCATAGATGATCTTTTTGTTATATAATGAATTATAGTGCCAGCATTTTTCCAATAACCTCCTCCGGAGTCATTGCCGAACCAGAAACATTTACCTGGTCAAAATAATTATACCAGCCGGCGCCCTCTACTATGGCTTCAAATTCCACCAGTAGTTCATGGCTTGGAAATTTTGTCACAGCAAAAAAGTCATAGTCCGATGCGAAAGGGGTCTCGTCTTCGTTGATGCCCCAGGCTTCTATCACAACACCTTTTTTCAATAGATCTTCCATAACAGGGCCTATTTGAGCTAGATAAGCCTGACGTTCTGATAATGGTAGTTTTTTCCAGGCATCCTTTGCTTTCCATAATTCGATGAAGATTTTCATGTTTTTATATTTTAAGTAAATGATTCGATTGATTAAGTATTTAATTCTGTTTATTCTCTACCCAGCTACATGTTAAATTATGAAATTCCTGGCTACCTCCGGTAGTTCTTCCAAACTCTCCATATGTAAGGAGGTCTGCCATTGGAATATCCCAAATATCTTTGATACCCTGAACTTCTTTTTCAATCTGCATTTATTCCCAATAAAATTGCAAACTCAGTTCCTTCACCCTCAATGGATTCTACTTTTATTTCTCCACCATGGGCCTTTATAATGTCATAACTTAAGGACAGACCCAGGCCTGTACCTTTGCCGGTTGGTTTGGTTGTAAAAAAAGGTTGGAATATTTTTTCCTTTAATTCCTGGGGAATACCATTTCCATTGTCTTTTACATTAATCTCAATATAGAAGTTTGTATCCATCTTTGTAGAAACACTGACTTCAGGAGAATATTCAACTTTATTGACTTTTGCTTTTTCTGAGACTGCATAAAATGCATTGTTAATTAAATTGAGTAGTACACGACTAATATCCTGTGGAACAACTTCAATTTTTGAAAGGGATGGATCCAGGTCAGCTTTAAAGACTGCATTAAAAGATTTGTCTTTTGCCCTTAGCCCATGATACGCCAATCGAATATATTCGTCTGCCAATTCATTAATATCGGTTAATTCCTTCCGGCCACTGCTTGTTCGGGAATGTTGAAGCATACCCTTTACAATTGCTTCTGCCCTTTTTCCGTGGTATTTAATTTTCTCTTCATTCTCTTTTAGATCCTTTAACATATCTTTTTCAATATCATCTTCTCTCTTTTCTTTATCCTTTGATCGTTCAGTTTCTAATTCGTCAATCAACTCAATATTTACTTCGGCAAAATTATTCACGAAGTTCAAAGGATTCTGGATCTCATGTGCTATACCAGCAGTCAGTTCACCAAGAGAAGCCATTTTTCAGATTGGATGAGCTGGATTGAGTTGACTTAAGGTTATCAAGTGAATTTCTTAATTCTACAGTTTGCCTGGCGACTTCTTCTTTAAGTAATTTTTGCTGATGAATCGCCTGTTCCTTTTTTTCCTCAGAAAGCTTAATAACCCTGGATGCATTAAATTCCACTTCTTTAATCATTTCCTTAAATCGTAAAGCAGTATAAATAAGCAATGATAAAGGGAAGGAAAGGTTTAATGCTGTGGCGAATATCGATATTGTCAAAAAATTAACCCTGGTGTTGAAGAAATTAAAATATATGGTTGCAAAAATCACAATTGCAAATAATGATGAAATACCGGCTACTACCGCCCACTGGGCACCTCTCAGTGATTTAAAGGATGTAATGATATAGTAAACACAAGTCACAATAACCAGGAGTAAACCTATCATGGGAGCCGGTGAAGAAAAATTAAGTAATGTTAAAAGTCCTAGAAAGGCAATAATTATAAAAATGATTTTTAAAATTCTGCTTACGCGCCTGTTGAAAATCTTTACCAATAAATAAATACTGAATATCAGGATAGTTGGGATCAATATATTTGTCAGGAAATGGGTAATGACAATGGCATCGTAGGAAGCAGAAGGGTTGTGATCCATCCAGTAGGATATGACCAGTAGTGTTAATAAAGTTGAGAAAGTAGCTATTCTGGCAAGATTTGGTTCGCCGGTAATTAAAACAGATAAAAACCAAAACAAAAAGGTCATGATAATTCCAGTCGTTAATGCAATCGTAGTAAATATTGGTTCATTGGTAATGTGTTCTTTAAGATTGATCATAGTCAGATCATCTGCAAACTCAATCTTCAATGGACCTTTGAATTCTCTGTTAGGCAAGCCAGAAAGTTGGTCAACAAAATGGACAGACAATATATGATCTACTCCAGTGGCAAGAATTAAGTCTTCGGGAAGTACATGTTTGAAACGACCCTCCTTAAATGGTTCTCCATTGGCACCCAAATTGCCTGAACTTTGAACCAGTTCTCCGTCAATATATGTTTCTGTTGCAGCCCAGGAATCCACCCACATGTTTATTGGTTCATCCTTAAAAGTTGAGTCGAATATTATCCTGGTCCTGAACCATCCTTCAATCCTGCCATCTTGATCAGCGAATGTTATATTGATATCTGTGGGTTTTAAGTTTTCCCAATCGGATGTATTCAAATCCACTCTTGACCAATTATTGTTATTTCCTTTTTTAAATTTCCAGATGTTTAGATTCTGAGTTGATTGAACATTTTTGATTAAACTTTTAGAGAGAAAATATATCGGAGTGTAAGGCATTGTGTCGATCCATGCATCAATGGTGAAATGAATAACGGTGTCTTTGCTAATTTCTATTACCCGATCTGGCATCTCCCCTATAGTCTGGTCGTTGTAGAATTTCATCTCTATATGCCCTAAACTACCTCTGTGGAATTTGTATGTATGCTTTCCTGCATCAAGAATCAATGAAACAGATTTTTCATTAAGGCCAGTGGATTTCAGTTCATACTTATCGTTAGTATTGTATTCCCATCCGTTAAATGAACCAGTTATGTATATGGAGTCATCATCAGAAGTAATATTAGAATTTACAAGCGTAACCTTAAACTGCGCTTGCATGATAAGAGGCAGGAAAAATAGCAATATTGCAGTTGCAATTTTTTTCATATTTGGATTTTATAAAAAGGGTAATAAAACTATGAAATCAGTGCCTTCACCAATTTCGGTTTCTACTTTAAAATCTCCTCCATGGGCTTTGATGATGTCGTAGCTTAGGGATAATCCAAGGCCTGTCCCAGAACCTGTAGGCTTAGTGGTAAAAAATGGTTGGAAGATCTTTTCCAGAACATCATTTGGAATGCCATTCCCATTATCTTTTACTCTGATTTCAACAGCCGGTTTTTCTGAGGCCATATCTCTAGCATGTGTTGAAACAATAACCTGTGGTTTAAAATTCTTGATCCCTTCTTTTGCTTTATATGATACAGCGTAAAACGCATTATTGATTAAGTTTAAAAGAACCCGGCCAATATCCTGAGGGATTACTTTTACCTCAGGTAATTTATCATCCTTTTTAAGACTGAAATCAGCATTGAAAGATTTGTCTTTTGCACGCAATCCATGATAGGCCAACCGAAGGTATTCATCTGCCAATGTATTGATATCAATTAATTGCTTCTCCTTTGAACCAGTTCTTGAATGTTCAAGCATGCCCTTCACGATGCTACTTGCACGCTTTCCATGATGGTTTATTTTCTCCAGGTTTTGAATCACGTCATCCAGTATCTCTTGTTCAAGTGATTCATCCCTCTCTTTTCCAGCCTTTTTCCTTTCAGCTTTCAGCTCATCAATAAGGTCAACACTCACTTCAGAGAAATTATTAACGAAATTCAGCGGATTTTGAATTTCATGTGCTATACCCGCAGTCAATTCTCCCAAAGACGCCATTTTTTCTGAATGGATCAATTGAGACTGGGTAGATTTCAATTCATTCAATGTACTCTCTATCTGATTTTTTGCAATTTCGAGTTCTCTGAAATCTTCGTAGCGGGCATAAGCAATAGAAAATGTTTCTGCCAGAGAACTAACAAGCTCAAGTTCATCTTTTGTAAGAGGTTCCGTATTCCCTACATAAATCATCCCCTGTTTGAAAGGTATAAAGTGAAGATCTAGTTGATCCGGAGGTGCTGCGGCACCCTGATAGGAACTTGTGTCCTCCAACTGTCCGGTATCTTTCAATCGCTGCATGAATTCAATAAATCGGGCTTTCGTCCAATGCTCCTTATATATTTTCCCAATATGCCAGGAATCAACAAGTTGCTCACCAATAAGTTCAGAAGTGAATGGCAAATTAAAAATACCCAGTGTTTTTCCATCCGGAGTAGACAGGTAAGACTGTATTACTTCATTTTCAACATCCATAATAAAAACACCACATCGAATAAAGGTACACCCAATGCTGTAAGTTCCTTCCAGATGAGGGGAGTAATGCGGTTCAGGTCTTCCTTTGATCGCATGCTTGCTATTACTCCCCTGACCCGTTGTCAGTGATGCTTGCCTGACAGCTTCTAGTGGCTCCTCTGCCTTTTGGAGTTCCTCACACCTTGTGTAGAGTTAGATCGACTACATCTGCAAAACGTTGTAATATCTTTAATTTTCAGTCACCTACCGTGGACCTGAGACACCGATTACATAAAGACCTCCTTGCTAGGAACCATGGCACTGTAGTAATACTGTTCTTTTAAGTTTTTTTTCTGCTCGACTTGTTGAAAACATCTTTTTCCCAGCTCCGTAGTCAATTTCCCAAACGCTTGATAATAATCTATCAATTCTTCACCTTCCAGAACCTACGATGCAAGTGCCTGTGTTTGCGGGATGCATGTCTGGATTCTTCCATGTAGGGTTGATGCGCGACTTAAATCTACTCACCAGTACAGGATCAATATTCCGCCTTTATCATTGAATTTCCGTTGTGGAGTGGATTTGCAGTCGAAATCAAGTGGATTTCATGGTTAAGTCCATATTCTACAGCGTTCCAGATCTAAATGTTCCAGTTCCTCCAGCAATACTGAAGTGCTTCCACTAAGATCTTCACTTTGCTGCATAGCCATAGCCTGGCTCGTACCCTTTCAAGTGTTGCTTCAATCTGTGCTTCACGGGCCTGTTCTTCAGCCTGAACAAGATCGTCAAAACGGGTATAGGTTAGATCCACAACTTTAGCAAACCGTTCCAGGATTCCAGCTTTATCATCCGGTAATTGTTCTGATCCAGCAGCTTCCAGCAAGCCATGGTTCATATGCACGTGAGAAAACTGGATCAGGAGCCATCATTGCCGTTCCTGGATATTCCTGCGGAGCATTCACTTGTAATTTCTGTTCCTCTGTAACCAGCCAGTTTTTGCTAATCTTTAAGTTTTTTGCCAGAGATCCTTATGGTAATATATTTGATTCCTTTTTTAAAATCCAAATACATTTTCCGAATAACCGGATGAGCTTGAGTTCCTAGTTTGGTTTTAGTCAACAACTGAACCTCACCCAATTCAGATCCCCAGATAGTGAACTCTTTTTCTGTTTTATCAATTATAAACATGTTACAATCATAAAAATCCATCCCAAGTTTTGAGAGTTCCTCAAATATGACAGAAATGACCTGCCTAAGTTCATCACTATGCCTTAAAGCCATGGCGCTTCCCCTTACTCGTTCCAAAGCGGCTTCAATTTTGGCTTCCCGGGCTTGTGCTTCTGCCTGAATCAGATCAAGGTACCGTCTGTAGGTTAATGAAAACACAGAGGTGAATCTTTGAAATATTGAAATGGATTCTTTGCTAATGGTTCTTCTGTGAAGGCAAAAAGGCCGCCTTCCGAGAAGTTAAAAACATTAAGGTATGTTTTCCAGAATTGATTTAGATTTTGGGACTGAATAATCAGGTCTTTTATTTACATACTCGTAGTATTTTTGAGCATCCTTGCCAAATAAATTGTATGAGAAATAATCTTGTTGATTCTTCCAGGCTTCATACACTCCACGTAATGCAGGATGTTTGGTCATATCAAACTGACCAATGATTTTAATAACTTCTTCCTTTTTTCCGTGGAAGCCGCTGTCCATGCCTCCATGCCCCAGTTATTATCCATAATTCCAATGCCACAACGCATTGTCTTTATCCCAAGATGCTCCAATTCACTAAAGACAATTGTTGTAGCCTCTGAAATGTCTTCACTACTATGCATGGCCATTGCTTTCGCGCGGATTCGTTCCAGGGAAATCTCAATATGTGCTTCCCTGGTCTGTGCTTCAGCATTTTTGAGATCCTGAAAGCGACGATAAGTCATGGCAAAGACCTGGGTGAATCTTAAAAAAACAGATTCCTGTTCAATATCTAATTTCTCTTCTGACAATATGTGCAGGTATCCTGCTGGGAAATTGCCACAGTAAAATATGATTGAATCAGGAAATTGATTGCCGATTTCTACTGCCTCTTCACTGCCAAAATGTTTTGAAACATATGTCATATGATCTTTGTTAAAACGCATTCCCAATACCTTTTGATGAAATCTTGATTCCCGGTAAGTTCTTCCAGTGCCTTTATATTGTTTCTGCTCATACTGTAGATTTTATTTATAGTTCTGCATTCTGAAAGGGAGCACGGTATTTTTCTGAAAGTTGAAGACCCGATTGAGCAGTCACCCTAAAATCACTACCTTGAGTCTTCGGTTCATTGACACCTACAAAACCAGTTCTATCTTGAGGAACTCCCTGACCAAAGAGTTGATAGTGCTGATCAAACATGGCACCATTGCGGTTTCAGAAAGTTGTTCACTGGAATGCATACCCATGGCACGTGCTCGTACACGTTCCAATGCAACTTCAATTTGAGCTTCCCGTGTTTGTGCTTCCGCTTTTTGAAGATCTAAGAAAGCGGAGATAGGCTAATTCGAAAATTCTTTGGCAAAACGTTCCAATAAATCAAATTGCTGTTGATGCTAAAGGTTCTTGAGTCGACATAATGATCATGCCATGGGTGAAAAATGAGATAGTATGAACTCTTCGTTCATGAATTAAATCTTTTTTAAAAGGCAACCCGACCTCTTTCTGATTATAATTTAACCAGTCGGATAACTTCCTGCCTTTAAGCTCAATCACGATAGATCTCTTGCCAGTTTTCCAGGCATTATATGCTTTTGAAAGGGTTGTCGGTTCATTGATACTGCCTTTGAAAAGCTGATTGATTTGAGCACCCCCCTGGTCTGTTGACCAAAAATCGATTAATCCATCATCCTCCTTTACAATGCCAATATTCATTCGTTCAGGTGCTGCCCCCAGACCCTTTACTTGCTCAAAAAGAACTGCTGCCGTTTCAGCCAATTCTTCACTTTTATGCATCGCCATTGTCCTTGCCCTAACACGTTCTAATGCCGCTTCAATTTCCAATTCCCGCTTCAATCCCTCAAGTTCCTTTTCCTTATCATATAACTTTTGAATCAGACCGGAAGCATTTGAACGTTCAGTTTTTTGTATTTCTTTTTTCCTGTTCATGAGGATATGGGAATTTCAAAAGTAAATTGGGTGATGGATTTTCCTTTCATAAATTATCTTTGCAGGATTTATAATTATGATCCAGTCATATTGAATCATAATACACGAGACCGACTACTCATTTTGAACTTTTTACCCTCAAGTGCATTATGGCCAATCTTCAAATATAAAAAACTTTATGGTAGCACAATGGAAGTATTTTTAAAATTTGGAAAAAAAATCACCTTTGATTGGAAATTCTGCAATTGTATATTTATTCAAATGAAAATTATTAATCGCAGCCTATTGAAAAATTCTATCCATTGTGTGGCAGACAGATGAATATCAATTTTGAAAAATACAGATCGGAATGACGAAGGACTTAATAGAAAAGTAGATTTAAACTTGATATGCAAGAACCATCAATAAAAGCTCAGGTTTAATCCCCGGTATGTTGGAATTTTATCAATAACCTCATTCTTTCTTACTAAAATATACTCTCTGAAATGCTCGGCAATTTCACCAGCTTTTGCCGGTCTGAAAAACAAAGGATCTCCTAATTGAATTTCTTCCTTTCCAGTATAACGTACAGGAGTCTGAACTTCTCCAAAACCTTCATTCCCTATCATCTTCATACCGGGAGGTTGAAATGGTATTGGCGATTTATCCTGGGAAGATTCACCGCTTGCAATAAATCCACCACTTTTGCATGTATAATATCCAGGCTCTGGCTTCCTGGTAACCTGCAAGGCAAAACTTAGGGCCGGAACACTTGAATTGTCCTTATAATAATCAAACAAATGAGATTGCAGGAAACCGGATCCTACAGTTACTTCTGTAATCCATGGCTCCCGGGCGGTGGACAACAAGCTCCCGGATCCTCCACCATTGTAAAAATCCAGTTCAAAATTTTCCTCTTTTAAATACTGATCAATTTCCCTGCGTTTTTTATAAACATCCCTTGTAGAAAGATGCTTTATGATTTTCTTTGCTGGATTCAACATCGGAGAAAATGGATTTTTTTCACCCATCCCTGCAATCTGTGCTTCATATCCCATTATTCCTGATATTTCGATGTTCTCAAGCTTCCTGATCATATCAAACAGGTCTTTGAATTGTTCGAAAGAACGAATCGGTGATCGATATACACCTAAATGAAGTCCAGCCGGCCTATACGACATATCAACATCAATACAGATCCTGGCTTTATAATTATTATCTGAGCGGAATCTGGTCCAGAATTTTTCAATTGCCTTTACGTGATCAGGACAATCAACCATTAAAGCCACATTGTTCCCAGACTGGGTCAAACTGAAAAATATCTCTATGTCATTGAAACTGAATGTAGGGTATGCGATGAGAAAATCATCAAATCCCAAAGTAGCCAAGAATTGTGCCTCTTCCATAGAATAGCACATAAGGCCATCGAAATTGCTTCCCCCCTTTTTTTGAATGTATTTGATTAAATCAGGAACCCTAATGCTTTTAGTAGCTATCCTAATTTTTTTGCCAAATTTATCAATATTTTTAGAAATATTATTAATATTCTCATCCAGGCAGTCAAGATTTACGATCATTGCCGGGAAGGATTCCCTTTCTAATAATAACTTCAAGTTCCTATAATCCCAATTACACGGCATAATATATCGTATATTGCTTGTTTATTCCCTGCCTTTTTTCCCCACTTTGTTTGAATAGGATTCCAGTTTCAATCCACTGATCAGAAACTTTATAAACGATCCTAAGCCACTTGAAAACAGGTTAACGGTCAGGTCGGAGAATAGTTCATATTTCTTTCGCGTATATGGAAACCAGTTTGATTCTATCTTCGAACTGTCCTTGTCAATTAATACTGATTTCACATTGCAGAAGCTATGCAAGCCAATTTCACCTTTATACCGACCAAAGCCACTATTTTTTATTCCACCAAAAGGCAGGGCCGGATTTCCCTCGGTAAGCATTACATTGTTTATAGATACATTTCCAGTTACAATTGCCCTGGCCACTCTTTCAGCCCGCTTTAAATCCTTTGACCATACGCTGGCTGATAAACCATAAGGTGAATTATTTGCCAAAGAAATAGCCTCTTCTTCTGTTGAAAATGGTAAAATAGGCAATAAGGGACCAAAAGTTTCATCTTTCATGAATTCCATACCTTCAGAAACATTATCGATAATAGCAGGTGGTAGCAATTTAGATTTACTATTCCACTGAGCAGAAATAACCTCAGCCTTTTTGTTCCTTGCATCTTCCAATTGCTTATTAACAATCTCGATCTGAAAATCTGTTGTCATTGCCCCTACATCTGCATCTCCATCTGAATCCGTTTCTTGTTTTATTGCCTGAACTTGTTTCACCAATTCCATTTTAAACTCTTCATATATAGATTTCTGAACATAAATTCTCTCAACCGAGGTACATGATTGACCCAGGTTCGTCAGCCCTCCCCAAACTGCTCCGGATACTGCCCTGTTTATATTCGCATCTTCAAAAACGATCATGGGATCTTTACCCCCTAATTCAAGTTCCACAGGAATTAAGTTCTTAGCTGCCTGCTCCATGATTTTTTTACCTGTTCTTTCGCTGCCAGTAAAAAAGATCTTATCCGGATGCTGGTCAATTAAGGATGCCCCAATTTTCCCATTGCCATAGATTATTTGAACCCAATCACTCTGAAATGTCGCTTCTAAAAGTAATTCCTCTACCAGGCCTTCTAATGGAGTATGCTCTGATGGCTTATATATTACTGAATTTCCAGCCAGGAAGGCTGCTGTTATTGGAACGACTGCCTGATAAAATGGATAATTCCAAGGGGAGATGATCAAGATCACCCCCATCGGTTCAAAATATATTCTGGATTTCTTTCCCATTAAGGCAATAGGAGTCGATACTTTTTTGTCTTTTAACATTTTCCTCCCGCTCTTTTCGAGATAGGTCAAATGATCCAGAACGCCAAATATTTCCGATATTAAAGCATCTGATCTGGATTTTCCGGTATCCTGTTGTATTCTATCTATTATAGCTTCCCTTTTGTTAAGAATAACCTTCTTTAAGAACTTTATCTTAAGGATCCTGTCTGCGACAGTTGTTTGCCTGAGCTGATCAGCAGCTAGTTTGGCTATTTGTATTTCTTTCATATCTTATTATAATATAATTACTTAACCTACTATAATTAAATAATAACTAAAACTAAATGGTGATCTTTACATGACAATTTTAGCGTCATAACCTATCTTAGAATGGATGACTTGGTCATCTGTTACATCCGAATAGTAAACAGTGAAGATAAGGCCTTTCAATGCAATCTGTAGCATTCTGAAAGGAGCTCCAAGCATACCTTGCCATTTGGAACCAGTTTCTATAAGCGACATCGTCCACCTAATCTTAAAAAGAGGCATTATGGAAAACAGCTTTAATATTACCAAAATGGCAGAACGGTCATCATCATACATGTAGTCAATCATTCTATTCAGGTATTTCTCAGCTTGAATTTCGCTGAAGGCAGGAAAATCGCTGTTATCGGGCATAACTACCTTTCCTAACTTTTCAACTCCTTTTAGGTGAGACTTTGTTAAAACAGTCTTGCCGGGTTCCTGATAATCAGGAAGTGGCAGTTTTATATATTTATTATTACTATTCATATCTAAAATTCTTTTTCTATACTTTCAGATGCTTTTATTGACAAAGCCATTATGGTAAATGAGGGATTAATTCCAGGGGCATTTGGAAAAAGGCTTGAGTCTGTAACAAATATATTCTTATTCTCATACATCCTGAAGTTAGGATCAACTACTGATGAACTACTTTTCATTCCAATTGCACAACCACCCATCAAGTGTAGTCCAATAGGAATTGATCCAGGAATTATTCTCTTAGCACCTGTTGAATTAAATATATTATTTATAGCATGAAGGCCTTTATTCCATCTATTGCGATCTTCTCTATTCAACGATTTCTTAATAATAGCCCTGCCTGCTTTGTTCACAGAAATACGTCCTGGATTTGTATCCCTGATAGCCACCTCAACACATGCAAGATGGGACATATTACGCATGATTTCCTGATGTGATTTCCCAAAACCAGGAAGCAACATAGATATGGCAACTGGTGGGGCATAAACGTTTTCCAATTTAAATCCGGAGTTTCTGAAATTAGGATCATTGGATTTGAATCCCTGGAAAGCTCCTTTATGGGAATTGACTGCATCCTCATACATAGCGAGTACCATATGCTGAGGATGAGTATAGAACCTATGCCCTATCATTGGATGTTTAAATCCTGAGTTTAATAACAGTCTGGCATTTCCAATTGATCCTGCAGCTAGCACTATTTTCTTTCCAGAGAATTCGCCAATTTCACCATTAGTAAACCGACCGCTAACTGTTCCAATCCCATTCTCCATATTTAAATCCAGAGCTTCAAAATCGGCAGCTATTGTTAGTCCTTTCTCAACAGCCTCCTTTAAAACAGTAACCGGCATGCTTTGTTTTGAATCGATCCGGCATCCACCCAGGCATTCTACACAATCATTGCCATCTTCATACTTACAGTCTTTCTGAGCTCTGACGAGGGGTGCGCACTGAAAACCATTGTTCTTAAATCCTTCTTCAAAAATCGCGGCATTTCTATTCCTGAATTTGGCAGGAATTTCCTGGGAAGCAATTTCCTCTTCTACCTGATCATAATAGCCTGCAAGATCTTTTTGATTAAAATAATCAATGCCTGATTCATTTGTCCATGAATCCAGTGCAAGGTCATCAAACCTGTCGAGCAAGGCCTGGTTTACAATTGAGCCACCTCCCAGAACTTTCGGCCTGAGTATACCAATATTGGCTTCAGTATTTAACTCAATTCCACCTCCCCAGTATAATTTAGAATTCGAATCCAGCTCTTTACGGGGATATGTTTCAGCATGAAAATAGCTCCCAGCTTCCAGTAAGAGACAATTTAGTCCTGCCTTAGTTAACTTCCACGCTACAAAAGATCCGGAACATCCTGAACCTATAATAACAACATCATATCCTGTTGTTTTCATTCCATCCTTCTCCATAAAAAATTATTAAAAAATTGTACCTAATAGATGCAGCTTATAATCGTAAAAATATACATCTTTTTCATCATTAACCACCTGAAAATCATAATCTAAACTTAGTGCAAAACTATTCGTATATTTTATTAGATTAAGAGCAGTGCGGTATACAATTTAGTACCTCTATTCAATTTAAAAATTATAAATTCAAAAAAAGTAAGTATATTGGTAGCTTATTAGGGAAGGTATTAAAAAGGGATAATTACACATGATACACACAAACAAAGCTCATACGTTTCATATCCCTGTGATGGGCACGGGATATACGGTTGATACACCAGTTAAAGTGGCGCATCTGGGCATCTCATCTGTGATTTCGATTGTAGATGACTTTTTGATCGAGAATATGCGTGAATTCTATTGTAAAAAGTTTGATATTCCTTTCAAGGAGATCAGTACCAAAATAGAAGATTTTCGAGCAAAACGTATTACAGCCTATCTTAATCTGATAGATGAGATTGTAAAGAAGAAATTTGATGAGTTTAAATCTTCACTCCATGACACCGAAGAAGAGTTAGAAAAATATTTTGACCTGTTGCCTGATTTTTCTGATATGAAAAACAGGTTCAATGGTTTTATAAAGAACAATACGGTAAAGGAAGATGTGATCAATTGGATTGAAACCAATCTTATCCCGGGCGATATAGACGTCAATATCATGACCAAAGTTGACAAGGAGAATTACGAAAGCAAGGAAGTCAAGCTTCCAACCAAATACAATGATGCACATGCTGCGCTTAGAGGATTTGCGAATAGTTCTCTTGAATCTTCCCTGGTCCTTTCCGCTGGGATGAATCCTAGATTGTACAGTTATCTAGAAGAATTTAATGACTTTTATCCGGATAAAAACGGACAGCTGAAAAAGAAAATCACCTTAAAAGTAAGTGATTATAGATCTTCTTTAATTCAAGGAAAATTTTTAGCAAAAAAAGGCATTTGGGTGTCAGAATACAGAATAGAATCAGGATTGAACTGCGGCGGTCATGCATTTGCTACAAATGGTTTTCTGCTCGGGCCAATACTTGAAGAATTTAAAAATTCAAAGAAGGACCTTGTTGAAAATGTGCATGACTTGTACATAAAAGCACTTGCTGAAAAAGGCTATCCAATTCCTGAAAAACCTTTGCCTATTAAGATTACTGCTCAAGGTGGTGTTGGAACCTCAGAGGAACATAATTTTCTCTTGAACAATTATGATATTGATTCTGTGGGATGGGGCTCTCCTTTCCTTTTAGTCCCTGATGTTGTAAATGTAGATAAAGAAACACATGAGTTGCTTTCTAATGCTACTGAAGATGATTTATATCTAAGTAAAATTTCTCCATTAGGTGTTCCCTTTAATAATGTACGTGGGAATTCTAAGGATCTGGAAAAACAACGTCTGGTTGCTGAAGGTAGACCTGGCAGCACATGCCCAAAACAGTTATTGGTATCGAATAATGAATTTACAGAAAGACGTATCTGTACTGCCTCCAAACAGTATCAGAAATTTAAAATTACTGATCTTGACATGGCGAACGAATCAAAAGCTGAGTATGAAAGTAAATTTCATAAAATAACGGAAAAGGCATGCTTGTGTCTTGGCCTGTCTGCCTCTGCTTTGATCAAGAATAAGATAGTGAAGGAAGAAGAAGGTCATGCTGTATCGATATGTCCAGGACCTAATATTGCCTATTTTTCTGGAAAAATATCCTTAAAAAATATGATTGATCATATTTACGGACGGATCAATGTGATCACAAGAAGTGACCGACCTAATTTCTTTGTTAAGGAACTTTCCTTATATGTAAATTATTTGAAAGACCTGATAAACGATCTTAATATATCCCCACCTGATGCTGAACTCAAGAAGATTCAGACTTTTCAAAAAAATTTAATGGAAGGTGTGGCTTACTATAATGTGCTTTTCATGAAACATGTTGGCCGAAAAGATGGTATTAAGAAAACGGATATTGAGGAACTCCAAAAAATGGAACAGGAAATCTCCAGTTTATCCTTAGAACAACCCGCTTAAAGAATTTAGATTTATCTAGTATTACATATTCTTTCAGATTGATATAATCCATAATATGAAAAAAGCAGAAATCCACACTGATAAAGGTGTCATGAAAATTGAGTTTTATGAAGATGACGCCCCAAATACCGTTAAAAACTTTGTAGATCTTGCTGAAAAAGGCTATTATGATGGCTTAACCTTTCACAGGGTAATTCCTGACTTTGTAATCCAGGGGGGATGCCCGGATGGTACGGGCGGAGGTGGTCCAGGGTATACTATTGATTGTGAACTTGACGGAGATAACCAATTCCATGACCGGGGAGTATTGTCTATGGCCCATGCAGGTAGAAATACAGGGGGATCTCAATTTTTTATATGCCACAACCGACACAACACGCAACACCTTGACCGGAATCACACGGTTTTCGGGAAGGTAAATGAAGGCTTGGATGTTATCGATAAGATCAAGCAAGGTGATGTGATGGAAAAGGTTATAATCACTGAAGAATAGAGTGTTGTTGTTTTGATGATTTTAAAGGACTCTTAATTTTTAGAATTCAAAGTAATATACATACCAGGGAACAAGCTGGTTTTCTTTCGCTTCATGAATCCCGGAAGCTACACAACCAAATTGGGAAGCATAGTATTCTACCAAACTTTTTGCTTCCAAATAAGACATTTTATTTCCCAGAATTTTCCAATTGGCAAATTCCGGGTATTTTATTTTCCATTCTAATGTTTTGTAAACAGGAGAGGTAGTTATTCCAACTTTGCACGACATGTTAATTGTATTTTGATCAATCATATTACTCATTAATGAATTTTTACTTTAATGGTAACCCATGATCAAACACAAAATTTCCAATCTATTAAAAGGAATTTGATGTCAATTTTGCCAAATAAAATCGTAAAGTAATTGAGGCAGTAACTATAAGATGACATCAAAATTATTGTGGTTATGAATTGAATGCGGAATATATAGAAATGCTAAAAATTGTGAATTGATTTTATTAATTCAAGTAATAGTATAGTTGACTTCTATTAATTCTCAGTATTTCAGCATTTTAATACTATTAATATTTGTCTAATATTAAACTTTGATAAAAGTTATAATAGAACTTCTTCAAAATTAATATCTTGTGAGGCGAGCACAAACATAGTAGATGGGGATCCTTCGATTTTTTTGATCATTTGAGTGTAATATGATAGGAAATCATCTTGTGGTTCCTGCAGTCCTAATAAAACAAGGTCTGCTTTCCCTGATATCTTTCGCCGCAATTCGTCGAATGATTGGCCATAAGATACAACGAGGTTTTCTTTAATATCGATTCTTACCTTCTTGAGTAATTCAGAAATGTTTTTACTTGCCTCTTCTGCAGCATTTTCAGAATCAAGAACCATGTTCAAACGAATTGTTGCATATCTCCATTCAATACTTTTTCGTAACAGGTGCGCAATAATAATCATTAATGCTCCATTTCGTTTCAAACCGCGCCACCATACATCTATCTGCTTCTTCTTCCCATACCCATATTTTTCATTTTCCTTCACTATAAGTACATTTCTTTTTTCCTCGTAAAATCCTTTAATCATTTTGCAATAATCCGGATAATGATCCTCAACGGTAGAATCTCCTAAAAGAACGATATTTGGCACTAAATTACCTATTCCATAATAATTAACTAATTGTCTTGCTCCCTCATAAATATTCTGTGATGTAATGATCTTCACAAGGCTGTTAATACCCCGGTTTTTCAGATATTCTACTGTTTTATCTTCCATAGAAAGACGTCTTTCTGCCGTTGATTCCGGCCCTGAGAGTATGGTACTAACTGTCATGAGCCCCCTGTTCTGGACAATGTCATTTGTTAGGGTGATCAGGTTCCATCGTTTTGTGGGAGCACCGGATAGAACGAGGATATGCGGTCGCCAATTCTTAGGGTCCATTTTGCCGCTGAGTTTGATCAACCCTATGCGTATAAGCGACAACCATACACCCTGCCTTACATCTCCCCAGGTGGTTTTCATTTCACGGTGTTCCAACCATAAAAATACAACTGTCAGGAAGCTTATTGCAATTACAGTTGCAACTGGATTTATAAGAAACATTACGGCGGCGCAACCCAATGATCCTGTCAATGAGAATCCCCAGTGAACCTTAAATGTTGGCCTAAAAGAAGGGCTGCCAATTGCATTTTCAAGAGCTGAAGATATATTTAGCATTCCGTACGTTGCCAGGAAAAACATGGTTAACACCGGAGCAATTACATTCAAATCTCCAAAATACACGGCGATCAATGCTATCGCCAATGTAAAATATGTTCCTATTTTAGGTGAATCATCAATTTCGGATCCTCTGCCTAGCCACTTGAAGTATTTCGGCAAAACACGGTCTCTCGCCAATGCTTGAAGAACACGAGGAGCACCAAGCATACTACCGATGGCGCTTGACAATGTAGCTCCCCAAACACCCAGCAGAATTGAATCGCCCCAAAAGGATATTTTTCGCATGATCAAAGGATCATCTACTAATGTTTGTGCGTCAGCCCTTCCTGCAATAAAAATTGGTATTCCCATATAAATAACATAACCTACCCCTACTGCCAGAAAAGTGCCGATAGGAATTGCCCTGGATGGATTTTTCAGATCACCAGACATATTTACCCCTGTCATAATGCCAGTTACAGCTGGGAAAAACACGGCAAATACCACCCAGAAATTATCTGGGACTACAACCCGGTTACTCCACTTATCCATTTCTACTCCATCTATTGGTTCGCCGAAATAAAGCGATACCAGGGAGATTATAATGGCCAGCATGACGAAGTATTGTGAACGAACAGCAATCTTAGCAGAGGTTAGAGCCAAAACACCCACCAGTATTGTAACAATAATGCCCACAGCTGTCTGGTTCAGGATTGGGAATACTTTTGTGAGACTTTCTGCAAATCCTATGGTATATAAAGCTATGGATAGTGCCTGGGCCATGTACAACGGGATGCCAACCGCCCCTCCGGTTTCAATTCCGAGGGATCGACTGATCATGTAATAAGCACCTCCTGCTTTAACTTTTTTGTCAGTAGCAATAGAAGCAATAGATAAAGCAGTCAGAAATGTTATACTCGTTGATATGGTAACAATTACAAATGTACCAAGCAATCCAACATTGCCAACTACGTAGCCAAATCTCAAGTACATGATAACCCCAAGGATGGTGAGTATAGAAGGTGTAAAAACCCCTTCGAGCATCGAAAGGCCCTTGGAAGACTCGTGATTATTTTCTGAATTTTTGGAATTCAAATTGGTTGACCTTTTGGATTTATTTTTATCAAAAAGTGCCCTAATTAATAAAAAAGTATTTAGATAAAAAAATCTAACATAATATAATTTGAATGTGCTTCCTTCACTTTGAACGCCAGTATGGTTGCTCACCAACTTTAATTTATGAATTTATGAATTCCTGATTGTATCTTTATAGGAATATTGAACCACAATAAATTGGCAGGTTTTACTAAAGAGTTAGAGATTGTCTTCCAGGATGATTACCTTGTAGCTATCAATAAGCCGCATGGATTGCTGGTGCATAGAACAAGACTTTCTGATGAAAGGAACTTTTTTGCCCTTCAAATGCTTCGTAATCAAATCGACCAGCATGTATTTCCTGTGCATCGGATTGACCGTAAAACTTCAGGCGTATTGCTTTTTGCTTTAGATCAGGATATCAATAAAAACATGCAATTAAAATTTTCACACGGGGAAGTCAATAAAAAATACCTCGCAATTGTCCGCGGTTATTGTGAGGATGAAGGAATTATAGACCATCCAGTTAGGAAAGAGAATGGGAAACTATCAGCGGCTGTTACAATGTATAAAACAATCGAGAAAGTTGAGATTGATATTCCAAGAGGCCCGCATAAGACTTCAAGGTATTCACTGGTTGAAGCATTTCCGAAAACCGGCCGGATGCATCAGATAAGAAGGCACTTCGCTCATATTAATCACCCCATCATAGGTGATCGCCCTCATGGTTGCCAAATTCAAAACAGGCTTTTTAAAAACAAATGGAATATGACAACCATGATGCTTCATGCGGATGAGTTATTATTTTTACATCCGGTCACCAACGTTAATATGAAAATAAAAGCAACCCTGCATAATGATTTTAAGGAAACAATTCGTATCCTTGGATTTCGACCCCTTTGAATTACTTTAGACTCTTAAACAGTATGAGTAAGAAAAACAGAAAACACAGAAGTGGAATTGTCTTTTCAACCAATCCGGATTACGAGTATAATTATAACAATAATGATGATGAAGAAACCCTGCCTCCGAAAGACCAGGATCTTCGGGTGATGTTGGACAGGAAATCAAGAGCTGGAAAGCAAGTAACGCTGATTACAGGATTTGTTGGCGCAGATGACGACCTGAAATCCCTTGCTAAATTCCTAAAATCAAAATGTGGTGTTGGAGGATCCTCAAAGAACAATGAAATAATGATTCAGGGTGATTTCAGGGACAAAGTGCTTCAGCTGCTACAGAACGAAGGGTACAAGGCTAAAAAATCAGGTGGCTGATTGGTTTGATATTCAGACGATTTTCTAATACATAAAAAAAGCCAGTAAATACTGGCTGGTAGATTAAATGGTGACTATACCTTACTCAGCGAGTTTAACATTCACAGCATTTAAACCTTTGCGACCTTCTTTTAATTCAAAGGTTACTTTGTCATTATCTTTAATTCGATCAACGAGTTCAGATACATGAACAAAATATTCATTTTCAGTTTCATCGTCTTTAATGAATCCATATCCTTTTGACTCATTAAAGAATTTTACGGTACCTTCTTTCACTATTAATAAAATAATTTGATTTATGCAAAGTTATAAAAATATTGAAGATATACCCTAATTTTTTAGAAAAATCCTGATCTATTCCGCCTCCCTGGCGTAAGTTGTAGGATAAAGATTTCGTTTCAGATCGTATAATATTCGCCGCCTCATTAAAAATATTTCTAATATTTAGTGAACATTTCCCATCCATCTTTTTAACAATGGTGCAAGGAGCAAGATCAATAGTGAAGCCCCAATTGCATACTTAGCTATTAGACCAAAACCATCAGCATATACATGTAAGGAATTTAATCCATCTACCGACTCGCCCTTCATATTACTTTCAACAGCAAGCTTTTTACCTATAAATCCAACAATCTGAAATGCATATGTTGATGACAGAAACCAAACTCCCATAAGGAATCCAAGGTATCTTTTTGGAGAAAGATCTGTAATTTTTGAAAGTCCTACTGGTGACATTAACAATTCCCCTATTGTTATGAAGAAATATAGAATAATAAGAAATATGAACGGTACCTTTCCATCAATATCTGCCGCATTTCTACTTATACTCAATAGGGCAAAAGCTACTCCCAGGAAAAACATTCCATATGCAAATTTATAGGGCGTATATGGATTAATTTCTTTTCTGCTCAGCCATGTCCACAAATAGGAAGTGGGCAATGCGAGAACAATAACAAACATCGGCCAGATAGAATTGGACTGAGCTGCATTTACAATCACTAGGTTAACATTCCTGGCAGCAAAAAGAGTTATAATGCTACCCGACAACTCACCAAAACCCCAGAAAATAGTCATGAAAACGGTCAGGAATAAAGCAACTGCTAATTTTTTGCGTTCCACCATGGAGGATTTCCACATAATGAATACAAGGTATATGCCAACTACAATCCCAAATACCTGAAATAAGATATTTACAAGGTTTGAGTCACCAAACAAAGCACGACCAAACCTGACCGGTTCATAGGCTGATATCATTAAAGCCACTAATGGAACAAACACGAAGGCTATCAGGAAAACCAGGTTTTTGATGGAGATTCCAAAATATCTTTTATTCAATAATGCCGGATCAGAGGGATTCCCCTTATCTGCAAATACCTTACTTTTTATTCCGTATTGAAAAGTGATTAACCCAATGATCATCCCTACTCCTGCTATTCCAAACCCATAGTTCCATCCGTAAGCACTGGCCAGCCAGCCGCACAACAGCGGTGCTATAAAAGCACCAATATTTATTCCCATATAAAAGATTGTAAATCCTGAATCCTTTCTATTGTCTCCATCGGGATATAAGGTGCCTACAAACGATGATATATTAGGTTTAAAAAATCCATTGCCTACGATGATAAATGATAGGCCTGCGAAGAAAACAAGGTTTTCCTCTTGATGAAAGGCAAGTATAAACTGACCTAGTGACATTAGAATTCCTCCAAAAAGGATCGACTTTCGAAATCCCAATATTGCATCAGCTAATTTTCCTCCTATGACCGCCGAGGCATATACAAGAGATCCATAAGAAGCGTAAATTGCTGCAGCTGAAGCATCCCTGTTTGCCATGGATACAAATACCTTTTCCACCATATATAAGGTTAGCAAGGCCCGCATACCGTAGAAGCTGAATCTCTCCCATAATTCAGCAAAGAATAAGTAATAAAGACCTCTCGGGTGCCCAAACAAGGTTTTCTGCATAGGCGAATGATCTAATTCTGATGATTCCTGTCTGTCTTTTATTATCATATATTATTTATATTCCTGCTAAAATAAATCCTGCGGGTCAAAGTTTACATGGCTGGAACTTTTTATTTGACATTTGTTGGTGGATACCAATTAGAATTCGATTTTTGTACCAATCGCCAAGTATAGTATTACGAATGATCGATGTATTATAATCGACATAGTTAAAGTGGCATATATGATTATATCTACAAAGAAATTATTTAATTATTCATAACCTAATTTTTTTATAATGTCCAAAACAAGAGATTTAGCAAAAATGATCGATCACTCAATTCTTCATCCAACCATGACGGATGATGATCTGAAAAGAGAATGTGACGTTGCGGTCAAATATGATGTAGCTTCAGTTTGCGTGAAGCCTTATGCTGTGCCACAGGCTGTTGAGCTTTTAAAAGGTACAGATATATTGGTAGGATGTGTCATTGGATTTCCATCAGGCAATTCTGCAATTGATGTCAAAGCTTTTGAAACTGAAAATGCATGTAAGGATGGTGCAGTTGAAATCGATATGGTGATCAACGTTGCAAAAGCATTACAGGGCGACTGGGATTATATTGAAGAAGAAATTGCTACTGTTACGAATATCTGCCATCAGAATGGGGCAATTGTTAAGGTTATTTTTGAAACGGATTATGTCTCAGATCAGCAGGATATTGTAAAATTATGCCAAATCTGTACAAAGGTAAATGCTGATTATGTTAAGACATCTTCAGGATTCGGGTTCGTTAAAGGCGAGGACGGTAAGTATAGTTACAAAGGAGCTACCATTCCTAACTTGAAACTAATGAAAGAAAGTGTTGGCCCAAATGTAAAAGTAAAAGCAGCTGGAGGGGTTAGAACACTTGATGAATTGATTGCTGTTCAGGAAGCAGGATGTAGTCGATGTGGAGCTACAGCCACAATTAGTATGCTTGATGAAGCCAAAAAACGATTTGGGAATTAGATTTAACCTTAATTGTATTCTTTTAGATCGGGCTTATTTTTAGTCATAAACAAATTGGAAGTCCTTTTTTAGTTTTGGCTTCTTATAGACAATTTTTGACGAGGATTATAATTTTAACTTTCTATTGAAAGAATCAGATACTTTATTTCATAGAATCAAAGCCTTTGTTACTCTCATTATCCAAAAAAAGTAGATGAATGCTATGAAACACGTATTACTAGCTTTTTTATTCCTTCTCGGCTTTGCAAAAGATCTTCCTGCCCAGAAAAACGTTCTTTTGTTCTCTTACTTTGTAGGTAATGGAGAAGATGGTTTACACCTTGCATATAGCTATGACGGTCTAATTTGGGAAGCCCTTAAAAATAATAAGTCATTTTTAACACCTACAGTTGGAGAAGATAAATTAATGCGCGATCCATGTATTATTTTAGGCCCAGAAGGGAAATTTCATATGGTGTGGACGATCAGTTGGAAAGAGAAAGGAATAGGATATGCCAGCTCCGAAGACCTGGTCCATTGGTCTGGGCAAGAGATGATACCCGTAATGGAACATGAAGAGAAAGCGAGGAATTGCTGGGCTCCTGAGATTTATTATAATGAAACTGAAAGATTATATATGATCTTTTGGTCTACGACAATTCCCGGGAGATTTCCGGAAACAGATAGTTCCGGGGATAATGGCTTGAATCACAGAATGTACTATGTTACCACTGAGAATTTTAAGAAATTTACTGAAACAAAACTCTTGTATGATCAGGGTTTCAATGTTATTGATGGAACATTGACAAAACATAAAGACAAGTATTTTCTATTTCTTAAAGATGAAACAAGGCATCCACCTGAAAAGAACATTCGAGTAGCAACAAGTTCTCTAATGACTGAAGGTTATGGTAAAGCCTCTGCCCCCATCACCGGGGATTACTGGGCTGAAGGACCCTCAGTAGTAAGATTTGATAACTGCTGGTGGGTGTACTTTGACAAATACCGTAAGAATCATATGGGCGCTGTCAGATCCGACGATTTAATTCACTGGACGGATATTTCTGACCAGATCTCATTTCCCAAAGGCACCAGGCATGGGACAGTGTTTCAGGTTTCAGAGGAGGTCCTGAATATTCTTTTGGAAGAAAAATAAATTTTGCAGATTATAGAAATTAGCGCTTTAATTAATTCGTTTTATCCAGTTCTTTATTTAAGATGCATTTTGTTTACATCTAAAGCCGATTTGGAGTTCAAATTATGGTCAAATAACCTGATCCTTACTTAAATATATACCAGGTCCATTTATTAGCCGGAATTTCAATATCAAGGCTGACTTTCTTCCCAGGACCTAGCTGAACTGAGCTGTAATCATCATCTTCCCTACTGATGCTTACAAAATCGAGAATTCCGGTATAGTACAGGTCAACTTCAATCCGCTTCTTTATAGGAACATTTAATGGATTATATAACATTAACAGTCCCTTTTCAATCCCTTCAGGATCAACATGCAGGATGCCATCATAATCTCCCCCGTCAGGCCGTCGAACATGGATAATATCGGCATCCAGGATCCTCCTATGCTTCAGATAAAAGTCAACCCATTTCTTTACTATCTCACGGGTTTCTGGTGTATCATACAATCTAGGACCTCTATAACATGCTTGAACTCCAGCCCCAAAGAGGTTGGCCAATCTTTGCTCGTAGTGGTCGAGATGTTCATTTAAAGGTTCTATTGTCGCAGCTTTTCCACCACCATGATATTGAACCAGAGGAACGAACATCCAGCCCATGGAAGGTGTTTTTTCCCATGTACCATCATAAATGTTCTGACGCTCAATAATTTCCTGGTAATCCCGGGGAAGCGACCAGTTGGTCTCGCGATATCCCATGGCCGTTTTGTTACTGGCGTTTAAGAAGTACCAATCAGGTACATTTAAATAAATCCCTTCTGACCGGCACCATATATAGAAATCAGTGATCATCATAAATTGTTTCCACTGAGAATCATGAATATCTCTGTGACCGGGATGTTGTGTAGACACACATATATCCCCGGGATAGGATCCGTCATGTTCAAGGATATCAAGACCGGTATATTCATAGAATTTGTAAAGGTTCTTAAAATACTTCTGGCCCCAAGCACTGTGCAGACAAGGAGAATTATTAAACCTTGGCTTCTGTCCATCAGGCATCACAACATCATTTTCTGAGTCAATTTTTCTGCTTGCCAATAAGGAATAACCTCCCAGAGCTATATTCTTTTCGTGGGCATAATTACCCAGTTGCTTTAATCTGTCCCAATTGCTTTTCGTACTATCTTCGATATTAAAACCGCTTCCGAAAGTCATTATAACCATTTCGAATCCAACATCGGCACACTGGTCAATGGCTAATTTTACAGCATTATCATCTGCCCTCCGTACATGCATTAATATGGGATTTTCAGTAGTCCAGGGAGCAATAGTCCTATACATTTTCCTGAGACCCAGCCCCTGCCGTTCCTGGTCCTGATTGTCCTGTATTAGTTCAAACACCTTATAACTACGGAAAAAATTGTCAGGTTCTACATCGATGCCAGGACCAATTTTAGGCGAAACTACGAGCATTGAAGGTTGAATTCTGGAATAGTTGATTATGGTTTCATATTCATCATCAACACCCCATGTGTAGCTGTTCTCAACACTGGCTTCCTGTGACATAGAACCACCGAATGCGTAATCTGTTTCAACACTGATCAATGGTAATTTCCAGGTCTCTTTATCTCCCACAACACTTTCAGGCTCAATATATGCGAGTATCTCAGACTGGAAATCATCTACCCTTAGTATATTGCCAGAATTATTGTTTACAACAATCCATTTTGACAACAAAGGCAAGCCATCATACATTTCATAATGTACTTCGACCTCAATATGTTCCACTAATCCTGAAATATCCTTTCCATATTGTTTTTGCAAGAATCCTTTTTGTGCTTTTTCAAACCTATATATCATTATCAACTCTAATCCCTTCGGAGGCCAATCAGGGTCCAAAGGCATCCAGTTCAGTCTTTTTTTCCATTCAAATGGAGCCTGTATTGGATTTGTATAAAAATCCGCTAAATGCATAGCTGAATCATCAGAAGAAAGGTCATTTATCCAGGATTCTTTAAAGTAATTCATAACAGGCTGCCCTTTTAAACCACCAACACGAATTTTGACTCCGTTGACACTTATTATAGCCTCTGGTTTAACCGCCCTGAATATTGAAATATTTTTAACCAGATTATTATAACCAACTGTTGCTCCATCTGGAAATATTGAAAATGTTCTTGAAATTAAGCCATTGCTTAAAACAATGCATTTATTCTTCTGATATATGCTTGTTTTGATATCTGGTTTTTGTACCAGCCAATCTCCATTAAACTGAGCTTGACTATTATTTGCAGAACTAAGCTCAGATAATTTCTTCTCCAGTGTAGGAACTGGTTGAGAAACTATCTCAAAAGAAATTAATAACGAAAAAAATAATCCGAATAAAAATGGGTAGGCTGTTGGTTTCATATGGGGTAAATATAAAAAAAATGCCTGTTTCAAAATACTATCCAAACAGGAATCGTATGTAAAAACAGGCCCTTCAGAATAAAAATAATCTATTTTGCTCGCTTACCCGTAACCTCTAGCAATCCTTCTGAAGTACTGGCTTTCCCCTCTAATGCATCTTCTTTTATTGTCAGTTTAACGGACACATATTCTCCTTCTACATACAATGAAAAAGAAAGAACGTCATCTTCCACTTTTACACTGTTTAACTTCATTTCGTATCCGTCAATATTAACTACTCCTTCTAACTTATCTTCACCCTTGGTGATGATTATCTGTCCTTTTGAATATTCATAAGGTGCATTTGGTGCTGAATAATCCCAAGTTCCCACAACATCTTTGTCTTTTGCAGAAACTGTAGCCACATTGATCATAAGCGCAAACAGGATAATCAAACCTGCACTTGCTGAAATTAATAATCGTTTCATCTTAAATCCTTTAGTTTAGTTTGAATTAATTTTTACAAAAATTTTCATAAATATTTGAATGTCAGCAAATTTACTACTTTTTGGTACAAAATTTACTTATTTGGGATGAATGAATCGGCTAAAATTTGGTGTAAAATCCTTTACAATTCATTTAAAATTTCCGTAGCATAGTTTTTAGAAACGGGAATTAGAGGTGCATCTTCAATTCTTAATTCAAGGTTTAAACCTTTTCTGGTTTTTTTACTTAATGATACGTTTTTTATATTGACCATATACGATCTGTGGCATCTGCGTATTCGAAAACCACTCAATTCTGATTCCAGTCTTTTCAGACTTGTGCGGACAAGTTCTTTTGCGATGCCCTCATTATTGGAATAGAATATCTCTACATAATTGTCTGCATTTTTAATAAAAAGTAATTTGTCAGGTTCTATTGCTATACGCACATTTTCATTTTCATCCAGAATTTTAATAATATTTTTTTCAGATTTATCCACCTGAAAATACTTCTGCTTTTGTTTGTTGCTATGCAGATAGTACAAAACGGCTGCATAAGGAAGGGTAATTACCAGAAATGTATATTTCAGCGATTGAAGAAATTCATTGACTAATTTATTTCCAGTCAATCCCTTTTCTCCATATATGATAAACATTACAAAACCAAGTATAAATACTTCACAAATGAACCATAGTATAAATGAGCCAATTTTAAATTTATTTATGCCGAATAAGGGGCGGATTAAGAATTGGCTAATAGAGAGTATTATTATTCCAATAATCCCATAGCTTGATAAGATAAGGAACAGTGGCAAGGATTTAACGGAATGCCAATTGCTTACATTAAAGGGGTTGTACAAGTTCAAAAAAAGAATTGAAAAAACACCGGTTGTAAGGATCAGGATCAATTTATCCTTATTTGATCCCAGTAGATCAAGTGGCCTATTCAACCAGTTAAATATAGAATCCTGCACGCAATAAATGTCTTTTTAAATCCAGGGAAATCCCAACCATAAAAATATAAAAGAATATGTTTTATGGGTAATAATTAAGAAGAACATTTAAAAAGAAAAATGACTCTTTACAAGTCTTAAGGATTAATTTAAATACCCTGAGGCATCTCGTTCAAGCTTTTCATAATTCAATACCAGTGAATGGCCATGATAATTAATCGCGATTATATCCGCAGGAAATGAAGTTTTGACATACTTGTTCATATATCGCGGGTAGTTATCCAGTTGAATAACCTGCCCATCTTTCTTAAAATCTCCGTCCCAACTGAATTCCAGTTTTCCCTGCGAGGGGGATTGATATTCAATGCTAAGTGATCTTGTTTTTATATCGGAGTTGGAAATGGCTTCAATAAAATCTTCAAATGACTTATAGTCTGATTTGCTCCCCAATTCACATATCCAGATATTCTCTTTCCCATCTGCAATAATTTCTTTATTGGAATATTCTCCTGATTCTACCCATCTTGGTTCATTTTCAGACCATAATCCGATATATCCGCTTTTTCGCTTCCCGAATATCCAGTTTCCTTTCTGTACTACTTCATCGAACTTCTCTTTTGGAACCCAGGCATGCGTAAATTCCAGATCATGCGTAACATATAACCCGGGTGCTGTGGATATTTTGTATAAGATAATGGCTACATTTTCAAATTGCCCTACTCTTGGCAGATTGCCGCTACCGGTCCAGTAATCAGGTGTGCCTTTGGGCTGATTTACCGGATGAGTAGTAAATACTATGCTTTCTTCATCGAGAACTGCACTCCATATCGATTGCTGATCCCCGCCATATCCTTTTTTATAATCCTGTGCGGAACTTAACATATAATCTGGCGTCCGGAAGGTATAGATATTCGCCTCTGTACGGGTATTCCTGTTCAGGTCTTTATTAAATAACTTTATCGCCAGAGGCAAAGTGCCTGTTTTTCTTAAAAATGTCAACAGACTTTTTTGGCTTGCAAAAGGTTTGAAAAAAGAATTTTCCCACCAGTTGTATTCGTCAAACATCTGCATGGTTAGATCTACCGTTCTTGGATGACAATATGCTTCCAGGCTAAGGAATGTCATTCCGTCTTCCAGGAGGTTCACATCCAAACCATAGTTTTCCACTTCATCCATATTTAGTCCCATCCTCTGCAGATTCGACATCCTCATATAGCTGGAATCATTGGCTATTTCATATATAACAAACGGGATCTTGTAGTTTTTGCTGATTGCTAGAGCATTGGTAGCCATATTCCCTTTTTTCAGATGATTAAGGCCAAAAATCAGATGATATGTTGAAGAACTGCTTTCCCGGTGGCCTGATATCTTGCTGCTGAAATAACTCCTGCCATGCGTGCTGCCAAAAGTTCCATTATAATGATTCAACGCCATATCAAACAACATCAGATCTAAGACCATGGTGGCTTTTATCCGGATTTCTTCATCCGGGCTGAAGTCGATAAGGGCAACTAATGGAGCGATATCTTCGGTATAGTATACATTTGATAGCCATTCACTGAATCCGGTTTTGTATCTTAGATCCAGCCATCGGGTAACGCGTTCTTTACCCCTCCTGTACTTTTCAATCCCGGAATGGCCTGAATTTGAAAAGATCTCATCCTCATAGAAATGACCCGCCAGGTACTCACATGTGGAAAACAAGATATGATGATTTTCGCTCCATGTGCACATATTATCAATACCCGGTTCATCCGGCCAATATTTGAAGTTGAGGATGGCCTGGCGAACAGAATCTTGCAGGGGAAGTTCTGACAAGTGATGTTTCAGGAAATTGGTATATAAATCGTATTAGGCCAATCATACGAAAATCGGCACAATCCTCTCTTTTGTTTATTTTATCAATCGCACTAATAAAACCCTCCTCTGAAGGTTCCTGATTATTATATAGTTGAACCAAAGCTGAGTGGATGTCTCCATCCTTAGTACTATTGTATAAATCAAAGAAGTTGGATCGTCTGTTTTGATACTCTTTACGCCCCTCTTCCAGATAAATATCTATGTTAATTTCATCCTCGGAAAAGGTATTTCTGGATTCATAAACACTCAACTTCTCCGCGGCAATTAGGTTAGCCGGATTTTCATGGAATTTTCCTTTATCCGAACATCCTGCAAATATCAGGACAGTTAAAAGAAAAGTACTAAAGATGAATAATAGATTTCTCATTGTTCATTTATTAACCGTACCGGATTAAGCCTGTATATTGTATCGGCATCGAATCTTACAAAATAATTACTCTCGAAAAGATTTGATGGCACATAATAATCTGTTGTGATCACCTGGGCACCACTCTCCTGAGCCTTCTGCCATCGTGAATAGTCATTATTTCTAGCTTCAATGGTATTGGCATCCGATCTTGTCCTTACCATATACCCTTTCTTAACCAATTCCTGTATCTTACCGAATGATACAAAAGGGTTGTTTAAGATCATGAAGGCAGCTTCAGGTGTTCCCTCCTTTGAATTAATGAACATAACCCGGCCAGCGAGAGAGGGATGACCTTCTATATATAAATTATTTATACTTTCTCCCGCATCGAGCATGAAGAGTAATTTCCCCCTGACATTGCTTAATAAAGGCCATCCATTCTTTATAACAGCCTCTTCAAGCGAAGAATACGTTGTTCTTACCATATCAGGGTAGATCAATTTATCCCATTCTATTACCGAAAGAATCTCATTATCGACTGAATCAAGGGCATCCATACTAAAAGGCAATGGTGAGGTAAATCCCAGTCTCTCAATCACTTCATCCTTTAAATTCATGGTTATGATTATAGGGATGTGGTCAGGATGATTGTCAGACCACTTTTTTATTTCCAGTAAGGCTTCCGTAAAAAGATAATAATGACTTCTAAAATCAATATCCTGAACATGAAATACCTTCATTCCAGATTTATTCATTTTTTTGATATCATAAGGTGAAGCATTTTCTATTGCCAGAAGGCCCAGCGGATTACTGTACCTGCCTCCTTTGGGATCATGGAAAACGTCAATTTCAAGATTTCGCATTCCCAGGTCAAGTTGTTCTTTTATAGGTAAATGTTCATATTCCAGGGTAATGGCCAGGCTTGAATCTTCCCTGTACAAAACCTCCATTAATCCGGGATCAATGGCTTTTTTATAACTATTGTGGCTGCCAATTATCTGGATATCACTCAAACGAAGAACAGGACTATTTTGAGAGTTACAACCTATAATCATAGGGATTAAATTCAAGAATAACATCAAACGAAAAATCCTATTCTTTTGCATCGATATATTAACTAATTGATTTAATAACATTATCACAACTTGCTATTTGTCAGTATTTTATACTAAATATTATGATATTTTGAACACCCATGCAAAATTGCATGGAGGATCTTTTATAAGTATTTCCGGAATGAAAATCTTTAATTTGCTGCCCGATTTCTCCCAATCTACGGTAGATTTAGATCCAAATATCTCAATATGTTTTATCTGATCTATCTTCAGTTTCTCCAATATTATTTCTGATGGCATTTCGGATTCGTTTTCTTCAGCCAGGTAAAATACATTTGTGGAGCCATCTTCCATATAGGTATACCGGATATTACCTTCCCCAAATTGCGATTTCCCATGAGAATTATAAATAGCATCCTGATTAATCTGCATCCATTCCCCTATTTCAGCTAATCTCACGTAGGCTTCATCATGCCATGTCCCATCTGGCCCGGGACCTATATTCAACAACAGGTTCCCTCCTTTTGAAACCACATCAATCAACATATGAATGATCTGTCTCGCAGGCTTATATATTTCCTTGAAACTATAAGACCAACTTCCGCCCATCGTTATACACGATTCCCATGGATATGCCAGGAAAGTATCAGGCACATATTGTTCTGGAGTCATATAATCCTGTTCGGATCCCTCCACATGCCGGTCTACCATTATTATCCCAGGCTGCTTCTCTCTAACCTTTCCGGCCAGTTCTGACATTCTCAGGTCCTGGTTTTGCGGTGGGTTAAATTGTGTATATCCAGCCTGGAGATATAAATCGCTGATGAAACCAGATACATTTTTTTCTATTGGAGTTAAAGGCCTTACCCATCCCCCATCAAACCATAATATGTCGAGCTCACCATAATTGCTGACCAGTTCCATAACCTGGGTATGGGTAAAATCTATAAATTTTTCCCATCTGTCTGGGTATTTATCAATTGAATAATTCACATTACGGTCAGGTGTGGCGAAATTGGGCCACCAGAAATACTCAGTATTCCAATCTGCTTTCGAAAAATAAGCGCCAACCATAAAATCTTCATTTCTAAAAGCATCAAAAATCTCCTTTGTTATGTTAGACCTGGGATCTTGACTAAATACACAGCTGTCGTCTGTAACCTTGTATTTAGTTGTCTCAGTCTCAAACATGCAGAAACCGTCATGATGCTTGGTTGTAAATACCATATACCGCATCCCCGCATTTTTTGCAGCTTTGACCCATTTGCCTGGGTCGAAATGAACCGGATTAAAAGTCTTCTTTAAAGCTTCATAATTGCTTTTATACTCAGTATAATTTGGATTATTCCGCCTGCACCAGGGTTCATCCTCTGCACAGATTGACCAGGATTCAACAACTCCCCACTGACTATAGGGCCCCCAATGCATGAACAAACCAAATTTTCTGCTTTGCCAGTCATCAAGATTCTCAGCAACAACTGGGTCCTCTACAGGGTAATATTTCATTTCATCCTTAAATAGAATATGGTATCCTACCATTAGGCCAATAGCGAATAATACCACCAGTATCACCAAAAATTTCAAAAAAATACCTATTAGATGCCTCATGTTCAATATTATTGATCTTGAATATCGTTATTAATGGTTTTTCAATCCAGGATTGAGGTTGTTCATATCCTAAAGCATAGGCAGCTGTTGATGCAATATCATAAATATTAGCCTGTAGCCCTGATCTCAAAATTTCTTTTTATACCATTTCCGCATAGGATTATTGGAATCCTGATTTCATTTAATGTTTCACCTCCATGACCCTTTTCGTTACCGCCATGGTCTGCCGAAATAATCAGCAAAGTATTATCCATTTATTCCGGCACCTTTGCATCGAATTGGAAATTATTTGTTTTGATCAGTCTGTCGGCTTTTTCAACACCTCCGTGATATCTTTCTGAATCATAACCCCATTTGTGACCTGCTCCATCCACATGATCAATATGAACAAAGCAAAATTCTGGTTGTCGGGATTGAATAAAACCGCAAGCCAGGTCTGTAGTTTTATTTTCTCCAAGTGCAGAAGTATCATAATCAACAAGACTTTTTTCAAACAACCTCCCAAAATCCTTCCATTGGTAAACAGCACCTGTTACTGCATCTTCATTGTTTGCTTTAATCACAGAGAATATTGTTGGAAAAATCCCTTCAGGACCTTTTACTGTGGGTGGAAGTATATACTTATCTTTTTGCCATTCGTTCGATGTTATTCCATGCTGTTCAGGTCCGGCCCCCATAATCATCGACGCCCAGTTCGGGCTTGAACTCGTTGGCAGCACACCACGTGCATTCAAAGTATAGGATCCAGCTTTCATTAAACTGTCTATCGTTGGCGTAGGTGAATTTTCTATACCTGTCCCTCCCATACCATCAATGCCAATAATTATGACGTGGTTAATCCTGCGGTTAATATGCTTTTCATTAAAAAGGTTTGTCAAAACCAGAAAGATAAAAAGTAATAAAAATTGCATTTGTTATTCTTTATGAATTCTCCTTTTGATTTTATCTCAAAATTTCCATGAGAAAGTCTATTATATCACAAGATCTTTTATAAAGAAATACTCCATATCTACTGACCATTAAATTCTACCTTTACCTTTCGGTTCAAGGATTGACCACTTGGATTGATTAAAATGTATCCGGCATTTGAAGAAGGGATAGATTCAAGAATAATATTGTCAGATTCAGGGTCTAACAAGATTTTGGTTTCAGAAATTTGATCCAGATTAGGAATAAATAGTCTTGTAGGGCCTGATATTTCCGGATCCTCTTGCCAGGAACATTCGAAAACGCCAGTCATCCTGTCATAATTATAAGAGATCAAGCTACCTGATATTTCAGATGGATAGGGTCTTATAATACTAAGATTAAAATAGGGATACTGATCAATATCCTTATAATATGCCCAATAAGTATTGCTGAAATGCAGTTCTTCAATTAATCCAACAGCATGGGAAGCAGTCTCCACCATTTTTGGACTTTTTGAATGAAAGGCGCCCCATTCGCCGAGAAGCACTGGCATATTCAAACGTTTTGATGTTTCAGAGATTCTTGAATATATAAATTCTACCCTTTCGTAACTGGGATTTTCGACTTCCTTGGTATCAGTAAGCAGGTCATAGCCATGTGCTCCGTATGCCTGAAGCGGATCCGGATTACCCTGCTCATCTACTACAGGACTAAGGGCACTTGAAACACCCGTATTATTAAAATAGCCGTGTTCAAGAAAAATAATATGGTTTTTATTCACTTCCCGTATGGCATTTCTTGCCTTCTGATAAAAATCACTTAACGTTGTACTTTCAAATGGGGCGTTAACCTCATAAATTGCATCGACTACCCTACTATATTTATCTGCTTCGGAAATTTGCTTTAAAGCTTCTAACCTTGATTCTTCATTTGTCCATATAGCCATTAGTTCTTCCTCACCAGGAGGTTGTTGACCTGTTGTTTCTGCAACAACCATGGCATAAGCTTCCAGAAGCTTCGGCATAATATTATTTGCTTCTGATCCCATAAAAGGTTCATTCATAATGTCAAAACCAATAATGGATGTATTCTCTGCATATCGTTCAGCAATATGTTTCCAACATGCAATGTAATGATCCTGTATGCCAATACCATCCGGGGCTGGAGTATTCTTCCAGAAATTGTCGAATGCATGCTG
>CALOCZ010000073.1:0-40598 GCA_942491935.1 uncultured Cytophagales bacterium
GGGATGGAGTAGTAATATTGCCTCCAGACTTCAGGAGGCTTCCCAAGGGCTGTATTACAATCTCTGGGAAGGAAAGTTTACTCGAACGTTCGCAACAAAGCAGGGATTAAAACTAAATACCTAGGAGAAAAGAAATTGAAAAATGTGGATGATCCTGTGAAAGTGTATAAGGTTTTCTGGAAAGGAAAGAAAAAAGAAAAACCTATTGAAGGAAGAGGTGAAATCAAAAATTAGCTATTATATTACGTCATAGCTGGAATGGTTGTAGTATTGGTTGCAGTAATATTATGGCAATTTTACCCTCGAAAGAGACAAGCCCTACAATAGCTGAGGTAGTTGATAAATCTATTGCTGTTCTACCTTTCAGAAATGACAGCCCTGATCCTGATAATGAATACTTCTGCAATGGCATGATGGAGGAGATCCTCAACCAGCTACAGAAGATTGGTGACCTACGGGTGAAGTCAAGGACATCTGCTGAACAGTATAAAACTCAGGTAAAGGATATTCAAACCATACATTGAGAATTAGGTGTAGCCTTTGTACTTGAAGGGAGTGTCCGTAAGGCAGGTGAAGATATTAGAATCACAACTCAATTGATTGATGTAAAAACCGGTGACCACCACTGGTCAGAGACTTATGACGTAACTATGCACAAAAGATATTTGATTTCCAGAGCGCTGTGGCCAGAAAGGTGGCTTCTTCGCTGAATGTTATAATCAATCCGGAAGAAGAAAAAAGGCTTGATAAAAAATCAACCAATGAAATTATGGCTTTCGATTTATATCTGCGAGGAATGGATAGCAATTGTGAACCAATTTACGGCTACTAATGAGGAAAAATATCTGGAATCAGCCAATTTTTTATTGAAAAGGCACTTATGATTGACCCGGATTATGCCGCGGCTGTATTTGGTAAAAGGACACTCTTTGAATTAAAGCGGATAATACTTCTCACAATTATGATTCTGCCATGCTCTATGCAGATAGGGTAATACTTCTTGACCCTATGAACAAGGATGGTTATGGGTTAAAGGCAGTATTTATGCATCGGAGAGGCAAGACGATCTTCAATGAATATTATTTAAAATCTGTGGAGTTAGATCCTGACTGGAATTGGACTAATTTATTGTTAGGGATCGAATATTTTGAAAAAAATGATTATCAAAACGGATTACACTATATCAATGAATCTTTGAAAGGAGAAGGCAGGCATGGCCTGGCACACTTGTATCTTGGTTATATTTTTCATACTGTGTTGGAATTACCAGAGGTCCTATGAAGTATTACAGGCGGTCCCTTATTTTACAACCTCTTGATGCTACTATAACACGATATTTTCAAACATTATTGTGCCAACATAAGATTCGAAATAGTTTATTATCTGGATTCTATATGTCCAAATTTAGAAAGCGAACACATTTGCTATGGAAGACTGAATTTTATGCGTATTTGGACCTGAAAACTATGATCGAGCTGAAAAGCATTTCAATCAATTTCTTAATGATACCGGAAGGCCAAACGTACAGGACAGTATCTGGTTTTCTTATTTGCTGAAAGAAACAGGTAGAGAAAAAGGAAGCCAATATTATTTTGCAAAAGCTGCGATGCTATAGAAAAAAGAATGTCAGAGAATAAAACATACATGATGTTAATAAATTTGTCAGCGATATATGCCATTCAAAATGACAATTCTGCTTCACTAAAATATCTTGAGGCTGCATTTGCAATCTGGGGCTTTAGGCCTTATGATGATCAGATTGGAGATTGATCCAATATTTGAAAGCCTCTGGGATGATCCCAAATTTAAAGCCCTCATCAAACGTGCCCAGGACGAAAAAGCAGCCATCCAGAGCCCAGGTCCGGGAGATGGAGGAACGGGGGTGAGATTGGATCTGTGATTTTAAAAATCTACAACCACCTCAGGCTTAAAAACCTTGACAAGCTACGAGAGAAAGCGTCTGATGCATTCTTTGCTTGTCAGGATATATAATTGATTTTATATAACATTATATTTGAGTTTACCAAAATAACAACCCTAATAACATTTGAATTTTATGGAAAAGTCAGTTTTTTCAGAATTTCTAAAATGGACTGCCCTTCAGAGGAAAATCTGATTCGATTGAAATTGGAAGATATTCCTCACATTAAAAATCTTGACTTTGATATACCCAACCGTACATTAACAATTTATCATAATGGACATATAAACCAAATTGAAGAATCTATACTTGACCTGAAATTAGGTGGAAAAAAAATCTCTTCTGAGGAAACCGCTAAAATTGATTTCTCGGAAAGTATTAACGAAAGAAATTCTATGGGCTGTCCTTTCAATTAATTTTATTTTTTGCTATCGAAATATCAACAGGATTTATATCAAAATCAATGGGGCTTGTGGCTGACAGCCTGGATATGGTAGCCGATTCATTTGTATATGGTATTAGCCTTTTAGCAGTAGGAGGGAACAATAGTATTAAAAAAGAAAATAGTAAACTTGCCGGGTATTTTCAAATCGGCTTGGCGGTTATCGGATTTTTTGAAGTCGTAGAAGGTTTTTCGGAGCTGATAAATTTCCTGATTTCTCAGCAATGATAATCGTATCAATTTTTGCATTAATTGCGAATGCAATTTGCCTATATCTTTTACAAAAGTCTAAAAGTAAAGAAGCACACATGAAGGCAAGTATGATTTTCACATCAAATGATGTTATAATTAACCTGGGTGTTATTCTGGCAGGATTATTAGTAAATTGGCTTGATTCAAACAAACCTGATTTAATCATAGGATCAATTGTGTTTATTCTTGTTATCCAAGGAGCTTTAAGAATCCTAAAATTAGGCAAATGATCGCTCACATAATCCCACGGATTATATAATCCAATCAAGCTAATCCACAACCTCAGGCTTAAAAACATTGATAAGCTACGAGATTGTAAAATCCAGTGCCCTTGAGCATCCAAAACCGGACACTTTGACCACCTAGTAAATATTTATAAATACTTTCGATGAGTTAATTAGAACTATTTGTATTTCAAATATTTATGAAACTGAAAATATCGGAGAAGGGTGGTCAGTCAAAATCGGCAACCCTGGTCAAATTACTCCGGTAAGGGGTGGTCAATGGGACCGGTTTTTCCAGTATATAAGATCTACCCAAATACTTTTATTGAGAATTAGAGGCGAATCAGATTTTTTATTTATATTGAGCGATTCATTTTTTAATCTTTATCTATGAAGAAAAATAAAATTATTGATACGCTTGATGCTATTGATGAGTTCGAACGGGAACCCATCCCGGAGAGCAAACTTAAGAAACTGAAAAGCTTTATCGGGATGTATGCAGGTGAACATACGGCAGGAACCGAATTTGTTATCGGTCCCCTTTTTGTTGCCCATGGTGCCAGTGCCGCTTCAATTATTGGCGGATTGTTCATTGGAAATCTATTAGCGGTTTTAAGTTGGGGATTACTAACTGCGCCAATCGCTACGAAGGAACGACTAACCTTGTATTTTCAATTGGAAAAGATATGTGGCAAACATCTGGTAAAGATTTACAATGTTGTTAATGGTTTGATGTTTTGTTTCCTGGCAGGATCTATGATCGCGGTATCAGCTACGGCTGTAGGGATACCATTTGACATTGCGATGCCTACGTTAAATGATTGGATGCCTACAAGTATCGGATGGATAATAGTGGTATTAATGGTAGGATTAGTGATCACCATTGTGGCGATCTTAGGATATGATCAGGTTTCCAGGTTTGCTAACCTGGCAGCGCCCTGGATGATCCTTGTTTTTATTGCAGCGGCATTTGCAGTTATGCCTGAGCTGGGGATCAATTCGACAGGGAATTTCTGGGAAGTTGCTAATTCAAAGATATGGACAGGCATACCCCTGGAGGGTCAAAGCAAATTTACATTCTGGCATATCATGTTTTTCGCCTGGTTCGCAAATATGGCCATGCATATTGGTATGGCTGATCTTTCCATATTAAGGTATGCCAAAAAATGGCAATATGGATTCTCCTCGGCTACAGGTATGTATGTCGGGCATTATGTTGCATGGATGTCTTCAGGAATTCTATATGCCTATTTTTTGTCAAAATATGGATCAGGAGGTGAATTTGCACCCGGAAAAATTGCTTATGAGGCAGCGGGTTTGGCTGGGGCAATTTGTGTTGTCATTGCAGGATGGACCACAGCGAATCCAACTATTTACCGGGCCGGACTGGCATTTCAATCTCTGAATCCAAAATGGAAACGATGGAAAGTTACATTGATCACCGGATTGGTTACAAGCGTAGCTGCCTTTTTCCCAGCATTGGTCATGAAATTATTGGATTTTGTAGCTATCTATGGATTTGTTCTGATGCCAATGGGGGCCGTAATATTTATTGACTTTTATATTATCCCGAAACTAGGTCTAAAGGATTTCTATGCGGAGAAGGCAGGTATAAAGTTTAACTGGTCGGCAGGCCTGGCATGGGTCGTTACATTGATTGCCGGATTGGGACTTTACCTGTTCTTAGGCGTAGAAGTATTTTTCTTGGGACTTCCAGGTTGGTTTATCGCCGCTACATTGTTTATTTTACTAAGTGCCTTAAATCAAAAACGAAACATTACAACAACATAAGTCTGAATTATGAGAACTCTAGCAATTATTATCTCATTTATCGGTCTCGCACTGACGATAATTCCATCCTTCCTGGTTTTGATAGGGGAGACTACAATAGACCAGAATAAAAATTTTATGTTAATAGGCACCCTGCTATGGTTCGGAACGGTACCATTCTGGATGAATAAGAAAAAAACAGCATAAAAAATCCCGCCCGAAGGCAGGATTTTTAAATTCGCGTTAAATGATCTTTCTCTAAATCATACGCTATTATAAATTCTTATCCACTTTTTTTACAAGTTTTGGAAGTTCCTTTTGAAGGTCTTCCAGAAGTCGTTCGGTAGCATTTTCACATAGGGGCAATACCTTTTCGGATGTCATAATTGGCACTCCATTTATAAGCGGTACGCTTTTCTTTGAAGTAGCGAATTCTTCCATTTTGAATACTTTTTTTGCATCCTTATTGAACAGGTCAATGTTGATAAAGGCCCTCATCCCGGCATTACCCATACCTCCGATAGCTATCTTTGGTTCGAATTGGTAATGCATATAAACGAACATAACGCCGTCTGCTTCAGGGAACATCTCTAAAAGATGTGCTTCTGTTCTCCAGGATCTAAGTAGATTTCCTCCTGAGAGCAATACGTTATATCCATCAATGGCAATAAACCTGTCATTAATATTTTCCTGGTAAATATCGATTGAATCCGTATCCTCCAGCCCCTCCAATCCTGAATAGGCTTTATACGTATCAGTACCGATAATGTGTTTTTCGTCGATTATCTCAAAAGGGAAGTCTTTTATAAAATCCTTTTTAAAGGTCTGATAAAATTCCTGAAGAATTGGCCTCAGGTCAAAATTGGGATCGTCTGCAAGCGTCCTCTCCTGGTAACTGGCCCTTGTTTCAGCAGTAGCCTTATGGTAGTCGATGTATTTGTCGACATAAAAAGTTACCAGTGCTACTTTTTGGCTAAAGGCCATGCTGGTAACGAAAAATAATAACATAGTTAGTTTAACAAATCTTTTCATGATAGCTTAGGTTTTCAAAAATTAAAGAGCATAACAAAATTTTATTCTCACATCATTTAATGCTTTAATTATAACGATCGTAACCCTTGATTATTAGATGCTTAAGGAATTTTATTTAATGTTTTAGTTTGATTCTATATAAGTAGTCTATCAGATGCTGTATGATTGGCTCGAAACGCGATCCCTGAGGCAAGGGGAATTCAATATTCGTGTGGATTCCGGATTAACTATTTTTCATCTAAGCTTGGTGGAATCCAAATAGTACCTGAGTTTTTAGATCCCAATAATCATTTTTACTTTGTCGATCCTTGGATCAATTGAGATTGACAGGATACTAAATTTATATTTGGATTGTGAAATCTTGATATCATTTGAGACCATCAAAATCCATCAGTCAAATATATTTTGGGGAATGCACCAGTCTTCTAATCATAGTGGAATCCAATGGTCATCTATGCTTTTCGAATCCAATAATGGTTGAAATTTAGGGGATCATATATTCAGCAGGAGATAGTCCTTTATAAGGCTTATGAGCTTTTTGCGATTTTTTGCCTGTAGTGCTCAACTTCCCAATTTTCAATAAAAGCGATTTGATTGTCGTTCATAAAATTTGGTCCTCCAAAGAATTCGGAATAATGGGATATCCGCATGGCATCTTCAAACATGTCCAACACCAGTTCTGTAGATTTTTTGCTATCTTCCATGCCGACCATTGGGCCTTTTTCAAACAAGATCACTTTTGGATCAAAACCATTTAGCTCTTTATATTCTGCAAACCTCATATCCAGATCATTGGAATCAAGAAGATCCTTATCGTTAAATGGGATAATAAGAGGGAATGCCTTGCAGTATACGATCTGATCAGGGATAAAAGGTTTGAGAATTCCCTTAAGTGTGGATTGGCTGGAGGTGAATTGTTCTATTAATGAATTAAATCTGTATTCACTGATCTTATGATCTGATAAATACTCATTTAATACCTTTAGTTGCTTTTGAGCTATATCAGGAAGTTTTCTATCAGATATAATTAATCGTTCCTTGATTATGGATAATAATTGCTGATCAATATATTGATACAACTCATTTATTTTCTCCACCGAATCCGCGTTTACGAATACCCCGTGGTTCTGCAGAAAGATATAATTGGGATCTGATGAATGGGACTTCCTGTATTCTTCGATCAATTTCAATACTTTTTTAAAGAGAATCATCCCCGGATCAGTGTATGGAACATAAATTCCCTTATCGCCAAAGAGTTCCCTGGAAGTTGATTCGGCATTTTTCGAACAAAGCAATCCATTGATCATATGTGGATGCATATGCACCACATAAGCATAATTAATCGCCTCGTGCAGAGAAGTTTCGACTGATGGTCGCAGACTACTCTCAGGATCTATACGACTGGCCATAAGGTCTTCCTTAACTTCATATTCGCGCGTATGAGGATCCTCACTATATGTTTTGTGGATCATAGCTTGCAGTTTACTCCTGTCGAGCACTGCAAATCCTTCGGCTGTTATGGTAGCCAGGGAATGGCCGCTGGCTTTTACATACAGATGATCTTCATCTTTATACGAAGTGTTACCCCCACCACCTAAGGTATAATCTTTTTGTTTTCCGTAAAACTGGGATACTTCAATAAGTTCTGCTATTTCCTTTTTCATTCATTTAAAAATTAGGGTATTGAATCTTTCTCTGACAGGTCATTTTCAAGATCAGGCACTTCAAAATAGTATCTGATGCCGGATATCCGGTCAGTATGATCTCTTCTGGTCCTGTATGTAGATGGGAAATCATCGGTATCTTCCATCCATTTCTGCAGCTCCTGCAGAAGATACTGCGATGTTTGACGAAATTTAGGGTCGAAAGCCAGGTTAATATATTCTTCAGGATCTTTTTTCAGGTCATACAATTCAACAGATGGTCTTGGAACAGTGAAGATTAAGGCTTGCTCATCGCTAAGATCCTCGTTGTTCTTCAAATCCAACAGGCTGAACCATGAAGGGCTATTGGCAAGATCAGCAGCGGTACCATGAGGCAGCTCAGTGTATGCGTTTAAGATTAGTTTATATTGGTCAGTACGAATACTGCGCATATGTTCATCACAGTCGTGCCAGTTACGTTCACTAAAAACGAATTCCGGGGATATGATCAAGTCACCCTTCAATAATGGCAGAAAGCTCATCCCTGGCATGTTTTCAGGTTTTTCGATTCCGGCAAGGTCGAGTATGGTTGGCGCCAGATCTATCACACTCATTAATCCATCATACATTTCCCCCTCAAACACATCCGGGCCAGAAACAATGAAAGGTGTTTTAATACCAGTATCATACAGGGTGCCCTTTTCCCTCGGAAAGGGCGCACCATTGTCGCTTAGGAAGATAATGTAGGTTTCATCCAACATTTTTTCCTTATCCAGAATCTTAATATAGGTTCCGATAATACTGTCCAATCTTGCAATCTCATCATAATACATAGCAATATCTTTCCGCGTTCTTTCATCGTTAACCAGATGAGTCCTTACAATAACACTATCAGGGTTATGTGGTTGACTGATTATACCGGGATTATAATTTCGGTGAGGATCATGAAAACCAGTCCAGAAGAAAAAAGACTTTCCCTTAGAATCTTTTAAAAAATCCTGAAAAGAATCGAATGACTCATTGTACCAATCAAACTGCCTGTCTCCATTGGGGCCCCAGTGTGTTTTGCCATTGCTGCCAGTAAAATATCCTTTCTTTTTCAGATATGTAGTGATAAAGTCTACCCCTTGTGGGACAGGCGTGTGGAGGTCTTCCGTTCTTGTAGTGTGGGGGTACTGTCCTGATAATATACTGATTCTCGATGGGCTACACTGTGGTGAAGTAAGAAATGTATTTTCAAATAGCAGGCCAGATTCAGCAAGTTTATCTATGTTGGGAGTTTGGATAAATGGATTTCCGTAACAACCGAAATCCATGCCTGCATCATCAGCAATAAATATAAGAAAATTAGGATCAGATTTAGATCTTTCATTGATATCAGCAGAACATGGGAATGTCAAAATTAAGGTTATAAGTGATAACAGAAGTTTCTGTATAATGCTCTTATACATAATGGTATTAATATTATTTTAACGATCAGAATTTCACGTAAAAATATATCTTTTATATGAAATAAGGGCATCATCTATTGCATTCATCCATTATAGTTATCACTCCTATAATATTTTAGGATTGCAAATGTTTTCTCCAGTCAAATCTTTATTATTGCTTTACATTTATTAATCGTTCAATGATATTTTTTAATTTTAAATCATTATGAGAAAAACATCGATCCTTGTACTGAGCTATCTGCTTATTATTTCCAATATTTCTTTTGCACAATCTTTATCTATACCTAAGATTTTCAGCGATCATATGGTGATACAAAGAGATAAACCCATAAGTTTCTGGGGGAAAGGAAGGCCTGGTAATGTAGTGCAAATACAGATTGGAAACCAGGTTGTTAAGGATAGGATTCAGGATAACGGATCCTGGCATCTGATTTTTCCCGCACAGGAGGCAGGCGGTCCGTTTGAAGTTTCAATAAAAGACAACAACTCAGATCTTACTTTCAAGGATGTATATGCGGGAGATGTCTGGGTGGCTTCAGGACAATCAAATATGGAGTGGAAGCTAAATAATGTAAATAATGCAGAAGCAGAAGTTGAAAATGCTGACATTCCGCATATCAGGATGTTTTACGTTGAAAACCGTATTTCTGATGTCCCTCTAGATGACCTGGAAACTGGTACCTGGAAAATATGCACCCCTGAAGTGGCAAAAGATTTTTCTGCAGTAGCTTACTTCTTTGGAAAATCACTCCACGAGGACAAAAATATTCCGGTTGGTCTGATCGATGCAACCTGGGGTGGGACCCCGGCAGAGGCATGGACAAGCAAAGAGATGCTTAATACTATGAGCGATTTTAATGAAAGGATCAAAGAGGTTGAAGAAAGCAAGGATTTCTTGGAAACGGTTCAGGAAAATGAAGCCTTAAACAACAGGAGGTATACAGCCGCTTCAAATTCATATAAAGGATTAGAACAGGGAGTGACACAGATCAAATATGATGATTCTTCCTGGGAAATTGTGAAACTCCCAAATCTTGGAAATTCTATCCCACAGATTACCTGGTTCAGGAAAAGTTTTGAAATGCCTTCATTTAAAAGCCGGTCTAATTTTGAACTTAAACTAGGCAGGATTAGTGACAGTCCTGTGATCTATTTAAATGGCAAAGAAGTGGGCAGGGGACAGGGATCTAAGACTGTAAGCCTTGATATTCCAGGCAAACTGTTGAAAAAGGGAATGAATGTATTAACTGTTAGAGTAGTAAATGGATGGAGCAATAGAGTGACCTTTATCGGCCCTGCTGCAGATATGGCAATTATGAATAGTGATAATACCATAAATATTACTTTAGGCGGTGAATGGAAATTCAATAACCAGCTTGAAGAGATCTTTCCTGAAAATGTGATCCGCTATTCCCACTACCCCTCTGTATTGTTTAATGGGATGATCAGTCCAATCATTCCTTATACTCTGTCTGGAGCGATCTGGTATCAGGGAGAAAGTAATGCAGACCACGCCTATCAATACAGAACCTTATTCCCAAAGATGATAGAGGACTGGCGTGTTCGCTGGAGAAATGGTTATTTCCCCTTCCTGTTCGTTCAACTAGCAAATTTTGAATTCCGGCAAGAGGAACCGACTGAGTCAGATTGGGCTGAATTGAGAGAAGCTCAATCAATGACCCTGGATTATCCGAATACGGGTATGGCAGTTATAATTGATATTGGAGAAGCTGACGATATTCATCCGCGAAACAAACAGGACGTAGGCAAGCGGCTTTATCTGGCGGCTAAAAAAGTGGCTTATGGCGAGGATCTTGTCTATTCAGGCCCAATCTACAACCGAATGAAGATTGAAGGGAATAAGATACAATTGGAATTTGAAAATGCAGGCAGTGGATTGGTATTGAAAAGTAGTGAATCCCTGACAGGGTTTGCTGTAGCAGGGCAGGATAAAAAGTTCTATTGGGCTAAAGCCGAGGTTGTTGATAATAAGATTGTGGTATCATCTGAGATGGTGAAAAACCCGGTTGCCGTACGTTATGCCTGGGATAAAAATCCTGTATGCACGCTTTTTAATAATGAGGGTTTGCCTGCTTCTCCTTTCCGTACGGATTCCTGGATAGGAATAACTGAGAAATAGAATTTATTTTTCTAAGACAAAGGCTAATTTTATCTCATATTTTTTTGGGTTTCTTAATTTCTTTTTTTATATTGATTTGCACAATAACCCCTTAAAATATGAAAAATCTAAGAATACTCCCGCTGGTTTTATCACTTCTGTTCCTTTTTGGATGTAGCTTGATAGATAAGATCAAAGGTCTCGAAGAAATTGACTTCGATATTGAACTTTTTAAATCGATTCCTGTGGCTGTCGCTGCAGATGATCCAAATACTGTAAGTGAAACATTTACGATAGATGCTAAAACGAATCAAGATGTTAAAGATTATCTTAAAGAAGTCTCTGAATATGATATCTGGAACATTTTTGTCGATTTCTCAAATTATGTTGGAGAGAAAGGAATTGTTTTTGAAGGCACCATTATGATTGGTCCATCTACGGCTGATTTTACTGGAATGAATGCCATAATCCCAAGTGATTATGCTGATAATGGCGGCATTATTTACCTGGATTTAAATCAAACTGCCCTGGATGCAATAAATGCAGCCTTGCTGGCCGGACATAAACTTGATTGCTCTATTAATGGTACAGTAAGCGATAAGCCTGTAAGCTTTACTATAAATATATATGTTCAAGGAACTGTATATGCTGAGATATAGGAAATATAATTGATATAAAATCAGTTGAGGCTGTCTTAAAAGAGGCAGCCTCTTTTTTTGGATAATAAAGAAACTGGTATAAGTCTTAATCCTTTTTTTAATTATAAATATCGATCTCATATCACTTTAATAATCGAGCCATTACTCTTCGGGATTTACACATATTTTAATATATTGCCAGTTATTTATTTAGCTGAGTGAGGGAAATGTGCATAAATGGGTAGTTAAACTCTGTTAAATTTCAAAATAATTAAATGAAATGAGATACGATAAACAACCTGGAAACTCTAGTATCGGATATTACCGCCAGAATGCTTTTAATGAAAGAAAGAATAATAAACCTCTTCGGGTTTTATCAGAGAAGGATTGGGAGCAATGGCAAAACAAAGGGTATGTACATATTCGGGATGTAGTGCCCAGGGAGTATATAGATCGTATGATTGATCGCATCTGGGAATTTGAAGAAAAAGATCCTGAGGATCCTGATACATGGTACAAACCTCCTCGAAAGGAAATGGAAATGAAAGAACTGATCAACAGCGGAATGGTGGAGATGTATAATAACCCATACATGTGGGACAACCGTCAGTATCCAAAGATCTACGATATATTTGTTGATATCTGGGGGACAGAGAAATTATGGGTATCCATTGACAGGTGTAACCTCAACTTCCCGGTAAGAAAAGATGAATTTAAAGGATTCATACATTGGGATATCGATACCTCGGATCCGGATAGGAATAATAATGTCCAGGGGGTTTTGTCACTGTCCGATACTACGACTGAGACAGGAGGATTCCAATGTGTGCCGGAATTATTCAGGAATTTCGATGAATGGGTGAAGACACAGCCTGAAGACAGGGATCCTTTCAAACCTGACATACAAGGGTTTGAAGTAGAACAAATTGAAACAAAGGCCGGAGACCTTTTGGTATGGAACAGTATGCTCGCACATGGGATCCGGCCAAATCGATCAAATGTGCCACGTATAGCACAATATATTGCCATGACACCTGCCCAGGAAGATAATCAGGAATTGCCGGATTGGAGAATTAAATCCTGGAGTGAACGCATTCCCCCGGAAGGATACGCTTTTCCTGGAGATCCACGGAAATGGGAACAGACTAAATATGACCGTGCAGATTTATCCGACCTCGGGGAAAAGCTACTTGGATTGAAAAACTGGTAATCCTCATTTAAGATTATTCGATAATAATTTCACTTCTCAGTATTATTAAGGATAAGCCTAAATTCCTTATTATTGCATCCATATTCTGACTTTTTGAAAAATAGAATAAAAAAGATATTTCTAAAATGGTAATCAGGCAATATACAGGTTGGTGGGATGATATTCCATCAAACTGGTCTTCTTTATCAATAGAAAACCAATCAAGGACCATAACAGAAATGGCAGAAGGAATACAAAATATGATTATAGCGGCCAGAAGAATGATGAATAGTGATATTGCCATGGCTGCACATATTAACGACTGGGCCTTTTTCTCAGAACCCGAGAATGAGGAAGTGCAGAAACTGGTAATTGAAGGGTATAGTTAAAGGATCATGGATTCGGAAAGCAATACCCAGGAAATACTTGCTTATCTTGATCATATGGCTTTGGTCAGGGGTATGATGAAAATTGAATTGGATACAGAAATTAAAGATTAAATATGGCTGAAGGTAGATTTGATAATCCCATTGTCGCTGCGCTTGCCGGCTTCATGGATTTATTCAGAAAGCAGGATCTTAGTGACAGGTTGAAAGATACTGATCGAATTGATGGGAAAACCTGCTTAGTTACAGGCGCTAATTCAGGCCTTGGTTTTGCCCTTGCTGTAGATCTTGCCAGGCGGGGAGGACATGTGATCATGGCGTGCCGACGACAGATCCCCGAGGCAGGAGAAAAAGTAAAAGCATTAAGCGGCTCTGAAAAAGTGGAGATGATGTATCTTGATCTGAGTAAAATTGAGACCATTCATGATTTCTGTGATACTTTAAAAGCTGAAAAACGGATGATTGACATCTGTATCCTCAATGCGGGAGTAGCTCTACCAAAATCGCGCAAAACAAATTCAGGTCTTGAAGAACTCTTCCTAGTGAATTACATGTCAAATGTGATACTAACCAGCCGTTTATTGAAGGATGGCACCATTCCAAATAATATCCTGGCCAACAATAAAGGTAAAACGGAAGCTAGAATATTATTTATTTCATCAGATTCGCATCAGGGATCTTCATATGTTGATTATAATGAATTCGGCAAATATCTTGAATATGGGGTATCAAAGGGAATGGAATATTACAGTTACTATAAGTTGGTAGCCAATACTTATTTTACTGAATTATCACGTCGATTGAATTCAAACAATGAAGTGGATGTGGGGATTCACGTGATTTGTCCCGGACCCGTTAATACCAATATTGTTAAAGAAGCTCCATGGTTGTTGAGAAAGACCTTAAGAGGGATTTTCTTCATCATTTTTAAATCACCTGAATCAGCAGCAAAAGCTGTTGTATATATGGCGATATCTGAAGATTACGCAGGATTGACAAATGAATACTTGCATATGTTCAATAAGAAGAAAATGGACTCAAAAATATATGAAATAGAGGAAGGGGCCAAGTTATGGGTGGAAACACACAAGCTCTGGAATCAATTTGACCGGAATTTTGTATCTTTGGATGAGCTAGAATAGTGCGATAGAGAAAAATGTTGAGAAAATTATTTTTTTGTTTTATAACCAGTTTATTTTTTTTTGGATGGTTTGAAACTGAGGCTCAGATAGATCAAACCGATCATTGGGAAAGCCTAATTTATCCTTACCAGGAGTGGCATTATTTGCCAGCCACATCTGAACCCCCATCAAACTGGAATGATTTGACATTTGATGATAGCCTATGGGCTACAGGACCTGGTGGGATTGGATACGCTGATGATGATGATTCAACTGAAATTCAACCAACCATTTCTCTTTATATGCGAATGAAATTCGACCTGGTTGATACAAGCAACATAACGGATATGCTATTTTATATTGACTTTGACGATGCTTTTGTTGCCTATATCAATGGAACTGAAATTGCCAGGTCAAATATAGCCGGAACAACACCCGCTTTTAATATGGAAGCCAATTCGCCCCGGGAAGCAACTATGTATACAGGAGGTCTTCCACAGGAATTTCAAATCCCTGATTCAACACAAAGGAACATCATCATGAATGGTGAAAATGTGCTTGCAATACAGGTTCATAACCGCTCTATTAGTTCAAGTGACCTGTCAGCAATACCCTTCTTAATTGTAGGTATTGAGGACTCTTCCTCAACCTATCAGGATATTCCAGAATGGTTTATATCACCCCTGGATTACTATTCTTCTCATCTGCCTATCATTTCCATTAATACTCTGGGGAAAACGATTTTAGACGAACCCAGGATAAAAGCAGAGATGGGAATAATCGATCATGGGCCAGGAATGGTTAATAACAAATTAGATTCTTTTAATGCCTTTTATGGCTGGATAAACATTGAAATTAAAGGAGAATCAGCCCAGATGTTTCCAAAGAAATCTTACCTTTTTGAAACCCAGGATTCTCTTGGAGAAAACCGGAATGTTTCATTGTTGGGACTTCCGGAAGAAAATGACTGGATCTTATATGCTCCGTATTCTGATAAAACGCTGATCAAGAATGTATTGTCTTATAAACTTGCCCGGGATATGGGAAGGTATGCTACCCGAACTCAATACTGCGAATTATTTGTCGATGGGAGTTATAAAGGTCTTTATGTTTTGATGGAAAAGATCAAACAGGATAAGAACAGGGTGGATATTTCAAAGTTACGCCCTGAAGATATTGAAGGGGATCAATTGACCGGGGGATATATACTTCGGGTTGACAAAGTGGATAATAATGATTTCCCCGCATTCACTGCTTTTCCTGGTGTTTCAATACCTGGAGAAGAGCCTGTAAAGCTTCAGTATTTCGATCCTTCTGGAGAAGATCTTCATATAGCACAGAGTGTTTATATTAAAGATTATATCAGGCAATTTGAACAGTCATTAAACACAAGTTCATATCTAAGCTATTTTAGAGGATATCATGATTTTATTGATAAGGATGCATTGGTTGATTACATAATAGTTAATGAAATTTCAAAAAATATTGATGCATACATTTTTAGCACATATATGTTCAAGGATCGGGACAGCAAGGGAGGGAAACTCACTATGGGCCCAGTATGGGATTTTAACATTGCCTATGGTAATGTAAATTACAATTCGGCTGCTGAAACTACCAGGGGATGGTTGTACGATGAGGGATACAGGATGTACTGGTTCAGAAGAATGATGAACGATCCTGCTTTGCGCAATAGAATGAGTTGCAGATGGCATGAGCTGAGATCCAATGTTTTTAGTGATGAGGTAGTATTTGGATATATAGACAGCCTGGTTGTATCACTCCAGGAGCCGATTAGAGATAATTTCAGACGATGGCCTGTCCTGGGACAATATGTCTGGCCCAATTCATTTGTCGGGAATACTCATGAAGAGGAAATTTCATTTCTCAAAAACTGGTTGTATGACCGGCTTCACTGGATGGATGATAACATCAATGATTCATGTGTAGAAAGCCTTGATCCTAATTTTGAAATTAATGCTAATATAAACATCTTTCCTAATCCCTTTTCAGAAAGTGTATATATAGAAAATAATAATCAGGATAGATCTATACTGCGTATTGCCATCTACGAAGTTTCCGGTTCTCTTATCTGGATGGATGAATATAATGAAGATCAATCGAAACGGATAAAATGGATGGGTGCCGGTTCCGGCAATGCACCTCTTCAAAGAGGGGTATATCTTATGCAGCTGTCTTTCTCAGATGGAAATCAAATAACCCGTAAGCTTATTAAGAATTAGTTCTTTCTTTATTATTCATATTTTAATGAATTTGCAGGATTCATCTGAGATGCCCGATAGATCTTTCTTCCAGAGGTAATTAGCGCAAATATAACAATGATAGCGATAGATATAATAAACACGCCAGGGCCCATGTTGATGTGATATTCAAAAACATCCCCAAGAAATGCCTTCATAAAATAATATCCTAATATAGATCCAAACAGCGAGGCTATGGTTAATATAATTATGAATTCTCTGTTAAGCAGATTGAATATTTGTAAGACGGAAGCACCCATCACTTTCCTGATGCCTATCTCTTTTGTTCGCTTATTGATGTTAAGCGATACCATGGAAAAAAGACCTGATGTGCTCAGGAACAGTGCGAATAATGACAATACGATAAACTGTTTCAGTATTCCCATATTTATATGCTCAGCTTCATGCAAAGCTTCTTCCTGATAATATCCTTCAAAAGGTTTATTAGGAAATAAAGTTTTCCAATCGGCTAATAATCCATCATACACTTCTGTTATTTTTTCCTTATCAGCATGTACACATAACATTTTACATTCCTGATCCGGAATTTTCTTTAATATCACCGGTTTAATCGGTCGGTGAAGTCCATATGGCATGTAGTTTTGTATTACTCCAACTATATAATATGGCTTATTATCCATTTTAATGGTTTGCGAATAAGGATCCTCAATATTATAAGTCTCTAGAAACTGTTCGTTAACAATTATGCTTTCATTCATGTCATTTTCTGACCTGGTTATAAAATCCCTTCCGCTGATCAATTTTAATTCCAGTGTATTGAGATAATTCTCTCCAATCAGCAAGCGCTGGGCATGATGCTCTTCACCATCAATATCGATCTCAATATTTTCATATCCAAATCCTACATTATGCATTGCACCGGCAACCTTGTTTATGCCATTAATATCTGTGACTGTATTTTTATAAACTTCGAAATCGCTGGTTTCGTGAAGAGGAACCACTACGACTTCATCTTTATTATACCCGAAATCCAGCTCGGATTGGTATCTTGCATTTAGTGATAATGCTATTCCTGCAAATATCGCAGTAATTGATAATCCAAATTGCCATGTCAAAAGTATTCGATTAAAGGGGTTTGTGCCCCCAAGCTTCAGATCTCCCTTCAGTATATTAGAAGGCTGGAACCTTGAAAGGTAGAATGCTGGATATGCACCGGCAATTAAGGTCACAAGTATCAGAATTATTACAAGGAACAATAAGAGGGTAGGGTTTGAGAAATAGTCCAGGGACAAATCGATAGGCCATTGAATATTCATCCACATGATCCATCTCCTTGCAATATCCATGGCAATCAATAAGGCTATTGCGCTTTGAATAAGGTTTTCAAATAAGAATTGTATCAATACCTGCCCTTTAAGACTTCCGAAGGTTTTTCTAATACCAATTTCCTTAAGCCGTTTTTGGGCGTAAGCGATGGCTGTATTGGTGAAATTAAAACATGCAATAATGAGTATGATCAGATTCATGAATAAGGATCCATACAAAGCGGATAAAGGCAATCCCGACCAGGTTATGGAAGAATGAAGCTCTCTTGATTCATCCTTCTGGTCCTTGAAAGGCATTAAATAAAATTGGTCTACTTTCCATGTTTCGAGTAGTTCATTATTCTTCTTTACATAGCCCTTTAAGCTTTTTTCAATGGTAGCTGGATCAATTCCTTTTTCAAGGTTTACGTAGGTAATAGTAGGTATCTGGACTGTCCAGGAATCTTCATCAAGCTGGTAAATCTCATATATATTTTCAAATGGAGCAATTATATCAAACTTAAAACTGGAATTTTGTGGGATCTTTTCTACAATACCACCAATAACGAAATTTTGAGCAATCTGATTGTTTAATAACACATCAATAGACTTTCCAATAGAATTTTCTTCACCAAAGTATTTTTTTGAAAAGTCCTGACTGACCAGAACAGTATTTTTTTCTAAGAAAGAGGTCCGCTCTCCCGATACTAGAGGAAAGTTGAATTGATCGAAAAAATTATAATCGGCAAAAAACAGATTTTCGGAATGTGTGTTATCCTCATACCTGATTATAAGTCTTGAGGTACTCAACCTGGTAAAGGATTCAATACCAGATATTTGATTGCTCGCTTCAGGTCCCAATGGAAGGGGTGTAATTCCCCATTTCTGGGTTTCATCTTCAATCAATCGCAAGCTATTGATCCGATAAGTATGATCTATGTTTTCAAATTGATTGTCAAACTTAAGTTCGTAATCAATCAAAGCATAAGTAATAATGACACCAGATAATCCTATTCCCAATCCAATTATATTGATCAGAGTATAGGTAAGGTTCTTTCGCAGACTGCGATATGTAGTTTTCAGATAGTTTTTAAACATGTTAATTGGCCAAAAAATCTAAAGTTATTTTCATTACAATCATGTTACAGTAAGAAGATATCTTCCTGCAATACTATTTTCGAAAAACCAAAGTTATGCCACTTTTATAAATTGCTGAAAATCAACATAATACGATTGTTAATAGAATTTTATATTGCTATTTTGTGTCATTTTTATACATCTTATGACCGATTTCGGGCAATACCTTGATTAAAACTAAACTAACTGGTAATAACATAGATTCGATATATATTCTTTTACAACAATAGGAATATGGCACTTATTCAGCAACAGATTCTTAATTTGTACAAAAGGATATAGTCCAAAAAATCAGGATTATTGCTGAACACGATTATCTTATATTAGTACAAAAACCGTGTTTTTATAAAAAAAGTATATAAACTATAATATGATATATATCATGATATGGGCATTTTCTAAACTCACAATTGCACCCAATTGCCTGAAAAAGTGACATTTTAGTAAGCCAATAAAAAAATATAACATATTGTAAATGTACAATTTGCATCAAACTATTGACATTAATACTTTAGCTTCATACATTTGATACACTTTCTTCATTTGGGAGTGTTTGGAGTAATTCCCTGCACATATTTTTTTAAGAAAGGAAATTTTATCAACCTAAGGAATTTATTAAAGTACTACTAAAGTCACAGCGTAATGGGTGTCCAGGAATTTTTGCAAAAAAAGGGATTTAAAAAAGTACACCAACCAAAGAAACGGTATACTTTGTCAATTGAGGAGCTCGTATCAATGTTGGAGGAATTTGCCACTAGAGAAAAGGATTACAGGATACCTGACTCTCAGGATATCCAGCAATTAAAACTCGGGCTGTAGTTAGATATTTTTTTAATCTAAGTAAGTTTTCTTTTTCTATTTATCTTACTACCTTAAAGCACTTTTTAAGGGAGAGCTTTATAAAGAATGAAGAAAAAATTTAAGAACATCAAACTGATAGTTTATAAAAAGAAAAGATCAAAAGAGGGTAAAAAGCCGTTTCAAAAAAACTATCATCAATCCACAATTATTGAATTATATAAAGCTCAGGTTTCAGAGTACAATAAGACCAGAGATATAAAATGGAAATTCAACACATCTATTTGGGCTCTTCTTCTTTTTACAACCTATTTTAAATATATAAATCCTGAAATATTTAGCCTCTCACTTGTATTTATCCTGTTTATAATAGGCTTGTTGAGTCATTATATATTTCTCTACATTGTTCAAAGGTCCTTAGCTATCAGCAGAAAGAAAATGGATGAGTATTTATTTCATTTAAATCATTACAATAACAAGGAAAATGTTATTATCCGTAACAACAGATATGAAGGTAGGTACGTTTTAAGTCTTACTGATTATTTATGGATTGCCTTTCAGATCATTATTACACTCTTTATACTTTTAATTTTTGTTCAGGCATAATGTATTGTTACCTATGAGGGTAATGATCAATTATGTTGTTTATATAATACTAAATCAAACACTATCAATTTATCCGGGTTATCTTATTAACTTTTATTTATTTTGCTTAATCAATCTTAGTACTATATGGCTAGTTTAAAAAAGAAATATACTAAAGATAACCTGACCGTAGTTTGGCAACCAGACTTATGTATTCATTCAAAACAATGTTTTAAAGGATTGCCACATGTATTTAATCCTGCTAACAAGCCTTGGATCAATATGGATGCAGAATCGGTTGAACGAATTAAAACCCAGGTAGATAAGAGCCCTTCCGGGGCTTTGTCCTATGTGGTTGATGGGGGAGATGAAATACCTGATAATAGTACTTTAGAATCATTAGTTATTGATATTTCCGAAAATGGTCCAATTCTTATAAAGGGACCTGTAAATATAAAATACAAGGGTAAGGAGGAAATAAAGGAATCCAAGACCATTGCCCTTTGTCGCTGTGGAGAATCGGCTAAAAAACCTTTTTGTGATGGCACGCATAGAAGAAAAGGTTTTATTGGATAGTCTTATCGTTTCTTAAGATCTGCATAAGCTGAATGGCCAATTCCATTATTGATGTTCTCAGAAATAAAAAAAATTCCATAATTCTGATAAAGAGGCATTTCTTTTTATATTGGGGATATCATTTTTTCAAATAATGAGCAGCAACAAATTTAAAAATTTTCTATTATCCATCCTTCCGGGACTATTTATTGTCGGTTACGTAGTAGGGACAGGGAGCGTAACATCAATGGTAGTTGCCGGAGCCAGGTATGGTATGTCTTTTACATGGGCACTTTTTTTGTCCTGTTTCTTTACATTCATTTTACTTATTGCCATTAGCAGAATTACTATTGTAAGTGGCAGGACCATTATGTTTAACATTAAAGAACATATAGGTTGGTTTGCTTCAATTTTTATCATTATCGGACTAATGGTTACGTCAATATCCTCTATTATGGGTATAATGGCAGTGGTAGCGCAAGTTATCCAGGAATGGACCAGGCCCATGACTTCCGGACAAACTGGACTTTCCCCGCTTATTACTTCAATTATCTTTCTATCCTTTTTATTATTCCTTTTCTGGACTGGTAAGCATGGACTTTTCATTCGTTTTGTTTCCTTAATGGTTGGAGTTATGGGACTAGCTTTTATATTGACAAATTTTATGATAATACATGATCCGGCGGCAATATTTCAGGGATTGATACCCCATATTCCCTCTACCGGAAAGCCACATTTGATCATAGCAGGAATGGTGGGAACGACCATGGCGGCAGTTGTCCTGGTGTCTCGCAGTATAATTATTGCTGAGAAGGGATGGACTATGGATGATCTGCATATTGAACGCAGGGATTCCATAATTTCTGCATCTGTTTTATTTCTTGTAAGCGCTGCTATCATGGCAGCTGCAGCAGGGACCTTATACACAAGAGGGATCACTGTAGAAAATGCCATAGATATGGTAAGTACCCTTGAGCCACTTGCTGGTCGTTTTGCTATTACCGTATTTGTAACAGGCATCATTGCTGCAGGACTGAGTTCAATCTTTCCCAATATGTTACTATTACCCTGGCTGATTTGCGATTATAAGGGGATTGACAGGGACTTAACAAAAAAAGTATTCAGGGTGGTGGTGATAATAGTTACATTATCCGGCTTAATCGTTCCCGTATTTGGTGGGCAACCAATAATAATAATGATCGCATCTCAGGCTTTCAGTCCTTTGATGATGCCCTTGCTGATCATATTTTTAATGATCATAATGAATAAGAAAAAAGTAATGGGAAAACATGTAAATGGAATCTGGCTTAATGCTGGTTTGATTGTAACCCTCTTCTTTGCTGTTTTCATGTTCTTTATTGCACTTGAGGGATACGTTGATTTTTTTCATTAGTATAGAAAAATCCTTAAAATCAGAGCGAATGAATTTTAAGGATCTTTGTTCGTTGGCTAAAGAATTGAATTTGGAAGTCAAATTGATCTTATAGCCATTTTCAATTATTTAAGTTCATTTTTACATCATATCCACGAACCTTTATATAAGGCATGGTTTCAGATTCTGTACCTTTAAAACCTACATATTGATATTCGGAATTATCCTTTATCATAATTTTGGTTTTAAACTCAGATTCATCTATATCTATCTTTCCGTATTTTGTGTTCCAGTCAATTTTTAATTGAGCTGTTTTAGATGTATTGAGAATTACATTGGCATATTTACTATTCATGTCAAAATAAGTAAATGAAGCTGATGTATTGTAAATTTTTACATTATCGTCATATCCCTCTAGAATTGTGAAACTGTTCAGCAGGTTGTTCATAGTAAATTCAGAATATTTTGAACTATTAGCTATAAAGGATACTACTTTTTCAAAACTGAAATCATCATCGTAAGTCGAGGCGATCTTAACGGCCCCAGCTATACCGAATTTGTAGCTCGAATATTTTGACTCAGTCATGCGAAGGTCACCGATTTCATCGATCTCAAGATTAGAATCATAGATTTCCAGGGTAAGATTGCCGGTTTTATCACATTTAAGATCAGAATACTTTGTTTTAAGTTCAAAATCACCTGTTGTTTTAAAAGTCATGTTGTCATCATATCCCTCAAGATCGACATTTCCCGCTTGACTAACATTTATTTCACCGTACTTTGAGATGATTTTCAGGTCTTCCGTTTTCTCAGCTGTAAAATCACTATCATAGATATCAAGTGCAGTAGGACCAAAAATCCCAAACTCAAGATTGCTGTATTTGGCCTCAATATCTACTTCACCGGGTGCATTTTTCCCGTATATTTTATCATCGTAACTGTTAAGCTTTAGATTTTGAATGTTGCCCATTTCTATTTTTGAATATTTAGATCTCAGATCAAATTGACAGGTTTCCGGGATATGCAAAGTTGCTCTTACTTTAAACTCACTGAGTTTAATTTGTTTTCCATTTTTCAACTTCATTTTGATAACATTTTTACCGAAAGAGCTGTTTGAACTTCTATTATCCCAGAAAGTGGTTTCCAGTCTGACCTGGTCGCGCCTTGCAGGAAATGATAAGCTTTCAAGGTAGTTATTTAATATATCAATATCTGCTTGTTCCTTGGCTTGCGCATCTACATAGATTACAAACTGAACTTTATTGGAATTTGATGATTCTATAACTACATCACAATCATAGTTGCTTAACTCAATTGTTGCACTTGGGTCCACGTCATAAATCCATTCATACTTTTCGCTGAAAGTAAGGTCCTTAGCCAGGACTAGCTGGGTTGTGAGCAGGAGGCCAAGGACTAACAGCCCTTTATAGACTGACTTCTTGTATATCTTTTTCATACATTTCAAGTTTTTGTGTTTCCATAATAATTTGTTCAAGAATTCGAATTCGTTTTTCGTACGTATCGAAAATAATCTCTACTATTTGTTCCAGGTACCCGTTTTGTTTCAAATCATTTATAGCATTATCGTAAATGGTATCCAGCTCATTCAATTCATTAATTAGAACCGGGAGGATATCCTTTTCAGGTCTTTTTGATAGTTCCTGGATATTGGCATCCTGCATTTTCAAAAGAACCATCTGCTGATAGGCTTTTTCACGCTCTCCAAGCGATTGGTTAATCTGACTTAAAGTAAATTCTCTCTCTTTTTCCTTGCTGAGCTCATTATAGACGATATAGCTTAAAGTGAATATTGCCAGGAAAATAGCAGCCACTTTCCACAAGTTGAATCCGGTTGCTTTCTTTTCCGAAATAATTTCTTTTCGTATCCCTTCCCAAAGTACAGCATCATCAGGTTCTTCAACATCCAGTTGCTGACGTCTTGTCTTCAGGTATTTTTCTAGATTAATTTTCATGGATTACATTTTTCAATTTATCCAACAATATCTGTTTTGCCCTTTTGTACTGAGTTTTGCTTGTGGATTCAGTGAATCCAAGGATTTCACTGATCTCCCGGCGCTTATATCCTTCAAGCGCATATAAATTGAGAACTATCCGGGCTTTGTCGGGCAATTCCCTTATGGCCTGATGTACGATTCAGGATCTACAGAATCATCAACCTCATCAACAGGGTCACTTGCAAGGTTTATCTGGTCAATATCATCAAAATGAATTTTTTCTTCGCCGCAAAATGGAAATACAATTATTTATAGCGATTCTTTTAAGCCACTGTCCGAATGCACCCTTACCTTCAAAATCATTCATTTTTTTAAATGCTATGATGAAAGTATCCTGAACAATCTCGTCCGCATCCATTTTATTATTCATAAACCGCATGGCTACATTATATAAACTTTTTGAAAACAACTTATATAAACTGTATTGCGCCTTGATGTCGCCAACCTTACAACGGTCGATAAGATCCTTATGCAATTCATTATGCCCTCCCATATTTCTTGTTATCAATTGTAGGACGTGGAGATATAGTAATAGTTGGAATGAAAATTTAATTTTTTTATTCATACCTGAGAATAATTCGCAGGACTTGTTCTGGTTGCCCATAAGTAGGACATGTGAAATTGTGCTCAAAGATATGATCATAATAATTACCATAGGCAATAAAAATGCCCATAAGGGTGGATCAATCTTAAATGCATAGCTGTTCAGCCATTTATCCATAGCCAGATAAGTTACAGGCATTGCAATTACGCTGGAAATAAGAATCAGGAAAATAATTTCTTTCACCAGTAGATGGTATATACTAAATCCTGGAGCACCCAGTACTTTGCGTATGCCTATCTCTTTAATTCTTTGTGAGGTTGAATAAATAGATAAACCCAATAAGCCAAGAACTGCAATAAAAATAGCTATCATACTGAACACCGAAAATATTTTCCCGTACTGAACATCAAGTTTATATTGTTGGTCGTAAAATGCATCAAGAAAGAAATAATCAAAAGATGACTCCGGGAAAAATTCATTCCATATCTTTTTACTTTCATTCATAATCTGGTTTATATCCTGAGTGTTGAACTTAATAGAATAGTATTCTATTGGGATCCAACTATATTCCGGATCCATAAGGAGGATAATTGGTGTAAAATTGTTCTGAAGTGATTGTTGGTGATAATCTTTTATCACGCCTATAATCTCGTTGGGTTCATTTTGGTTAATTTCCAGGTGGATTTTTTCATTTAAAGCAACCTCAGGATCTGCAAATCCAAACTGCTTAACAGCGGACTCGTTAAGCACCAGTCCTTTCTGATCGGAAGGCCTATCCCGCTCAAAATTCCTTCCAGTTATAATTTTCAGACCATAGGTGTCGATGTAATCATAATCTGTCATTAACATTTCATAGAGGCGATCTTCTTCTGCATCTGCATGATACCGGCGATTGGCCAGGAATTTGGCTACTTGCATTCCTGCAACAGTACCAGATCCAGTAACTTTTTCAACTCCGGGTATCCGTCGGAGTTCCTTTTTAAAGGTCATTATCTTCTGTTCATAATCATCGGTTTGTACAGGCGCTTCTATTACCAAAACCTGTTCTATATTTATCCCTAGGTCTTTGTCACGCATAAATTGGATCTGCTTATATACGATGATGGTACCAGCTATCAGAATGAAAGATGCAGTGAACTGAAGAATGGATAAAGATTTTCTATATAGATTTCCACTTTTCGATCTTATGAACTTCCCTTTTAGTACTTGTATAGATTTGAATTTTGAAAGGATCAAGGCCGGATATAGACCGGCTCCAAAGGTGCCACCCAGGAAAACAAATATCAGGATATAAATAAATGTTTTTGTAAACCAGAATTCAAAATTGAATATTTCCCCGATGTACTTTAAAATAATAAGCCTGGATATATATGCAAGTATTATGGCGAGCAAAATTGCAATTAAGTTTATTAATACAGCATCCAGTAAAAACTGGATAACTAACTGGAGGTTTGTTGAACCTACTACCTTTCTTATGCCTACCTCCTTTGCACGATCAATTGCCCTGGCGGTGGTGAGGTTTATATAATTGATCCAGGCAATCAGGAGAATAATAATAGCAACAATACCAAAAAAATTGACAGCCTTCCTGTTTCCTTTAGCATCTATCTCGTATGGTTTAGCAGGGGTGAGGTGAATATCCTTCATTGGTACAAGGTCAATTGCCCATTTAAGTTCTTTTAAAGCCTCTTTTGTTTTAAACTGTTCTGCCAATTGTGGAAATTTTGATTCAATCTGGAACAATTTATCTTTTCCTTCTATTTTGACATAAGTATAACTCTCATGGAGGTACCAAAAATCCCTCATCCATAATGGCGAGGTTTCCCATGAAATGAGCGCATCAAATTTCAAACTTGAATTATCCGGCAGGTCTTTGAATACTCCGGTGACCATACAATGATATGTATATCTCAAGGTGCTTACGATAAGTATTTTATTCATCGGATCTTCCTCCTTAAAAAACTTATCAGAGATTGACTCAGATATAACGATAGAGTTTGGTTCCAAGAGGAATGTTTCCGGATTTCCCTGAACAATAGGAAAAGAGAAAAAAGAAAAGAAATTCGAATCAGCAAAACATACATGTTGTTCCCGGAATTTTATATCACCATATCTTATGGTCCGGTATGAATCATGCCAGTTGATTCTGGTGAAATCTTCGATTTCAGGAAAATTATTATACATTGCTGGTGCATAGCCATTTGAACTGGAGGGCCAGTTATCAGTTACAACATCGCCTTTATAAAAAATACTTTCAACACGGTATGTTTTCTCAAGATCCTTTTGAAAATTATCATAGGAATATTCAAAAAGAACATAGCTGATGATTAACAAAAAACAGGTTATCCCAAGCGCGAGACCGATGATATTGATGGAAGTGAAGACCCGGTTTTTATATAAATTCCGAAATGAAGCAAGAAGAAAGTTCTTGAGCATATTGTGTATAAAAAAATTTAGTGCAAAAGTACAGCAATAATTTTAATTCCTACCAGACAAAGCACCTTCTACAAAAGGTATTTAATGAAAAAAATCGATAATATTGGAGCCTAGAATATTTAGCATATGCCACATATTATTTCATCTAATATATCCAGAAAAGATTTTCTTAAGAAATCAATAAAGATCGGTGGAGTTTTCGCTACATGGGGAATGTTTTATGATCTTTCTCATGGAGCTCCTGATTCTTCAGTTCATTTAGCGATATTATCTGATACGCATGTGGCTGCTTATAAAAATGAACAATACAGAGGTTTTTTCCCTTCTAAGAATTTTGATCAGGTTTTAGAACAGGTATCCGAAAAAAAACCAGAGGCGATGATCATTTCAGGGGATATAGCACGTCTGAAAGGGGAGTTGGGAGATTATTCTGCTATTCAAAAACAGCTGCAATCATTAAAAAGTGATATGCCTGTCCTTATGGCCCTTGGAAATCATGACAACCGGCTTAATTTTTACGATATATTTAATGACGATTCTATTACAAGGGAGAATGTCTTCAATAAGCATGTTCTTGTGGCTGACTATGACCAAATCAGGGTCATTATGCTGGATTCCTTAATGTATGTAAATAAGACCCCGGGTTTTCTGGGACAAGAACAGAGAAACTGGTTGGCAAACTATCTTGAGAGGTCTGATAATAAACCAGTTTTCATCTTTGTTCATCATACACTCAGCGATGGTGATACGGACCTACTTGATGCTGAAAGATTATTCAATGTTGTTGAAAAACATAAGAAAGTTAAGGCAATTTTTTATGGGCATTCCCATATTTATAAAATCACAGAAAGGAATAAAATAAAACTGATCAATGTACCTGCTGTTGGATATAATTTTATTGATTCACAACCCGTTGGTTGGCTGGAAGCCCGGATTTCAGGTGATAAAGGAGTATTCACTTTACATGCTATTGGCGGAAATATTGAGGGTGACGGACAGGTTTCCGAAGTAAAATGGAGGTAGACCTGGTTTACTTGAGTGATCACATAATCGCTTAAGCAATGTTCTGCTGAATAATTCATAACATTTTATGGTATAAATTTAATTATTTCATCATAAGCGAATTGGCTACTCTTTAATTCGCAACCTATGAGGGCTGGTGTTGGGAATTCTTTCCAAGATTCCTCTTGCTTCAAGATCCAGTTTAACAGTAACCACGTACCAGGGAATACTCCCTGAGAATTTGTGATTTAATTCTTCAATGGCAATTTTATTCATCTCCTGATAAGATATTTCGCCATGAGAGTGGACAATATTAATTATAGTTTCTTTGATCAGATTGTACTTTCCAAGATCGATATTTACTCCTTTTTTTCCTTCCGGATGTAAGGTGAGGATCTTATTGGTCATTTTTGCTTTAATTAGGGGTGCTTTTTAACCGAATCTACATAACCTTTCTAGTTGTCCGATATTCAATATTTCAATTAGGCTGCCATCAATACGTATTATATCATCTTTACGGAATTCAGAAAGTATTCTTATCACATTTTCCGTACTCATGTCGATAAGTTCTGCGATTTCTTTCCGGGTTAATGGAAGATAAAATTTCGATTTAAAATAGACTTGTTTTGCGAACATAACAAGGATATAGGCTATCCTACCTCTTAGTTGTCGCCGGTCAATCATCATTCTGAACTGGATTATGTCGTCTGATATCTTACTGATCTTCTCCAGAACCTCAAGTGCAAAAATCCCGTTATTGCGAATCGTGTTTTTTAAAACTTCAAGGTCAATAAAGCACATGACAGAGTCTTCAACGGCGGTTATTGAATACTGATACTTATCATTTGAGAAAACGCTAAGAAATCCAATAAAATTAAGAGGTCTGGCAATACTAATGATGTGTTCTTTCTCCATCCCATCCTTCTTTACCAGTTTTATCAGGCCTTCTTTCAGGTATAGGAATTCTTTGATCTTTTCGCCCTGTTGAACAACTATTTCCCTCTTATGATATCTTTTCTCAATCTTATTTATATTCAGATCGATTAGCTCATCATCTGTCAAATTATCAAATAAAAGCGATCTGAAAGCACATTTATTACAGGCTGAAGTATTTAAAATCTCTGGCATTCTAAAGTTACATCCAACTTATGATATATATCATGATATGACATTTATCATATCAATACAACTCCTAAAATATGCATAATACAGTTAATTCGCATAATAATGGTTTAAATAATGCAAGAAATCCTCATGAAGGAAATATTTTAAAGTTTTTGATTAATTATTATAAAGAAAAATGAAAAAATTACTCATACTAGGTGGCGGAACGGCTGGAACTATAATGGCCAATAAAATGCGGAAGGATTTGCCAAGGGATGATTGGGAAATCACAATAGTTGACCAGTTCAAAACCCACTACTATCAACCAGGGTTTCTTTTTATCCCTTTTGGGACGTATAAAGAAAAAGATGTAGTAAAACCCAAAGGAGATTTCTTCCCGGTAGGCGCAAAAATTGTCTATTCAGAAGTAGATCAAATAGATCCGGAAAAAAACCAGGTCGTTTTAAAAGATGGGGTAGCATTGAAATATGATTATTTAATCATTGCAACCGGTACTAAGACTGCCCCTGAGGAAACTTCCGGACTTAAAGGTTCTTTATGGTATAAGCAGATCTTCGATTTTTATACAATTGAAGGTGCGGTCTCACTTGCGAACTTTTTTAAAACCTGGCAGGGGGGACATTTGGTAATAAATATTGCAGATCTGCCTTATAAGTGCCCAGTTGCTCCTCTTGAGTTTACATTCTTCGCTGATGCATTCTTTGCTGAAAGAGGATTAAGGGATAAAATAAAAATCAGTTACGTAACCCCCTTATCAGGAGCTTTTACGAAACCCAGGGCTTCAAAAATGCTGGGAGGGCTTCTTGAAGATAAAAATATTGAAGTGATCCCTGATTTCTACATGGAAAGGGTGGATAATGAAAATAAAAAGATCATATCATACGACGAGCAGGAAGTACCTTTCGATTGCCTGGTAAGTATCCCGGTTAATATGGGTGACAAGATGATTGAAAGGAGTGGAATGGGTGATGATCTGAATTACGTACCGACAAATAAAAATACCCTGCAACATGAAAGTTTTGATAATATCTTCGTCATAGGTGATGCGACAAATCTTCCCACTTCCAAAGCAGGATCTGTGGCTCACTTTGAAGCAGACATATTACATGAAAACCTCCTGGCAGCGATTGAGGACAGGCCATTTACAGGAAGCTTTGATGGACATGCCAATTGTTATATTGAAACAGGCTATGGTAAAGGGACTTTAATAGATTTTAATTATGACACGGAACCTCTTCCAGGGTCTTTTCCATTTCCTGGTCTCGGCCCTTTTGGATTATTGAAAGAATCCAGGATGAACCATTATGGAAAACTTTTGTTCAGATGGATTTACTGGCATATTCTTTTAAAAGGAAAGGAAATGCCTATAGATTCTGCAATGACAATGGCTGGTAAAAAACTTTAAATGTATCGGTAATGGCGAATATTGTAGAGAAAAATGGATCTGATGTACAAGTTCAGATCAATGATGTAAACCGGAAGCTTGACCTGATCCTTGAAGAACTGGCAATTCAAAAGCAGAAACGTCAGGCCCTTGAAGATCTGGCCACTGATTTGAACCTTATTGGGAATGATCTATTCAAAGCTTCAGTGGATGAATTGGATCATGCAGGTATTGAGTTAGATACTGAAGAACTAAAATCTTTGTTTTTCCGATTATTAAGAAATGCCGGGACTTTGAATGAGATGTTGCAGTTGGCGGAAAGTGCAGTGGACCTTTCAAAGGATGTTGGTCCTATAATAACGCAAATGGGACTGGATACCATCCACAAGATGCATGAATTTGAAAAACGGGGTTATTTTGAGTTTTTTAGAGAATTATCAGGTATTATTGACAACATCGTTCAGCATTTCAGCGCAGAAGATGTCAAGTTGCTTGCAGATAATGTAGTAACTATTCTGGAAACAGTTAAGAATTTAACACAACCTGAAATGCTGGGTGCCTTGAATAATGCGATCAGTGTTTTTAAGAAGATTGAAACTGAGAACATTGAAGAATATTCCTTATGGAGGGCATTTAACGAACTCAGAACACCTGAAGGCAAAAAAGGACTTGGTTTTATTATGACCTTCCTTAAAAATATAACACAAGAAGAAAACAAATAATTTTAAATTAAACAATAAACAATATAATCATGGGACAAACAGTTATAGCCGGAGTATCGGTAGATGTAAACGATGAAGGATATCTAAGTGATCCTTCCCAGTGGAATGAGGACGTAGCAGCAGAAATAGCGAAAGAAGAAGGGATTGAGTTGACTGATAAGCATTTTGAAGTACTGCATTTTCTTCGTGACAAGCATATTGCTGGAGAACAGTTAACGATAAGAAAAGTCGGAAAATCAGGGATTACCGATATTAAAGGATTGTATCAGTTATTCCCTGGAGGGCCTCTTAAAAAATCAAGCAGAATAGCAGGTATACCCAAGCCGGCAAGTTGTGTATAAGAATTTTAAAATTTAAAAATTAGTATTATGGAAACTAATATTGAAACAAAAGAAACGACCACAAAAAAGGTTGAAAAAAAACCTTTAGAAAAAGTACTGATTATTTGTGCAAAAGGTGCTATTGAGGATGTTTACGCAGCTTTGGTTATGGCGAATGGAGCAGTAATGGAAGGTATTGAAGCCAAATTGTTCTTTACTTTCTTTGGATTGGATGCCATAACCAAGAAGCAGATGAACAGTCTGCATACCGGGACTATTGGTAATCCTGCCATGAGAATGCCGGGAGGGTTACCATTTCCTACAATATTGGGCATGTTGCCAGGTGTAGAAGCAGGTGTATCATCTATGATGAAAAGCCAGATGGAAAAACTGGATATACCTCCAGTTGATGAATTTATGGATATGATCACGGCCGGAGGAGGTGAAATTTATGCCTGTAAACTGGCAACGGATATGTTTAAAATAGAAATGAAGGATTTATCTGAGCACGTCAAAGATATTATTACCATTGGCCAGTTCTATGAATTGGCAGATGGAGACAGAACTCAGATAATCTTTACGTAATGGGTGAGTAAGAGAGAGAACAGGAGGCTGTTTTTGGACAGCCTCTTTTTATTAAATAAAGTCCCGCCATTTCCGGGTTTGATATTGACTGCCGCATTTGCCATTTTTTTTGGCGGGATTTAATATCAAATTATTTTTGATAAAACCTGTTTTTATTTCTCCCAGATGTCTTCTATCTCCTCAAGTGATTTCCCTTTGGTCTCAGGTACCAGCTTCCATACAAATATGGCGGCAAGGATACTCATGACACCATAGATCCAATAAGCAAATCCATGATTGAATTTTTCGGTCAGCCAGGAACTATCATTCATAATAGGGAATGTCCATGAAATGATAAGGTTAGCGACCCACTGGGCTGCAACTGCAATGGACATGGCTCCTCTGATCTTATTGGGAAATATTTCAGATAGCAAAACCCATGTTACCGGCCCCCATGACATGGCGAAAGAGGCCGTATAAATCATCATGAAGATCAAAGCACCCATTCCTACACTTTTCAGGTAAAAAGTAAATCCAAGTGCGATCATGCTCACAGCCATTCCCAATGCACCAATAATCTGTAAAGGTTTCCTGCCAAACTTATCGACTGTGAATATAGCTAAAATAGTAAATGATAGATTTGCTGCACCCACGATAATGGTTTGTAAGAGAGAAGCATCGGTTCCGCTCCCCATGTTTCTAAAGATCTCCGGTGCATAGTACAATACCACATTAATGCCTACAAACTGTTGAAAAACAGATAAGAAGATTCCGATTATGATCAGTAAACCGCCATATGATAACCAGGGAGCGTCCTTAACCTTAAGACTTTCTTTAATGTCTTTGAGAATGGTATCTGCCTTGCTCTTTGAGTCCAGTTTAATAAGCAATTCTAAAGCACTGTCTTCTTTATTTTTCATAACAAGGAACCGTGGAGTTTCAGGCACAAAGAATAGTAAAAAGAGGAATAATATGGCAGGAATAGTTTCTGAAGCAAACATCCATCGCCAGCCTGTATCTACAAGCCACTGATCATCGCCTGTAAGCGCAATGCTGTAGTTAACAAAATATACGATCAACATTCCGAAAATTATTGCAAACTGGTTCCATGAAACCAGTTTACCCCGGATTGAAGAAGGCGCAATTTCGGCGATATACATAGGTGATAGCATTGAGGCAAGACCAACACCAACTCCGCCAACTATTCTGTAAATAATAAATGAAATGATGTTCTCCACACCAAAAATATTCATTTTTTCAGGTATGGATGAGCCAATAGCAGATATGGCAAATAGCAAGGCAGCAATAACAAGCCCATTTTTTCTTCCATATTTTCTGCTTACAAAGCCGCCTATTGATCCTCCTAAAATACAACCGATCAGTGCACTGGATATAGTAAAACCTTTAATGGAATTGGCTGTTTCTTCATCAAGAATGGCTGGATTTCTGAAATTGTAAAACAATACAAGTACGGTGATCGCAAAAATGAAAATGGAATATACGGAACCTTTTTTCCTTCCGAATACTTTTATAAGAATAGCTGTAATAGCCAGTTCAATTATGATAATAACAAATATCACGGTCAGCCTGTATTGCCAAATCACAATATTTGCCTGGTCGCCACTTTGCTGTAATGAATCAATAAAAAAGGATTGTAAGGATCCCACTGCTCCGGAAATTACAGCGGTATCATAACCAAATAGCAATCCTCCTAATGTGGCCACAAGTGTCAGGCCAATAACAAATTTTGAGTTAGATGATCTCTGCATGAGTATTCTGCTTTAAAAAATAAAAAATCGGCCTGAAGTTAACGATTTTTTAAATAAGCATCTGTTAAATACTCAAAAACTGCTTATCCATAATCCCATTAAGAGTCTTGCTATTAAGTAAAAATTGAATGAGTAAGCCATCAATTTCGCACTTTCTTAAAAACACATGATTTTAAAGTTGTTACTATTAGAAAGGAATACTATTTTCAATTCTACAAAAATTTAAAATGGTAATCAGGGATTTGTAACAAATAAAAAATGGACAACTACAATTACGGTGTAATCGGCAACTCACGAAGTGCAGCACTCATATCGGATAAAGGATCGATTGAATGGCTTTGTTTACCAGACATAGATTCATCTTCTGAATTTGCTAAGCTGCTGGATGATGAGAAAGGAGGGGAGTTCAGCATAATTGTAGACAAGGATTATTCGATATCGCAAAGTTATCATCCCTACACCAATATTTTAAAAACCAGGTTTGAGCATGGTCTTGACAAATTTGAGTTTATCGACTTTATGCCAATATATACTCGGGATAATGGAAAGATATACAGTCCTCCTGATCTTATTCGGTATGTTCATTTGATATCAGGGAAGCCGAAATTTGGAATCAAATATGATCCAAAAGTTAATTATGCTATTGGTGAAACAAAAACAGTCATTGAAAATGAATATATAAAAAGCTATAATCTTTCAGGACAGTATGAGTCGATATATTTGTACTCCACTTTTTCTTACGAATCTATTGTTGAAGAACATGATATTGAGTTAACCGAAGATGGTTTCTTTTATCTGAGCTACAATGAAAAACTTCGAAATCCTACATCAGATATTGTAAACCTGGATCTGCAGCGTACGGAAGTATATTGGCTGGATTGGGTTGAAAAAGGAATGGGATTTGGGAATTGGAGAGAGGAAATAGTCAGGAGTGCTCTCGTGTTAAGATTAATGACCTATGAAAAGACTGGTGCCATAATTGCGGCTGTAACAACATCTCTTCCAGAAACAATTGGTGAAGTACGCAATTGGGATTACCGGTTTACCTGGATTCGGGATTCCGGTATGATCATCAGGATATTGAGATATCTTGGTTACGATAAGGAAGCTGAGGGATTTCTGAACTTTATCGTTAATGCCGTACCGAAAAAGGGTGATAAAATGCAAATCATGTATGGTATCAGAGGCGAAAAAGATTTAACGGAACATATTCTTGATCATTTGAAGGGTTATAAAGGTTCCAAACCAGTCAGAATCGGTAATGCAGCCTATACCCAAAGGCAACATGATATAGTAGGCGTATTGATGGATATCATTTTGCAGGATTTCAAAAACTATAAGATTTCAACGGACCGAAGTGAGGAATTATGGACCATTGTACGGGCAGTTATGCATGCGATTGAAAAACATTGGCATGAGGCCGATAAAGGTATATGGGAGATTAGGGGAGAAGAGCAACACTTTCTTTTTTCGAAAGTGTTGGTATGGGCAGGAGCAGACAGGGGTGTAAAAATTGCCCAGTTATTAGAAAAACAAAAATATATTAAACCCTGGGAAAAATTGCGTGATAGAATAAAGGATGACATTATGAAAAATGGATGGAATGAGGATGTTCAGGCTTTCACTCAATCCTATGGCAGCAGGAATATGGACGCAGCTAACTTGTTAATAGAATCTTATGGTTTTATAGATGCTAAGGATCCAAAGTATATAAGCACAGTCTTAAAAACAAAGGAAGAATTGTTGAATGATGGCTTAATGTACCGGTATAAAAATAAAGATGATTTTGGGTTGCCTAGTTCCTCTTTTACCATATGTACATTTTGGATGATCCAAAGCCTGTATAAGATTGGGCAGAAAGAAGAAGCGATTGAGCTATTTAACAGGCTTCTTGGGTACTCGAACCATCTTGGGCTATTCAGCGAAGATATTGATTTTAAAACCAAACGTCTGTTAGGCAATTTTCCACAGGGATATTCGCATCTTGCTTTAATAGAAACTGCCTATATCCTGAATGTATATCAACCCCTGAACATGTTCCCGGGGCAGCATATATTCTATCGCCATCTTAAGCTTTAGGGAGAACAAAATGCTTAAATAAACGTTATCAAATTTAATGAATATAAATAAATATGAATTATAAATTATTTATTAGTTCCGCATTATCTCTTGTCTTATCCCTTGTTCTGGTATTACCGGCATTCTCACAGGAGAGGTTGCAAGCAGGCAAATTATATAAGGCTGGTGAAGAGATAAATGCTCCAATGGTTGGATTAACTTCTGTTATTCCTGAAGGATGGGCCGGCTACCTGCCTACAGACACCGAGATGCTCATGTTAGCCAATGTTGAAAATCCGGAAGGGACCATTTATGCATTTGGCTTTGATGACACCATGGATGATATTAAAGCCAGGCTTGACCTTGATATTAAATTTGAAGTTCAAAATGGGATTGAATTGGACAGAAAAGGAGATCCTTTCATGAGAGGTGAGGTTCTTGCTGTTGAATTGGTCGTAAAGAACAGTACCAATAATCTATTGGGTTATGCAGAAGCAAAATGTGCCGATTATGGATGGTGTGTTATGTATCTTATGATCACACCGGAATATATGTATGAGGAATCAAAAAAAGGCTTGATCCAATTTATGGACAACTCCTCACTAGGTGAACCAACCCTTGGATCGCTGTACGCTAATTTTGACTGGCCAGAAAAACTGAAAAACAAGTACCTCGCAACGTATATATCAAATCCCTATGTGAAAAAGAATAACCAGGTCTGGCTATGTGCTGATGGCACTTTCAAAAGTAAAATTCAGCAAAAAGGTATGGGAGATCTTTCCAAAAAATATAAAGGAAGCAAGTCAGGAACCTGGGAGGGCCGCGGAATCGGACCAAACGGTGAACTCATCCTGAATTTTAAAAAAGCGGATCCTGTTACTGTTCGATTGGAATTAAAGGATGATAAGGTTTATGTTGAAGGGACCAGGTTTTACGTTATGGAACATAATTGTAAATAGGGATCCGGACGCACTTATCTAATATATATTCAAAAGAAAGAACCATTATTTCCGCATAGAGCTCAATGATTATTCCTTCAAATTTCAACCGCACTGTTTAGGCCCAAATTGTTATTACTGGTTTTCGTATTTCACAAAATCCTCCTGGAAAAACTCAAGCGTAACTCCGGCATCTTTAAACATCTGTTCCGATTCAGCTCCACGGTGATATTTCTTTTCGCAGACCACTCTTTTAATGCCACAGTTAATAATCAACATTGCACAGGTCCGGCATGGTGTCATTTTACAATAAACAGTAGCTCCATCAAGTGCCACACCCAATTTAGCAGCCTGGCAAATCGCATTCTGTTCAGCATGAACAGTTCGCATGCAATGTTGTGAAATTGAATCGTCATCATGGATCACTTTTTTCATAAGATGACCAACATCATCACAATGGGTAAGTCCAACAGGGGATCCTACATACCCGGTTACTAACATTTGCTTATCCCGGGCAATGACACATCCACTCCGTCCACGGTCGCAGGTAGCCCGTTTCGCGATGGTTCTGGCAACTTCCATAAAATATTCATCCCAGGTGGGACGAACATAGACTTCTTTGTTCTCTGACATATCAATAATTATAATTGTACTAATACATTTTCCAGCTGCTTGAGCAATTCTGGTATATTTCCCTGTATTTACCAGTGTGTAATCTGCCATAGCGATCGGTCCCCCTTTATCCAGATTCTCTATCTCCGAAAAATCACGGCTTTTTGCCTGTTCGGCGCTTAATCGCCTGTTTCTGATTTCTTTATCATCATCTGATTGTTGACGGTTTGATAAACGCTCATACCGTAGTTTTGGTGGGGCATATACTGCTATTATGACCAGTTGATCCCCATATTTATCCTTCAGGATCTTATATTCGGCCCAGCTATATAAACCATCGCCAACTACATTTCCCATCGACAGGAACGCGTCAATTTTCGGCATGTTTTTAATGGCATAGGCCCCCATGCCATGTTCTTTCCGCAAACCTTCCCGTATGGCCCGCTCATTTTCTTCATTAACTTCCATACCCTGTTCCATAATTATATCCAGGGTAATCTGACCAAATCGAAAGAACTGATATCCTTTTTCGACAAGCGCATCGGCAATTACCGATTTGCCTGATCCGCACATTCCAACCAATGCGATAAATGTATTCATATTCAATGCAATTTAATTATGCAATCTAAAGAGCTTTTCCAGATATCCAAAGTATATTATATGATAAACATTGGTAATATTTACCCGTAGATATCGTTTAATATCCTGGCCAACCTGATTCCTGCCTGTAGTAAACGTAAATTAACCAGGTCTATATTATTGTAATTATACTCGTAGCTTATCTTATGATCATCCGGGAGGTCATATACCTGGTTCCTATATGACATTGATTCATATGCCCAATCAATGATCCCTGATTGCGACCAGGTCTCGATCAACTGTTTATCAGTATGATGTATCCAATCAGTATATTCGGTGTAACTCAGGTTCTTGGCATCAATGATCCCGGTATCCCAGACACGATGCAGGTTTGAATTTCTCCAGAAATATTCAACCTCGGTGTCATTCCCACCTCTATCTGTTCCATTTCCAACATGAAGTGGCTGATGGATATCTGCAACCAGATGAATCAGGCATTTTAATGTAAAAGCTTCATCTTCAATACTGAATTCTTTTGAATCTAATTCATTTATAAATAATTCAAGGGCATATATTATATCACCTTCATCAGGTGTGCCAGCCTCTTCGTAAGTTTTACCGTCGGGTATGGTACAATAATGCCAGGGAGAAAGATAATCATATTTACTTTCAGATTTAATCTCATCCATAAAGTTACTGGCCATAGCCAGGCTTTGTCCTTGCAATATATTCCGGATATTTTTTTTGGCCTTTTTAGAAAGATGATATTCAGCGATCAAACCGATTACACGATGACCGGTTTGCCCCCAACCTGAGGACTTATAACTGATTGTTAATGCAAAAAGAATGACCAAAAGTGTTCTCATTTATCTATGGTTTTTCGTAAAAATAAACAATCAGATTTTAATTTTATGTTATGATATCACTAAACATGGATCAAATTTTGGGAAAAGTAAAAATTTCCTTATCCGTCCTAATTGCTTTAGTGATCTTCACCAATTCAAGTACAGCGCAACTTTCTGATAATGAAAAGGTTAGGTTGCCAATCTATGTCGGCGCAAAGTTTCATTATGGATTTATCATTCCACATGCTGAAGAATTAAAGGAAATTTCAGAGTCCAATATCTGGGGGATTCAATTAGACTTCAGTAAACTTAATACTTCTTTCAGATCATGGTCCAATTGCAATTGCTACAGCAGGCTTGGTGTATCTTTTAATTTCTATGATTACAGAAATCCTGAAGTTCTTGGACATTCATACAACCTCGCATTTTTCTTTGAACCATATTTTAATTTTAAAAGCCGGTCCAGATTTTCCATGCGGGTTGGAATGGGCTTGTCATATCTGGATAATGTATATGACGAAAGTTCTAATCCGGAGAATCTTTTCTTTGGCTCAAAGATAAGTGGGATTCTACTACTGAATCTTAGTTACAATTACCTGATAAAGGAAAGGTATCAGTTTAATTTTTCTATAAATTATAATCATATATCCAATGCGGGATTGAAAATGCCAAATAAGGGGATGAATTTTCCAACAGCTTCCTTAGGTTTGGATTATATACTAAGACCAGTAAAACTCAAACCTCAGAAGAAGAGTAATGGAATAAGAAAAAAATCTCTTTTGGGCTATGGACGAGTATTCTGGTCGATCAGATCAGTTGATGCGGATAGTATTTACGGTGATAAAGACAAACTTATGATCGGAATCGAAGGGGGAATTATAAAGGGTCTGTCGAATATCAATGGCATATTGGCTGGTATGGAATTTTCATATGATGGATCTTTTCAGGAAATTTCCGACAGACTGGAAGAAGACTATGCACCTTTTGTATTGTCGCTTCATCTTGGAAATGCTTTTGTAATCGGCCGGATAACATTTACACAGCAGTTAGCTTATTATTTGTACAGACCTTTTCCATCCACAAACAACTCCTTTTTTCAACGGTATGGAATATATTATCGTATAGGTAAGATGGCTAGTGTTGGATTTTCCTTAAAAGCCCATGGTCACGTTGCGGAACATATGGATATGAGAATAGGCCTTGAGTTCTGATGTGTTAATTAAAAGTATATGGCAAAAAATATAAGTATAGTCATGAGGGGCTTCCTGTTAGCAGGAATTTTAACCACAGTATGTACGGTTGCACCACTATTTGCCCAGGTAGAACACAATTATAGGGTTGGATCCCAATCTACAAATTGTGACAGCCTGGAGATAAGGGCATTTTCTATAGATGATGCTATATCTATTATCAAGCAGTCGAGCTTCAGGTACCAGCAACAATTCAAAATTTCCAGGACATATGGAGTTATGAGTGCCAGTTTTTATTCCTGCGATGGGAAATTAGGCTATCTCATTGCTAAGG
>CALOCZ010000074.1:0-20851 GCA_942491935.1 uncultured Cytophagales bacterium
TATTGCATTGCTATATTCCTTTGATGCCAGGTTTATCAGTGTTTTATCTTTTATAAATTCCGGATCCTCAATAATTGTGTCGAGTATTTTATTTCTCCAATACTCATACAAATTATTAGCCCTTCCTATCTTCAACTTAGTTCCCATTTCAAGTCGATAAGGTCTGATCAAATCCAAAGGTTTAAGTATACCATGTAAACCTGACAAAATACGGATTGATTGCTGAGCCTTTTCAAAATCAGATTCATTGTATGATGGGGCATCAATTCCAAGATAAACATCCCCTTTGAAAGTTGCTATTGCCTGCCTTGCAACACTCAAATCAAAGGTCGGTTCCCAATTTTGAAAACGGTCATAATTTGTCTCCGCCAGAGTCTCATTTATATTCATAAGTTTTTTAATTGCAGGAGGTCGCAGCTTCTTCAATTTATTCATTATCACTTCAGATTCCTTAATGAAAATCGGGTATGTATAGGTGTTGGTAAGGATTGGATCTGAATAATTCAATCGTTTTGCCGGAGATAATATCGTAATCATTTTTAACTAATTTTGACTTAAAGCGAAAATTCTAAATGTTGCAGTTTAATTATTAAATAACTGCTCAATGATAAACATTCTAAATTAGTAATTGTTACATCATTTTTGAAAACATCGAATGATTTTAAAGCTTTCTCCTCTATATACAATGATAACTTTTAATACATTTGCAATAATTTTTAAATTTTGTAAAACAGGCATAATTTTTGAAATGCCTTACAGAAGTAAAACAGAAGATTTATATGGTACTAGATACTTATAATTGAGCTTCGGATTTCTTCTTGAATTTAAATTTCTGATATTATGAAAAGACGAAAGTTTGTTGGAATGGGAGGATTGGCCATATCTTCTTTAGCAGTTCAACCGGAAAATGCGTACAGTAATTTCCTTAAAAATTCAAATACTGTAAAGGTTGGAGTAATTGGTACTGGTGGAAGAGGCAACTGGCTTATTAAGTTAATTAAGGATATACCTGGATTGGAGGTAAGTGCATGTTGTGATGTGCTTCCTTTCAGACTTAAACAAGGAATGAGTTTATCCGCGCCTTCTTCAAAAGCCTATACTGAATATCAGGAATTATTGAACGATAAAGACATTGATGCAGTCATAATCAGCACCCCTTTATCCATGCATTATCAAATGGCTGTAGAAGCCCTCGATGCTGGGAAGCATGTTTATTGTGAAAAAACCATGACTTTTACAATAGATGAAGCACTCAAATTAGAAAAAAAGGTAAAAGCCAGCAATTTGAAATTTCAGGTTGGATATCAGCACAGATATAATCCACTTTATCAAAATATTTACAATACGGTTAATGAGGGATATTTGGGAACAGTTACACATGTGGAAGCCCACTGGAACAGAAATGGAAATTGGCGAAGACCTGTACCCGATCCTCAATTCGAAAAATTGATAAACTGGAGAATGTATGAAGAATATTCAGGAGGGCTTATGGCTGAACTTTGTTCTCATCAGGTCGATCTAATCGATTTCATACTGAATTCTCATGCACAGAAGATCACTGGTATGGGTGGAATAGATTATTATAAAGATGGACGTGAAACCTTTGATAATATCTATACAATATTAGAGTATCCTGGTGGATTAAAAGCCAGTTTTCATTCAATTACAACAAATGGTCATGAAGGATTTAATGTTAAGATCTTTGGCACTAAAGCTGCTATTGTGGTAAAAGGTGAAGCCTCCCATAAAGGATTTATTTATCCTGAACCAGCGGTTATTCAAGAATTGATGACCGAGGTAGATGGGGTTTCAAGTGCAACAATGAAGGTATTGGAAGCTGGCGAACCCATTCCAATAATAATTGAAGATTTTCCGGAGGGAGATGATGGACCCACTAGTGCAGCACTTGAGAATTTTGGCAAATGTATTACTGACGATCTTGATCCTATTGCAAATGTCGAATTTGGAAAGAAGAGCGCCATTACAGTTGCCCTAGCTAATAAATCAATGCGAGAAGGGACTATTGAACATTGGCAGGAAGCTTATTCCTGAATTTCACAATCACCAAAATTGAAATAATCAGGAATTTATTGTTTTGATATAATTCACATTTCTTTCTTTCAGGTATTCTAGAATATAATTGAAGTGTCCTTCTTCTTTTCCTACATATTCAGGTGGATTTATACCTGGATTCGTATAATGTCCTTCCAACATCAGGTTAGCAACTGCCGTACAGGTATATCCAGTAGTACGTGCCATTGATGAAACCTGGGTTTCAATATCTTTTTTATCATATAAATCATACCTGATATTCATATCTTTACCATCTTGATTGCCCTTCATGGTAATACGCATCACAGTAATATCGATATCCTCCTTGTCAAGCTTCCATTTAGGGAAAAGAAGTTTCGATGTTAGATCGACAGGCTTGATCTGAACGCCATTGATCTCTACAGTTTTATCCGAGAATAGTCCGCAATCCCTGAGCACACGTAATGGTTCTAGACTACCAGGATACCTTAATGTTTTTTCAATCATATCCGGTATCTGCATGGTTTTAATTAAAGACCTCAACCCATCTGTATTGAATGATTCAAGTGTGCCAACCTCATCAAAATCAATTAATTCAGGATCCGAAAGGGCTTCCCGGACAACAAGCTCTCCATTTTGTACATATCTGGCAGGCCGGATATATTCCTCAATAACGTCAATTGGAGAGAATCCTGCTTTATATTGAAAAGGCCACTCACGCACTACCGGAAGGCCACCAACGAGGCATTCATAAGATTGAAGCTTCATTTTCTCATTATACCTTCCAAGAATTATATTTCCCATTCCCGGTGCCACACCGCAATCAACTACTGCACATACCTTCATTTTTTTTGCGAGTACATCCAGCTCAAAGGGATCTTCAGGGAAGAATGAAATGTCAACCACGTTCTTTCCAGATTGAATCACTTTTTTAAGAGTTTCAAATCCCATGAAACCCGGTACGGCACTGATGACAAGGTCGAATCTATTTACATGTTCTTTGAAATCACTAGTTTGTAAATCAACCTGATTAGTATGAATTTCGGGACAATTCTCAAGTTCAGTCAGAGTACTGAGGCTAACATCAAAAGCTGTGACAGAAAATTTAGAGGAAAGATCCCTGGCTATCGCATTTCCTACCCGTCCTGCTCCTAATACCGCTATTTTTTGCATATGATACTAAAATTGAATTGGATAAGATAGTTTTTCTTCCTCTCTCTGAACTATAACTTCCGTAGCATCCCCTTTCTTAAATGCAGAAAGTGCTTTCATATAACTCATCATATCTGTGACCTCAATATCTCCTAATTGTATGACTACATCACCCGCCAGGAGTCCAGCCCTCATTGCCGGCTTATCTTCACTTACGCCATCGATTCGCATTCCTTTTCCATCAAACATATAATCCGGTACAACTCCAAGCGTGACAGTAAATTTTGGAGTATTACTTGACTCATCCTTTGTCTTCGTAAAAGCTAGCTTATCATTTTGGTCCAATCTTGTAATCATGGAATCAATATATGCAGAGACTACATAAATTCCTTCATAGTTTATTTTATCTGCATCGTCTGATGGTTTATGATAATCCTCATGCTGACCAGTAAAAAAATGCAATACCGGTATGTCTTTCAGATAAAATGAAGTGTGGTCACTAGGTCCAATACCAGATTCGCTGGTAATCAATTTCAATGAATCAATATCAATATCTTCAACGATCTCATTCCAGGATGGAGAAGTTCCAGTACCATTGATGGCAAGAGCATTTTCGTCGTTTAGACGTCCAACCATATCCATATTAATCATATAATTTACCTTTTTAAGGTCAATCGTAGGATTTTTACTAAAATAGTTCGATCCAAACAGTCCCTTTTCTTCACCAGAAAAAGCAATGAATAAATAATTGTTGTTAATATTCCTTCCTATCAACTCTTCTGACACTAATAATAAAGCTGCGACTCCACTGGCATTGTCATCAGCACCATTATGAATAGAAGAATCTCCCTTAAAAAGAGAATTTTCATCACCATATCCGAGATGGTCAAAATGCGCTCCAATTATTATGGTATTTGGGGCTTTATTATCAATATATCCAATTACATTCCGGGCAGTTATTTTAACAGAACTATCGCTAGGTGTTGCGTGGGGATTTTTCCTTGGAGAAAATGTGAATTCCTGGAAATAGCCATCCGTTCCTTTGGGTTCAAGCCCAATCTCTTTAAATCTTTTAGCAAGAAATTCCGCGGCTTTAACCGCTCCGGCGGTTCCTGTCTCACGACCTTCCAATTGATCACTAGCTAAGAAGTTGACGTCATTTTGCAGAGATTTGATAGCTGATTCATGTTTGTCTGCTTGTTCACATCCAGTGAAATATATAAAAAAAACAAGGCTAAAGAGCAATAAGTTTATATTTTTGTCCATCTTCATAGGTTTTGTTCATCTTTTGAATAGGACAAAAGTATATAATAGAGTTAGATTTTATTAGCAGTATAATATATTTATTGTAATGAATCGTAATTTAAGTTTAATTTTCATTTTTGCATTTTTCCTGGGAGCTTGTTCACAAAAAAAGTCAGATAATAATAATACATCCTCCATTTTCAATAATAATGCTGACACACTTATCCTTGAGGGAGAGCGTCATTTCAAACATCTCTATCAATTGACTTATGGAGGTGATAATGCGGAAGCTTATTGGAGTTTTGATGATTCAAAGCTAGTTTTTCAGGTGACAAATCCGAAGTGGGAAGACCAATGTGACCAGATATATTATTTCAACTGGCAGACTGATGACATCATCAATACTAAGCCCATATTAGTAAGTACGGGCCTGGGACGGACAACCTGTTCTTACTTTTTGCCAGGAGATAGTCTTATAATTTATGCATCAACACATGATGGAGACAAGAATTGTCCACCAAAGCCTGAACCAAGAACTGACGGAAAATATGTATGGCCGATTTACAGTGATTTTGACATTTATATTGCTGACCTAAATGGAAATATTCTCCATCAGCTTACAGATGAACCCGGGTACGATGCTGAGGCTACGGTAAGTCCAAAAGGGGATAAAATAGTTTTTACATCTATAAGAACTGGAGATCTTGAACTGTATACAATGAACCTGGATGGATCAGGCGTAACTCAAATTACTAGTGATTTGGGTTATGATGGGGGCGCATTCTTCTCTCCTGATGGGTCAAAACTTATTTTTAGAGCCTCCAGGCCAAAAACGCAGGAAGCCATCGATGAGTACAAGCAACTATTGAAAGAAGGCCTTGTGAAACCCACGGATATGGAATTGTTCATCTGCAATACAGACGGATCAGAGTTAAAGCAAATAACGAATCTGGGACAAGCTAACTGGTGCCCATTCTTCCACCCCTCAGGAGAAAAAGTGATATTTGCTTCTAATCACACAAGCCAGAGGGGTTTTCCTTTTAATTTATACATGATAAATACAGATGGCTCAGACATGGAGCAAATAACCACTGATGGAATATTCGATGCTTTCCCCGTATTTTCGAATAATGGGAAATATCTTGTTTTCTCTTCAAATCGAAATAATGGAGGAACACGTGACACTAATCTTTTTATCGCTGAATGGGTTGATTAAGTATATGCAAAATCAAATTAAATAAAAATTCCCGGGATTTGCAGTTTTTACAACCATATAACTAACCACCTAAAACTATTACTACAAGATATCCCGGGAAAAAATTGACAACGATTAGATTTATTCAATTTTCTAACCTTAATAATAAAAACGTTTTACACCCGAAATGTTTTGGGGAATTTGAAGAATACTTTGACGTTCAGGAGACAAACCCTGTAATAAATTATTCAGATGAGTTTTTTTGGTTCAGGTCCAGATTATTATAAAAGCCCAGATCAATATTTTTGATCATTTTAGTCCAAAATGAAATCTGTCCGGTATGATATGAAAAATGCTCTACCACATGAATAATAATTCCGATCCCGGACAATTTAAATCCCTGCACAGATCTTATTGCTGAAAGATCTTCCAGGTTAATTTCTCTGATCACATTTTTAGCTTCATATGCAACATTGGTGAGTTTTTCATATAATTCCGTTTTTGACATCCCTCCGGTAGCATTAAATTCCGAATCACGTTCTCGCGTATCTTTAACATTTCCAAGGGATGAAATTATATATTGGGTAATATTGCCACAAAGGTGGAGTATTAAGTTACCAATGCTATTTGAAGATTCATTTGGTCGTAGCCATATTTCCTCTTCCTCTAATGCATCAAGACATTTTTCAATTTTTACCAGATATTCATCAATTCTAATGAGGGATTGTCCCAGGAATTCTTTCGGAATGTTTTGTACATAGTCAGTCATAAGTGAAAGACTTAATTTGCCTGAACCATTTAATTATATTTCAGAATTAAACCAATTTCTAAAGATCGAATCATAGTCTTTTTGATATTTATTATGATGAAATTCATTGGTAGATTTATTAATATGGTATTGCTTTTTATACGTTTCAATATTCACGCTGATTTCCTTTAGGGCCGCTATAATTTCTGAGAGTTCATCATCAGTCATAGTTGGGTGAATGCTTAACCTCACCCAGCCTGGTTTCAAAGAGAAATCCCCATGATCTATATGATCACTAATTGAATGTGACTGGTCATAATCCACATTTAAAAGAAAATGGCCATATGTCCCGGCACAGGAACAACCTCCCCTTACCTGAATTCCATAGAGATCATTTAGTAACCGAGTCAATAAATTATGGTGAATACCTTCAATATAAAAGGATATCACTCCGAGCCTGTCTCGAACATTATCTGCCAATATTTTCAGTCCTTTTATTTTCGGCAACTCCCTAAAAGCAATATCCAGAAGCTGTCTTTCCCTTTCTTCTATATTAACAACGCCCATCTGCTCCTTAAGTTCTATGCTTAAAGCTATCCTGAATCCCTGCAAAAAACCAGGTGTGCCACCATCTTCACGGGCTTCGACATCAGTTACATAACTATACTCATTCCATCTATTCGTCCAGTTTACAGTCCCACCTCCCGGATGGTCTGGTATTCTATTTTTATATAGCTCTTTATTAAATACCAATACTCCTGTACTCCCCGGCCCTCCTAAAAATTTGTGTGGTGAAAAATATATAGCATCCAGTCTCATCTCCGGATCATCCGGGTGCATATCAATCTTTGTATAAGGTGCTGATGCAGCATAGTCAATAAAACTATAGCCACCATTTTGATGCATTATTTTAGATAGTGCATAGATCGGGGGCATATACCCGGTAACATTTGAACATGCTGAAAATGCACCAATCTTTATCTTTCGATCTTTATATTTCTTAATTTCCTGTCTTAGGTTATCGGGATCAACCAGTAAATCATTTGTCGGTTCAAGTACAACTACATCAGCAATGGTCTCCAGCCAGGAGGTATGATTGGAATGGTGTTCAAGATGGGTAACAAATACTACAGGTCTTTCCTCTTCAGGAATTTTACAGAATTTTTCAATTTTTTCCGGTATTTTCAACCCCAGTATTCGCTGAAATTTGCATATGACTCCGGTCATTCCAGTAGCCGAAGTTATAATTACATCTTCCGCATTAGCATTTACATGTTTTTTAATAACATGTTGTGCGTAATGATATGCTTTTGTCATTAGCGTTCCTGTTTCACTGGCTTCTGAGTGTGTATTGCCAACCATCGGACCAATTACATTAGACAATTTATCTTCAATTGGCTTGTATAACCTACCACTGGCTATCCAATCTGCATATATGATCCTCTTATTCCCATAAGGAGTATCAATATAGGAATCAATCCCAATAATATTTTTTCTAAATTTTTCAAAATACTTTTCCAGATCCGCTTTTTCTTTAATACCATCCATACCTTAAACTTTAGGATGCAAAATAAACGAATGAGACCGATAATTTATGTGATTATTATCAGTAAATAAATCGCAATAAGTTATTGAGATATATTATTAAAATATTTCAGAAGATTAATAGGGCTTAATGTGAGATTATTCAGATTTTATTCAGGCTTGATGTTATCATTCAGGGTTTTGATAAGATCATTATAGCTACTCTTTATCTGAACAAAGGCACGTTTGCGTTTCATCATTAATAATCTGATTTTAAACATTTCCCAGAACTTATGGATCCAGTTCTGGTAAATTTTGGCCAATATCCCTGTAACGATAACTGATATAATATACCAGGTTACATACCACCCATTCGGGAAAAACTGATAAAATAAAATCCCCTGGATAATATAGGTTATCGGAAATGACAGCAAGCCTATGGCAAGTTTTACTGAACTTTGGAAATGGTCATCTTTAACAGTGGCTTTGCCAATAAAATAGGGCAAAGATATGGCGAGAAGATTGTTTATTAGGCCATACATATATATAGGCCAGAAAATGATTAGTAATAAATAATTAAAAAACCTTTGTAATCTGGAATCGAAGAAATTACCAAGGCAGACCGGATCAAATTCCGATCTGATCTGATGTCTGAAAAACTTATTATTTTTCGTTTCAAATGCTTTAAATTCCTGAGGATCCGTTTCTATCCAATCGTCTAATCCCGCTATAATCTTTTTATATGCCGCAAATCTATAAAGTAAATTTCTGTATCTTAATTTTATCTGGCGCATAAAATTTGGTGTATAAATCTTTAATACACTTTCATAGAACTTATAGCTTTCTATATGTTGTATATTTACTGTTAGATCTACAAGATCAGAGTATATCTTTGATGAAGCATCACTAAAAGCTTTAGCCTGGTTCTCCTTATAAAGTTCATTATACTCTTCAAGAGCGATAGGTTTACCAAATTTTATCAATATGTCACTTTGAAATTTAGAATGGTCATCGTAGTTAATTCCAACTGGAATAATAACCAGGTTCTTGCTTTCGTCACCTTCATTAATTGTCCTGAATCCAATTCTTAAGAGGCCTTTCCTTATTGTTCTTATCTTTCTGATTTTACTATGGTTCCCTTCAGGAAAAATGGTCAAATGCTTACCTCTTTTCAGGATGTCAACACAAGTACTGAATGTCTCCTCATTTTTTGAGAGTACATCAACACTATCTCTCTGGCTATATACTGGCATCATCTTCAAAGTTCTGAGAAGGAAACTAAAAAAAGATTTTTTGAAAATATCCGCCCTCACAAGAAAATAGGGAATTTTTCGGGTAACCATAACAAGTAACAGGGCATCCATAAAAGCGTACTGGTGGTTAGGAGCAAAAATAATAGGCGTTCCAGATGGTATATTTTCCCTTCCAGTTACTTTAATACGTCTGAAATATACCAATAATGCTAATTGTATCCATGCTTTCAGAAGTACAAGTCCAGGTCTGTGAAATAATTTATAAAATCCGTTCATTAAGCGTAAGCACTAATTGGTTTTGACTATAAGAATGCAAGAAAAAAAACCGGAAACAATATGCCATATTCCGCACCAGGCATCGACAATAGCCATACTTCCATTTCCATTCATAAAAGTGAATATTATAATTAATCCTATTCCGGAATTCTGAATTCCAGTTTCTATCGCTATCGTTCTTCCGTCAACAATAGTTAGATCCAATATTTTTCTATAGAAATACCCAGTGATAATGGCATTTGAATTATGCATAAATACCAAACCAATTACTAACTGAAAATAATCTATAAAAATTCTATAATTATTCGAAAATGCAACAATAACAAATAAAATAAAAATAACCATAGATGCTTTTTTGATCGGGCCAATAATTTTGATTGTAATTTGCGGAAAACGGGATGAAAAATACATCCCCAATACTATCGGAAGGCCAAGCAGTAGCAGAATATTCAAGAACAAATCAATTGAGTTTAAATTAATTGATTCTCCTGCATTTGAAGCACCCAGATACAATCCTGACCAAAGGCTAAATAAGTAGGTGTCATTAATGTAGCTAATAATGTTGATACAGCGGTTAAGCTGACTGATAGGGGGACATTTGCTTTAGCAAGTGATGAAAAGAAATTTGATACGTTCCCACCTGGGCAGGTAGAAACAAGTATCATTGCTAATGCTAATCCTGGTAGCAGATCAAGAATTAGTATTAAAATAAAAGTAATTGCGGGTAATAATATAAATTGAGATGTTAAACCAATAATGTAAGCTTTTGGAGCTCTTAAAAGCTCTTTAAAAGTCCCATATTTAGCTCCAGAGCAACACCGAACATAACAAAGCCAAGAATAATCTTTAATACAATTAAACTTTCCAGGCTGAAATTCAGGTTTACTTGATTTAATATATCTTCCTGCATGGGATCTGTAAAAATGCCGGAATATTAAGATAATGGCAAAATTGCTAATTAAATAAAAGGCATAAAAAAAAGGCCTGAAGAATGTTTCCCAGACCTTTCACATGCATATTAAGTCAATTTTAGTTTTGTTTTTCTTCCAACTTATCCATGTGTTTTGATCCTTTTATGTCAAGGTTTTCTGTTATTTCAGCTATTGTTTTGAGGTCAATTTCCCCACTTATACTAACTATTGTAAATTCATCTGGCTCATCAACTACCAGTAAAAGATCACTGATTTTCCCTTTTTTCTCTTTAATAAGGAAATCCACATCTGTATCACCATCCCTTACGATCATCAGCTCATCATAGTTCTCTTTCTGTACATCTTTCTTGAATTTTGTAATATCAGACTCAGCAAATTCATCCTCATCTCGATCAATGGAATGTACGTTTATGGCATCGATCTTAGTCATGGCTTCTAACATTTCCTGGGCTTCTTCATCATTAGTTTCTATACCTGAAAGAATGTTCAATATCCCACCATCAATTCTTACTGAAATGTATTTCCCATTATCTTTATATTTATTATGAAAATTCTCTACTGCCTGACTTTGGCTAAAACCAGCTTGTCCAAGCAGTAGTAAAGCGAATAAAATAATATATTTTTTCATTGGATTGTTGTTAAATGAGTTTAATTTTCGATCTTTTCTAAATGTTCAAATCCATCAATATCCAGAGTTTTGGATAATTTTGATATATCTTCAAGTTGAAGGTTTCCAGTCATACTCATCAGGAAGAAATCACCATCATCATCTTCAGCGATTAACATTACAAATTCACTGATATGCCCTTCTTCCTCAAGGATCATGAATTTAATTTCTTCTTCCCCTTCTTTAATGATCATCAATTCTTCAAATCCCTTTTCAGTAATAATCTTCACTGCTTTTTTTGACAATTCCTTTCGTTCCGGATATTCACTAGAAGTCAGTATTTTTAATCCATTAAGTTTTCGAATAATATTCATCACATCCTCATCGTCTTCGCTTTCAGGAATTTGGGCAATTAATTGAAACATCTTACTTGTAATAATGATCGTTGTAAAATCATCACGTCTTTCATATTCACTAAAATATTTTGTGATTACATCCTCCTGGGAGAATCCGTTTGTATATAAAAGAATACCAATAATTAAAATGATTAACCTTTTCATGTGTTTATAGTTTATTTTCAATGGTCACAAGGAATCTTTGATGAAAAATAATCATGCTGACCATTCATAAATTCATCAGATTATTTTTCAAGTCGATTTCATGTGTTTATAGTTTATTTTCAATGGTCACAAGGAACTACCATGTAAAAAACAATCAACCGCTGTTCTGATATTAATGATGGCCTTTTCCATGTTCGTTTCATATTGTTATAGATTTTCGTTTTTTATAATTTTCTCTGCTTTGTTAAATTCAGATAGTCTGATAATATTGTCTTTGCCCTTGTTCCATTTTTCAGAAACAAGCAATAAGGCTTTTTTTGTTTCATCAAGGGCCCTTTGAGGATCATCGAAAGTATCCTGAACCAATACGGTAGCTTTCTCACGAACTGCTATAAACCGTTGATGAATCGTTACAAAAAACAAAATCAGGATTGTGGCGGCAGCTACTTTGTAATAAATGTGAAGATACCTTCGCTTTCCTTTCTTTTCTTTGGATTCAATTTCATTCAGAACCTTTTTCTCAAATCCTTTTGATACCTTTATCCCGCTCTGTGATTTATAGTAATGAAAAAGTGTAGAAATCTCCTTAAAGTCCTCAGGGATATCGTTCGCTGACAGATATTCCCGAAGAAGTGATTCTTCTTCTAAGGTGGTCTCGCAATTCCAATATTTTTCCAATAAGGTATTAATCTTGTTATAATCCATACTGGTCCGTTTTAAGTATTTTTTTTCTTACGTTCTCTCTTGCTCTGAAAAGGGTAACTTTTACCAGGTTTTGGTCAATTCCTATTATATCACCTATTTCCTGATAGGTATGTCCTTCTATATCGCGCAATACAATTACTTGTTTCTGCTTTTCGGAAAGCGAGTCAATTATATTTCTGATACCCTTCATTGTTTCTGATTGTTCCACAAGCTCTTCAGGATTGAACTTTTCCTGGGCTTTATCTTCCAAATTATGAAGGTCTTTAAACTCAAGCCTGTTAGCTTTTAGTTTGTCAAATGTAAGATTCCTTGTAATAGTCATGCTCCAGGCTTCAATGTTTTTGATTTTATCAAGGCTTTTTCGCTTTTGCCATAATCGAATAAATACTTCCTGAACAATATCCTCTGATTCTGCTTTATCTTTAATATAACTTAAAGCATATCTGAATAATTTATCCTTTAAGGGTAGTATCTCATTCTTGAAGTACTTCAAATGCATTTCAATGGGAAGACGATTAGATCATAAAAATGTTACAATAGCATTTAAAATAAAATGAAAAGGATAGTTTTCCGTTCTTATAGTAATGGTTTTTTTATTAAGGTGAGAAATAAATCAAAGCACCTTTAAAATAATTTTTATTTAGTGGATATGTTATTGATAAATATATTTAATGAGGGCTCATATAGTGAGTCTTTTATTGATGACCTCATATTTCATGGTGGACTGCTGCTCATTACTTTTCTTATTGCCATTTTATTCCTTATGTGGAGGGCTTATGAAAACAAAAAAAGATCTAATATCAGTCTAAGTGTAAAGAATAAAGAAATAGAAAAGGCACATACCGATATAGAAGAGAAGAATCAAACTTTAAAAGAAAAGAACCTTGAACTAATTGAAGCAAAGGAAAAAGCTGAAAGTGCCTCTAAAGCAAAACAGAAATTTCTTTCTAATATGAGTCATGAGATCAGGACTCCACTAAATGCGGTTATTGGTTTATCCGAGATCCTGATGATGGAAAATCCACGAGAAGATCAGATCGAACTTTTAAGGAGTATAAAATTTTCAGGTGAGAACCTGCTTGTCTTGATAAACGATATTCTTGATTTCTCAAAAATTGAAGAAGGAAAAATAAAAATTGAAAATACGCCCTTTGATGCAAGTCAGCTCTTAACCAATATGAAGAATACCTTTAAGAGTAAGGCTGAAAATAAGAACCTGGAATTTAATTTATCTGTATCTGAAGATGTTCCTGAAATATTGATTGGTGATCCACATAGGTTATCTCAAATACTCGTTAATTTAATCGATAATGCGATCAAGTTTACTGAGAAAGGCAAAATTGATGTGAATGTGAAATGTCTTGATAAAACAAATGAGGATATAAATATAAAATTTAGTGTCAGTGACACCGGAATAGGAATTTCAACTGATGAGCAGGAAAAGATATTCGATCGATTTGAACAGGCAACAACCGATACAACCAGGAAATTCGGCGGATCCGGTCTAGGATTAGCAATCATTCGAAACTTACTTAAACTTCAGGGCACTGATATTCATGTAGAAAGTCAGTCCGGAGAAGGATCAGAGTTTTTTTTCACCCTTAAGTTTGGCATTAATCATACTAGAGACTTAAAAAACAAAAAGAAAAATGATTTAAAAGAGTCACAGGAAGGTGATACCTCTGCTACCCAAATTCTTCTGGTAGAAGATAATGAAATGAATATGAAAGTTGCCAAGCGCTTCCTGGAAAGATGGGATTATAAGATAGATACTGCTGAAAATGGACTTGAAGCACTCTATAAATTTAAAACCAACACCTATGATCTCATACTTATGGACTTACATATGCCGGAAATGGATGGCTGGGAAGCCACTTCGGCTATCAGAAATATTGAAAGTGATATTACAAGGAAAATTCCAATTATTGCCTTAACTGCAGACGTAATGATCAATGATCTTGATAAAATATATGCTGCAGGGATGGATGATTACGTAACCAAACCATTTAACTCCAATGAATTGAAAGCCAAAATTGAGGAACATCTTGGCCAGGTTCACAGCAGTTAAGGATCAATCTGTCGTATACCTCTGATTCCCACTGGTCGTGATCCCGGTGATATTTATAGAACCTTTCCTTAAAATAAGTCTATCATCTGAAGTACTTCCAGCAGCGTACAGGTTTCCTGATCCCGAATCAAGGTCAAAACTTAAGTCATCCTCTTCATTCAATAATTCAATGGTAACATTACCTGATGACGCTTTGAATCTTGAATCCCCTGTTAACAATATATCCTCTCCCCTGATGTTCCCCGATGAACTTTCAACTTTAAGCCTGCCTTCTATATCTCCTAATTTAATATTACCTGAAGAACAATCTGCTTCCACATCACCATTGACCTCATAAATGGTAATATTTCCTGAAGATGCATGTGCCTCAAGATCACCATTCATTTCATCAATTCTAAGGTTTCCAGAGGAAGCCCGTAAAGTAGCATTCCCATTTTGATTTGATAAAGTAATATTTCCGGAGGAACATCTTAGGCTCAAAATCCCTTTCATATTTCTGGTTGTAATGTTACCAGAAGAAGCCTCTAGTGTAATTTCACTTGATTTCAGATCTTCAGCTTCAATGTTGCCGGAACTGTTATCCACCATTACAATTACGTTTTCCGGTACGTCAAAATGTAATAAGCCGTCTATATTTCTCCATATGTTATTTGGACGTTCTATCCATACTTTAATTCTATCACCATCTTCCCGATATATTATTTCGTAATTATCAGGATCACCGGATCCTTCTATTCTAGCATCCATTTTCAATAATGATCCAGAATATCCATTTAGTTCTATATTGCAAAAGCTTCCTTCAACTTCAAGGTATTTGACATTATCAATTGAAAAGTCTGCCTTAGCAAGAATGTCCTGTGAGAAGACAATTCTAGGGCTGAGTGCAAATAATATTATAGTAATAAGATTCAGTATTGAATGATGTAATTTCATATTTCTAATATTTATGTCTTAAATAATAAAGATGAGATTTTTAAGGCGAAGGTTGCACGATGTTATCAATATATTTCTAAGTATATTAAAAAGATGTTTGATGCCTCTTTTTACAGGTTCAAAATCCAAATTAAAATTCTTTAAAATGCAGTATTGGCAAAATATAATCTAAATTAAGTTCCTAGACTTATACAATATTCTTAAAAAGTAGCACTTATTTAATATATATTTTTAATCAGTAGATAAATCTGCATATTTTTTGGGGGAATTGCTTTGATTTAATAAATAATTATAGGACTTTTGAAGCCAATTTCAAAATGCCCTGTCTGGGCCTTAAAATTGTGTTTTATGATCAATGTTAGATCTATAGTATCTGTGATTGTTATTGTACTTGTGATTCCTTACCAGGATTCGTGAGAAAGGAAATATATTATATAAGCTGCAAGCCTTTCTCTCGACAGAAAGGCTTTTTTAATATCTAAAATATGAGTGAAATAAATAAATATAGTAAAGGCATTACTCTAAATGAAACCCAGCCCGCTTCGCAGGCTATGCTATATGCATTGGGCATTCAGGATGGTGACCTTTTAAAAGCTCAAGTTGGGATCGTAAGCACAGGTTTTCAGGGTAATCCCTGTAATATGCATTTGAATGATCTGGCCACGGATGTTAAAAAAGGTGTAGATGAAAGGGGTTTATGGGGCCTTATATTCCATACAATTGGAGTAAGCGATGGAATACCTAATGGCACTGAAGGAATGAAATATTCTTTGCCATCGAGAGATATTATTGCGGATTCCATTGAAACTGTTGTAAATGCCCAGCACTACGATGCAGTTATTTCAATAGTAGGTTGCGATAAAAATATGCCAGGAGCTATTATGGCAATGGGCAGAATGAACAGACCTGGGATTCTCCTTTATGGTGGTACAGTTAAGAAAGGAAAATGGAAAGGCGAGGATCTCAATATTGTTTCCGCATTTGAAGCTTACGGGAAAAAACTAAAAGGAGATATATCGGATGAAGATTATAAGGGCATCATAAAAAATTCAATTCCGGGAGCTGGCGCATGTGGCGGCATGTATACTGCGAACACCATGTCTTCAGCCATAGAAGCTCTAGGCATGTCGCTCCCCTACTCTTCATCTAATCCTGCAGTAAGTGATGATAAACGAATTGAATGCGCTCAAGTGGGACAAGCCATCGAGAACCTACTAATAAAAGATATTAAGCCTCGGGATATAATGACTAAAAGAGCCTTTGAAAATGCCATTACACTCACAATGGCTCTGGGAGGTTCCACGAATGCTGTTCTTCATTTAATTGCAATGGCAAAGGCCGTAGATATAGAATTAGGAATTAATGATTTTCAGAGAATAAGCGACAAGACACCGTTTATAGCAGACCTGAAGCCAAGTGGCAAATACCTTATGGAAGACCTACACTATGTAGGTGGGGTGCCAGCTGTTATGAGGTATTTAATGAAAGAAGGATATATGGATGGCGATTGCCTCACTGTAACCGGAAAAACTCTTGGAGAAAATCTTGAAGGGGCCCGTGACCTTGATGAAGGACAGGATATTATAAAATCTTTAAATGATCCTATCAAACCAGTTGGCCATATTCAGATATTATTTGGCAATCTTGCTCAGGAAGGTTCTGTTGCTAAAATAACAGGAAAAGAAGGAGACCGGTTCACAGGTACTGCAAGGGTATTTGACAATGAGTTTGAAGCTATTGATGGGATAGGTAAAACAGTAAAGAAAGGTGATGTTATTGTAATCCGGTATGAAGGACCAAAAGGTGCTCCTGGAATGCCTGAAATGCTTAAGCCAACCGGTGCAGTAATTGGAGCAGGCCTTGGGAAAGATGTGGCCCTTATAACAGATGGCAGATTTTCCGGAGGATCACACGGTTTCGTAGTAGGCCATATTACTCCGGAAGCTCAGGAAGGTGGGTTAATTGCCCTGATTGAAGATGGTGATAAGATCACAATCGATGCAGCAAACAACCGCATTGACGTAGACCTGACAGAAGAAGAAATTAAAAGAAGGAGAGATAATTGGGTTAAACCACCCTATAAATATAATAAAGGAATTTTAGGCAAATATATTAAACTTGTTTCATCTGCATCTGAAGGATGTGTAACGGATTAAATTTAAAACCATGTCAACTTTGGAAAAAACCAGTAAAACAGAATCGAAGCACAAGCTATTAAGGGTTAGCGGATCAGAAGCCGTTATCCTGAGCCTTCTGGAAGAAAAGGTAGATACTATTTTCGGATATCCAGGAGGGGCAATCATGCCCATTTATGATGCTTTGTACCATTATCAGGATGATTTAAATCATATTCTTGTGCGACACGAGCAAGGTGCGGTACATGCTGCCCAGGGATATGCGAGGGTGTCTGGCAAAGTAGGTGTGTGTTTTGCCACCAGTGGGCCGGGAGCTACAAACTTAATGACAGGAATAGCTGATGCTCAGATTGACTCCACTCCACTTGTATGTATTACAGGTCAGGTTCCAGCCCATCTATTGGGCTCAGATGCTTTCCAGGAAACAGATGTATTGGGCATATCTATGCCCGTTACTAAGTGGAATTACCAGGTTACCAGGGCAGAGGAGATACCTGAAGCCATAGCAAAAGCATTTTATATTGCTAAAACAGGACGGCCAGGCCCGGTTCTTATCGATATAACAAAGAATGCACAATTCGATGAAATAGACTTTAAATACAGCCCTTGTGAAAAGATCAGAAGCTATCATCCTTATCCCTCAAATAACAGCAAACAAATCGAGGAAGCTGCTGAGCTGATCAATAATGCGAAAAAACCATATATTCTTGCCGGACATGGAGTATTAATCTCATGTGCTGAGCAAGAACTCGTAGACCTGTCGGAAAAGGCAGATATTCCCGTAGCACTAACATTGCTAGGTTTATCCTGCTTCCCCCCTGAACACAAAAACTATGTGGGATATCTGGGTATGCATGGAAATTATGGGCCAAACATTAAAACAAACGAATGTGATGTGTTGATAGCCATCGGTATGAGGTTCGACGACCGGGTGACAGGAGATTTATCAAAGTATGCCAAACAGGCTAAGGTTATTCACATTGAGATCGATCCTTCCGAGATTGACAAAAATGTTAAGACCGCTGTGGGAATAAATGCAGATGCAAGGCAGACTCTAGAGGCTTTACTTCCTTTGATCAAAAAGAATTCTCATACTGAATGGATCAATGAATTTAATGAATGCGAAAAAATTGAGTACGAAAAGGTTGTCAAAGATCAGATCAATCCTAATACTGATATGATCTTAATGGCTGAAGTCGTCAAAAAGATATCTGATAAAACAAATGGCGAATCTGTAATAGTAACTGATGTTGGGCAGCATCAAATGATTGCAGCAAGATACTATCAATTCAAAAAACCTAATCATCTTCTTACATCAGGTGGATTAGGAACCATGGGATTTGCCCTCCCCTGTTCAATGGGTGCTCAATTGGGAGCAAAAGATCAACAAGTCATTGCTATAGCAGGTGACGGTGGTTTCCAAATGACTTTACAGGAGTTGGGTACTATAAGTCAATATAAAATACCTGTTAAAATCGTCGTATTGAACAACCATTTTCTGGGCATGGTTAGACAATGGCAGCAGCTCTTTTTCGATAAGAGATATTCTTTTACAGAAATGACCAATCCGGATTTCCCGAAAATCGCTGAGGGATTTGGAATAGAAAATGATAAGGTCATCGAAAGAGTTGACCTTGATAAAGCAATCGACAAGATGCTAGCTTCAAGCGGACCATATTTTCTTGAAGTTGAAGTTGAGCAAGAAGACAATGTTTTCCCAATGGTTCCATCAGGGGAATCCGTTACTAATATTCGACTAGATTAAAAATTTAAAATACTACAATTATGTCTGATATCTATCAAGATAGTCATGAGAGCGCTCTAAGAAAAAGATTTACAATATCTGTATTGAGTGAAGACAGACCAGGATTATTAAACCGTGTTACGATTATTTTTTCACGAATAAAATTAAATATAGAAAGTATAAACGTATCCACCTCGGAAGTTCCAGGAGTAAGCCGATATACCCTGGTGGTAAACTCTACAAAAGACGTGGCTGAAAAAGTAACAAAACAGCTTAGGAAACTGGTAGAGGTACTAGGTGCCTTTCTTTATGAGGAAGACGAAATTTATTACCAGGAAATTGCTCTATATAAGGTTCCGACAAAAATTTTTCTTCATGGAAATAAAATCGAGAACCTGGTAAGGGCTAATAATGCCAAGATACTGGTAATCGAAGAAGATTATATTGTAATTGAAAAAACTGGTCATAAGCACGAAACACAACAACTATTTAACTTATTAAATGAATATGGGGTACTTGAATTTGTGAGGTCAGGTCGCGTGGCTATATCAAAGTCAAAACGGCAAACTCAAAAGTATCTCGACGAACTAGAGAATTCAGAAACACATATTTTAAATTCATCAAACGGACAAGATAAGTATGGCAAAAATTAATTTTGGCGGCGTTGAAGAAAACGTCGTAAAAAGGGAAGAATTTCCACTTTCAAAAGCACGGGAAGTGCTTAAAGACGAAATTATTGCAATTATTGGTTATGGTGTACAAGGACCAGCTCAGGCTCTTAACCTGAGGGATAATGGCATATCCGTCATCATCGGTCAGGAACCCAGGTTTAAAGACGACTGGGACAAGGCAATTGCTGATGGTTGGATTCCGGGCGAAACGCTCTTTTCAATCGAAGAGGCAGCTAAAAAAGCTACGGTAATTCAATACCTTGTATCTGATGCAGCTCAAAGAGCTGTATGGCCAGCATTAGAACCATGTCTTAATGAAGGTGATGCCTTGTATTTCTCACATGGTTTTTCCATAACCTATAAAGAACAAACTGGTGTTATCCCTCCCAAGAACGTAGACGTTATCCTGGTTGCTCCAAAAGGATCAGGTACCAGTGTACGACGAAATTTTCTTGCTGGATCAGGTATCAACTCAAGTTATGCCATTTTCCAGGATTACACTGGGCATGCAGAAGAAAGAACAATTGCCCTAGGTATAGGAATCGGATCAGGTTATTTGTTCCCTACAACTTTTGAGGATGAGGTATATAGTGACCTGACTGGTGAAAGGGGCGTACTTATGGGAGCACTTGCCGGTATCATGGAAGCACAATATGATGTATTAAGGGAGAATGGACATAGTCCTTCTGAAGCATTCAATGAAACAGTGGAGGAATTGACTCAAAGTCTTATTCGTCTTGTTGATGAAAAAGGCATGGATTGGATGTATTCTAACTGTAGTGCAACAGCCCAAAGAGGTGCATTGGATTGGAGACCAAAATTCAAGGAGGCTACTTTACCTGTATTCAAAAAACTGTATGAGCGTGTAAGAAATGGTGAAGAGACAAAAGTTGTTCTTGAAAAAACCGGTCATCCGGATTATAAAGAGCACCTGGAATCTGAATTGAAAGAAATAAGAGATTCAGAAATGTGGCAGACCGGAGCACAGGTTAGAAAACTTCGTCCTGATTCCTAAGAAGAAAAAACAAATTCGAGTAAACATATTATAGAGTGGAATCAAAAACACTATTTG
>CALOCZ010000075.1:0-6019 GCA_942491935.1 uncultured Cytophagales bacterium
GAAATCTGATTGTAAACTTAAACTAAAAAAAAATTCAATATTATCTAAAGGGATAAAATGGGCTATTGAGGGATAAAAGAAATACTATCTCTAAAGGGAATGTTAAATAGGTGGAAGAATTTAACATTTTTAATAATACATTGGTTTTTCTTAATTTCTCCTGCTCAATTTATTATAAAAAATAATGACGAAAACCATTAGGAATTCGCCATTACTTTATAGTTAATTTTATTACTATTCGAGTATTTCAAATACAACATCTACATCAAGAAGTTGCAGAGATGAAAGATAGTTATCAGGATGAAAATCAGTTGGAGTCAAATATTGCGGAACATTACCTGTGATCGCAGGAAAAGTTCTTGGGGTACCACTTGGTGCTTCCCAATGAGGATCTAATGGATCCGTAAATTGAGTAATTTCAGCCCCACTAACTGCGATTGCAACTGGAACACCTTGTAATGTCAGATTCAATGTCCATATGTATCCACCATTGCTGTATGACATGGATGATGTGCCAAGGTCTACTGTAGTGCCAGTTTCACTATTACAAGTAGTACTTAAGGTCAGATCATTATTCACAATCAACAATAATGTATCTCCTTCTTCTGCAGGATCTAATGCTGCACAGGCATCATCAGCCGGAACCTGCATCAAAAAGTACTGAACTGTAGGAAAGGTAAAATACAATGGCAGTGTTGGATCACCTAAATTTATATTCGGCCAACCCGCAGGCCATCCCACAGGAATTGGAATTGTATCAGGTAATGCTTCCTGACCTGGCAGTAAATTCAGATTTATCATTACAACATCCTCCGTATTGTTTATCCAGTACTTCCAGATGAGATTTTTCCCGCTTGGGTCAAAGTCAGCATTAACAGTAATATTGATCTCCGCAGTTCCATTTGATGTGCCACCCTCATTACTTGATTGCACTGAGACAGTATATGAACCTGTTGTAGATTCAGCACCTACCGTCAATTCACCAGTATTGGTATTGATCGTAACAAAATCTGCTCCTCCATCATCAGTAATTGAAAATGTTGCAGCATCCATACTTTGCGTTGCAGCTGGGATAGTCGCAGTTTCTCCTACTTCAACATCTGTAGCTGAATAAGTAAAATCCACTGGTTCAACAGGATCTGGTTCTGGTTCCGAATCACTACAAGCGTAGATAAAAACCAGGGCAACTACTACTGCAGCAGTAAATGCCCACTTTGTGAAACTAATAAATTTGTTCATTGCATTTAATTTAGTTGTTAAAAATTCTCTAATTAATATATTAGGTTTTAAATTATTATCTTTTTACATCCCACCATACACGGCTTTTGAGTTCATCTCCCCCATCAAGGTTATCAATCGCTACCTGAACATTCTCTCCGTTTCGTAATTTTTCACTTAATGGGTATACCAGCCTTGAAGGAAGCTCCCCTTCTGTATCCCCCGGATCCAAAATTACTCCGTCTCTGACAGGAATGGTTGGATAACCGGTTCTCCTCATCATAGAATAAGCCTCAGCCGTATTTGGGGCGAATGCCAGCCACATCTGCGTACATATCTGCTCAAATTGTTCTTCCTGTGTACCGGACAAGGTAGCGGTTTCTGTAGCTAAGAATGTTTCTATATCTTCTGATTCAACGCCTGCTCTTAGCATAGCAAGTTCAATCCCATTTCTGTAATGGGCATTGGCATCGGTTCCTCCTAAGTTAAATAAAGCACATTCGGCTTGCAAAAATGCGATTTCAGCTGCCGTCATCAGATATGTGGGAGCACCTTTTCCGACAAGATATTCTCCAGGTATGAGTGCTCCAAATCAATAGAATCACCAAATGCTTCTTCGACCAATCCGTTTACAAATCCTTTGTAGGTCCCATCGCTCATAGGTGCTGCATATATCGATAACCGGGGATCATTTGTTGAGCTTAATTGCGTAACTACCTTGTCACTGATTCTAAAATTATAGTATGAGAATGGATTATACCATGGGCTGAATAGTTGGCCATTCTCCAGGAGGATAGGGAGCGACTTGGAGGGGGACTGGCCGGGGGATAAGTGGGCGCCACCATGGTGTTTAGGTCATGCGGCCGAAAAAAATATGCGCGTATCATACATTCCGGAGATAATTCACCAAGATTACCTAAACCGCCATTGAAGTAAGGTATGTCTCCGAAGGCATCTGTTAATTTAGAATACGAAACCACCGCCATGATGTCGGCAACAGCATATTGATATACATTCTCTTTTTCTGCTCCAGGTCCAGTCAACATTAAAATCTCATTATAATACCTTATAAGGTCCTGATATACCGTATTGAACAGGTCCTCATAAGTCTCTCCTGACAAATCCTGCAGGTACTGATCCATAAACCGTTCAACAAATACTCCTACAAACATATGTGACATCTGACCAGCTACTTTGTAATCATAGCCCATTCCACTTCGAAAACTATTTCTTGCCGCCTGGGCAAAAAGATGTGACGGGTCAACATCTGAAATTCCATTCGGATTTGTGTTTACTTCTTCAAAACGCTCATCGCATGCGTTCATTCCTACTAAGGAAAATAATGCTATCAAGATTATACTATATTTTTTCATGCTTATTTGCTTTTTCATAATAACCTACATCTAGAATCCAAGCCTTAAGTTAAATCCAATTGACCTGGCGGACGGCATACTACTCTGTTCGATACCATTGCCAGTGTTTCCACTGCTATATCCTGCTTCGGGATCAATATGCTCTGCCGGTTTGTAGAAAAAGTACAAATTTCTTCCGGTCAGCGCTAAGGTCATGTTGGTCAGCTTGATCTTAGAAATCAGTTCTGTCGGGAAGGTATAACTCAATCTTGCCTCACGCAACCTAATATTGGATGCGTCCATTACAGCTTCAGTGATTACTTGTTCATTGTAAGGGATATATCCTCTGTAAGCTGGATCTTGGATTGGTGTCGTATTTGGCTGACCATCGCTTTCATAAACTCCTTCGAAAATGTACCCTTCCGGTTCTACCCCCGGTATCGGAAAACCATTTTCATTGTGAGTTTCAAACCATTCTGCTCGACCTTCCAGCGTGGCTACATCAGTTCCCCACAGCATTTTGTAGGTTTTCCCCCAGGAATAAATCTTCGAGCCCATGGTTCCATCAATCAAAAAACTCAATGTGAAATTTTTGTAATTAATTGTGTTAGCAAAGCCAAATAAGTAATCCGGATTGATGTTGCCGTGTGATATTATTTCCCCACGCATGGGGAACCCCTGGGCATCAATCAACCGATTTCCATTGTCATCCCGTTTAAGCCAATCGTACCCATATATTAAACCATATTCCTCACCAGGAACAGCCTGAATATTTGCCTGCCACGCTCCATTTAAAATAATCGAATTTAAATCAGGGTGAATACTCTTTACAAATGACCTATTCTTCGTATATGTGAGCATGGCGTCCCAACCAAACCCGGATGGGCTATCTATAATTTCAGCATTAATTTGCATCTCTATGCCACTATTTTCCAGTTCACCAGAGTTGAGAACCTTCGAAGAGTATGCAGTTGACTTTGGAATAGGTACAGACATGATCTGGTTTTTAGCCAAACTATAATAGTAAGTGAAATTGAAAAGGAGCCTGTTTTTAATAAAACCAAAATCTGTTCCGATCTCCCAGGTGTTCGTTATTTCCGGCAAAAGATCAGGAGTTTTTAATTCGCCTGGAATTCCAACCATGCTGTATGGTAAGGGGGATTGTATCACTCTATAAACATTTTCCAGTCGATAAGGACCAGTATCATTGCCGGTTTGGGCTATTGAACCTCTTAATTTTCCCGATGAGAAGAAATCTGGAAGATTAAAAGTATTGGTAAACAACCAACTTAAATTTACAGAATAATAATTGAATTGATTGTTGTCCAAAGAAAGGGATGAAGACCAGTCGCTTCGGTAGGTCAGGTCAACATATAAGGCATCGCGAAATGAGACATTTCCTAGTGCATAAAGAGAACCTACTTCATATCTTGAGCTATATTCGTCAGTATAATATTCACTTAAATTTGATACATGATAATATCCCGGAATCTGGTATCCTTCCCCCCACTGGTTAATTCTTGAATAATTGTCAATCCGGTAATTACCCCCAAAACTTACACCATAGCTGAATTGTCCAGCACTATTTTCATAAGTCAATAAAAAATCAGAATTCCATTCGGCACGGTTTGAGCTGCTATGGCTATAACTTCCCCTGCCATTTGATGAAGTCTTCGTTCCTTTATTAACCCAGTTTTTATCTTCCACAACAGCCTGGTCCAATCCACTTCTCAGCAATAAAAACAAGTTCTTTGTAATGTCTGTCTTAACAGAAAAAGCTACCTGGTACCTGTCCTTGATGTCATTATTGCCCTGGTTCTCAAGCATCCAATACGGATTACCGAAAGTCTCATCAACCAACCAGGTCATTTCATTTCCATATTCATCTGTCGTATTCTCCTCAAGGCTTTGTGCGCTGATGTTTCTGGGTAAAATAGACAAACTTAAAGGTGCATTCCCACCATTTTCCATTAAAATAGGTCTGTTCTCAACATTATGATGCATATAAGTTACTTTTGCATCTAATTCAAATATCTTTTGCTTGGTGAAACCACGTGCACTGAAAGTCTGCCTTGACAAATTATTGTTGGGTGATATTCCGCTGGTACGCTGATCTGTTAATGATACCCTTAATGACGATTTCTCACCTCCCAGTTCCAAGGCGAGATTATTAATGAATGATTGGCCTGTTCTGTAATAATATTTAAACTGATCCTCCGGGGAAGCGTAGGTCATATCTTCTCCAGTCCATCCTATTACAGTACTGCTATCCATTTTAGGACCATAACTCCATATACTTGGGTGATCAAGTACCGTATTATTTGGATTAGTAATGGGATACCTTCCCCTTAATCCACCCTGGCCATAAACATTTTGAAGATCTGGTAAAACTGCCGGCTCATCTCTTGCATAGGTAGAATGGAAAGAAATCCCGATCCCTTTTTTCATTTCACCTTTTTTGGTGGTTACCAAAATAACACCATTGGCTGCCCTGCTTCCATAAACAGCAGCAGCCCCGGCACCTTTCAAAACAGAAATGGATTCGATGTCTTCAGGATTTATATCAGCCAGGGCATCTCCCCCATCTTTGGAAGTGTTATTTTCGGCATTATACCCTGATAACATAGGGATGCCATCTATTACAAAGAGGGGCCTGTTATTGCCTGAAATGGAAGTGATACCACGGAGGATGACCCTGGTTGATCCTCCTACACCAGTAGCAGATTCAGTAATCTGAAGTCCTGCAACTTTACCGGTAAGGGCATTAGCAAAATTATCAGCTTTCACTTCATTCACTTCGTCTCCATCCAGCTGTGTTACTGAATATCCTAATGGGTAGGCATCGGGCGGGAGCAGTGCTTCGAGACAGCGCTGCAGCGCCTCATAGGGTCCATATTGAATTACCAAGACGACTATGCGCGATTGAGCCAATGCCCGTGTCCCTTCAGAAGGATTGGAGTGAATAGCGCACGAACGGTGATTCCGCGTGGCCTGCGCCGATACCAAGAGTACGCGCAAAGAGTAACGTGGACACCGCACGGATGTCAAAAGAGACAGGCGCTTCACACTTGGAATCAAGCCTCAAATAGCGCGCGTTATCCCTCCATTTCTTGCAATTTTCGTCCGAAACCACTAGACTGTTTTGCGGATCCGGGGGGTGGATAGTTCGATGAAAACAACGCTATTACTGGCGACCTATAACTGGAAAGAAGCGCTGGAACTGCTGTTGCTCAGCGTCTTTCGCCAGTCTCAATTGCCCGATGAAATAATCATCGCCGATGATGGATCCCGCGAGGATACGCGGGACGTCATCGACCGTATGCGCACCCAGACCCCGGTTCCCATTGTGCATTTGTGGCACGCGGACGAGGGCTTTCGCAAATCGATCATTCTGAATCAAGCGCTCGACTCGGCAACAGGGGATTACATCATTCAGGTTGACGGTGACG
>CALOCZ010000076.1:0-107106 GCA_942491935.1 uncultured Cytophagales bacterium
GCTAAATTTTTTGCCAATCTGAAATATGCAAGTCCCAAAGAGTTTGCCAATAAGGCGGTAGTCAGGTTGATCTTATTCTTTGTACTAGCCTTTTTCATATCCATTATAATATATGTTGTCGCGATGACGATTTACTACATTATTTTGGGAGAGGATCTGAGTAATTTGATACCACACATTCTAGAATTAGAATTAAAAGGTTTTGTTATTGGGGCTGCTTCAGGGTATTTGATTGGATCTTTGGTATTTTTCTATTTTCAGTGGATTGACGCTTTAAACCGGGAACAGAAACTGAATGAGGAAAAGTTGATTTTTCAATATGAGACATTAAAAAACCAGGTTAATCCGCATTTTTTATTTAACAGTTTGAATACCCTCTCCTCCCTGGTTTCAAAAGATGTAAAACTTTCGGAGATATACATTCAGAAATTATCAAGGATTTATCGGTACATTCTGGAGAATAAGGATCTGGATCATATTAATTTAAAAAATGAACTGGATTTTGTTATCGACTACTTTTATCTTCAGAAAGTCAGGGATGACGGTAAGATTGATTTGAAAATAAATATAAAGGAACCTGAAAATTATGAAATATTGCCCATATCACTGCAACTACTTGTTGAGAATGCATTTAAACATAATGTAGCTACACGAGAGAATCCCTTAAAGATTGAAGTAAGTATAAATGATGAGAAAAGAACCGTTTCGGTTTCAAATAATTTAAAACCCAAAACTCAAATAAGTGAATCCTCCAAATTGGGATTGGATAATCTTTCGGAACGGAATAAGCTCCTGACAGGACGGGAGATTGAAATTATCCAAACGGAAGAAGAGTTTAAAGTAACCATACCCTTAAAAACTACTAAAAATGAAGGTATTAATAATTGAAGATGAGCACCTTGCTGCTGATAAATTAAGTAGAATGCTTCATGAATTAGATCCGGATATTCAAATATTATCATTACTCGAATCCGTGGCCGAATCTGCAGACTGGTTGTCCAGTAATCCAGCTCCTGACTTGATCTTTATGGATATTCAATTGGATGATGGGATCTCTTTTGAAATTTTTGATGCTGTAAAAATAACCACACCCATTATATTTACCACTGCGTATAATGAATATGCTATCAAAGCGTTCAAAGTCAACAGCGTTGATTACCTGTTAAAACCTTATACTACTAAAGATTTAAAATCGGCCATCGACAAGTATAAGGGACTTCACGAGGGGCAACATTTTCAATCGGAAAAATTTGATCATCTATACCGGCAGCTGGTTAAGGAATATAAAACCAGGTTTTTTGTAAAGATAGGCACCCATTTTCATTCAATATCCATTGATGAGATGGCGTGTTTTTTTATCAGGGACCGGGCCACTTTTATCAAAACAATAATTGGCAAAAACTTTGACATAGACTATTCGCTTGAGCAAGTTCAGAAACTGATAGATCCTTCCAGGTTCTTTAGAATAAACAGAAATTATATGATCAATATTGATTCGATAGCAGATATTATAAGCTATTCTTCCAATAGATTAAAGATCGTATTAAAAAATTTCGAACACCTCGATAACCTTCTGGTCAGCCGTGAAAAAACCAGCGATTTCAAGAAATGGCTTGACCGTTAATACAGTCGAAACAAAGGAATAAGAAAATTACGTAATTTTGCGGTATGGCTTCAGGAAAAAAGAATGATATTGAGCTCCTGGCTCCTGCCGGAAATTTTGAATCCCTTATGGCTGCTATTCAGGGTGGGGCAGATGCTGTGTATTTTGGTGTTGGTAAGTTGAATATGCGTGCTGGTTCGTCAAAGAATTTTACAATTGAAGACTTAGTGGAGATCAAAAGGATCAGTGATCTTCATGGTATTAATACCTATGTTACTCTTAACACGGTTATGTATGATGAAGACATTGAATATGTTAAGGAAATTATCGATGCCGTCCGGAAAGCTGGGATCAATGCTATTATTGCCAGCGACTTCTCTGTTATTAATTATGCCAGATCTATTGGGATAAATGTCCATATATCCACCCAGGCAAATGTCAGCAATATTGAAAGTCTTAAATTCTTTGCGAATTTTGCGGATGTTGTTGTTTTAGCAAGAGAATTATCACTGGAGCAGGTGAAAGACATTTGCCAGCAGGTCGAGGAACAAAATATTACTGGTCCGGGAGGAGAAAAAATTAAAGTTGAGGCATTTGCCCATGGAGCTTTGTGCATGGCCGTCTCAGGGAAATGTTACCTCAGTCTTCATGAGAAGAATAAGTCAGCCAACAGGGGAGAATGTATGCAATTGTGCCGCAGGGGGTATACGGTAACTGAAAAAGAGGAGGATTATCAACTGGACATTGACAATGAATACATCATGTCCCCTAAAGATCTGAGCACAATATCATTCATGGATAAACTATTAGATGCTGGTGTAAAGGTTTTTAAAATTGAAGGTAGGGGAAGACCACCGGAATATGTTAAAACAACCACAGCATGTTACCGTGAGGCTATAGATTCCTGGTGCGAAGGGACATTCTCAGAACAAAAAATTGAAAAGTGGGAAGAACGGTTAAAGTCGGTATTTAACCGGGGGTTCTGGGAAGGATATTATATGGGCAAAAAAGCCGGTGAATGGAGTAAGAAATATGGATCAAGTGCAACTAAAAGGAAGGTTTATGTAGGTAAGGGCATGAACTATTTTGCAAAAATAGGTGTTGCTGAGTTTCTATTGGAAACTAAATCTTTAAACGTTGGAGATGAGATTCTAATCACGGGGCCAACTACCGGGGTAATTGAAACCACAGTGAAAGAGATTCGCGTGGATCTAAAGCCAGTTTCACAGACAGTAAAGGGTGACCGGTTCTCTATTCCTCTTGATAATATAATCAGACGATCTGATAAATTATTTAAAATTGTCCCCGCTGATCATCCTGAGGAATAGTAAATGCGATATTATTATTCAGGATGTTATGATAAAATGATTTTTTTTAGTCAAATTCGAACAAAATTTAAATCCTAAAACAATGATCATCGATCCTGCTGACCGGTTAAAGCAAGTTCAGGAATATTATTTTTCCAGTAAGCTTCAGGAGATCAGGGACCTGAATAACCGAGGATATGATATTTTGAATCTGGGAATCGGAAGTCCGGACCTTATGCCTTCCAGGGCTACTATTAATGCCTTGGTAGAATCGGCCAGGAATCCAAAGAACCACGGTTATCAGCCTTATCGAGGAATAGCTGATCTACGCGATGCCATTAGCCGCTGGTGTTCAAAAACATATAGAGTGGACTTAAATCCCGATCATGAGATCCTTCCATTGATGGGATCGAAGGAGGGGATAACTCATATCTCTTTGGCCTTTCTCAATCCTGGCGACAAAGTACTTGTCCCGGAACTTGGATATCCTGCTTATAAAGCCGTTACAGAAATGGTGGGAGGGATAGCTGATACATATCCATTGTTAGAGGAGAAGAACTGGGCCCCGGATTTTGACTATTTGTTTAATGCGAATCTTGATGACTATAAGATCATGTGGATTAATTATCCGCATATGCCCACAGGTTCAGCTCCTGATCTTGAGATCTTTGATCAACTAATTAAGCTGGCAAACGAAAAAAAGATCCTTCTTTGTCATGATAATCCTTACAGTCTAGTATTAAATGAGGCTAGACCGTTGAGCATTCTGTATGCTGAAGGTGCTTTTGAAGTGGCCATAGAATTAAATTCCTTCAGTAAGTCGCACAATATGGCAGGATGGAGGATTGGCTGGTTAAGCGGTAAGCGGGAATATCTGGACCAGGTCTTAAAGGTGAAAAGCAATTTTGATTCCGGGATGTTTAAAGGAATTCAGGATGCAGCCATTTCCGCATTAGATAACCCACAGGAATGGCATGATCAGCGTAACCAGGTGTATAAAGACAGAAGGGAACTTGTTTATCAATTGCTAAATAAACTAGGATGTTCCTGGAAATCAGATGAAGTAGGAATGTTTATCTGGGCGAAAATACCTGACTCTATAACCGATGTTGAAAAATGGGTGAATGATATCTTGTATACCTACAAGGTATTTATTACTCCTGGCTTTGTATTTGGAGAGAAAGGGAAGAGGTATATTCGGGTATCTTTATGTTCCGATGTTCAAATGTTTCAGGATGCCCTTGAAAGATTGAAAGACTATAAATTAGAATCATGAATGTCTGTATTGTAGGTTTGGGGTTGCTTGGTGGTTCATTTTCCCTGGCACTTAGAAAAGAACATAAAAATATCTCCATTAAGGGTGTGGATATTAATGAGCATAACTGCAGGAAGGCTATCGAACTTGGAATCGCAGACGAAATCGTTTCCTTTGAAGAGGGAGTAAGTACAAGTGATTTGATCGTATTGGCCACGCCAGGTAATGTTCTAATCAAACAGATGGTACAAGCCCTGGATCTAATGCAAGAGGATGCAATCTTAACCGATCTTGGTTCCACGAAAGAAACTCTGGCTACCATTGTTGATAGCCATCCCAAAAGAAGCAGGTATGTTGCTGCCCATCCAATGGCTGGTACCGAAAACTCCGGGCCTGAAGCAGCCTTTGCTTCACTTATGCATCATAAAATGATGATCATATGCGACCAGGAAAAAAGTGATCCGGATGCTGTTGAAAAGTTTGAAGGGTTACTGAAATCTATCGACATGAAAATTGCACATATGAATTCGAAGGATCATGACAGGCATATTGCATTTGTTTCCCATCTGAGTCATATCACTTCATTTGTGTTAGGCGCAACTGTTCTTGATAAGGAAAAAGATGAAAGAAGCATTTTCGCTATGGCTGGTAGTGGATTTTCTTCTACCGTAAGGTTAGCTAAAAGCTCTCCGGATATGTGGGCCCCTATTTTTTCTCAGAACAGAGAAAATGTATTGACAGCTCTGGATGCATACATCAATAAACTGGAATATTTTAAACAGATCATCGCAAGTGATGATGTTGACGCCAGTTATGAACTAATGCAACATGCAAATGAGATCAGAAGGGTCTTGCGCGGTATATCAAAGCATGAATCTGATTAATATGGTTTGTAAAGAATTCTAATGAGAAAGTTTGGGTTCCTGATCGGCATATTGGCAATTACTATCATTGCTATTCTTTGGAGTATCATTGGAACGGACTATGTTTCACCTGAGAAATCAAATCATGAAGGCATACAGCCCAGTCTACAGCACCCACAATACTGGACTTATCAGGGTGAGGAAACACTCCTTTTAGGTGGCTCAATAGAAGATAATTTGTTTCAGGTTCCGGATCTTCAGGAACAATTGGACCTGCTTGTGGAAGTTGGCGGCAATTATGTTAGAAATACGATGTCGAGTCGCGATGAAGGGAATCTGTGGCCATTTACCATAGGGGTAGATAGTCTTTATGATCTCAATAATTGGAATGATGGTTACTGGCTCCGGTTTGAAAATTTTCTTAAAGAATCTCATAAAAGAAAAGTCATTGTCCAGATGGAAATTTGGGCCACATTTGACTTTTACAGGGAAAATTGGCTTGTAAATCCATTTAATCCAAAGAACAATATAAATTATGACGCCAGGAGGACAAAACTTGAACTGGAGGTAAATTCACACCCTATATTTACAGAGAATAATTTCTTTCGATCAGTTCCTGGTCAATTGAGCATAATGAAACTACTGGAATATCAGCAGAAATATGTGGATAAAATCTTATCTTATACGTTGTCTTTTGATCATGTATTGTACTGTATGGATAACGAGACCTCAGTGACATCTGATTGGGGAAAGTTCTGGGCGCAGTATATTAGAAAGAGGGGGCTTGAACATGGAAAATTTCTACAGACCACAGAGATGTGGGATCCCTGGGATCTTGATCATATTGTTCACCTGGAAACAACCGATAATCCTGAAATATTTTCGTTTGTTGATATTTCCCAAAACAACCACAACTCAGGCGAAGAACATTGGAATAATGGTATTAAAAGGATTGATCATCTGAAAAAGATCGATGCTTTAAGACCATGTAATAATGTTAAGGTTTATGGAAATGATGGAGGCAGACATCAGACCACTCAGAATGGAATAGAATGTTTTGTGCGAAATATGATGTTTGGTGCTGCGAGTACCCGATTTCACAGACCAACTTCCGGCCAGGGATTGAACAAAGTAGCCCGGAACGTTATCAAGGGTGTTAGATTGGTTACTGATGAGATGGATTTTTTTAATGGGATACCGTTAGATCATGTAATTATAGACAAGGAGCCCAATGAGGCCTTTTGCCGGGGAATTGAAGGGATAGAATACCTGGTTTATTTTCCTGACAATGGTCAAATTGAGATGAATGTCACCCTACTAGGGAAAAAAGGCAGGATCAGGTGGTTATCGGTGGATGAAGGAGAATGGCATAGTGAGGAGGAAATTGAACTTGACAATGAAATAATGATTGCAACACCAGCACAAGGGAACTGGTTTGCATTGATACAATGAAATATTAATCAATAAAGTTTAATACAATGTTATCTAAGTCAAATATAGAGCAGTTAAAGTCTCAGGGAAAAGATATTAAAAAAGTTGAAGGTCAGATCGAAAATTTTGTAACGGGATTTCCATTTATGCAAGTTGACCGACCAGCAAATATAGGAGATGGTATTATTCAATTAACAGATAAGGACCTTAAAAGAGCAGTTGACTTTTATAACGATACTCTGGGTGAATATAAAATTGTAAAATTTGTACCAGCCTCAGGGGCTGCGAGCCGGATGTTCAAAGACTTATTTTCCTTTATGAATGAGTATAAAGGATCAGCAGAAGATAGCAAGAAACTCAATGAAGATGGCCCGTGGAATTCAATAAGATATTTTTTCAATAACATTGAGAAATTTGCTTTTTACGATGACCTTAAGTCTTGCCTTGAAGAAGAGGGTCTCAATATTTCGCAGCTTATTGAGTCAAATAAGCATCATGTTGTTTTTCAATATTTATTAACTGAGAAGGGATTGAATTATGGGAATTTGCCTAAGGGATTGCTGAAGTTTCATAAATATGAGGAAGGATCCAGAACGCCTGTTGAGGAACATCTGGTTGAAGGCGCTTTATATGCCAGGAGTAGTTTGAAAGAAACAAATCTACATTTTACCGTTTCCCCGGAGCATGAAATTAAATTCAAGGAAAAATTAGATATGGTAATTGAGGCTTATTCAAGCGCCCATAAAACCAATTATAATATTGACTTTTCTGCCCAAAAAACCTCTACTGATACAATAGCAGTAGATTTGGGAAATAAGCCCTTTATGCTAGAGGATGGAGAGATATTATTCAGGCCCGGGGGGCATGGAGCACTTATAGAAAACCTGAATGATCTTGAGGGGGATATTATATTTATCAAGAATATAGACAATGTAGTGCCGGATCATTTGAAAGATGCAACTGTTCTATATAAAAAGGCCCTGGCCGGTATATTGATGGAATACCAGGAACGAATATTTTACTATCTGAATATTTTAAATGAGGAATCGACTTTAAGTCCATCTTTCATGGAAGAAATCGCTGTTTTTATTGAAAAAGAACTCTGTGAGGAGTTGGCGCCGGGCCATGAGATAATTGATGCGAGCGAATATTTTAAAAGAAAGCTGAACAGGCCGATCCGTATCTGTGGTATGGTAAAGAATGAGGGAGAGCCGGGAGGAGGACCATTCTGGGCGAGGAATCCGGATAATACCATTTCTCTTCAGGTAGTTGAAAGTGCCCAGATTGATCAGGCTGATCCAGGCCAAGTTGAGATTGCCAATTCAGCGACACATTTTAATCCGGTTGATTTAATTTGTGGCATTAAGGACCATAAAGGTGAAAAGTTTGATCTTACAAAGTTCGTGGATCCCCAGACAGGTTTTATTTCTCAGAAGTCCCAGGGTGGCAGGGATTTGAAGGCCCTGGAACTTCCAGGATTATGGAACGGTTCGATGTCAGATTGGATCACCATCTTTGTGGAGGTCCCTATCGAGACTTTCAATCCCGTGAAGGTGGTTAACGACCTTCTCCGTCCTCAGCATCAGATGGTATCTTGATTATAGAATTATTTTCTGTTAATTCATTTTAATATTATGCTTCATTGTAGACTTTTTGAAGCTTTATCTTATTTAAATCGATATCAAATTTTTCAGAGACTTTTATCGGGCCATTAATGGAGAATTTCTTCATCATTTCCTGATCCCCAGATAATTCAATTATAGCTTCAGCCATTCTGCCAATATCCCGGTTTGGGATAATAAGGCCATTTTCATAATTATCTATAATTTCTTCAGGCCCGCCTGAATTTGAGGCAATTAATGGCTTTCCATATGCCATTGCTTCAAGGCAAACCATAGAAAAAGATTCATTCTCTGAAAAATTTAATATAATATCTGCTTTCAAATAGTCTTCTTCAATATTAGCACTTGGCCCATTAAATCTTATCAAATCGGATATACCAAGATCTTTAGATTTTTTAATTAGTCGGGATTTATATCTTATGTTTTTAGTTTTTGAAAGTGTTCCTCCAATAAATGATAGCCTCAGATTTGTATTGGTCTTTACTGCCTCAGTGAAGGCAGATAATGCCAGATCTTGTCCTTTCCCTTCTATATAGTTTCCAATATAACACAGTTGAATCAAATTATTATCTTCTACAGTTTTTGATATAACTTTTTTCTTATCAATTGCCATAGCGTCATGTATTATGATCGTTTTATTTGGATTGAATGGGTATGAATTTGCGACGATTTTCGAAACGCATATTATTCGATCAGAAAATCTATTAACAAACTTTCCCCATAAATTGTAAAAAACAGAAGCATAAGAATGCTTTAAAAGTCTGATATGATAGATTAAAAATATATCTGGATAAAAGATTTTTATTAAGATCCCAGTCATATTATAAATATCATTGACATGAAGTGTCTTAATGCCATTTCTTTTTAAATAGTAACTGATCTTTACTGAATTATAAACTAGCACTGGGAAATAAAAAAGAACCTTAAAATTTTTCTGAATTTCCAGAAAGGATAGATTTAGTATTTCGAAATTATCTTTTACCAATTGTGCTTTTATTTCAGAATTTTTATTTATGCCAAACGAAAATTGAAATTTACCTGAGAGGCCTTTTGCATAGCTATTTATTGATTTGAACGCCCCGGTAGCTGCTATCGAATTATCTATAATTAGGATTTTTCTGTTCATATTTTCCTTGAACATCTGATTTCTAATGAAATCTAGTTATTCGCAATTACATTTATCCAATTATTCTCCAGTCTCTTTTCATTAAATATACTTGCTCGCTTAAAGGCAGCATCAGTTGAACAATTAGTTACTTTATTATGTATTATATCTTCAATAGTCTTAACCCAGAGATCTATAGACTCTTCTTTTGCAATATTATTTATAATGGGCATTAGAATTCCATTTTCATGGTATTTTGGATATTCAGGCATACTGGTTTTGAAAGAATCATTTTCAGGAATAATGATTTCTCTAGGGCCATATGGGCAATCACTCGAAATTGTTAAGCATTTACATGCCATTGCCTCAATAATCGAATTTCCAAATCCTTCAGTTAAAGAAGTTGAGATATACAAATTAGCTTTCCCAAGAAGTCTAAACGGATTTTTTTCATATCCCCAAAAAATTACATGATATTTTACAGGATCAGCACTACTACTTCCTTTTTCAAAATATTGCAGATTTAGTTTATTACATAAGTTGATCAAATTACCTTTAAATGTTCCATCGCCAATAAGAATAAGTTTCAGATTTGGGAATTTCTTTAAAAGTTTACTAAGGATGATCAATTGATATTGAATTCCTTTTTCAGGAGCTATGCGGCCATGTGAAATTATAGTAAAATCATTGAATAATTCTTCATACTTATTTCCTATGGTCTCTTTTCTTAAGTTATTAATTTCATCGCAATTAATAGAATTATATATTACCCTAATTTTTTCTTTCTTCAAATGAAAATGATTCATCATTTCTTGTTTCAATCCATTGCTTATACATACAACTCTGTCTGCAATTCTATATAGTAAAGGTATCAAAATGGATCGTCTTATGATTTTCCCAAAATTTTTTATGTTAGGATCGTATATAATAGAACCGCGAATACTGATTATACATTTTTCCTTTTTCTTCGTAAGTATGTTAAGATAATTTGCCCCTTCAAGGAAACTAATCGAGGTAGAGATATTAAGGTCATTTTTGATCTTCCTTATTTTTTTTATTCGAACTATAATGTTAATAATTGAGGAGATAAAATTTTTTGCTCCTGGCGTATTCAGATAAATGATTTTTCCATAAAGCGGATATACTGGTTTAGTATAACTATTAAAAAAAATGATATGTACATTGTAATGTTTATGGAGTATTTTGGATAATTGAGCAAATGATTTCTCTGATCCGCCAAAACCACTTTCTGGTGATATCAATAATATATTATTTTGACTTGTAGAGCTCATGCTTATAGTTTTTAAAATATTCTAAGATTACTGACACTTTTTCTTTTTGAATAGTCAGGTCAGTTCTCGATCCGCTAAGGAAAGAATTGTAGTCTGAAAAAACCGATTTTATTACCTTGCTAAATTTATCAGATGTGATATTTTCAGGGATGAGCATTGATGAATTTAACAAAGTATCATGAACATTTTTTAATTTGGGTTCAATATTAATACAGATAGATGGAACGTTTAACATACTTCCCAGATATGCTCCATGTGCTCTTGATGTAACTATAAGATCATGATTTTTAATTGTATCAATTACTTGAGTTACACCTTTCCGGGATGGGGTATAAACTTCTATATTTTTAACACTATTTATAAAATATTGATCACTACTATCTAACGCCATATAACTGAAATCATAAATTTTATTAATATAACTAATGTTATGTAGTATATTCCTTACATAGAAGTTATCATCATATTTCCAATCTCTCAAGATCACACATATCTTTCTTTTTCTTTGGCTTATCGTTCTTTTATCTGATGAAGCGGTAGTGATAGTATCTAAGAAGTAGATCAAATCAGACGACTCATAAACGTTTATGTTTGTTTGATATTTATTTAATTGATTAATGCTGCTTTTATCTCTAACAAACAAATAGCTATAATCTTTAATGATACATATATCACGCATATACTTTCTTGATGATCTGGTATAAGGGCCAAATCCTATACCTATACCTATTCTTTTATCACATGATATCTGACCTGATCCAAAATGGTTTTTAAAAAAGTTGATAATAGAAACGGATCTCGAAGTCCCTAATATCTTAATCAATCCATTTAATATGAGGTAATGCAATCCACCTTGAGTGTAGTCAAAATGAATACCACCACCACCGTGGATGATCAAGTTATAATGATGATGTAATGTTTTATATCCTTTGATTTTAACATGTTCGTCTGTTAAATCGTAAATATACTGGTTTTCATTGCTGTTCGACAAGATATGAATCTCAGCCTCAGGGAAAAAAGTTTTTATGATTTTGAAACTTGAAATCAATAGCAGGTCATCTCCGAGATTTCCAAAACCATAATATCCTGAGATCAGTATTTTCAAAATTTTACTAAATTTTCTTTCGGTATTTAATTAAATAATCGACAATTTTTTTTGAACTTTTACCATCACCAAATGGATTCCTTACTTTGCTCATTTTATTATATGCAGTCCTTGAGGTAACAAGATTATCGAAATTCTGAATTATTGATTCTGGATCAGTCCCGCAGAGAATGCCACCTTTTAAATTGATTAATTCTGGCCGTTCCGTCACATCACGGATTATCAGTACAGGAATATTAAAAGATGGAGCTTCTTCCTGAATTCCACCTGAATCAGACATGACGATGTAACATTTCATTAGCAAATAAAGAAATTCATCATATTGAAGCGCGTCCATTAAATAAATATTATTTTTATTGTGTAGATATTCATCTGATTTTTGAACGATGATTGGATTCTTATGCCTTGGAAAAATGAACAACAAGTCCTTATGTTTTATTGCTAATGTTCTAATTGCTTTAAAAATATTATCGATATGCTTTTCATAGTTTTCCCTTCTATGGATAGTAACCAATACAAATTTCTTGTTTTCATTTAGTACATTCTTGAATAGGCGCTCATAATGTTCTATGTTACCATTGATCAAGTTCTTTGCATAAATTAATGAATCAACTATTGTATTACCGGTAACTACAATATCTCCAATTACATTTTCAGTCTTCAAATTATTTTCAGAAAAGCTAGTTGGTGTAAAGTGTATATCAGATATTTGAGATATGATTTTCCTGTTAATTTCTTCAGGAAAAGGAGAATATTTATTCCCTGTTCTTAATCCAGCCTCAACATGAAATATTTTTAATTTATGATAATAAGCTACCAGACACGCTATCATAGCTGAAGTTGTATCTCCCTGAACTATTACTCCTTCGATCTTTTGCTGGATGATTAATTTATCAAGTTTTTTCATAATCGCTGCTGACAAATCAGAAAGAGATTGTTTTTCTTTCATGACACTTAGACTAAAGTCAGGTTTGATTTTAAAAAAATCCAGCACATTACTTAGCAATTCAAAGTGTTGCCCAGTACTAATTAATATAGTTTTGAAATTCGGATTATCTTTAAGCTGTTTATATACTGGGATCAATTTAATTGCTTCAGGGCGTGTGCCGAAAATTATTCCGATTCTCATGTTATCAGTTTCTCGAATGTCTTTTTCAGGATTTTTGATTGGTATTCTGCTGAAAAAAAATCAATTTCTTTTTCTGGTTTAAAGTTAGTCATAAGATTTTTCCTATAACTGTTTATTACATCAATAATAAACTTGCTGATTTGCGAAACTTCACTATGTGGGAAACATTTTCCAAACCGGTTATGAACCAGTTTATATGTTGGAGATCCTTTGTGAGTAATCCCAAGAATAATTCTATTTGAAGCCAGGTAATCCATTATTTTCGAAGGCAAAAATGTATTATCAAATTCATTTTCCAATGGCTTATCTATCGTTACTAAAATATGAGATGAATTTATCAAGTCGGTACTATCTGAATAATTCAGATGCCCAAGGTAGGTTATATTCTTATGATCAGATCTTTCTAACAGATTTAAGTTTTCATCATCTATATTCCCGGCAATTTTAACCTCAAGGGCATTTGTATAATCTGGATGATTAGATTTAATGTATTCAACTGCTTGAATCAATGGATATATTCCTCTTTGCTTATAAATATTACCCGTATATGTAATCCTTATCTTTTTATCAATATCTATATCTAAACTCTTTTTGTTTATTTCATCGTAGACATTCGGGTAGTACAAAATATCATGTTTTCTATGAGGATATTTTTCGATATACAATTTGACAGCCGTTTCTGATGTCAGGGTAATAATATCTGCACTATCGAACAATAACCTTTCAAAGCGCGCGCATTTTTTTTTAGATGCGATAGACCAATTGTAATACGGATTTCCAACCCATGGATCGCTTAAATGCATAACCCAGGGTATCTTAAGCCTTTTCTTTAGTTTATACGCTAATATAGCCGAGCTAATTGGTGTTGACCTTGAATATATTATATCAGCTTTTAAAGATCTTATTTCTTTTAATGACATTAATCCCAATATGTGAAAAAGAAAATCGGTATCAGGGAATAAAAATGTTGATGGGAATACTTTATATCTTGATAGTCCGGAAATCTTATTGCTGAAAGTGGGAATCTCAATATTCTTATTTACATATTTCGTATACTTTTCAAGAGAGGGATCAACTTTTCTCCATCCAGTGTGGCTGGCTTTAGAAGTTAACAGGCCTATATCAAAATAATTGCCAAGATGTTTTATATATCTTGCAGTTTGAATACTCTCGGCACCTGTTTTGGGAGGTGCAGATATGCTTACCAATAATACTTTTTTCATCCTTTTTATAGGAGATCTATGAATCTTCTCATCAGATAAAATAAAGAGAATGTTACGGTTATGATAGTTAATAATTTAAAAAAACTAAAAAATAAGTTTTTCAGTTTTAACCTTATGAAGATATACACTAGTAATGACAAGGAATATATCCCAAATTGGATTGCATATATAAATATCAACTGTTCTTCACAAGAATTGAAAAGAACTATAAAGGTGAAAAGGATTAAAAGAAAAAACAATGCATTTATTGCCAGAAATTGCTTCTCCAGATTAAAGATTCTGTAGAGTGTATTAAAAGGTAGACCAATGAAATAAATAACATATCCTAAACTCAAACTACTTGCAAAACTGCCAGCATTTGACCAATTATCACCCAAAAAAAATCGGAAAAAATAATCGCCAAATCCAAATATTAATCCAAACGCTAATGAGGAGAATATGATTAATATTTTTGCTATATACAATGACAATGATTTTAGTTTATTAATTTTTTCCGGATAATAAACACTTGCTTTCTGAATATAAACTGCTGAGATGGAATTTGAAAAAAATAGTACTGGAATATTAAGCATACTAATAGCAAATGCAAAATACCCTGCGGAAGTGGCACCTGAATATATTGTCAAAAAGTATAACGGAATTTGATTAATAATTATTAAGATCCATGTAGCAGGCAAGTAATACTTTGGATAGTTTTTATATTTCTTGGCTATATTTAAAATATCCTTAGTGTTTATATTGAATAATTTAATTATATAGCTTCTAGATTTTTTGGTAACAATAAAGGAAATACCCAATACCTTTAAAAGAAAATCACCCAATATAAGTCCCGCAAAATTCCCAAAAAATATGATTCCATAACCTAAAGTAAAGGATTTAGATGCACCGATCGAAATAATCTTTGATTTTGAGAAATGCTTATAATCTTTTAGTCGATTTGCCAAAGATATCAGTGTTTGGAATATTCCAGAAAAAAGAACAATCACAGGGATAAAAAAAAGCCAATCTCCAATATCTGTAAGATTTAAAATTTCAATAAACATTTTACCTCCGAAAATTATCAGGCAATAGTTAATGAAAAAATTTATCGCCAGTAATATTAAAATTAACTGAAGAAGTTTTACTAGATCATTTTCCAGCTTGGGTAATATTATTGCATTATTGTAATTAAGTGTAGTAAACAATGCGAGATTTATTGCTATAGAATTAAATATTGCAAATGTTCCATAAGCTTCAGGCAAGTAGACTCTTGCAATGAATGGGGTAAATAGGAATCCTAAAATGTAAGCAACACTATTTCCAATAGTAGTTATTCCAATGTTCCGACGAAATTCACTATGTGAGATTAGTGTTTCTTTTATTTTGGAAAAACTTTTCAAGATTTAGCTTAAAATTCCTGTGTTTCAATTTATAAACGGATTTGAACTACTATGTAACAATCCCTATAGTGACAAATAAGGATAGATTACTTCTTTTTATTAGTAGGAGAATTTTTACTAACGGATATATCTGAATCCCCATTGTTTTCGGGATCAGAAGGTTTATTCTCTATAGATTTTTCTCCTTGTTTATTTTCCTCCTGCTTTTCTTCCTTGAAAAAATCCGGAGCCTCTCGAAGGAGCACCATATACCAGTTGACCAACTTCTTTACATCTGAAGGATAAACACGCATTTCATCATACTCCGGCACAATATACTCAATGAAACTGATCAGTTCATCAGATGTGGATTTGCTGTCAATACCCGGATCATCACCAAATTCTTTGTGGATCTTACGCAGTATATCTTCCAATGGTATGGAGCCATCGTCAGTTTTAGTATAAATTGAAATGTCTGAAAGGATAGATACTTTATGATTCGGATTTGTTGCGATCTTGATCTTTTTATCATCCATACTTTCAAGAATAACACCGACCCTTCCGGGTTTGATAATCCTGAATAATCCGCCCTTTCCCGATATTGATGCAATTTCTGTTAAGTCCTTCATACCTGTTTTAAAAATTAGATTAGCAAATTTGATAGATTTTCAATTAATGACAAAGTTTTAGGCAGAATTGATTTTGTCAATGAATTTCAAAATATCTTCTTTGCCAATATGTTTTAATGATGATGTAACGAATATCTCCGGTAAGGATTCCCAATCCCTAAGCAGACGTTTTTTGTAGCTGGAAATAGCTGAATCTACCTTATTCTTTGAGATTTTGTCCGCTTTCGTAAATACAAGAGCGAAAGGTATCTTGTTTTCTCCAGCCCAATTGATAAATTCCAGATCTATACTTTGTGGGTCATGCCTGATATCTATCAGGATAAAAAGACAATATAAATTTTCCCGCTTTAATAGATAATCCCTGACAAATGCCACCCATTCAATCTTTTTTTCCTTACTTACTCCTGCCCATCCGTATCCTGGCAAATCAACAAGATGCCATTTTTCATTGATTAGAAAGAAATTAATGGTTTGAGTTTTCCCCGGTTTACCTGAGGTCTTGGCCAATTGCTTCTTATTAACCAACATATTGATCAATGATGATTTACCTACATTCGATCTTCCGATAAAAGCAAAATCATGTGCCATTGATTTTGGACAATCCTTGATTTGCGTAACACTTTTCAGAAATACAGCATTTTTTATCAAAACAATTTCTTTAATTGGAATTATGAGACAAGTCTAATAAACAAATTAACGGAATTTATAAAAAGAATCTAAACCATTAGTATTGCAAAGTGGAAATAATTATTTTCAAAATCAAAAATCAATCGAACCATTACCTGAACAACCATGGGAAGAAGAAAGTTCCAGATATCTTTAATCCTAATATTCCTCAATTTATTTTCGGTTCAGGCTTATAGTCAGGACAAAGAGGCTGAAAGATTTTCTAACCGGATTGAAAATATTGCAAAAGAATATTACAGGATTGAGGATTATGAAAAAGCTTTGGAGGGCTATCTTATGCTTGATTCAATAGATCCGGGAAATACGCTCTATAAATACCGTATTGGTATAAGTTACCTCAATTCAAGCGCAAAGTCCCGTGCCTATCCATATCTTGAATTTGTCTATCAACAGGAAGATGCCCCGGAAGACATCCTTTTTGAATTAGCCAGAGCCTATCACCTTGGAATGGAGTTTGATAAAGCAATAATTATGTATGAGAGTTACAAAAAGCAAATTCAATTTCTAAATCCCGAAGACAGATCCAATAAAACCACTGAAACAGAAACAGATCAGTACATACAACAGTGTCGAAATGGCTTAAGATATGTCAGGGAGCCTTTTATAAATACTTCAATAAATAACCTTGGCCCAAACATCAATAGTGAATACGATGATTTTGCCCCCCTCCTTAACAAGTCTGAAGATCTGCTGATCCTTACATCTAAGAGGAAAGCCACAGAAAAAACCAAATCTGATCCCTTGACCGGACAGTATTATGAAAATGTGTTTATTTCCCACCTTTCAAATGGGGCCTGGAAGGAAGTATCAAGTATCGGTCAACCGATAAATCAAGATAATATACATAACTCAGCTATTGGCTTAAGCCCTGAAGGTGACCTTCTTTTTCTATACATAGGAGATGATGATCGGTTCTCCTCCAGAATTTCCGGAGATCTGTACCTAAGTTCAAGTCAAAATGGACAATGGGAGAATCCAATGAAGATCGACGCCATAAATTCAAAGTTCTGGGAATCATCAGCTACTGTTTCACAAGATGAATCCGTCCTGGTTATTTCAAGTGACCGACAAGGCGGATATGGCGGTACCGACCTCTATATATCCCGGAAAGATCAGGGTGGAAATTGGTCGACTCCTGAAAACCTTGGGGCTTATATAAATACGAAATTTGATGAAGATGGCCCATTTCTGCATCCGGATGGGAATAAACTCTATTTCAGTTCGAAAGGGCACAGTAGTATGGGTGGATATGATATTTTTTATACAGAATACCTGGAAGATAAGAAGCGGTGGACGAGGCCTGTAAATATGGGTTTCCCTATAAATTCACCTGATGATGATGTATATTTTGTTTGGAGTGCAGATGGCGAAAGGGCATATTTTTCATCGCAAAGAGAAGATACCTATGGTAAAACGGATATTTATATGCTTGTCAGAGAAGATGCTGAAAACGTATTGGTAAAGGTAAAAGGGGAGATTAGAGATAAAATCGATCATTCTCCTGTTAAGGCTGAAATTATTGTAAGGGATGAAATGAATAATAATCTTATAGGCATATTCCAAACTGTGGAAAAAGACGGGAATTTTTCCATTCCCCTACTGTCCGGCAGAAAATACAAGATAGCTATTGAGGCCCAAGGTTACAGAAATGAGGATTTTCCCTTAAATATCCAGCAAGAATCAGAGTCTTCAGGGATAATAAAAAATGTTACTTTAACCAGAACTCAGTAATTAGACCTTGTTTTTATGCGATTTTAATTTTGTATAAAACGGCTTGTATTTTTGAATATTGATTATTCATATCTATATTAGAGTCATAAACACGAAAGACAATAATTTGAAACATAATTGTACTTATCGAAGATATAGAAATAGATTCCTGATCTTCCTTAATTTTGTATTTTTCTTCGTTTTGCATGGTTATGCTCAAGATAACCAGGAAATAGCCAATCAGCTTATTCAAATAGCAGATGAAATTTATATTAATTCAAATGCTGATATCCAGGCGCGTGATGCATATGTTCAAGTATTGGATTTTGATCCGGATAATGTAAAGGCAAATTATATGGCAGGTTATTTATACCTTCAAACCATTAATAAGGAAAAAGCCGTCTCTTATCTTGCAAAAGTTTATACAATCGATCCCGAGTATACCTTTGATCTTTTTTACCAGCTTGGGCGGGCTTATCAATTCGGCCTTGATTTTGACAATGCTAAGTTGTTTTTTCATAAATATATTGAATTGTGCCAAACGGAATCTGATTATGAAGGAGAGGACAGAATTCCTCCTGAATTGGCAGAAAAGCATATTGAAGAGTGTTTTATAGGGGCTGACCTTGTTGGGGCACCACTGAACTACAACATTACAAATGTTGGTCCGAACGTTAATTCAGAATGGCCGGATTATGGACCATCTGTAAATCAGGATGAAACTATGATCGTATTTACATCCAGGCGACCTGATGGGAACCTCAATCAGGATGTGTTTGAAGATAATTTCCCCTATGAAGAGATATTTATATCCAGAATGGATAACGATCAATGGGAAAAAGCATCCAACATATCAGATATAATAAATACGCCTTTCTTTGAATCAAGTTTAACGATCTCAGACAATGGTCAGGAATTATATATTTATCTCGATGAAAACCGGGGTGATATATATTTCTCTGAAAGAATTAACGGTGAAGTATGGTCCAAGCCAATCCCCATTCCAGGGGAAGTAAATACTGGTAACAAAGAGACATCGGTAGCACTCTCACCTGACGGGAATATCATGTTTTTTGCCAGTGATAGGGTTGGCTCAGTCGGAGGACTTGATATATTTTATGCGGAGCGCGATAATAATGGGAGTTGGATGAATGTTGTCAATATTGGATCAACCATCAATACGGCAGGGGATGATGATTTCCCTTTTATGGAATATGATGGGAAAACACTGTATTTCAGTAGTACTGGTCACGAAGGAATGGGCGGCTATGATATTTATAAAACAGTTTACGATTCTGCCAATCAATCATGGATTAATCCTGTAAACATAGGCTATCCCATTAATACACCGGATGATGATATTTCCTTTATTACAACACAAAAAGGAGAAAGAGGATACTTCTCTTCTGTAAGAGAAGATGGATTTGGGTATCAGGATATTTATATGTTCACCATTCCGGAAGAAATACAGAGGATCACAGAAGAAGAACCTGAGTTTGTAAGACTGCCTGATAATAAACAGCCGATAAATATCACCATAAATGTAAAAGATGAGAATAGCAATCTACTGAATGCAAAAGTGCAGGTAAGGAATAAGTCCAAGAATATACTGGCAGGAGTTAGTAATTTAAGCGCTGGCAAGTACCTTGCTTCTGTAAAAAACGATGAACAAACAGAATATACGATTTCAGTTGAAAAAGATGGCTATGTTTTTATAAATCGTAATTATACACTGCCTGCGAGCATTGACAAGATACAAACCGTTGAATTTGACTTTATACTGAAAAAAGCAGTTGCCGGATCAAAGCTGGTGCTAAGGAATATATATTTTGATTTTAATAAGGTAACCTTAAAAGATGCTTCCCTCCTGGAAATTAATAAACTCTATAACATGCTGGCTGAAAATTCCAGATTGGTCGTTGAGATTTCAGGGCACACGGATAATATTGGAACAAAAGAATATAATAAAGATCTATCATATCGCAGAGCTAAGGCTGTTGTAAACGTTTTAACCAGAAAAGGGATAGATCCAGCCAGAATAATAGCCAACGGTTATGGTGAAGAAAAGCCTATTGTGTCTAACGATGATGAAAGAGATGGGCGAGAAATAAATCGTCGCGTTGAATTCGAGGTAGTGAGGTTTATCCAATAAAAAATTGTTTCTTTACGCTTTCTCTAAATTCTTACTTAAGCAGGACATTTCTAAGTGATTTGATTATATGACTGTTGTTCCTTATAAAAACAATACTTTGGGGAAGAAGAAGCAAGTTGCCCTGATGTTCGATAACATAAGCCCAAGGTATGATTTACTAAATCATATGTTAAGTTTTGGGATCGACAGAGTATGGAGGAGAAAAGCAATAAATCTATTAAAATCGCACCACCCTAAACAAATTCTGGATATAGCCACTGGAACAGGGGATTTTGCCATCCAGGCATTGAAATTGAACCCTGAATCTATAAAGGGGATCGATATCTCTGAAGGGATGATCAAGCAAGGCCAACAGAAGATCATTAATAGAAATCTGGATAATAAAATTGAATTAATGCTGGGTGATTCAGAAAACTTAGCCTTTGAGGATAATAAATTCAGTGCTGTGATCGTTGCTTTTGGTGTAAGGAACTTTGAAAATCTTGACAAAGGGCTTTCGGAAATGTACAGGGTGTTGAATAAAAATGGCAAAGTTGTTATTTTAGAATTTTCCAAACCTTCAAAGTTTCCTTTTAAACAGGTTTACAATCTGTATTTTAAGTACATCCTGCCAATAATTGGCAAGATGGTTTCAAGGGATCATTCGGCTTATACATATCTGCCGGAATCTGTGCAGGTATTTCCGGAAGGTGATGATTTTTTGACAATTCTATCGAACGTTGGATTTAAAGAAGTTAGATGCATACCGCTCACATTTGGGATAAGTTCAATTTATATTGGCACAAAGGATTAATCATCCTTCTTTTGATACTGGTGAGCAATCAAACATTCGGACAAAAGAATTTTGATATCAATCTGCCGAATTATGATGAAAAGTGGATCCATTACGGATTTCTCCTTGCTGTCCACCGGTCATACTACAGTATGGATTATTCTGAAAAGTTTTTGACAGGTTCCATGGATTCTCTCGCTTCCATTCAAACCCAACCCAGGGTAGGTTTCGACCTAGGTTTCATCGTTAACATGAGGCTTGGTAATTTTTTTGATTTCAGGGTAACTCCCAAGGTTGGTTTCTATGAATATAACCTTGAATACAATTTTACAGATGGGAGCCAGATCAATCAACTGGTCGAATCAACAGTTGTAGAGTTCCCGCTACTTTTCAAGTATAAATCTGTCAGATGGAATAATTTCAGAGTATATTTTATTGGCGGATTGAATCCTGCTATACAAGCAAGTGGCAATAAAGACGATGAAGACGAGCGGAAATTACAAACAGCCGGTTTTAACCTCAGCGGTGAATTTGGCTTTGGCTTCGACATTTATTTTCCTCTCTTTAAATTCGCACCTGAAATTAGGTTCTCTAAAGGCTTGCTCAATTTATTACAGGAAGATAAATTTGGATATGATGATGGGATAATGAGTTTGCGTGCAAATGTTGTTACCTTATACCTTAATTTCGAATAATTATGTCAAGAATTGCTCTAATTACCGGGGCCACTTCAGGAATAGGAGAAGCTACTGCAAGGATCTTCTCGGATAATGGTATTGACCTGATCATATGTGGGAGAAGAGAAAAGCGTCTTCAATCATTACAGGAAATTCTAAGCAAAAAAGTCAAGGTTCATACATTAACTTTTGATGTTAGGGATAAAGATATTGTATTCAAGAGTATAGAAGATCTCCCTGCAGAATGGAAAAAAATTGATATTCTGATCAATAATGCCGGAAATGCCCATGGTTATGATCCAATCCATGAAGGGAGTCTCGATGACTGGGAATCAATGATTGACATAAACGTAAAAGGATTATTATATGTCTCTAAAGCTGTCATCCCAGGTATGGTTGGGCGCAGGTCAGGGCATGTTATAAATATTGGCTCAATTGCAGGAAAAGAAGTATACCCCAATGGAAACGTATATTGTGCATCGAAGTACGCTGTTGATGCCATTAATGACGGGATGAGAATCGACCTGAATCAATATGGCATTAAAGTATCGCAGATTAGCCCAGGATTAGTAGACACAGAGTTTTCAATGGTTAGATTTAAAGGTGATAAGCAAAGGTCCAAATCGGTGTATAACGGCATGAAACCTCTTTCGGGAGATGATATCGCCGATTTGATCCTGTTTGTTGTTACTCGCCCTGCGCATGTGAATATAAGCGATTCGATCATTTTCCCTACTGCTCAGGCAAGTTCTACCCTTGTCAATCGGGATCAATCCTGACTATTTTTAAAAGACAAAATGCAACCTCCACATCTGTTCGTAGATTCATAGAATGTAAAAGCCAGATAATAGATGCCCGTAATGGCACATGTATACTTAAATTCAGGCCTTATAATAATATCTTCCCGGTTTGAGGTGATCGCATTTCGTTTTGAATCATAAATGGTTAGTATTATACCGTCGGCTCCATCGCCTGAAGAACATATCTGAAAAGTATACTGGGTATCTTTACTTAAAACAGTAGTATATTCAATTTTATCCCGGGTCTTATCCTGCCCATCAATACTAAAACTTTTCAGGTATATGGCCCCTTCTTCCAGGTTATCGATGCATTGCCTTGATAATGATCCGGGGGAGCATTGTGCATATAATTGTTGGCCAGGAATTAAAAAATAAAAAACAAGAAGTATAATGAGTGAATTTCCTGATTTCGTTATAACTGATTTCTCTATCATGCCATTTACCCAGTAACTCAAATATGTGTTAAACCATTTGATCTTTGCCAAACCCAAATGGTAACAAAGATCGAATATCCTTAAACTCCATTAAGGCCTGACCTTCATCTACAAGTATCATACCAATGGGACGATCCTGCTTGATTTCGTATTCATAGAGTACCTGTCTACACGCACCACATGGTGTTACAGGTCTCAGTTGCCCTGTTTTATCCTTTGAAACAACGGCAATTTTCTCAATAATCCTATTTGGGTACTCAGCAGAGGCAGAAAAGATTGCTACCCTTTCAGCACAAAGCCCGGATGGATAAGCGGCGTTTTCCTGGTTTGATCCTGTCACAATAATTCCTCCTTCCAATAATACTGCTGTCCCCACCTTGAAAGCTGAATATGGGGCATAAGCTTTTTCAGAAGCCCTAATGGCCATGTCAAGTAATTGCTTATCCATCTCAGGTAATTTTGAAATACTCTCAATCTCCTTATAAGAGATCTTGATGCTTTTTTCTTTTGTGCTCATGGTTATCAGGTTTCGAATTCTAAAATTATTCGTTTTTATTGAAAGGATAACACAAATCCCATATATTGTTAATATAATAAAATGTAATGAAAAATATACTAATTTTTGGAGCAGGGAGATCTTCGCATGTACTAATCCGTTATTTACTGAGGGAAAGCGAAAAGAATAATTTCCAGATTACAGTCGTAGATCATAAAATTGAATTGGTCAATCAAAGGATCGATGGTCATAGGAATGGGCAAGCCGTCAATTTGGATATACAAAATGATGAGGAAAGAGATCGATTAATTGTTAAAGCTGATATTGTCATTTCTATGTTGCCAGTGAGTTTTCACCTTATTATAGCCCAAAGCTGCCTGAAATATAAAAAGAACCTGATTACTGCCTCTTATGTTACTCCTGAAATAGAAAAACTTAATACAGAGGTAAAAAATGCCGGGATTATTTTTTTAAATGAATGTGGCCTTGATCCAGGAATTGATCACATGTCCGCAATGTCTGTAATTGATAAAATAAGGAATTCAGGGAATACAATTCGAAGTTTTGAAACATTTACAGGTGGATTACTGGCACCGGATCCGGATGAAAATCCCTGGCAATATAAATTCACCTGGAATCCCAGAAATGTAGTGCTTGCAGGAAAGGGAGGTGTTAAATTTTTACAGGAAGGAAAATATAAATATATACCATATCATAAGGTTTTCAGAAGAACTGAAATGGTCCATATACCCGGGTACGGATATTTCGAAGGTTATGCAAACAGGGATTCATTGAAATATATGAATTTGTATGGCCTCGAAGGGATCAAAACCCTTTATCGCGGAACTTTCAGGAGACCAGGATTTTGCAGAGCCTGGGATATATTTGTTCAATTAGGCGCTACAGCTGATCATTATATGATGGAAAATGTGGATAGAATGACCCACAAAGATTTTATAAATTCATTTTTGTCATATAATCCATATGATTCTGTTGAGCTGAAGCTTGCCCACTATATCAACCTGCCATTCAACTCTCCGGAAATGTTTAAAATGAGGTGGTTGGGAATGTTTGATGATGAACAAGTGGGTTTGCCTGAGGGCTCGCCAGCCCTGATATTGGAACATATACTTAAAAAGAAGTGGTTTCTGAATAAAACGGACCTTGATATGGTTGTTATGTGGCATAAATTTGAATATTTTGAAGAGGATCAATTAAAGGTGATCAATGCATATATGATTGCAACGGGAGAAGATGCTGATAATACCGGGATGGCGAAAACGGTAGGACTCCCGGTAGGGATGGCGGCAAAGTTGATCCTTGAAAACCGAATAATGTTAAAAGGGGTTCAAATACCTATTAAAGAGGAAATATACAAGCCTATCCTGGAGGGACTAAAATCTTCTGGCGTCGAAGTTAAAGAAGAAAATCCCAGGGAAATTAAAATGCCAGATAATAATCTCTAAGAAGTTTTTTTAATCCTTCGGAGTAATCTCCATTTTCATCAGAGATATATAGTTTGTTTTTAATCATAACAGTAGGTTTTCTGCTAAATCCACCGATATTACGGTACAATGGTTTTTCCAATTTTGAGTAAATATCCAGTTTGTCAAATATCCCGATTTCGTAAATTTCAAGCTCTGCCTTTAATTTTTTTAAGGAGAAGGGGGGTAAGATAGTATAAAACTGGCCGTGATCTATTAGTAGATCGTTTATTGATTTGGCCAGGTCTTTTATTGAGATTTTGATATTGTGCTTTGTTAAGTTATTTCGTTGATCCTTAGACTTGAGGAAATCTTCATAATATGGTGGGTTACAAACAATAAGGCTATATTTTCTTTTGGAATTATCCGAAAAATCTTGAATATTTTCGTTGATAACTGAGATCCTTGAAGTCCAAGGACTTGAATCTACATTTTCCTGAGCCTGTTTAGCTGATAAATTGTCAATTTCCACAGCATCAATTTTAGCATTTGTAAATTTCTGAGCGAGCATCAGGGCAATGACTCCTGTACCTGTTCCAATATCACAAATAAAACCTGGATTCAGGGTATTGACATATGCTCCCAATATGCAAGCGTCTGTTGTAACTTTAAATGCTGCTTTGTCCTGGGAGATTTTAAATTTCTTAAATTCAAAAAAGGAGTTTGCCACAATCAGGAATTTTCAGAAAGATAACCATGGTCAATCAGCAATTTTGATAGCTCAGCACTTTGCACGGCAAGATGATCACATCTTTCATTTTCAGGATTACCGGCATGCCCTTTTAACCATTTGAACTTCACATTATGTTTTTTGTATAATGGGATAAACCGTTTCCAGAGGTCTATGTTTTTTTTATTCTTGAATCCTTTTTTTTCCCACTGCCATAACCATCCTTTTTCTACCGCATCTACTACGTATTTGGAGTCAGAGTATATTAAAACATCCCATCCATCTTTTTTTATGGCTTCCAATCCAGTTATTACAGCGAGCAATTCCATCCGGTTATTTGTTGTTAACTTATATCCCTGTGATAATTCTTTCCGATGTCCCTGAAATTTTAAAACAACTCCATAACCCCCTGGTCCCGGATTTCCTTTTGCTGCACCATCAGTGTATATCGTGATCATGGCAATACTAAATTGGTTTTAATTAATTTGATGGCGATAGCAATAAGTATAATGCCCATTACTTTACGAATAATTATAAAGCCGCCACGTCCTATTTTATTTTCCAGCCAAACACAAGATTTTAAAACCAGATATACCAGTGCTAAATTAATGGCTATCCCAAGGAGAATATTAACGACCTGAAATTCTGCCCTAAGTGAAACGATAGTTGTCATTGTTCCGGCACCGGCAATCAGAGGGAATGCGATCGGAACAATTGTAGTTGTGCCGGGATCTGCATGCTCATGCTTAAAAAGCGTAATCCCAAGGATCATCTCAAAACCGATCAATAATATAATGATCGCACCTGCGATAGCAAAAGATTGAACATCTATTCCAAAAAGGCGAAGTATGGATTCCCCCAGGAACAGAAACGCAATCATAATAATTCCCGCGACAATGGTTGCTTTACCTGATTGAATGGTTCCTGTTTTTTGTTTAAGATCAATGATAATTGGAATGGATCCAACAATATCAATTATTGAAAACAGGATGATGGTAACTGATGCGATTTCCTTGAAGTTAATCATACTTTTCGGCAAAGCTAAAATTAAAAATTCTTATAATAGACGGATCAATTACGAATTTTTTCCAGAAAAGTATAATATAGCCAACCTGTAGCTTTCCAATCCCAGTCCTGAGATCGATCCAATACATTTTGGAGCGATCAGACTTTCATGACGGAAGGATTCACGGGCATATACATTTGACAGGTGTACTTCAATTACATTGGTTGTAACTGCAGCTATAGCATCCCTGATGGCTACTGAAGTATGTGTATACGCACCAGCATTTAAGATAATGCCATCATAGTCGAAACCTGTTTCGTGGATCTTATTGATAAGTTCCCCTTCTATATTGGACTGAAAATAATCAATATCAATTCCCATAAACTCATTTTTGAGCTCAATAAGGAAGGTTTCAAATTTCTCGTTACCATAAATTTCTTTCTCCCGTTTTCCGAGGAGGTTGAGATTTGGTCCGTTTATAATGATAATTTTCATCCTGATGCTTATTTTAGAGTATTATATGAGTTGGGATTTCTACATAAAACAATTTCAAAATTACATGAAGCTCGAAAGAAGTCTTGCTGAAAATTCGATCGATGCCTACTTGCATGATGTAGTAAAGCTAAAACAGTTTATAGAAATCTCCAATATTAATATATCACCAATTGAGATTACGAGTAAGCATTTGCAGGATTTCCTGGAATATATTAATGGTTTGGGGATGACAGCTTATTCACAGGCTCGCATCTTATCTGGCTTGAAAGCATTTTATAAGTACCTGGTGTATGAAGACATCATGATTCATGATCCTACCCAGTTGATCGAGGGGCCAAAGCTTGGCAGAAAACTGCCCGATATTCTAAGCTACCAGGAAATAGAAGATCTTTTTGCTGCCATTCGACCTGTCGACTGATGCAGGAATGAGGAACCGGGCTATGCTGGAAACATTATATAGTTCCGGCCTCAGGGTTTCAGAATTGGTGGACCTGAAACTGAACAATGTTTACTTTGATATTGGGTTTTTAAGGATAATTGGAAAGGGAATAAGGAAAGACTGGTGCCAATTGGAAGGGAAGCCTTGAAATACGTTAAAATTTATGCTGAGGAAATCAGGATTCATTTAGATATTAAAACGGGTCATGAAAATACCCTTTTTCTAAATCGAAGGGGGCAAAAGCTGACGAGGGTGATGATATTTACCATTATAAAATCGCTTGCCAGATCTACCGGGTTGAAAAAGAATATAAGCCCACATACTTTCCGGCATTCATTTGCTACCCATTTAATTGAAGGGGGAGCTGATCTAAGGGCTGTTCAGGATATGCTGGGGCATGAATCTATAACAACAACGGAAATCTATACACATCTTGACCGGGATTATTTGAAGCAGGTAATAAAAGAATTTCATCCAAGAAGTTAATTTTATGAATTGCAGGGTATTATTTTGCATGCATTATTTTAATATTTAAATTGATTGTTGTGTATAAAACTTTAATTCGGCCAATACTTTTTCTTATCCCTCCTGAAAGTGTGCATTCCATTGTAGTAAAAGCATTAAAACTCATTTATTTTCTAGGTATTACGAAATTGCTCAGGTATATATTTTTCAGTTTTAATGATCCATCCCTGGTTCGAAATGTATTTGGAATTGAATTTAAAAATCCAATTGGCCTCGCAGCCGGATTCGATAAGGATGCCAATCTAATTGATATATTTAATGATTTCGGTTTTGGATTTATTGAGATTGGAACATTAACACCAAAAGCTCAGCCGGGAAATCCCAAGCCTAGGCTGTTTCGATTGATCGAGGACCAGGCTTTAATCAACCGCATGGGCTTTAATAATCAAGGGACTGAAAAGGCGATTCATAAATTGAAGAGTAAAAAATCAAAGATCATTGTTGGCGGTAATATTGGTAAAAATAAAACAACACCGAATGAAAATGCCGCACAGGATTATCTATACTGTCTGAATGAATTGTACGATTATGTTGATTATTTTGTGGTTAATATCAGTTCACCAAATACCCCGGACCTGCGTGATTTACAATCAAAAGAACCACTTCAGGAATTGCTAAAAGTACTTCAGGAAGAAATCGATAAAAAACCTCATAAAAAACCGCTCTTGCTAAAGATTGCTCCCGATCTAACAGACAATGACCTTATTGATATAGTTGACACTATCAATAGTCTGGCTCTGGATGGGATCGTTGCTACCAACACAACCACATCCAGAGAAGGATTGAAAACAGATCATAAGAAGCTGGAAAAAATTAACAATGGAGGCTTAAGTGGTCAACCTTTGCGTGAGAGGTCAACAGAGATCATTCGATTTTTAAGGGAGAGGTTAAATAGGGATATCCCAATTATCGGAGTAGGTGGAATAATGAATGCCGAGGATGCCATTGAGAAAATAGAAGCAGGCGCCACTCTCATCCAGGTCTATACTGGATTTATATATGAAGGACCAGCACTTATTAAAAGCATTAATAAAGCACTAGTAGACAGGAATTTCGATTAGATTTGTTTATCATTTTTTAGTTTCAATTATTTTGTAGTTTTGTGAACTAAATGGCAGCGAAAAATACCTATAAATCAAATACACCAAGAAAAAATAAAACCAGGGATAGAAAATTCAAATTTGGTTTTGGTTTTTTTAAAGACAGGAGATTCAATTATCTCTTGGTTTTTTTCTTTTCGCCACTTCAGTTTTCCTTCTGACTGCATTCATCTCCTTCCTGTTTACAGGGAAAGCTGATCAAAGTGTGGTTGAGGCACTAATGACAACCGGGCTTAAAAATTCTGGACTTGAAGCGGAAAACTGGCTAGGTGTAGTTGGTGCAGTAGCTGCTCACTATTTCATATTTGCCTGGTTTGGAATATCAGCTTTTTTCATTCCGCCATTGTTATTCATTTTTGGCTTCAAGCTTGTTTCAAAAATTGATCTTCTTCCTGTTTACAAATCATTTAAATTTGTAGCGTTTTTCACATTCTGGTTATGCCTACTGTTTGGATATACCGCAATAAAATCAGATTCATTTGATGGCTCAGATATCCTGAGTGGAGGTTTCGGGCATGAATTAGCCCTTCTTTTCCATGCCTTAATCGGTTGGGGAACTTATTTATTCCTCGTTTTATCATTGTTGGTATTTATTATCTACTTTTTTAATATAACGGAATTGATCAGTTTCGGTAAGTTGAACACAAGGTTTCCCAAAACCGATGATGAAATAAAACCATTTGAGTCTACTGAAAATCAACGCCCTGAATACACCTCGCCCCAGGAGGAAGTGCAGGAGGACAACCAGCCCGATGAAAATGAGGATGTTGATGTTGGTTTAAAATCCCTGGATATTGAGAATGATATGGATCTTACGTTAACCTTGTCAGATGAATATGCTGAGGAAAAGGAACCGGTTCTCTCCCCTGAAAGATCCGAAAAAACGGAATCAGACGTTCAATTAATTGTTGAGGAACAGGAGACCAAGGAAAGGGCAATCGATAAGCTTGAGCACTATGATCCTAACCTGGATCTGGGGACTTACCAATACCCAACCCTGGAGCTTTTAAATGATTATGATGTGCGTGGCGGGCAAGTTACAAAGGACGAATTAGAGGCCAATAAAGATAAGATCGTTGAAACGCTGATTAATTTTAAAATTGGAATTTCCAGCATTAAAGCAACCATCGGCCCGACAGTTACACTGTATGAAATTGTTCCTGATGCAGGAGTTAAAATTTCCAAAATAAAAAATCTGGAAGATGATATCGCATTCAGTCTTTCCGCTCTTGGGATAAGAATTATAGCTCCAATTCCGGGAAAGGGAACCATTGGAATAGAGGTGCCCAATAAGAACAAGACAGATGGTTTCCATAAAAATCCGTCCTGGGAACTGAAAAGTATCAGAAAACGGAATATGATCTGCCGATAGTGCTTGGGAGAACAATTTCCAATGAAGTTTATATGGCAGATCTAACGAAAATGCCACACCTGTTGATTGCCGGTGCTACAGGGCAAGGTAAATCAGTCGGTATTAATGTCATCCTTGCTTCATTGATTTATAAGAAGCATCCTTCCCAATTAAAATTTGTTCTTGTTGATCCCAAAAAAGTGGAATTAACACTTTTTAATAAAATTGAAAGACATTTTTTGGCTGAACTTCCAGGGAGTGATGAAGCCATCGTTACAGATACAAAGCAAGTAATATATACAATGAATGCTTTATGTATTGAAATGGATACCAGGTACAATCTGCTTAAAGGAGGCCCAGTGCCGAAATTTAAAAGAGTATAATGATAAATTCGTCAGACGAAGATTAAATCCTCAAAATGGGCATCGATATCTGCCTTATATAGTTGTCGTGGTTGATGAATTGGCCGATTTAATGATGACTGCCGGTAAAGAAATAGAAACACCCATAGCAAGGCTGGCTCAATTGGCGAGGGCAATAGGCATACACCTTGTTCTGGCAACCCAACGACCTGATGTAAAGGTAATTACAGGTACTATAAAAGTGAATTTCCCAGCGAGAATATCTTAGAAGGTGGTCTCAAAGATGGACTCCAGGATTATACTGGATACTGGTGGCGCAGATCAGCTGGTTGGCATGGGAGACATGCTTCTATCGATTAACTCTGATATTTTCAGACTTCAGTGTCCTTTTATTGATACGAAAGAAGTCGAGAAAATATGTGATTTTATCGGATCCCAGCGTGGATATTCATCTGCCTATATGTTGCCGGAATTTGTAGGAGATGAGGTAAATGAGATTGGAGAGGTTGACCTTTCTGACAGAGATGCTTTGTTTGATGATGCTGCCAGGTTAATTGTAATGCATCAACAAGGTAGCACATCGTTGATACAGAGAAAATTGAAACTTGGATATAACAGAGCGGGCCGATTAATTGACCAATTTGAGGCAGCCGGCATAGTTGGACCTTTCGAAGGATCTAAAGCCCGTGAGGTATTGGTACCCGATGAATATGCTTTGGAACAAAAATTGCGGGATTTAGATGAGAATAATAATTAGATAAATATAATGAATAAGAAATTATTGATCTTAATTGGCTTTTTAGGCCCTTTCAGCCTTTCATATGGACAATATGATGCGAAGGCTCTGGAAATACTTTGGATGCGATGAGCGCTAAGTATAAATCCATATGCCATTCTTTTATGCCAGCTTTTCCATATACCCTTGAAAATGAAATGGAGAATATTCATGAAGAATTTTCAGGTGATATAATTGTTAAAGGTGATAAATTCAAGTTAGACCTCGGTGAACAGGAAGTCTATAATGATGGCGAGACTATGTGGACTTATCTAAAAGATGTTAATGAAGTAAATATTGACTATTATTTTCCGGAAGATGAAGAAATGACCCCTTCCAATATATTTTTGGCTTATAAAAAAGGATATAAATATGTATTCCTTGAAGAAGAATTAATATCAAATATCGATTATAATGTAATCGATCTGATTCCGGATGACCAGGACAAACCATTTTTTAAGGTTAGACTTTGGATACAAAAAAACGATAATTCCCTTTTCAGGTGGAAACTCTTTGACAAAACAGGGAATACATACCTTTATTCTATCGCCAAATTCGATGGCAGCTATAACGCCAAGGATGAAGAATTTGTCTTTGACTCCTCGAAATATCCGGGTATTACAGAAATTGACCTCCGCTGATTAAATGACAAAACAAGACATTTTTGAGCAGATCAAAATAAAGCGATCCTATCTATGTGTGGGACTTGATACCGATCTAAATAAAATACCAAGAGAACTCAAGAATTCTGAGGATCCGGTTTTTGAATTTAATAGACGGATCATTGATTCCACCCATGATCTATGTATTTCTTATAAACTAAACCTTGCCTTCTATGAAACCCTGGGGCCTGCAGGACTTGAGAGTTTGCAGAAAACCGTCGATTATGTCCCGGAAAACATCTTCCTGATTGCCGATGCTAAAAGGGGAGATATAGGAAACACAAGCAATATGTACGCATCCGAGTTTTTTGAATTTTATAATTTTGATGCAGTTACTTTAAGTCCGTATATGGGAAAGGATTCAGTAGATCCATACTTGAAATATCCCGGTAAGTGGGCTATACTTTTAGCTTTAACATCAAATAAGGGGAGCCAGGATTTTCAGACATTAAAAACAGAACGGGGTTATGTATATGAGGAGGTTTTGGATATTTCATGCGCATGGGGAAATAGCGACCAGATCATGTATGTGGTTGGAGCCACAAAAGCTTCTTCCTTAACCAGTATTAGAAAAATAGTCCCGGATAGTTTCCTGCTGATACCCGGAGTAGGAGCACAGGGAGGGAATCTTGATGAAGTTACTCGATTTGGGATCAATAAAACTGTGGGATTGATCGTAAATGCTTCCCGGAGTATTATCTATGCTTCGGATGGTGCGGATTTCGATCAGGCTGCCCGGAGTAAAAGTCTTGAAATTCAGTCTGAAATGGAAGCATTGTTGGATAAATATTATTGATTTTTTTCTATAAGCCTGCTATCTTTAGAGAAAAAACCAGCTATGTACTTTGATGAAAAATTTGTGTCATTTCTATGGCAACATTCCTACTTTAATACTGCCCAATTATCAACTACCTCTGGAGAGTATATTGTGATAAAACACCCGGGATACTTGAATATTCATGCGGGACCCGATTTTATGGAATCCAAGATCAGGATAGGTGATATGGAATGGGCCGGAAGCGTGGAGATTCATGTTAAATCTTCTCATTGGTATGCTCATGATCATTCTTCCAACCCTGATTTTAATAAAGTAATTCTTCATGTGGTATGGAAGAATGATCTTGAAGTTTACAGAAATGATAACTCCCCCATCCCTACACTTGAATTGTATGACAAAGTAAATCCAGGGATACTGGAAAAGTATACATGCCTTATTTACCCAAGATCAGGTTACCCTTGTCACGCTTACCTTTCAAATGTTAAAAACATTTCTATTCTCTCTATGATCGACAAAGCTATGGCAGAACGCCTGGATGGAAAGGCTGATGATGTCAACAAGATATTTCTTGAAACTGAAAAAGATTGGGAGGAGACATCATATCGCGTGCTTCTAAGAAATTTTGGATTTAAGGTTAACCAGGATAATATGTTCCTACTGTCCAAAGCTCTTCCTTTCTCTATCTTATCGAGGCACAGGGGAGACAGGTTGCAGACAGAAGCTTTGTTATTCGGGATGGCTGGCTTTTTGGACAAAGCATATGATTCCTATTCTCAAAAACTAAGAGACGAATATTTATTTCTCCAATATAAATATTCATTGAATATGAACTTCCTTAAAAGATATCAATGGCGATTTCTACGATTAAGGCCTCAGAATTTTCCTACAATACGTATAGCGCAGCTAGCCAAACTTCTGGGTAAAATGGACAAGATCTTTTCAACAATAATCGGATCAGATTCGGTAAAGGATATAATGAACCTTTTTAAAATTAAACAAAGTTCATATTGGCAGCATCACTATGATTTTGGAAAGCGGTCCAAACAAGAATTGTCAGGAATCGGAAAGGACAGCATTCATAATGTACTTATAAATACATATGTACCTATTCTTTCTGCCTATGCAAGGAATTTGAAAAATCTATATTATTTATCGAAAGCCAACAAAATTTTGGAATCAATTCCCCCTGAAAACAACCACATTATTCGTAATTGGACAAAAATAGGAATTCAACCCATAAGTTCTTTCGAGTCCCAGGGACTAATTGAATTATCAAATTCTTATTGTAATAAAAAAAAGTGCCTAAATTGTAACATCGGAACAGATATACTTTTAAATAATCCTTAAGTAATATTGATTCTAGTTGTAAATATTATTTTGCTTGTAACGGTTGTCGCAATCGCTTACCGAAATGCTTCCGATTCGCCAATAAAAATTCATTTTTTAATCGCATTGATGGCAAAACTGATTTCCGGCGTATTGCTGGGCGTGGTATATTTTTACTATTACGGATCAGGTGACACCTTGGTTTATCATGAAGTGGCTAATTATTTAACTCAATCAGGGGACGGAACAATTCTGGATTTAGTCTCATTGATTGGAAAACCTGATGATGCGGTTTTAGAACTATTCCCAATACTAAGAGAACCCAGATCAGCCTTTTTTATAAAGATTATATCTGTTTTTTATTTACTAACATCAGGAAGTTACTGGCTTACCAGCATCTATTTTTCATTACTTAGTTTTCTGGGTTCATGGTTCCTGACCAATACGATTATTCGATTTGATCCGGCGGCAAAAATTCCAGCAATCATATCTTTTCTGTATTTCCCAACTTTTGTCTTCTGGTCATCTGGTATTTTAAAAGAATCCATTGCCTGGTGTTGCCTTTCCTTGATTATGGCTTTTTTTATTATTTACATTCATACCAGAAAATTGAGTTTCTGGCAATTGCTTCTTGGGGTAGTTTTACTATATTTTCTATGGAACATAAAATATCATTATGTAGCTGTTCTTGCTTTGTGTTTCTTCCCGGTTTTACTCTATCGAACTTTTTTGTCCAATTCAAGAAGATCCGGCAATTATTATCTTCTTTTTCTGGGAGTATTAATCGTATTGATTGTTCTTATGTTAAGTCACCCTAATTTTCAACCTGGTAGAATAATGATTGTGATCCAGGAAAACCATGAATTAATGAAGCAGATGTCCGGACCAGGGAAATCGATAAAGTTTGTCGAAATTGAAAGTCCATTATTAGAATTTATAATTAACCTGCCTCTGTCCCTCTTTGGCGGTCTGTTTATGCCTTTACCCTGGCAAGGAGTTAACATATTCTCCATAGCAACCGGAATCCTAAATTTTATCCTCCTGCTGTTTTGTATAGGGAAGTTAAAAAGCACATTCAAAAAGGGAATCCCCTCAATACCTCCATGGAAGTTATCCGTGGCTTTTTACATTGTCATCCTTGCTATTTTAATTGCCTATACTACTCCAAACTTCGGGACCCTTGAAAGGTATAAGATCAGCTATATTGGATTTTTTACTTTCTGGATACTATATAATAATCCTTATGTTACTCGAATTTTCAGGTATAAGCAACAATAAATAGTTGATATTTTGGGTAGAATATTTATTAATGTAAATTTGATTTTTACCTCTTAGTTATGGAAAAACCTGTGATTATTTTTGGTGCCAGTGGAATTGGCATGGCTGCTTATGAGATTTTCAGAAGTCATGATTTGATGGTCTTTGGTTTTTTAGATGATCGTGATGAATTTCAGGGAAAAGAAATCGATGAAGTTATAGTGCTTGGGAATACTGAAGATGACGGATATCTAAAATATATTGGTCAAAAATGCGAAGCCTTCGTTGCTACCGATGATAACAGTGAAAGAAAAGGTATTGTGAAAATGCTTAAGGAGCGTAGAAAAGTTATGCCCGTCAATGCCATTCATAAAAATGCCAGCCTTTCAAAATCCACGAAGATTTCACATGGCAATTTTATTGATGATGGATCAGTTTTAGGAGCCAATTGTGAAATAGGAAGCCATAATCTCATACATGCAGGGGTAATTATTGGATATGATGTAAATATTGGACAGTTTGTTCAGATAGGAGCAGGTACAGTTATAGGAGCTGGTGTAAAGATTCAGGATGAGGTTTTTATTGGGGCGGGAGCTATTATCGTACCAGGTATAAGCATAGGTAAGAAGGCAAGAATAGGGGCAGGATCAGTAGTCGTTGAAAATGTTGATGATAATGTTACAGTATTTGGAAATCCAGCAAAACAAGTAAATGTTTAGATATTGGATCTTTATTTAAATGTTTAATATGAGCAAAATCGCGGAATCAGAACTTATTGTCAATCCAGATGGTAGTGTATACCACCTAAATCTGAAAGCAGGAGATATTTCAGACAAGATTATTGCTGTTGGGGATCCGGGTCGTGTATACCGTGTCAGTAAATTTTTTGATTCACTGGATTTTGAGATGAATAAAAGAGAGTTCATTACTCATACTGGATTATATAAGGGAAAGAGACTTACAGTATTAAGCACGGGAATGGGTACTGATAATATCGAAATATTGTTAACAGAACTGGATGCCCTTTTCAATATTGATCTGAAATCACGGGAAATCAAAAAGAAGAAAAAGAAATTAACTATTGTTAAAATTGGAACCTCGGGAAGTATTCAGGCCGATATTCGGTTAGGAACACACCTTGCTTCAGATTATGCGATTGGGCTTGACAATCTTTTCGCATATTATAATTTTCCACAGGATAAAACCGGTGTTGAAGTAAGTAAGGCATTAAAAGAGAGGCTGGATCTTAATTTTATGCCGTATTGTTGTAAGTGTTCGGAGAATTTGAAGAAAAAGATCGCCTGGGATATGCCATCTGGGAATACCTTAAGCGCGCCCGGGTTTTATGCTCCGCAAGGAAGGGAGATACGGATAAAACCAAGGAACCCTTCTTTCCTTAACGAATTGATCCACTTTCATTTAAATGATTTCTGGCTTACTAATTTCGAAATGGAAGCCTCTGCGTATTATGGATTGGGGAAGATGTTGGGGCATGAAGTTTTATGTTTGAATGCCATTATTGCTAATAGAGTCAGGAAAAGCTTCTCTAAAAACTACAATGTATCCGTTGATAAACTTATACAACTCGTATTAGACCGGATATAACCCTTTTATACTCTCAGGCAGTTAGGATTACACTATGGATCTTATTTAACAAAGCAAGGTTTTTTTTAGAATTGAATAGTTTATAATTCTTATATCCCTTTAACCACTTAGGATTATTCGCTTTGGATCTAAATCAACTAACCTAATGCTCTTAGTACAAGATTGGATACATTTCTTTTATACTCTTATCCTTTAAGAAAAATGCAATTTCGGTATGAAAAATCAGTTTGTTTTTAGTGCTAAATTTAAATTGATCCTTTTAATCCCTTACCGTGGAAGTACTATGCGGTTATCGACCTAGATCACAAAAATCGGGGGCTATTCTTTTTTCTGCTTCTTAAATAATTTATCAAAGGCTTCCTTTACTTCATCTGTTGCCTCTTGCAATTTTGTTTCAAACTTTTCAAATTCATCAGCATGCTCTTCTTTAAAAGAAGCGAACTTTTCTTCCAGTGTTTTTTTGTTTCTTTTAAGTTCTTCTATGCGTTCATCAAATTCTTTTTTTACATCCTCAGAAGAATTCTTGGACTTTGAAAAGAGATCATCAATAGATTTACCAAGATCTCTCAGAACTTTTTCGGCTTGTCCCATTTTACTGTTTTCCATAATTCAGTATTATTAATCTAGATTTGGATTATAAAGAAATGTTATCTTTGTTTGGTAAAAGTAATATAGATATTTTGAATAAAAAATATATCATTAAGGTAGTTATCTATCTAATCTTCTCAGCAACAATAATTGGTTGTTCATCTTCTCAGCCAAAGAAAAGGAGTCAACCTAAACGGGGGCCGATACCTTGCCCGGTGAAAGATTGTTAGTTATCAAAATCCACAGGTATTAAATTCGACAAAATATCTTGTTTCGATATGAATTTGCTGTAACAAGAATTACTTTTGAAGGTCATAATTCCTAATAGCAGGATTGAAAATCATTTTTTGACTATGGACGTTACAATTGATAAGCATTCCGGTTTTTGTTTTGGTGTAGAGTTTGCCATACAGATGGCGGAAGATGAAATGGAGAATGACGATATCCTTTATTGTTTGGGTGATATTGTTCATAATGATATGGAGGTTAGGCGCTTATTTGATAAGGGTTTAAGAATCATTAGCCGTGAGGATTTAAAAGACCTGCGAGACTGTAAGGTACTTATCAGGGCCCATGGTGAGCCCCCAGAAACCTATAAAATGGCTCTTGAAAATAATCTGGAGATTATAGATGCTTCGTGTCCGGTTGTTTTAAAATTACAAAACAGGATAAAAGATTCGCATGAGCGTGTAAAAAGAGAATCTGGTCAGATCGTGATTTATGGTAAAGAGGGGCACGCAGAGATCATTGGCCTAAATGGGCAAACTAAAAACAACGCTATTATTGTATCCTCTGAGGAAGATCTTGATAAAATTGATTATTCGAAATCGATAACCTTGTACAGCCAGACCACAAAGAGTACTGATGGGTTTTATAGAATTGTAAGAAAAATTGAAGAAAAGGTAAATGCCATAGGAAATGGCTCTGAATCTAAGTTCATTTCGCATGACAGTATTTGCCGTCAAGTAAGTAATAGGGCGCCTCATTTAATTGATTTCTCAAATAAACATGATTTGATCATTTTTGTTAGCAGCAAGAAAAGTTCCAATGGGAAAGCGCTTTTTAATATATGTAAACAAAATAATGAAAGAAGCCATTTTGTTGAAAACGAGGAAGAAATCAGTGAACCCTGGATTAAGGAAGGTGATTCGATAGGTATTTGTGGGGCTACTTCTACTCCGATGTGGTTGATGGAAAAGGTTGAAAAAAAGGTTCTTTCCTTAAAACTATAATTGTCTGGATTTTCATTAGTATAACCAATTATGAACTGATTTTTAATATAGTTATTCTATAAATATGTTTTGAATTAAAAATTGTTATTTTTGCTGTGCCAAATTAAAACTGAATACGCTTAAGAAATGATTGAAACTATCAGGATTAAAAAGGGTTTTGATATAAATCTGAAAGGAAAAGCTGTTAAGAGAATTGAAGAAATTTCCCCCCCTGAAACTTACGCCCTAAAACCAACGGACTTTATAGGCATCATACGTCCCAAACTTTTGGTTAAGGAAGGAGATACTGTACAAGCTGGCACGCCCATTCTTTTTTGCAAGAAAAATGAAAAGGTCAAATATGTCGCTCCGGTAAGTGGCGAAATTGCTGAGATTGTAAGAGGTGAAAAACGAAAGCTGCTAGAAGTAAGGATCCTGGCTGATAAGGATATAAAATATGCTCCAGCCAAAAAATATTCATCATCTGAAATCAATGGATTATCCAAACAGGAAGTTGCCAGGATATTATGTGATTATGGTATCTGGCCAAATATTATTCAACGCCCTTATGGAAAAATAGCAAACCCGGAAGATGAGCCAAGAGATATATTTGTTTCTGGGTATGATTCAAGCCCTCTTGCTCCCGATTATGATCTTATTTATCAAGGGCAGGAACAATATATCCAAACTGGAATTGATATATTAAACAAGTTTATTGCAGGACAATTGCATTTAACAATCGATGCCGATGCTGAGTTTTCAAAAGTATTTTCTCAGCTCAAGGATATCAATCTCCATAAAATTTCAGGCCCGCATCCAGCAGGAAACGTAGGAATTCAGATACACCATATTAAGCCTATTAATAAAGGTGATATTCTCTGGACTACAACTCCCTTTGGACTTGCTCAAATAGGGAAAATGTTTATGGAAGGTAAATACGAGTCTGAAAGGGTAATTGCTTTGACAGGACCTGAAGTAAAAAATCCTCAGTATTATAAAGTCAGAACTGGAACAAGAATAAAGAAAATCCTGGAAAATAATTTGTTATCAGACAACATTAGAGTTGTAAGCGGAAATGCACTTACAGGTGAAAAGATTGCAAAAGATGGTTATTTGGGATTCTATCACAATCAGATTACTGTTCTAGAGGAAGGCAATAAGCCTGTATTGCTCGGCTGGTTTAAACCTACATTTAAAGAATTGAGCCTTCATCGGGCACTTGGTCTCCTGTCCTTCTTAAATCCGAAAAAAACAGAATATAATTTAAATACAAATACCCGGGGAGATAAAAGAGCATTTGTGTTATCGGGTGTATTTGAGAAAGTTTTACCAATGGATATATATCCCACAAATCTTTTTAAAGCCATAATAACTGAAGATTATGATGAAATGGAGGCTTTAGGAATTTATGAGGTCATTGAAGAAGATGTCGCGCTATGCGAATTTGTTGATGTTTCTAAACACAACATTCAGCAGATCGTCAGAGATGGATTAGAATTGTTACAAAATAGTTAAGTAATTAAATAAATGAAGTTTTTAGAAGATTTAGTAAATAATCTTAAGCCAAATTTCGAAAAGGGAGGCAAATTCGAAAAGCTCTATTGGGTATTTGAAGGATTTGAGACCTTTCTCTTTCAGATGGGCACTACTACTTCGGGAAAGGGTGTTCATATAAGGGATGCCATTGACCTGAAAAGATTAATGATCACGGTAGTAATAGCTATGGTTCCTGCCACAATTTTTGGGATGTGGAATGTTGGACATCAACATTTTCTCGCTATAGGGCAGGAAGTTGGTTTTTGGTTAAAATTTTGGATTGGGTTAAAATTAGTATTGCCCATCATTATTGTATCCTATGGTGTTGGTCTCGGGATTGAATTCATTTTTACATCCATAAAGAAGCATCCTATAGCTGAAGGATTTCTGGTGACCGGGATGTTAATACCCCTTGTCGTCCCTCCAACTATTCCTTTGTGGCAGGTGGCCCTTGCAACAGCTTTTGCTGTCATTATTGGCAAAGAGGTATTTGGAGGTACAGGTATGAACATATTTAATGTCGCATTGACCGCAAGGGCATTTCTTTACTTTGCCTATCCTCAAGAGATTTCCGGAGAAATATGGACTTATCTTGGTGACCAGGTGCCAATAGATAGTTATTCAGGCGCTACTGCACTTGCTGTGGCTGCAGCAACAGAAGGATCAGCTACTGTTCTTGGTGATTTTGCAAATGCCTGGCAGGAAGGATTCTATTCATTAAAAAATTTATTTATTGGTGCTGTCCCCGGCTCAATTGGAGAAACCTCAACACTCATGATCTTAATTGGGGCTTTAATATTATGGCTTACGCGTGTTGGCAGTGGTAAAATCATGTTCTCAGTCTTTGTAGGGGCATATGTTATGGGCTTAATATTTAATTTCTTTGGGGCGAATCCTTTTATGGAGATGCCTGCACATTATCACCTGATAACAGGGGGGCTTGCATTTGGAGCAGTATTTATGGCCACTGATCCTGTGACAGCCACTCAAACGGAAACAGGTAAGTGGATCTATGGCTTTATGATTGGCATACTAACTGTGTTGATCAGGGTAGTGAATCCTGCTTATCCGGAAGGTATTATGCTCGCGATACTGTTGATGAATGTATTCGCACCACTAATTGATTTCTATATAGTACAATCAAATAAAAAAAGGAGGCTACAACGTGCAAAGGTCTAATACATACGTAATTTTATTTTCACTGGTTCTTACCATCATACTTGGAGGATTATTGTCTCTGGCTTCCGTAGGATTAAGACCAGCGCAAAAAAAGGCAGAAGAATTTGCTAAAAAGAGACAAATATTAAATGCAGTCATGGATATCCAGCAGGTTCCGGATATAGTATCTGTGTACAATAGTCGAATATCTTCATATATAGTCGATGCTAATGGTGAAACTGTGGAACAAAATGGACCTACAGGAGTACCCTTAAAAGCTGAAGACCTTGATATTGAGAGAGAGTTTAAAAAAGCTCCGGACCAGAGGTTATACCCAGTGTATAAATTTCATGCAGAAGGAAGTCCAGATAATGCGGAAGCTTATATTTTGGCTTTATATGGCAAGGGATTATGGAATGATATCTGGGGATATATTGCCTTAGAGACAGATATTAATACCGTTGCCGGTATCGTGTTTGACCATAAAGGTGAAACAGCAGGTTTGGGATCCCGGATTACGGATAGAGGAGTTCAGGAAAGATATAAAGGGAAGAAGATTTTTGATGATGGTGGTGATATCGCGTCTGTTAATATGCTGAAAGGAGAGAATAATAAACCCGCATCACTAGATGATCATAATATTAATGGATTGTCGGGAGCAACCATTACTGCAAAGGGAGTAAACTCTATGATGATCGACTATTTAAATTGTTACCTGCCATTGATTGAAAATCTAAAAAAAGGTGAAATCGTTGCAGTATCTATGTTGAATACAAAAAATTAAATATAAAATGGCTGAAACGCTGGAAAAGGAAATTGCCAAAAAGAAATCAGAATCATTACTATCTAAGAGACGGAAGAGATTTGTAATAGATCCATTGAATGATGATAATCCCATAACGATCCAGGTATTGGGGATCTGTTCTGCACTGGCTGTTACAACACAGCTAAAACCAACACTTGTTATGGCCATGTCAGTAACATTCGTTATGATATTTTCAAGTTTGTTTACTTCACTGTTAAGAAATTTAATACCTGTAAGAGTTAGAATAATTGTCCAATTGGCGATAATAGCATCTTTTGTAATTCTGGTAAATGAAGTATTGCATGCCTACGCATTTGATGTTTACAAGCAATTATCGGTCTTTGTTGGTTTGATCATTACAAACTGTATTGTAATGGGTCGTTTAGAAGCATTTGCAATGGGTAATAAGCCATATGACTCAGTTCTGGATGCATTTGGAAGCGCGATGGGTTATTCATGGATAATTATAGCAGTTGCTTTTTTCAGGGAACTATTAGGATCCGGGAAATTGTTTGGATTTGAAGTATTCAATGCAATAGGATGGAGTAGCTTCCCTACAAATGGATTGATGGTATCACCTGTTGGAGCTTTTATTATATTAGGACTGATCATCTGGATTCAAAGGGCAAAGAGTGGTTATGTTGAACAACATTAATAATTAAAAATGGAATTAATTAGTCTAGGAGTAAAATCAATATTTATAGAGAACATGGTATTTGCCTATTTCCTGGGCATGTGTTCTTATCTGGCAGTTTCCAAAAAAGTTAGCACTGCTTTTGGGTTGGGATTAGCCGTCATATTTGTTTTGGCCTTTACCGTTCCGGTGAACTGGATATTAAATGAATATGTATTATCAGAAGGTGCATTGGCAAAATGGCTTCCGGCAAGTTTGGGAGATTTTTCCACTGTTAATTTGTCTTTCCTTCAGTTTATTATGTTTATAGCTACTATCGCTGCCATGGTACAACTTGTTGAGATGGTTATTGAGAAATTCTCCCCGGCATTATATGGATCGCTTGGAATATTCCTGCCTTTGATTGCAGTTAACTGTGCCATTCTTGGATCTTCACTGTTTATGGCTCAAAGAAGCTATACTTTTACAGAAGCAACTGTTTTTGGGTTTTCTTCAGGGGTCGGCTTTTTCCTTGCAATAATTGCCATTGCTGCCATCAGGGAAAAGATGAAATACTCTCAAGTTCCGGACGGATTGAAAGGCCTAGGCATCACTATGTTGCTAACCGGGCTTATGGGAATTGCATTTATGTCTTTCCTTGGGATTTCTATTTGATAATAAAAAAATTAACTTACAATCCCGCTTCGGCCTGCCTACCGCAGGCGAGCGGGATTTTTTATTTTTACTAAGATGGATATAAACCTGACTACACCCGCTCTATTATTTCCAGCCATATCGCTCTTGCTGTTAGCTTATACTAATCGATTTCTCGCCCTGGCGACATTGATACGGACATTGCATGCAAAATACAAGGAGGATCCACACGATGTGATACTTGGACAAATAAAGAATTTAAGGAAACGTGTTATCCTGATAAGGAATATGCAAGCCTTTGGTGTATTGAGCCTTTTGCTTTGTGTAGTATGTATGTTCCTTCTGTTTGCCAATGAACAAATAGCGGGCAGATATACTTTTGGCATAAGCCTTATATTATTGATCATATCCCTAGCGTTATCAGTTTATGAGATCCAGATATCTGTAAAAGCACTTAAACTGCAGTTAGGTGATATGGAGGAGTTTTAATTTTTTTTCATATATTGGCAACCTGAATTAAAAACTCCTGCATGGCGAAGAATGAGCGTAGAGAACCAACATTAATTGAATCCTTAATCCCGGTTTTATTCCTTATCGTATTTCTGGCATTTAATGTATATGTGTTTGGCGATGATTCATTATCCGGATCCAATCAAATGGTATTGATCATATCAGGAGCATTTGCAGCATTGGTCGCCATACGATCCGGTTTAGGTTGGAAAGAGCTTAGAATAGGTATTGTAAAAACTATAAATGCTGCTCTTCCCTCCATCCTAATATTATTGTTAATAGGATCGCTAGCTGGTACCTGGTTGATAAGCGGGATTGTCCCCGCCATGATATATTATGGATTAAAGATTATTCACCCTGCTATCTTTCTATTTGCTGCTTGCCTGGTCAGTGCCATTATATCACTGGCCACCGGAAGTTCATGGTCTACTGTGGCTACCTTAGGAGTGGCAATGATGGGTATAGGGACAACCCTTGGATATCACACAGGATTGGTTGGCGGGGCTATTATATCGGGAGCCTACTTTGGAGATAAAATGTCACCTTTATCTGATACCACCAATCTGGCCCCTGCTATGGCGGGAACAGATCTGTTTACACATATCAGATATATGACCATTACCACAGTGCCTTCTATGATTATATCCCTTATTTTATTTCTTGTAATTGGCTTCTGGACAGATACGAGTGGTGCAACAACAAATATGGAAGATGTTTTAATAGCTATTGAAGGTTCATTTGATATTAACCTGATTCTTTTCGCTGTACCAGGGCTGGTGATCTTTCTGATAATAAGAAAAGTTTCTCCATTGCCTGCTCTTCTTGCAGGAACCTTGTTGGGAGCCGTATTTGCACTTATTTTTCAGCCCAATATTATTCACAGCATCTCAGGGATTAGCAACGATTATGTAAAATCGGCTTATGTGGGTATTATGAAGGCAATGTATACCACTACAAGCATAGAAACTTCTAATGCCCAGGTTAATGCATTGTTGACAACTGGAGGAATGAGTGGTATGCTGAATACGATATGGCTGATCATTAGTGCAATGACTTTTGGGGGAATAATGGATGCCGCTGGATTTCTTAAGAGGATTACGAAATCTATCATATCTTATGCGAATACTACTGGTTCATTAATTGCTTCAACAGCTGGTTCCTGTATTTTCTTTAACTTGACCGCTAGTGATCAATACCTGGCTATAGTTGTTCCAGGGAGGATGTTTGCATCAATCTATGAAGAAAGAAATCTGGCACCGGAAAACCTGAGCCGTACCCTTGAGGATTCCGGAACGGTAACTTCTGTACTTGTTCCATGGAATACCTGTGGAGCTTATATGTCATCCGTTCTAGGCGTGGCAACACTTACCTACCTTCCATATTGTTTCTTTAATATAATTAGTCCTTTTATGACCATTCTTTTTGGTTTCCTAGGAATAAAGATCAAAAAATTAACGAAACAACAAGGAGAGAGTAAAGCTGAAATCGCTGATCTTTAATGAAGATGGTTAACAACCGCATTATAAAAATCTTAAATTTACGCTCAAGTGCCTATTTGGATTATCAAGTGTATGATGATACATTTAGAACTGTGCAGCAATTAGCAGGTTCAGATCTTTGTAAGGCATATTGAATTTATCGGCTATATGTTCATTGGTCACAAACCCATTATATGCATAGATCCCCCTCATAAACCATTGATTGTTAAAAATCATTCCGTCAATTCCACCTTCATCAGATGCCTGCAATAACATAGGCACAAAAATATTATTAAAAGCCGTGGTAGCTGTGCGCGGTACCCTGGAAGCTATATTAGGAACACAATAATGTATTACTCCATATTTCGTAAAAATTGGGTTGTCATGACTGGTAATTTCAGATGTCTCGATACACCCGCCCTGGTCAATGCTCACATCAATAATAACGGAACCGGATTTCATGGTAGATACCATTTCTTCAGATATGATGATTTGCATCTTTCCTTTTTCAATTCTCATAGCCCCTATCAATACATCCGCCTGTTTTATTGAATCGGATAGCAACACATTATTAAAAGTGGATGTGAATACCTGTTGCCCCAATGCATGTTTCAGCCGGCGTAATTTATATATGTTATTGTCGAAGATCTGGATATCTACGCCAAGGCCTAAAGCAGCCCTTGCGGTATATTCAGTTACTGTGCCAGCTCCCAGGATCACCACCTTAGCAGGAGGGACCCCTGTTATACCTCCTAAGAGTATACCTTTTCCATTATTTATATTACTTAAATATTCAGCGGCAATCAGCATTACGGTACTGCCGGCAATTTCACTCATAGCCCTAACAGCAGGCATTCCTCCAACTTTATCTTCTATGAACTCATACGCCAAAGCTTTCAGCTTTTTATTATTGATTGCTCTCAAATACTCCGGCGTCTGATTTCCCAATTGTAGTGCAGAAATGAGCACCTTTCCCGGATTCATGTATTGGATCTCATCAATGGTAGGTGGTTCCACCTTCAGGATAATGTCTGCTTTGAATACTTCTTCTGTTGAATAGACTATTTTGGCTCCAGCATCACTGAATTCTTTATCTGTAAATCGCGATTCTTTACCAGCACCGGTTTCAATCCGGATTTCATGACCATTATTAACGAGTAAATTTACCCCGTCAGGAGTGATTGCCAAACGATTTTCCTGAAAGGAATTCTCTTTAGGAATGCCTATGTATAGTGTATTTTGCTGTTTCTTTAATTTTAATAAAGACTCCTGTGGATATAACTTTGATTCTTGAGCTAACTCTTCGAATCCAGATCGATGCTGTTCACTCATGTTTTTTTATATTAAAGATTCTTAATTCTTTTTCAGGATTTAATATTGAAATCTCCAGGTATTTTTCAGGTAAAAGTGATTCTGCAATTTCAGGCCATTCAATGAAACAAAGAAAGCCAGATTCGAGATACTCATCAAATCCCAAGTCGAGAACTTCAGAAATGGTTTTGATCCGGAATAGATCAAAATGATAGATAGTTCCCCCATCAGGGGTTAAGTATTCGTTTATCAAGGCATAAGATGGACTGCTAATGTTATCCAATACGTTCATTTGCTTAGCTACTTCCTGAATAAAAGTGGTTTTTCCGGCTCCCAGGTCCCCCTTAAGCACCCATACGGTATATTCCTTGCCGTAGCGAATTATTTTTTTCGATACCTCAGGCAATTCCTGAATTGTCTGGCAGTAGATTTCCAATGTAAAAAAAATTGAAGATTATTTCGAATTTAGGGAAATTATTGGAATTATCATCTCTTCAAGTGATAATCCTCCGTGTTGAAAAGTGTCACGGTAATAATTCACATAATAATTATAATTATTGGGATAAGCGAAGAATTGGTCTTCCATGGCAAACACATATGTACTTGAAACATTGATCTTAGGAAGATGAAGTAACTCCGGATCCCTTATAAAGAAAATTTTATTTTCATCAAAATTCAGATTTTTACCGACTTTATACCTCAGGTTTGTATTTGTATTTCTATCCCCAATAATTTTAAAAGGCCTTTTAACCCGGATTGTGCCATGATCAGTGCTAATAATTAATTTTGCTCCCTGATCAGCAATTCTTTTAATGGACTCATAAAGCGGGGAATGAATAAACCAGGAACGGGTAATTGATCTGTATGCAGCTTCGTTTGGCGCCAATTCCCTTATCATTTCCATTTCGGTCCTTGCATGAGAAAGCATATCGACAAAATTATATACGATCACACTAAGATCATTTTGCAGAATATTTGGGATGTTATCAATCATCATTCTACCCTGGGAAAGGTTTTTTATCTTATTATATGAAACTTTTAGATCCATCCCCTTGGATTTCAGATACCTTTTTAGAAAATCATCTTCAAAATTGTTCTTTCCGCCTTCCTGGTCTTCACCCACCCAGATATCTGAATGCCTATTCGCCATCTCAAGTGGCATTAATCCTGAGAAAATAGCATTTCTTGCATAAGCTGTCGTTGTCGGTAGAATGCTGTAATAGGTTTCAAAGGTTTCCAGACTAAAGGATTCAAGAATATAAGGTTCAATGATCTTCCATTGGTCAAGTCTCATATTGTCAATTACCAGGAATACTGTAGGGGTTCCTTTCTGAACATGCGGAAGCACTTTAGTTTCAAACAATTTGTGGGACAACAGGGGTTTGTCTTCTTCTTTTTCATCCAGCCAATACTGGTAATTCTCCTTAATAAACCTTGCAAAGTTGCTATTTGCCTCAGCCATTTGCATATTCAGAATTTCGGTCATTTCCTTATTCTGGGTGTTTTCAAATTCAAGTTCCCAGAAAACCAGCTTTTTATAAATGTCCGCCCATTCATTATGGTCTAGATTTCCATTTACTGCCATACTGATTTTCTGAAATTCCTGCTGATAGTCCAGATTTGCCTTTTCGTTGACCAGTCTTTTATTATCGAGGATCTTTTTTACACTAAGCAGGATCTGGTGCGGATTTAAAGGTTTTATCAGATAATCTGCAATCTTTGAGGCAATAGCCTCTTCCATGATATGTTCTTCCTCACTTTTCGTGATCATCACTACCGGAAGACTGGGTTTCATAGATTTTATGTGCGTTAGTGTCTCCAACCCTGACATGCCTGGCATATTCTCATCCAAAAACACAACATCATAATTGACCGATTCGCATTTATCCAATGCATCAGCCCCACTGTTGACTGGTGTCACATCATACCCTTTTTTATCCAGGAACATTATATGGGGTTTCAGGAGGTCAATTTCATCGTCCGCCCATAAAATAGTATATCTTTGCATAATTATCTTAATATTGAATTCCTTACTATATTACCATATAGAATTCCAAATACTTTAAGTTTGAATAAGAAAAAAATAATTAATGATCCAATTTACGGATTTATTAGAATTCCAGAGGGAATTATTTTTAGAATTATTGAACATCCGTATTTTCAACGCTTGAGAAGGATCAATCAACTTGGCTTAACTGACTTTGTTTACCCGGGAGCTACCCATACGCGGTTTCATCATGCCATAGGATCAATGCACTTAATGGACATGGCTTTGACAAGTTTAAGGGCCAAGGGTATTGACATCAGTGATGACGAATTTGAAAGTGCCTTAATCACCATATTATTGCATGATATCGGGCATGGTCCATTTTCACATGCCCTCGAATTCAGCCTGATCAAAGGGATAGAGCACGAAAAAATATCAGCATTGATCATGCAGTTGTTCAACCTGGAGATGGACAATAAGCTGGACATTGCTTTGAAGATATTCAATGGGACTTACCATAAAAAGTTTTTAAGTCAGCTGGTAGCCAGTCAGCTCGATGTTGATCGTTTAGATTATTTAAACAGGGACAGCTTCTTTACAGGGGTAAGTGAAGGGAAGGTTGGATTTGAACGTATTTTGAAAATGTTGAATGTGCGTGATCAGGAGATTGTAGTTGAAGAAAAGGCGATATATAGTATTGAGAACTTTTTAAGTTCCCGCCGTCTGATGTATTGGCAGGTATATTTGCATAAGACTACAGTGGCAGCTGAAACCTTGTTAATAAAATTAATCAAAAGAGCTAAAAAACTTGCTGGAGAAGGTAAACTCGAGACCAGGAACAAATCTCTGATGTTGTTTCTTCTTAATGATTATTCATTGGAAGATTTTCAGGGCCGCGGAGAGATCCTTTCTGCATTTTTATCCCTGGATGATAATGACCTATGGGGAGCTATTAAAATCTGGAAGCACCATGATGATCAGGTCCTATCAGAATTATGCCGGATGCTGATCGAGAGAGACCTTTTTAAGATCCGGATTTATAATAAACCGGTACCCAAAAACCAGGTAAATTCACTCAGGAAAATATTCGCGGAGAGGTTCCATCTGTCAAAAAAAGATGCTTCCTACTTCGTTAATGTAGGGAAATTAAGTAACTCAGCTTACGAGCTTGCAAATTCCCGGATAAATGTACTAATGAAGAATGGAGATATCGTAGATATCGCTTCGGCATCGGATTTGCCTAATATCAAAGCCCTTAGCAAAATTGTCAATAAATATTATCTATGCTTTCCCAAAAGTGTATCTTTGTGAATCTTTTGATCAATCATGAAATTCCCAATAAAACAAATAGCCGGATTACTTCAAGGAGAAATAGTAGGTGACGATAATCTTGTCATCGATAATTTAAGCACCTTGGAAAACGCTGTGGAAGGATGTATTTCTTTCCTTTCTAATCCAAAATATGAAAATTTCATATACGAAACGAAAGCATCTGCCGTCATTGTAAAAGATGATTTCAAGCCTGCCAAAGAAATCAAACCCACTTTAATTAAAGTTAAAGACCCATACCTTTCTTTTTCGATTTTGCTTGAAGAATATGATAAATTGGTCAGTTATCTTAAAGTAGGGGTGGAAGAGCCCAGCTTTATCGGGAAAGGCAGTAAAACAGGAGAGGAGGTTTACCGGGGGGCTTTTTCATATATAGGTGAAAATGTAAGTATTGGCAATAATGTTAAAATATATCCCCATGTTTATATTGGAGATGGAGTTAAGGTAGGAGATAACACCATTCTTTATCCGGGAGTTAAGATCTATACGAATGTACAAATTGGCACCAATTGTCATATTCATGCAGGGGCTATAATAGGAAGTGATGGATTTGGATATGCACCGCAGAAAGATGGTACATACAAAAAAATACCGCAATTGGGGAATGTAGTCATTGAAGACAATGTAGATATTGGATCAAATACGGTTCTTGATTGTGCTACACTTGAATCCACAATTATCAAAGCTGGTGCTAAATTAGATAACCTTATACAAATAGCTCATAACGTGGTAATTGGCGAAAATACTGTTATTGCCGGACAGGCAGGGATTTCAGGATCAACCAAAATCGGGAAGAATTGCGTTTTAGCTGGACAGGTCGGAATTGCAGGACATGTAGATATTACCGATAAAGTTACCATTGGAGCACAAGCCGGTATAACAAAATCCATTACAACCGAAGGCCAGATCGTGCTGGGAAGTCCGGCTATTCCGGTAGGCGATTTCAGAAGGGTATTTACTGTCTTCAAAAAATTGCCTGAACTCCAGGAGAAGATCTTAAAGTTAGAAGACAGCGTCAGAAACTTCCAGGAAGGATAAGAATCTGAACAACCAGATATTTCTAAATCCACATGTTGATATATATGCCTTTTATTTCTTACATAATTGATTATTTTACTTTCATATAATTCTTTTGAAAATTAAGCTATAGGATAATAAAAGATATACTTTAAAGGATATGGCTAAATGCCTTATGATCTGATTTTGAATAAGTATCGAATAAGATGTGGCGCAAAAGTTAGAAAAATCGTATACTTGCAGGTTAATAATTTAAATTCAATTTTCCAGTACCTATTTAGAGTTTAAAAAAAGCTGAGAAAGATCGAAATAAATTGAATTTAAATACAAATAATTGGATTTAATAGCAATCTATCGACTGAGATATTAGTAATTCCACTAGACCTAAGATTTATGAATATTAAACAGCACACCATAACGAAGCCGGTGACCATTGAGGGTGTTGGGCTTCATACAGGTGTAAATGCAAAAATGACTTTTCTCCCGGCTAAACCAAATCATGGTATTAAATTTCAAAGGATTGATATAGAGGGGAAACCAATAATTGAAGCTGATGTAGATAATGTAGTTGACTTATCAAGAGGAACTACCCTCGAAAAAGAAGGTGCCAAAGTAGCTACCGTAGAACATACCATGGCAGCTCTTGTTGGCATGCAGGTTGATAATGTTTTAATACAACTTGATGGCCCTGAGATCCCTATTATGGATGGTAGCTCAAAAATGTTTGTAGATGCTCTTGAAAGTGTCGGTTTTGAAGAGCAAAATGCATTACGAAATTTCTTCGAGGTCAGGGAACCAATATTTTACAGGGACAGCGCACATGATGTTGAAATAGCAGCTTTGCCATTGGATGATTACCGGGTTACGGTAATGATCGATTATAATTCTCCAGTCCTCGGTAGTCAGCATGCAAATATTACAGATCTTAATCAGTTCTCAAAAGAAATTGCCTCCTGCCGGACTTTCTGTTTTTTGCATGAACTTGAAATGTTATATAAAAATAACCTCATAAAAGGAGGTGACCTCAATAATGCCATTGTCGTAGTTGACCGGGTTGTTGAAGACAATGAACTTGATTACCTGGCCAAATTATTTAATAAGCCAAAAGTAGAGGTGAAGAAAGAAGGGATACTGAATAATGTTGAATTAAGATATCGAAACGAACCTGCACGGCATAAGCTGTTGGATGTAATGGGCGATCTTGCTTTAGCTGGCCGTCCAATTAAAGCCCAGATCCTTGCTGCTCGCCCGGGACATGCTTCTAATGTGGCCTTTGCCAGGAAGCTTAAGAAAGAAATGAGTGATCCAAAGTCTATTAATATCCCACCTTACAATCCCAAATTACCACCGGTAATGGATATTAATCAGATCAGGGAAACACTTCCACATAGAGCTCCCTTTTTACTTGTTGATAAGATCATTCACCTTGATGAGATTACTGTCGCAGGGATTAAGAATGTAACATATAATGAACCTTTCTTTCAGGGACATTTTCCTGGAAATCCGGTTATGCCGGGGGTATTGATTGTTGAGGCTCTTGCGCAGACTGGGGGTATTTTAGCCCTTAATGCATTGGGAGATCCGAAGGACTACTGGACATATTTCATGAAAATTGAAGATTGCCGATTCAGAAGGATGGTCCTCCCGGGTGATCAGCTAATATTAAAATGTGAATTGCTTGAGCCCATCAGAAGAGGAATTGCCCGTATGAAGGCGCAGGCTTTCGTAGGTAACACCATAGTAACAGAATCAGTGATGCTAGCCAGTATTGTTAAGAAAAACAAATGAACCAGCCATTATCATACATCCATCCGGAAGCGCAAATCGCAGACAATGTTGTAATCGAGCCATTTGCTTGTATTCATAAAAATGTAATTATTGAAGAGGGAACATGGATTGGCTCTCATGTTACAATTATGGAAGGGGCGAGAATAGGGAAAAATTGTAAAATATTTCCCGGAGCTACCATATCTTCGATTCCTCAAGACCTTAAATTTGCTGGAGAAGATACAACAGTTGAGATCGGTGATAACACAGTTATCCGGGAATATGTTACCATAAATCGTGGAACAGTAGAACGATACAGGACCACTATAGGCAAGAACAGCCTTTTAATGGCCTATGTGCATGTCGCCCATGACTGTGTTATCGGCGACCAGTGCATTCTCGTAAACTGCGTACAGATGGCAGGTCATGTTGAGGTCGATGACTGGGCAATAATTGGAGGATCTACTTCTATTCATCAATTCGTTAAAATAGGCCGTCACGTTATGATAGCTGGAGGGTCATTGGTAAGAAAAGATGTGCCACCATATACCAAGGCTGCAAGAGAGCCCTTATGCTATACCGGAATAAATTCAATAGGATTGAGAAGAAGGGGATATACCAATGATAAAATTAATGAGATCCAGGAGATTTACAGGCAGATATATCTGAAAGGCCTTAATAATTCAAAAGCACTTGATGTCCTGGAACTTGAAATGTCACCGTCAACAGAACGAGATGAAATTGTCAATTTCGTCCGGAATTCAGACCGTGGTATTATGAAAGGATTCAATAACGTATGATCTCATGCAGATCATCCTTAAGGGAGCCGGCAAAAAATATAATAAAGAGTGGATATTCAAGAATATAGATAAATCCATATCTACAGGCAGCCCTCTTGCAGTAATCGGTCCAAATGGATCGGGAAAATCAACTTTAATGCTTATCATTTCTGGCTGGACATTACCATCAGCTGGATCGGTATCCTATATTCATAATAATAGTAATATACTTCCCGACGAATTTTATAAATCGGTTGATTTTGTTGCACCCTATACAGAACTTGTCGAAGAATTAACTCTTGAAGAATTTTTAAAATTTCATTTTAATTTTAAATCGCTAAGAGCCGGGATGAGCATCCGAGATGTTATTCATAATAGCAAGCTTGAAGGAAATGAAGAGAAATTTATTAAACACTTTTCTTCAGGGATGAAACAAAGGTTGAAACTGGCAATAGGGATATATTCTGCAAGCCCTGTATTGTTACTTGATGAGCCAACAACTAATTTGGATCAAGAGAATAAAAAGTGGTATTCTGAGGAGATTAAGTCGATATTGGGAAATAAGACCGTGATAATTGCCTCAAATCAACAAGAAGAATATACCTTTGCTGTTGATTTTATTAAAATTGAAAATTATAAATAAACAGGGTTACTATTCGTTATAATTCTGGAATTAATTAAATTAAGGATACAATAGATTGGTATAAACCAGAAAAATTTTAAATATGAAAAAGTTATTTTTATTTTTAAGCGTGGGTCTGATAGCGGGATTTGCTTTTCTCTCAAGTTGTGGTGATGATAATGGGGAAACAGATTTAACTGAACAGCAGAAAAGAGCTCAAACAATGAGTGGTACCTGGACCATACAAAGTGCTACTGTTCCACAGGGTGTAGATCCTACTATTCTGAATGGTTCAACAATGACTTTCAATACTGATGCCAGCTATGCACCAACATCATTTAGTGCCGCTGGTATGCCGGATTTTTTCAGCACTCAGAGTAACTCATCATGGGCATTCGGTAGTTCTTCCATAAATATCGTGGTATTATCCAGTGTAACTCCGGTTTCCGAATTCAATATCAATAATGTAAGTACGAACTCAATGAGCATATCATTCTCACATCCTGGTCTTACAGCAATGGCTGGTGGCAGGATAGCTGATTTAAGCGGTGCATATACTGCTAATTTGACTAAATAGAAGATATATAGATTAATAAATAAAGTCCCGTATCTGGTCTAAAAGGCAGATACGGGACTTTTTATTTCAGGTGGACAATGCTAATCCCGGCACCCCCTCTTTCAACATCTTCATCATAAAAGCGGTCGATAAAATCAACCTGAGTCAAATGTGTCCGTATAACATCCCGTAGGATCCCATCTCCTTTTCCATGAAGTATTCGGATCTCATTCATGCTTAAAAGCAATGCTTCGTCAAGGTATTGGTTTAGAATGGTAAGGGCTTCTTCAGCCCTTTTGCCCCTAAGATCAAGAGTGGATTCGAAAAATTTAAGTTTCTCATTCAGATCAGAACTTATAACACGTGAAGAAACTCCAGAAACCTTTTCCGAACGTCCGGTATATTCCTTCTTTGAGATCTTTTCCAGCCTGTTTAGATTTAAATTTGATTTCAGGTCACCAATTGCTACTTCGGCAGTATTCCTTTTGATATTCAGGACCTGACCTACACTTCCCTGGTCCATGATCCTGACAAAATCACCTACTTCAATTTTACCCTGGACTACCCTTATCTTTGGTTTTTTGATAATATCTTTCTTTACTGGTGGTTCAGGAAGTTTATTCTTTTCCTTAAATTCCTCCAGGTTTTTCCGGATAATCCTGGTTTTTTCTTTATCCGCCTTAGCCTCTTTAATTAACCTGATGGTTTTCTCTATTTCCTTGTTTGCTCTTGAAATAATGTCATTTGCTTCACGCCTGGCATCTTTAATTGCTATATTACGGTTACTTTCCAGGTCAGTTTTTAAAGATTCATATTCATTTATGAGCTTGTTGTATTTGTTTTCCTCTAATGACAATTTTCTTTTTTGCAATTCAAACTCTTTCTTTTCCTGTTCCAACTCCCCCAGCAATCTTTCAAAGTTAACGTGCGAGGTTCCAATGCCTTTTTTGGCATCCTGAATGATCTCATTAGAAAGCCCAATCTTAGCTGCAATTTCCAGGGCAAAAGAACTTCCAGGCTTGCCGATCTGTAATTCAAATAACGGTTCCATTTTATTGATATCAAATCTCATGGCACCATTGATCACCCCAGGTGTCTTCTCAGCGAATTTTTTTAAGTTGGTATAATGTGTTGTAATGATCCCAAATGATTTCTTTTTACTCAATTCCTTTAGAATAGCCTCAGCAATTGCCCCACCGAATTGAGGCTCGGTCCCGGTTCCGAATTCGTCGATCAGGAAAAGCGTCTTTCTTGTAGCGAGATTCAGGAAACTATTCATATTCATCAAGTGGGAACTATATGTGCTCAAGTCATTTTCTAATGATTGTTCATCTCCAATATCTATAAATATCCTTGGGAAAACACCCGTTTGGGACCCTTCCATTAAAGGGACCAGCAATCCACATTGCAGCATATACTGGATCAATCCGACGGTTTGAAGACAAACAGACTTTCCACCTGCATTTGGGCCAGAAATAACCAGAATTCTATTTTCATGGGTTAATGTTATGTCAAGAGGAATTACTGGTTTCCCTGATATCTTGTGGGACATATATAAAATGGGGTGCCTGGCCTGTAACCATTCAATTTTTGCTGTGTTCACCAATTCCGGCAAAATGGCATTCAAATCAATGGCGTATAGTGCTTTTGCCTTAATGAAATCTATTTTCCCTACAAACTCGTAACACTTTCTTAAATTATCAACTTCCGGTCTGATCATGTCGGTGAGCGCGATAAGGATGCGGATAATTTCCCGCTTTTCCTTATAATAGAGATCTCTGATATCATTGTTCAATTCCACTAGCGACGAAGGTTCAATAAAAGTTGTTTGACCGCTTGCTGATTCATCATGAATAAATCCACCCACAACTCTTTTAAATTCGGAACGAACCGGAATGACCAACCGACCATTTCTTATGGTAATATTAACTTCCTCACTTGTATAACCATCTTTGATAAATTTCTTTAGTATGCGTTCCAGTTTCCCACGAACCTTGAATTCAAGTTCCTGGATTTTACTCCTGATCTTCATTAACTCATCACTCGCAGAGTTTCTGATCTTTCCACTTTCATCTACGATTTTATGTATAGTAAATAAAAGTTGTGGATTAAGATATACGCCAACAGTCAATAGCGTTAAGTGTTCAAACTGTTCCTGGTGTTTTTTAAAAAACTTTAATAGGTCGTCAGTTTTTGATAAGGTTAATTTTAATTCGTGAAATTCTTCATCAGACAGATAAGCATCAATTTTTGAAGCCTTAATAAGATGTTTACTTATATTATGATATTCCCCTCCCGGAAAGGGCAGGCCTGACTGCAATATTTTCACAAACTCAGCAGTCTGTATGAGCAATTTTTTGATCAGTTCAAAATCCGCGCTGAATCTTATATTATCGACATATGATTGTCCGAACTCCCCGATACATTTCTGTCTGATGGCCTGTTTGATCTTGTCAAATCCCAGTTTTTCTTCTAAATTCGATGGATATAACATTCTCTGTCAGATCATTTTTTACTTGACACTCTTTCTCTGAGGCTGAGGCTGTCTACCACCGCTGTATATATCTCTTCCATGTCAAACATATTATTAAGATAGTACTGATAACTCTTGAAATAAACCGAATCAGAAACATTGTGTTTTTTAAAAAGTTCTTTTTCTATTTCGGGGAAAAAGAGTTTCACGGAATCATTCGGGAACCGGACAGTAGTAATTTTAGCCTCCATAATATGTAAATCAATCAGAAAAGAAACCATCTCTTGTTTCGACATGATTCCTTCAGGTGGCTTATCTTTGCGCACGCAATTGATTAAAACTATAATCAGTAGTAATAAAAAAGTTTTTTTCATGACCGAAAATTACTCAAATAAGTTCTAATTTTAAAGATAAAAAGTGCCTATGAAGGAGCTTCTCAAAAAGCTTCGTAAATATGAAATTACTGTCAGGAAGGCAATCAACTCTCATATGCAGGGTAATTTCCACTCTGTATTTAAAGGAAGTGGCCTTGAATTTGACGATGTAAGGGCATATCAATACGGTGATGATGTTCGATCGATCGACTGGCACGTATCAGCGAAGGGACATGGAACTTATGTAAAAACTTTCAAGGAAGAGAAGGAGCAAACCGTCTTTTTTGTACTAGATGTCAGTGCCTCACAGGATATTGGCAATCCAGGACGACAGAAAATTCAGATCGCCAAAGAAATATGTGCTGTTTTAGCATTATCTGCTTTAAAGGAATCAAGCCAGGTGGGTTTAGTATGTTTTTCCGATCAAAAGGAAAAGTATGTAAAGCCAACTAAAGGAGTTAAACACGCCTATCGGATATTTAGTGAGATTTTTAATTTACAGCCCCAATCCCTTAAGACAGATATTAGCAGGGCTATATTATATACCTTAAACCGGCTTAAACGAAAGAGTATAGTAATTTTTATCTCGGATTTTATAGATGAGGGATTTGAAAACAATATGAAAGCACTGGCAAGGAAGCATGATCTAGTAACCATACATATATCAGACAGAAGGGAAACAGACCTTCCCAAATTGGGCATTGTTCCATTATATGATAAGGAAAGTGGCAAGGTTCTATGGATGAATACATCATCTGGAAATTTCCGGCAAGGATTGCATAATACATTTAGCGGCAATAAAATTGAACTTGAGAACCTGTGTCGTAAACAAAATGCCAACTATCTTTCTATAGACACCAATGAAGATTATGTGCCGAAACTGATAAAATTATTTAAAGTTAGAAATAAAGCGAAGAGATTTGTTTAAGAGAATAGGCATATTGTCATTATTGCTGGTTTTTTATTTCTCTGTCCATGGACAAGAGGTCTCCATCCAGGGATCTTTTTTAAAAGACACTGTGAAAATTGGGGAAGAAGTCCCATATAGCTTATCGGTATTGTATCCAAGGTCATATAATATCATCTTTCCGGATTCAACTCATGATTATCAACCTTTTGAATATCATAAAAGGGAGTATTTTCAGACCACCTCTGACAGTGTTTCAAGTTTTGATAGCGTCATATATTATTTATCAACTTTTGAAATTGACTCTATACAATATCTTCAATTGCCGGTGTACATTAAGCAGGAAGAAGATAGCACCGCAATTTATACTTCGCCGGATTCTATAAATCTATTCTACATTATTCAGGAGATGCCGGATTCAGTTAAACTTAAAGAGAATACTTCTTTTTTTGAGATCTCTGATAAGTTTAATTACCCGGTTTTCATGATAATCTTCGGCGCCCTGCTTTTGGCTACGTTAATTGGTCTTATGTTCTTTGGCAAAAGATTATCAAGATGGATCAGGATCCTCATTATGAGGAGAATACACAAGCGATTTGTAAATAAGTTTTACTTGAAATTAGGGGCACTGCGAGACAATAGAGCTGGTGTTGACCCGGAGGATATATTGGGAGACTGGAAAAAGTATATGGAAAAGTTAGAAAGGGAACCTTATACAAAACTTACAACCAAAGAATTGATCGGGCTGCATGCTGATCAAAGACTTAAGGAAAATTTAAGGTCCATCGACCGGTATATATATGGTAATATTAAAGAAAAGCCGCTCCATGAACATTTTGAAAAACTCCTGGAATATTCCATTGAACGCTATGATGTAAGACTTAAAGAACTTAGAAATGGATAGTCAAAGTTTATTTCCTGCTGTTTGGTATAGTCTTGATTGGTTTTATCCGGCCACTTTCCAGAATTTCTCCTGGGAATATAAACAAGTATTATGGTTTCTCTGGGCGGTTCCTGTGGTACTATTAATCAAATATATTGTCCAGGCCAGATTGAAACAGAAGTTACTCATTGCATTGCCTAAAAGTAGCTTGAAATGGAAACCAGCAAGTTTACTGAGGTTCATCCCTGATGTTTTAATCTCAATGATCCTCGCCCTTATCATCATTAGTATAGCACGTCCCCAGAAAACCAATGAAAAAGTTGAGCAATGGACAGAAGGGATAGATATTATGCTGGTCATTGATATTTCAGAGAGTATGCAGATTGAAGACTTCAAACCAAACCGATTGGAAGCTGCCAAAGAAACTGCCCTTAAGTTTATCCAGGGAAGATTTCAAGATCGAATTGGAATCGTAATCTTTTCAGGGGATGCTTATTCCTTATCGCCCCTCACCCTTGATTATGACCTTTTAAAAGCACATATTGAAGAGCTTGATTTTGATATGATCGAGAATCGCGGGACGGCAATAGGTAGCGCACTGGCAGTTGGAACAAACAGGATGAGAGATTCTGATTCAAAATCCAAAGTTCTAATCTTATTAAGCGATGGAGATAATACAGCCGGAAATATTGACCCGATCACGGCGGCGGAACTTGCCAGATCGTTTAATATCAGGATCTATACTATCGCCATAGGTAAGGAAGGAAGGGTGCCATTCGGAAAGGATTTTTTCGGACGAACACGGTATGTAGAAAACACCCTTGATGAAACCAACCTCAGGAAGATTGCTGAGCTGGGCGATGGCGAATTTTACAGGGTGTCTGACAATGAAGCTCTTGAAAACGTTTTTTCCTTGATCGATCAGTATGAAAAAGCGGAAATCAAAGAAACCAGGTTTAAGGATACGCAGGATTATTATATGATATACCTTACCTGGGCGATTATTCTCTTAATTGCCTGGATCGGGCTGAAATCCACTTTCATTGGAAATGTATTACAGGATTAGGATAATGGCTGTTTTATCATTAACAGGCCACGCAAAGAAACACCAGGTGACTTGACACGGAGTTATTGAAATCTCAAAATTGAAGTTAATTCTCAGATTGAACTGATCAGTTCTTTCATAAGTAGTGTCATCCTGGGCTCTGCCCTTGCAGCTGCATCTATAACTTCCTCTACTGTCACTTTCTTTATCTTTCCTTCAACACCTATATCGGTGATCACAGAGATGGCAAAACAAGGTATGCCCATCTGCCTGGCTACCAGATTTTCAGGTATTGTCGACATACCTACCGCATCAGCTCCGATTATACTCAGATATTTGTATTCAGCGGGTGTTTCAAGATTTGGGCCAGGAACAGCCGCATATACACCAGTATGGACTTTTATATTATTTTTATCAGCTATTTCAAGTGCCTTAGCAATCAAATCTTTGTCATAAGCATCACTCATGTCCGGGAAACGTGGCCCCAATTCATCCAGATTTTTCCCACGTAATGGATTGTCAGGGAGCAGGCTGATGTGATCATTTAGTATCATAAGATCACTGATTTCCTGGTCGCTCCTTAAGCCCCCGGAAGCATTTGAAATAAACAGTTTTTCGATTCCCAAAAATTTCATTACCCTTACAGGGAATGTGATCTGCTGCATATCATACCCTTCATAATAATGAAATCTTCCCTGCATAACAACCACCCGTTTCCCTCCAAGTGTTCCAAAGATCAATTTACCCGAATGGCTCTCCACAGTTGAAACCGGGAAATTTGGTATGTTTTCGTAAGGAATTGTAATGTTAATGTTTATTTCATTGACCAGAGCCCCCAATCCCGTGCCTAAAATTATTCCTATCTGGGGATCTTCATTTGCAATATTTTTTATAAATTTTGTAGTTTCCTTGATTTTATCGAGCATAATCCTTCAAATTGATCTAATTAATAAGATAAATTAAAATATATCCCTTTATTTGTGTTGAATACAATATTAATAAACATTATATTTAGGGATATCCATTTTAATAATTATTTAGAATAATATTAATAACTTTAACTGATAAATTCACACATATATTTTTCAGACAATATGAAATTCATTGTTACATCATCAGCACTGCTTAAGGAACTTCAAAATATCAATGGAGTGATCACGACCAATCCTGTAGTGCCAATACTTGAAAACTTTTTATTTGAAATTGAATCGGGTAAGCTGACCATAACGGCATCAGATCTTCAAACCTCAATGATCACTGAGATCGAAGTTGAAGCAAAAGAAACCGGAAGCATTGCCGTACCCGCCAAAATATTATTAGATACTCTCAAAAATCTACCTGAACAACCTGTAACTTTCTCCATTGATGAGGAGTCCTACAGTATAGAAATTAATTCAGACAATGGTCGTTATAAATTATCGGGGGAGAATGCCACAGATTTTCCTAAGGTACCAAATGTAAGTGATGGATTTTCTGTTGAAATGTCTTCTGAGGTCCTTTCGACAGCTATATCAAATACTATTTTTGCAACCAGTAATGATGAATTGCGGCCTGCCATGACCGGTGTTTATCTTAATATTGATGAAGGCAATTCTACCTTTGTTGCAACTGATGGGCACAGGCTTATTAAATACCAGAGAAGCGACATATCCTCTGATAATCAAAATGCAATAATAATTCCAAGGAAGGCCTTAAATTTATTAAAAAATGTGTTGCCACCTGAAAATTCAAGTGTTTCAGTAGAATATAATTTATCAAATGCATTTTTTGAATTTAGCCATGTTCGAATGATATGCCGCCTGATAGATGAAAGGTATCCGGATTATGAGAATGTAATTCCTGCGGACAACGATAATATTATGACGATAAATCGCATGGAATTTCTGAGTTCCCTTAAACGTATTGCTATTTATGCAAACAAAACCACAAACCAGGTTAAGCTAAAGATTACTGGTAGCGAGTTGCAAATTTCGGCAGAAGACCTCGATTTTTCCAATGAGGCCAACGAGCGTTTGAGCTGTGAACACGATGGAGAAGATATTGTTATAGGATTTAACGCAAGATTTCTGATAGAAATGCTCTCAAATATAGAAAGTTTGGAAGTGTTATTAAAGTTATCTGAATCTAATCGTGCCGGACTGATCGTGCCAAAAGAACAAGGTGATGGTGAAGACTTGCTTATGCTGGTAATGCCTGTTATGCTAAATAATTATACCTGATAAATTTATCAGTTTCCCAATCTAACGATCTTAGCCCCCAGCGCATTTAACCGTTTATCAATAAATTGATAACCGCGGTCGATCTGTTCCACATTTGATATAATGCTTGTCCCTTCTGCAGAAAGTGCAGCTATAAGCAGAGCTACACCAGCACGTATATCAGGGGAACTCATTTGAATACCTTTTAATGTAAATTTTCTATCGAGTCCTATAACTGTGGCCCTGTGAGGATCACATAAAATGATCTGTGCCCCCATATCGATCAGCTTATCTACAAAAAACAGCCTGCTTTCAAACATTTTCTGATGTATCAAAACGGTACCTTTTGCCTGGGTAGCAACTACAAGGGCGATGCTTAACAAATCAGGGGAAAATCCTGGCCAGATTGCATCCGATATCGTCATTATCGAACCATCAATGAAGGTCTCAATTTCATAATGATCGTGAGCAGGTATTTTCAGATCGTTTTCCTTGAATTCGACCTTTATGCCTAAACGGTTGAATACTTCCGGAATAAGGCCGAGGTGCTCCCTGAAAACATTTTTAATAGTAATTTCAGAATGGGTCATTGCAGCTAAGCCAATAAAACTTCCTATCTCGATCATGTCTGGATGTAAGGTGTGCTCTGTTCCATGTAATGATTGAACACCATTAATGGTCAGCATATTGCTTCCTATGCCACTAATATCAGCTCCCATTGAATTCAGCATTCTGCAAAGCTGTTGTATATATGGTTCACACGCTGCATTATAAATCACGGTCTTTCCCTGTGCAAGGGAGGCAGCCATGAGAATATTGGCAGTACCTGTTACGGATGCCTCGTCGAGAAGCATATAGTTGCCTTTAAGATTTGTCGCATCTATGGTGAAATAATCCTGACTTTTATCGTAATTAAACTTGGCGCCTAGTTTCTCAAATCCGAAAAAATGAGTATCCAGCCTTCTTCTTCCGATTTTATCACCACCCGGTTTTGGGATTTTTGCATTCTTATACCTTGCCAGCAAAGGGCCAAGGATCATTATTGATCCCCTCAAAGTTGAGGCTTTCTGGCTATAGGTTTTTGTTTCAAGGTAGGAGATATCTAAATCTTCAGCACGGAAAATGTAGCTCCCCCCTTTATTTTTTTCAATTGAGACGCCAAGATCTCCGAGGATATCGATAAGGGCATTTACATCCCTGATATCAGGAATATTATGAATTGTAACTTGCTCAGAAGTGAGTAATGTGGCACTAATTATCTGGAGAGCCTCGTTCTTTGCCCCCTGGGGAGTGATGTCACCATTTAATACGTGGCCGCCTTCAATTCTAAATGAAAGCATTAACTTCTTTTTCTTCTGGGTCTTTTGTTTCGTCCTCGATCTCTATCTCGGTCATTGTTGTTAGAATAGCTCTTTGGTTTTTCTCTGACCAGGTTATTGAACAGGTTATTTTCTTTTACTTTGTCAAGATCAATGTCGAGTTTCCCACCTGATAAATCCCTTATATTATGAAGTATCACTGCATCATCCAGATTGTCCCTGTTCCAGATACTGGCGAAACTTTTCATTAGTCTTCCAATATAAATTACAGCATCTTCCTGATCTTTCGGATCCTCAAGGGTCAACGCATGTTCGACCATTAATTGAATGTTCAGGCCATAGTGCTTAAACATTATTTTCTTATCTCTATAGCCCAAAACATCTGGTTTCTTTAAAAGCAGTTCTTTGTCTGGTTTCGGAAAAGGGCCATCTATTTCCAATTTAAAGTCAGACATGATGAACAAATCATCCCAAAGCTTCTGAGTGTCTTCACTTCCTTCCTTTACAGCGGGATTAATTTGTTTCATAAGATCAACAAGGGCTTTAGCGCTGGCATTTCTTTTATCAATGTCCTCAATTTCCATCAGGTAATCTACAAGCATCTGCACATTTCTCCCATATTCCTTCAAGATCAAGGGATTTCTCTGCGTATTATAATCATTCATTCCTATATGTTTAGGTGAGCTATTTATTTATGAGGATTAATTACATATCCTGAGCTTTGCAAAAGTAAGCAATAATGTTTTCTCCCCAAAATTATCAAATTTTACTTTAGCTTTTTTATTGGCTCCATCCATATCCATTTCTATTACCTCGCCATATCCGAATTTGAGATGTTCGACTTTCATTCCTTTTTCAAGATATGTTGTATCACTAGGTTGAAATCCAGGAGAGGGTGTATGCTTTTTAACAGGCGTCTTGTTTATTGCCTTTTTAAGGTTACTTGCATAGCTATTTGTACCCTGTCTTGAAAAAGGTGAAGATAATATATTGTTTTCAATCTTAGGGAATGCACTTCTTGTCATTTTAATATATTGTGGGTCGATATCATCAATAAACCTGCTTGGGTCGCAACTTTTCAGTCTCCCGAAACGGTATCTGGTTATGGCATATGAGAGTACAAGCTTAATCCTGGCACGGGTCATTGCCACATAGAATAACCTTCTTTCTTCTTCCAGGTCAGCTCTGCTGGATAGCATCATTTGAGAAGGGAAAAGGTCTTCTTCCATACCGACAATAAATACCTGGTTAAATTCCAGTCCTTTGGCCATATGTATGGTCATCAGAGTTACCCTGTCCTGATCTTCCTCGTCGTCTTCGTCGAGGTTAGTGATCAAAGCCACGGATTGCAGAAAAGATGACAGGCTTTTATCTTCATTCTCCTGGTTGTCAACAAACTCTTTGATTGCGTTTAGCAATTCCTGAACGTTTTCATACCGGCTAAGACCTTCTATGGTTTTGTCTTCATACAATTCACGCAATAGTCCAGATTCTTTAGCAATAAGATTTGAAGCTTCATAAGCATCTTTATTTTGAATTTCAATTTCAAACCGTTTTATAAGGTTTGAAAATTCCAGGATATTTCCCACTGCGCGTCCTGCTCCGAATTGATTAATATTGGATATCACTTCCCATAGACTGAGCTGATTCTCACTTGCATTTACAATGATCTTATTTATTGTCCCTGCCCCAATACCTCTTTTAGGGAGGTTAATAATTCGCTTAAGCGCTTCTTCGTCATTATGGTTAACTGAAAATCGCAGGTAGCATAACAAGTCTTTGATCTCCCGGCGTTGATAAAAGGAGAGGCCCCCCACGACTCTGTATTTAATATTCATCCTGCGCAGTGCTTCTTCAATTGCCCGGGATTGACTATTAGTCCGGTACAATACTACAAAGTCTTCATTATGCAACTGCCGGTTTGCTTTCGATTCGAAAATAGCAGAAGCGACCAGTTTGCCTTCTTCATTATCAGAATTGGCTTTTATCAGTTCTATCAGGTCCCCCTCTGAATTATTTGTCCATAAATTTTTCGGTAGCTGGGCTTTATTTCTTTTAATAACTGAATTGGCGGCATGAACAATATTCTGGGTTGAACGGTAATTCTGTTCAAGTTTAAAGACCTTGAGGTCAGGATAATCTTTTTCAAGATTCAAAATATTATGTATTTCCGCACCGCGGAAGGCATAAATACTTTGAGCATCGTCACCCACTACCGAGATATTCTGTCGAACTGCCGATAATTTCTTTGTGATAATATACTGGGCAATATTTGTGTCCTGAAACTCGTCGATCAATACATAATGGAAGAATTGTTGATACTTGTTAAGCACATCAATATGGTCCCGAAAAAGAATATATGTATTGAACAGAAGATCATCAAAATCCATTGCTGAAGCCTTGAAGCACCTTTCTACGTAGATCTGATAGATCTTCCCCAGTTCTGGCTTCATAGCACTTACATCATCAGCTTTATATACAGGATTATTCTGATATTCCCGCCATGAAATTAACCTATTCTTTGCGCCAGATATCCTGTTATAAACTACATTGGGTTTATAAACCTTATCGTCCAGATTGAGTTCTTTTATAATTGATCTCAATAAGGATTTCGAATCATCGGTATCATAAATTGAAAAATTGCTTGGAAAGCCAATTAGATGGCCTTCTATCCTTAATATTTTGGCAAAAACCGAATGAAAAGTACCCATCCAGATATTTTTCGCATCATTTCCAACTATTTTTTCAATTCGTTCCCGCATTTCGCTTGCGGCTTTATTCGTAAAAGTCAATGCGAGAATATTGAAGGGATCAACCTGGTGTGTTCTGATCAGGTGTGCAATACGATAGGTCAGCACCCTGGTCTTTCCTGAGCCTGCCCCGGCAATGATCAGTGAGGGGCCTTCAGTATTAAGAACAGCTTTAATTTGTGCTTCGTTTAATTCCTGCAGGTATTCTGGTGAACTGGTACTATTCATCTATGCAAATTAAGCGGATAATGATGTATTCCGTGTTATAATGTTGAACAAATTTTCTTAATCATAAAGAGTAAATATCCGTTGATTATGATGCGGGTAAATTTTCCAATATCCGGATCATCTTTTTTGAGATCCTTGCGGCTTTGTTATGATTCTTTTGACCAGATAAATTTCCCCCCCTTCTGGCTATTTACTTTTATACTGAAATCCTTATCACCTGAAATAATCCATCGAACGGTAACTACTCCCATACCGGGTATATTTTGTACTTCGATCTGTTGCGGATTATATTTTTGTTCTTTGGTTATTTTAAGATCTTCATCCTCTACGATCATTCCAGCTAATACCTCTGTGCCGTCAATGCTAATATAATCTGGAGGATTTATTTTATTTTGTACATCATTCCCTGCATGTGTGGGGATCATCCTTTTATTGGCAATAGTAACTGTAACTTCCATAAGCCCTTTCCCCAAGTCCTTTTCCTTTACTTCTTCCACCACGAGTTTTGGGGTATGGTATGCATGAAAGATGGTAAAAGCCATATTACGATGCGCATCACTTTCAAGAAGGAATCCTGGATTTGCCCTTGAATAATTTCTTTTGAACCCACCGATTTCTATTTCTCCATAAATAGGGTGGTTGTAAGGTGTCCATTCTACATATGCATCTTCAAATAAAAGGTATTTGTCAAATTCAAATGTATCCTTCATCCTTTCACCGTAATCTTTATATTCCTTATTGAAGAAATATTTACTTGTAAATAATTCATTGGTAAAGGTAAATATACCTCGCCCTCCATGGAACCAACTCAATTCACCTCCAAAGGCGGGATACAGATCCGTATATAATACCATATATTCATACCCGGGAATGATCTTAGCTCCTAGTTTACCTATAGCATCATATACAGTCTTATCAGAATCATGAAATGAAGCTTCATCAAATGTGGAGCCTGGTCCTCTTAAGATCATACCTCCGGAATTGTGATAGCTCTGCGCACCGGCGATATTTGGATGAGCCATGACAAATTCTGCAACGGCCCTGTTTTCCGGTACCGAAAAGGGATATTTCAGTGCGCCAAATTGAATATAGTCAGGCTGCCAGTCCCAGCCCCAGTCCCTGTTTGGATCATAATATCCCCCAACTCGATCTTCATTGACTACGCCATCACCATCATTATCGAAGCCCTCGGTGCCCAGGAACTCATATTGGCCAGCCTCGTCAGGTTCAGCCCTGATCAACCACTTCGGATTTTCGGGATCAATTTTATATCGTCCATTCGGGTTTTTTCGGCGCATGTATGTGACATGTCCATCTCCATTTACATCATCAAGACCGTCTTCATCTTCCAGTCCATCCCTGTCATCATCGAAAGGGATCATCCCTGAACGAGGTGTATTAGCAGTATTTGGTGCTTTCATAAAATTATCCCTTGCATCAGGATTTATAGTGGGAACTATATAGAATACCTTCTCCTTCAGTAATGTATTAATAAATGCATTCTCATTATAGGACTCTACCAGGTACCAGGCTGTATATAAACTGATCTCTGTACCCTGGATCTCATTGCTGTGAATGTTTCCGTCTATATAAAAACCTGGTTTATCCTGTGCTGATTTTGTCTTGGAATCAGTGACCTCCAGAACCCATATGTCTCTGCCTTCATAGGATTTGCCTATTGATTTTTTACTTATCAGGCTAGGATAGGCTTTTACCAGTTGATCGCATATTGATGAAATTCCATCATAGGTATTGTACCTGTTCCAACTAACCGGCACTTTAGGATTTGAAGGCGTACCCGCTGCCTTGAAGATATCCTCAACACGCTGTGCCTTACTTTCGGGAATGAATATAAAGGCACTGAATAGAAGTAGTGTATAAAGGAGGTAACTAAATTTATATTTCATCGTAATTACTTTATTTCAATTCAACTTCAATTACTTGTACACCTGTTTGCGGGGCACCTGCTTCAACAGTGATCGTCCCTTTTTCTTTTACAAGCCAGCTTATATGATGTCCTGTATCGCCGGGTAATGAATCCAGTAACTGTATAGGGCGGCCACTTATAATTTCCTGTCCCTGGTCAAGAGTAAGACTTATTTTTGGTTTTTTCACCCACCTTGTTTTGATGCCGATTTCAGTTAAAGCCGGAAAATAACCCTGGTTATATATATCCATTTCAAGCCTGAATACATTTTTGCCAATACTTTCACTACGAATATTGATAATTTGTATAACAGGTCTTTGAGATGAAAGCCAGATAATAAATTCATTATGGGTTCTTGATATGCTGTCCATCAAACCAGCAGGTGGATTGTTCCTGATATAAGGATGTAAACCCCCTATCTCTACCTGGTGATCCGGAAAATCGGGATGTTGGATTTCCGTCCAGTCAAGGAAATATTCTTCCTGAAGAGTGCTGTCTGCCCATCGCATAAAATTAACTTCAGAATTAAATTCTCCTTTTTTCTTTTTAGGGGATTCCAGAGAATCAGGTTTTACCTCTATTTCTGGTATAAAGAAGGCGGGTGTGCTGAAGCTTAACCGTCCATAATGGAAATATGCCCATTGCATGAGCCCGCCATTAAAGATCTTTGTTTCTGTCTGGCTTTTCTCCCCGCTTATTTCATTGTATTTTTTAGATACGAAAGAATTGATTGAAGCATCAGACTCAAGAAGGCTGGAGACTATTTGTTGCTCAGCTTCTGATTTGTTGAATTGTTGTGGCTTAGAAAGGTTATCGGAAGGGCCAAATATAAAAACAGCAAAAACATTCCACCTTTCATAGAGGTAATCAAGAACTGCTTTTGTTTCCAATTCAGAAACCGGATAATCCCCCGCCCCCGGTTTAAAATGCTCAAATTTGTAAGGGAGGTTTTTATTAAAAGTAATACCTCCCAGGCCATCTTCATTAAACTTATTATCCTTGTCGTTGTCTATACCCTCACTAATCAGGATGTATTCTCCTTTCTCACCTTCTTTTTTATCTGCAGGGACCATTACCCTGTCATCATCAGGGTGAACGATCCACGTTCCATTAGGGTCCCTGACCCGCAATTTAGTTATGATGCCATCCTTATTTAAATCCTCAAAAGGGTCTTCATTAACCCTGCCATCTCTATCATCATCAGTAGCTCTTGAATTCTTTTTTCTAGTATATTTCAGGTCACTAAAATACTGTTCTGTAGCATCCGGACTTACATTCGGAATTATATAAAAGGTTACGCTGTCAAGTAAGTTGCGGATGCTGTCAGAAGCACTTGATGATAAAATTTCTTCAGCAAATCTCAGACTCAGTTCCGGTCCGGAAACATAGCTGCCATCAACACCTCCCAATATTGCCAATCCTGGCTGATATTCTTTATCGATTTTCCCTACCTCTAATACCCAGATATCCTTCTTTCCAAGGGTTTTTGTTATTGAGGTTAGCCTTGTGATTTGAGGGTATTGTGTGTGCAGATTTTTTAAGGTTTTGGAAAGTTCTTCATGATCCCTGTAGGGAACCTGACCCATGATCATGGTGCTTTTCAGGTGTAGAATTAAGGCAATACCTATAAAGAACAAATATTTGTATTTTCTCATCGAGCTATTAAGAAGTTGAATTTTTAAAAAATTGGATCGTTATTGTCAATGATAATCCAAATATTTTAAAAATCACAGTTTAACATATTATTTCCAATTGGTGATCCCATCGGAAGTTTATCAGGATTATTTGGTTTAAAAAGATCAGGACTGTCTTTGAACCGTTTTATAGTTTCAAGAGCAAATAACAGGTGCGCTTTTTCAGTGTTATTTTTTTCTGTTCTGTATTTCGATTGCATCCAATTTTCAAGCTGGTATATGCCAGATAGGGTAATTGCCCTTGCCTGTGTTGATGCTGATGGATTTTCTGCCAACTGGAGCATCTGGCTCAATAATTCCATACTTACAATCCGGTTAATTTCCTTATGATAAGGATTTTTGTAAGTTGTTTTCCAGGTATTATCCATCAGTTCATTTAATATATGATCAAGGCCAGGAAGATCATTATCCCTTGATTTATATTCTATCAATCGTGAAACCCTTTGCGGATTAAGCAATAGTCTGATCGTAAAACTTGCAGAACTTTCCGCAGCGGATAAAGGATCAAAGGTCAAACCTGTTTTTCCGCGGAAATTTTCGTTGGATTGATAGTATCCTAAAGCTTTAGGAGGTATCAATTCCAGAAGGTTTTCGGAGATCTCCAGAAACTCAGGTTTAAGCGTTTGCAGAACTGCTTTTAATGCCATCTCCTGTGTTTCGCGGGGGATCATTTCAGTAATGAGCTGTCCATCCCCTTTATGTGCATAAGTATATAACAAGCCACCAATCAGTTTTGATGCTGCTTCAAGCTGATATCGGTGTATTAGATATACAGGAACTATCACATCCTCAAGAGAAGAAAAAGGAAAGTCTTCCGGGATACTGTTAAGGCCCATATTATTCAATGCAGTTTTTCTTATTTCAATAATACGGTTGAGCTCATTTGCTGCGTTCGTGTTATTGTCCCATAAATGCGCATATGGATGAGCACTTCCTTCAGGACGGGAATCTTTATCAGAAATATAATATAGTCCATTGTTAAGGCTTTCCTGAACTGTTTGAGAGAGGTATTCCTCCTCATTTTCAGGGAATACTGCATATCCGTATCGGATCGCCATTTTATCCCATTCCCCGATTTTGGTATCATATGCTTCAGAGAGGTCAATCTCTCCTTCATCGTCCAGTTTTATTAAAGGATGGGGGTAGTCCATTACTGAGGCTCTGTCCTGAACACTGGATGCATAATTATGTGCCAGTCCAAGGGTATGCCCCACTTCATGGGCAGAAAGCTGCCGTATTCTTGCAAGTGCCATTTCCCTCGCTTCTTTAAGTTCTGCATTGCCGTCATGATAAGGCGATAACAATCCCTGAGCTATGAGGAAATCCTGCCTTATCCTAAGGGATCCCAGTGAAACATGACCTTTGATGATCTCACCAGTCCTGGGATCTATAACTGAATGACCATATGACCACCCGCGTGTTGAACGATGAACCCATTGAATAAGATTATACCTCACATCCATCGGATCGGCACCCTCGGGCAGCATTTTTATCTGGAAGGCGTTTGTAAAGCCAGCTGCTTCAAATGCTTCGTTCCACCATGATGCACCTTCCAGTAGTGCCGACCTGATCGGTTCAGGAGCTCCAGGATCAAGATAATAAACGATTGGTTCTACAGGTTCGCTGATTTTCTGGTTAGGGTCCTTCTTCTCTAACCTATGTCTTACAATATACTTCTTGTCGATGGGTTCGGTAAAAGGAACGGCGTAATCATAATATGAAATTTCAAAATATCCGCTTCTGGGATCATATTTTCTCTTTTTATAATCTGCATCCGGAAGTTTTACAAACGAATGCCGTTGTCGTACCGTAATCAATTCGGGACTAGGAACTACCTGCCATACATAAGATCCTTTTGGCTGACCTTTAAAAGTCAGTATAGCTTCAACAATGGTGTTTTCTGGAAAACTTTTCAAATGATCCTGATAAATACCCGATTTTGATTTGTCCACCTGATAGTTTCCCTGGTCCATCCGCATTAGAGTTCTGCTTACATTATGGGCATCGGCTAGGAAAAAGTCTGTAGCATCAACGATATAGCTACTTAAACGTTGATCTTTAATATCGAAACCCCAAAGAATAGATGTGGCAAACGATTCTTCTACTGCCTTTTTTTCATATGGATTATCTGATAATGCTCTGTATCTGTAATTTGGTTGAACCATCATAATCTTCGGTCCGTTCTTTACAAATTTGATCACCCGGTTTTGACCAAATTGACCCCGATCAAGTCCAATGTCATTAGAACCTATTCCTGCTACGAGGGAATTGATGTATAAAAATTCAATATCCAATTTGTCAATCTCAAGCCAGACTTTCCCGGAGTTGTCATCCCAATACAGGTTAAAGAAACCCTCCAGTTTCTTCATTTTTTCGATCTGCACTTGAGCTTGGGATTTTGTAGGATCAGATGAGGGGACGGGTTGGCTTGTCTTACATGATACTATTGCAATCGTTATAAGCAGTAAAATAATTTTCTTCATAAGGCGTACAATTTTCTAGAATATGCAATTATAATCATGAATTTGATCTAGCTTTTTCTTTTTCAAAGTTTTTAAATAAAATCATTGCTATATACCATGTATTTTTGATTTTTAGTCATTTTTGTAAGATGATAAAGATTGGTGAGACTCTCATATCTGATGATGTTCTTGAGGAGTTTTTCGTTTGTGATATCGAAAAGTGTAAAGGAGCGTGTTGTGTAGAGGGAGATCTTGGGGCTCCATTGGAGGAGAATGAACTGGATGAACTAAAACAAAACTTCAATGGCATTGCTCCTTTTTTAACTGAAGAAGGGCGCCATGAGATTGAAAAGCAAGGCCTATACGTTTTCGATTTTGAAGGGGATTATTCAACTCCTACCATTAATGGCAGAGAGTGTGCTTATGCAATATATGATGAGAAAGGAGCTCTTAAATGTGGTATTGAATTAGCTTATGAAAAAGGGAAGTCAGACTTCAGCAAACCCATATCTTGTCATTTGTATCCGGTCAGGATCAGTAAGAATATTACCAATATAGCTGTAAACTATGATCAATGGCATATTTGTAATCCGGCGTGTATTCTTGGTCATGAACTTAAAGTGCCTGTATACAAATTCCTTAAAGATGCTTTGATCAGGAAATTCGGGAAAGAATGGTACGACCAATTGGAGGCTTATGCACATGAACGTAAGTCATCAGATCTGGAATAACCAATCTTTTAGCACTTCTTAATTTATTACTGCTTTTATTAGCTTATTTAAATTACTTTTGCTCTCAATTGTTCCTCGATATTTTTTAAACAAGCATTGAAAACAAGATTAATTACTTTTTTTATCATTACTTTGTTAAGCTATAATCCAGTTCGCTCGGCGGCCCAGGATAGTACTGCTACCACCTTCCGGATGTGGTATGATCTGTTTTTTATCCATACCCTTAATTCAAATTTCAAATATGTAATACATACAAATTACAAACATCAGTCAGATGGGTCATGGAGACAACTAATGATACGCCCCGCGATTATATACACCATGCGCGATGAATTGTTTCTGCAGGGTGGAGTTTCGTTTTTTGTTTCAGAGGAGGGAGGCAAGAAGGTTTATGAAATACGTCCATGGCAGGGGATGAATTTATTTTTTCCCAGAATTGGATCGATATATTTGAACAATTTTCTAAGGCTGGAGGAAAGATTTTTCCTTTTTAATCATGATGAAGAGAATTCAGTCAGCATACGTGCAAGATATGCACTTACAACGGTTATACCCTTAAATAGGAAGCAAGTTACAGACCATACGGTTTATTTGTGGCCTTACGTAGAAGCCTTCATTCCGATCTATGAACGGGGCTTAAATCCAAATGTGGAACGTTTTAGATTTAGTTTTGGTCTTGGTTACAGATTTAACAAACATATAAAGACAGAGTTTGTCTATATGCACGAAAAATCAAAAGTGGAATTGGATAACTCATTCATCGAAAATCAGAATACGATGAGAATTATACTGCGTTATTCGTTAACCAACGGCACAAAACCTACAGGCCTGTAAAATCGAAATTATCGAGAAAGGCAGTAGTGAACTTCCCCGATTTAAAAGTCTCATCATCCATTAATCTCAAATGGAATGGTATGGTAGACTTTATGCCTTCTATTACGAATTCCTCAAGAGCCCTTTTCATTCTCATGATAACCCTTTCCCTGGTCGTTGCAGTAACGATCAATTTGGCAATCATAGAATCATAATTCGGAGGGATGGTATAACCTGTATATACATGGCTGTCTACCCTTACACCTCTGCCACCTGGGAAATGACAAGTAGTGATCTTCCCTGGGCATGGTCTGAAACCATTACCGGGATCCTCCGCATTAATCCGACATTCCATTGCAAACCGTTTTGGAAAACGGCTTTCACCATGAATAGGCATCCCTGCAGCCACCGTAATTTGATCAGCCATTATATCAGAATCTGTTACCTGTTCGGTAATGGGGTGTTCTACCTGGATCCGGGTATTCATTTCCATGAAATAGAAGTTGCCATGCTTGTCAACAAGAAATTCGATGGTTCCGGCTCCCTCATATCCGATAGCTACGGCACCTTTTATTGCAGCTTCTCCCATTTTGGTACGGAGTTCATCCGTTACAATAGGGGAGGGTGTTTCCTCAACAAGTTTCTGATGCCTTCTCTGGATGGAGCAGTCGCGTTCAGATAAATGAACAACCGTACCTAAGCTGTCACCTATTACCTGTATCTCTACATGCCTGGGTTCTTCAATGAATTTTTCAAGATATAGGCCATCATTTCCAAATGCATTCTTGGATTCCATTTTGGCGCCATTCCATGCCTTTTCAAACTCTGCCGGGCTTTTAACGATGCGCATTCCTTTTCCTCCGCCTCCTGCTGTTGCTTTAAGCATTACAGGGTATCCAATTTCTTTAGCTATTGTTTTTCCCTCATCGATGTCGCTAAGAAGTCCTTCAGATCCCGGAATCGTTGGGACACCAGCCTTCTTCATCGTCTCCTTTGCGGTTGATTTATCGCCCATCTTATTGATCATATCCGGGGAAGCGCCAATAAATTTAATATTGTACTCCTGGCATATTCGTGAGAACTCGGCATTTTCAGCCATAAACCCATACCCTGGATGAATAGCATCAGCATTGGTGATTTCAGCCGCAGCAATTATATTTGGAATACTAAGGTACGACAAGTTACTGGGAGGGGGGCCAATACATACAGCTTCGTCTGCAAACCTGAGATGTAAGCTCTCAGCATCTGCAGTTGAATATACGGCTACAGTTTTTATGCCCATTTCACGACATGTCCGTATGATTCTCAGGGCAATTTCTCCTCTGTTGGCTATTAAAATTTTCTTAAACACAGTTTTTTATTTAACCTTAAGCTTGAATAATTATGAAGGATCAACAAGGAACAAGGGCTGATCGAACTCAACAGGCGTTGCATTATCCACTAATATTTCAACAATAGTCCCTGAAATTTCAGCTTCTATCTCATTAAATAGTTTCATGGCTTCTATAATGCAAATCGTCTGACCTGGTTTAATCCGGTCACCGGGTTCTACGAATGATGGTGATTCCGGATTGGCTGCCCGGTAAAAGGTTCCAATCATAGGTGATTTGACCTCCTTAAGGTTATTAGCCGGTTCGGCTTTCTCTTCTGCAGTATCTGTTTTTATTTCAACTGTTTCAGAAATGGTGCTTGCAACAGGTGCATTTGATTGAGCATTAGATGGTGTAATCATTAAATCACCGCTGCCAACGCTAATATCAGGACTCTTTTTTACAGATATCTTGAAATCAGTAGTCTCAATATTTACCTCATTTAATTCAGATTGAGAAATAAAATCAATAAGGTCTCTGATCTCTTTAATTTTCATTTTTAATCATTTAAATTTTCAACTCTATACCCTGCTGCCTTTATCGGATAGCCGGTTCGGGCAAACAGGTGGATTTTGCAATAAATATTTTAGCCACATCTCCAGAATAATTGGCTAATCATTATCAGGCTTATCCTAATTATATTTATTTAACTCTTTCAGAATATGTCCGTGTCCTTGTATCAACCTTTATCTTTTCGTTTTCATTAATAAAAAGAGGCACCTGAATTACAGCCCCGGTTTCTAAAGTGGCCGGTTTGGTAGCATTTGTTGCGGTATCTCCTTTTACTCCTGGCTCTGCATAAGTTATGGCCAATTCAACAAAGGGTGGCATGTCACAACTTAAGGGTGTTTCCGTTTCTGCATGGTATAAAATCTCTACTTCCTGACCATCCTTCAGTAGATCAGCATTTTCAATGAAATCCTCTTGCAGGGATACCTGCTCAAAGGAATTGCTATCCATAAAGTGATATCCTATGTCATCTTTATATAAGAACTGATGGGGTCGTCTTTCAACACGTGCTGTTGTTACTTTGACACCGGAATTAAAGGTGTTCTCAACAACTTTTCCAGATTTAAGGTTTTTTAGTTTTGTCCTGACAAAAGCAGCACCTTTCCCTGGCTTTACATGTTGAAACTCTACGATGGTATACAAGCCGTTATTATACTCAATGCACAATCCATTACGGAAATCAGCAGTTGTTGCCATTCTTTCAATGATTTAACTTTCCAAATATAAGGTTTTAATAATTAATTAAATAAAATATCTACTTAATAGAAAAATTTCAAAGATCTTATTTGTCTGGTATTTATATTTCTGATTAAGAAAGTGATTCTACAGAATTATCTTCTACAATTAAAAAATCCCGTCTGGTGACGGGATGCAAAGAACTATTCTTCTTCCTTATCTAATACCACTTTCCCTTTGTAATACAATTTGCCTTCTGACCAATGTGCTCTGTGATACAAATGGGGCTCATCAGTTGTTGGGCATATTGCAATCGTTTTTTCGGTTAATTTCTTGTGCGTTCTACGCTTATCCCTTCTTGATTTCGAAATTTTTCGTTTTGGATGCGCCATTTTTTTATTATTTAATTATCCCTTAATTTTTTTAATGCTTCCCATCGAGGGTCTATTTCTCCCTTTTTGTTTTCAAGATCCGTTTCTTTCTCGGAAGAAAAATACAGCTCTTCATCATACTGTTCTTCATTCATGTACCTCGGGTGAAGCTTTTTCATTGGGATCGCCATAGATATGAATTCAAAAAAGAATTGTGACATATCTATTGATTGCCGATCCTTACTTATCATTTCTACCTCATCATCTATTTCCCGGTCTTCCTCTCCAAATTTAAATATCATTCTTTTATTCAAATCAATAGAATGATCAAATTTGTCAAGAGAACGATCGCATTCAAGTTCTACAGATCCCTGAATTTGAAAATTTGCCTCTATAAAACCATCTGTTTTGCGAAGTACAATAAAACAATCAAAAGAACATTTTTCTATCTCACTTTCTTCAAAGTGCCGAAAAAAAGAAGGATCAATTTTATACTCAAAATGATATTCCTGATTCTTCAGGTTCACTATATCAATACAGTATTTTGAAAGACCGCTCATTTTTCCAAATAGAAATTGGCTTGCAAAAATAAGAATATTATTATTTAAAAAGAATTGAACCTGAAATTTTCTCGTAAAAACTCATGGTCAAATTTTGAATTATTATTCTTCTTCATCATCTGCGAGGCACCTTACTTTGCAAATGTCTTTTGCAAGATATATGGCTGACCTCATGGATATCTCACTGGCCATATTCTTTCCCGCAAGATTAAATGCTGTACCATGGTCAGGAGAAGTACGTATAATATCAAGCCCGGCCGTATAATTTACACCGATCTCAAAAGAGAGCGTTTTAAAAGCAATGAGTCCCTGATCATGGTACATGGCCAATATACCATCAAAATTCTTATATTGTGCAGCTCCAAAAAAGCCATCTGATGGGTACGGGCCGTATGCCAGATGTCCTTTACTTTTGAATTCTTCAATAACTGGTTGTATTACTTCCTGTTCTTCTTTTCCAAGCAACCCCTCATCACCTGCATGTGGATTTAAACCTAATATCGCAATTTTGGGTTTAGTGATGCCAAAATCATTTTTAAGAGAGTCGATAAATATTTTCAATTTAGCAGACAGGTTCTTTGTGGTTATTTGAGATGGGACATCTTTCAAAGGGAGATGGGTTGTGACAAGTCCTACTTTGAGGTTTTCTCCGACCATCATCATTAGACTATCTTTTTTGCCATTTTCTTTAGTGACATATTCAGTTTGCCCGGCAAATTTAAACTGATCGCTTTGAATGTTATTTTTATTGATTGGCCCGGTTACTATAGCATTTATTTTCCCCTCTTTTAAATCCTTCACCCCATGTTCAAGTGATTTATATGCATAATTTCCGGATTCCTTGGTTGAAGCACCGACATTGATCTCTACCGTTTCATTCCAACAGTTGACTACATTGATCTTTTTATGATTGAAAAAATTGTCCCTAACCTGGGAATAGTTGAAATCCTCAGTTCCTAGATTTTTTCTGTAATAGGATAGAACTTTGGTCGAACCATAAATCACCGGTGTTATAATATTAAGTATGCGGGGATCTAATAAGGACTTAATGATGACCTCAGGGCCAATGCCGTTCATATCGCCTAGCGTTATTCCTATTATAGGTTTATTGCTTGATTTACCTTTTTTACTTTTATCCATTCTTTAATTTGAAAAGTAACTTTTCATTTTGCTCAAATCTAGTTACCTTTTTAGCCTTTAACAAGAAAAAAAATATTGGAATTGCTAAAATGTTAAATCAGTTTTTTTACCAGGACTTTTGTTTATCCAGATGAAAGTATCTCCAAAAAAATATCTAGGCCAACATTTTCTGATTGATGAAAGCATCGCGTATCAGATAGTCGATACCTTTTCACTTCAGCCTGATGAAAAGGTCCTTGAAATTGGCCCTGGTACCGGAATATTGACCAAAATCCTGCTTGACCGATATGGGGAAAAACTAATCATGATAGATATAGATTCAGAGTCAACGGTTTATCTGAAGAAAAGATTTCCTAAATACAGCCAGAATATTATTCAAGGTGATTTTTTATCAATAAACCTGGGGATTTTGCACGAAGGCAAGATAGGGATTATTGGTAACTTTCCTTATAATATTTCTTCTCAGATTTTTTTCAGGATTCTGGAAAACCGGTTTAAGGTCCATTTTGTAGTTGGAATGGTTCAGAAAGAGGTCGGTGAGCGTATATCTGCCGGGCCGGGCAGTAAAACATATGGAATATTGTCTGTCCTGCTTTCTGCATTTTATGAAATTGAATATCTTTTTACTGTAGAACCGGAAGTTTTTGATCCCCCGCCTAAGGTTCGTTCTTCCGTTCTTCGCCTTAAAAGAAATAACACCCTTCATTTACCATGTGATGAAGCTTTTTTTACTAGAATTGTGAAACTTGGATTTCAAAACCGTCGAAAGACGTTGCGTAACGCTTTAAAATCTCTAAATTTGCCAGAAGAAATTCAAAAGCTTGGAATTTTAGGTAAGAGAGCAGAACAGCTTTCAGTTAACGAATTTACAGAACTGACAGGAAAAATTGAATCGGTTTGGAAGAATTGACCACATTTGAATTATCGCGTGAGTATATTGACAGACTCAAAGAAGCAATCGAAGCTGAGGATAATCAGTTTATTGTTTCTTCCCTGGAGGGTGTTGATCCAAGAGATATTTCCTCCGTACTGGACGAGCTGGACCTTGAAAGTGCCAAATATGTATTGGATCTGCTGAATGATGAGACTGCTGCCAACATCATAAATGAGCTTGATCCTGACGTGAGATCGAGATTTTTGAAAAATATTGATCCTGAAAAGATCAACAAGATGTTGGATAACCTTGAGACCGATGATGCAGTTGATATAATTAATGAGCTGCCCGTTAAACTTAGGGAAGAGATCATAGCTGGAATAGAGAATGAAGAACGTGCTGCTTATATCGTTGACCTTATGCGGTATGAGGAAGATTGCGCAGGCGGTTTAATGGCCAAGGAACTGGTGAAAGCCAACCTGAACTGGAATGTAGTGCAATGTATTGATGAGATCCGCCGACAAGCAGAAAATGTTCAAAAGATATATTCTGTTTATGTTGTTGATGATAATGATATACTGCTTGGTCGAACCAGCCTGAAAAGAATAATCCTGGCAACAAATAAAACCCTGATAAGAGACATATATGAATCTGAAATCATTTCTGTTGAAACTTATATGGATCAGGAAGAGGTAGTCTCTATTATGCGGAAATATGATCTGGATGCTGTCCCAGTGGTAAATGGCAAAGGAAAACTGGTGGGCCGCATCACACTTGATGATATAGTAGATGTGATGGCTGAGATGGCTGAAGCTGAAAGACAACTTATGTCAGGTATTTCGGAGGATGTTGAAGAGGATGATAGTGTATGGATGATTACACGTGCCCGTTTACCCTGGTTGATCATAGGCTTAGGAGGCGGATTACTGGGGGCATGGTTCATGGGTTTATTTGAACAAGATATTGTTTTAATTCCAGCAATGGCTTTTTTTATACCGCTGATAACTGCAACAGGAGGTAATGTTGGAATTCAATCATCAGCGATTGTTGTACAGAGTCTGGCAGATAAATCAGGTATAGAACCTGGAAATATTCAGAGGTTCTATAAAGGACTTCTTGTTGCTGTTTTGAATGCAGTTGTTCTGGCCATAATTACACTTCTCTTTAATCTGGCACTTGGTCAGCCGTTAAGGTTGGGATTCGTTGTATCAGTTGCACTTTTCGCAGTAGTTATGCTCGCATCAATTACGGGTACTATTACCCCTCTTATATTGGATAAATTTAGAATCAATCCAGCCCTGGCTTCAGGGCCATTTATCACTACAGCCAATGACCTGTTGGGGTTGGGTGTGTATTTTGTTATTGCTCATTATTTATATCATATGTAAAGAAATGAATGGTATGGGGAGGAAAATAATTATTGCTGATGAGATGCATCCAAGTATTGTTCCTGATCTGAAAAGTGCAGGCTTTGAAGTGGATTACCTGCCGAAAATCAGCCGGGAAGACCTGAAAGAATGCATTCATCCATATGCTGGGATCATTATTCGTAGTAAAACCGATCTGGACCGTGAAATGCTTGATCTGGCACTTAATTTAGACTTTATTGCGAGGGCGGGTGCAGGCACTGATAAAATAGATGACTCCTATTGTGATGAAAAAGGAATTGTTATTTTAAATGCCCCCGAAGGGAATAGAGATGCCCTGGCAGAACATGCTATAGGTATTCTTCTGACCTTATTGAATAAGATCCATATGTCTGATAAACAAATTAGAAGAATGATCTGGGATAGAGTAGGAAACAGAGGGACAGAGATCAAGGATAAAGTGGTTGGGATTATCGGATATGGGAATATGGGTTCGGCTTTTGCCCAAAGGTTATCAGGGTTTGAATGCAAGGTCCTCGCATATGACAAATACAAAAAGGGCTATAGCGACCAATATGCCATCGAATCCGGTATGGATCAGTTGTATGAGGAAGTAGATATATTGAGCTTACATGTACCTTTAACTGATGAGACAATGGGCTTATATAATTTTGATTTTTTTAATAATTTTGAAAAAGATATTTATCTGGTCAACACGGCCAGGGGGCCAATATTACCGCTGACGGATTTGATCCGGCTTCTGGATGACGGAAAGATCCTTGGAGCAGCACTTGACGTATTGGAAAAGGAGAAACTAGCTAAATTAAACATGGAAGAAAAAGACAGATTCAACAATTTAATCGACCGGAACAACGTTGTTTTTACACCACATGTGGGAGGTTGGAGTTTTGAATCCTATAAAAGGATAAATGATACACTGGTTCAGAAAATAGTATCTTTGTATAATCTTAATTAGGAAATGAGTTTAGGGAAGAAAGAAAAAATTAACAGATTTGTTGAACGAATATTGGAAGAGCCTATCATAGTCTCGTTTAGCGTTCTGTTTGTACTATCACTGATCGTAGTTGGGTTAAGCTTTCCCCTCTACCTGTCGGACACACACAATTTTTTCGTGAACATACTTGCCGAAGCCCATGGGATGATTTTCGACATTGCTGTAATCGGTATTCTGATTTTCTGGCTCACCGGTGTAGGACAGAAACGGCAAAGAATAAGATCATACAAGGATGAAATTGACGATTTCCGGATGTGGGAATCTGAAGAAGCAGCTTTCAGAACAGTTGGTAATATTAAAAGGCTTAACAGGCATAAGATCTATAATATTGATCTTGTGAATTGTCATCTTTCAAGGACTAATCTTAATTACGTAACCTTAAAAGGGGCAAACCTCAATAATGCCAATATATCTAATTCAAACCTGATCCAGGCAAATTTTGAAGCTTCAAGAATGAATCGGGCAAATTTTGAGAATTCAAACCTCAATCAGGTAAACCTGAAAAAATCGTTTGCAAGCGGAGCCAATTTCAGGGATGCCAACATGATAAAGGCAAATCTGGAAAATGCATTCCTGATAAAAGCTGATTTCAATAATGCCTTTTTGATGGAAGCCAATCTAAATGGTGCAAACCTTACCGGAACTAATTTTGACTTTGCCAATTTATATAAAGCGGATCTTCGAAATGCAGTTGGATTAACAATAGAACAATTTGAATATGTAAAAACATTATACCTGGCTGAATTCGATGACGATTTCTATCAGAAAATAATGAAGGCAAAACCTAAACTTGTGGGGAAATAGTTTCTTATTGAGGTGGAATTCTATGATGAGTCATTTCCGGAAGGAAGCTTGGTGCTATTGCATTAACTGTACTTATATTCTCATAATCCTTTATATACTGCTCATAGTTCATATACATATCAATGAAATCCCTTATCCCTCTGTTTGCCAGGTTTCCTGAATAGTTAGTCAGGATACAGATGCCAATGTTTTCCTCAGGTAAAATTGCCATACCGGATTTATAACCATTTACATATCCGCCGTGATATACGACTTTTTTGTTCCCATAATCGAGGATCCTGAAACCCAGGCCATAATATGATTTTCTCATCTTCGGCCAGCCACCGAAATACTGATATTTAATGTAGGTGTTTACCTGAGGTGCAAACAATTCATCAAGTGTGGATTGTTCAATAACCCAAGACTTTTGCCCGTTGATGGCGATCAGGAAATTAGCCATGTCCCAAATACTGGCATTAACACCCCCGGCAGGAGCAGCATTATAATATTTTTTTGTAATTTTTGACTTTCTAAGCCTTCCTTTATAATAATGATGAGGATATGCTATATCAGGATTGTTTATTATACTTTCATATGAGGCTGAGGAATTCTTCATATTTAAAGGCTTGAACAATTTTTCCTCTAATGTTGTTTCATAATCCATACCAGTGGAGGTTTGAATTATTGGATCAATTAAACTATATGCCAGATTCTGATAACTATATACTGATCCTGGAGGGCCGATAAGGTTTACATTCGACAATTCCGGGATCATTTCTTCCAGGGATTTGCCATCTTCAATATAATTCGTGTATGAATGCCTGATCAAACCGGTAGTATGTGAGAGAACATGTTTAATATTAAGTTCATTCGTGCTTTCTTCAGTTTTCAGTCTGAAATCAGGAAGATAGGATTTGACAGTATTATCCCAATTAATAAGGCTGTCTTGAACAAGTATTCCGGTAAGTGTCGCTGCAATACTTTTTGATACTGAGCCTAGTCTGAATACCGTATGTATTCCTACTGAATCACTGGTTGTGATATCTTTAATCCCGTAACCTTTTAAATAAACAATTTTATCATCCTTAACTATACAAATCGCCGCTCCCGGGATGTGTCTGTTGAGCATTTTCTCTTGAATATACTGGTCATACTCCAGCGCAAGGGCTTTAACTATGGGATTTATTTGCGGATCAGGGGTGGTCAAAGCAGTTTCACTGGCCTGTTTAATATCAGATAAGCCAACAAATAGTAATGTTAAACCGAAAAAAACAATATGTTTTCTTTTCAACCTCATTTGATCAGACCTGTATTTTACCTATATTCTTATAATTTTCAGTTGAATAATTCCTAAAAACTGCAAGTATATCAGTACATTATTATTAATACAAGCATTGTGACGAATTATATAACACAATAAGCAAGCATATGTTATGACTTAAAATGCATTTAAATTTGTCAACAGTTAATAGGGTAGTACCTTAAAATCAACTCTTATCATTTTACAATATGCAAAATATATTAATTAAATCCAAAAAAATAACAAAATAATTATAATTTTAATAAAACTTAATATATTTCTTTTGCAAAAAAAGCAATTGTAAAGCACTTTTTCAATTCAATTAACTTTTTTAACACATAAAATATTGATTAAATTACGAATATTTCATTCTACATATTGTTTGTTATGTTCAAATTTTTTGAGTGTAAATCAAATTTTTTCAGATCTTTTCAATTTAAACAATATCTTATTCTTTTTTCCATTTTTGGAAATATGGTCCTGAGTAGTTGTGATGAGAAGATTCCAACGGCAGAAAGCGTTCCACCGAATATCCTGTTAATCATTACTGATGACCAGGGATATGGTGATCTCGGGATTCATGGGAACCCTGTTATTCAAACTCCAATCCTTGATTCCCTTGGTAAAAACAGCATCCAATTGAGTAATTTCTATGTTTCGCCGGTATGTGCACCAACCAGGTCGAGTTTGATGACAGGTAGGTATTCATTAAGAACTGGTGTGTTTGATACTTATAATGGAGGAGCGATCATGTCTGACAGTGAAATTACTATCGCTGAATACTTGAAAAAAGCAGGGTATAAGACAGGCATCTTTGGGAAATGGCATCTTGGCGATACATATCCTTTCAGACCTCATGATCAGGGCTTTGATATTTCACGGGTTCATGGAGGTGGAGGTATAGGACAGCCTGGTGATTACTATGAAAATTACATAAAAGGAGATTCGAGTTATTTCAATCCAATTCTGGAGTTCAATGGAATAAAAACTGAAACTAAAGGTTATTGCTCGGATGTATTTACTGATCTGGCCATTGATTTCATTAAAACCCATAAGAATGTACCCTTTTTTGCTTACGTAACTTATAATGCTCCGCATACACCCTTGCAAGTACCACAATCTTATTTTGAAAAATATCATGACAAAGGGATTACTCCAGATCTATTTCCTGGTTCTCGGTCTGAGATGGATCGGATGAATGACCGGGATATTGAGTCGGCACGACGTGTCTATGCCATGGTAGAAAACATAGATGACAATATTGGCCGGATCTGGAAAACCTTAGAAGAGGAAGAAATATCTGAAAATACCCTGATCATATTTCTAACAGATAACGGTCCGCAACAGCAAAGGTATAATGGGGGATTAAAAAACCGAAAAGGATCAGTCTATGAAGGTGGGATAAGAGTTCCTTCGTTCTGGCACTGGCCTGGAAAGTTTGAACCAGGAGAACTTGATATTATTTCAGCGCATATTGATGTTCTGCCCACCATCCTGGATATTTGTAACATACACTCCGAAACTGATAATCCTTTTGATGGGGTAAGTATATTGCCGGAACTAAAGGGGGAGAGCAATCCGGAAAATCAACGCGAATTGGCCCATTACTGGCAGAGAGGTTATTTGGAACCTTATCATAATATTGCTTACCGGTCCGGAAATTTTAAACTGATCGGACATGGGGACTACCAAATGACTGATTCAGGATTTGAATTATATGATATTAAGTCTGATCCATATGAAGAAGAGGATATAAGTACTGCAAATACTGAATTAGTAGATTCATTAAGAAACCTGTTTGATGTCTGGTATAAAGAAATAATGAAAAGTAAAAATCTTGATATTCAGCGGATTCAAATTGGCACAGAATTCCAGGATCCTGTAGTATTGGGCAGGAATGATACAAAAGGGGCTTCTGCAAAACAATGGATGAGCGATACAGGTATGGGATATTGGGATGTAATGGTGACCGAACCAGGTTTTTATGATATACAGGTTAGATTTTTTAATCCAGTTGAGGTCCCTGGCACTACATCAATACGCTTTGGGACTGTCCAGCGAACTGTAAGTACCGATATTCAGGATAACCTGATCATCTTTAGGGGAGTTGAGCTCAAGGAAGGGCCTTGTGTAGCTGAAGCCTGGCATCAATACAGGGGAAAGATCTATGCTCCAATTTATATGGAAGTATCCAAAAAGCAATAAAGTTCAGGTTTTTGAATTTTACTGCTTAATTTTGCTTTCCAATAAACAAAATCGTTTTGTAAAAATTTTTAGATATGAAGAATCATCAATTTTTTATCATTCTCCTTGTTGTCCTCTTGTCCTGCCAGTCTTCAAAAAGTGATATGGATAATACCTCAATTTCGGACAAGATCAGGATCAATCAGATTGGGTATGAACTAAACAGCCCCAAAAGATTTATCGTAAGCAATTCAGAATCGGGTACATTTGAAATTATCAATGAATCCGGCGATGTTTCATTTGAAGGAAACCTGGTTGACAGAGGTACATGGGAATCTTCAGGAGAATCAGTTAAAATGGGTGATTTCTCAACTTTTAATGATCCAGGAACCTATTGGATTCGAGTACGTGATGAAGGAATATCCTACCCATTTGTAATCGGAAGCAATATCTTCCTGGATGCAGCTATCGATGGATTGAAATCATTTTATCTTCAGAGAATGACAATGGATATTGTTCAGAAGTATGCCGGCGTTTTTCAACGTCCGGGTGGTCATCCGGATACAGTTTGTTATTTTCATGAATCCACAGGGCGGAATTCAGGTCATAAATCCTCTCCAGGGGGATGGTATGATGCAGGTGATTATGGAAAGTATATCGTTAATGCAGGAGTTACTGTTGGTACAATGCTGGCCCTGAATGATATTAACCCCCATGTTTTTCAGGATGGTTCCTTATGGATACCAGAAAGCGGGAATGGCAAAAATGACTTTTTGGATGAGATAAAGTATGAATTGGACTGGATGTTGACCATGCAGGACGACGATGGTGGGGTGTTCCATAAGCTCACAACCAAAAGATTTGAAGGCTTTGTAATGCCTGTTGAAGCCGTTAATGACCGGTATATCATAGGTAAATCTACTGCCGCCGCACTTGACTTAGCGGCTACCATGGCCATGGCATCCAGGCTATATAAAGAATTTGATCCAGTCTTTGCAAATACCTGCCTTGATGCCGCCATTAATGCCTGGTCGTGGGCAATTAATAATCCCGAAGAATATTACCCTAAGAATCCTGAAGATATTCATACGGGTGCATATAATGATGTCATTTTGGACGAGGAATTTTTCTGGGCAGCTGCTGAGTTGTTTATATCAACAGGGGAGGAGAAGTATTATGGCTCAATTAAAGATCACTTGTCCGGAATGGAATTCAGGGTAGAAGAAAGTTGGAGGAATTATGTCGATAATATTGGATATTATTCGCTCCTAAGTCCGAAGAGCCCCTTGGATGAATCCGATCAGGAAGTGATCCTGGGAAGATTAGTGGTGTTAGCAGACAGCCTAACCGGGGTAATCGAGAATCATCCATATAGGATACCGGTCGATCATTTTAAATGGGGATCAAATAGCGATTTTTTAAATGCTGCTGTAATATTTGCCGTTGCCTATCATTATTCAAAAGATTCTGTTTATAAATCAAGTCTATACGAAACATTGGATTATATATTCGGTAAAAATGCGACAGGTTATTCCTTTATTACAGGTTATGGTAGCAAAACACCCATGCATATCCATCACCGGCAGTCAGAAGCGGATGGTATTCTGGATCCCTTTCCGGGATTTGTAGTGGGAGGTCCAAATGAATCCAGGCAGGATCAGGGAAGCCTTGAAACAGCAGGAAAGAAATATGAAAGTTTACTGCCTGCTCGATCATATATTGATGAGGTTGAGAGCTTTGCCTCCAATGAAATATGTATTAATTGGAATGCACCATACATTTTTGTTCTTGGCTACCTTGTGGATACTTCTGAAGAATAAAGTTTTATTGTATACCGTGATTTAATCGATTTATTTATTTTTACCAGATCTATAAAAGACAATCTTTATGAAATTTAAATACTTATTGTTCATAACATCGATTATGTTCTCCAATGTGATGATTAATGGATGTCAACAATCTGGCGGGGACCAAATGACCATCTCAGAGAATGATCCATTGGATCTTGAGAGAATCACAGGAAAAGCAGAATTGAAGAATGTCATCTTTGTATTGAGTGACGACCACCGATATGATTTCATGGGATTTACTGGAAAAGTCCCATGGTTAAAAACCCCTGCTATGGATAAGATGGCCGCAGAGGGGTGTCATCTTGAAAATGCATTCGTTACTACCTCATTATGCTCACCCAGCCGGGCCTCGATCCTTACAGGAATGTATTCCCATGCTCATACAGTAGTGGATAACCAGGCCCCTGTACCGGAAGACCTGATATTTTTCCCCCAATACCTTCAAAAAGCTGGCTATGAAACTGCCTATTTTGGGAAATGGCATATGGGACATGGGCACGATGATCCAAGGCCAGGATTCGATCACTGGGAAAGTTTTAAAGGGCAGGGGAATTATTTTAAACCCAGTCTTAACATCAATGGCGAGCGCTTTGAATATGATGAGGATACTTATGTGACAGATCTATTGACTGAACATGCCCTGGAATGGATGGAGAACAGAAGTAAGAACAAACCATTCTTTATGTATTTATCACATAAAGCCGTTCATGCTTTATTCCGGCCTGCAGAAAGACATGAAGGGATGTATAAAAATGAAGAAATTGTATTTCCACCATCCTATTACCTGACGGCAACTGATGAATACAAAGATCATGATATTCCTGAATGGGTGAAGCAGCAGCGGAATAGCTGGCATGGTGTAGACGATATGTACCATGGCGCTCATAATTTTGAAACATTTTTTAAAGCATATTGCGAAACACTTACCGCTCTTGATGAAAGTCTGGGTTCTGTTATTGACTTTGTCGAAAATTCAGATTTGAAAGATAATACTCTTGTACTCTATATGGGGGATAATGGATTTTCATTTGGAGAACATGGACTTATCGATAAAAGGCAGGCCTATGAGGAATCCTGGAGGGTACCGCTGCTTGCCTGGTCTCCCGGTATGATAGATCCCGGGACAAAAATTACAAAACTGGTTCAGAATATCGATATAGCACCTACCGTTCTGGATATGGCAGGATTGGTGCCACCTTCTTATATGCCGGGTCAATCTTTTATTCCCTTATTGAAAGGTGAAGATGTAAGTGATTGGCGTGATAAGATATTTTATGAATATTACTGGGAGTATGCCTATCCTCAGACACCTACTGTACATGCTGTAAGAACAGATAGATATAAGTTTATCCGTTATCACGGGCTTTGGGATACAAATGAATTCTATGATCTTGAAAATGATCCATGGGAAATGAACAATCTAATTAAGAGTCCCGAACATCAGGAACAGATAGAAGAAATGCTTGATGATCTATGGATCTGGCTTGAAGAAACAGGAGGTATGCAGATTCCATTGAAAAGGACAACACACAAGAAAATTGACAACCGGTTTAAAGGGTATTATTGAGAATATCATACCTAAACCAGATGGAGAAACCTATGGGTTTACAAGGTCCCTGGCATTCTTTTGGAAGAGGGTCTGATAGCTGATCCCGGGGAGTAAAATCATATTTTACCTTATTGTGTCTGCATAAAATAATACCATTTTAATTTGAAAACTGATGGGATGAAAAGCTGTTTTGTGTCGTAAATTGCAGGATTACTTGTAATCAGATACAACAATGCTGCCTGCTGGAAGGCGAGCTGACGTAACAAAAATCCAGAAAAAAGCATCATGGACCTTCTTTAGGATTCATTTTGTTTTTTCGCTATTTAAGACTCACTTAATCAGCCCCTTGTATTTTTCAAGATCATACTGTATCAAACAGCTATAATCAGCTCATTTAACATAAAAACCTTCTAAGCTTTTAGTATAAGATCTGCTGCAATTCTTACTGCAGTTTGGACAACCTTACTGCATTTGTGGGTGGCATCCGCTTCCTGGAATTGTTCCAGATCATCCTCTTTCCTGAGGTCCAGTTCCATTCCAAATTCTGATTTTACAATATTTCTGCACATCAGACTCCCCAATTCCTGCTCAAAACGGTCACAGAATTCATTGGCCGGCACTAGGGAATCTCTGTATCCCTGCCAGTCACTGATATTATTTCTCCCAAAAACCAGGCCCAGGGCAAGTAATGCACCTGTAACAGCACCACAGGTTTCGCCTCTTTCTGCGATCCCTGGTATTGGAGTCAGTGCCTTTACCATATCATCATTACCTAATCCGAATTGTTCCGAAAGTGCGAGAAAAGAGGATTGGGCACAATTATGAGATATCTCCATGTAATGCGTTACCTTCTGATCCAATAAATTAAATACATGGTCTTTGGGCATACCTTTACTTAAACTCATGGCATCAGGTTCCTCTATCCTTGAATTGCTTTTTTCCTGATCCTTTTCCTTTTCTTCCTTCAGTGTGCAATTGCCAAGCATTACTGATCCTGCAGTTAGGCTCCCCATTGCCATAAAATCCCTGCGATTTATCATCTTCTTCATGATTAAGGCTGTTTTTTTACGATTGGTTCTATCGAAAAATCCCTATTCCTAAGTTACAAAGATTTCATTTAGATTCCTTGATGATTAATAAAGATTGGTATTTCTTCAGGGTCGATCCGTTGATGTTTTGTTTTGATGCCGTATAAACCCACCATAAAAAGCGATGATCAGAAAACAAACCAGAGGAACACTGTATGCTATATTAATACTTCCTGTCAGGTCAGATACCCTGCCTTGAATTGCTGTGATTACTGCCCCTCCCAGGATGGCCATAATCATGCCTGAAGATCCGATCTTAGTATCTTCCCCTAATCCTTTCGACGCAATTCCGAAGATGGTAGGAAACATTAGAGACATAAAGGCCGAAATAGAAACCAATGCTATAACGCCTACCATGCCATGACCAAATATCACAAACAAACTACTTACTGAAGCGAGTATAGCAGCCCAGGTTAATAATCGTTCAGGTTTAATATATTTCATCAGGAAGGTACAGATAAACCGGGAAGCTACAAATAGGATAAGTGCGGCCACATAGTATTGAGCTGCTACCTGTTCAGGTGTTTTTCCAAGAGGTAGCTCTATGTTTTCAAGATCCAGTTCTTTCATGGCGTATCGGATAGTATATGACCATACCCCGATCTGTGCACCAACATATAGAAACTGAGCCAGAACTCCCATGGTATAATTCTTATTCCTTAACAATCTTTTCAAGGTGCCTTTAAGATCCAATACTTTGCTTTCATCTGCAGCAACCGGCATTTTTGTTACAAATATTATAATCCACAATACCAGCAATATGACACCGATTGACACGTAGGTCATGGTTACGGCATTCAGTTCACCATATTGTATGGCCTGCAATTCTTCCGGGGCCATAGCTGCCCGTTCTTGAGCACTTGAACGATTCAATTCAGAAAGTATAAATATCGAGCTGAGAACTACCCCCATGATGGATCCAAGTGGATTAAATGATTGAGCAAAATTTAGCCTTCGGGTCCCTGTTTCTTCCTTTCCCATTGCAATGATATAAGGATTTGAGGCGGTTTCCAGTACAGATAATCCCCCAAAAAGTATCCAAATGGCGCCTAGAAAATGATAATAATTACCCGTTAACATTGATGGATAAAATAAGAAACAACCGAGGGTATACAAACCAAGGCCCAGTAACACACCTGATTTGTAGGAAAATTTCTTGATATAAATGGCAGCAGGTAAAGCAAACAAAAAGTATCCAAGTCCGTAGCTGGCAATTTGGATCCAGGAGGTTTGAGCATCAGACATACTCATAATCCTTTTAAAAGCAGCCAGTAAGGTGTCAGTCATATTGTTCGCCAGGCCCCATAACAGGAATAAACTTGTGATCAGGGCGAAAGGAAGAATAGGCGTGTCTCTTTTAGAAGGTGCTCCAGACATAGTTTTACTTTTAGTGGTATTATAAAAAAGGTCCTGGGAAGATTGATGTCAAAATGCGCTTTCCCGGATCTTTCTAAAAAAAATTTTAACAATTATGCATCAATTTTAAAAAATCTCCCTATGATTCCATATATAATTATGAAAAAAAATTACATGGAAGGGGTGATGCCTCCATCCACAGGAAGATTAATACCGTTGATATATCCTGCGGCTGGCGATGCCAAAAATGCAGCAGTATACCCCATTTCTGCAGGAAGGCCAAGTCGCTTAGCAGGAATTTTGTCGGCAGCCTGTTTTTCAAATTCAGCATGACTTACCCCTGCCTCCTCAGCTTTCTTAATGAATAATTCATCAAGACGTCCGGTTTTTGTATATCCCGGGAGGATGTTATTTACAGTAATTCCATAGGGCCCCAGTTCATTTGCAAGGGTTTTTGACCAGCTGGCTACTGCCCCACGTATGGTATTTGAAACACCCAATCCGGCAATGGGGGTTTTTACTGAAATTGAAATAACATTAATAATTCGGCCGTATCCTGAACTTTTCATTCCGGGAGCCAGCCTTATAATCAGGTTCTGGTTGTTTATGATGTGTGCATTGAATCCATCAAGGAATTTTTCTGAATCTGAATCCATAACTGCTCCATGAGGAGGACCGCCGGTATTATTGATTAGTATATGGAATGTTTTGCCATTTGTCATATACTGTTCTATTGCTTTGATCACTTTATCCGGCTGTTGGAAATCAGCAACTAGATAATCATGGGACTGACCAGAAGAAGTATCCAATTCCCGGACAACTGATTTAAGGCTTTCTTCATTGCGGGCGAATAGAGTAATATTTGCACCATTAAGGGCAAGTTCAATAGCAATTGCTTTCCCTATTCCCTGAGTGCTTCCGCAAACGAGGGCATTTTTGTTTTTCAGACTAAGATCCATAATTGAATTCAATTCATTAAGAAAGTAAAAATAACACCATTCCTTAGAGGATGGCAAGGCTAAACTCATTTCATAATACTGAAATAATAAACCATCCAAACCTTTTTGGAATTTAATCTTATTCTTCTCTTAATGCTTTAACAGGATTTGATACCGCTGCCTTGATCGTATGAAAACTTATGGTGGCCAGGGTAATAAATATTGCCAGAAGTGCAGCTGATATGAATGTTATATAATTTATTTCTGTTTGATAGGAAAAGTTCTGCAACCATTTATTCATAAAAAGGTATGCAACAGGAATGGCTATTGCAATTGATATAGCAATCAGGATCAGAAAATCCTTTGATATCATGAATACAATGGTCCCGATACTTGCGCCAACTACCTTTCTGATTCCTATTTCCTTAGTTCTTTGTTCCGTAGTGAAGGATGCCAGGCCCAGCAATCCCAGACAGGCAATAACAATAGTTAAAATTGAGAATATTGAAAAAATTTCGCCACGGCGTTGATCATTGCTGTATTGTTCCTCAAATTCCTCATCCAGGAAGTTATAATCAAGCGGCCGGTTTGGGAACACTTTTTTCCAGGCTGTTTCAACTTCCTCAAGTGCCCCTGAAATATCTTCTCCGGCAAGCTTAATATGAACGATCCGGTTGTCCGTTCGCAAGTAAAACATGACAGGTTCTATAACATCATATAGAGAATTGTGGTGATAATCCTTTATCACGCCAACGACTTCAACAAATGGATCTTCTTCATCCGTTCCAAACTGGAATTTTTTCCCAATGGCTTGATCCCAATTCATGCGTTTTGACATTGATTCAGTAACGATCACTGCTTGAGATGTGTCTGAGGTCACATCTCTGGAGAAATTTCGGCCCTCTAAGATCTCAAAGTTAAGTGTCGGGATATAGTCGTAGTCTATTCCATATAGGTCAATTCCTCTTTCCACCATTTCTCCTGCATCATTTTCGACGTTGATCAGGTTTTTGCCCATCTCAGTACCGGGTGAGGTAGTCGCTGATCCTACATCTTTGATGTAATTTGATTTTTTAAGTTCATTTCTTAAAACCTCATACTTTTCCCTCATTTCTTGTGTGAACATACCTATCCGAATGATTTGATCCTTATCAAATCCCAGATCTTTTTCCCTTAGATAATTCAACTGATCATATACTATCCAGGTACTGATGATCATAGCCACAGAAATCCCGAACTGGAGGATGACAAGAACTTTTCTGACCATAGAATTTCCTCCCTTGCTGCTGCTATTGCTTTTTAGTACCTCTACCGGGTTGAATGAAGAAAGGAAAAAAGACGGATACGATCCACTTAATATGGCGACAAAAATGACAATTCCGAAAAGAGATATCATAATAGCCGGTTTAAAAAGGAAATCTGCTGTAATGGCTTTGTCCAGCATGTCATTATAAAATGGAATCAAAGCAAGTACAATAATTATACTTAATACCAGCGCTATTAATGTATATATTATAGATTCTGTCAAAAACTGGATTATTATCTGCCTTTTTAAAGAGCCCATGACTTTTCGAATCCCGACTTCCCTTGCCCGTTTCATCGATCGTGCAGTGGATAGATTCATATAATTTATACTCGCAATTAATAATATAAAAAAGGCAACAGCAGTAAATATGTAGACATAGGCGATATCGCCACCTGTTTCAGCTTCAGAGCCGATCTTGGAATGAAGATGGATGTCCTGGATATTTTGAAGTTCATATTTGAAATCAATGCCAAATTGTTCAAAGATTTCGGCACAGTAGTTGTCATATATTTCGTGCAGTTTTTCCTGGAAGGCCAGGGGATCTTCCAGAGTTGGCGTATATATATAGGTTAGAACACCAAAATTTCCCCAGCTCCCTTCGCTTCGGAAATCCTGTAAGGTATTCCAGGAAATAAAAGCCTGGATAGAACTGATATGTGTATTTTTAGGAATATTTTCAATTACTCCTGTAACGCGATAAGATACATCTTCTCCAATCAGAGTTTCTCCAACAGCATCGGTTGTATTAAAATATTTTATGGCTATATCCCTGGTGATCACGATAGAATTGGGTTCGTAAAGACAGGTTTCAGGATCACCTGCTAAAAACTGAAATGTGAATAATTCAAAGGTAGCTGAATCAGCATAAGCAAATTCTTCTTCATATATATTTTCCGTACCCTTTTCAATCATCAATCGTCCGGCATTGGTTATGCGTGTGTATTCTTCTACCTCTGGATAATCTTTTTTAACTGTAGGGGCAAATGGGGTTTGTGCCACCGCCCAGGTAAATTCATTGTCAACTTCAGTTATAGTGGTTACGACACGGTATACATGATCCCCATTTTGATGAAAATTATCAAAACTTAATTCATCAGTTATATATAATACAAGGAAAAGGCAGGATGAAATGCCTATGACCAAACCCAATATATTAATAAAACTATACCCTTTCTCTTTCTTTATATTTCGAAAAGAGATTTTGATCAGATTTCTTAGCATATTATTATTTTGAATAAAATGATGGTGATTTAACTCCTGTTATTTATTAGGATGAATGTGGAAGGGAAAAAGTTTAATAAATGTTGATTTTTTTGTATTCCTCAATCCCAGATGCCTTAATTGTCCTCGTTTGCAAGTTTATCCCTCAATGATAACCAGAAAGGAAGTGAAGTAATGGCTAAAGTAGTTATGCCCTCTTCCTGATGGTTCTTTACGACATTGAGTATATTTTCTTTATTGATTTCAATGGGATTGAACTGTTTAAAAGTAATATGGTATGCAGTTACAATCAGCAGCAGAAAAAAAATGGCCGCCATTTTTTGAACATTGAAATACTTAATCAGTGGTTTTATCTCGAATATTTTCATAAGCCAAAAATTGAGGGGTAGAAATGAAAATGCACATTCTCCCTTTGATCTATCAGCAATTTCAATACCATTAAAGTTAAATTACTGTTAGTCAATTAATTATAATGAAACCGCATTCGCCCTTCTGTTCTTATTCGAACACTTGTGTACGTAGCGGAACAGGTTTTTGAGGTCTATCGAACCCTTTTGACAAAATTAGCAAAAATTTCGGTCCCTGAACTGAATCAAGCTTTTATCCCGGGACCTGATAAATATTAAATAGATAAATATGTAATCTCAACCTTTTAAAACACAGGCATCTGATATATAAAACAGAACAAGTTTCGGCAACCGGGAAGAATAGTTATCCTTAAAGAAATAGCCCAATTCAGTAATGTTTCCAGGTTAAATCAGATCTTATTGCAAAAAAACAAATTATTCAAACAAATGTTTCAGAATCATGTAACAGGCATATCAATATAATGAATCAGGAGGCCTAAAAACTGCCAATAGTATTTATTCAAAAATAAAAAGAGATTATCTTTGCAAGATTATTTTTTACTCTATTTTTCTAAAGGAATTGTTATGAAAAACAACCTGTCCCGATTCAATACCTTAGCCTATTCGAATAAACAACTATCTATTCTGGTCATATTAAGAGTAGTGGTTGGTTGGCATATTTTTTATGAAGGATTATCGAAACTACTTAATCCAAATTGGTCTTCTCTTGCATACCTTATGGATTCAAAGGGTTTTTTTGCTGGTTTCTTTTATGAACTGGCTTCTAACCCATCTGTTTTAAAAGCAGTGGATGTTTTGAATACATGGGGACTTTTATTGATAGGATTATGCCTTATGATAGGTTTATTTGAAAAAATCGCCAGTTTAAGTGGCATGATATTGATTGGTCTGTATTATCTTTCTCACCCCCCTTTCATTGGACTATCATACGCTGCTCCTGGTGAGGGAAGTTATTTCATTATAAATAAGAACATTATAGAATTCTTTGCCATAGCCGTGAATTTATATTTTCCCAATAGCAGGATTGTTGGATTGGACCGGTTTATTTATTTGGCTAAAAATAAAAAATAAAGAATCGATATGGAGGACACAGGAAAAAACAAACAAACTGAAGAACAAGGATCTGGATTATCCAGAAGAGATGTTGTTAAAGGTCTTGCAACCATACCGTTTGTAGGTGGTGCCATATATGGAGCCTATAGAAAGCGTAAATATGAAAGGAAGCTTAAATCAAACCTGCTTTCAGGAATAGGGATTGATATTGATCCCAGTACAGCTGGGCCCGAGTCTAGTAAAGACAGGGGAGAGCAGATCCGTCTCGGTATTATTGGTTTTGGGATACGTGGTGAACAGTTAGTGAGGGCATCAGGCTTTCCTACAGAAGCCTGGATGGAAGTCCAGCAGGAACGGGCAAGGAATGGTAACGATATAGCATTAAAAACATTTCTTGAACAGGATGATCTGAATATTATTTACAATGGAGTATGTGACATCTTTGAAGTCGAATCGGAAATCGCACTTAATACCGTTAGTGTAAATGGGCATAAGGCCAAAAAATATCATGATTGGAAAGAATTGGTCCATGCTGATGACATTGATGCAGTAGTAATTGCAACACCTGATCACTGGCATGCTCCAATGGCCATCGAAGCAGCAAAAGCAGGTAAGCATGTATACGTCGAAAAGCCACTTACACATAAAGTTCAGGAGACATATGACCTTATTGACATAGTTAAAAAATCCGGTATCACCTTGCAATTGGGTCATCAGTTCAGGCAGACTGAAAGTTATGGAAAGGCAAGTGAACTGATAAGAAAGGATGTACTTGGGCCAATTACAATGGTTCAAACCAATACCAACAGGAATTCACCGAATGGAGCATGGCAATATCCCATTCATGAAAAAGCAAGCCCTCAAACTATTGATTGGGAAATGTTCCTGGGGAACGCGCCTAAAGTACCTTTTAATAAGGATCACTTCTTCAGATGGAGAAAATACTGGGCTTATGGTACCGGATTAAGCGGTGACTTGCTTACACATGATTATGATGCCATAAACCAGATCCTTAACCTGGGTATACCTAAATATGTTACCGCCTCTGGGGGAATTTATTTTTTTAAGGATGGCAGAGAAGTACCCGATGTTTTCAATGTTCTGTTTGAATATCCTGAGAAGGATATGACTTTCCAATATAGTGCCTCGCTGGCAAATGAATATAACCGACCTAATATTATCATGGGGCATGATGCAACCATGGAAGTAGGTAATACCATTACTGTATACGCAGATAGAAGATCTACCAGGTATGCCGATCGCATTAAGGACGGAACCATTGATCTGGAACTTCCTATTGTATCGTACACATCCGGATCAGAAGGATTGGATGCAATTACCTCTGCTACAGAAAGGTATTTTGCCAGTAAAGGATTGTTGTATACGTTTATCAATGGAAAAAGAATCGATGTGACCCATTTACATATAGCTGATTGGCTGGATAGCATTCGGGCCGGAAAACAACCGAAGTGTAATATAGATTATGGTTTTGAGGAGGCCATTGCTGCACATATGGGTACACTGGCACTTAAACTGGGCCGTAGAATAGAATGGGATCATGCCAATAATTTCTTTGGCAATGTTACGCAGGATGAGATCATGGAAGTTTTCCGGGGATAATCATTGTCTCCTTTATTCAAGAATTATTTCGTCCATTAGATTGTTGAAATTTTCCACGAAAGTGGCATAATATTCTCCTGTTCCTGGTCCACTGAATCCGGTATGAATATCTCTGACCTTTTTTGATCTATCGATAACGATCATTGTAGGAAATGAAATGGAACCTTTCAGCATTGGCAATGCCCTCGAGGTATAGGATTTATCTGACTTTCCTCCAAATAAGAATTCATATTGAACATTAAACCTTTTCCTCAGTTTCTCAATCCTGGCGCTGGCATAATTAATATCATCTTTTCTTTCAAATGCAATTGCAACGATTTCAACACCTTTGTCCTTATTTTTTTGATACCAATCAGATAAGAACCGTGTTTCATCCATACAATTCGGGCACCATGTTCCGAAAATCTGAATAATAACCACCTTGTTTTCGAATCTGGGATCTTGAAGCGAAACCAGATTCCCGTTCATGTCAGGTAGGGAAAAATCAACCGTTTCATATCCTTCTTTCAAGTAGGTTAATGAATGTGCACTTGTTAATTCGATTTCATCATTTCTGCTGGCGGTCCATAAATCATGTCTTGTTTTTCCGGAATAAAAGTCACCCGTGATCTGATCGCCGTCGATGGTACCGGTAAATAAATAGGCGTGTTCTCCATCAAATGTGCTCATATATAATTGATTTCCGCTAACTTCCCCGACCAGGTACCTGTAATCACCTGAAGGTCTTAGAATTGTGCCATATATGCTGTGGTCGTTTTGATAGAATTCACCCACCGCTAACTTTTTTCCTGAATCATTTTCAAAGTATACTTCCCATCTTCCCTGGATATTTCCCTTGAATTCAGCCGGCTGATCAAAAAAGCGGAATGTTTCGCCAAACTTTGCGGTAAAGGGAATAACATAGCCTTCAGCATAATTTTTCCTCCAGTACCCGGTCATTTCATGATCGTTGAAGGATGCAACCAGATCAGCATCAAAAATATGCATCGGTATATATATTGAATCACCCTTAATCCTTACCTCATCAATTGGGATTGTTTCTTTACCGTTTATTAAGCTTACCTGTATTTGGTTCTTATCATCCTTTTCGATCCTGAAATTGAAGGGAAGTTCCTGACCTTGGGTGTGTATAATACCGCGCCACGCACCAGTTGAAGGACTGTTTGTAAGATCCCTTGTTTTTTTGGGTTGACAAGAATATAGCATCAGAATAATAGTGATGTAATATGTAAGCTTTTTTAACATAGTTATAAGGATTAAAGATTCAAATATACCTACATTCCTTCTTGATTATATGTGTAAATTCAAGTATCGATATCTTTTAACACTTTATATCAGGTAAAACCAAAAACCCATATCTATTTACCCACAATTCCCCACCCTTTTAAATCTCAATTAAACAGGCAGAATTCAGGTGCTTTTTCAGGATATATAAGACTGTTTAACGAAACATTCTTGGAAAGGTTATTTGATTAGTACAATGTTTTATTCCTTTAGTGCAATTGTGGCGACATTTTTACTTAAATTTTTATATAGAAATAGTTTTTATATTCATTTTTTTATATTTTTTGGGCAAAGTGGGACAAAGTGGTATGAAGTGGTTGGTTTTGCCATTTGTTTTTCTATATTTGTAGGTGTTCAGATTTAATGGACTGAAAATGACTTTTTTCACAAGCGAATATGAATGTAAACTGGATGCTAAAGGAAGGCTTGTACTTCCTGCACGCATCAAAAATGGCTTGCCTGAAACCTCTGGCAATGAGCTTGTTGTTGGCCTGGGTTTCGAAAAATGTCTGATAGTTTATCCAATACTTGAATTCAAAAAGTTATATGCTAAGGTAGCCGGTCTGAGCGAGTTCAATCCAGACTACAGGAAATTGCAGAGAAACTTTTTCAGAGGTAACACTGTAGTTGAACTGGATAGTTCCGGTCGTTTTCTAATACCTAAACAAATGCTGAATTATGCCCAGCTGGAAAAGCAAGTAGTTGTGGTTGGAATGGGCAACAAAGTGGAATTATGGAATCCTGAACTTTACAAGGAACAACTGTATGATAATCAGAATGAGTTTTCAGATCACGTACAGAAGTACCTTGATATATGATGGTTATGAAGGATTACCATGTTCCTGTAATGCTTAGTGAATGTATTGAAGGGTTGAATATTAAATCTGGCGGGGTTTATGTAGACGCAACTTTTGGGGGAGGAGGACATAGCCGGGAGATTATCAAACGAATAACTTTGGGCAGGTTATTTGGAATCGACCAGGATGGGGAGGCAAGAGAAAATGCAGCACAGTTTGACCCCGGAAAATTTACATTCATTGATTCAAATTTCAGGTTTCTGAACAAGTTTCTGAAGTTAGAGGGGGTAGAGAAGTTGGACGGTCTTTTGGCGGACCTCGGTGTATCATCGCATCAGATTGACGAGCCGGAGCGGGGATTTTCAACAAGATTTGATGCGATGCTCGATATGAGGATGAACAGAAACCAGGAATTAACAGCGGAAAAGATAATTAATACATATCCCAGTCGAGACCTTCAACTTGTTCTGGGAAACTATGGTGAAATAAGAAACGCCAGGACTTTGGCAGATAATATTATAAGGTCGCGAATTGAAGCACCTGTCCAAACAACAGGTGAATTGGTGAATATTCTTAAAAAATTTGTGCCGGCCAACAAACGAAATAAATATTATGCCCAGGTTTTTCAGGCGTTACGGATTGAAGTAAATGATGAACTGGCTGCGCTAAAAGATCTTTTGAATCAGTCAGCGAACTTGTTGAAAAGTGGGGGTCGCCTCGTAATAATGGCCTATCATTCCCTGGAGGACAGATTAATAAAAAACTTCATCAATACCGGGAGTTTTGAGGGAAGGGAGGTAAAAGATATTTACGGGAACTCACAAAAGCCATTTAGAGCAATTAACAGAAAACCGATTATGGCTTCAGATATTGAAGTCAGGGAAAATAACAGGGCACGAAGTGCAAAGTTAAGAATAGCAGAAAAAATCTGATTTATGGCGAATAATACCTATAAAGTTAAAAGCGGGAACATTTCAGGAAAAGGCAGCGTGTTTACCTGGATTGGCAATGTTTTTAACCTTGAACGTTTGATGAAGGAAGGGATTCCTTTAAAGTATATTCCGCAGATTCTTTTTGTAACGTTCATCACCATTTTCTACATAGGGAACAACCATTTTTCAGAAAAAACTGCCCGGAAAATCGAAAAACTGGAAATTGAGGTTGAGGAACTCCGGGCTGATTATACCTCCTTAAAAGCTGATTACATGTTTTCAAGTAAACAATCGGAGGTAGCTAAAAAAGTAAATAAAATGGGACTAGTGGAGAATGATACACCTCCGGTAAAAATAGTAATATCTGAAAGTGAATATTAGAAAATCCATATTGCTGCGTGTACGGGTTGCTTTCCTGGCCTTCTTGATATTTGGCCTGGCTATAGCATATCGTATTCTGGACTTGCAGGTAATAGAAGGAGAGAAGTGGAAAAACCTGGCAGAAGAAATAGGATTGCAGTATAGAACGATTAAAGCTACACGTGGAAATATTTATTCTGACAATGGAAGCTTGTTGCTTACCTCATTGCCATTTTATAAAGTCGCGATGGATCCCAGTGTATCAGATGAGTCCGTTTTTAAGAAAGATATTGATTCGCTATGTATTCGTTTGAGCAGGTTCTTTAAGGATAAAAGGGCATCTGACTATAAGCGGATGATCGAAGCGGCAAGATTGAAAGGGCGGGAATACCTGATTGTCAATTCCGAGGAGATCACTTATCAGGATAAAAAGGAGATGGCCAATTGGCCCCTTTTCCGTCACGGGCGTATGAAAGGGGGCGTCATCTTTGAAAAGGTCGACAAAAGGTTCCATCCATTTTCTTACTTAGGTTACAGAACCATTGGATATGTAAACCAAAGCAATGAAGGAGCCGGTCTTGAATATAGTTTTAATCAATACCTTGCAGGCAGTGATGGTGAAGCCCTCTTTAGGAAGGTAGCGGGTGGAAGATGGCGACAAGTGTATGATGGGACCGAGATCAGGCCGGAGAATGGACTAGATATAATTACCACCATAGATGTCAATTTGCAGGATGTATCTCAGGATGCACTCCTTGGGGCCCTTAAGGATCACGATGCGGATTATGGATGTGTTGTTGTTATGGAAGTGCAGACTGGAGAAATAAAAGCTATATCCAATCTGAGTAAGACCAGCGCAGGCGGATACGCCGAAAAATATAATTATGCTGTAGGCAGTCAGGGCCTCACTGAACCCGGGTCAACCTTTAAACTGGCCTCCATGATGGCCCTTCTGGAAGAAACCAACATTTCACTTGAAGATAGTGTTGAAACCGGCGATGGAGAATATCAATATTATGACAGGACTATGCCTGACCATAAACCTGGTGGTTTCGGTAAGATCACGGTTAAGGAGGCCTTTGCGAAATCAAGCAATATCGCAATTTCCAAATTAGTCTATGCGCATTTCGGCACAAGCCCCCAACGATATATTGATTTCATTAAAGGTATGGGGCTTGGCCGCCCAATAGGTTTTCAAATGATTGGCGAAGGGCATCCTTATATAAAAGAGACGAGCGATAAAACCTGGAGTGGTGTAAGCCTGCCCTGGATGTCTATTGGGCATGAATTGACCATGACACCTTTGCAGACCCTGACCTTCTATAATGCTGTAGCCAACAATGGTAAAATGATTCAGCCTATTATCGTCAAGGCTACATTGAAAGCTGGTCAACCTGTTAAGACATTTGATTCAATTGTTCTCAATAAAAAGATATGTTCGGATAAAACACTGGAAGAAGTAAAGGTGCTTCTGAGGGAGGTGGTACTGGATGGTACAGCATCCAACATCCGGCACAGTCATTATCCTATTGCAGGGAAAACCGGGACATCGCAGAAATTGATCAATGGACGGTATACGAAAAAATATTACACCTCATTTGTAGGTTATTTTCCTGCTGAAGCACCAATGTATTCCTGCATTATCGTTATCGACAATCCGAAAGGATACAGACAATATGGAAGTGATGTTGCAGCACCAGTTTTTAAAGAGATTGCCGATAAAATATATGTCAGCAACCTTAAGATGCATCCTCCGATGCCTGAGAAGCTTTTTGTTGATGAAACGATATTCCCGGTTATAAGGTCCGGAAACCTGGAAGACCTGACAATGATCTGCAATCAACTCGGTGTTTCCAATCATAAAAAGTCGGGTGAAGAATGGGTGAAGACGAAAACAGAGGCAAATTATGTGAATTGGGTATCTAATGATCCCAGAAATGGGCTTGTTCCGGATGTTGTTGGGATGACCCTGAGGGATGCTATATATATGCTGGAAAACCAGGGGCTGGAGGTTAGGTACAATGGAATTGGAAGGGTAAAAAAGCAATCTGAAATTCCTGGTAAGAAAGCCATTAAGGGAAATAAAATATACCTCGATCTGGGATAATGAGTCTATTAAAAGACATATTGTATAAAGTGTCACTTATCGCCACAGCAGGCGATATGAAGATCGATATCAATAAAATTGAATTTGATTCAAGATTGGTCAGGCCGGGAGATCTTTTTGTTGCTATAAAAGGTACGCAGTCAGATGGGCACGATTACATTCATAGCGCGATAGAAAAAGGTGCAATTGCCATCGTTTGCGATAAAATGCCTGACCACATGCCAGCAAACGTTACTTTTGTAAATGTTCGCAACAGTGCCGAAGCACTGGGAATGATTGCATCAAATTTCTATGGAAATCCGTCCGAAAAACTGAAGCTGGTAGCTGTTACAGGAACCAATGGAAAGACTACAACAGTAACCATTTTGCACCAGCTTTTCTCAAATCTGGGATATAATAGCGGGTTGATTTCAACTGTAGAGAATAAGATCAAAGGACAGGTGATCAAAGCAACACATACCACGCCTGATGCTTTGCAGCTGAACCGGCTGATCATGGAAATGGTCAAAAGTGGATGCACCCATTGTTTTATTGAGGCAAGTTCCCATGCAATTGAACAGAAGCGAATTTCGGGTTTGGATATTGATATAGGTGTATTTACTAATATCTCACATGATCATTTGGATTATCATGGTTCTTTTGATGCTTATATAAAGGCTAAGAAGCAACTTTTCGATAACCTTAAGAAAAGCGCAATGGCTTTGACCAATATCGATGATAAAAGGGGAAAGGTCATGGTGCAGAATACTTCAGCAAAGGTGGAAACCTATGGTATCCGGAATCCTGCTGATTACAAAGCCAGGCTTCTGACGAATACCATGGAGGGATTGGAACTTGATATAAATGGCACTAATGCCTGGTTCCCATTAGTAGGAGAATTCAATGCATATAACATTCTTGTTTCCTATGCGATAGCCAACCTCCTTGGCGAGAATCCGGATGATGTGATCCAGGAAATGTCTGGGATCGGAAAAGTCCCGGGCAGGTTTGAAATGGTCTATCCTGAATCCGGAATTTTTGCGATTGTTGATTATGCACATACTCCTGACGCACTGAAGAATATTTTAACCACGCTGGATGGTCTACGGACTGGAAATGAAAAGTTGATCACAGTAGTGGGATGTGGAGGAAACAGGGACAGGGAGAAGAGACCCGAAATGGCATCGATCGCCTGCCTGTTCAGTGATAAAGTGATCTTCACCTCTGATAATCCAAGAGACGAAGATCCCAACGAAATTATTAATGAAATGAAACAGGGTGTCAGTCCTGTTAATTATAAAAAAACCCTTACACAGGTAGACAGAAAAGAAGCCATAAAGCTGGCTTGTAGTATGGCGAAAGAGAAAGACCTGATCCTGGTTGCAGGTAAAGGGCATGAGAGATACCAGGAAATAAAAGGGGAAAGATTTGATTTTGACGATCGATTGATCTTGAAAGAAATGTTAGAGTTAATGGAAAAATAGAGATGTTCTATTATTTATTTAATTATCTGGACAGAGAATATGACCTAATCGGAGCAGGGGTGTTTCAATATATCACCTTCAGGGCCGGTATGGCAACAGTTCTGTCCTTATTGATTACCATTTTCTTTGGCAAGAGGATCATCGACATGTTGAAAAAATATCAGGTGGGAGAAAGCATCAGAGATCTTGGCCTGGAAGGGCAAATGGAGAAAAAAGGAACACCTACCATGGGTGGACTGATGATTTTAATGGCTATCCTGTTACCTACCCTGTTTTTCGCTAAACTGGATAATATCTATATCATTCTTTTGCTGATATCTACTTTGTGGATGGGTATTATCGGATTTCTGGATGACTATATAAAGGTGTTCAGGAAAAACAAAAAAGGCTTAAGAGGGAAATTTAAAATTGTTGGGCAGATCGGCCTGGGATTGATTGTTGGCCTTACGCTGTTT
>CALOCZ010000077.1:0-10795 GCA_942491935.1 uncultured Cytophagales bacterium
AATAATCTCCAGGATTGACCGGAATATTGGATGGGACATCCGCGAAGCGACTGAAAGACAAATAGACTTCGTCATTTGCCTTTTTTATCACGACAAGAAAGTCATCGGTATTGACCTCTTGTAACCTTGCATTGGACTTGAAAATCTTCATTTCCAGTCCAATTTGAATGTTTAAAATACCCTGATCTAAATCAGGATTCAGCTTTTCGAGAGGATTCTCGCAGGCATTCATGCAAGCAAGAATCAGGATGGATAAGGCGTAGCTTACCCATGCGGGTTTTTGTAATTTTATCATAACTGGTTGTTTTAGTTGAGTATATAATAATAAGAAAATTATTGTTAGATTGCAATCGATTTTCAGATTTTGAAAAGATTAATTTTTAGGTTTTTTTATTTTCGAATTTTTAAACACGCGTCAGATGAAATACATAGTGATCGTTATTTTTTTACTCTTCATTTTCACCAGTTGTTCTACAAAAAAAGAAGATCCTACAAGGCCGAATATAATATATATTATGGCTGACGATCTTGGATACAGCGAAGTTGGATGTTATGGACAGCAATCCATTAAAACCCCGAATATTGACAAACTGGCCAGCGAAGGAATGAAATTCACACAACATTATTCAGGTTCGCCTGTGTGTGCTCCAGCAAGGAGTGTACTGATGACCGGCCTCCATACAGGCCATACCCCTTCCCGTGGGAACCTGGAAGTGGATCCATATGGTCAGTTTCCATTACCCGGTGAGACCACAACCGTTGCTGAATTACTAAAAAAAGCTGGCTATAGAACTGCCATGTATGGGAAATGGGGCTTAGGTGTTGAGAATACTGCTGGTGATCCCAACCTGCAGGGATTTGATGATTTTTATGGATATTATTGCCAGGTTCATGCGCATAATTCTTTTCCAGAATATTTATATCATAACGGTGAAAAAGTTATGCTGAATAATGAAGTAAGTTATCTGCCTGAAGATCACTGGACAAGGGGTTTAGGGGGTTACGCCACCAAGAAGATCGATTATTCTAATGATGATTTCTTTGAGATGGCCCTGGAATTTATTGATAACAACAGGACGAATCCATTTTTCCTATATATCCCAGTGACTATGCCGCACGACAATGGTGAAGCGCCAGAGGGTGAAAAGTATGAGTCCCCAACACTCGAGCCATATGAGGATGAGGATTGGTCCTTTGAAAAGAAATCAAGGGCAGCAGTTATAACGAGAATGGATAAATATATTGGATTAATTATGGAAGAGTTAGAGAAAAAGGATTTACGTCACAATACTATCCTTATTTTCACAAGTGATAATGGTTGTGACAATCCCGACTTTTTTAATGGAAGCGGAGTGTTGCGTGGAATGAAAAGAGATGTTTATGAAGGGGGGATCCGTGTTCCGTTGATTGTCCGTTGGCCTGGTAAAATTAAGGCAGGATCTGTTTCAGACCATGTTTCAGCGTTCTGGGATTTTCTTCCAACGGCTTGCGAAATTGCAGGACTTGACATTGAAATAGAAACTGACGGAATTTCGTATCTACCGGAGTTATTAGGTAAACCCCAGTCTGAACACGAGTATCTATACTGGGAATTCCAGGAACTGGGTAAAAAACAAGCTGCAAGAAAAGGCAAATGGAAAGCCGTTCGATTAAATGTTTATGATGCCCCTGATGCTCCTCTAGAATTATATAATCTTGAAACTGATATCGGTGAACAAAATGATGTTGCTAGTCATTTTCCAGAAGTTGTAAAACAAATGGAAGAAATAATCGAAGAAGCTCATGTATCAGACCCAAACTGGCCCATGTTTGCTGACGAATTTTAATCAATAAGTCCTTTATATCTGGCATGTATCCTTGAAATCAAGGATTGAAGGCATTATATTTTGTTAAGATGAATTATTTCTATAATTAGAACTGTTTGTTCTGAAATAGCTTGAACACATTTATATTCATGCATACCCAGGGATAAATCAAAGATATCTCATGGCTAAATTGTATTTACTAATTTCAGGCTCTTTTGTATCCCTTAACAATAAATGACTGAAATCATTGTAAAATATAGTAAAGTAAATTAGCTTTACACTATATCAATTTTTAGCCATATCTAAATATTTTTTTATAATTATCAAAACCTAATGCTAAAATTACGTTTAAGATAGAATAAATGTATGAAGTTATTATCGGACTTAAAATATAACCAGGTTGCCAGGGTCACCAAACTCAATGAAAGTTGTCAGGGCTTTGAAAGGTTCAGATTACTTGACCTTGGTGTAGTTCCCGGGACTGAGATCAGACGGGCCCTCGATAATCCGTTAAATGACCCTTTAGGTTATTGGATCCGAGGTGCGGTAATAGCTTTAAGAAAAGAGCAGTCTGATAAAATATCTGTTGAGATCTTTGATGAATAAGAGCACTACCATATTGCCCAAAACAAAGAATTCTGGATGTGAGAATTGTCCACAATCCAGAGATGGCCATTTAAAGCGCTTAGGTATCAATCTCGACAAAACAGATTATGTTGTTGCAGTGGCCGGTAATCCAAATGTTGGAAAAAGTACAGTTTTTAATGCTTTAACCGGATTGAGCCAGCATACTGGGAACTGGCCAGGAAAAACAGTTGCAAGAGCCGAAGGAGGTTTCCAATATGCCGAGGCAAATTTTAAAATGGTAGACCTTCCCGGAGCCTATTCGCTAATATCAAAAAGTGCCGATGAAGAAATTGCCAGGAACTTCATCTTGTTCGGGAAACCCGATGTTACTTTAATAGTAGTTGATGCGACACGCTTAGAACGTAACCTTAACCTGGTATTACAGATCCTGGAGATAACAGACAAAGTCGTGATATGTCTTAATTTAATGGATGAGGCAGAACGGATGGGGTTGAAAGTTGATATCAGGTCTCTTTCACGTGACCTGGGTGTCCCGGTTGTTTCTACAATAGCAAGATATCGAAAGGGATTAAAGGAATTATTAAGTGTGCTGAATGAGGTGGCTACGGGAAGTTTAAAGACCAATCCCAAAATACGGTCCTACGGCAATGGTAATTTCAGTCGGGCTGTAAAACTGATTAGTTCCAGATTGAAATCTGAATTTCCTGAGATCGAAAATACTAACTGGCTCTCTGAAAGACTTCTTGATGAAGATGAAGATATTATAGTTTCATTAAAAAGCGGGGAGTTACTTGATCATGTTAGGGGCGATATAGAGTATAGTCAATTCGATGCAGAGAAATTGACTAAGGACGGTCTTGGCCTTGCCCTTAATTACGAAAATGAAATTGATGTAATCCAGAAAGAAGCCACTAAGCTTCGAATGGATCTTACAGTCAATTTTCATGATGAACTTGTTGAAAACCATTTTACTGTAGCAGCTAAAATAGCCAGTCACTGCACATCCTATCCGGATATTAAGAAGAGATTATATTTTGACCAGGCCCTTGATAAAATTGTCACCAGTAAAACATGGGGATTCCCTATTATGTTTTTTCTATTAGCAATAATACTTTGGTTAACAATAACCGGTGCAAATTATCCATCGCAGGTTCTCGCTTTTTTATTGCTTGATAATCTTCATCCAATATTAAAAGACCTGTCAGCACAAATCCATCTTCCTTTCTGGCTCGATGGCGTGTTGATTGACGGGATGTATCTGTCAACAGCCTGGGTCATTAGTGTTATGCTCCCTCCTATGGCTATATTTTTTCCTTTATTTACATTACTTGAAGATTTTGGCTTTCTTCCTCGTGTAGCTTACAATCTCGATAAGCTATTTCGAAAAGCCGGGGCCCATGGAAAACAAGCTTTGACGATGAGCATGGGTTTTGGATGTAATGCAGCGGGAGTAATAGCCACAAGGATCATCGACAGTCCAAGAGAAAGATTGATTGCCATTATTACCAATAACTTTGCATTATGTAACGGCAGGTGGCCTACCCAGATCCTGATAGCCTCTTTATTTATAGGGAGCCTTGTACCATCTTATTTAGCAGGATTGATTTCCTCTGCTGCAGTAATTTTCGTTGCTGTCCTTGGTATTTTTCTCACATTTGTGGTATCCTGGTTTTTATCTAGAACTGTATTAAAGGGTGAATCATCAGCCTTCAGTCTGGAGCTACCACCCTATCGACCTCCCAGATTCTGGTTTACAATATATACCTCATTAATTGACAGAACCGTTTTTGTATTATGGCGTGCGATTATATTTGCTCTGCCTGCAGGGGCTCTCATCTGGTTGGTATCGAATATTGATATAAACGGGATAAGCCTTGCAGAGTATCTTATAACCTGGATGGATCCTTTTGCTATTCTTCTGGGATTGAATGGCATAATTCTTCTGGCTTATGTTGTAGCCATTCCTGCTAATGAGATCGTAATCCCAACCATATTAATGCTTACAGTATTACTTTCAGGACTGACTGGTTTAGGAGAAGGTACTGGAGTTATCTTTGAACTTGATAACCATAATGACCTCATGCATTTATTTGAAGCTGGAGGATGGACTTTACTGACCGCAGTCAACCTTATGATCTTCAGTTTGATCCACAATCCCTGCAGCACAACTCTTTATACCATTTATAAGGAAACGAGGTCACTGAAATGGACAACCATATCCGGACTTCTTCCATTATTTATGGGATTAATAATTACCTTCCTTATTGCTCAGGTGTGGGGTTTATTTTAAAGTTCTATGACCTTTCGTTACCTTAGCTAAAGGCCCTTAAAATTTCAACCATTTTGAAGCTTCAGAACCATTCACAAATAACCGGACTTTGAATCCCTTGCTATTAGCAGTCGCAGCATACATCAGCAGATCCTCATGATTGTGTCTGCCTGAAGTATATATTATTGCTGTTTTAGTTATGGTTCTGTACACTTTTTTCTGGGAAGAGGCGATGTTAAAGAGCTCCATTTCATTGACATCCAAAATGGCCTTTCTCAGATCAACAAGAATGAACTTCAATTTGTTAACCCTTACCATGGTCTTTGCATTTTCCCTTACAGAATTAATTTCCTCCTTATTTACATTTCCTGAATAAGTGATCCTAAGTGTATTGGAGGGATGAATGTCAATTTTGAATGACATATGAACCTTTTTAAATACTTATAATCGGTTTCTCTAAAGCGCAAATTTATGTATTACAGGGGCTATTTAATAGAATTTCAATTGATTTTTATATCTTTATAAATATTGATAATAGTTTTAAAACCTGGAGGTTATTTTTTTTACAACTGATCATTTTTTTATTATCATCTGAATTTATATGAGATTTAATATCTGGCTAATATATATCCTATGAAAAATTTTATTCTAATCCCTCTTTTATGCGTATTGTTTACCTGTTTGTTTTGTAGCTGTGCGACGGAATCAAATAATTCAACAACTGTTACAATTCAAGGGGAAAACTTTTACATTAACGGGGAACCAACACTAAAAGGAATTTCATGGAATGGCATCAATATGGAAGGCTTAATCCCAAACTCAAGAATGGTACAGGGCATTTTCGATGACCTGAATCCGGAGACTGTAGATAGATGGGTATATCCGGATACGAAAAAATGGGATCCTGGTAGAAATACGGATGAATTTGTTACGGCTATGGAAAATTGGTATCGGCATGGATTACTTGGATTTACCATAAATCTGCAAGGGGGCAGCCCTGAAGGATATTCTAAAAATCAGCCATGGATAAATAATGCATTTACTGAGAATGGTGAGCTCAGAAAGGCTTATATGCTAAGGCTTAAAAAGATTTTGGATAAATCTGATGAACTTGGAATGGTGACCATTCTTGGATTGTTTTATTTTGGACAGGACCAGAATTTGAAAGATGAGGAAGCTGTTAAAAATGCTGTAGCTAAGGCTGTAAACTGGGTTCTTGATGAAAGATATGAAAATGTAATTATTGAAATAGCCAATGAATGTGATAATTCGGCATATCAACTGGAAATAATACAAAAGCCAAGAATTCCAGAATTAATCAATCTGGCAAAATCTATTCACAGAAGTGATAAAAGATTATTGGTCGGAACCAGTTTTAATGGAAACCAAATACCAAGTGACGAAGTTGTTAAAGTATCTGATTTTGTATTAATACATGGTAATGGAGTTAAGGAACCTAATCGAATTGTTGAAATGGTTGAAGAAACCAGGGCCCTTCCATCATACAAGCCTATGCCCATTGTGTTTAATGAGGATGATCACTACGATTTCGACAAGGAAATAAACAACATGATTGCTGCTTTTTCCAGCCACGCTTCATGGGGGTTTTTCGATTTCAGACGAGAAGGAGAACCTTTCGCAGAAGGATACCAAAGCGTTCCTGTAGATTGGGGAATTAACTCAGAAAGAAAGCGTGCCTTTTTTGAATTATTGAAAGTGATGACGGGTAAATAGACTATTTAATTGAAATAAAATCAAAATCAGGAATGTATTATCGATTTTTTATAATATTTATTCTGATAATATCCCTGTCACGATGCTCAAGGAATAAGAAGGTTAGTGAAAAACATAAGCCAAACAAATCATATTGAGATTCAGGATGCGCTTAAAGAAAAACTGCTGGAACTGCAAGACAAATTTGATAACAGGGGTTTTGAATATCCTGAATTACAAAGAGTCATAAATGAATATTGGTAATGAATTCGAGAGAAAGAGCAATAAAAACTTTAAATCATCAGGAGCCTGACAGACCTCCAATATTCGCTACCTTAACACCGCAGATGGCTGAAAAGTTATCCCTGGTGAAAAATGTTCCTTATGAAAAACCCATAGATTCTTTACTGTCCACCAGAATTTCACATATGGATCTTCTTACCCGCATGGGTAATGACTTTGTAGCTATTGCAGCAACATATCCAAAACAAGGAAAAACAAAAAGAAGATCAGATGGTTTCCTGGTAAATGAATGGGGTATGGTATTTAAAGATACCGGACTGTATGGTGAATTCATTGAGTATCCAATGAGAGATGTTACTTCTAAATCCGATATATTAAATTATCCGTTCCCTGATCCATTAGCTGAAGGCAGGTTTGATCTCGCGATAGAAACAATAAAGAAATATGCCGGGGATTATATGATCATTGGTGACCTTGAAACTTCCATATTCGAAACAGCCTGGTATCTGGTTGGATTAGAAAAATTCTTAATGGACCTGATGCAGGGTGCAGATTACATGCATACTTTGCTAGATGAGATCATGCTGATCAATACTAAGATTGGGGAAGAACTTATAAAGATCGGCGCCGAGATTATCTGGTGTGGCGATGATTTCGGAATGCAACATGGCATGATCATGGATCCTGAAACATGGAGGGAATGGTTTAAACCAAGGATCAGTTATATGTTCGAATCGTTTCGAAAGATGAATCCTGAGATTAAAATTGCCTGGCACAGTTGTGGTTCAATTTTACCAATCATTCCTGACTTTATAGAATTGGGTCTGGATATATTGAATCCTATCCAACCACTAGCCAGGGATATGTCTCCGGAGCTTTTAAAGAATGAATTTGGACAGGACCTTGTTTTTTTTGGCGGCATAGATATCCAGGAACTAATGCCTTTTAAAACAAGGGAGGAGATCAAGTCTGAAATAACCAGGAGATGTAGAATTCTTGGCAAGGGAGGAGGTTTTATTGCTGCACCTGCACATAATATACAACCGGATACACCTGTAGATAATGTGTTTGCTATGTTTAAGGCTATATCAGATTTTAAGGGTAAATGAAAACTAATAAATGAAGGCATATAATTTTTCGTGTCTTATATCATCAAAAAAAATAATGTATATTTAATCTAAAATTTAGAGATATTTTTTACTAAGAAGCCATGAAAGATCATTTTTTAAAAACCATTTTTTACCTGTCGGTATTCTCATTTATAATTATTGCATGTGAACCAAAAGTAAGAACCTGGGAGGTTCTTTCACCAGATGAACATCTTTCAATAGTACTAACTCATACTCGTTTAGATCAGGATAACAAAACGGAATTATCTTACCAGGTATTTCTGGAAACTGAGGAAGGTTCTATTGAAATGATCAGGCCCTCTTTATTAGGAATTTCCAGATCTGACGGGAATTTTACCAACCAACTGCGATTTCATTCTGAAGGTGAAATCAAAGAGTTTACAGATAGTTATGAACTGCTTTCCAGTAAACAAAGTATGATTGACTATTCAGGGAATGAATTAACCGTCACATTCAAGAATGATTCAAACAAGCTACTTTCTATAGATCTCCGTGCATTAAATGATGGTGTTGCATTTAGGTATCGTTTCCCAGAAACTAATGATTCATTATTCACCGTAACCGGAGAAAAAACTTCCTTCAAGGTTCCTCAGCAAGGCAAGGCCTGGATACATCCCTATGATACGATTACACAATATACACCAGCCTATGAGACGTATTATACAAATGGTTCTGATATAGGTGAGAATTCTCCTGGAAGTCAGGGATGGTCCTTCCCTGCCCTCTTTCAAACTCAGAATGCCTGGATGTTGATCGCTGAATCAAATCTTGGTAATAACTTCTATGGATCACATCTTCAACCCATTGTCGTGGATGGCACCTACGTAATCCGGTTACCGGAAGAAGAAGAAGCCTGGGGCACCTGTGTTAAGGAACCTTCTTCAACACTTCCATGGGTAATGCCCTGGCGGGTAATTATGGTATCTGAAAATATAGGTTCTTTGGTAGAATCTACCATTGTGCAAGACCTTGCTGATCCAAATATTTTTGATGATTTGTCCTGGATTAAACCCGGGCGGGTAAGCTGGAGCTGGTGGTCAGATCATGCGAGCCCACAAGATTTTGAAAAATTAAAAGAGTTTGTCGACCTGGCAGCTGAAATGGGATGGGAATATTCACTGGTTGATGCAAACTGGAATATTATGAAGGGTGGTAATGTTCAGGAATTGGTAAAATATGCTGATGAAAAGGGGGTCGGTATACTTTTATGGTATAATAGCGGTGGACCTCATAATACTGTTGGAGAAGAACTTCGTGATGCCATGCATATTACTGAGAGAAGACGTGAAGAATTCGAAAAGCTCAATGATTGGGGAATAAAAGGTGTAAAGGTAGATTTTTTTCAAAGTGACAAACCTGATATAATCAAACAGTATCACGATATACTTGCTGATGCCATGGAGTACAAAATCATGGTTAACTTTCACGGTTGTACTATGCCTCGTGGATGGGAAAGAAAATATCCTCACTTAATGAGTATGGAAGCCGTAAGAGGGGCTGAATGTTATAGTTTTGACAACAGGTTCCCGGAGGCTGCGCCCTGGTATAATACTATCCTCCCTTTTACAAGAAACCTGGTTGGACCTATGGACTATACTCCTGTAGCATTCAGTGATCAAACCTATCCTCATATAACAACCTACGGTCACGAGATAGCTTTGCCTGTGATATTTCAATCCAGCTGGCTGCATTTTGCCGACAGGGTCAGTGTTTTCCGTGAGTTACCCGATTTTGCTAAAGAATTTCTTAGTGAAATTCCAGTTTCATGGGACGAGACCAGGTTTCTTGAAGGATATCCTGGCCAATATGTGATTTTAGCAAGAAAAAATAATGGAATGTGGTATTTTGGCGGAATAAATGGAACGAAGGAAACTATTCAATTAGACTTAAAATTACCATTCATTAAGGAGGGCAGTTATCTCGCGGAAATAATTACGGATGGGGAAAAAGATCGTTCCTTCATGTATTATAAGAAGCCTTTTAATAATACCTCTAACTTGACTATAGAGATTAAGCCTTTTGGGGGATTCACAGGAAGGCTGATTGATTTTAAAGAGCCCGAAGAATAATTGTTTCGGTACCTGAGGGATAGAATAAAGTCCGGTATTAAGCTAGGCTAAATTGTCCCAGAAAATATCTGTTAAAACCTGGTGGAATTGTTTACATTTATTTGCAGGAAATGGGAAAATAGCTTATGGCTCAGTTGAATACAAGTTTTAATTTTTTCTTCTTGTATTATTCTGTACGTTTTACTTTTCTGCTAAAGCTCAGGAAGATTCATCAAAATTTTAATTCTTAAAACGCGGATCATATTTTGATCAGATCATACTTGATCCGACTGAAAGCCAGACATCAGTTGGATTATTTAAGATCTGGCAATCAGGATTGAAAGCTGATGGGGTGTACATTCCTGTAAATATTGTATTTCAACAATCTATAATGAGATATTATCTGAATGACCAATCAGGATTAGAATTTGGTTTTGCAGGTGGTGTTTTTACCCGATTCAATTAGCTATTTCGAAAAGATTAGCTGATCTTATAATTTTTAATGAAATCAGATGGCGATTCCCCAGACAAAATAATTTATTTACGTTTGTTATGCTATCCAACTCCTCTTTATCCCGCAATAGCAGGACTTCAGGTTAAATCCTTCTGTTATAGTTGGCTAGTAAACCGAATTGTAGAACAAAATAATACTTAAGATATGAACTTATTTTATTTTAAAGACTTTTCGGAAATGATATCCATATATTGAATACGTTACCGCCATACTAAAAACCTTTGGGCGGTTGAAAAGTGTCCAAAGCAGTAATTTCCAATAATACCTCCGTCCCTTTTTAAAAATTCCGAGGATCAACATCGACTTAAGAAGGGCTTTTACATCAGATAATCTAAAACGCTTTTTAAAATGTATGCTTTTAGGATACCTTGATAGAAAACCTTTTGCTACCGGATGAATAATGAAACTACGATTGTTGTAATAGGATTGAACAATGTGTTTTCCAGGTCATCAAGCTCATCTTTGGTATAAAATTCATGGCCATG
>CALOCZ010000078.1:0-56159 GCA_942491935.1 uncultured Cytophagales bacterium
TTATACTTACAGTCAGAAGGTAATTTTTCATTGTTTTTACAAGGTTCATCACATATTCTGAGACTACAAAAACTGGACCTGCAAAAGGATATTGATTTCTGTCTAACCCTGGATAAATATGAAAGTGTACCAGAAATGTTTGATGGAGAAATTAGCTTATCGAATAAATAAATTATATGATTATGAATGGTTCTAAAAAAGTAATTGGAATTGGTGAGATTTTATGGGATCTGCTTCCAGAAGGCAAACAGTTGGGGGGCGCTCCTACCAATTTCGCTTATCATGCCCACCAACTTGGCCTGGATTCGTCAGTTATATCAAGTGTGGGAAACGATGAACTTGGTCAAGAGATCATTCAAAATATCAAAGAAGCAGGAATTATAAGCTTCATTGATACCATCGATAAGCCAACAGGCACGGTAAGTATAAAATTAGATAAAAATGGAATTCCAAATTATATTATTCACGAAGATGTTGCCTGGGATTTCATAACTCCTTCGGAATCCGCGATTGAATTTGCAAGTCAGGCAGATGCAATTTGCTTCGGCACCCTGGCACAAAGATCAGAAACTTCATACTACTCAATACAGGAAACATTAAAAACAGTACCTGATACAGCATTAAAAGTTTTTGATATCAATATGCGCCAACGGTTTTATAATGAAACCATCATCAGGAACTCTTTACAGAAGGCCAATGTCTTAAAGATCAATGATGAAGAGATACTGGTATTTGCTGATATCTTTGGCATATCCGGGGATGAATTTGAAATCATGCATCAGATACTTGATAACCATCAGTTGAAGATACTGGCACTGACGAAAGGTGCACAGGGAAGCTGGCTAATAAGCCAGGAAGAAGATTCATATCTGGATACCCCAAATGTAAGCGTAGCTGATACGGTTGGAGCAGGTGATTCTTTTACAGCCGGATTAGTGGCGGGTTTGCTGAATAATAAACCTATAAAAGAAATTCATCGATCAGCGGTGGATATTTCAGCTTTTGTTTGTACCCAGAAAGGGGCCACACCAATACTGCCTGATTATATAAAAGAATAAGATTAGTTCATCAGATTAAAGCCAGGTTTGCGGCATTAAACCTGGCAGCTTTGAATAAATTATATCTGCAAAATTCCTTTTCAATTAACAGAGTGAAATAGAATATATTACTCACTCTAAATAACTATAAAATCGAAGGCTCTTTGTTTTTCATAGAAGGATCTCTGGTCATTAACCAATACTGATCGTTTTCACCAAAGCCTTTATTCAGGATTATATTAAAGTCATGTTTTTTGTAAAACTTAACATCTTCTGGTGTAACGGTTTCTAAAAAACATTCTAAACCTTCATCATCCGCTCTTTTCAAACCAACCTGCATCAACCTGCTACCAATCCCTTTTCCTTGAAATTCAGGTTCCACTGCGATTAGCATGAGGTAATAATGCCTTTTATTCATTTTTTTGTGCTCCTTGCCCCACTGTTCGCTAATATCCAATGCCCTCATAAAATTTTTAAAACCTATCTTAAATGGGTATAAGACCAGGCCCATTGAAAATATCTTGAAATCATTCACCATGGGTTTATCCGGACCTAACCACATGGCAACTGCCTTGCGATCTTCCGAATAATGTATGTCCCCATGTATCAATGTATATTTGAGAAAAATCCTCATCCACCATTCTAAAAGCTCCATTCTTTTTTCATCATTTGGCATGATCCAGATATAGAATGGATCATTTTAACTTTTCATTGTTCCTGTGCCTGTCTGTATCCCGGTTGGTCTTTTTCTCAATATTCTTTTGTAAGGCAGTTGTCAGATCAACTCCTGTCTGGTTGGCCAGACATATCACAACGAACATAACATCCGCCAGTTCATCACCCAGATCCAAATCCTGATCCGTCTTTTTTGAACTTTGCTCCCCATACCGTCTGGCAATAATACGGGCCACCTCGCCTACTTCTTCACTTAGAATGGCCATATTGGTCAATTCATTAAAATACCGGATCCCAGTGGTATTGATCCATCGATCCACAGTTTGTTGGGCTTCTTTTATGGTCATTCTATTTTTTGTCTTTTGTGTCAATAATTATGGTAACCGGACCGTCATTGACCAGTTCCACTTCCATAAATGCTCCAAATTCACCAGTTCCGACTTTTTTCCCGAGTTCAGTTTCCATTACTTCAACGAACCTGCTATATAATGGAATGGCTACCTCTGGTTTGGCTGCTTTTATATAAGATGGTCTGTTCCCTTTCCTGGTTGATGCATGGAGTGTAAACTGGCTGATAACCAATACTTCCCCTTTATGATCCAGTACAGATTCATTCATCACGCCCGCCGCATCATTGAAAACCCTGAGGTTCACTATTTTCCTGCATAACCATTGGATGTCTTCTTCACCATCTGCATCTTCTATGCCTAGTAGAATAAGCAATCCTTTACCAATGGACGATTTGATTATTCCATCAATTGCTACAGAAGATTGAGTAACTTTTTGAATTACGGCGATCAACTTACTATTTTTAACTTTCTATAAATTTAAAGACTGCAAAGACAATTTTAATTTAAATGATTGAAAAATTAAAACAACACCGGTTATTATTCATTGTATTGATCATAAGCATCGGGTTATTTTTCCTTTATTTAACAATTCAACCACATCTCACGTATTCATTTTCCACCCTATTCGATGGAAGTAAGTATTTAAAAATCTATAACTTCTTTGCACAAGGCACCGACGATTATGATGTTATCTTTCCTTTTAATACCAGGATACTGGTTCCATATATATCTTATTTATTGTCATTTGACGATCCCATCAAAAACTTCAGTGCCCTCAATTTGATTTTTACTATATTATCTATCCTGTCTATTTATATACTTTGGAAGCAGCTTAATATCTCTTCGGGACACATCATGACAGGGTTCTTCTGGTTGCTAATCCATTGGGTAGGAATAATACGTCATAATATTTTTGATCCAATCTCCGTCGATGTTCCCTTGTATTTCTTTCAAGCCTTATTGTTGATCATAATTCTAAAAAGACAATATATCTGGCTGATTTTGCTTGGCCCATTAGCTACCATTCAGAAAGAATCCTTTCCTGCTCTGCTAATTGTCGCGCTGCTTGTTTCGTTATTTGAAGATTATCGCGAAAAATCGAATTATAAAAATTCGATAATCATAGGCTTATCTCTTATCATGAGTTTTGCTGCTAAAGCTATTGTTGCACACTATTTCCCTCCTTCAGATCCGGGCAAAAATTCAATCATTGTTATCTTATTTCATATGAAAGAAACCATGGTTAATCCCTTCCGATTCATTCGATGGATAGTGGCAGTATTTACGGCATATGGTCCTCTTCTTATACTCGCCATCTGGGTGGGGATTAAATCCAGAACTATGCTCCAAGGGAACAGGTATATTATTTTTCTTTCCCTTACTTATTTATTTTTAAGTCATTCCGCTGGTGGGGATATGACACGGATCGCTTTCCTGGGATTCCCGTTTATTATGACCTGGATCTTAGTTAAACTGGAGAATACAGGTGGATTTATGTTTAAAGCCGCTTTTATAACCGGCATACCATTGTTAAAAATTTTAAGCACAATGCCCGATCCGGCAGTATATGGCTGGGATAAATTCTATAACTGGTTCCCTGGCTATGCAAATCCAATCATTATCTTTTTGTGGCTTGCCTACCTGACACTGTGCGTTGTGGTATTCAGAATTATAGATAGAAAGCTCGCTAGACTTCCTTGATTTTATCAGACTCCAGGATAGTCAGGCCGTCAGGCTTTCTTTTGGCCATTTCAAACATGGCTTGGGCTACAGTCTTTCCTTCTATTCCGGAATATTTCTTTAAAGGTCCAATAAAGATCTTATCAAGTACTTTATAGGTTTTTTTGGCAATATCCTCACCTGCTCTCTTTTCATTCCGATCACCAAGAAGCAAAGAGGGCCTGAAAATTACCAGCGATTTAAAGCCGATCTCATTTAAAGCCGTCTCAAGTTCACCTTTTACCCGGTTATAAAAGATTACAGAACTTTTCTTTGCCCCCAGGGCTGAAACATTTAAAAATGTTTTGCTTCCCTTCGTCTTCATAATCCTAGCAATTTCCAAAGGATAGCTGAAATCTGTTTTATAAAATTCATCTTTTGATCCGGCTTTTTTCATTGTTGTACCCAGGCAGTTGTAGACATCCAGAGCCTGAATTGATTTAAGCGAATCCTCCAATTTATCAAAGTCGGCAAGGATTTCAGTTACCTTTTCATATTTAAATCCTGTCTTTCGTCTAACCAGAATATAAATCTGTTGATAATAATCAGATTGCGCAACAAGTTTTACCAACTCATTCCCAATTAATCCGGTAGCTCCGATTATTAAGGCTTTCTTTTCTGTTGTCAAATTATGGTGAATTAGGAGTTATTTCAATTAGTGTACCTCTGTAAGCTTTCTCCCCATTAATTCAGCATCCCATTCTTCAATCAAAGAATACATCTCAGATTGTAATTGCTCACCTTTATTTTCCAGATACCATCTTTGCACTGCTTCACCTCTCATTTCTTTAGTTACCTCCGGATCTTTGATCAATGTTTTTACGAGATCAATGGCGCCGGCCGGTCTTGGCCCCCATGTTCCGGCTACATCATATGTATTTGGATCAAAACAGATCAATTTAGGTATAGAACGCGTGCCATTTGTCAGGAATTGGTCCATGATCTCAAGATTTTCATCCCTAAGTATAATTTGAAACCTGATCTTATCGGTAAGCCGGCTTATGGCTTCCATAAAAGGTAAGTTCTGAGATCCATCTCCGCACCATGATTCTATAATGATCACCCAAAACATTTCAGATTGAACATTTTTAGTTATTTCTATGATCTTATCAGTCAATTGTAAAGTCCGGAATACCCTTTTCAGTCTCTGAAAATTCAGTTTTGTGAGATGGGTATTTTTTTCAGACTGCACAGGGCCGGAACTTAATCCTTTACTTACCAACTCCTTTACGTATTCGAGATATTCCTCGTAACTAAATGTCCTTTTAAACATTGCTGGATCTAAACGGTTTGTCATATCAAAAAAGTTAATCTCTAAATATGATGCAAAAGTATAGCCTAATTACTACTGGAATTATGAGATTTATCATGTGTGGATAATTTTATTGGGAATTTTAAAGTTACAACTATAAATAACAGATCATTTATTTATACAGTGTCGTATTAATTAATCTTTCTTTTAATCCTTTGTCTGAATTCGGATTTGCAGTTCCGATGAAATTCCTGATCGAAAGGCCATTTACAGAATTGCATTCTATACCGTCCGAAAAAAAAGCCGGCAGGTCATCGCCCCATTCCAGTTTGAAGTCGGCAATATCCAGGCCATCCACATTCAAAGCGTATAATCCGGGTATATCATGCATGAATAGTTGCTTTTTTATTTCAGCGGCTGGTCTCAAATCAAAGTTTCCACCATAATCCATTGTTTCTTTTCCCTTGACAATTTCTAAATCAATATTATTGAAATGAATGGATTTAATTGTGCCGGGTTCATCTCCGTATACGATAATGCCATGCTCTGAAGTGGCGGTGATATTATTGAACTGGACGTTTTTAATCATTCCAGTAGGCTCATTCTCAAACCTGGTAATCGCTGACAAATGAATAGGTTCTCCATTTCCCCACCATTGCCCATTATGCAGGCGGGTTTTTATAACGAAATTCGAAAAAACAAGGTCTTCTATAATCGCAGCATCATGGGCAAATATTCCAATACCCCGATTTGAACCGTAGATCACGATATTATTAAAAACGCAATTTCGAATAGGATGCTGTCCATATCCTATACGAATACCGGCTGAACGTGATTGAAAAGTACAATTTGTCACGGTCACATTCTCTGCAAATTCGGTCTTATTTCCATATTTGTATTTCGATTGTTCCTCCGAATTATATCCTGGTGTTTGTTCATCTTTGGTAAAGCCTGTTACGATAAAGGCATCATCCCCGGCCCTGATATCACAGTCTGACATTCGAATATTCCGGGAAGCAGTACAATGGACCCCATCACTATTCGGGATCATCAGGTTATTATATAAGGAGATAGCAGAAACGAGCACATCATCGCAATAGGCAAATCGCAATGCCCATAAGGGGGTATCTTTAATCGTTATATCCTCAAGGACGACTGCAGAACAATGATAAAAGGTGATCGTCATCCCCGGACTAACTTTCCGCTTGATGGGGCCATCAGTATAAAATTCCCCTTCCGGCATATAGTCATCCTTTTGCCGGACCATCTGCTTATCGAATTCAGGATATGTATGATTTTGTGTCGTATCATAGAAATGTGTACCCTGTGCATCAATTATACCCTGGCCGGTGATCGATACCTGAGTTGCATTTTCACAAAAAACCATACCATGTGTAACAAAGCTTGTCAGATAGTCACTTAGGTTTAAACTGCCTTTCAATACGGCCCCTTGCTCCAAATGTAAATTTACATGACTTTTTAACTGTATAGTACCAGTAATATAAGTCCCGGCTGGGACAAGGACCATCCCGCCTCCATTTTCCGCACAAGCATCTATTGTCTTCTGGATCTGTTGCGTGGACAATTCACCTGGGACAGCTCCGAAATCCTTAATATTATAAATTCCTGCCTGGGATTGAATTGAAAATAGAACGGTTAAAAAAACAAGTAAATAATTCATCTTTTTATTAAATTTAATGATTCAAAATTTGAATGAAATTCCCATTCTATGACCTGGTTCGTCTGCACTTTCATAGCCCGGCCGTATAAAATCCCAATAGTGAAAACTGATAAAAAGAAGGCTAAAATGCTTTTCATATCGAATGTTTAGTATAATTAAAAAATATATCAGGATCCTTGGTGCAGAATCAATCAATTGCAATGCAGCTTAAAAAATCAGGCACGCTGTATGTCAATATAGTTATCCTTAAACCGCAACACATCATCTTCCACACTTTTCATGATCCAAAGGATAAGGGAAATATCATCAATATAACCGATCCCCGGTATGAAATCCCCTATTAGATCAAATGGATTTATAAAATAGATCAACCCGGCAAAAATCAACAAGATGCTTTTAAAAGGAACCTCGCGGTACTCTCCTTTCACATATGACCGGATCATCAGAATAAACAATTTAACTTTTTCAGTCAGGCTTGAAACTTCATCCTTATCATTTTCAAGATCAATAGATTTCTGAAATGCAGTATCTAATGTCTCAAGTACTTTTTCCTTACTTGAAAACATTCTCTTAGCATTTTCAAATGCTCGAATATAAAATCTGTTTTTATCTTCTGACATCGTATTAATAAAATTGACTAACCTCTTTCTTCAATTGACTAAGGGCATGCTTGATTGAATCTACTTCGTTCTGCATTATTTCTGCAAAAACAGATTTGGTCAGGTCCATACCTTTTGCTTCTTCCTTTAAATTCATGGCCGACTGATTGATCAGGTTAATGGTGTCTTCTACTGCCTTGCGAACTAAAACCCAGGTATTTTCATCTATATAGATCTGCTGAGAAAGATTATGATTAAATTCTTCGCGGATCTCTTTTACAAGAATGATCTGAAATTCTTTAGCAGAAAGACCAGGATTGTTTAATCGTAACATAATATTATTTGGAGAGATCCTTTCCAATAATAAAGCGATCCGCTCATATGCTTGTAACCTCAGCGGCAGAATAGTTTCATAATTCTTGATCTTAAAATCTACTTCCTTCCTTTCGATATCTTTTTCGAGTACACTTTTAACAGTCAGATACATGGCATATAACACCAGTAAAGCTGGAATTAGCAATTTTCCGAATTCAATAAGTATTTCCATAAAATATGATCTCTGGATATTTTCTTATACGAATTTACCCTAATTTTAAAAAAATGCTAAATCATCGAATTCAATTACCATATCATTTAGTATTGAATATTGATTTAAGCTTTTTGCCTTTTTCTTTTAGTCGTACAGAAGCGCGCTGACAAATCCCTCCAACAGGCGGATTATATTTACTTACTTTCACTTCAACAGAACTCACTTGCGGAAACTCCTCAAAAACAGTATCGATAATTCTTTTACCAAGATGTTCCAGCAGTTTAGTCGGCTCACTCATTACATGTCTAATGATCTTATACAGGGATTCATAATTGATAGTTTCTTCAAGTGCATCATGTTCCGCAGCACCTGAAAGATCCGTTACAATCATTATGTCTACAGCGAATTTATTCCCTATCTTTTGTTCCTCCTGGTAAAAGCCATGATGGGCAAAAAATTCCATCCCTTCCAATGTGATCATTCCTTCCATGCTAATCTATTTCATCAAAAAATGAGGTGGATGAAGATTTTTTTACTTTTTCAGATTCTTCAAAGCCAATCTCCGGTTGATCTTCCTCCGATTCGTCAATCGTATTCGTTACTGTATCCTCTTTATTCGGTTCCTTATCTTTCTCCTCCGTGTCCTCCTGAAGACTTTCAACCTGATCTTGAGTCTCATCTACTTTCTCTGATAACGTAGCTTCATAGGTTATTTCTTCCTCTACTTTAATCTGCTCCTCCTTTGTTATCTTCACCTCCATTTCAATCTCTCTCTTTCCACCGTTTATTTCCTCCCTTTCTTCCGTATCTGTAGTTAATTCAACTTCCACAATTTCCTTTTTCTTTTCTCCTGAGGAAGGTTTTTGGTCTTCTGCTCCCTGTGTGTTATTAAGAAAATCCAGAGTCACTCCCACACTCGTGGAATTGTATATTTGTTTTGCTTCTGAAACGATTTCATTTATCTGAATTTCATCAGATTTTTTCTCAAGTTTTTCTATCCTTTCAAGAAGATCGCTGCTATACGATTTTACCTGATCAGCCACTTTTTCCTTTAGATCCATCATCTGGTTGAAGAGGCTCTCCAGAGTTTTTACTTTGGTGATCATTTCATCTAAAACCTGCTTTTTCCTTGTATCTGCTTGCTCAATCAGATTTATGGCCTTGTTTTTTGCATCATTTAAAATAGTCTCAGCTTTTAGGCTCGATTCTTTTATCTGTAGATCCGTTTCTTTTTTAGTCTGTTCAATTAAGGTAGCTCCTGTATCTTCAGCTGTTTTTAATGTTTTGAAAAGGCTGCTTTCCAATTCCCTTAATTTACTTGATTCAGTTTCCAGGTTTTCTATCCTGAGATGTAGTTCCTTGTTTTCATCAAGCATGCGTTCCCATTCCATAGATAAGGACTGTAAATATGCGTTTACCTCATCCTTTTCATATCCTCTGAACACCTTTTCGAAGGTCTTTTGCCGGATTTCTAATGGAGTTATTTTCATTTCATTAAATTTTATTTTCAAGGATCAAAGGTCTATTTTTTATAGAGGCATGAAATATTATACACATTCATACAATCCACCCCTTGACATGCTGAATTTCTTCTGCGTGGTTTGATAAAAAGTCATGCTGATTTACTTTAGTAATCATAAGATAGATTTTATCTCCAAATCACCTTATTAATATAACTTGATATCCCATAAGGATATTGTCCTGTCATCACTGCATGAAATTACTCTATTTTTATAGTTTGACCAAACTAATTTATTAACTGAGGAGAGATGGCCCTCAAATCGTTCTTTATCAACTACTTTTAATAGTTTTAATTGATGCGCATCCCATAGTTTAATGGTTTTATCCATACTTCCGGTAATAAAATGAGATCCCGAGGCATTAAATTCAATAGAATTTATGGTAAACATATGGGCCACTATCGATTCTTTTAAGGAAAATCCACCTGCAAGATCCCAAACTTTCAAGTGTGCATCCCGGCTTCCGCTAAAAAGAAATTTGCCTTTAGGGTCCAGTTTCAAAGTAAAAACAGAGTTTTTATGAGCTTCCCATACTTTCCTTTCTTTTAGCTCTTTCAGGTCAAGCACTCTGATGCTATTATCGCTACATCCGGTGATTATAAATTGATCAGTAATTTCCAGGGATCTGACACTAGCTGATGATACTTTGATCCTTTTCAAAATATCCATTGATCTCAAATCTACCACAACGATTTCTCCTTTTCCTGTAGCAACAAATAAATGATGACCGTTTTTCTTGATATCAAAAATGGCTGAATCTGTCAACTTTAAAGAGCCTGTTTCTGTTCTCTTTACCAGATCAATGATATGAATACCTTCATAATTTTGTCCTACGATAAGACGAGCTGATTCCTCAATTGTAATTAAAGAATATACCGAATTTGAGACACGGGCTATCATTTTTCCATTTTCTGTCCCATCCAACCTCCACTCCACGATCATCCCGTCATTCCCCGAAGTATAAAAAGTGTTTGTATCTAATCCGAGAGAACAGGGATAAACAGCTCCATTATGCCCTGTAAGCGTTTTAAATTTTTCTATTTGAAATGTGGCCATATTTCAGCAATTATTATAAGGTCAACTTATAATATTAATTTAATTTAGTGAAAAATTGTTTTCAAATGGATTTTTAACATGCCAATTGTAAAATTCAAACAAATCAACGAAGATATCACATTGGGAATGTGGAAAATTGAAGAAAATGAAGATTATCTGCAACACCATGTACGTCTATCAAAGGAGGAGCGGGCAGAATTAAAAGGGATCCACCATGTAAAGAGAAAGAAGGAGTGGTTAAGTGCACGCGCCACACTATTTGAGATGTGTAAATCACTTAAAATAAAATTTAAAGGAACTGTAAAAGATGAAAACAGGAAACCTCACTTAATTGGCCTTCCCTGGCACATCTCGATATCTCATTCTTTCCCCTATGCAGTAGTATTGATAAACAAAAAAGAACCTTGCGGGGTTGATATTGAGAAGGCAAAACCAGCACTATTTCATGTATCTAAAAGGTTTCTGAATGATAAAGAGTTAAATGAAATCCCCAGAAACCCAAACAGCCTTTGTGCTGCCTGGGCTGCAAAAGAAGTACTTTTCAAAATATATGGCAAACAAAAAGTGTCATTTAAGAATAACCTTCTGCTATCTCCATTTGATTTAAAACCAGAAGGGAATATTATTGGTCACATCAGACTGGAAATGGGAAGCAGGGATTATATCCTGGAATATTTTCAACTGGATGATTTTATCGTTATTTATAGTATCCGGTAAATTCCTATCCACAGGATAGATGTGGGCTTCAGCTAATATTAAATACAGGATATCTAAATATATTATATTTCAGATCGCTCCTGTCCCATCATCTTCTCCTATAGATAACTCATTCAGCAGGATCTTAATCTCATCTACTTTGTAATGATCCCCCAGTTTTTCATAAGACACGATCAGGTTTCGCAGAACCCGTTTAATGATATCAAGATGGGAACAAGGTTCATAAAATATATCCAGAGGGGAAATCTGTAAATTAGTTATATAATTTTCCAGGTCAGATCTGGAAAAAAGTAGTCCCCGGTTAAAGGCGTTTATGTAAAACTGTACTTCCTGGGTTTTATAAGTACAAACAAACAAATTTGGAAGGTTCACCCCGTATACAGGCATTTTTAGTTTATTCGCAATAAGCATGTAAATCACGCATAATGATATAGGATTCCCTTTTTTTGCATCCAATACCACATTGATCATTGAGTTTGATGGGCTATGGAAGTTTTTAGTATTGGCCCTGAATTTATAATCCGAATACAATATACCATTAAGGATCTTGACCTGATCATAAGGGTGAATATCATCCCGAAATGCCCTCCAAGCCTCTTGATATATTTGTTCTATCTCGGCTTTCAGGGTTTTATATTCAATATCAGGATACTGGTAGGTCGCTACCAGCCACATACCTTTTAACAAGTCCCTGGCTCCTTTTTCTTTCCATTCAATTAGTCTCATTTTTAATTGATCGAACTGGAGGGTATGGATGAGATCTTCTAATTTTCGCTGTACGGTCGGATTAAAGCTACTTTCCCATTCATTTTCAAGATGAGGTATGATCTTATTCCCCAGCGATATGATCTTCTCTTCGATCTGGGTTACAATGGAATGGTCTTCATCATCCAATAAAGAGACCAGTGCTTTGATTTCCTTTTTTTTCATACCGATAAATATATCCTAAATTTCTGCCCCTGTCAAAAGGATATCTATAAAATGGCTGCTACTCTTTTTCAGACCTGGCTTTTTGACGCTCTTCTTTTTTCTTCTTCTTCTCCGTTTTATCCTTCTTGCCGAATACAGACACTTGGACATACCGGTTAGGATTCTCCCGCAGGTCTATAAACAGGCTGTCAAGATCTGCAGCAGTCTTCGTAAGGTAATGATATAATGAATCATCATGCAGTAACTTACCCATTGAGCCTTCACCTTCATTCAGATTATTCAATAATAAGTTCAGGTTATCCATTGAGTTGGATATACTTTCAAGAGTAGAAGACAATTCCAGGTTATTCAATGAGTCAAGGAAAACATCCGCATCTAATAACAGTGGCTTTAACTCACTGGATGCGTCCTTCAAATTGAGCGTAAGACCATTTAAATTTTCCATGGTGATCTTAAAATTTTCCCTGTTCTCTTTGATCATCAGATAGGTCTGGTCCAGATTGGAGTTAATTTTGTTCATGGTCTCTCTTAACAGCAATTCCGTTTCGTGGAAATTTTCAAGCTCAATATTTAATTGTCTGATCAATGCTCCAATATCATCCGCTACCGGACCTGTTTGTTCGGTCAGGGACTCAAATATACCAAGGGCAATTTCAGATCTCAATGTATCGCCCCCCTTCAAAGGATTTGTTATTACTGCAGGCATTTTAAGTTCAATGGCTTTCCCACCAAGAAAGCCTTCGCTTTCTAGCACAGCAATGGTTGAATCATCCAATACGATACTGCCGTTAATATCCAATTCTACTATAATTTTGTTGCCCCTGTTCTGATCATAAGTAATATTACTTACCCGGCCAACGGAAAATCCTTTGATGATCACAGAATTTGATACCTGCAAACCACCAATATTCTCATAAACAGTATAATATTTATTTGTTGATGCAAGGAAATCGATCCCTTTCAGGAAATTAAATCCGATGTATAAAAGTGTAATCGAAATTACACTGAGTAAACCTATTTTAAATTCTTTAGATAAATGCACGTCGAAGTTTTAGTTGTTAGATTCTATTTCGGTTTTGTAGTCCCTTAATGCCCTGTAAATTCCAGAGGCCAAATATACTTGTCCCAGATCATCGTTCAAATATTTTTCTTCTTTTGGATTGCTTAAATACCCAACTTCAACCAATATGCTGGGCATCGAGGTTCGCCATAAGACCCAGAAACCTGCTTGCCGGACACCTCTGCTATTTCTTCCTACACGTTTTTCAAATTGATCCTCCACCTTCTCCGCAAGGTCAAGACTGTTCTCAATATATGCATTCTGAAATATTGAAAACAAAATCAACGATTCGGGTGATTCAGGATCAAATCCCTCATACCTTTCTTCATAGTTATCCTCCATCAGGATCACTGAATTCTCGCGTTTGGCTATTTCAAAGTTCCCTTCATCAACATGGGCCCCCATCACATAGGTTTCTGTCCCGTAAATTTTCTCCTTATTTCCGGGAACCGCATTACAATGAATAGAAATAAAAACATCTGCATCATTTTTGTTAGCTATTCTAGCACGGTCTTCCAATTCAATAAATTTATCATTGGATCGAGTGTAAATAACTTCAACGTCTTTTAGGTTTTCTTCTATGATGCGGCCTAACTCTTTTGCTATCTTTAAGGCGATCGTTTTCTCCTGGCTGATAAGCCCATGGGTACCAGGATCCTTACCGCCGTGTCCGGCATCGATAACAACTTTATCAACCTTATACAGCGCTAGACCGGCTGGTTTGAACGACCCCATTATTAGTAAAAAGGCTAAACAGGGAATAATAACAATATTTTTCACAATATTTCGGTTGTTAAAAGTTATTAGGATAACTTTACGCAAAAATGTAAATTTTTTGATAAAACTGAAAGTGGGTTTATACAAATATAAACGTGTTGCCGGGATCATTTTACTGTTGTTCTCCATAACTTACGCTTTCGGACAAAACAATGCTCCTGAAACAAATCAGGAAAATAACATCAAATCAGAAACCAATTCACTATTAATCAAAGATCAGGCCAGCGATTCCCTAAATATAACAAAACCCTCGTTAATTCCACTTAAAAGAACAGATTCTACCTTTCAAAATACCAATATTTCTGATTCTACAGCTGAAAACTCTTTACAATTGGATTCAGCAAATATTAATACTACTCTCCCTGATTCACTGGCTGCAGGCACTGAATTATTAGATTCTGCAGCCTTGGCAGCTGATACAATCCCCCCAGTTGGAGATATTGAAACAACCATTAAATATTCAGCCAGGGACTCAATGAATCTGAGTTTAACGAATCAGAATGTAGATCTTTATGGTGACGGAAAAATTGTTTACGGAGACATTGAACTGTCCGCTGACCGTGTGAATGTGGATTATGAAATTCATGAAATACAGGCGGAAGCCACCGAAGACTCTTTAGGAAATCCCATTGGTGAACCGGTATTTAAGGATGGCCCTGATGTCTATGAGACTGAAAGAATGAGGTATAATTTTAAATCTGAAAAAGCCATAATCAAAGGAGTGGTTACCCAACAAGGTGAAGGAATTATGCACGGGAATACCGTAAAACGGGACCAGAGGGGCGACTTGTATATCGACAGGGCCAAATATACAACCTGTAACAGACCGGACCCTCACTTTCATATTGAGGCAAGGAAATTAAAACTGGTACCGGATGATAAAATCATGGTTGGGCCTTTCCATATGAGGGTAAATGATATTCCATTGCCAATTGGTTGGGGATTTGGAATGTTCCCCATGCCCAGAACGCAGTCATCTGGGGTTATTGTGCCTTCATTTGGAGAAGAAAAACGCCGAGGATTTTATCTAAGAGATGGTGGCTATTATTTTGCCCTGAGCGATTATTTAGATCTTGCCCTGACCGGTGAAATATACAGTAAAGGCAGCTATGGTCTGAGCATGGCTTCCTCTTACCGGAAAAGATATTCTTTTAACGGACAGTTCTCATTTAAATATAACCGCCAGAAAGGAATTGATGAAGGTGATTCTTCAGTAATTAAAGATTTCTGGGTAACCTGGAGTCATTCGCCACAATCAAAGGGATCATCACGATTTTCAGCCCAGCTACGCGCCGGAACTTCTTCATATAACCAGAATAATCCATCCTATTATGATGTGATAAACAATATAAATCAGGAATTCAGTTCATCAGTTTCTTATTCTAAAACATTGACAGGAACCCCTTTTAATTTTGGTTTAAGTGGGCGTCTTCAGCAAAATACCGGAACGGGAAAGGTCAATCTACAACTCCCGGATTATTCGCTTACCATGAACAGGATATATCCCTTTAAAGGGAAATCCCCTACTGCGAAAAACATAATTCAGAAGATCAACTTCAGCTGGAATATGATAGGAACCAATAATATGTCAAACCAGAGGGTAAACCTGCCTTTTAATTTTGATATTGAGAACAAAAATCCAAATTACGACAGTACCATTGATTTCAGTACTTCGAACCTGGCAGAGATCTGGGAAAGAGGACAAAATGGGATCCAGCACAGAATACCTATATCCACCTCCGCCAAGGCATTAAAACACTTTACCATCAATCCTGCAGCAAATTATTCTGAAATATGGTATTTCAAGGAACTCAGTTATTCCTGGAATGACAGTCTAAATGCCGTAAGGATCGATACGACCAAAAAATTCTCCAGGTTGTATTCGTACAACCTCAGTGCTGGTCTGAATACAAGACTATACGGGACCATGTACTTTAAGGGGGATAAAATACAAGCTATCCGGCATGTACTTACACCAAATATCTCCTTCAGTTATGCCCCTGATTTTTCAGACGATAAATTTGGGTATTACGAGAATGTGCAGGTAGACTCATTAGGGAACACACGCCAACTTTCAAAATATGCCGGATTTGTATATGGAACACCCTCCAGGGGTGAAAATGCAAGTATGGGAATTTCAATCAGCAACACCCTGGAAATGAAAGTCAAGGATAAAAAGGATTCCGCTAATGAGTTCAGGAAGGTACCTATTTTTGAAAATTTCTCAGTATCCACTGGCTACAATTTCCTTGCCGATTCTTTTAACTTGTCACCGGTAAGAATTACAGCCAGGACGAAACTATTCAAGAAGAAACTGGACATCAACGTTAATGGAACACTGGATCCATATGTTTGGAAACTTGATTCAATCTATTATGATGGATCTGGGAATCAACGTGTGGTACAACGAAAAACAAGCCGCTATGCCTGGGATGAAGGAATAGGCCTCGGACAATTCACTCAGGCCAATCTATCGATTGGAACCAGCTTTAATCCGGAATCCTGGGAAAACAAGGCCAGTGATGTGGACAAAGAAGAACTTACTGATTCAGAAAGGAATGAACTGGAATATATAGAACAGAACCCTGACTTGTACGTCGATTTCGCCATTCCCTGGAATGTGAGAGTCAATTATAATGTAAACTATACAAAAAGAGGGTACGAAAAGGCTAGGATCACACAAACCCTGAGATTCAGCGGTGATTTCAGCCTTACCCAGAAATGGAAAGTTGGTTTCTCTTCAGGTTATGACTTTCAAAATAAGGGATTCACCCAGACAAACGTCAGTATAAACAGAGACCTGCATTGCTGGCAGCTTGCAATGACATGGATACCTTTCGGGAGATACCAGTCCTATAATGTCACCATCAGAGCTAAATCTTCATTATTGCAAGACCTTAAACTGAATCGCCAAAGAAGCTGGTGGGATAACTAATCTAACGGCACATTGATCGTATTTACATTCGTTCAGCTACTTTGCAATCCATTCCGTTACTTCCTCCAATGAAGGATTTTTTACGTCCTTTAGCTTCAGCTTCTTTCGCATACCACAGACATCATTGAACAGCTTGTTTGGATTCAATTCCTTTAATTGTGTTAAAGTTTGTATGCCTAGTTTTTCTAATATCGGCACCAACTCTTCCCGTATTCCGTGATCAACATAATCCTGTACAGAGGATACCTCTGCCTTCTTTTCAGGCTTCATTTGAGGGAAGAATATTACATCCTGAATGGAGTTCTGGTTGGTCATGATCATGACCAGGCGGTCAATGCCTACTCCCAGGCCAGCAGTCGGAGGTAATCCATATTCCAGGGCCCGGAGGTAATCTTCATCCAGCACCATAGCTTCTTCATCACCCCTTTTCCCAAGTTCCAGCTGATCTTCAAAACGCTTTCTTTGATCCTGTGGGTCATTCAATTCAGAAAAGGCATTACAAATCTCTTTCCCATTACAAATGGCTTCAAAACGCTCTACCAAGCCTTCTTTTGATCGGTGCTTCTTAGCCAGAGGCGACATCTCTATTGGATAGTCTGTAATGAAAGTGGGCTGAATCAGGTGGGATTCACACCTTTCGCCAAAGATCTCATCTATGATCTTTCCTTTCCCCATAGATTCATCAATTTCCAGTCCCATTTCAGAGGCTGTTTTTCTTAGCTGTCCTTCATCCATTCCGGCAATATCAACACCAGTATAGTGCTCAATCGCTTCGAACATTGTATATCGCTTCCATGGCCTTTGAAAATTGATCATATTTTCTCCGACCTCTACTTCTGTTGTCCCGTGCAGATCTATAGCCACTTTTTCGACCATCTCTTCTACAAGGTCCATCATCCAGTTATAATCTTTATAAGCTACATAAAGCTCCACCTGAGTGAATTCAGGATTATGGAAACGGGACATCCCTTCATTCCGGAAATCCTTTGCAAATTCAAAAACGCCATCAAAGCCACCTACAATCAATCGTTTAAGGTATAGTTCGTTAGCTATTCTGAGATATAAACCCATATCCAGGGTATTATGATGGGTTTTGAAAGGCTTGGCGGCGGCTCCTCCATATATAGGTTGCAGTACCGGCGTTTCTACTTCCAGGTAACCTTTTTCGTTCAAATAATTACGGATCGAATTCACCACTTTGGTCCTCTGGACAAAAGTATTCCGCACCTCCGGATTAACAATCAGATCAACATATCTTTGCCTGTATCGCTGCTCATGATCTGTAAAGGCATCCCATGTCTGAACATTACCCGCATCATCAACTTTTTCCTTCACTATCGGCAAAGGTTTTAATGATTTTGAAAGAAGGTACAGTTCTTTAACATGAATTGAGATCTCTCCAGTCTGGGTGGTGAAAACAAATCCTTTAACGCCAATGATATCCCCTATCCCTAGTAATTTCTTAAAAACAGTGTTGTAAAGGGTTTTATCTTCCCCTTTGCATATGTCATCACGACGAACATATATTTGGATCCTTCCCCTGGAATCCTGGATCTCAGCAAATGAAGCGGATCCCATTATCCTTCGGCTCATCATCCGCCCGGCAATGGAAATATCTTTGTAATCCATTTTTTGTTTTTCATAGTTCTCATGAATATCACGAGTAGAGACGTTTACCGGAAATGTTTCGGACGGGTAAGGATTGATACCGAGTTTTTCGAGTTCTTCCCTGTCACTTCTTCTCTGGATTTCCTGTTCGCTTAAGTGCATATTGTCTGATTTTAAGCTGCAAAAATAGGGATAAATCGCATTTAAATGAAAAATAGGATTGATCTATTACCCAAATTATGCTTAAAATGAACTGACCCAATAAATATTTTGTATACAAAGCAGGTTAAAATATGACCTTTCGATACTTATTATACAAGAAAGAGATGATCAGGAGTAATATACCTAAAAGAATAAATACAACAGTCTTGGAAAGGGAATTCATACCCCTTATGTCATAAAGAACTAGTTTAAGCAAGGTGATCATAAATAATATGATGGCACTTATGCGAAGATATTTTAACTTATTCCATATTCCGATTATAATAAGGATTAGGGAAAATACACCCCATAAAATGCTTAAACCAAGTTTGTCAGCTGATTCATAACCTGCAAAATCCAGCCAATGGAACAATTCGCTGCTTAAGATCCATAGTGTAGCAAGTGCCAAAAAAAGCACCAAGTATAATTTCATATTATCCTTCATGAACTTCTGCCGGATAAGCCAGTAATTCACAGCAAATGTAGAAGCAAAAACAAGTATCGACAGATATCTGATAACAATGTTTTCAAAACCCGGGATGAACTTATCAGGATATTCCGGATATATATAATTTTCTCTCAAAGCACTGAGCACCAATAGCCCCTGTAATAGAAATGCAAATAAAACTATGCCGTTCGCTATCAAATTGAATTGCCCGATTTTTTCGTTTTTGAATTTTAGAATATTTGCAATAGTTACCATGGAGAAGAAAAACATAGAGTACATATAGATCCAAATGATCTTGAAATTCTTAATGTCCTGGTCAGCGACTTCCGTAAGGCTTGAATCAGTCCCGGAAAAAGGTAATGCCTTTGACTCAATGAACAGTTGGTTAAACCCTATGGCTATTTCAATTCTAATGGTGTAATACAACACAAAGACAAGTGCCCCGACAAGATAGATCTCCATGAGATTTTTAAAGGTTACATCAATATTTTTCATAGATGGAAACCTGGGTTGAAAATAAATATAATTTGCTATGCCAAGGCAAATTATTACGATCAGTCCTTCCAGGAAAGTTATATTGAAAAACAGGTTATAAACCGCTTCATTTTCAAATGAACTGAATTCCGCGTATGCTAATTTCCAGTCTTCCATAAGACTGTACAACCCTAATATTATAATCGGATAGGCCACAAATTCATAAAAATGGGCTTTGAGGATACGCCCCGCTGAAAATAAAACAAGAGCTTCCATGAACCATAAAATAGTGACCCGGTAACCATCAAATTGTATAGGAACAGCTATCGTTATGAATGCAATCGCTAATACTGCTACAAGTCGCAGTAGTTTTTCATCTCCCCCTTTCCAGTAGTAAATAATCAACCAGACCAATATGTGTATTGAAGCGTTGATAAGAGTAAACAAACCCAGATTATCCCTCCAAAAATCAATTTCAAAATTTACATAAGATAATACATAGAAAATAAGTGCATTCGATACAATTAGCATAATATCCTCAAAAGAAAAACTGACCTTATTAATGACCTTATTGAGGAGGAAGGAGGCATAAAAAAGCAGGAAGAATATTCCGCTGAATATTATTGAGTATCTAAACGGCTGATCATTGCTGAAGTCTGTATTGGCCCACCAGGTGAGATATATCATCCATGTGGCTATAAAAGCGATATAAAAAAGAAGCTTCCAATATTTCTTTATTGATATTAATAGGATGCCCACATTGATAATGGCCATATAGTAGAATAAAAATATGTATCCTTCTGGATCACCTCCAATCAAGAAGGGGATAGCATAAGCTCCCGCTAATCCTATTATTGCAATAACCTGGCGATCATAACTGAGGGCTTGATAAACGGTAAATACAGTTACAAACACCATAATAATGAATGCTGTATTTAATCCAAGTATCTCGAGGTATATGATCCCGGCAAAGGTCATAAAATATAATATGGCCATCGAGCCACTGCAAAGAACTGCACTGAAATTATGATATTTCTTTTTGAGCCGGTAAGCAAAGAATAACAAAGCCAAACCCAAAGCATATCCCAGGATCAATCGTACCAAAGGACTTATCAGGTCCCTGTCAATAGCAAATTTAGCCCCTATACTGATCCCGATGATCAGTATCAGTATTCCTATTTTATTTAATAGATTGGTCCCAATAAAGTCTTCCAGGTTAGACCGAACAGATTCCGGGATACTGAACAAGGAGGATGCGGTTGACTTTTCACTTGCTGATTTTACCTTTTCTATCCTTTTCTTCTCTGGGAATTCCGGGTATGATATGTCAGATTTTTGTATAGATTCTTCTTTTTCGGGGCTGTGTTTTTCGTCTACGCCATGCTTTTGAACATGTTCTTCACTTCCAGGGATCTGACTATCGGGAATGCCTGGTTTTCGCTTATGAATTGACTCGGTATTTACTTCATCAACCAAGTCTTCATCCCGGTATTTATCGAGGGCAGACTTAATTTCTGATATTTCTTTTGCAAGTACATCCTGCTTGCTGATGAGTATGTTCAGCTTTCTTGCCAGATGTTCGATATCATTGGATTCATTATCCAAAACGTCGCGAAAGAAAAGAGATCTTGTTGTATTTTACTAATCGAGTATGTACAATTTAGAAATTTATAGGATTATAAAAAACTGCATTCCAGATTTTTTCAGATCATTGGCTGGAGATACCTGTCCAGTCATATCATTTTATTGGTGGCCACTGAATGCTTCCATGGTCTCTTCTTAACCAGGGTATATAATCCGTTCCAAATGACTTTGATTTAGTAACCAGTTCTTTATACTGTTCAGTTCGCATAAAACTGGTGTCAGCCAGGGAATACGCATGATCGAAAGTAGATAAATGATCTGCCAATACCTTCTGTAGTCTGGACAATTCTGCCTGGTAGGCTGGCGTATAAGCCAGGTTATTTTGTTCATATGGATCTTTTTCCAGGTTATACAACTGGTCCGCATCAAAATATGCCGGAAAATGTTCCATGGCTATAGATGAATGTGCCTGTTTTTCCATATTCAAATAATTCGGTGCATAGTTTAATCCTCCATTTTTCATCCTGGATATATCGTCTTCAGGGTAACGGAAAGCAACATATTTCCATTTACCGTCATTAACCGACCTCGCAAGACCTGATTCTGCAAAAACATATGGACGCGTATGTATATTTTCAGATCTTATCCCTGGCAATATGCTGATCCCATCCAATAATAATCCATCTGGAATTGGTATATTGGCCGATTCCAGGATTGTTGGGAAAATATCTACATTACTAACGAGTTTGTCATTTATACTTCCCTTGGATTGTCGTTCAGGTAGTTTTAATATAAATGGCACTTTCAACCCTTTCTCAAAACAAGTAGCCTTTCCCGGTTCAACATTATGGTCTGCCATAAAAATGATCATGGTATTTTCATCCAGACCTAATTCAGCTAATTTCTCCTTCACTAATTTAATATGATGGTCAAGGCAAGCTATACCTGCAAATTTATGTCTTAATACAGGAGGCTGTGCATTAATAGCCTCTCTCATGGAATCAGCTGGCAATTGATATTTTAAAATATCATCCATCTTTCCTTCAAGGGTAAACCGGAGGTCTTTATTGAATGCTTCTGCATGTCCCGGGCCATGAACGGCTGTACTGGCGACATACAGGAAGAAAGGCTGGTCTTTTTTGCTGGCTTCCTCAAGGAAATCAACTGCACCTTTGGTTATCCAGGGAAAGTTATGAGTCCTAAGGCTTAATACAGGAAAAATATCAAAATTGCCCCAAAGAACGCTTGAAGCATAATCAAAGCCCGCATCCTTTCTAACCTGTTCGCTTACTATATTCTGATATTTTTTCAGTTTTGCATCTACGGCAGGATCATTTAGGTCAGCATCTTTTTCCAGGACAGGAATATTTACATCCTCAGGTAATTTACCGATATGCCACTTCCCTGCCATACCTGTAAAATAACCATTCTCTGAAAGCACACTTGCAATAGTCGGCAAGGAGCCTTCCAAATATGTGTTCCATGCTATTACATAAGGTTGATCTTTGGGATAAGCTTTTAGGAAATCATTGTGAACGCAACGTCCAGGATACTTTCCGGTCAATAAAGAGAAACGGCTGGGAGTGCACATAGGTGCAGCCACATAGGCATTTGTAAACTTTATTCCTTCATTCCAAAGCTTATCAATATTCGGAGTTTGAAAAGATTCACCATATGCGGAGAGGTATCCCGGATCCAGTTCATCAGAATAAAAAATAACAATATTGGGCCGGATTTCCTCTTTTGAGCATGAACTGAACAGTAAGAACCCCAGGAAAACGATTAAAGTGTATTTCATTTTTGAATTTCTATATTTTTAATTAGGTATCTCTTTAATATAGATGTCTTTGAACCTGATCTTCAGCTCATCACCTGTATGAATCTGTAATGCGATATGCCCTTTTTCTCCAACATTTAAGTTTTTATGCAAAGTATTGTCAAGGGTACCTGCACCTTCATAATCCGTGATCTTATGCCCGTTCAACCATGCTTCAATTTTTGTCCCCCTTGCTTTTACGCGCATCTCATTCCATACTTCGTCTTCTTCAAAATACAAATCATGATCTGCAATAGCCATTGTAGAATCTACCCACTCCCCATCCGGGATATCAGGGAATATCCACCTTTGGTTGCCTCTTGTCTCATCCCACATCATACCGGAACGCCAGAATCCAGGAGGATGTATATCTATTTGAGGCCCATTTAACCAATATGTTTCTTCATCATATCTGCTCCTTACCTGTATGCCACTATTCCCGGGGCTTTCCCTAAATGCCTGAAACTTATATTTGATCTCAAAGTCCTTATACTCTTTTTCAGTATATAGCCAGATATAATCGTGATTACCAAGGCCAAGACTGTTCGCTTCGATATATCCATCATTAACAAACCAGAAATTCTTTCCCTGGTCCTCAGGCTTAGCCTTTACCACCCATCCGGATAAATCCTCACCGTTGAACAAAGAGACCCATTCCTTTTCACCATTACATGATATTATTAAGATGAGGGGAATTAAAAATACAAGGAAGATATATCGTTTCATTATTATGTTCGATTAGTTCTGTTTAGAAAGTTTTCTTCTTCTTTTAAGCTCGTTCTTGATCAATAAAAATTCGCGACTGCTTTGTCCGGCAATTGAGGTATTTTCTTCCGCCCGTCGCATCAGATAAGGCACAACAGATTCAACTGGTCCATATGGAACGTATTTTACAACATTGTAACCTGCTTTTGCCAGATTAAAGGAAATATGATCGCTCATGCCGTATAATTGTGCAAAATATACCCTATCATCATTATTTTTCATTTTCGCTTCTGCCATGAGCTCAGTCAAAAGGTAATTGCTGTTTTCGTTATGAGATCCGGAACAAACAGAAACCAGGTCTTTGTTGTTAATACAAAACCTTAAGGCATCATCATAAGCTTGATCTGTGCTTGGCTTATCTGGTTGTATAGGGTCAGGATATCCCTTCTCCGCTGCTCGCTCACGTTCTTTTTCCATGTAAGCCCCTCTTACCAGTTTCGCACCAAAAAAATACTTTTTCTCTTTGGAACGTTGCAAGGCCATCTCAAGATTATCAAGCATCCCTACCCTGTACAACTGATAGGTATTCCATACAATTGTTTCCTCTTTGTTATATTTCTCCATTAACTCGTAAGAGAGCTCATCGATCGGATCCTGAATAAAGCTGTCCTCACTATCAATAAATATTTTAACTCCATTTTTATAGGATTCACCACAAACTCTGTCCCAGCGTTTCCGAATATTTTCGAATTCTTTCTGTTCACTCGAGCTTAATGACTCCCCTAATTGTACTTTTTCCAGAAGGTCAATAGAGGCCATTCCTGTTGGTTTAAAAACACAGAAAGGAATATTAGAATCTCCTTTTGCCCTGTGAATCGTACGTATGATCTCGTCAGCAGTATGGTCAAATGCAACCTCCGTATTTTCTCCCTCCACCGCATAATCCAGTATCGTACCGATATTATATTCAGCCAATTCCATAACTGTCTTCTCGCTGTCGGTGATAGATTCCCCCCCACAGAAATGGTTAAACAAGTTACTTTTAATCAGGTTTTTTACTGGTAATTTAAATTTGAGTGCTGCATTTACGAAAAATGTACCTAATTTTACAATTAGATTCTTGTCCATTACGGCAAAAAGGGCGTAACTTCTTTTGAGATCTTTATCTGATTTAGAAGAAAATGCTATTAATGTATCGTCAAAAGAAATTTCATTATTGTTGATCATTTTAAAAAATATAACAGGTTAAATAAATTAGGATCACAATCACGACAAAGAAACAAGATTTTAGCAATATTTAAATAAAAATAGATGGAAATTAAAGGATTGAAAAGTTGGGGAGGACAGTGGAAGAGACCCTTGATCATGGCGGGGCCTTGCAGCGCAGAAACGCGGGAGCAATTGAGGGAGACATCACTGGCTATTCATGACCTGGGAATCAATATCATAAGAGCTGGAGTCTGGAAACCAAGAACACGACCGAATAATTTCGAAGGGGTTGGTGTAAATGCCTTGAAATGGATCCGTGATATCAAAGATGAGCTAGATGTTCAATTCGCAGTAGAGGTTGCTAATCCTCATCATGTTGAAGAATCATTATATCATGGTGTTGATATACTCTGGATAGGGGCCCGGTCAACGGTAAATCCATTTACTGTGCAGGAAATAGCCAATGCCCTCAAGGGAGTTGATGTTCCGGTATTTATAAAAAATCCGATCAATCCTGAACTTTCCTTATGGATTGGCGCTATTGAAAGATTTTACCAGGCCGGGATAACAAAAATCGGTGCCATTCATAGAGGATTTTCTTCCATTCAGAAAACCAGGTTTAGAAATACACCGCAATGGAGTATTCCGATTGAATTGAAAAAGACATTTACCGAGATTCCACTTATCTGTGATCCAAGTCATATAGCCGGTGATAGAGAAATGATACTTGAAATCTCCCAGAAGGCTACAGACCTTGATTACGATGGTTTAATGATCGAAACTCACCGCGATCCTGCTAATGCCTGGAGTGATGCCAAACAACAGGTAACGCCTTCAAGATTAGGAGAGCTCCTTGAGACAGTGACTTTCAGGAATCCAACATCCAAGAACAAGGAATTTCTTTCTCATCTTGAAGAATTCCGGGAAGAAATTGACCAGGTTGACCAGGACTTGTATGAAATGATCGCCACGCGAATGAACATCGTAGATAAGATCGGTTATTACAAAAGAGATAACAATGTAACTGTTTTTCAAAAGAACAGGTGGAAAGAAATTTCGGAAAGTCGGATGACTTGGGCCAAACAACTGGGATTGGATGTTGATTTTATGGATGATATATTTAAGAGGATCCATGAGAACTCAATTCGGCGCCAGAGGGAGATTATGAACAAATCATTTCAAAAGGCTAAGGATGCTTCCTGAGGAAATTGAAATAAGTCAGAATATCCCCGTCAACATACAGTCATTTTTAAATTCATCAGACTATGATAAAGTGGCGGTCCTTGTCGATGAAAATACCAGATTCCATTGCCTGCCACTCGTAAATAAGGCAATAAAGCCATCTGACGTTATAGAGATCAAAAGCGGGGAGGAACAGAAAACGCTGGATACCTGCATTCAGATCTGGAAAGATTTAACAGACAATCAATTTGAAAGAAAATCCCTTCTGGTCAATCTTGGTGGTGGCGTTATTGGCGATATGGGTGGATTTTGTGCTGCAACCTATAAAAGGGGGATCGACTTTATAAATATCCCGACAACCTTGTTGTCACAGGTTGATGCCAGTGTTGGAGGTAAACTGGGAATAGATTTTCTTGGATTTAAAAACCACATTGGCGTTTTTAAAAAACCTGAGAAAGTATTTATTGATACTAAATTTTTAAATACGCTTCCTGAAAGGGAATTGCGATCAGGATTTGCTGAAGTGATAAAACACTGCCTGATCGCGGATGCCAACTATTGGAAAAGAATTTCATCCCTTGATTTTAAAGATCAGAACTGGACTGATATTGTTGAACATTCAGTGGAAGTAAAGAATAAAGTGGTTGAAGAAGATCCATTTGAAAAAGGTCTCCGGAAAATCCTGAATTTCGGGCATACAATAGGTCATGCTATAGAAAGTTATTTTTTACATAAAGAAGAGAAAAGGTTATTGCATGGCGAAGCCATTGCAGCCGGGATGATATGTGAAACTTATCTATCGGAAAAGTATTGCAATCTGCCTCGAACATCAGCAAAAAGCATTGAAGACTACCTTCTAAAAATTTTTGGCAGGGTTTTGATTTCCAATAATGAAATCGAAGATATTACCTCCCTTTGCCTTCAGGATAAGAAAAATGAAAAGGGTATTATAAATTTTTCCTTACTTAAAGATATAGGCAGATCCGTATTCAACGTGGGGGTTGAACAAAATGAGATCAGAAATGTATTGCAACTATATGCAAAGCACTAAATAAAATACATTTCAAGTTCTGTCTGGTTTTTATTAACATCCGAACGTGAAGGCAACTTACTATAATTAACAAGATCTTTTAAAATTTTTCCTGCCTGTCTACGCTCTGATCTTAAATATTTACCTGCCACGGTTCCAATTATCATTCCCGTGCCAACAACAGCTAAAACTTTAATTAAACTTTTCATAATTCAATAGGTATCTACTTTATTATACCTGGTTTATGTAATAAATGTTGGCTTCAAGATAATAATAAAACTTTAAATAATGAAATTTTTTATTGGAATTGTTAAAAAAAATATTTTTTAACCTTTTACAGTCATTAAAAAGACCATGATCTGGTTCATCGTGATCAAAATGGCTGTAATTTTAATGGTCCAAGAAATCATGATCGGGAATAAGCATCATATTAAAATTAAAAGATCACCCATAGCAGGACCTTGTGAAATATCAGTTCCTGCGTCTAAAAGTGAGAGTAACCGGGCTTTGATCATAAGAGCAATTGCCGGAAAAGGTGAGGTAGAAAACCTTTCTACAGCTAGGGATACCCAAACAATGGAGAAACTTCTTTTGTCAGGGGAGCATACTTTGGACACAATCGATGCTGGTACTACCATGAGATTCCTGACAGCTTATTCAGCGATAAAAGGCAAAGACCGTATCATTACGGGAACACCTCGTATGTGCGAACGGCCAATAGGAATACTTGTGGATGCTTTAAGAAAACTTGGGGCGAGAATCGAATATGCCAATAAGGAAGGTTATCCCCCACTGCACATTAAAGCCTTTCATAGTTCAGGATTATCGGAAATAAAAATGAAGGGTGATGTAAGCAGTCAGTATATCTCGGCTATATTGATGGTAGGTCCGACGCTGGAAAATGGTTTAAAACTTGAGCTTACTGGCAAAATAGGTAGCAGGCCATATATAGATATGACACTGGGTATTATGAAACATTTTGGAGTTTCAGCCATTATTGAAGGGAATAGTATTCAAGTGCCCCGAGGTAATTATAAAGAATCTGTTTTTAAGGTAGATCCGGATTGGTCCGGGGCTTCTTACTGGTATGCTGTGACCGCACTTGCCGATGATGCGCAGATTCTATTGAAAGGATTTAAGCTGCCTTCTTTCCAGGGTGACAGCCGGATAAAAGATATTATGGTTGAATTGGGTGTTAAAAGTGAATTCAATGACGACGGCCTGCTCTTGACTAAGACTGAGAATCTTGATCATGTCGAAATTGATTTTACAGATGTTCCTGACCTCGCACAAACAGTAGCGGTTGTTTGTTCCGCTAAGGGTATTTCTGCTCATCTAACCGGACTCGAAAGTCTTCGGATCAAGGAAACAGACAGAATTGCAGCATTGCAAAATGAGTTATCGAAATTTGGGGGACAGTTTATTGAGAAAAATGAACATGAATGGAAATTAATACCAGGAGGCACAAAAGTGATACCTGAAAAACTTTTTATCAATACATATGATGATCACAGGATGGCTATGGCATTTGCACCTCTGGCTACCATGACGGACATAAGCATTGAAAATGCCTCCGTGGTACAAAAATCCTATCCTTCATTCTGGGAAGATATGGTAAAGGCCGGATTTTCAATAGAACGAATCTAATCGGGCATGATCAGAATCTCCTGAGAAACGCAATATTAACTCAATCAGGTATTTGGATCACTATATCTTGGGGACAGGTAATTATATTATTTCATGCAATGAATAGAACATATCTTTTTATCCCTAATCACCCAACTTAAGGTAGCAGGCGGATATTACCTAAATCAACTACCTGATTCCTCATTACTTAATGTACCGGACAGATATTACCTTGCTTCCAGTACCCAATTCCTCATTACATGAACTACCAGTTATCACCTTAAGGCAATCGCCGGGAATAGCGCTATTTCAGATACCGGTAATCATGTCCTTCCTTCAATTGCGAAAGAAATGCCACGAACAGTTTAACAATATTTTCAATATCCTTTAAATGCGCCATTTCCACGGTCGTATGCATATATTTAAGAGGCAGGGATATAAGGGCTGAGGGCACTCCGCTTCCTGAATAAGCAAAAGCATCTGTATCTGTACCGGTAATCCTGGAACTTGCCGACCGCTGGAAAGGTATCTTGTTCTTTTCTGCTACACTAATAATGTTTTTCAATACATTGTTGTGCACCGCTGGAGCATAAGTCAAGACCGGTCCCTTACCAGCCTTTAGGTCTCCTTCCTTAATTTTATTGTAATGCGGGGAATGTGTATCATGGGTCACATCAGTAATTACAGCAAGGTCAGGTTTAATGTTTTCAGCAATCATTTCTGCACCCTTAAGCCCAATTTCTTCCTGAACCGCATTCGTTATATACAAACCAAATGGCAATTTGATCTGATTTTCCGATATCCTCCTGGCGACTTCAGCAATCATAAATCCACCGATGCGATTATCCAGTGCCCTTCCAACCAGGTATTTCTTATTGAGTTCCATCAGGTCATCATCGAAAGTAACCACATTGCCCACATGAATCCCCAGTTTTTGAACCTCCTCGCTCGAATCACATCCACAATCTAAAACTATGGTTTCCTCATTCATCTTGGGTTCACTCTTGGGATCCCTGACATGAATGGCAGGCCATCCAAATACAGCAGGTACAGGTCCCTTGTCAGTATGTATCAAAGCCTTTTTGGACGGGGCTATCTGAAAGTCTGATCCCCCGTTTCTGATCACATAGATATATCCCTCTTTTGATATGTAATTGATAAACCAGGATATTTCATCCGCATGGGCCTCGATAACAACCTTATATTCGGCAGAAGGATTTATTACACCAACGACCGTTCCGTAATTGTCAACTATATAATCATCAATATACTTTTTAATGTATTCCAACCATATCTTCTGGCCTGAATATTCATGACCCGTAGGAGATATATTGTTTAAGTAGGTATATAGAAATTGTTTGCTAAGCTTATCCATGAATTTTTAATTAATTGGGGGCTAAATATACACCAAATAACAACATCCAAAACAATAATTTATTAAAAAGCGGGTTTAAATTATAGATGACATAGGCCTAAGAATAGCAAAGTGATACTATTGGTAATTATAGAACATTTGCGCATATTATTAAAGATTTGACGATTTTTATAAAATAAAAAATAAAATTCTTACCTTTGATCAGAATAAAATTTTGATATTGACCATGGCACATCATATGAAATTTGACAAAATTGACAGGAAGATTCTCGAAATTTTACAGAAGAGTGCAAAGATCACAAATGCACAACTCAGCAAAGATATCGGGTTATCACCTGCGCCTACCCTGGAAAGGGTCAAGAAATTAGAAAATCTTGGTGTTATCAACAGTTACCACGCAAAACTTGACATATCAAAGATCGGACTTGGAGTTACTACCTTCGTTCTTGTAACATTAAGTGGTCATAATAAAGAAAACATCGATAAATTTATTGCTGAGATCAACACGGTCGATGAAGTGATCGAATGTCATCATATTACCGGTGCAGGTGATTTTATCCTGAAGATCATTTCAAAAGACATTCCTGCCTATCAGAAACTGATGCTTGAAAAGGTGAGTAACATTAAGGTAGTCGACAACATGCAATCAATGGTAGTGTTATCTACTTTTAAAGACAGCAAAGTCATGCCCATTCCGGATTCAATTGATGATCACTAAAAAATAATATTAACATGCAAGAGGTTAAAGATCTTATACTTGATAAAAATCAGATCTTTCAAAAAGTAAAACGGATCGCTTTCGAAATATATGAAAATAATATTTCCGAAAAGGAACTAGTCATTGCCGGAATCCCGACTGAAGGATATCATCTGGCAAAAATGTTAGTCAAAGAATTATCCCACATAACTCCATTTAAGCTGACACTCGCCAAAATACTACTGGACAAAAAAGGTAAAATGAATAGCAAAGTAGAATTGGACATTGATTCTGGCTTAGTTACGGGCAAAACAGTAATTATTGTGGATGATGTATTGCATACTGGCAAAACCTTTATCCTTGGAATGAAACCATTTCTTGATGTAGATGTGAAAAAGATACAAGTAGCAGTATTGGTTAACAGGAGTTATGCAGTTTTCCCTGTAAATGCCAATTATACTGGTTATGAATTATCAACTACATTAAATGAACGTATAAAGGTAAGCCTGGACAAAAAAGACTTTGGTGTTTATTTATATTGAACGTTAATGTCAAAACATAAGGACGAAATAGTACGGGTTACCACACAAACCCTCAGGGAACTTAAGGAAAAGGGTGAAAAAATATCCATGTTAACGGCATATGATTATTCCTTAGGCAAAATCGTTGATACTTCTGGTATCGAGGTCATCCTGGTTGGTGATTCTGCATCAAATGTTATGGCAGGGCATGAAACAACACTACCGATCACACTCGATCAGATGATCTATCATGCAACGGCTGTTGTAAAAGCTGCGAAAAGGGCTCTTGTGGTTGTGGATATTCCTTTCGGGTCCTACCAGGGAAGTTCATCAGAAGCATTAAAATCTGCCATCCGTATTATGAAGGAATCCGGAGCTCATGCAGTCAAAATGGAAGGCGGAAAAGAAATTAAAGAATCTGTCATACGGGTATTGTCAGCAGGCGTTCCGGTAATGGGACACCTGGGATTAATGCCTCAATCAATTTATAAATTCGGCACCTATACTGTAAGGGCCAAAGAAGAGGAAGAGGCGGAAAAACTGATGGAGGACGCTCTTGAACTTGAGAAATGTGGTTGCTTTGCCATCGTATTGGAAAAAATACCTGCCTTACTTGCTAAAGCAGTATCCTCAGAATTGAGGATCCCTGTGATTGGTATAGGTGCAGGACCTTATACCGATGGACAAGTACTGGTAATGCATGATATCCTTGGGATCAACAAAGATTTCAACCCTCGTTTTTTAAGGCGGTATGCCGATTTAAATACCGTGATTTCTGAAGCTATAAAAAATTATATCAATGATATAAAAAGTGGTTCATTCCCTAATGAAAGGGAAAGCTATTAAAGTACCAGACTATGAAAACCAGCAGTATATATTTGACCATACTTTTATGGGTATGCACGCTTGTCGGTTTTGCGCAAAACAAGGCATATAATTATAATGAATCAAGATTTAACCCATACCTTAACCGGTTTTCTGTTTCTATAGGACTGGGTACATCCATTTATGATGGAGAATTTGCAGGAATGAGCAACTTTGTAAACCAGAACTATTATTTAAATCCCGGTATTGGTGCAGGTCTTGCATATCGATTTTTTGAAAGGATCAGCCTGAGGGCAGAAATAAATGTTTTCAGGTTATCTGCAAAATCCGGATTCACACAAGTACAGCATAGCCGTGAATTTTCTTCAATTAATTTTGATTATTACCTAAATGGGGTCATTGACCTGTTCCGGCAAAGCCGTATTGATGGTCAGTTTAAAAGATGGAACCCGTATATTTTTGGTGGGATAGGCCAGGTGGTCTTTTTCCCAAATCATAACCTGGAAGGTGGCCTTGAAGGCAATGAAGCTGGAATTGACACTACTTATTTAAACTATGATTATTCCAAAGCCTCCCTTATCTATCCAATTGGGGCTGGAGTAAGTTATTATTTTGATAAATACAATAAGTTAAGCCTGGAAGGTAATTACAGGTTCACCAAGACCGATTTTCTGGATGGGTATAAAAGCTCAGCCAGTCCAAATAATGACAAATATCTCACCGTTTTTATCAAATACACTTTTGTTATAGATCGTGAACCCAGAAAATCCTTCAGCTACGAGAAATATACCGGCAAGGGCCGGAAAAAGAAAAAATGACCTATATTTTTTGTGGCTGCCCGGAGTAATCCCGCAGTCATGATTTTTTGAAACAATTTTTCTTATTTTCATACAAGTAGAAACCATTAGTAAAAATGAGTGAACAAAAGATAACTATTCAAAATGGCAAACTTCATGTGCCGGATAATCCATACGCGAAGGGACCCTGCTCAGCGCGCTGCAGTACAAAAGCCACAACGCCGAAAACTGGAAAAGGCATGGCCAGAGCAAACCGGTAATGCCCGGAAGAAACACTGCCACCCAAGATACCGGGTAAGACCAACGACCCCGGGGGAGGCGTGGATAAAGCGAGACAAAAAAGACCCGGACCCGACCACGACAACCGGCCCTCCAGTAAAAGATCCTTCAAAGACTGAAATGGTGATCTTCAGGGAAAACACAGAAGACATCTATGCTGGAATTGAATTCCAGCAGGGCTCGGAAGAGGCTATTCAATTTGCTGAAAAGTTTAAAAGCATGTTCCCCGAAAAGTTCCAGAAGGTTAGGTTTCCAGGAACAGCAGGATATGGAATAAACCTGTATAACTATAGAAGGAACCGAGTGAGTTGGTAAGATCGGCCAACGGCCGCGATCTGGCCAAGAAGGATTCAGTTACACTGTTCCATAAAGGCAATATCATGAAATTCACTGAAGGTGCTTTCAGAAGGAACTGGGGATATAATCTGGCCAAAAAAGAATTCGGAGCCTGATACAGGATGACCATGGCAGGTTATATGAATAAATAAAGACGGCCATCAGGTAATAATCAAGGATGTAATTGCTGATGCTTTCCTTCAGCAGATTCTTACACGTCCGGCAGAATACTCTATTATTGCTACTTTAAACCTGAACGGCGATTATATCTCTGATGCCTTAGCGGCTATTGTTGGCGGTATTGGCATTGCTCCTGGTGCAAATATTAACTATGAAACCGGGCATGCTATTTTTGAGGCAACTCATGGTACTGCTCCAAAATATGCAGGACAGGACAAGGTAAACCCCGGGTCTGTGATTTTATCAGGCGCCATGATGTTTGAATATATGGGCTGGAAAGAAGCAGCTGATCTTATATATTCTGGCTTGGAGAAAGCCATAGCTTCAAAAAGAGTAACTTATGATTTCGAACGATTAATGGATGGAGCTACTTTATTGAAATGCTCTGAATTCGGTAAGGAAATCGTTAAAAATATGTAAGTGAAGACCCGATAATGGGCCTTCTATCCCAAAAACCAGGTTTTAAATTTCCTGTAGAAAAATTCTTTCTGCGGTATATTGAATCCTGGTTTTTTATTTACACGTATCAATTCATAAATTAAAATCATAGCTCAAGTCCTCTTTTCGATAATATTTTCAGGATTTTTGATTTAATTTTCAAGCCTTCTAAATGAACCTATAGTCCCGGTCCGAAAAATTTTATATTATTTTCCTGGTTGCTAAATACCAAATGATATAATTCTGCTGAGATGATGAGAAATACAATTTATTTTTATACCAATAAGCTTCGGCTACTGGCGTTATTTTACTGGAGATTAAAAATACTATACATTCGCTTAAACCTTTGTAGTGAATTATGTGTATTTCATATAAGTAAAAAGATTACGTAGATTTATAAGATAAAGATTTATCCTTATGAAGAGAATTCATCTCTTAGGCATTTTCATTGTCCTGGTCATTGGCACATCATGTGTGACGGAAGCTACCGATCCAAATGGTTTGCATTCGATAAGACCCCTCACCTATGAGGAAGAGATCCTCCTGAATTCTTCCAACGAATTCTCATTTGAGTTATTGAGAATGCTTAATAAAGATGCTCCAGAGGAAAATATTCTATTTTCATCATTGGGAGTGGGTAATGGAATAGGAATGTCCTTGAATATTCTTGAATTGAAGCCGAAGGAAGAATTGAAGAATTTTCTCAAGATTAATGAAGTAAGGGACATTGAGATCAATAAGTCGTATTATGAGTTGGGCAGGATGCTGAATTACGTAGACCTGGATGTCACGTTCGAAAGTGGGAACAGCCTTTGGATTAATTATCAAAATGAGTTCAATCCTCTCTCCAGCGATCAAATAATGGCCTATTATGATGCGGATGTGAATTATTTGAACTTCCAGAACCCTAAAAACCTGCGGAAAATTAATCAATGGGCTGAAAATAGAACATATGGTAAAATAGACCATATAATGGATACAATAATTCCATCTGACAGATCCTATATTATCAATTTGCTTTATTTTGATATCAGTAAAGCATTACCGTTTAAAAAAGTAGTCCCTGGCCCGGTTGTCTTTAATACCCTTGATGGTGATAGATTTGAATGTGAAGGTTTGAACCTTAAAGAAGGAGTTTATAGTAAATATATTAATGAAGATTTTGTGCTCCTGGATATTCCCTTAGGTAAAGGACAGTTTAACCTGACCATAATCATCCCTGATCGTTATGATGCATTGAATGAAATGATTGAAAATCTAAGCCCTGCCCTTGTGAAAGATTACTTAAACCAGGTTACTGAATCAAGTGAAGACCTGATATTACCGGATTTTGAGATCGATTCAGAGATCCGCTTAAAAAATCTGTTCCCTGAATTCGGTTTAACCGGGCCATTACGGGTAATAGAAGGTTATTACCCAACACATAACCTTTTTATATCAGACTTCATTCATAAAACACATTTTAACATTAGCAATGAAGAAGAAGCTATTCGGGATGATATGGAACTTACATTTCAGGATCCTGCATATGTGATTGACAAACCTTTCGTCTTCATTGTCAGAGAGAAATATACCGGCGCTATAGTATTTACCGGTAAACTGGCTGAGCCGGTGAATAGTTCTATGGAATAATTCCATTTCAAATGGGTTCAAATCCAAAATAATTTTAGAATTCCTTCAGAAATAGTAAAAAAAATTGGAATTTTAGTGTCTTGAACAGCATAATATACAGTATCATATTAATGATTATACAATGAACGACAGAGTATATATTTTTGACACTACACTTAGAGATGGAGAGCAGGTGCCTGGGTGTCAGTTAAACACAGAAGAAAAGATTGAGGTAGCTAAAGCACTGGAAGCTCTTGGCGTGGATGTTTTAGAAGCTGGTTTCCCCATTTCCAGCCCGGGCGATTTTAACTCCGTTGTTGAAATATCAAAAGCAATCACAGAACCGATCATATGCGGTCTGACAAGAGCTTTGGAAAAAGATATTGATGCGGCTGCCGATGCACTAAAATATGCCAAAAGAAAAAGGATACATACAGGAATAGGTTCATCTGATCTTCATATTTATACTAAACTGAAGAGCACCAGGGATAAGATCCTGGAACAGGGTGTCAGGGCGGTTAAATATGCGAAAAAATATGTTGAAGATGTTCAGTTTTATGCAGAAGATGCCGGAAGGGCAAATCTGGAATATCTGTGTAATATGATCGAATCAGTGATAGATGCCGGAGCTACCGTTGTTAATATTCCTGATACTACTGGATATAATTTACCCTGGGTATTTGGAGAAAAGATCAAATACCTTGTGGAGCAGGTACCTAATATTCATAAGGCCAGAATTGCTGTACATTGTCACAATGACCTTGGACTGGCCACTTCCAATACCATCGCTGGACTGGTTAATGGGGCCAGGCAAGCAGAAGTAACTATGAATGGTGTAGGCGAAAGGGCCGGGAATACATCCCTGGAAGAAACCGTTATGATTTTGTACAGTCATAAGCACCTTGGACTTACCACCAATATAAATACTAGACAACTTTGCCCTACAAGTGACCTGGTATCTAAAATGATGCGTATGCCTGTGCAGGCTAACAAAGCTATCGTTGGCAAAAATGCTTTTGCGCACTCATCAGGAATTCATCAGGATGGATTTCTGAAAAACAGAGAGAATTATGAAGTAATTGATCCGGTAGACGTCGGTGCCTTGCCTTCCAGCATCGTTCTGACAGCTCGAAGCGGAAAACACGCACTCTTGCACAGACTTGAAAAACTGGGCTATACTTTTGAAAAAGAAGAATTGATCAAGATCTATGATAAGTTCCTGGTTCTCGCTGATTCACAAAAAGAAGTAAATGATAAGGATCTTATCGTTTTAATAAAGGATATAGAGCCAGAACTTAACAAGTAACAAAATAAAATATTCGCGAAGGCAACTTTTCAGATCGCTTCTAACAGTTCGATATTTCAAAACATAATGAGCTTACTTTTTTGTTTTTTTACCTAAATTGTAGGTATGAAAATCCTTACTGCTGCCGAAACCAGAGAAGCTGATGCCTATACCATCAAAAATGAACCAATAGCTTCCATCGATCTGATGGAAAGGGCCTCATTGGCATTTTTGAAGGTCTTTACAGAACACTTCCATTCAAAAAGGACAATTCATGTTTTTTGCGGAAGCGGAAACAATGGTGGAGATGGCCTGGCTGTTGCCAGGTTACTGCTACAAAAGAAATACAATGTAGAAACATACCTGGTAAATTTTAAAGAAAAAGGTTCTGCAGATTTTATGACCAATCTTGAAAGGTTGAAAAAAATTCATGAGCCCCAGATGATCAAAGAAAAGGGGAAATTCCCCACCTTGACTGAAGATGATGTGGTTATTGATGCCATATTTGGATCAGGGCTTACAAGGCCGGTTGAAGGGATAAATGCACAAGTAATTTCCGAGATCAATGAAAAAGCCAAACATATCGTAACAATTGATATTGCTTCTGGTTTGTTTGCTGATGCTCCGAGCCGAAAAGGGGCTATTATAAAACCAAGCCTGACCATAACCTTCCAAATGCCTAAACTGGCTTTCCTTATTCCGGAAAATGAAATATATGCTGGGGCCTGGACGGTGGTAAATATCGGACTAAACCGGGATTTCATTGAAAAGACTGCCAGCGCAAATTACATGATCACTAGCAGGATGGTGAAGGATATGATCCGGGAAAGAAAAAGATTTTCACACAAAGGCGATTTTGGTAAGGCCATAATATTATCCGGGAGTATGGGTAAGATTGGAGCTGCAGTTTTGAGTGCCAAAGCATCTATGAGGACCGGCACTGGATTACTTACAATGCAGGTCCCTCGATGCGGCTATAACATCATGCAGACTTCAGTGCCCGAAGTAATGGTAAATGTCGATATACAGAAAGACTATCTGACTCAGTATCCGGACCTTACCCCGTATAATGTAGTAGGGATTGGACCAGGGATCGGGACGAATCCGGAAACAACTAAGATGATGTATAAATTATTGGAAAATCATTCCAATCCAATGGCCATTGATGCTGATGCTATAAATATTATAGGCAAAAACAGGTTCCTTTTGGAGAAATTGCCGGAGGGCAGTATTCTTACCCCACATTTGAAAGAATTTGAGCGGATTACAGAGACCTGCAGCAACCATTTTGAACGTCTCGAATTACAGCGGAATTTTTCAATAAAATATAAAGTAGTAGTGATACTAAAAGGTGCCAATTCATCAATTTCATTACCAGATGGCAGGATACTATTCAATACAACCGGAAATCCAGGCATGGCTACCGGGGGAAGTGGTGATGTGTTGACTGGAATGATCACAGGTTTATTGGCTCAAAACTACAGGCCTTCCGAGGCTGCGATCCTGGGGACATATCTGCATGGCCTTGCTGGTGATCTGGCTGAAGAAAAAAATGGCAGGGAAGGATTAATCGCCTCTGACATCATTGAGGAAATCCCGAAAGCATTTCTTCATGCCAAAAAATAATTCACTTTTCTTATCTTTTTTCTTTTTTTTCTTATAAATTGGTATTGTGCAAACCAAAGCCGTGTTTTCACGTTATTATTTGTATTACCAGCCTTGATTTTGAAAGCGAAAAATTACGCTGGTTTTTGGAACGAAATTTGCTTGTTTAAAGATATAAAGTAGATATGAAATTTGGAGATTAGCCTATGAAGAAACTTCTACTCTTTGCTCTTACATATTTCTTACTCTTTGGAATTGCGACTGCTCAGTCAGCATTCTCGAAGGAGCAAAGCGTATCATTGCCATATCTTCAGGATGATGAGGTCACTTCCAAAAACAAGATTGAGATTTTCCCTAATCCGGCTGTTGAATATATTTATATTAAGATCGAAAATTCTGAATTGGAAAATGTGGAGATGGAACTTTTCAACATAATCGGCAATTCTCTAAATTTTGATCTTGAAGAAATTGAAAAGAACAGCTATCGGATCAAAGTAGAAGATTTTCCTCCTGGCTATTATTTATTAATGATTAAAGATCCGATAAAACGCTTCAACCAGGCTTTCAAGTTCCATAAGGTGAAGTGACAAGTACAATTATTTCATATCTTTTCAATAGGTAAAAAACGAATAATCCGTATTTAGATTATATAAACAAAGTCCAGTGCTTTGACTTTAGTAACACCAGCAATACGCATAATATGACTTCGGCACAATAGCATCTAATTGGTTGTTAAAATACTTCATCAATATTGCAACTAAATATAGTTGCAATCAATGTGACTAAAAACAGTAACTTATAAAACGATTCTTGAGTATGCCATCAGACTTTCATTATGATGAGATGGTTCAACTCTTGAAGTACTTTACGTTTCATCCTTTGAAGAAAGGAAAGACGTCAGGTTTGAGGGTCAAGTTTGAAAATTCAGATAGAGTACCAGTTATAATGCATAAACCGCATCCAGATGGCATAATGAAAAGGTACCAGTTGAAGCAGGTAAAAGAAATTTTAGGGCTATGAAGTATTTAATGCATAAAGGATTTACAGGAAGCATAGAATATAGTTCCGCCGATGGCATGTTATATGGTAAAGCATTAGGGATTAAGGGATTGCTCTCTTATGAAGGGATTACAGGCAAAGATCTTGAGAAAGATTTCATAGAGGTAGTAGAAGAATATTTAAAAGATTGCAATGAGTCGGGTGTGATACCCGAAAAACCATTCAAAGGAAGTTTTAATGTCAGAATTCCATCCTACCTTCATCAGAAGGCCGCACTTCAGGCTATGGAATCGAAAATATCATTGAATAGTTTTGTAGCCGAAGCTATACGATCAAGAGTTGCCGAAGAAGAATGAAATATCCAATATGAATTACTAAATAGAGATATTACTGATTGTTTTTTCGCGTCTTGGAATAATTCTAGAACTCAGCTGTGCCTCTAGCCCTTGGAAAGGGTATCACATCCCTTATATTCACAATACCTGTCACAAATTGAATGAAACGCTCAAAACCAAGACCAAAACCGCTGTGAGGGGCCGTTCCAAATCTTCTTGTATCAAGGAACCACCACAATTCCTTTTCGCTGATACCGCATTCCTCCATCCGCTGAGTCAGTTTATCCATTCGCTCCTCACGTTGGGAACCCCCAACGATCTCACCCAGTCTTGGGAATAAAATATCCATAGCCCTTACTGTCTTACCATCTTCATTCTGCCGCATGTAAAAGGCTTTAATTTCCTTAGGATAGTCATAGAGGATCACTGGTTTCTTAAAATGCTTTTCAACGAGGAACCTTTCGTGTTCAGATTGCAGGTCGGCGCCCCATTCTTCAATGATAAATTGAAACCGCTTCTTTTTGTTAGGTTTCGAATTCCTTAGTATATCAATCGCTTCAGTATACGTAATTCTTTCAAAATCATTATCGATTACGAAATTAAGCCGCTCTATGAGCGTCATGTCACTTCGCTCTTCCATTCTCTTCATTTTGTCCTCTTCAATGGCCCGCTTGTTAAGGAACTCTATATCCTCTTTGCAGTTTTCAAGCACATACCGGATAATATATTTCAGGAAATCTTCGGCCAGGTCCATATTATCATTAAGATCATAGAATGCCATTTCCGGTTCGATCATCCAGAATTCAGCAAGATGTCGTGTGGTATTTGAATTTTCGGCCCTGAATGTTGGTCCGAAAGTATACACTTCCGTTAAAGCCAGGGCAAACAGTTCCGCCTCCAGCTGGCCCGATACAGTAAGATTGGTTTCCCTTTCAAAGAAATCCATTGAATGATCGATCTCCCCGGTTTCAGTTCTTGGAGGATTATCAATATCAAGTGTGGTTACTTTGAACATTTCACCAGCTCCCTCTGCATCAGAAGCTGTAATAATTGGTGTATGAATATTAAAGAATCCTCTTTCATGAAAAAATTTATGTACGGCGAAGCTCATCGCATGCCTTACCCTGAAAACAGCGCTGAATGTATTCGTCCTTGGTCGCAGATGGGCTATCTCACGCAGGAATTCCATAGAATGCCTTTTTGGCTGTAGAGGATATTCATCCGGGTCGGCCTTACCAAGTAAGTCGATCTTTTCTGCCTGGAGTTCTACTTTCTGGCCGCCTCCAAATGATTCAACTAATTCACCTTGTACAGATAAACACGCACCAGTTGTTATGTCTTTGATAAGGCCTTCATCAAATTTAGCCGGATCAGCGACGATCTGAAGATTGTGAATGATCGATCCGTCATTTAAGGCGATGAACACAACGTTCTTGCTTTCCCTTTTTGTCCGAACCCATCCATTTACTTTTACCTTCCTGCCTATTTCCTGCTCTTGTAGGATTTTTATTACTTTAAATTTTTGGTAATCCATAATTTTCATATTAATTAGATGAAAACCTTACTTTTTTCGTTATCAAGACAAATTTGATATAATATCCTAAAGTGGATCGCAAAGCAACTATATATTAGGGTTTTTATCAATGAATTTATAGAAATATTCTATTTTTGGATATTATTAGATGAACTCAGAATCAGGCACTAAAATTAATCGATAATTAATGCAAAGACTTGGGTTGATACAAACGCTTTCTCAAAAACTGTCTCCACAACAGATTCAGTTCATAAAGCTATTGCAGATACCTACAACGGAGCTGGAAACCAGAATTGAAGAGGAGCTGGAAACCAATCCGGCTTTGGAGGAAGGGCCGGACCAGAATGAACTCGAAAATTCTGAAGATCCTGATTTTGAAGAGACTGCCGACACCTCTAATGATGATATAAATCTGGAGGATTATCTGCAGGATGACTATTCCGGATACAAGATGCAGGGTGATGGTTCTGGTAATGAAGAGGATAAGGAGATCCCTATTGCCAGTTACCAGTCATTTATCGACATGTTAAAAGATCAACTAGGCTATTTGAAACTGGATCCGAGACAAATGATTATAGCTGAGCAATTGATCGGGAGTATAGAGGGAGATGGTTATATTCGCAGGGAGATGGAATCCATCATCAACGACCTGGCTTTTTCCCAGAATATTGAAACCACACTTGAAGAATTGGAGGATATTTTGGAAAAGATCCAGGAATTCGATCCCCCAGGAATAGCCGCCCGCAATCTGAAAGAGTGTTTGTTGATCCAGTTAAGAAGGAAGGAGGAAGAAGAAAACGGGGATGTAAAATTGGCCATCAGTATCCTTGAATCCAGCTATGATGATTTCACCAAGAAACACTTCGATAAGATCAAAAAGAAGTTGAATATAGAGGATGAGGAAGCTTTGAAGGACGCCATGACAGTCATCACCAAGTTAAATCCAAAACCTGGAAGCAGCTCGGATGGCCTTGTAAGGACCCAGTATTTAATGCCTGATTTCATTCTCACAAATAGCAACGGGAAACTGGAGTTAACTCTGAATTCAAAGAATGCACCGGAACTTCGGATCAGCAGGTCCTACGCAGACATGCTTGATGCATATGATAAAAGTAAAAATAAAGATCAGAAACTCAAGCAGACAGTAACTTTCGTCAAGCAGAAATTGGACTCAGCCAAATGGTTCATTGATGCAATCAAGCAAAGGCAGATGACCTTGTTGAATACCATGCAAGCCATAATTAATTTTCAGTTTGATTTCTTCCTTACCGGTGATGAGACTAAGTTGAGGCCAATGATCCTTAAAGATATTGCCACTACAATAAATATGGATATCTCGACCGTTTCAAGGGTTGCTAACAGCAAGTCTATCCAGACCGAATTTGGTATTTTTCAGTTGAAGTATTTCTTCTCCGAGGGAATAAGCACAGATTCCGGAGAAGATGTGAGCAGCAGGGAGGTCAAACAATCCCTGAAAGACATGATCGACAATGAGGATAAGAGCAAGCCACTATCGGATGATAAATTAGAGAAGCTTTTGAATGCTAAAGGATATAATATTGCAAGAAGGACAGTTGCAAAATACAGGGAACAATTGAACATCCCAGTGGCCAGGTTAAGGAAGGAGTTATAGTGGGCAGGATACTGGCAAATCTCATATCTTACATTTTGCATCCTTTATTGATGCCTACCTTGTTGCTGTTGATTCTCCTTTTCTTCTTACCTCAATCTTTGCAACCGGTTTCCGGCAAAATTGCTCTAATGATTATCCTGCTTGTTTTTATAACCACTTTTGTGATTCCTGCATTAAGCATTCTCGGTTTGCGGTCGACCTTGACAATATCCAGCGTGAAACTCAGGAACAGGTCAGAAAGAGTATTGCCTTTTACTTTTATAACAATCTTCTACGGGATCACTACTTATTTATTTCATTCCAAGATCGAGATAAATGACCTGATCCTGACCATATTTATTGCTGCCAGTTTACTGGTGGCGACATTGACCATCATTACCATTTTTTTTAAGATCAGCGTTCATGCGGCCGGTGCAGGGTGCATGATTGGGTATCTTTTATCTATCATGCTGATTTTCCCCGAACATAACCTGATGTGGGCACTTGTGGCCATTGTAATGGTTGCAGGATTAATTATGTCAGCCCGGTTGTATCTGGATGCACACACACCCGCTGAGGTATATTCCGGGTTTGCACTTGGATTGTTTATTTCCTTCTTCAGCCTGTATTTTCTGGTTTAATTTCCGGATTATTTTGCAGCCGGATTAATTTCTGGCTTTGATATTAAGATAATTTTATCCTGCCAGTGGGTTATTGGGTTAATCAGATTTTTACTTTATATTGATCCGCTTAATTGAAATATATTCTGCTCAAAATACAGGACACCCCAGAAAAGAAACAAACACATGGGCGAAAAACACCGCCAGAACGGCCCATTCAAGAACATTCGACTGATATAAAATCTTAAACGAGTAAATTTCTATGCCAAATCATTTATATAGTCCCCTTTATCCTAAAATAAGTCAAAGGAAATACCAAATGACATAGGTTGGGTTGTGGTTCCAAGTGGTCCGTTGCTCCCTTCAAACAATTGAGTCATGCTGTAATTATAGAAAACTCCAAAACTGGCATATTGAAAGCGCCCGGTAAGGTTTATCCTATACCATGCGGTATCAAAATCTTCTTTTTGTTTGATTTTCTTATTCTGATCATCCTGCTTATATCTTACCCTGGTTTTGGAATCTACCCGGAAATCAAAATTAACCCCAACCGTAAATTTGAAAAGAAAATACATGATATTACTTTTATTCTATTTATTTCTGGCTCTAGTTGTTTCATTTCTCTGTTCTATAATGGAAGCAGTGCTTCTTTCTACACCTCAATCCTTCTTGATTGTTAAGTATGAAAATGGAAATGCCTGGGCAAAATCATTTGTTGATTTAAAAACCAATATTGATAAGCCTTTATCTGCAATTTTATCATTAAATACAGTAGCGCATACAGTTGGTGCAGCTGGAGTTGGAGCACAAGCAGTTAAAATATTTGGTGAAGCATCTTTTGGAATTGTATCAGCTATTTTAACAATTTTAATTTTGGTAATCACAGAAATAATCCCAAAAACGATTGGAGCCAGATATTGGAGAAATCTGGCCATGATTTCTTCTCGAATTATACAAGTCATGATAATTATTACCTATCCATTAGTTGTTATGTCAGCTTTCATCACGAAACTTATTTCAAAAAACAGGCAAGAGCAAACTACTAGCAGAGAGGAAATTGCAGCATTAGCAAATATAGGAGCAGATGAAGGCGTTTTTTCAAATAAAGAACATAAAATAATTCAAAATTTACTTCGTCTCAAGAATGTGAAAGTAACAGAAATAATGACACCAAGAGTTGTTGTTGCTGTCGCCGATGAGAAATTATATCTAAAAGATTTTTTTAAGAATAAAGATTATCTAAAGTTTTCTCGCATCCCAATATATTCAGAAAATGATGAAAACATAACAGGGTATGTTTTCAGGCAGGAAGTTTTTGAAAAACTGGCAGAAGACCAACATGATTTAAAACTGAAAGATGTTAAACGAGAGATTGTTGTAGTTCCAAATAGTATTGTACTATTTGCATTGTGGGAAAAACTATTGGAAAAAAAAGAGCATATTGCATTAATTGTAGATGAATATGGTGGTTTAGACGGAATTGTAACAATGGAAGATATTATTGAAACTATGCTTGGTCTTGAAATAATTGATGAAACTGATACCATAGTTGACATGCAAAAATATGCAAGGGATAGATGGAAGGAAAGACAGGCGAAATATAATATAACAAGGGTTGTAGCTCGTTTCAACTTTTCTGTAATTTGATAGAAATGAAGCCCGCATTCGGCTACTATTCTTATATGAACCGTTATAACCTATTGAAAATAATGTAACAATCAAGTTAAATAAGTGTATTTATGAGACAACTTTATATTATAATTTTAATAAATCTTGCGGTTTCAGGAGATTTACTTGGACAAAAAAGTTATCGTCCTGGATTATTCTTTCGCGAAGATTGGAAAGAAATACCTGCTGAGATTCCCTTAAATCAGAATCATGTTGAGAATACTGAATTAACAGTTCAATTGTATGGAGTAGGTATGGACAGTTTGAAAAAAAGCCATCATGAAAATCCTATTGATGACCCTTATTATGTGTGGTCAGGATTATGTTTAGGAAACTGGATGGTTACAGTAAAACACAAAACTAAAAATGTAGATTTAACAGAATTTGCAAAAAAAAAAATTCGTACCAAGCAATCAGGGCTAAGGGAACTTAGAATTTCATTAAAACTTGCTAACGGCGATTGGCTGGTAAGTGATCAATCAGTGGGAAGTTCAAAAGATTGGAAAATTACGGAGTTTAATATACAAGATATTGTCTGGCATAACCTTGATGCTAAAAGAATTACAGAAACTGGAGTAGCAGACAATTCTGATATTTCGAATGTCGAAGAAATTGGATTCACAGATTTAATGCCAGGAGGAGAATCAAGCGCATGCTCACGTCTGGATTGGATTGAAGTTTATGGAAAATCAATATTAAGATAATATTCCTGATATTTCTTAAAAACTTCATCAACGATATTTAAATAAAATAATCTTCCCGGCCTTTCCTATAATCCAGCTAACCCTCCAGCTTATTCGAGAATAAGAAGATTACATTTCAATTGAATATTGTTTTTTATTTATGTGTAAAAATTGCCATTTTGTGATGAACTTTATTCGGAATCCGCTATCTAACAATTTTATTGATTTTTTCTGAAATTAACTACTATTTAAAAGCGCTCAAGATGAAATATGTACTCTTATTCTTCCTCTTATTATCCTGTGTAATTGTAGCACGGGGGCAGACCAAAAACCCCTTGGAAAATAGTGGTTAATCCATAAAATAAGAAAACCCAGGTAAGTACAAATGAAAATGGGGAATTACATGTAAATGTATCCCCAAAGGATGTCCTTAAATTTAAAGCCGGCGGATTGGTTCGTTATAGTGACTTTGGTGCCAAAGGCGACGGCAAAACCGATGATATAGACGCTATTGCCGCAAGCCATGCATTCGCTAATCAGCATGGCCTTTTGGTGAAAGCCGACGAGGGGGCCACATACTACATTGGAGGAAAGGAGCGCACAGCGGTCATCCAGACCGACACCGATTTCGGCACGGCGGCCTTCATCATTGACGATACGGAAGTGCAAAATCGTAATGCATCTGTTTTTATGGTCAGTTCCAGCCTGCAACCGTTTAAACTTGAAGGGATATCTTCGCTTAAGAGGAATCAGGAGAAAATCGACGTCAACTTGCCTGGAACCTGTCTGATCACTGTCACCAATTCCCATGTAAAGCACTATATCCGCTTTGGGCTGAACCAAAACAATGGATCTCCGCAAACAGATATCTTTGTCGTCGATAAAAACGGCAATGTGGATATGGACGCTCCGATCATCTGGGACTTCGACCAGATCACGGATATCACTGCTCTTCCCATTGACGAGGAAACGCTGAACATCACCGGAGGACGTTTCACCACAATCGCCAATCAAGCTGAATCGAAGTACACCTATTATAGCCGAAACATCGCGATCAGGCGCTCCAATGTGCTGGTTGATGGGCTGGAACACCGCGTCACAGGTGAAGGAGACCATGGTGCGCCCTATGGCGGCTTCATCAATATCCGTGACTGCTCCTACGTAACTGTTAAGAACACCATCCTGACCGGACACAAAACATACCGCACCATTGGCTCAGCTGGGAAGCCCGTCTCCATGGGCTCTTACGACATTTCGGTCAGTCGTGCCCTCAATGTATCGTTCTTGAACTGCAGCCAGACAAATGACATCAATGACCGCACGTATTGGGGAATCATGGGTTCTAACTATTGCAAGAATCTTCTTTATGACAATTGTACTTTTTCCCGGTTCGATGCCCACATGGGGGTTGCCAATGCCACCATCCGCAACTCAACCCTGGGACACATGGGAATCAATGCCATTGGCACCGGGGTCTTCACCGTGGAGAATTGCACCATCTACGGAAGGACCCTTATTAATCTTCGCTCCGACTATGGCAGTACCTGGCAGGGAGAATTCATTATACGCAAGTGTGTTTTCGTTCCTGCCGGGGGCAGTGCGACCAGTGCCAGCCTGATCGGCGGTTCTTATTCCGGTCAGCATGATTTCGGCTACACCTGTTATATGCCGGAACGGATCACAATTGAAAATCTTCGCATCGACGACTCCAATCATCCGGAGGATTACCAGGGTCCTGCTATTTTTGCAAATTTCAATCCACAAATGACCGACGAATCCTACCAGGAGAAGTTTCCCTATGTCAGAACCAGGGAAGTCATTCTCAGGAATGTGACCACTGCCAGCGGCGAAGCCTTGAGGCTCAGTGACAATCCATTCATCATCAATTCCAATCTGAAAGAAAAATTTACCACATTTTTTTGCTCGATAGGTTATTGTAAAAATTATGCCTTTGATAAAAACAATATCAAAAGAAGAAAATTTCATCATTTGAATTGTTAAATTGTATGACATAAATTATTATAAAATAGTTAGTCCTTTTTTGACATCCTCCATTCCAATGATTACATGGTCTTATGACAAATCCGAAAAATAAAAATTCCCGGTCAAGAAGAAAGTTTTTTAAACATGCTTTTGCTTCAATTTCATTGGGCACTACAGGCATATATAGCCTGAATGCTCATGGTGCTTCAAAAAAAGATCTGTCTTTTGATGGAGAACGTGAAACCATAAGGATCACCAAACTGGAAACCTTTAAAGTAAAACCTAGGTTTCTTTTTCTTAAAGTACATACTGACCAGGGGATCACTGGTCTCGGGGAACCTATTACCGAAGGCAGGGCAGATACTTGTGCGACGGCTATTAAGGAAATGGAACCCTATTTATTAGGAAAGGATGCCAGGAAAATCATGCATCATTGGCAGGCTATTTATAGGCATTCTTTCTATCGGGGTGGTCCAATACTTACCAGTGCATTGAGTGGACTTGAACAGGCGCTCTGGGATATAAAAGGAAAAGCACTAGGTGTTCCAGTATATGAGTTACTGGGTGGACCTACCCGGGATAGGATCCGGGTATATGCCCATGCCCGTTCTATTGAAGCAATAAAGAAGTCAAAAGCTGCGGGATTTACAGCTTTTAAAACCGGCGTTAAAAATGCCACACAATCAGGGACAATTGCCTCCCAAAAATTTGTTGAGGAAGCAACGGAAGCCTTCGCTGAATTAAAAGATGCAGCAGGAAAAGATGGAGATGTTGGCATCGACTTTCATGGGGCGATAAGTCCTCAAAATGCAGGCTTATTGATCCACGCACTAGAGCCTTATCAGCCATTCTTTATAGAAGAGCCGATTAACTGTCAAAACGTAGATATTATGGCAAATCTGGCAAAGGAGACTTATATTCCAATAGCAACTGGGGAAAGAATATTTACAAAATGGGGCTTTAGGGAGATTCTTGAAAAACAGGCTGCCAGTATCCTTCAGCCTGATTTATGCCATGCTGGAGGGATATTTGAATGTCGGTTAATAGCAGGGATGGCCGAGGCATATTATGCTTCAATAGCACCTCATAATCCATTAGGGCCGATATCTCTGGCCAGCGGCCTGCAACTAGCCGCCAGCATTCCAAATTTTTTATGTCAGGAACAGGTGACGCTAGGTGAAGGATATCTAAAAAAACCATTCGTGGTAAATGACGGCCATATAGAAATCCCGAAGGGTCCAGGATTGGGAATTGAACTTGATGAAGATGCTTTAAAAGATAAGCTGGGGCATGAATGGAGGAACAGGGAATCCTATCTTGATTCCGATGGTTCTGTAGTTGATTGGTAATCCTAAATATATGCAGCTCCATGTATATACATTCCAATTTACATGGGAACTGTAATGATCTTATCGGGTATCAACAGATGCCAAAGGAATGAATCAAGAGTTTTTTCTGGAATGACTTGCCTGAATTATTGACTGTGATCCTATAATTTATAAAATTGAAATGTAGATTGATATTATGGATGAAGAAACATTGAATGAAAATATAATTGACTAATCCTATGAAATACACGCCAAACATTTTTAACATCTTATTGCTTTTTATTATTACGTCTTGCCTTCAGGATAAAAATGAATCCGATAGTCTATCAAACTATGCTTCTGAGATGAAAGAGATCACTGACCGGAAGACTGAAGTGCTTGTAAGACAGCTCACCAACTATAAAGGGCATAGCCATCATTTTTATTTTACCAACCCGGGATGGTATAGTAATGGATCCAAATTATTATTCTCCTCAGACAGGGATAACCGTACCAATCTATTTAGCATAGATCTAACTGATTATTCCATACAACAACTTACTGATCTGGAACCGGTTCCATTACCCAGGGAGGTGGAATTCTTCAGAGCTTGTAAAAATCCGGTTAAAGATCAGGCATTTTTCTGGCATGACAGGGAATTAAAGGCCATCGACCTTGTTACAATGAAATCAAAAACCATATATGAGTTGGAGGAAGGCTGGAACATCTCTATGTCCAATTGCTCTGCTGACGGCAAATATGTTTATTTCGGAACCTGGGAGGACTTATCTCATTTATTTGAAGTCGACCTTTTAAGGGGTTATGTGGGATTCAATGAAACATGGGAAGCTAAACCTCATAGTAAGATCATTAAGGTGGCAACGGATGGATCACATAACGAGGTTGTCTTCGAGGAAAAATACTGGATAGGCCATGTGAATACGTCTCCAACACGCAGTGACTTGATCACGTTCTGTCATGAAGGGCCCTGGCATAAAGTTGACAACAGGATATGGTGCCTTAATGTAGAAACTAAAGAAGTATGGAAAATCCGTCCTCGCACCCATCCAAATGAAAGTGTGGGACATGAATACTGGTATGCCAATGGGGAAACAATTGGCTTTCATGGATCAAGAGAGGATGGAAGTGCTTTTTTGGGGCATGTTCGATATGACAATACAGAACTCGTCGAGCGTGATTTTTCTAAACATACCGGGCATATTCATTCCAATGACGAGAAACTAATTGTGGGTGATGGCGGAGGTGTGATTAAATTGTGGAAATGGAATGGGGAAACATATGATGGGCCCAGAATACTCACAGAGCACAAGTCAAGTATGCAAACACAGCACTCTCATCCGCACCCGAGATTTAATGAAGATGGGACAAAGGTACTGTACACCTCTGATATTTCCGGATACTGTAATGTATACCTCGTCGATATCCCGGATTTTGAGACCTTACCATCAATGGAATAATTTAATAAACAGGTCTGTGGCTTAAAGAAGCTCTAATGCAATCATGTAAGTCGACGGAACTCCATTATCATTCCATCCTGGAAAATTATGATGAAAGCATATGATATCTTCAAAATAACAGCAGAATTCAATTGATTTACTTGAGTTGATCCATTCAACGATATTTAGAAGGTCAAACACCTTGATAAGGCTTTTTTCAACTCATAAAGGACTAAAAAGTTGGAGCTCCAGAGTGGACTAAGATCCCTTTTAAATGGTTTTCCCTTTGAAAAACGGATGAGTTGCCTGGCATAGTAACCCCCTTCAGCCGCATCCTCAAATTGTTTGATACCTGTCCTGATGACCAAATTGTCCAGCGTTTTTATATTACCTCTAAGAAATCCTGGAATTTTTTCCCGGTCGGTGATAAATGGACGTGCCATACCGATCAGATCAAGTTCACCATTTTCCAATATCTCATTACAGAAGTCATAGGTTCTGAATCCCCCGGTGATCAGCAGAGGTAAATTACTTATCGCCCTTACCTTTCTGGCAAAATCTATGAAATAAGCCTCCCTTCTCTTTGTGCTTTCCCTAATTTCGCCCTGGTCTTCATTCATCAGAAAAAAGGCTACCTTTTCATATGTACCCCCGGAAATTTCAAGTAGGTCGATCTTTTCTTTATCCAGCATCTTAACGACTTCCTGGGATTCTTCTTCTGTTAATCCGCCTTTCTGGAAATCAGAAGAGTTTAACTTTACCGACAATGGAAATTCTGGTCCTAAGACTTTCCTGATCTCCCGGATAATGGTTAGCAGTAGTCTGCTTCTGTTTTCGATATTACCTCCCCATTGATCAGTCCGCTGATTAGTTGCGGGCGACAGAAACTGGCTGAGCAAATATCCATGTGCGGAGTGGACCTGCACGCCTGTAAAACCTGCTTTTTTCACTAATTTCGCCGTTTTCACAAATCCCATTATGACCTTTTCAATATCTCCTTCAGACATAGCCCGGGGCTTTCCAAAAAGTCCGATTTTCTTCAATTGTACCTCAGAGGGTGCCATCGGCCTGGTTGTATTGAACTTATTGGTCTGCCTTCCGGCATGCGAAATTTGCACCCATAAGTGGTTGCCATTCTTTTTGCCAGCTTCTGCCCAGCGCATTAGTTTAGGTAACATCCCTTCTTCAAAACATACATTCCCTGCTGATTCGAGATGTTTATGGTCGATCATAACATTACCGGTAATCAACAGACCTGCATTAGTGTCAGCCCAGTCTTCATATAATCGTATATGTCCCTTTGTAGGTTCAAATTTTTTATTGCTGATCCGTTCTGTCATCGCGGATTTCACCAGCCGGTTGTTAAGAGTTACTCCGCATGGCAGGGTGAATGCAGTGTTGATTATATTATCTCCCATTAGATTTGATTGGTAATATTAGCTAATAGATAAATTAAAATTCAATCAAGGCTTACAGTTTCGAATCGATAGCCAATATTAACATTTAAATTTTGATTTTGCTGTTTTTTGAGCGGCCCGAGATATCATAATTGAAACATCAACATCTTTTTGAGGCCCGTGATAAGATCAAGTATACAATTAATCATGAAAGGTACTGGAGAATATTGCGTATCTTTATAAACCATTAAACACCATTAAGTCTTTTTCTCAACCATAGTCATTCAACAATTCCTATGCAAAAACTAAAGTATGTATTATGAAAATACTACTCATTTCCCCAACGGTTGATGCCGAAAAAAGAACCAATAAAGGGCTTATGTTGCCACAGTTGGCCCTATATATCTTAGAAGGATTGACCCCCGAAGAACATGAAGTACGCATCATTGAAGAAGAATCAGAACTTGTTGACCTGGAGCAGGAATGCGACCTGGTAGGGATAAGTTGTATGACCGCCAATGCACCACGGGCCTACGAACTTTGCCATGAATTTAAAAAAAGAGGAAAAACTGTATTATTGGGAGGGGTTCATCCAACTATTCTCCCGGAAGAAGCCCAGGAGCATGCTGACTGCGTGGTGGTGGGTGAAGCTGAGGGCGTATGGGACACTTTGCTCAAAGATTTCCAGAAAAATGAACTTAAAGAGAGATATCATGAACCAAAACCTGATCTGACAAAATATGTCCGTAAAGATTTTAAGAAAATTCTTAAAAACAGGCTGTTTAAGATGATCCCGGTCATGACCACCCGGGGATGCCCGTATAATTGTGAATTTTGTTGTGTCACGAACCTTTTTGGTAAAAAGATCAGGCATATTCCAATCGAAAATGTCGTTTCAGATATCCTGGATTCAGGTGCAAAGAACATCATGTTCCTGGATGATAATATAATTGGCCATCCAAAGTATGCAAAAGCTTTGTTTAAGGCCATAAAACCCCTTAAAGTCAACTGGGTAGGACAGGCTTCTGTATCCTTGCTTGTTGCCGATGATGAACTGATGCAGCTTGCGGCAGACAGTGGGTGTAAAGCCATGTTCTTCGGCATTGAAAGTGTATCGGTGGATCAGTTGCAAACCTTAAGAAAGGCTTTGAAGGAAATAGAACATCTTGAAAGTGCTTTGAAGAAGATTAAAAAGATGGGCATTCTGATCCATGCCTCCATGGTTTTTGGATTCGATAACGACACAAAAGAAATATTTAATGAAACTGTCCAATTCCTGATCAAGAATAAAGTCAGCACTGTTTCATTTAATGTGTTAACGCCTTATCCGGGAACCAAAATCTATGATGAGCTGAAAAGTGAGGGCAGGTTGACGACAACTGACTGGAAGTATTATGATCACAATACCGTGGTTTTTAAACCCAAAAATATGACCCCTTTTGAGCTTCAGATGGGGAAGATAAATGCCAGGAAAAAATTTTATAGCTTACAATCTGTTCTGAGACGACTTTCCGGCAATTTGTATAATCCCAAATTATACCTACCCATGAATTACGGGCACATGAAGCAAGTAAGAGTAGAAGCCAGGAGAATGGAAAGGATCAAGTCAGAATTGTTTGAGGAAGTCCTAGCATAACTTAAAAGGACTCCGCAAAAACACATTATACATGTTTAAATTTAGCAGGATAATGTAAAAGAGTTTCATCCTTTTCCTTATCCAATTGAACTGGCATCATCTGTTTACATCATATTGCCTCAAATGCTCCCCATTATCAATTAATTACAATTAGAATTATTTGGAATTGTTTTAAAAAATCTCTAAGTTATACCTTGTTTTTAATTGAAATAGAGATATATATCTCCAAAATCATATCAATACCACATTATATTAAAATCTAAAAACCTAATCATGAACCACTTAAAAAATCTCTCACTGCTTTGCTTTGCGATATTGATTGTATTGATGATCAATGGATGTTGCATAACAAAACCAAATTGCGATCCGGAAGGGGGCAATTTCACATTTGGTCCTGAATTGAGTTACCGGATCTCAAATTTCTATGGCGAAGATGCCAAAGACGATGACATAAAAAGTATTGGAAGCATTGGATTCGGAGGATACGTACACTGGGTTTTTTGCGAGGAGTATCCTAAAATGGGTTTATATTCCGGATTATTTTATAACCAGTTCGGAGGAAAATTCAATTACAGTGACGACGAGGTAAGTAAAAACAGGTTACATTATCTGTCTATTCCATTTACCTATACATATGAATTTTATGAAGGGATCAGGGCAGAAGTTGGCCCGGATATCTCTTTCTTAGTGGCAGCCAAAGAAAAATATGAGTATATGGGTGAAAAAGAGACTTACAATATTAAGGAAGATGTCAGCAAAGTACAGATCGGATATAATATAGCCTTGTCATATACACATGATGCATCTGGCTTAGGTGGATTTTTCCGCTATAATGGCGCCTTTACCAAAATGCCTTCAAGTGATTACGATTATAATGTTCACAATGGAGGTTTTAGTTTTGGTGTAAGGTACCGGATGAATCATATATTCAATAAGTGATCATTATGTAAATCTAGCAATTAACGGCTCGTGATTCCTTTTACCAGCTGTTAATTGCTAAATACTAAATGACCTACCTGGGTGCTTTCCTAACAGCATACAATTTTCTATAACAATACAATCAGCCCTCAATCTTCTGGAGGAACTTTGTTCTTTCATCATTTTAATTCTATATAAAAGTAAAAATCACCGCTTTGATTCAGGAATTCACAATCTTACCATATAAAATATGCTCGTTTTTAATTTTCAAATGATAAAAATGTTCAATTTAATAGAATTATATTACATGCATTGCTTAAGGTTGAAATTCATTTTTTCTATTTGCAGATTATGAGGATAATGCAAGTAATTTGGAATATATTTCAATAATAAATTTTGTATCAAATCGTTATTATAAGTTACTTATTACCAGATCTGCGAAGAAAACATAATGCAAAAAACGGGACATCGCATATATATTTCTACCCTGGCAAGTATTGTGATGCTGACTACGATATCACTGTTTATAATGGGGATTTCCTATTATAACACCCCTTTAACCGAAAGGTTTTATCATTCAGAGCATGATTTATACAAGCCGAGTGGATTGATTGGGCATGGATTAGGTATAATTGGCACATTATTAATAGTTATTGGCGTCTTTTCTTATATGGCCAGGAAAAGATACCGCTTTCTATCCCGTTTCGGCAGGTTAAAATATTGGCTGGAATTTCATATTTTTCTATGTATTCTCGGACCAATTATGATTTTATATCATACAGCGTTCAAATTTGGGGGAATTGTTTCAATAAGTTTCTGGAGTATGGTCGTAGTAGTGGCCAGCGGTGTTATTGGAAGGTACATATATCTTCAGATACCCAGATCCATGGAAGGGAGGGAATTAAGCCTGAATGAGGTCAGGGAAATGAAAAGCAACCTGAATGTACGTATCAAACACCAATTTAAACTGGATGAAAAAAGCTATAATGCCATCCTTGAGTACACCAGTATTAATTCTCAGGATCAGAATGGAGATGAAAATATCCGGATGATCCGCCGGAATAAAGAAGGTAAAATAAGCATCAGGCGGTTAAAGAAAACATTAAGGAAGTTCAGGCTCTCAGAGTCAAGCATCAGGGGTATTGTCAAACTCATCAAAAATGAAATTTCCCTGAACAAAAAACTACAGCGATTACAGAGCATGCAAAGGTTATTCAAATACTGGCATATAGTACATTTACCCTTTGCCCTTATTATGCTGGTCATTATGATCATTCATGTAGGGATAACACTCGCTTTTGGTGCCAGGTGGATTTTTTAAATTATAGACTATGTCAGAAC